>OY970150.1:652500-1867446 GCA_963706365.1 uncultured Alphaproteobacteria bacterium | reverse complement strand
GCGGCACCACGGAAGTGCCACTACCCGGAAAATTTGTCAAAAACCTAAAAACCCCCAACGCCAAAACCACCATCGTGGGAGAAAATACCTTACTGATTGCTGATGCCCATGCACGGGGGGATGGCGGCAACATGGTCACCTGGGCGGATGGGGATACCTACTTCTATGGCAGTATCTTTGCCAGAGGGGGAACAGAGATGGCAATGGTGGCTTTGTAGAAGTCTCCGGTAAAGGCTATCTGGATATGCAGGCCAATACCGTTGATCTAACCCCACAACACAGCAGCGGTAAAAAAGGAACCTTGCTGTTAGACCCTACTGATATTGTCATCAGTAACTTCGCCCCCAATGACGCCAGCGTTGCGGCTAACCTGCAACTGTGGCTGGATGCCAGTGATGCTAGTACGGTGACGCTGGCGTATGATACGGATGGGCTGAGCAGTGCCACGGCTAGTGGTAGCAGCGGCACGAAAGTTATTACCACTAGTGCCAATGTGGGCGGTAGTCTGGCTGTGGGGGCGAGGATACGCCTTACGGCGGCTGGTGCCACGACAACGGCCAATACGCTTGGCAACGATACGTATACAATTGATAGTATTAGCTGTACCACCACTTGTACCATCAATACGGTTGAGAACCTGACGACTACTTATAGTGCGCAAACGTTGTATCGCGGACTGGTGAGCCAGTGGAGTGATAAGAGTGGCTTGGCTATTCCGAATAATGCGACACAGGGGGCTGTTAGTAATAGACCGTTGTGGATAACAAATGGATTTAACGGTAGAAACCAAATAAACTTTAATGGAAATCATAAGCTTATAATAGGAGATCAAAATATTTATAGTAATACTACTGGTTTATACAATGTATAGCGCCGCCTCAATCACAAGAGGTGGATTAATTGGGAAATACAGTGTCTCTGGTGGTAAAAGACAATGGGGTTTCGGAGAACTCAATAATCCAGGTTTAAAATTCAATCTTCAGCAAAATGGAGGAACGTTTTACCTCAGGCACTATTGCACATTATACAGGTAGCACCACTGGACAACATATTTATAGTGGTAGATGGACACCGGGTTCGAATGTTAGGGCTTATTTAGATAGTACCCTAAATTCGACATCTCCCAACACTGTAAATAGTATCAGTAATCAGAATGATGATTTAAAAATTGGCGAATACAAATGGAGACTTACTAGTAGGCAATATTGGAGAGCTATTGGCTTATAATAGTAGCTTATCAGATAATGCTTCCACCCTCCTAAACCAATACCAATCCGCCAAATACAACATCGCCCTAACCGCCCCTGGCACGGGCGCTACCGAAGCAGCGAAAGCCATGGCGGCGGATGGCTATTCCGTGTTCCACAAGGGCTATCTGGAACGCCTTTCGCAAACTGCCGATATTGCCCTGGTGGCGGATAATTCCATCACCATTAATGACCTAACGGCCAATGGCGGCGATGGGGTGCTGGCCTTAAGTGCCGGGCGGAATCTATCGCTGACCACCACCACCGGCAACATCACCATGTTGAACACCGCCAACACCCTGCGCACCAATGGCGGCACGATTACCGCCAGCGCGGGGGGCAGCCTGACCCTGGGGAACCTGGATACCACTGGCAATGGCGCCACGGCAGCGGGGGCAGCCATCTCTTTAACCGGCAGCAGCCTGACACTGGGCGGTAATATCCAAACCGGCACCAGCGGCAGCTTATTAGCCCGCAGCACCACCGGCAACCTCACCACCACCGCCGCCCTCAACGGCCTGCAGGGTGCTGCCCTGTTCAAAAGCAACAACAACCTCACCATCAGCGGCGGCGATATCACCACCAGCAGCGGCAGCAACCCCTACACCTTCTTAGCCCAAGGCGACATCACCTTTCTAAGCTCTGTGCAACACGGCGGCAGTGGGGATGTAAACGTAGTGGCCGGTTGGGATGGCACCACCGAAGCCAGTGCTGCGCCTGCTACGTTTAACATGGCGAATATTCTGGCGCAGCCCGTGGACACCACCACGATTTATGGGCAGGATAATGATGGGGCGGGGGCGAATACGGGGAGTGTGTTTGTGAATACGGCCAGTGGGGTGCAAGGTGTTGCCGTTGGGACAAAAAATGGAGAAACATATATTGTTGGTAATAAAATTACTTTAAGGGGCGCTGGAAGTGTAAGTGGCCGTTATGCTGTAGTAGGTGGAGAGTATACTAACACAACAGGCAATATATCTGTTTACACAATTAGTGATTTAGATATCCATGCGGGTACAAGTCAAGGCTCATTAGCAAAAATTGGTAATAGATGGGGCGGAATATTTAACCAATCAGGAAATATTAAATTAGAAGTTGGTGGAACCTTATCTTTAAACGGCAACAGCGGAATAGATGCAAGCGCTGTTATAGGACATGGCAGAACAAATTTAGGATCAGGCTCTGCAAGTTTTTCAGGGGATATTGATATTGAAGCCAACAACTTAATCATGATCTCAGGTAATGAACGATTTACACAAGCTCAGATTGGCCATGCTAGCAATTATGCTGAGAATCTTAACTTAACGGCATCTGGTAATATTACTGTAAATATTAATCAAGATATACTCCTTAAAGCATCAAGTAATGATAGTAAAAAGTATGTCGCTATAGGTCATGGATCAGTTAGTACACATGATAATGTCGATGCGGCATATGGCAATCGTTTAGGTAATATTAGTGTCAGTGCGGGGGGTGAATTAAGTATTATAAATTTTGACAATGACCGAGCCTACATAGGACATAGAACACATAGCGGCACCATCAGCAACGCCAACGTCCGCATTCTGGCAGGCTCATTAGATTTTGCGGACGATACGCCTGATCCAACCAGTTTTAACATCAACAACGCCAATTTTATTACTCGCCTGCAATCCAACCTAGCCGGCGGCTCTGTCACCCTCCTATCCACGGGTGCAGACATGCTCTGGAGCAACCCGTTTTCCACTACGAACACTAATGCGTTTACCTTGGGTTCAGTGGGCAATGTCACCCTGAACAGCACGTTCAGCAGTGCGGGTAAAATCAATGTGTTTGCAGGGTGGGATAACAGCACGGGGATGGGAAATGCAGATGCTTCGTTTAATCTGGCAACAGCGCGGTTAACGGCGGCTGGGGCAGGGAAAGATCTTATACTGGGTGCCAGTGGTGCCTTAACCAGCAGTGCAACGGGTAACAGCATTCTGCTGGCAGCCGCCAATAACTTTATCAACAACAACACCGCTGCTGCTGGCAGCGTACTTTCCAGCCCTAATGGCCGGTATCTGATCTACGCCAATAGCAATGCTGGCAGCATCCTAAACAATCTTGCCCCCACCGTTCAAAACAATATCTCTTATGGCGATGATGTTTCTGCCTATGCTACTGGCAACTACATATTCTATCGTGACCCTGTTACTGGTACCATCCGCCTGATTCCCCTAAACCAAACCTACACCTACAACGGGGTTGGCCAATTTGTAACCTTGTTTGGCACGGCCTACGGGGTGAACAGCAGCGATGTTAGCACTTTAACGACAGACGGCTATTCCACCACCGACTTTAACAATAGTCTTTCCACTGGTTTGGGCTTTGCTATTGATAGTATAGCGCTGGGCAGTGTTAATACCGCCGATGCTTTTAGTGCGGCTAAAGATATCACCCTGACAGGCAGCTTAACCTCTTCTTTAGGCTATACCGTCGCTTTAGATAACAGTGTGGTCGGTGACTATCTCATCAACCCGAAAGCCATCACGGCTATTACTGGCATCACCGCCAACAACAAAGTGTATGACGGCCTCACCACCGCCAGCCTGAATGTGGGCACTGCCAGCTTTACCGGCATGGTTGGTGGTGATAGCTTAAGTGTGGCAAGTAGCAGTGGCAACTTCGATAATAAGAATGTTGGCACGGGTAAGACTGTTGCTATCAGTGGCCTGAGTTTAGGGGGAATAGATGCTAGTAACTATACCCTGGCTGATGCCACCGCCAGCAGCACTGCTGATATCACTCCTGCTGCTCTAGCCATTACCGCCAGTGCCAATCAACGCAAAGTCTATGGCGATGCTGAGCCTGCCAGTTATGGCTATAGCATCACCAGTGGCAACCTGTTTGGCAGTGATACGTTCAGTGGGGCATTGGCTAGAACGGCTGGCGAGAATGCGGGCTTATATGCTATTAATCAGGGCAGCTTGACAGCGGGTAGTAATTATAGTCTTAGCTATAACAGTGCTGACTTTGAGATTAGCAAAGCGTTGCTAACTTTAACACCGACAGCCCAAAATTATACCTATAACGCCAGCAACAATCAGTTTAATAATACCGCTTACACCTTGAGCGGTTTTAAGTTCAGCGATACCGCCAGTGTTGTATCGGGTAGTGGTCTTGTTTCAGCCAGTGATAAGATTAATGCAGGTACTAGAGATATTACTGCTAGCACGGGCACCCTGAACGCCAGTAACTATAGCTTCATCGCCAACACGCTAAACAATGGCCTGGGCATTGCTAAAGCCAACCTAACCATTGATGTCAATGATGCCAGCCGCCAGGTTGGCCAGCCGAATCCTAACTTTACCTATCTGGTTACCGGTTTGAAGGGTAATGATGGTGAAAGTGTTATCAACAATCTAAATGTTACAACACCTGCCAGCCTCAACAGCCCCGCCGGCACCTATGCCATTACCGCGCAAAACGCCCAAGCCCAAAACTATAGCTTTACCTACCAAAACGGTATCTTAACGTTGCTACCAGTAACAACACCGAATCAGCCCATTACCACGGCTATCAACCTGCCTGCCACCGTAGAACAAGTTAGCCAAAACATTAGAGGATCACGCGGTAGCAATGATCTAACCAATAACAACCTCAACCCACTTAACCGCAGTAACCCTTACAACACCGCCGCCAACTTCATTAACAAAACAGTCTTCCAAAAAGGCATCATCCCTGTCGCCACCGACATAACAGATATTATCATTGATAAAGACACCCTCAACAACACCCGCCTTATTATGCATCCAGAGCTGGCCAAAAAGCTGGGGTATGAGGGGGCATTTATTGTGTATTAAAAAGATATTATAGGATCCCTTTTTTAGCCAAGGCCTTTGTTAAGTCTTCTATGGTATACTTATTAGTATCCTCACCTCCCAACTGTGCCAATATCTCTCCTTGTTGATACGGGTCAATTTCGCCATAGCTTGAAAGTTGTTAACACGTTTTCATGCCCAAAATTTTGACTGAATGCTTTGAATTGTTCCGGTGTTTTGCAAATTTTCATACCATAATGGGTTAATGTGTCGCGCAAGGTGTGGGGTTTGGCGTAGGGTATGTTGGCCTTTGCAAAGGCTTGTTTGAAAACCTCTCTTATTGGCTGTGTGGTTTGCCAGTGCTTTGCTTCTATGCCTTTGGTGGTAAACTGGTTATTACGTCTTGCACGATGGCATTGCGGGGAAACAAAGGGCATTCGGATGTAAAAACACGCCAATACACACTAATGGACATCAAAATGGCTTTAAAGCTAGGGAAATGCTGGCTTTTAGGCCTTAAAAATATTCAGAAAAACAGGAAAATGGCGGACAGGGAGGGATTCGAACCCTCGATACGATTATCTCGTATGGTTCCTTAGCAGGGAACTGGTTTAAGCCACTCACCCACCTGTCCATTGGTAGGGATTAGGGTATAGGCTATGGGGTTTAGGAATCAAGTTGAAAATGAATGACCTAGCAAAATTATACCATAGTTTTTTGCGGCCTTTATGGTTTCGACACTTTGTAGCAAAAGTGTTTTACCGGCTTCACCGGCAATAAGCGATATACCGCATTGGTGGGCTTGCTCTATTGTCTCTAGCCCCAGGCTGGGTAAATCAGCCCGCTGCTCTTGTTGTGGCTTGGCACATTTCACCAACACAGCGTTTTTGGCATAGGGTTGCATGGCTTGTAGCATGGCGGCTGTTCCAGCCACGTTTTCAACCGCTAATACCCTACCCTCTTCTATCAAAACGGCCTGGCCAATGTCCAGGGCGCCAATCTGCTTGGCAATCTGAAAGCCCAGCACCACATCTTGCCACTGCTGTGTGGTGGGCTGTTGTTTCGTTAAAACCTCTGCGGGTAGTAATAAATCTTTCAATAATTCATGCGCCCCTATTACCTGAAAACCAGCGGATTCAATTTCAGCGGTTACAGCCTTCAACAGGGTATCATCGCCAATATTCAAACCTAACCTGCCTAATAGTTTCAGGCCTCTTTTATCGGGGCGCAACGTTGAAAGACGCGGGCGCTTCATGCCACCAGCCATCATGACATGGCTGCAGCCCTCTTGTTCCATTATATTAAATGTGTGGCTTATGGTGGCAAATTTTATCCATTGGTGTGGATGTTGTTGAATAAGATCATCGGGGGTTTGCCCGGCAATGGCCAGAATAACAAACGGAATATTTTGTTGCTGGCAATGCGCAATAATAGCCACAGGCAGCCAGCCATTGCCGGCAATTAATCCTAATTTCTTTATCGCATACGCCATAGCGTCGCACTATGGCTTAGTCTTTAATAATACGCAAGCTGGCCAGAATTAGCGCCTCACAATAGTCAGCGAGCGGTTGCTCTTGCTCCCCGCAATAGGCCGCCGTATTCTGAATAGCGCCAAAGATTTGCGCCGCCGTTATACCCGCACTACGATGCTTGCGATTTTCAAAGCGATAGAAATAATCACTAAGTCTATTAGCTAAAATATTTTCAGGGTGCTTTTTAATTAATAACATTCGGTTAGTATAAGAAAGAAAAATATATTTAAACCGGTTGGGATGTTCATCAAACAACGTGGCCATAAAGAATACCAATTGCGAAATGAATGATTCCATATCGGTTGTTTCAGCGGCAATCGATTCTATATCTAAATAGATTTGCTCGCTGATTTGAGTTAGTAGCGTTCTGGCTAAATCTTCCTTGCCCACATAATGCCTGTAAAGGCTGCCTTCGGCTATCCCTGCTTGGCCTGCAATCTGGCTGATGGTTGTTGCGGCTACACCTTGTTCTGTAAACAGGGCAAGGGCGGCCTCTTGTAATTTTGTTTTAGTATCCACGACGGCGCTAACTTATTATAACTTTTGATTAATTTAAAGCACAAATGAATAAACATTCACTTAACAGCTTATGTAAAAGGCATTGCCCCCCTGTATTTTTTTTGATAACCTAGTGTTAACTAATTTTATAAGAAAAAGGATTTTGTAACATGGACATTAAAATTGCTGGAAAAGGCATGGATATTGGTAATTCCTTGAAAAATTATGTTACAAATGAATTAGAGAAAGTTGTTAACAAGTATTTTGAGCGCAGCATCGATAGCAATGTTGTTTTTTCCAAACATGCGCACTTGTTTCAAACGAACATTCATATTTTAATCGGTACGGGCACTGGTATTACCATTAAAAGTGAAGCCGAGGCAACCACAGCCTACGCTTCTTTCGATGATGCCCTGGATAAAGTTTCCAAGCAGTTGCGTCGTTATAAGAAACGCTTGCAAAACCACCACGCGGCGGGCTCTGAGCAACTGGCCGATGCTATTAATAACGCCGATGCCATTAGGGCTACGGAATATGTGTTTGCCCCGGAGCACGATGCCGATGAGGAAAATCAACAGCAAGATCTTCCGGTTGTTATTGCGGAAAACAATCATCAGATTGAAAGCATGAAGGTGCGTACCGCTGTTATGCGTATGGATCTTGAAAATGCGCCTTTGTATATGTTTCGCAATGAAAAAAATGGGCACTTGAACGTTATTTACACACGACAAGATGGTAATATTGGTTGGATTGACCCGGAGATGTGTGAGTACGCTAAAAAAAACACTAAAGCCGCCTAGTTATTAACGGTATGCTCAGCGAAGAACTTTCACCCGCACTGCTTTCTACTAATGAAAGTGCTGTTTTAGCCATTAATATTAATAGTCAAAGCACCATCAGTAATGATAACCGCGCTGCCAAGCTGCCAAATTTTCATATTTATCTTGATTTAAAAGCCAAAACCAAAGCGCAATTGCTGGTTAAAATGGCCAATATTGGTGAATCTGTTACCGGCTATAAAAAGAAAGTCATTTTTTCTGCCCTAACAGAGCGAGAGCGTATTGCACCGTTAATTGGCTGTAATGGCGTAGCTGTTACAGCCGTCCGGCTAATCGGCTTAAAAAAAACCCATAGTTTCTTTCTGCGTCTTGATACACCGATTATGGATGAATATGATAATGAAATAGATCTGGTTTTTTTTATGACAGCCCCGGTCACCGCCAGTTGTGCCGGTGCCAGACACCTACCTTTCTTAGCCAGCATGACCAGAGGTCTTAACCAGCAGGAAGTTTATAGCAGCTTAAGAGCCTGTGCCACAGAAGAGGCTGTTATGGAACAGTTTTTGCTGTTTTTGTAAGGTTATTTGTTGACAACCAATTACTTATCTTGAACCAGATTCTGGAAGATTTCCTTCAAGAACAACAGCACAATGATCATAATAACCTGACTGCTGTGCAGGCTCCAAATTTCTGCCTTCATATGCTGAATAAATAACCCCAAAATATTTCGCATGATTAGTTTTATAATCAAAACATCGTTCAGCAATTGATCTAGCTGCCACAGAGAAGGTAGCACATGTTTCTGAATCTTTAAGTTGATCATTTATACATGCGGCTAATTTCGCGGGGTTTTGTTCTGGAACAGTGAATATACATTCTACCGCTTCTTCCCCAGACATAATGTTTGTACTATAGTCAACGGCATCAGAAGTTATGATAGGCAGCCCTGAAGCTAACGCCTCCATACCAACATTGGGAACCCCTTCCTTCTCTTTTTCAGTGCTGTAAGGGGTTAGAACAAACGCATCGGCGGCCTGCAAATAGCTAGGTATCTGGCTGTGCAATACTGCGCCACAAAATTCTACCTGGCCATCAATCGCTAAATCATTACATAGATTTCTAAGCCGTTGCCCATCATTACCTTCACCAATAATTTTTAGTTTGATATCATTTCTACCGTATTGATCTTTCAATAACTTTATAGCTTCCAAAACGGTATCTATCCCTTTTCTTGTAACAAGCCTGCTTACCGTGATAAGGCTTAATGGTTTATCAGCAACAGTTTTTTCACCTGGTAAGAATTGATCAACATCCACCCCTCTTGGAATAACAGGTATTTTTTGCTTAAGAGCATCCTTGTCCTCATCTGAAAATATTTTTATAATTTCGTTCACAGCCTCCTGCCCTTGTGCAACAATATAGTTTGCGCCTGTTACATTCATATAAACCCGCCATGGTGGGGTAAATTGAATATCGCCCACTCCAGTTGATCCACCCCATATGATATCAGGATTTTGCAGGCAGGTTGCAATTTGATGCACCAGTGTTCCGGTTTTACCCATATTGGAAGCATGCAACACCTGCAAATCCATCATTTCTGAATAATAGCTTAAGCATATTGCGTTTAATGCATTTTTAATATGGTTTTTTCTATCATTAGGGTCTTGCTGTATGTCCAGTTGACTCTCTTTGACGATTCTTTGAATCAGCACCTGGTCATTTTTTTCTAAAAAACTCCCTACTGCATCAATTAAAAGCTCTGCTTCCTCAGCACCTAATGCTTCATCATTACATATACACTCGTTGAGTATTTCAACATTGATGTTCCCTTGCAGCGCCTCAAAAATTTCCTCGTAATTATCAGTATCGCCAATTAAGCAATGGTATTCTAAATCATTTGCTTCAGATATCTCTTGCGACGACAAGTGTTTAGCATCTTTTGCTTTAGGAGAAAAAAATCTAATCGGCTTACCCGATGCAAGTGATAAGCCTCTGTGTTCTTTGAGGTAATAATTGTAACTTTCATCAAATGGAAAAGGCAGTGTAATAACATAGCCAATATTTATTGTGTTATCCATTAAAGCAATTATCCTAACGCTCTGGAATTGTTTTTGCCGCAATGACAGCAATATCCAGTTTTCCCTGTTGAAGGCTGTTCAACATATTAAAAAACTCTACAATATCTGATTTACTAAATTTTTCCACACCACTAAGAGCTTACGCCAAAACTAAGAAGCGAATAAGAAGGAAGAATACATCGCATATAGATTATAGTATGGCTGTGTGAGATATTTTATAAGATGTTGTAAGATAACATATAACTGGGAGTAGACGATGTCGTATAAAACAGATTTAACAGATGAGGAGTGGGCTCTGATCGCGCATGCTTTTCCGGTATATAAGACGGGGCGTCGCAAAATATATTCAAATCGAGAGATAATGAACGCTATACGTTATCAGCAGCGCACGGGGTGTCAGTGGGATATGCTGCCGAATGATTTGGTGCCGGAAGCGGTGGTGCGGCATTTTTTCTATGAGTGGCGTGACAATGGCTTGTTTGAACGTATACAGGAAAAGCTGCACAGGCAGTTGCGGCGGCTGGAAGGCCGGGAAGAGAAACCGTCACTGGGGATAATTGATGCACAGTCTGTCAAGACGGTGCAAAAAGGGGGGCGCGCGGGTATGATGCTGGCAAGAAAACTAAGGGTCGAAAACGCCATATAGTTGTTGATATCACCGGCCATCTGATGGCGGCAAGCGTGCATAGCGCTGGCGTTCAAGACAGGGACGGCGCCAAACCGCTACTAGCAGAATTGTACAAACAGCCCCGGTTACAGGCTGTTTTGGCCGATGGTGCCTATAGCGGCAAACTGCAAACATGGTTCTACCGCAAAAGCCGGGGGAAACGCCTGATAGTCGTCAAACGCCCTGATAGCAAAAAGTTTATTGTTATACCAAAACGATGGATTGTCGAACGCTTCTTCGGCTGGATCAACTGGCAAAGACGCCTCTCCAAAGATTACGAACATAATCCAGATACCTCCCGCTCTAGACTCTTTATTGCCGACATTAACCTCCTGTCTAAGCGAATTCTGAAATTATATTCTACTTAGGGTTTTGGCGTAAGCTCTAAGCGGGGAATAGCTTTGCATTTTCAGTGTCCATTCTCTTTCTAAAAGATTTGTCTTATCCATCTTGCTATCAGTAGTCCTTGAATACTCAATACAATCGTTTAAAAACCTAGTAGCTACTGTATTTTGATCACTGTCAAATTTATTGGACATAGCTTCTTCAAGATTATCAAAATATGTATTCAAAACTTTTCCCTTCTTCGTTACTGTCATCATCCATGACGACTGTTTGGGATATTTATTAAACTCGCTATCGTACCTAAAAGACACCCCCATATCGCCAAGATTAATAAAAACATATTTATGTTGGTGCGATTGTCTAGCAGATGCTGCGTTTGCGAGGATAGTGGCAGTTAAGGCAGAATTTTTTGTAGTACTTAGCGTTAAAATGGCATCGTCATCACTAGCAGAATTTGCATCCAAATCTATTTTATTATCAAAGAACGCATTCAATCTTTCTCTATTTTCAATAACGTAATCAAATATTTGAGCTGTAGAAGGCATTCAAATTAATAGCACTTTAAACAATTTTTATCAATCCCCCGCTTTTAAAACCTGAATAAATGCGCTTTGTGGAATTTCTACTTTTCCGAATTGCCGCATGCGTTTTTTACCGGCTTTTTGCTTTTCCAAAAGTTTACGTTTTCGGGTTACATCACCACCATAACAGCGAGCCAGAACATCTTTTCTTAATGCCTGCACGGTTTCGCGAGCAATGATTTTGCCGCCGATTGCCGCCTGGATGGGCACTTTATATTGTTGTTGTGGCACCAGTTCTTTTAGTTTCGCACACATGGAACGCCCACGTCTTTCTGATTGACTGCGGTGGCACAAGATGGCCAGGGCGTCTACGGGCTCACTATTAATTAAAATAGAAAGGTGCACCAAATCGCCTTCGCCATAATCTTCTATTTGATAATCAAAGCTGGCATAACCGCGGCTAACAGATTTTAGTTTATCATAAAAATCAAAAACAATTTCGTTCAGGGGCAGCTTGTAAACTACCATGGCGCGGTTACCGATATAGGTTAGGGTTTCCTGAATGCCGCGTCGTTCCGTGCACAGGCTTAACACCGCCCCCAGATAATCATCTGGCACCATGATAGTGGCTTTAATCCAGGGTTCTTCAATGCGTTCAATATGGGTGGGGTCGGGTAAATCCGCCGGGTTATGCAACTCCATCAACTCGCCATTTCTTTTGAAAATTTTATAAACAACACTAGGCGCGGTGGTGATTAAGTCTAAATCAAATTCTCGTTCCAGCCGTTCCTGAATAATTTCCAAATGCAGCAAACCTAAACACCCGCAACGAAAACCATAGCCCAACGCAGCAGAGGTATCCGGTTCGTAAACAAAGCTGGCATCATTTAGCGCAAGTTTACCCAAAGAATCACGCAAATGCTCAAAATCGGAAGCATCAACCGGGAACAGGCCGCAGAATACCACTGGTTTTACAGGTTCAAAACCCGGCAAAGCTTTTTCAATAGGATTGTTATCCTGGGTGATTGTATCCCCCACCCTGGTATCAGAAATTTCCTTAATACCGGCAATGATAAAACCGATTTCACCAGCTGTTAATTGATCGAGTTGCACAGCTTTGGGGGTCAACATGCCAACCTGATCCACCATATGCACAGCCCCCGTACCCATCATCCGAATTTTGTCACCTTTTTTCAGGCTGCCGCTTACAATACGTACCAGCGTTACAACACCAATATATTTGTCATACCAGCTGTCTACTAACAGTGCTTGTAACTTATCCGTTTTTGGGGTGGATGGGGCTGGTATATGCTGCACAATGGCTTCCAGGACATTATCAACGCCCATGCCTGTTTTGGCGGAAATAGCAATGGCATTACTGGCATCAATGCCAATCACGTCTTCTATTTGTTGCTGTACGCGCTCTGGCTCTGCTGCGGGTAAATCCATTTTATTTAGTACCACAACAATTTCATGGTCATTATCAATGGCCTGGTAAACATTGGCCAGCGTTTGTGCCTCAACCCCCTGTGTTGCATCAACAACAAGTAAGGAACCTTCACAGGCCTTAAGCGAGCGACTTACTTCATAAGAAAAATCCACATGCCCCGGTGTATCAATCAAATTCAATTGATATTGCTGGCCATCTTTAGCCTTATAAGAAAGACGTACTGTTTGCGCCTTAATAGTGATACCACGCTCTCTCTCAATATCCATACTGTCCAGCATTTGCGCCTGCATGTCTCTGGCTTCTATAGCACCGGCCAGATCAATTAACCGATCCGCCAATGTTGATTTTCCATGGTCAATATGGGCAACAATAGAGAAATTCCGGATATTTGTAGTCATGGCCTGTGTATAAAGCTTTTTTAAGGCAATGAGAATGTGTTATATAGCTGATTGTATAATTAGCTGGGCGGCTCTGGAAAAACGCCTTTACACAAGATTACGAATCAGGCTTTAAAGCGTGATATCCATGTTTTATGAACAAATAACTTAACACACCAACAATAGTGCAAGCGATTAGGCCTAAAACACGCTCAAATAAGCCATCAATATCTGTTGGCACAAACAAAAAAACGGGTGCTACAATTCCCCAAACAATTGCAGACGCCACAAGCATCCATTTTATTTTCTTATAGGCATTGGAAAGTCCATAAGCTATGCAAAGGGGGGTTGTTAAAAAAAGTATGCCAATGCCATAGACAAGATACATATGAATGACAATTCCCTCAGAATCATTGTCGCCATATTCGTTTCTGGCAGCTACAATTATCACTAGCGCCGCAAGTGTGCTTAGCGAGAGTATGCCAAAAGACCAGCTTTTTTTACCAATAAAAGCATGTGATGCAGCCAGCGCAATAGCAAACAAACCTGTAGCGAACCCGTACAAAGCAACATCCATAATCAATCCTTTTTCACCAGCAGCAAGATCGCTGATTGTGTCTGTAACCCAGTTATAATTTGGAACATAAAATTCCGCAATAATGCAGCCCCCAATAAGAGCCAAACAGCCCAGCATACCCAGCACACCTAAAGATATTAGGAATACAGGGCGTTCATGGCCTAATAATACCTGTGTTGTGTTGCTATCGTCAGACATATTTTTTGCCATTCCTTCACAACCCATAGAAGGCAGAGGATGCTTTGACAAGTCATTCCTCGAATTATCGCGATACTCTTATATCTGTTTATATCGCTACTAATAACAACAAATAACCAGGCAGGTAAACACGTGTGAAACGATTTTAATATCTATGAATAGTGACTACATGCACAGGCAACTAGCTATTATTTCCTTATAGCTTCTTTATAAACCAATTGTTTATTTACGATAATACAAGGAGAATCCCATGAATAACTATTTTTTAAAATCTTTTACCGCAATCAGCTTGCTTGGCTTTGGTGCCGTTCATGCAGAGCCTTATTATGATAACAATTATTTCAGTGATGCTTTTAATCGCCGCATTGGCAAGGCTTATACCAGCGTAAATGTAGGGCTATCTTCTGTGGATGATGCTGACTTTAATTTCACACCTGGTGTGGATGTAGAAACAGACTTTGATTCTGGCTTACACGGCAGTGTTGAATTTGGCCGTAATATAGGGCCAGTCGCCTTTATTGACAATGTAAAACTGGGTCTAGAGGCAAGCTATGCCGAAAACGAAGTAGATAGCCATCAGGCTGGCGGCGTACAACTATCCGGCTCTGACGGTGATTTGAAAACCGGTACCGTTATGGCCAATATGTATCACGAGTTTAATACCAATAGCCGCTTTGTGCCTTACTACGGTGTTGGTGTTGGTGCCGCATACCTGAATGCCGATAACTTTAGAACCAATGCAACGGGTAAGGCTTTAGACGATGAAGATGTTGCCTTTGCCTATCAGGGAACGGCTGGTGTAAATTACATGCTTAGCCCACAAACTGATTTAGGCGTACGCTATCGTTACCTTGCAACAGAGGGTGCGGAAATGACAGGCGAAGGCTTTAACGCCGAAAAAGAAGACTTTGACTATCGCAACCATTTAATGACGGTTAATTATACTGTTCAGTTTTAAAGTGGGGGCATATGGTGCTTACAAAATAAATCCGTGGAGGCCAGAGCAAGTAAAAATTAAGCGGAGTGTATCCTAGATACATAAGCGAAATTTTGCGCCGCTCGCAACCCCTCACGGTTTTATTTTGGAAGCGCTATATAATCAAGCTGCACTTTTTAATAACATTCTTGTATAGGCATGCTGTGGATTATCAAAAATCTGTTGCGTTTCCCCCTGCTCGACAATTTCGCCCTGCTGCATAACTAAAATACGATGCGAAACGGCTCTTACCACCCGCAAGTCGTGGCTAATGAAAAAATAGCTATACTTGTGCTGTTCTTGCAGGCGTCTTAGCAGATTTAACACCTGCACTTGCGTTGCGGCGTCTAGGGCGGAAGTAGGTTCATCGAGCACAATAAGTTTAGGGCGTACAGCCAGCGCCCTGGCAATGGCAATGCGTTGACGTTGACCACCAGAAAACTCATGTGGATAACGGTTGATAACATCTGTTGGCAGCTCTACTTCTTCAAGCGCTTGGTGAATACGTTCCAGGCGTTCTGCCTTAGGCATTTTTGCCAATCCTTCGCCAATAATAGTGCCCACTGTTAAACGCGGGCTAAGACTACCAAAGGGGTCTTGAAAAACAATTTGTATGTTTTGGCGTTGCTGGCGCATTTGTTGCGCGTTCATATTTTTTAAATCAGCACCATCAAATAAAATTTCTCCCTGACTATCTTGCAGACGGATAGCGGCAAAGGCTAATGTTGATTTTCCCGAACCACTTTCTCCCACAACACCAACCGTTTCACCTTCTTTAACCATTACATTAACATTCTTTACTGCTTTTAACCATTGAACCGGTTTCCCCCAAATATTTTTCTTTAACGAAAATTCAACCGATAGATTATTAATATTAAACAATTCTTTAGAATTACTATTTAAAGGTGAAACACTACCTTCAGGAACAGAAGACAATAGTATTTTTGTATACTCATGCTGCGGGTTTTCAAACACATCTTTGATTTTACCGCGTTCGACAATAGCTCCGTTTTGCATTACCAAAACTTCATCGGCCACTCTTTTTGCAACATGCAAATTATGCGTAATTAACAGCAACGCCATTTTTTGCTGCTTTTGTCGCTGTGCTAAAATATTCAGAATTTTTTGTTCAGTGGTCACGTCTAATGCTGTCGTGGGCTCATCGGCGATAATTAGTGAAGGTTCGTTGGCCAGTGCCATGGCGATCATAATACGCTGTCGTTGGCCACCGGATAACTGATGCGGATAGGCATCTAAAATACGCTGAGGATCTCTTAAGCCTGTTTGTGTTAGTAATTCGACACAACGCTCCTGCATTAAGTTTTCTGAAATAGCATCATGTAATTCCATCACCTCGCGCAGCTGTTTACCAATTTTGTGTAAGGGGTTCATCGCCGTCATGGGTTCCTGAAATACAAAAGATATTTTACTGCCACGAATGGCCTGTAATTTCTTTTCCGATAATTCCAGCAGGTTTTGCTCTTCAAAAATGGCTTTTCCGCTTATCTTGGCGGTGGATAGTTTTAACAAAGAAAGCGTAGCAATGCTTTTACCTGAACCACTTTCCCCCACCAGGGCCGTGGTTTTTCCCCGGGCAATGTCAAAAGATATATTATCAACAACGGTTTTATCACCAAACTTTGCTGTTAAATTCTGAATGGATACGATTGGCGTCATTGGGCTAATCAGTTGTAACCTTATCAATAACTGTTTGATTTACCTGTGGTGCGCCCGATTGATCGGCAATAATGCGAGCACGACCGGAAGGCGTAATAATTAGAAAAACATTTTGCCCCGGTTGCAATTGCATTTGCGGCCCCTGAATAAGGGTTAGCAGCTTTTCGTTTGCCTTGTTCACATCATTTTTCAAAGGATCGCCATAAATCTCGCCTTTGGTGGTACTTACATTTTTGGCATCCCAATATTTTATAATGTATTCTAATGCGGGCTGCTTACTAAGTTCGGAATTTACTAAAGAACCAATTGCCGCCCCCAGTGCAACACCCCCGACCGTGGCAGCTGTTCTGCCCGTTCCTTTACCAATGGTATTCCCCCCGAATCCACCAGCAGTACCACCAACAATGGTTCCCCAGCCTCCCGCTAGCCTGTCATCGTTCGCTTTTACTGTTACAGGCCGCACACTTAGCACAACGGCCTGATAGGTATCAGCCACTTGCCCCACCTGCATATCTTCATAAACATTGGGGTCGATTGTTTTTGTGCAGGCGGTTAAAAAAACTAAAGCCAATATGATGGTAAAACGCATAGGAATATTCTAGCGTTTTGCCTTGGCATAGCAAGGTTTAACGTAGAGCGGCATAATAGGATTTTGCAGTCGCGGTATTTTTGACTGCTGCATAAGTGCCATAGCATTTTCTGCCAACATCGCCATGCTTGGCGGCGCCAAGCTACTTTCTGAAATGGCAATATGCTCAATATCATCTGCTGGTGTTAAATAATCATTCTTAAAGTTTTGCTTAAAGAATCCTCCGCCCACTGCGGGCATTACAACTTTATTAAACTTATAGTGGAAGGATAATGATTGCAGTGAATTCAATGGAAAAACAATAATATTATTTAAAAAAGATAATCCATAAGAAAGGCTCAATCCTACACGAATACCGGTAAAGCTGCCTGGTCCATTACATACAAAAATATAACCTATTTCATCTATCTTAATGTATTGCTTTACAAGTTTAGGTAGTAGTGCAGCCGCATGCTCTCCTGCCTTCAGTTCTTTTGTAAGAACAATCTTATTATCTTCTATAAGGCAAAATGCACCGGAATGATTCGCCGTTTCAATTAGTAACGATTTCATAGATTCCAGTATAGTCATTTGGAAAGCACTTTGCTATTCAGGTATTATGACACCTGAATCCCTTTCTTTGGCCAGCCTTTTCTGGCAAGCCGATATCGTTGTAAAAGCCGTAATGATTGGCCTAGTTGCTGCCTCCGTATGGAGTTGGGCAATTATCTTTGCAAAATCTGCGCAGTATAAAAAAGCATTTCGCCGCAGCCGCCGGTTTGAAAAAGCTTTCTGGAGCGCTTCTTCTTTAGAGGAGCTTTATGAACAAGTACAAAGCGAGAAAAAGCCAGACCCGATGAGCAATGTTTTTGCCGCAGCCATGGCTGAATGGCAACATTCCAGCAACAACAGCGATGGCCTGCAAATTGGTCTTTCTCATCGTATAGAACGCGTGATGCGTGTAACTATTAGCAAGGAAACAGCCAATTTAGAACGCTCTGTACCCTTTTTGGCCACGGTGGGCTCTACGGCTCCCTTTGTGGGCTTATTTGGTACGGTATGGGGTATTATGAATAGTTTTACTGCCATTGCCGGTTCTAAAAACACGTCGCTTGATGTGGTTGCACCAGGTATTGCCGAGGCATTGTTTGCCACGGCTATTGGCCTAGTGGCTGCTATTCCGGCAGTAGTTGCCTATAACCGTTTAATCAATGATTTGGATCGTTATATTGCGCAGCTAGAAACTTTTGCGGATCAAATGGCGGCTGTTGTTTCTCGTCAGTTAATGAACCAACCATTTGCGGCATAAGGGTAATACAATGGGAATGAGTTCAGGAAAACGTGGAAAACGGCGTGGCATGTCAGAGATTAATGTTACACCGCTGGTGGACGTAATGTTGGTCTTGCTGATTATCTTTATGGTAACAGCGCCCATGCTAACCACTTCTGTTAATGTAAACTTACCGGCGGCCAATAGTGGCAGCAGCACCAGTGTTGAAAAGCCGATTGTCGTTTCTATTCAGGAAGACGGAAAAGTTTACCTGGGCAACCAGGAAACCAGCCTAGAGGAACTGCCAGAATTATTACAGCAAGCCACGAACAGCGATAAAACAAAAGTGATTCAACTGCGTGGCGATGGTAGTTTGGAATATGGCAAGCTGATGAAGGTGATGGATAATATGCGTGCTGCAGGGTTTACGAGTGTGGCACTTATTACTGTGCCATAAAGTTTCTTTTGCAAAAATCTCTATTTAAAGTTGAGTAAATTGTAAGCACAACATTTTTTTAATACTTGCCGATTATGCTGGGGCAAGATTGTTATAGATGGAGTTACGAGTGTTACAATTTTTAAAAAACCTGCCGCTGTCGCGCAAGTTACCCATTGCGTTTGCACTATCTGCCCTAGTATGTGGGCTTGCCGTTGGAATTAGCAACTATAGCGATGCGAAAAAAGCGTTGCAAAAATTGGCTCAACAAGAAATGTTAGCCTTGGTTCAATCGCGTAAAAACGAATTGCAGGCTTATTTGAAATCCATCGAACAAGATATGAAATTTAATGCTGAAAATCCCTTTGTTTTAAATGCCCTTGGCGATTTTAATGTTGCCTGGAATATGCTGGAGGGAAACAAAACCGAATATTTGCAAGATGCCTACATTGAAAATAATCCTAACGCATTAGGCGAAAAAGAAAAGCTAGACGCCGCCAGTGATGGTAGCGTTTACAGCAATGTACACCGCCGCTATCATCCTTGGTTTCGCAAGTTTTTAAATGAGCGCGGCTACTATGATATTTTCCTTTTCGATACAAATGGCGATCTTGTCTATAGCGTGTTTAAAGAGCTAGACTATGCCACCAACTTAAATGATGGCAAATGGCGCGATACCGATTTAGGCAATGCCTTTCGTGCCGCTATGTCGCCAAGCACCGAAGAAGGCAACCTAAGCTTTTTTGATTTTAAACCCTATGCCCCAAGCGCCGATGCACCAGCCAGTTTTATTTCTATGCCATTATTTGAAAATGGCCGCCGTATAGGTGCACTTGTTTACCAAATGCCCATTGGTAACCTGAATAGCATCATGCAAGCCGCTGATGGCCTGGGCGAGACAGGCGAGATTAGTATTGTTGGTGCCGACGGTTTAATGCGTAATGATAGTCGTCTTTCCAAAGAATCCACTATATTGTCTAAAAAACTGACAGCACCCTATGTAGAAAAAGCTTTGGGCGGTGAAACAAGTTACGGCATTTACGAAGTGGGGAACGAGTATGATATTGCAGCCAATACCGCACTAGATTTTAATAGTATACGATGGGGCATTGTTGGCTCTGTCAATGAATCAGAAATCTTATCCGATGTTGTGGCTTTACGGAATAAATCTATCATCAACGGTTTACTGGTTATTGCTCTGGTAACCGCAGGTGGTATTTACATCAGCCGCATTATTTCAAAAAAAGTAAAGCAAATGGCTTTGGCTATGGAAGAACTAGCAAAAAAGAATACAGCTATTACTATTCCCTGCACAGGGCAAAAAGATGAACTGGGTCAAATGGCTGATAACTTGGCCGACTTACGCGATGCCGTTACCCAAAACCTTTTAATGAACGAAATGACCAGTGACTATCCAGTCATTCAATTCAATACCGACGGCGCTGTTGAATATATTAACACAGCTGCCAAGAACCGGTTGGAAACGCTAGGCAAAGAGCAATTTGACACAGGCGATAATATTCAGGATTTAGATACCAGATTCAATGTTGCCTTTGAGAAATTAGCGACAGAACAAGAAGTATCACTAGAGCTTGATTTCAGCAATGGTGAATGGGCCGGCTTTACAGCAAAAGGGTTATATGATGCAGAAGAAAACCTGCGCGGTGCCTATTTTAACTTCAGTATTATTACCGAAGAAATGCAAAACGAAGAATCGGTAAAACGAGCACAGCAAGGCATTCAAAACCTTATTGACTCTGCCCGTGATGGAAAACTGGATGAGCGGATTGACACTTCTAAATTTAGCGGCTTTTACAAGGAGTTAGCCAACAGCATGAATGGCTTGATGGATGCGATTATTGAACCTATCCATCGTTGTGTTGCCACTTTGCAAAGCCTATCGGAAGGGAATTTACAACAGGAAATGCAAGGCAATTATAATGGTGACTTTGCCGCCATGCAAACCGGTGTTAATGGCACTATTCAAAAGCTGCGTGAATTGGTAAAAGATATTCAACTGGCGTCTGAAAATGTTTCCATGGGTGCCAGCGAAATTGCCACGGCGTCTACTGATTTGGCACAACGTACAGAAGAGCAAGCAAATTCCCTGGAACGCACCACAGAATCTATGCAACAACTAACAAGCAACGTGCAATCTAATGCGCAAAATGCCGGCCAAGCTTGTGATATTGCCGCTAATTCTCGTATCGCCGCCCAAGATGGTACTTCTGCCGTTAGTAAAACTGTGGCTGCAATGAACAGTATTCACAGTTCTGCCCAGAAAATTGAAAACATTATTACAGTTATTGATGAAATTGCACATCAAACAAACCTGTTGGCTTTAAACGCTTCCGTAGAAGCCGCCAGAGCGGGAGAAGCGGGCAAAGGCTTTGCCGTGGTTGCCGCCGAAGTGCGGTCACTGGCGGCTCGTTCTGCTAATGCTTCCAAGGAAATTAAAGGTTTAATTTCAGAAGCTTCTGAAAAAGTTGCTTCTGGCGTAGGCGTAGCCGAAGAATCTGGCGAAAGCCTGAAAACAATTCTAGATGCGGTTCAAAAACTGGCTGACCTGGTTGATAACATTGCACAAAGTTGTACTGGCCAAGCACAGGAAATTACAGCCATTAACACCACAATTTCAAAAATGGATGAGGCCACCCAAAACAACGCCGCCATGGTAGAAGAAAACACCGCAGCCTCACAACAAATGGCCGATCAGGCTAATCAACTACAGCACATGATGCAGTTTTTTAAGTTGACGGGATAGCGTTGTATAGAACCCATTTGACAATTAATGTGCGATTGATTTTTAGTGGGTATTGAGCCGAAAATTATATCTTAAAAGTTGAGATACTGTCTTTAAAGTCAAGTCAAGAAGTCAGTTTTTTGTAGGGTAACAAAGCCATAGGATTAAAAGGTTGGTGATGTTTCAGGATACCGAAGATAATGTGTATTAGCTTACGCATAACTGCGATGATAATGACCTTAGGCGGCTTACCTTTTTGTTGTAATTTTTGACAGAAGTGGGCGAAGTGTTCATTTCTATTTTTGATAACTAGAGAGGGCATATAAAGTAGTTTCCGCAATTCAGCTGACCCTATTTCAGAGATATGCGCCTTGCCATTTAAAGAAGAACCAGAAGAGCGTTGTGCGGGGTTAAGACCGGCAAAAGCCGCCAGTTCTTTAGCTCGTTCAAACTGAGATAAATCAGGCAATTCGGCTAGTAAACCGAAGGCTGTTTGGTCTGAAACGCCCTTGATGCTAATCAGGTTTTGATGTGCTTTTTGTAAGTTGTCATCTTCACGCACAATAGCAAGCAGTGTTTTTTGCAAACGGTCTATTCTGGTTTGCAATAGCTTAATCAAGGAGCGATACTCTCGTTTAATGAGAGAAAGTAGGTTGTCCCGTTCCAACCTGTTTTGTAACATACGCTGCTGGTTTTTTAACGCCTGTATACTTCTATAAATCTGGCGTACCTTGCGATGATTTTCAGACAAGGGCTGCCATAGTGTAGGGTTTTGTTGCTGACAAAATAAAGCAATCAAGTAGGCATCGCTTTTATCTGTTTTTAAGCGGCAGCCCCGGCTTTGACTAAACGCCTTGATACGCGCGGGGTTTATCAAACTTACAGCGTATTGCTGCTGAAATAGATAATCACAAACCGCTTCACTGTACCAACCCGTTGCCTCTAAACATACATGTACTTTCTCAGATGGTATGCTTTCAACCCACTGCTTTATCTTCTTAAAGCCGGCAGCTGTGTTTTGAAAAATCTTGTGCTGTCGCCTATCTCCCTCCAGCAAACATACATCTAGCTTCTGCTTAGAAACGTCTATACCTAAAATTACCTTGTTCTCCATCTTGTTAACCTTTACTATTGATTTGCTATAAAAGCATGCTCGGCTAACCTTATGAATTCTGGCTCTTATGCCTCCTATACTGTTCTGCCTATCGCATGCACAAAAAGGAGGAAGGCTTTATCTCAACTACGGCCTCGCAGGCTAAGCATAATGACGGCTTCTCCTCCTCTTCTAGCACCTTAAGTAGCGAACTTTGTGCTTATTTTATAGATATAAGCATAATAAATTATGTAATGCTTTTAAGATATAATTTGCAGGCCAATAACCGCAAAAAGCAACGTGTATCTAATTATCAAATGGGTTCTATAGATGTTTAGTCGTTTCATTAATACCCCAACTGATCCTTTAAACTAAAACTCAGTTGAAACTGTTTCCACTGGTCATATTGGCCGGGAGGGAGCGGCAGTGTTTGGCAATCGGGGCGTTGGAACAGGCGTTCTATGGTTTCGACCATTCGGTTATAGAAGGGGGAATACTGCCCAGTGCCGCCGGTGATACGAAAATTTTGTATAGTGCGGTTGGCATTCATGGTTAGTTCTGTTTTAACGACGATTTTGTCTAAATCGCGCGCGCCTTGAATGGCCGCAATATTCCAACAGCGGCTGATGTGACGGCGCACTGCATCCATTTGGCTGACACTTAATACCTCAGATAATTCCCGACTAGCCGCAGCGGCTTTCTGCCCTGCCCCATTGGTTTGTGTCGGCTTTGTGTTATCAATAGATTTACGAATCAGACTGGAAAAATCTTTGGGTGGCTCTGCCACTTTTTCCGGTTTCTTGACGACCTCTTTTTTTGGCTCTGGCTGCTTAACAGGTGTTTTAACAACTTCTTTTTTAGGTTGTGGTTCTGCTTTTTTTACGGGCGCTTTGGGCGGTTCTTTTACTGGCGTTTTTTCAACCGGTTTTTTTATTTCGGAAGGTAATTTTTTGGCCACCACCGGCGGTTTTTCAACAATCTCTTTTTTGGGTTTTTCGATTGGTTTAATTTCCGGTTTTACAATCGTGTTTTTAAGGGGCTCTTTTTCCAAAGTGCTTTTTAACGGTTTTACGACCGGTTTCTTTTCCGGTGGCTGTTCTGCCTTTGAAGGGGCAGCCTTTGGGGGTGGTGCTGCGGTTTTTTGCACCTTTTTTGTAATAATTTCTTTTTGCGCCAGGGTGGGTGTGCGTGTTTTGTCGCTGATGGCAACCAGGTCAATAATAATAGGCGGCGGCGGCGTAAGCGGCTTTTTTCGCTCTGGTAAGCCAACAATAAGTAGAATAGCAAGCGCCATGTGTAAAACAGCAGAAGCAATTAACCAATTGCGGTGAATACCGGGGGCGGCGAACATAAATCTGTTATAGCCTGCCTGTTGTTAAGGGGAAATAGAAAGTCATGATCTAGGCAAAACTCTTTAATTGAAAACCTTCACCCAAGTAAACACGCCGCACCTCAGGATGCTCAGCAATTTCCTTGGGCGAGCCATGCATCAACACGCGGCCATCGTAAATAATATAGGCTCGGTCAACAATTTCCAGCATCTCATAAACATTATGATCGGTAATTAAAACACCTAAACCTCTATCTTTCAGGTGGGCAATCAGGTTTTTTACATCAGCAATAGCGATAGGATCTATCCCGGCCAACGGTTCATCCAATAGCAAAAACCGAGGGTCAGCCGCCAAGGCACGGGCAATTTCTAGCCGGCGCCGCTCCCCGCCTGAAAGTGCGATAGAGGATGTTTTTGCCACATGTTCAATAGAAAATTCTTTTAAAAGCTCTGCCAGGCGTTCTTTGCGTTTGCTTGCTGATTTTTCGACAATTTCCAGCACAGCCATAATATTTTGCGCAGTATTGAGCCCACGAAAAACAGATGCTTCTTGCGGCAAATAACCAATACCCAGCTGCGCCCGACGATGAATGGGCAGCGCCGTGATATCTTGTTCATTTAGAAAAATATTACCCTTATCTGGCTGAATGATACCGGTAATAGAATAAAAACTGGTGGTTTTCCCTGCACCATTTGGCCCCAGTAATCCCACGGCCTCCCCCGGTTGAACAGTTAAACTAACCTCATGCAAAACCTGTCGTTTTCCATAAGATTTTTGAATATTTTGAACCGATAACATACCCTAAGGTAACTGTAATATACCCTTCACGCGCTTATTACCAGATTCATTCGTTAAAGTGCTAACCCCCGAAGCCAGATTTACCATTGCTTTGGTGCCAGTAATTTTATTATTTTCTCTTTGAATAACGACAT
Source organism: uncultured Alphaproteobacteria bacterium (assembly GCA_963706365.1). GTDB lineage: Bacteria > Pseudomonadota > Alphaproteobacteria > JAJTHO01. The sequence continues at coordinate 1,842,369 of OY970150.1, read as the reverse complement.
TACCTGTTAAAGTTGCCTGTTGTGTTGCGCTGGTATAAACAGCCCTGTTGCCGGTAATACGTTCTTTTTGGGTGGCAATTACGACATTGCCTTCTGCAATGGCCTGCTGCACAGCAGTGCTATTATCTTGCTTAATCAAATCAACAGTCATGCTATCAGCCGTTAATTGTGTATCATTTTTTTTTAGAGTGGTGCGGCTGTTACTTGTAATGCGGTTGCTGCGCTGGTCATACAGTATGCTACCCTTTGTTTGCAATGATTGTCCTGGCATGCCTAGCAATACATCACCGCTAAGTGTGACAGTTTCAGCTATAGGACTGTAAACTACTTTATCGGCTTTTAAAGTGTCTTGTTCTGAGGTGGCGGTAACATTGCCTTCAGCAGTTATGCGTTCTACGTTGCCATTCTTTTGATGCGCTGCATACAGCTTATCCATTTTGGCAGTCAGGGTAGATTTCCTTAAAACAACGCCGCCCAAAGCTTGATAGGTTTGCCGTGCCCTATTCCATTCCAAACCGCCTTCTGCTTCGAAACCAAGTGGTTCGTTGCTTTGCAATGCTTTTGCAAAATCAGCTTGTAGCGGTGCACTGACAATCCCCATAGCCAGCGCAAAAGATCGCAAAAAAAATCGCATTAGTCTTGTATGCTGCCGGTGGTATTACCTGTAAAGATAATTCTTTGGCCGGCGTGTAGAACTTTGGCGCCTGGTGCTGTTATGGTTGTGCCTGGCCCTGTTAAATAAACTTCTCCGCCGCTTTCACCGTTCAAGGTTGCTAAATCTATGGCAAAAGTTTTTGTTTCAACATTTAGGCCATCCTGATTTTTTACAGAAACCATGCCAGTGGCTAGTAATGTGTTGATATTGCTTTCAAAAAAACCACGTTCTGCCGTTATTTTCACCATTCCATCGCCGTTGGTTGTTAAAATTGCCTGAATATCTTTTAACATAATATCTGGTAATGCTTTGTCCAGGTTGCTACTGTTTTCAGGATGACTGGCCTCTGCCGCCCTAATAGTATAACGCTGTCCATTTCCGTCATCCCCGGTTAGAACGGCATTTTGCATTTTCAACGCCTGTGTTTTCTGATTGCTTACAATGGTGGGGTTTAAAGCCGCTTGTTTATAAGAGGGTTTCAGGTAAGGAATAAGTATAAGGCTTAGTGTTAGCAAGCCAGCGGTAGCATATAAAAAAAAGGGAATTTGTTTCATTGGCTTTACCCAACTATCACAGATAACCTATCGTCATCCTGAGTGCAGCCGAAGGATCTGTATTTTCACCAAACGTATATTGCAGAAATAGATCCTTTACGCCGTTCATGATGACCCAAGCTTTACATATATACATAGTTCTTATTTACTACCAACCATACCCTATGCCTAACAAATAAGTGGTATCAAACGCTTCTCGATCATCCACGGGGGCGCCCTCCCAATTATTATTCATTTGTGCAAACCCGTGCCAACCTTCATATATCGGCAATTTTATGCCGGTTTCTGCACGCACGGAAACATCTTGCGTATCCTCAAAACTTAACAAACCGGTTTGCCTATGAAAGGCGTGCAAACGTCCGGGCAATAATTTATGTTCGGCTTTCAACATCCATCGACCGGCCATAAAAGTGTTCTCGTCGTTATCCGTTTTTTCATAAACGATACTCGGACCCAATTCAAAACGCACGTTGCTGATATCATTATCAATAAACTGATGCCCCAAACCGCTGGCGAATGATACTCGGTTTTTAATATCCTGAAAATCATCACTGTAATAATCCAGGCTACTAAACCAGTACCATTTTTCGGCATAAAAATAGTCATACTTGGCTAATAATGCATTATTGTTCACATCTTCTTCGCCTTCACTTTGGCCATAATTCAAATCGGCGCTAAGCGTATAACGATTTTTTTTAATACGCGTTTCATAATCGGCTTGCAGATTATAAAGCTTACGGTTGGTGTTACCGTCCGCCAGCTGTGCCGCACCTTCTAGTGTAAAGCTATCTGGTCTGTCTTCTGATGCTTCCTTAACTTTCTCGGCAATTTCTTCATCAGACGCCACTGAGGCAATCTCTGCTTTTTGAACGGATATTTTACCTAAAACATCGTGTTGAATAATGGCTGAACCATCTTCTAGTCGTTCAATAATTTCACCTGTAATTACATCGCCATTCGACAAAGTAATTTTGGCGGCCTCTACTGTGAATGGCTGTATAAACACACAGCTTGCCAGTAGTAAAAATTTTTTCGCCTGCATTGGAAAGATTTTATAAGCACTAAATAGCCGACAATCAACCTTAAGATGCTTGTTCTATACCACTAATCTTGCATTAAGTGCCGTACTTAAAGTACCGCTATCCAAATAATCTAATTCTCCGCCAATGGGCATTCCATGTGCTAACCGGGTAATTTTTATAGGTAAATCTTTTAATTGCTGCACGATGTAATGCGCTGTGGTTTGGCCTTCTACTGTTACATTCAAGGCAAGCACCACTTCGTCTATACCCTGCTGGCAGCGTTCCTGTAATTGTGGAATGCGCAAATCATCCGGCTCTGTTCCCGCCATAGCAGACATTACCCCGCCTAATACATGATATAGGCCGCGCCAGGCATGGCTGCGTTCCATAGCCCAAAGATCGGCAACATCTTGTACCACACAAATATTTTCCGATTCGCGGCGCGGGTCATTACAAATATAACAAGGGCTTTGGGTATCAAGATTGCCGCAAACGCTGCATTCCTGAATATTATCGTGGGTTTTTTGCAGTTGCTGAATTAACGGCTGTAATAAAGTTTCTCTTTTTTTTAGCAATTGTAGCACAATACGCCTGGCAGAACGCCCACCCAAGCCGGGCAATCGGGCGATAAGGTCAGATAATTGATCTATATCATTCTGTTGGTTCATAAATTAGCCATATCATCTTTGTGCACAAGGGTATCGCCGTAATAATAGCCTAAAATATCGTCTATTTTATCAGCCTGTTGCCCCATAATTTTCAAGGCATCGCGGCTGCGGTAACGGCTTAAACCCTGCGCCAGTATATGGCCATGTTTATCAATTATCTGCACGGGGTCGCCACGGTCAAACACACCGGTAACACGTATGACACCCACTGGTAGCAAACTATTCCCTTTTTTCAATGCATTGGCTGCCCCATCATCAACCTGTAATGTGCCCAAAGGTTGTACCATGGCGGCCAGCCATTGCTGGCGTGCAGAACCTTTGGGCTGTTGTGCCGGAAAAAAGGTATGCGTTGCACCTTCACATAATGCCTTTATCGGGTGCAGCTGTCGGCCATCAGCAATAATCATATCAAACCCAACAGCGTTGGCCAGTTGTGCCGCTTGTAATTTCGTTTTCATGCCCCCCGTTCCAACATCGCTGTTCGTATCCAATGCCATACCTTTTGTTGCCATCAAAGATTCTACAATCGGTATATGTTCAGCTGTGCTGCTTATTTGCGGGTTTTCGGTATAAAGACCATCTATATCCGTTAATAAAATTAGCACATCGGCGCTGCTAAGCTGTGCAACCCGTGCCGCTAACCGATCATTATCGCCATAACGCAATTCAGCCGTAGCCACGGTATCGTTTTCGTTAATCACCGGAATCACATTATTGCGCAACAGTTCCCGAAAAGTTGCCTGCACGTTTAAATGTCGTTTGCGTTGCTCTGTATCTTCCAGGGTTAGTAACACCTGGGCAATGGGCTGTGCCTCAAAAGCCTCGGTATAAGCATTCATTAAATGAATTTGACCAATGCTGGAAGCTGCCTGTTTCGCCGGAATAGAATTTGTTGTTTGTTGAATATTTTTTCTGCCCAATGCCACGGCGCCAGAGGTTACCACAATCACTTCTGCACTCAGTTGTTTAATATCATCCGCCAGTGTTTTTAGCCATGTTTGCCGCACGGCATTGTTTTCAACGATCAAAGAAGAACCAATTTTAATAACAATACGCCGGCTATGGGAAAGTGGATTTTGCACTAGCGCTAGTGTATAGATTTTTTGTGGCACATAAAGACCCATTTTACCTTTCCCATGCAAGAAGGCTGGCGCAACAATCTATTGGTGATACCGGCAGCAGCCCGGCTGTTGGTTGTATCGCGGTTTATAATAATATTCTGATAGGTACGGGGCGCACGGGTAAAGGTGGGCGCCCCCATGCTGAGGAGGCTTGCAACCTGCAAAGTGGTTGTACCGTTTATACAACCCTGGAACCTTGTGCCCATAAGGCAAAGCATGATGGTTTGTCGTGTGCTGATCGTTTGATTAACGCTGGTGTTAATAGAGTGGTGGTTGGTAGCACTGACCCAGATAAACGCACTAATGGTAACGGTATAGCAGCTTTAAAAAAGGCCGGTATCAGTATTACAATAACCAGTTGTTGTAATGATTTATATCGGGGATTTCAGCAGCGGTTAAATGCCGGAAAGCCTTTTGTCGCTTTAAAACTGGCTACCAGTCTGGATGGTCGTATTGCGCTGCAAACTGGTGAAAGCCAGTGGATTACGGGCGAACAAGCCCGCCAACATGGGCATTTGTTACGCGCGAAATATGATGCTATGTTGGTTGGTACAAATACCGCTTTAAAAGATAAGCCGCGTTTAAATTGCCGCTTGCCCGGCTTAGCAGGGCAAAACCAGGCGGTTTTTGTTATGGACTATCAGCAAAGAATTCCCGATGATTTTTTTAGGGAAAATCCCACACACATCCGCTTAGACCACACCAAAATTAACAACCGTTCTGTAAATACAATTTTAGAGTATATTGCCGGGCAGGGCATAAATAGCCTGCTAATAGAGGGCGGCGGAAAACTGGCAGCCTCTTTTTTACAACAACAAGCCATTGATAAAATATACTGGTACCACGCGCCTTTAGTCTTGGGAAGTTCAGGCTTACCCGCCGTTGCGGTTGTGAATGCTTCTTTGGAAAGATATTTCAACGTTGTAGATAGACTTGGTTGGCCTAATGGGGATAGTGTTACGGTTTTGAGTAAGCTATAAAATAATACTAGGTTCCATAACAACCTACTCAATTCTAACGGATTATATACCCTAGTTTCAACTTTTTGAAAAAAGTCCTATAGTACTTCCAAAAAGTTTAGACTCGTGTGTCACATTTGATCCACTAGTCCTCAAACGGTTCCAACTTCACCACGTGCGCCGTAACTTTTGGCCTTAAACCGGTTTCATCACGCAGCAATTTGCGGGTTGTACGGTAGATAATATTTTCTATCGCATTGGTGTTTTTTACGCCGTCCAGTTCTTTTTCCAGAATGCTATCCAGTTTGGCGGCAATATCTTGCAGCTCTTCATGTTCCAGAATAGCCAGAGTTGATAGTTCAACTGGTGCCGCCAATGTGCAATCATCTTCCATAACGACCGTAACAAAAGCATGGCCATTATCCATGGTTTGCAGCAATTCTTGTCTTGGTTTGGCCGATAGTGGCAACACGCGGTTGCCTTGCAGCATTAAGCGCTCTGCGGGAATTTGCTCAATTAAGCGGGCACCATCACCATCAATTTGCACCAATGCGCCATTGCCCACAACCAAACTATGCGGCACACCGTTTTCTTTTGCCCATTTTGCCTGTTCTATCATGTGGCGTGCTTCGCCGTGTACAGGGATGACGCAGTTGGGTTTTACCCAGTCGTACATATCTTTTAGTTCGTCGCGTGCCGGGTGGCCGGAAACGTGGATAAGGCCGTCACGCTCAGTTACAAGATGCGCACCCCTAATGGCCAGCCAGTTACGGATTTGTCCCACCGAACGTTCATTACCGGGAATAACTCGGCTAGAGAAAATAATGGTATCGCCATTGGAAATATTTAAATCAGGATGCTTGCCTGTGGCAATACGATGCAGGGCAGCACGTGGCTCACCCTGGCTTCCAGTACAAATATAAAGTAACTTGTCATTAGGCAAGTTTTTCGCTTCTTTAGCTTCCAAAAACGCAGGACAGCCTTTTAAATAGCCGGTTTCTTTTGCGGCCTTTGTCATTTTCCACAACGAACGCCCCATTAGCACCACATCGCGGCCATTTTTGGCGGCTGATTCTGCTAATGTTTGCACCCGCGCCAAATTACTGGCAAAGCAAGTCGCAATAATTTTGCCTTTTGTTTTTGCAATAACCTTATCTAACTCAACGGCCACATCGCCTTCTGAACCACTGTGCCCAGGTTCAAAAACATTGGTAGAATCACAAATTAATGCCAGTGGTTTGGAACCAGCCAGCTCTTTTAAAGCCGGCACATTGGTGGCTTCGCCCAGCATAGGGGTTTCATCAAGCTTCCAGTCACCACTATGCACAATCATTCCCGCATCAGTACGAATAGCCAAGGCGCTGGATTCGGGAATAGAGTGTGTTAAGGTAATAAACTGCACATCAAATGGCTTAATGGGTACATGGCCGTTCAGCGCCACTTCATGTAAAGGCACCTCGTTTCCAAAGCTAGTTTCCGCCAGTTTGCCTTTTAAAATATTCAGGGTAAATGGTGTGCCGTAAACCGGGCAACGCAAAGACGGCCATAGATGCGGGATAGCGCCGATGTGGTCTTCATGTGCATGGGTTGCCACCAGGCCAGCAATATCATCTTGCCGTGTTTCAAAAAACGATGGATCCGCCATCATAACGTCTACGCCAGGCAACGTGGGGTCACCAAATGTAATACCGCAATCCACCAACAGCCATTTGCCATTATAGTAATAGGCATTAAAATTCATGCCAATTTCCCCACACCCACCGAGGGGAAGAAAGTAAAATTTGTTGTTTTCTAGTTTTTTCATATTTGCGTGCGGACTTTAAAGTTATTCTAAGTGGAACACTAGTATTAATATTAATTTATAACAATCGTATACCCACCAGCGTCAGATCTCGATCATATTGCAATTTGAAATCGTTTTGTAAATCTTCTTTAAACATACTCGCCAAACCACCTGTTATTACAACGTCCTTTATAAGAAAATCTTGTTGTATGCGGCTAATAATTTCTTTTAAGATTCCAATATACCCCCAATAAGCCCCGATTTGCATCGCAGCAACGGTTGAGTTACCGATCGCACATTGTGGCTTTTCCAGGGATATAGCGGGCAGCTGTACACCAGCATGTCTTAGCGCCTCCGCCATAATTTTGGGGCCAGGCACTATTACCCCCCCCATAAACCTTCCCTTTTCATCAATCACATCAAAAGTAGTGGCTGTTCCAATATCCACAACAATGGCCGGGGCACCATAAAGTTTTTTAGCAGCATAAGCGTCAACAAGTCGGTCTATTCCAACGCTGCCTGGGTTCGGAATATCAACAATGATGGGAATATCTTTGGTTTCTAGAATTTTGCAATTGCCGTCAAAAGCAATTTTTAAAATAATATTCATTGCCGGTACAACCGAAGCAATTACCACTTTACTATTGCGAAAATCAGAAGGAATCTGTGCTTGCTGGTAAAGCCTTTCTACCGCTTCTAAAATTACAGTTTTATCGTGTGCTGACTTTGTTTCCAAACGCGTTTCTGTAACAATATTGTTCCCTTCAAACAAAGCAAAACAAATGTTTGTGTTGCCGACATCAATGGCGAGTAACATAACCTAGCTATAGCTTTTTCCCGTAACCGCGCCTAGATTATTCGTATGACACCGCAAGAAACTGTTGAGAATTTATTTGAGCAATATGAACATCTAGACGATATTGACTATAATAATGGCATTTTAAATATAGAAACTGATAACGGCGAATATGTAATTAATGCCCACGCCCCAACCAATCAGGTGTGGCTTTCCTCCCCGGTTTCCGGCGCGCATCATTTTACTTATGCTCATGGCGAATGGGTTTCTACCAAGGATAATAGCCTACAACTAAAAACACTATTAGCAAAAGAATTAAGCAGCTAGTTTTAATGCTGCTTCCGGTATAATAGATTTATCATAAAGGCTGCGTCCTAGTATCGCGCCTTTAATGTTGCTATGCTTTTTCAGTGCGGTTAGATCGTTTAACCCGGCGATACCACCTGAAGCGATAATAGGTATGGTAACAGCTTCCGATAGACTGGCGGTTGCCGTCACGTTAACGCCCTGCCCGGTTCCATCTCTGGCTATGTCAGTAAATACAATGGCTGCCGCACCGGAATTCTCTAATTTTTGAGCCAGCTCTATAGCAGAAGTTTCCCCAACTTTATCCCAACCTTCTGTGGCGACCATGCCGTTTTTGGCATCAATACCAATAACGATTTTTCCTGGAAATTTTTTACAGGCTTGTCTTACTAAATCAGGGTTGGTCAGGGCAACAGTACCAAGAATTACGCGCTGAATACCGGCACTTAGCCACTGTTCAATGTGTTGCAGGGTGCGAATACCACCGCCTAATTGTGCAGGAATATTTGTCGCTGCTAAAATATTTTTTACCGCCTCCCCATTGCGGCTTTCACCGGCAAAGGCACCATCCAAATCTACCAAATGTAACCACTGAAAGCCCTGATCTTGAAACAGTTTTGCTTGTGCTGCGGGGCTGTCGTTATACACAGTGGCCTGCTGCATATCACCTTGATAAAGCCGCACACACTGGCCGTTTTTTAAATCAATTGCCGGGTATAAAATCATGCCGCTTTCATAATACCGTTTTCCGTGATGATATAGTCTAAAAGTATATCATGCGGTTCTTTAGGCAGTTTATCAGCCTGTTGCACAGCAAAACCAATACCGATTTTCAGCATATCAGGCGTTAAAGCTTGGTCATAATAACCACCGCCATAGCCTAGCCGCGTGCCACTTTCATCAAATGCCATTAGGGGTATCAACACAATATCAGGCTGCACAATATCACCCGTGGCGGTTGGAATATTATAGGTTCCAGCAGTAGTTTCTCCGTTCCACCGCCGGAAATGCATATTTTTATCCTGAATAAAGGGCAAAGCAGGGTTGTTTAGCTTTTTTAATACGGGCAAACAATTGACCTCGCTTTTGATGGGGTAGTATCCAGCTATAGAACTTTTTTCCGCAATTCTTTTATGTTCAAGATGACAAAACTGCAAAATGTACTCATTTATTTTTTCTTCTTTGAAAACACGGTCTTTCACCCGCTTGCGTGCTTTTTGATAATAAGCACGCAATTGTTTTTTTTGCTCAATAACAGACATCTCATTGTAATTATACAGCAAGTTCCCTAAATCTAAAGCTTGCAACAATTAATTATTACCGAAAAACCAAAAACTCTAACGGGCATTCTGTGCCCGCTGGATAACAATGCAGACCGCAATAAACTGCAGGAGGTTGTGGGATTAACCAAAGCCATTGATGACGTAGAGGTTATTTTTGAACGCACCACGGTGTTGCGCAAAATTAACCCGGCTTATTATGTTGGTTCTGGTATTTTGGAAGAATTAAAAGAAGCCGTAGAAAACGATAATTTACAATTGGTTGTTGTGGATACTTCCCTTTCCCCGATTCAGCATCGAAATCTGGAGCGGCGTTTGCAGTGTAAGGTAATTGACCGCACCGCACTTATTCTAGAAATTTTCGGCAGCCGTGCACGCACCCATGAAGGCAAGCTACAGGTTGAATTGGCTGCACTGACGTTCCAGCGTTCGCGTTTAGTGCGTTCCTGGACACACCTGGAAAGACAACGCGGTGGCGCCGGTTTTCTAGGCGGGCCCGGTGAAAGACAAATTGAGCTGGATCGCCGGATTATTGACGATAAAATAGTTCGGCTAAAAAAGCAGCTTGAAGACGTTCGCCGCACCCGTGGCCTGCATCGACAAAACAGACAGGAACCCGTTATTGCCTTGGTGGGTTATACTAATGCCGGCAAATCGACCCTGTTCAACCACCTGACACAAGCTAACGTAATGGCCAAGGATTTGTTGTTTGCAACCCTTGACCCCACCATGCGCCCCATGCAACTGCATAAAAATATGAAAGTGGTACTTTCTGATACGGTGGGTTTTATCGCCAACTTACCCACCACCTTAATAGCCGCTTTTCAGGCTACCCTGGAAGAAGTATTGGCCGCTGACGTTATTTTACATGTGCGCGATATTAGCCATCCGGAAACCGAGCAACAGCGTCGAGACGTGTTAAAAACACTGGCCGAAATAGGCCTAGAAGATGTGGCAGCACAGCCTAACTATATAGAGGTTTGGAATAAAATTGATCTTTTAGAAACAGACAATCCTTATTATCACCGGCTGGATGATTTACCCAGTAAAACTGTAGCTATTTCCGCACTAAAAGAAACAAACGAGGAAACCCTAAAACAGTCACTACTAGAAACCGTAATCCATGATTGGGCATTAGAAGAAACCTTTATTCCTTTTAGTGACGGGCAAGCAATGGCCAAAATCCATCAGAACACTTTTGTATTAGAAGAAAAAACAGAGGAAACTGGAACTTATTTTAAGTTTAAACGGCAGATACTATAGTCGTTTCAATTTAAAAAGTCGCATCAGCGAAAATGGCGAAAAGCGGCGGAAGCCTACATTTGGTAGGTGCCCAGAGCTTTTCGCCATTTGCAGCCATGTGACTTTTTAAAGTGGAATGACTATATAAGCATAAACAAAAATATAGCCTTTTCACTATAATGATTCCCAAATAAATCCGTGTGGAGGCGAGAGCAAGTAAAATTGAGCGCAGTGTATTCTTGATACATAAGCGAAATTTTGCGCCGCTCGCAGCCCCTCACGGTTTTATTTTGGAAGCATTATAATTAAGGATACTCAGAACTTGCACGGAAACCCACGCAAGCTCTCGAGCTAGGTTCTTTGTGAAGCTCAGAACGACAAGTTATCTTGATGATGCCTACTGACTATATCAATGCCAGAAGTTTTAACCCTTTTTACGTCTTAAGAAAGCAGGAATATCTAAATCCTCTTTTTCAGCTTCTGAAGGTTTAGCTGTATTACTACTAGCTTGTTGCACAGGTTCATTTTCTGGAACTACCCCGCCCTCTTGCTTCACTTGGCCTGGTTGCGCTGTTCCGCTTTTGAACCGGTTAACAAAGGATGGCCGAGCAGCCGCATTTTTAGCGTTTTTATCAGAAATCACATCTTCTGCTTTTGCTTGTACGTTGGTGTTGTTCGATGATGCGCTATTTTGAGTATTACTAAAAGAGCCGGCTTGTTTGGCTTCTAGAACTTCTTCTTCTGTATTGCGTTCAACAGTGGGCGCAACAAAAGCATCATTGTTATTCGACTTAGAATGAGACGGATTATTTACTGCCTGTGTTGCAGGTGCAGGGGATGATTGCTGAGCAGCAGGTTTGTTATAACTAGTATTGGATTGATTGTTGACTGTATTAGTTTGCTGCTTTTCCTGTTGTACAGGCGGCTGCTCTGGCTGTGGCTGATGACTGGCGGACAGAAAAGGGTTTGGCGCAGAAGCATTAGACGTTCTGGTATAAGGGGCACCTAAAGGGCCAAAGGGTGTTGAAATGCCTTTGGGTTGTGCAACGCTGCTGGGCATAACAGGGGCTTCGGGGCGAATCAGTCCTTCATTCTCGATACCAGTGGCAACAATAGATACACGCATGACGCCTTCCATAGATTGATCAAACGTAGAACCAAAGATAATGTTAGCTTCGTTGTCCACTTCCTCGCGGATACGGTTGGCTGCTTCATCAATTTCAAACAAGGTCATGTCCATGCCACCGGTGATGTTGATCAGCACGCCTTGCGCACCCTTCATGGAAACGTCATCTAGCAACGGGTTAGAAATAGCAGCTTCAGCAGCAGTAACCGCACGGCCTTCGCCTTCACCTTCGCCGGTTCCCATCATCGCCTTGCCCATTTCCATCATCACAGTACGAATATCAGCAAAATCAAGGTTCACAAGCCCGGGCATAACCATTAAATCGGTAATGCCACGCACACCGGAATAAAGCACATCATCAGCCATGTTAAAGGCATCGGCAAACGTGGTTTTTTCATTGGCGATGCGGAACAGATTTTGGTTTGGAATAATAATCAGCGTATCGACCACTTTTTGTAATTCTTCCAGGCCGGCTTCTGCTTTCCGCATCCGCTGCGCCCCTTCAAAATGGAACGGCTTGGTCACTACACCCACCGTTAAAATTCCGGCCTCTCTGGCCGCACGGGCAATAACTGGTGCGGCACCTGTACCAGTACCGCCCCCCATGCCGCCGGTTACAAACACCATATTGCTGCCCTGCAGATGTTGCATCACATCGTCCATGGTTTCTTCCGCTGCGGCATGCCCCACCTCTGGCCGCGAACCGGCACCCAGACCACGCGTAATATTAACGCCCAGTTGAATGCGCTTGTTACACTTAGAATTTGCTAGCGCCTGCGAGTCTGTGTTCGCCACAACAAATTCAACCCCCTCTAAGTTTGATTCGATCATATTATTGACCGCGTTGCCACCAGCGCCACCAACCCCGACAACGGTAATGCGGGGGCTGAGTTCAAATTCACTGGTTGGTAGAGAGACAGAGATTGTCATGGTAGATGCCTAAAATTCTTGTTTTTAATTTTTAAAGTTAATGTGAAACATTAATAATCAGTATTGCTACTGCAACGCTCTTCACATATTCCCTAAACTACATATGCCATAATAAACAATCATTTCGCAACACGTTTCTTAAGTTTTTGTTTTTATAATCCTAAAGATTAACTTATAAAAATTAATCCCTGTATTAAAATAGAATAGCCATGATATTTCAGTAAAATACCTGATTAGTGAAATAAAAAACTTGTTAAAATAGTTAACTCTTTTGAGGTATTGATTGAAGAACGAAGTCTAGAAATTTTCTTTAAACCATTGCCACAATCTTGATAGTCGACCTTGTTTTGTTACAAGCAATTTCTCTTGTCTTGGTGTCCAGGCCAAAGGTAAGCGAGCATGTAAAACCAATCCTATGGCGGTGGCTAGCGCCCCGGTTTGATAGTCTGACGGCAAGCCATGCAAACGCGGCGGTGTTCCCAGTCTGGTTTTACAAACCAGTTGTTTTTCTACTAGTTGAACTATGCCTGCCAGCAGGCTGGTCCCACCCACTAAAACGCATTGCCGCCGCGTTGCCTCTTGCAGCAGATCAGCTTCTTTCAGCTGCTGTTTAATCATATCAAATAATTCTTCTAGGCGTGATTCAATGACCTGCGCCATCATAAATTGTCCGGCGCTTCGGTCATTATCTCCCACTGCATAAGCCGACCCTTGTAAAATCTTTAGCCGTTCTGCTTCCCCTAGAGATATGTTCAAGCACTGTGCAATATCATTGGTTAAATGCCTTCCACCAATGGGGATACTATTCATATAAATTGGTAAGCCGTTTTTAAAATAAGCCACTGTTGTAACATCCTGCCCCATATCAATAAGCAGGGCACCCATTTGCCTGTCGCCTTCTGTTAAACACGATAAGCCAGCCGCGTAAGGCGTTGCGATGGGCGCTTCTATTTTAATACCACAGCGGCGCAAGCACGTGGCAATGGCGTGGGCAGGGCTTTTAGAAATATGAATAATTCTGGCCAGCACTGCCATATTTTCACCATGCCTACCCAGGGGGGAATCCAAATCAAACTGTTCATCCACCTGCCAGGCAGCTGCCAGTTTATGAATAATTTCCTGGTTGGCATCATCCAGTGTAATTCTGGAAAGTAGTCGATGCACATGCGTGCTGGTAATTTCTGCACCATCCAAAGCAAGCTCGGCTGTGGCATCCGTGCTTTTAAAGGCGTTATTCACACTAATAAAGGCGTGGGTAATACTGATACCGGCCATATCTTCGGCGGCAATAATAGCGCCGCGAATGCTTTCGCTGGCGGCTTCCATATCCACAATTTCACCCTTGCGAATGCCCGCAGCCTGATGCACCCCTACTCCCAAAATACTAGGCATGTTGCTATTATCTAGCTCGTTATCTTGGCGCGCAATAAGGCACGCAATTCTTGCGCTTCCAATATCAATGGCAGCAACCAGGTCAGTAGACATGTTATTTTTATTTTACTGGTTATGGTTTCGTGTCAGTTTTCGACGTCCGTTTTACTACCATACGGTCAGGAATACGCAAGTCAATACGCGATAAATTTCCATCAAATACCGGATTACGCCGTGCCAACTGTGCTAACCTGTCCCATGCCTTTTGCGGGTTTTCTTCTGGCAATCGCACCTCCAGCCCGCCAATAAAATATAAGTTCCAACGTCGATCCCCTACTCTTTCCGCCAGTTTAAGCTTTTCTTCCAGGGTCGGGTGGCTTTCCAGCATGGCTAATAAAGTTAAAGCATGGTTTTCTGCCCCGCGTCCTTTCAGGGTAATTAAATTTCTGAATTGTCGTGTAACAACGCCCAAAGAATGTCCCTGCCGATCTACCAAATAATCTTTACGTTTTTCACTGGTAACAATGGCAATGGGTCTTCTTTCTCGCAGTTTTACAATAATGCTGTCTGGCCAGCGGCGCTGTACGTGGGCTTTTTCTACCCATCTTACATCCAATAAATTCTGATGGGCTTGCACGGGGTTAAACCGCGCCATTGGCTCACCTTGCACGATATTCAGCGCCGCTTGAACATCTTCTTTATCGGCATATTTTCGGCCTGATATCTCAATATTATTAACCACAAAACCGTTTTCCGCCGTGTATTCATAGAAATAATATTGCGGAATCTCTTTAACCCACAGAACAACAAGAACAATTAAAAGTATTAAAACGCTTAAAACTTTCCAGGAAGGCATTAAACGTTTTAAACGGCCAAAAATCAGCTTGAATTTACCATTGGGATGCTTGCGCCAATTACGTTGTGCAGGCTTTTTCCTTGCCGCACTCTTCGGCGCACTTTTTGCCTTGGCTGGCTTTTTAACTATTTTTTTTGTCGGTTTTTTGGCAACCATTATTGATAACTTACTAAATCACCATCCGTTGTAATGACAAGCAGTTTTCCATCCGCAACAATAGGTGCTGTTGCAGGCCGGTCAGGCAATCGCAATCGTTTTGCCTCGCGGCCATCTTTAATAGAAAAGCCTAATAGTTCCCGGTTACCCCCTGCCAGCCACAAGTAATCACCAGCCAAAACAGGCCCATACCAAACCAGGGCTTCCCGACGTTTTTCCTGATCTTTGTATTTTGGCAAAGAGCGTATCCAGCGAATTCGCCCATCAAACGTTAGGGCAGTTAAATCATGCTGGTCACTTAACACAAAAATATTATCCCCTGCCACCCATGGTGTATTATAGCTACCAATCGGCAACTGCCATAGTCGGCGACCACTTCGTCCATCAATGGCTAAAAACCTGCCATTTTGAGCAGCCGCATAAACAATACCCCGGTCAATTACAGGGTGCCCGGATATTCCCACTAAACTAGCGGCAATTCCTAAGCCAAGCGACTTTCTGCCGCCCAAGGTTGTCGCCCAGATACTACGGCCATCGCTGGCCAGATACGCTTCCAAATCGCCATTAGATTGTGGTGCAATAACCAAGTCACCACTTACAGCAATATTGGCCGATTGTGCCAGTGCTGCTGCTGCCGGTGCATCTTCCTGCTTCCATAAAAATCGTCCATCAACGGCATTATAGGCATAAATACTGCCATCACTGGTGCGGAAAAATAATCGACCATTGGCCAAGGTTATGCCCCCACGGGGCAAGGCGGGTAACGGCTTTTCCCAAATAGCCGCTAACTTGTTATTTTCAAAGGAAAGAGCAATTAACCGGCCATCCCCTGTTAAAGCATAAAGCCTGCTGCCAGCATGCACAATAGAATTGCCTGGTGCCTCTGATGCCAACTCTATCGCGGCAATTCTTTTTCCATTGTTAATATCGAATAATTTAACAGTGCCTCGCGGGTCAATCGTGGCTACGGTATTTTGCTGTACTACCGGTTGTGGCAAAACCGTATCGCCCTTTCCAATGGAAGAAGACCATTGACGCTCAATATCCGCAGCCAGTTTCAAATGCTGCATGGAATGATCCGCATAGCCGCCCCCCATTGGCCAAGCTGTATTAGAAATGGCACTGGGTAAGACAAGCGATTGCCCTCGCAAACTAGCGTCTGCCTGCAATTTTTCCTGTAATTGCAAAATGGATAGCCGTTTGCCATCCAGCCGCTTTTTGTCTTTATCACCGGAACAACCAGTCAGCAAAATGCATACTATTAGGAGTTTTAAAAACCGCATACTCCTCTTCTACCACGTTGCGTTGGTGGCTGTCACGAATTATGCGATTAAGAGAAAATCCCTCCTTTGACTGGTTTTTAGCAAGGCGCATTATGAATATCTTAAAAGATTACTGCTCTTTATTACAAACAAGACAAATTCTATATATTTATGCAATATAACATTGAACCAAGAAGTGATTCTATCATCGTAGCTGATTTATCAAGCCAACTAACTTCGGAAGATGACCGCACCATGCGTAAAATGGTGGATGAACTGGACGCAATCGAGGCAACAACGGTCATTTTGAACCTGAAACAGGTCACTTATATGGATTCTATTGCCATGGGTTTGCTGCTATATGCCCGCAAACAAACTCTGGCAGCCAACAAAGAATTAATTTTGGAGTCCCCTTCTCAAAAAGTACAAGAATGCGAATCCAGAGCTAAAGAGGAGCTAGTCCATTCAAAATAGCTTGTTAGAATATGTTTGAAAGAACAAAAATAACAGGATATTCAAATGGACTGGCAGCTACAGCTAATATCAATATATGTATTTATATGCAATCAGTACAAAGGTTTAGAGGGTTATTGCATGCGGCATAGCAACTATGCGGATTTGCGATTTAGTGACGAGGAAGCGCTAACGATTTATTTGTTTGGGATCGTGGACGGCCGGAAAACAATTAAGGAAATATATGATTATACAGATCGTCATTTGCGTGAATTTTTTCCGCAGTTGCCGGGCTATAAAGCTTATGATGCGCGCATAAACCAGTTGTGCGATGTTTTTGTGCCTCTAATTGAATGCATTCAGCAGCAAGCCAATTGTGAAATGCCAGAAAGCATTGTGAACCTAACAGATGCCATGCCGATTGTAATGGCACAAAGAGGGCGTCGGTTTCATGCAAAGGTTGCGCCGGAACTTGCCACAGCTAATGGCTATTGCGCCACCAAGAAGATGCACTATTACGGCGTTAAGCTCCATATTGTTGCTGCCCAGGAAAAGGATGCTGCCATTGCCTCATAGCATCGGCCTGACAGATGCTGGCATGCACGATCGAAGAGCCTTTGAGCAAATTGAGCCGGAACTTCAGCACGATACATTTGCCGATAAAGCCTATCAAATTGAGGCAAGTCCTGTCTTGGAGCGCCCTAACTATAGCCTCTACACCCCGCCCAAAAAGCAAAAAGGTCAGCAGTTCCTTGATGCTGCCGATTCCCTGTTATCCACCGCTATCTCAAAAGTAAGGCAGCCTGTTGACGACAAGCGAAGCGCAGACGCGGTGCAGTTGCGCAGCAACAAGGCAATCCCTATTTAACTGGATTCACGAAAAAACCAATATCCAAATCGCCAGTAAAGTAAGGTCTTACAACGGCTTACTTGTCCACGTCTTTGGCAGACTCGCCGCCGCCGCTATCCTTCTCTTTCAACCTGCTTAGCTCTGGATTCGCATTATAGGAAAACACTGCTGAAATATCCCACCCTATGATAATGGGTCAATATTTAGAACTATCAGAAGACTTTCTATTTATCACAAGAGATCCCCACAAACATGCTTTATCGTTTGCGAAGGCCATTACTAAAGAGCCTAAAACGTTTTTAGAGCGTATTAATGCTGTTATCACTGGTGAAGAATGTAATAATCATTCTGCCGCTATTAACTGGCTAAGTGACAATATATGCCAACAGAGAGGTATGGAATGGCGTGAATATTTAAAAGAAGTACTGAATAAACAAAATGATTTTTCCGATCTAGATCCAATTTTTGAAGAACTAGGGTACAACAGCTATGATTTTTCTAAGGCCTGGAGAGTGTTCCACCAACTATGTCAGGCAGCTAAATTAAGTTTCAGCATATCAGGGAAAGCAATATCGAGTTGAGATATGGCTAGCGCCCAATTTTGTAATGGCTGTTTATGCCATTTGTTAGTGATATTTTGAATGGCGCAATAGGCCAGTTTTAGCAAGGCATTTTCGGAGGTAAAAGCCTCCTTATTTTTGGTATATTTTCTGAGTTGTCGGTGGAATCCTTCGACGGCATTGGTAGTGTAAATCAGCTTTTTGATGGTGGGATCGAACTAAAAATATTGAGATAAATGCTGCCAGTTATTGAGCCAGGATTTGATAACCAGTGGGTATTTCTTGCCCCATTTTTCCTCCAGTTCCATGAGTTTTTGCTCGGCAATATCAAGGCTTGGGGCTTGGTAAACAGGTTTTAAATCAGCCATGAATAGCTTTTACTCTCCGATAAACCCGGGGCGGTTCAGTTGATGACGATGCATCATTTGATGTTTAAACAGTCACCTCTCGAAACGTTAAAGAAACCCGGCGCTCACGCTGAACCCGTGCTCCATTAATCACATCAGATTTTCGCGCGGCAATGCTGTGCTGCCACTCATAACGGGCGGCATCTTGCATTACTAATAAAGTACGCGGCTTTAACAGAATGGAATGTTTTTCCCCTTGCTTGCTAAAATCAATAAGGCAAGCCGAACCCAAACTGATACTGGCAATGGTATCACCAAAACAGGGCACACAATCAATATGCGGACTGATACCCTGACCAGGTTGGTATTCGTTGATAATCACTTGATCAGGCTGCTGCTGAAACCATTTATCCAAACCATTAAAATATAACCATTCTGGCAACGGCCCCAAATATAAATCAGGCGTAATCTTTCGCGCCTTATAATCGTAAACATAGCCATAATGTTGCACCTGACGTTTCAAATCTTGCCGCCACTTTGTTTTATTGGATTGTTGGTCTATGGTTTTCAGTAATGCGTCATGGGTTTGCTGGCTGATGAAGTTGGGGATGATGGTTAGGCCGGGGATTGGGGGCATACAGCTACTTTAGCTGAAAATAGCGCGTTACATAATGTTTATGTTTTGCCAATATTGATTCTTCTCCCTCTTGTGTTCCCGTATGTTGATATTCGGGGAAATCTTTTGGGTAAAATGGCACCTCACCAATAATTTGATAACCTGTTTTCTTCGCAACCTCTTCAAATCGAAACAAGCCATCGTAATGCGGGGTTTTGACTGTCGTGATTAATATTACGCCATCGGTTTTTAAGTGGAGTTGCGCACTTTTTAGAAAACGATAAATCAAGATACTGTTGGGGTTCTTGCCATATAACGGCTGCCTACTGCCAACATTAGGGAATTGAAAAATGATCGTTTCAAAGCACTGTTTAGAGAAATACCTATCTAAATGCGTGGCATCAATACCGTGCAATACCTTGACGCCCTTTGCCTTTAATTTTGAGGCGTTTTCTTTTGTAATGCTATTAAGATTGAGCTTACCTTCATATGTCGTTGCCGTAACGAAGTTATTTTGTATTGTTTGAAACTGACTGAGTGACAAAGAAAAACTCAAATTTCCCTCACCAACCAGCAGTGTTTTGTCTTTTGCAACCTGATTGATAAATGTTGCCGTAGAGGCTTTTTGTTTACAGTAAATTTCTAAATCAGAAATCTGTTTTTCAATAGTATTGTAGCGGCTGGATAGCTCTTGATAAGAAGTTGAGTGATACATAAGGTATTTAAAACGTTGATCTTAAAGCCTATCATGCGTTCTGAAATACGGTAAGATGAAAGCGAAAATAAAGTTAGAGGCACACTTCGCTAAAAGCATGCCTCTTGATTGCACTAGTTCAGAAATCTAAAACCTGACACTCTTAACCAGGAATTTCACCCATAAAACTGGTTTCCCAGATTTTACGATGGGTTTCTGGGGCGATGTTGCCACCGGAAATCATGACCAATACGCGCTGTTTGCCAGATTGATTTTTCAACTAACATGCGAATCCAGAGCTAAGCAGGTTGAAAGAGAAGGATAGCGGCGGCGGCGAGTCTGCCGAAGACGTGGACAAGCAAGCCGTTGTAAGACCTTACTTTACTGGCGATTTGGATGTTAGTTTTTTCGTGAATCCAGTTAAATAGGGATTGCCTTGTTGCTGCGCAACTGCACCGCGTCTGCGCTTCGCTTGTCGTCAACAGGTTGCCTTACTTTTGAGATAGCCGTGGATAATAGGGAATCGGCAGCATCAAGGAACTGCTGACCTTTTTGCTTTTTGGGCGGGGTGTAGAGGCTATAGTTAGGGCGCTCCAAGACAGGACTTGCCTCAATTTGATAGGCTTTATCGGCAAATGTATCGTGCTGAAGTTCCGGCTCAATTTGCTCAAAGGCTCTTCGATCGTGCATGCCAGCATCTGTCAGGCCGATGCTATGAGGCAATGGCAGCATGCCTTTTCGCTGGGCAGCAACAATATGTAGCTTAACGCCGTAATAGTGCATCTTCTTGGTGGCGCAATAGCCATTAGCTGTGGCAAGTTCCGGCGCAACCTTTGCATGAAACCGACGCCCTCTTTGTGCCATTACAATCGGCATGGCATCTGTTAGGTTCACAATGCTTTCTGGCATTTCACAATTGGCTTGCTGTTGAATGCATTCAATTAGAGGCACAAAAACATCGCACAACTGGTTTATGCGCGCATCATAAGCTTTATAGCCCGGCAACTGCGGAAAAAATTCGCGCAAATGACGATCTGTATAATCATATATTTCCTTAATTGTTTTCCGGCCGTCCACGATCCCAAACAAATAAATCGTTAGCGCTTCCTCGTCACTAAATCGCAAATCTGCATAGTTGCTATGCCGCATGCAATAACCCTCTAATCCTTTGTACTGATTGCATATAAATACATATATTGATATTAGCTGTAGCTGCCAGTCCATTTGAATATCCTGTTATTTTTGTTCTTTCAAACATATTCTAACAAGCTATCTTGAATGGACTAGCTCCTCGTTAGCTCTGGATTCGCATTTAATAATGCCGGTGCATATTTTAGGTAAACGATTTATTAGTAAGTGTAGAATTATTATTTTAAAAGTAGCTATAAAGTAGCTAGGCTTGTAATATCAAAGACCGAAACAGACCTAACCCATTGAAAAACATGGTGCACCCGACTGGATTCGAACCAGTGACCTCTGCCTTCGGAGGGCAGCACTCTATCCAGCTGAGCTACGGGTGCGATTGTGCCTGGTTGTTATAGGAGGTATTTTCTGATAGGGTCAAGCGCAAAGCCTTGTTAACACTTTGTTAATTCGTTAGGTTGTAAAGAAACAGATAAAAATAATAATTCCTATGGCTACAAAAACCGTCAGAACAAAACAATCTAGTAGTATTCCCTTCCTGCCCCGAGCCTGGACGTCCTTAATCAGGCTTTTAAGTGGCAAGTTTTTCGGTATCGTTATGATGATACTGGCTTTCTTCCTGCTGGTCAGCTTTATCAGTTATCATCAAACAGACGCTTCCCTGAATGCGGCTAGCCAGCAAAGTATTAAAAACTGGGGCGGGGAATATGGAGCATATGTTGCTGATTTTCTGTTACAGGGAATGGGATTATCGGCCGTGGTTATCGCCTTGTGGTTAATGGTTTGGGGCTGGCGCCGATACGCGTGGGGGGAATTATTGAATCAGTGGCGTATTATAACGTTAATCGTCGGGGTTTTATGTTTAAGTGTCGGGTTAGCCTCTATCACAGCGCCAAGCTTTTGGAACTTGCAGCCTGGGCTGGGCGGTGTGATGGGCATGTTGTTGCTGGGCACAGGACATAGCATTACTAGCCAGGCGTTTTACATTGGCCTGGTGGCTTTAATTGCCAGTTTCTTACTGCTACGCTATAGTTTTGCCATTGGTCACAAACAATTATTTAAGGTTATTATGGCTTTACCTGCTTTTAGCCTGTTGTGGATTGTGGGAACCGTTGAGCGTTTTAATAAAAAGCGTCGCTACGAAGCGCCGCGAAGCAAGCCAGTTTCCGAAAAAAAACCGGCTTTACCGCGTTTAAAAGAGGGTATTAAAGACAGCGTGCAAAAGGCTGTCTTACGAGAGGATACTGCAGACATAAATATGGTTGAATCACCCGTTGCACCCCCCCTTACCAAACAATCGGCTCGCAAAGAAAAGCGTAAAAAAGTATCACCGCCAGTTGAAGGTGAAAAATACACGTTACCGCCGCTTGATCTTTTAGAAGAAGTGCGGGCACGACCTTCTGAAAACGTAGACAAACGTCAGCTGCGCGAACGCGAAGTGATGTTACAAAGCGTGTTAGAAGATTTTGGCGTACGCGGGCAAATCGTTGGTTCTGTTGTCGGCCCCATTGTTACACTCTATGAACTTGAACCCGCACCGGGCATTAAATCTTCTAGAATTATTAGTTTGGCGGATGATATCGCGCGCTCTATGAGTGCGTTGTCTGCAAGGGTTGCGGTGGTGCCGGGGCGTAATATTATTGGTATTGAACTACCGAATGATAAACGACAGATGGTTAGCATGCGCGATATTCTGGCACATGAAAGTTTTGGTGCAACAAAAGCTAAACTACCTTTAGCAGTAGGTAAAAATATTTCAGGCGAGCCAGTTACAGTTGACCTGGCCAAGATGCCGCACTTGCTGGTAGCGGGAACAACAGGTTCTGGTAAATCTGTTTCTGTTAACACGATGATTTTGTCGCTGCTTTATTGCCTTACGCCAGAACAATGCCGCTTTATTATGGTTGATCCGAAAATGCTGGAATTATCGGTTTATAACGATATTCCGCATTTATTGGCGCCGGTTGTAACAGACCCCAAAAAAGCGGTTGTTGCCCTGAAGTGGACAGTTCGAGAGATGGAACAACGCTACCAGTCTATGTCTCGATTAGGGGTTAGAAATATTACCGGTTATAACCAGCGTATTCAGCAAGCTATTAAAAAAGGGGAAGTATTAAACCGCCGGGTGCAAACCGGTTTTGATCCGGACACCAATTACCCTGTTTTTGAAGATCAGCCGTTACCGTTGGAGCCCCTACCTTATATTGTTGTGATTGTCGATGAAATGGCTGACTTGATGCTAGTGGCTGGCAAGGAAATTGAAGCCACAATCCAGCGCCTGGCACAAATGGCGCGGGCAGCCGGCATTCACTTGATTATGGCCACGCAACGTCCTTCTGTGGATGTTATTACCGGAACCATTAAAGCCAACTTCCCCACACGGATGAGTTTTCAGGTTACATCCAAAATTGATAGTCGTACTATTCTGGGTGAAATGGGGGCTGAGCAATTATTGGGACAAGGGGATATGTTATACATGGCCGGGGGTGGCCGCATTAGCCGGGTGCACGGCTCGTTTATTTCTGATGAAGAAGTGGAAGATGTCGTTGCCTATCTAAAAGCACAAGGCACACCGGATTATGTGGAGGATGTAACGGTTGATACCGATGGACTATTTACCGAAAACGCAACATCCAGCGGCGATGAAATGTATGATCAGGCTGTAAGTATTGTACGCAGTGAAGGCAAAATCTCTACCAGTTTTATTCAACGGAAGTTATCTATTGGTTATAACCGAGCAGCAAAAATTGTTGAACAAATGGAAGAGGAAGGCATTATTAGTGCCGCCGGTCATAATGGCAAACGGGAGGTTCTTTAGAGCTTACGCCAAAACCCACGCACAAGTTGAATTTCCGTGTAAGCTCTTAGGGGTTTTATTTTGGAAGCACTATATTTTTACACAACCCTATATTATTTATCAATTTTTGTTTATACACTTCTATTATAGATGCCCGCTGATATTCTCCCCTTCCCTACCCCTGTTACAAACCTGGGCTATTTATATCTGGATTTTAATAGCTTTTTTGCTTCGGTAGAGCAGCAGGAACAACCGCATTTACGAGGCAAGCCAGTGGGGGTTATTCCGGTGGATACAGATGCCACTAGCATTATCGCCGCCAGTTACCCGGCCAAGGCCTTTGGCATTAAAACCGGCACACCAGTTTATGAAGCCAAACGCTTGTGTCCAGACATCCAGTTAACACTGGCACGACATGAAGTTTATGTTGCTTATCACCATGCTATTTTAAAGGTAATTCATTCGGTTATTCCCGTTAGTAAAGTTTGCTCTATTGATGAGGTGGCCTGTGCGTTAATGCGTAATGAACAATCGCTGGAAGTGGCGCTGGATATTGCGCGTAAAATTAAACAACAATTGCAATACTGTATTGGTGATTGTCTAACCAATTCTATTGGCCTGGCACCTAATAAGTATTTAGCCAAAGTAGCAGCAGAGTTACAAAAGCCCAATGGCCTGACAGTACTATTACCAGAAACTATCGAAACTGTGCTGGCTCCCCTACCCGTTTCAACACTGCCCGGCGTAGGGAAGGCAATGCAAGTACGGCTTGAGCAACATAAAATCAAAACGATTGCTGATTTATGGCAATTATCACCCAAACACATGCGTTCTGTTTGGGGCAATGTTTGGGGGGAACGGTTATGGTATTTATTGCGCGGCTATGAAATTCCCGAACCGGAAACCAAACGCGGCAGTATCAGCCACAGCCATATGCTGGGGCCGGACAAACGCCCACAAGAAGAGGCTTATCTTGTATTAAAACGTCTGCTGCTAAAAGCTGCTACACGTTTGCGCCGCATGGAAATGGATTGCAGCCAGCTTTATATTTCTGTTACTTATATCAATCAGCAAAAATATGCCAACGAATGCCGTTTTGAAGCCATGCATGATAATAGCTGTTTAGTAAATAGGCTCTATTCCCTTTGGAAGCATCGGCATGATCACCGCACCCCTTTTCGTAAAGTTTCCGTTGTATTACTAGGCTTAACACCCCAATCACAAAAACAGTATTCGTTGTTAAATACCACGACTACTATTCAACAATCTCAGCGGCAGGAATCTTTATCGCTGGCTATTGATAAGATTAATGAACGTTATGGCAAAGACACTTTAATGCCTGCTGACCTGTGGAAATTACGTAAAAGTATTGCCAGTGGCTCAAAAGTTGCTTTTAATCGTATTCCTGATATTAAAGAATTTCACGAGTAAATTACAGCCATAAAAAAGGCAGCCAGTTAAGGCTGCCTTCAATATCATACGGTTTTTTCTACATAGTTGCTAGGTAAGCGCCTAACAGTGCCATAGCTAAACTTATAACCGCACTGGCAAACAACCACCAGGAGGCCGTAACTGTATTAACTCTGGCTTTTTCAGCGATAATAATCGCCTTACGCTGTGAAAATTGCATCCGTTTATCCACTTCTTCAACAACTTTATCAAGCGTTGAACCCGCACCGGCTTTTGCTTCAATAATCTTGTCAGCAATACGTTCTGCCTGATTGTGGCTAATACGGGAGTTGCTGGAAAGCAATGAAACTACGGTAGAACGATCCAGTTTATGCAAACGATCTCTCACAACTTGTGGCGCAGATGAAGGCGACTCCATAATTTCCTGCACATCGTGCTTGATGGCATCATAATCCAGATCAGGTTCTTCCAAATCATCAAAATAAGCAGCAATTCTAGCTTCTAAACCGGTATAGGAACCATGTTTATAAGTCTTACGTTCTTCGCTGGCATTTTTATGCATCAGACCATCAAAAATAGCCAAAGCCCTGTCTACATAAGCATCAGATTTTTGTTTGTCCATGTCAGAAAGCTCAGCAATAATTTCTTTAACTGTCCGGCGATCAAAATGCTTCAGGCGTGCAATAATTTGCTGCTTGGCTGCTTTGGGGTCATCAAAAGCTTTTTCAAGATCAGCCTTAAACTGCTCACTGTCCAGTTCATCCTTGCTAGTTTTATCTAAAATTTCAGCAATCTTTAAACGATGTTCTTTAGCATCTTCATCGGAAACAGGGGCAATATGATCAATAACGGCTAAAAGTTTATCCGCATTATTGTCATGTTTGTCGCTCTCTCTTTTAGTGCTTTTCAAGGATTCCTTTAAACGATCTGCTTTTTCTTTCGTGATTTTAGGGTTTTTACTTAGTTGTAAGTCCAAAACACGTTCAACTTCGTCATCCGTAATATTAACACGTTCATGCACTTCTAACTGGTTAATCAAATTACGCAGCTCTTTACTAACGTCTTTTTTCGTTGGTAAATCAGGGGTAAGTCGACCAATGTATTTTTCAATGCGTTTATCAAGATTATCTTTACGCACCAGACGGTCTACTTCGTCATAAACCGCATGCACAGAACCACGTACAGCTTTTTCCATGTGGCTTTTATCCGAAGGCGTTACAATTCCCTTAACCAAGCTGGCAGAGGAGCGCAGGCCACCCAATGCCGTATGCATCAAACCACCAAGCACTGTATGAACCGCTTTATATTCCAAATATATAAGTGAAATAAAGAATAGCGACCAAACAACAAGCGCCCCAATCATCGCAATTTCCGGTGATAGCGGTAAAATATTAAAGCCAAAGTAGGTTCCGGCAAGTAGCGCCAACGAAGAAGTTAACAGCACCCAAAACCCAATACCAGAGGTTATCATAACAGATGAGACATGATCATCATCATCGTCGTCATCTACGTGATAATCAATACGATCATGACGTTTTGTTTTTTTGGCCTTCATTTTCGCAAATGCTTTTTTCAAGTTTGGTGTCAGTGAAACGCCAGTTGCCAATGATAAAAGCGACAACATAAATTGTACGCCATAGGCTATAATAACGCTGATAATTAGAGCGATTAAAAATAATCCGTCTAAGCTATCTCTTACAATAATTGCAGTATCCATTTTTTTTCCTTTCTTATAAAAAAAGCCTGCTTCCCATACTTATAGGCAGCAGGCTTTTTAATGAGTTTTCTTAAGATAATTAAGCAGCGATAGAACTGTTTGTTGTATTTCTGTCGCTGAAACCATAATAGTTGTTAACACCATCACGGAAAGTTTGGTCAGCAAAATCAGGCCAGTTATCTTTATCAAAGCCTTCTGCGTTTTTCAACTTGTCTTTAGCAACGTTCAACACAAAACATTTGTTTTCAGTATCTAGGCGTAAAGCTTGGGCTGGAATAGCGAATAATTTATTGCCCATTCCTAAAATACCACCGAAAGAAAGCACATAATAAGATATGCTGTGATCTGCTGTGTCGATCATAATTTCTGTAATGTTACCCAGGTTTTCACCCTCAGGGTTTTGTACATCATTACTTTCTAAAGAAGAAGCAGATAGAACCGTGTGCGACAGATTTGAAGTGTTTGTAAAGTTTTGATTTTTCATAATAATACTCTTTTATTTGTTAATTGTTATGTAAACATTACTTCGAACTGTGTTTCCTAGCCATCATGTATGAAGGATTGTTTTATAAAAAGGCTATCAATAGGTTTAAAAACAATAGACTTATACATCATTTAGGGATTATAACTTTTAATCATTTCAAAAACCGCCGTATTATAAGGCTCTTCAACATGCTGCTGGCCTGTTAACCAATCAAACAACGTTGCCTCCGGCACTTCAAGAAGCTGCTCATAAACCTCAAGCTGTGGTTTTGATAATGTATGTAAATACTTTTCAGCAAACCGCCCCAGAATAATATCAAGCTCTTTTGTACCGCGGTGGCTGCTTTGAAAATATAATCTTTTAAAATAGGGGTCGCTAGTCATTCTGACCGGTGATACGTGCAATTTCTTGTGCCACTTTATCTTCCACCATTTTAGGTAAGTTATCGTCTAACCACTGTTTTAACAAAGGTTTAAGCAGTGATTTAACAATATCTTCTAAAGTATTATCGCTACTCACTTTTGTGTCGCTATTAATGGTGTGGCTGTTTAGTATATTTTTAAGAGATGAAAGCGCGTTAGCAGCAATCATTGTTGCTTCATTAGATAACAAAGGCGAATCATCTTCTTTTTTATCTACAGTTTCTACGTCTACCATACTATCTCCCTCATCCACTGCTGCCTCATCTTCAAAATCAGCTAAAGAAGGCTCTTCTGTAACTTCATTAATTATAACAGGTTCTGGTTCTATATCATCTAGTGAATCATCTTCTAGATCATCTACAGTAATTTCAGATTCCACCTTTACAGGCTCTTCAAAAGTTTCCGGAATATCTATGCTAACTTCTGGCACTGATGATTCATCTGATACTTCTGGAACATCTTCCATAAGATCAGGCTCATCAAATACAGAATCTATAGTTTCTTCCCTATCTGTATCATCAAGGATAAAGTCATCCAGACCGTCCAGTGCTTGATTATCATCTGCGACTGCGTCGGCAGGGTTTTCTTCATCCAGCCTATCTGTCTGGCTAATTTCCTCAACTGATGACTCTTCAACCACTGTCTCTAGAACAACGTCGTTATCTTCATTTCTTAAATCAATAATGGTGCCATCATTACGCACCATCTGATCAAGTTCCAGCACGTCATCGTCATCATTTTCTAAAATTTCAAGTTCAGTTTCCTCAGATTCTGGCTGGTCTGATAGATTATCCTCTTCATCATCATCTGTATTGATAATTTTACGAATAGAATTTAGAATCTCCTCCATAGAGGGTTCTTTTTCAGGTTGATCCTTTAATTTTTCAGCAGAATTTGTTGCCATAATAACTATTCTTGTTGTGACACTGCTTCTACAACCGCCGGGCTATCAGCTGTTCTAAAATCTGTTTTCATTGCATCCTGTTCTTTTTTATTTTGTTCAGACACTTCCACACCATATTTGGTTGTATTTAACGTTCCTTCAGCTGCCTGGTAAACGTTTTTAGCTATAGGTTTGTCAATATTTTCGGTTTTCGTCAAGCCCGGACTTGCAATATTGTCATTTAAACCAAACCATTTAGCCTGAATTTGAGAAAAATGCTCGGCTGGTTGATAATAAGGTACATTTAAGTTTAGGTGTGGTGCGGTTAGGCGGCCAATAGCTCGCAGCACGCTAAAACGTGCCACCACCTGGTTTCGCTCCGCCAGCGTTTTATTAATTCGGGCATTCAGGTACTCTTGCTCTGCATCTAAAACATCCAATACGGTACGCGTACCAACTAATGATTCCTGCCGTACTCCATCTAATGCCAGGGAAGTAGCTTCTATTTCTGCTGCCAGCGCCTCGGTTCGGGCATCAGCCGTAATTAAGTCTTCCCATGTTTGGCGCACCCTTGTTAACGCCAAACGGCGTTGATCTACTACCAAAAAGCGCTCACGAGCAGCCACTCTATTTGCCTGTCTGATCCGCGAAAAAGCCAGGCCTTGTTGATAAATCGGAACGCTTAACCGCGCTGAAATAGTGGCCGTTTCATCCACAGCGGTGAATGTTCCGGTATCTTCATTATGGCTAAAGCGTGCTTCAAATCTTAAATCAGGTAGTAACGAACCTTTCTCAAAACGCACATTATGTTGCGCCGCGGCATATTGCTCTTCTTGCTGCAACAGATTAGGGTTTTGCTTTAGGGCTATTGCTTCTGCCTCTTGCCTTTTATTCGGGATGGGCAACAAAATAGAAGGTATTGATAAATCTATCGGACGAAAACCAGCAATACGTTGGAAACGTGTTTTAGCATTACGCAAGTTACCTTGTGCCTCGATAACATCTGCAGTAATACGTGCCAGACGTGCTTCGGCTTGTGAAACATCAGTAATAGTAACATCGTCTACTTCAAAACGATCTTGCGTGGCATCTAGGTTTTTAGTCTGCACCGTTTCGTTGTTTTCAACCAGGGATAACTGGGCGCGTGCCTGCAGAACGTCCATATAGGCAGTAACAGTTTCGGCAAAAATAATTTGCTGTTGATCTATCAGTTGCGCCCGTGCCGCTTTTATTTCTGCCAATGCTTGTCGTTGCTGGGCTATGGTTCGACCACCACGATACAGTGGCTGCGTAAAAACAACAGCGCTGGTTATTGGGTTGCGTTGATCGATATTTTGTGTTGCTGCGGTATTATTATTAAATTCTAGCGATTGATTTTGATAGCCGTAACTAGCATCCACCGCCACAGAAGGCCGCCAGTTCGAGGTTGCCTGCGCATAATTTTCATCCACAGATGCCAAGTTTTCTCGCTCTGATGCTAATACAGGGTTGGTATAATAGACATCCTCTAATACTACTTTCAAGTCAAGCATCTGGCTACTGTCTTCCATCTCATCTTGCTGCGTTTCAGCCTTAATAAGCTGACCCGGCTCAATAGATTCCTGATCGGTTAAAGTGTCAAGATTTTCTTCTTCAATTAACTCAGCTTCAAGCATATTTTCTTGTGCCAATACAGGACTAGTATTGAGGACAGCGACAGAAACCACTGTTGAGAGCAAATATAACCTTAAAAAATTCATAACGAAAAATTAATAAACTGTTAACGTTCTGTCTATGGTTTTAGCCCAGGCATCTATGCCCCCTTTTAAACTGTAACAATTTTGCCGACTTTTTTCGCGTAATTGGTGTGTTGCATTAAGGCTACGCACCCCATGGTGACAAATGAAAACAATGGCCTGTTTTACATCTGTCAGGCTATCTATTGTTTCGCTAAATGTAGAAAGGGGATGATGATGGCTTCCCTCTATTTTCACTAAATCCCACTCCCAGCCTTCTCGCACATCAACTAGATAAATATTGTCATTTTTTTCTAGTTTTTCCTGTAATTGCGCACAGGTATATTCCATTGATGTATCGATCATACGCTTCTTATAACTGGAACTCGATAATAAAAAACCCTGAATTTATTCAGAGCTTTCATAATATTACATTAATAATATGGTGCTTTCAAAATAAATCCATGTGGAGGGGAGAGCAAGTAAAATTGAGGCAGTGTATTCTTCATACATAAGCGAAATTTTTCGCCGCTCGCAGCCACTCGCGGTTTTATTTTGGAAGCACTATAGCAAGAATGAATCGCCGTTCAGAGCACGGCAAGAAGCTGTCTTTTAAACAGACGGTGACTGGTTCTAGGTTGGGCCATAGGCAACAATGCGTGAAATACCCAAGTTAACTTACCTATAATCACAACTTAAAACAAACAATGGCTTCCTAACTAAGAGCTTACCTCAAAACCCACGCACAAGTTGAATTTCGTCTTTTTAATAAAAGTCCTTTTGAAAAAGATGCAAAATAACTCGCTATCTCACCCTTTCTCAAAAGAATTTTCGCAAAAAAATACTTCTTTCAACTTATACTTGGTTTTCCTCGCAAGCTCTCAGCAGAAAGCCATTATCTTATTTAAAGCATTTAATTATAAAGCTACTTAAGCTCTACAGTTGCACCAGCTTCTTCAAGCTTTTTCTTCAGCTCTTCTGCTTCGGCTTTATCAACACCTTCTTTAATGGCTTTTGGTGCACTTTCAACAAGCTCTTTGGCTTCTTTTAGGCCTAGGCCAGTGATACCGCGAACTTCTTTAATCACGTTAATTTTTTTGTCGCCAGCGCCGGTTAGAATAACATTAAATTCTGTTTGTTCCTCAGCAGCTTCACCACCGGCCGCGCCACCAGCAGCAGCAACAGCAACAGGAGCAGCAGCAGAAACGCCCCATTTTTCTTCTAATAGTTTGGAAAGCTCAGCGGCTTCCAAAACGGTAAGTTCTGATAAATCTGCAACAATTTTTTCTAGGTCAGCCATAATAATCTCCTGTTTTTTGGACTGTTAATTTAATTTTCTTTAGACGCATAAGCGCTAAATAGCCGAGCCAATTGGCTGGCGGGTGCCTGTGTAATACCAGCAATTTTGGTAGCTGGTGCCTGAATAAGACCAACGATTTTGCCGCGCAGTTCGTCTAGGCTTGGAAGCTTAGACAACGCTACAATATCATTAGCAGGAAGAATTTTTCCGTCTAACACACCGGCAAGAATTTCAAGCTTGTCGTTGTCTTTGGAAAAATCAACCAAAGCTTTTGCCAGGCCAACAGAATCTTCGTTTGCAATGGCAATACCTGTTGGGCCGGTAAAATAATCTATTAAATCCTGGGCAGGTGTTTCTTTGGCAGCAATACGCGCCAAAGAGTTTTTCGCAATTTGAAAGGAACCACCATTTTGGCGTACTGCACTGCGCATCTGATTAGATTTTGCAACACTAAGGCCAGTTTGTTTTGTTATAATAACCAACCGAGCCTCGTTAAAGGCACTTTTAAGATTTTCAACAACAGTAGTTTTATTAGCTTTCAGCATGTTCCTATCCTTAATTCATTAACCGGATTAGGAAAATTGTAGAAGCCAGACAAGCTGGCCAATGCTTATTTTCCACCTATACAGCTTATTAAGTTTGCACCGCTGTAGTCTCCGGCAAATCAGGAGGCTTTCTAACAGCCTATTTCATCGCTGGCAACCTTTATTTTTCTACAACAGCAATAATCATATCTGTTGCGGTATCAATTAAAGATTCTTGCTCTGATTCTACCATAATACGTAACAATGGTTCCGTACCTGATTTCCTAACCAATATCCTGCCTTTACTACCAATAATTTTTTCTGCTTCTTTTACAGCTTTATCAACGGCGGGCTGGTCTAAATTTTTATAGCGGATATTCGTTAAACGTTGCGGCACTGTTTCGTAAACATGCGCCAGCTCTGAAAGCGGTTTATTTGTGGAAGCCATAATAGCCAATACTTGCAAAGCCGCCGCCAAGCCATCACCGGTAGTGGCATAATCGCCTAATACAATATGGCCTGATTGCTCGCCGCCTAAATTCAAACCATATTTCCGCATAGCCTCTACAACATAGCGATCCCCCACCGCCGTGCGATGGAAATGCAGGTTAAGGCCTTTAATATATTGCTCTAAACCAAGGTTAGACATTTGCGTGGCAGCAATGCCTTGCCCATGTAATTGCTTGCGTTCCAACATAAATCCAGCAATTAAGGCCAGAATTTTATCCCCATCAATAATTTGCCCCCGCTCATCAACCACAATAAGGCGATCTGCATCACCGTCCAAAGCGATGCCCACATGTGCTTTGCGCTGTAAAACTATTTCGGATAAAAGGCCTGGGTGCACTGCTCCGCATTCCTGATTAATGTTAAAGCCATTTGGATTTATACTAACGGGAATCACATCGGCCTCTAACTCCCAAAGCACTGTAGGCGCTGCCTTGTAGGCGGCACCATTGGCGCAATCTACCACAATTCTTAAACCGGATAAATCTAAGTTTTTGGGAAAAGCACCTTTTACCACTTCGATATAGCGCCCCAAGGCATCATCAATACGCTTAGCGCGGCCTAAATCTTCTGCCCCTGCATAATGTTCAGATAAATCCTGTTGCATGGCTGCTTCTATGGCCAGCTCGGTTTCATCTGATAATTTAAAGCCATCGCTGCCAAATAGTTTAATACCGTTGTCATGATACGGGTTGTGCGAAGCAGAAATCATAACCCCAAGATCAGCACGCATAGACCGAACCAGTTTTGCTACGGCGGGTGTTGGCAAGGGCCCCGTCAACAGCACATCCATGCCCATGCTGGTAAAACCGGCTGTTAACGCAGGCTCTAGCATATAACCTGAAAGCCTGGTATCTTTGGCAATCACAACACGGTTAACCGTATTTGTTCTTAAGACATATGCCGCCGCCATCGCCGCCTTCATAGCAATATCAGCGGTCATTGGGTGTCTGTTGGCATAACCGCGAATACCGTCGGTGCCGAAAAATTGTCTGGCCATAAACCGGCATATAAGCGTTTCAAAAGCAGAAAAGCTAATAAAAATTTAAACCAATGCAGGTTATGGTGTCTTATGATTGAAACACCCTTTGGGCAGATAATTAGTATGGAAGGGGCTCGTGTAAACGTAGAGCTTTTACTTGCAGACGAAAATGGCCAACAGCCTGGCAGGGATTTACTACTTGGCAGTTTTGTTCGCATTCCAACGAGTCAATCAGATATTTACGGCGTTATCACCAGTATAAAATCCTTGATGGGCTCCTCTAACCAAATGGCAATAGAACTGTTAGGAGAAGCACTTTACAGCAAACGCCAACAAGATCGGATGATTTTTAATCGGGGCGTATCGGTGCACCCTACCCTGCACTCCAAAGTTTATGAATGTTCACAGGCTGAACTCAGCGAAATTTATGCACGCCCCGATGAGCCTAGTTTAAGAATTGGCAGTATTTATCAAGATGAAACAATTCCTGCCTATGTCCTAATGGATAAAATGCTGAATACGCATTTTGCTGTGTTAGGCAATACAGGAACGGGGAAATCCTGTACTGTCGCGTTATTTATTCGCTCCATGCTGTTGGCATGCCCTAAAGGGCGCATTTTTATGCTGGATCCACACAACGAATACAGCAAAGCGTTTAGCGATGTAGCGGAAATTATGAACACGCAAAACATCAAGTTACCCTACTGGTTATTTAATGGTGAGGAAATTACCAGCCTGATTGTTGATAGCAAATCGGTTACTGCTGATCGCGAACGCTCCTTGCTGGCACGTGCCGTGGTTTATGCCCGGGAAAAATATCTAGGCAGCGCCGCCAAACTGGCTACTATTACGGTGGATAGCCCCATTCCCTATCAAATGCATGACGTTATGTATTGGCTGAATGAACAAATGGGGAACTTAGAAAAACCAGACGGTAGCGCCCCTTTCCTAAGACTAAAAACCCGTATTGAAACTCTACAAAAAGACCGCCACTATCATTTTATTTTTCCGGGTATGCTGGTAGAAGATGAAATGGCCGCCATTATTGGCCGTTTAATGCGCTTGCCCGTCGATAATAAACCAGTGGCTATTATGGATTTATCCGGTGTGCCTGCTGATATTACCAACATTGTTATTTCGGTTATTTTTCGCCTTATTTTTGACTTTGTCACGCACAGTGAAATGGATACCCCCATTTTACTGCTATGCGAAGAGGCACATCGTTATATCCCTAAAGATACATCGCTAGGCTTTTCACCAACATTAAGATTACTAAGCCGCATTGCGCAAGAAGGCCGAAAATACGGCATCTCCTTAGGGCTTGTTACACAGCGTCCTTCCTTGATTTCTGATACAATTCTTTCGCAGTGCAACACACTCGTTGCATTGCGAATGAGCAACCAGAAAGATCAGGAGATTGTTTATAAAGCTTTACCGGAAACAACGCATGGTATCATGAATTCTCTGCCAGCATTATGCTCTAGAGAGGCTGTTATTAGTGGCGAAGGCGTTACCTTGCCTATGCATGTTAGAATTGGCTTCCTAAGAGAAGCCTGGCGGCCGCGCAGTGATTCCAAAACATTCAGCCAACGCTGGGCAGAAGATGAATGGAGCCTTAAGGAAGTAAAGCGTGTTATTAATCGCTGGAGATATAGCACAGACGAGCACGCCAATTTGGTGCAATTGGCAGGTGAAATACGCCATGAAGTGAGTATATCTCTGGAAGATAAGCAACCTACCGACTACAGCATTGACAGGCCTGTTAGCATTCAGAAAAATTCCAAGCTTAAAGGTTCATTTTTTGATAATTCTTAAAACCAAGAAATGATAAGCTTTTACAGTCAAATACTTAGAGCTTACCCGGAAACCCACGTATAAGTTGAAAGAAGTATTTTTCTGCGAAAATTTCTTTGGGAAAAGGCGGAATAGCGGGCTATTTCGTATCTTTTTCAAAGGAATTTGTAGCGAAAAAGACGAAATTCAACTTTTGCGTGGGTTTTGGGGTAAGCTCTTAGAGCTTAAGCAACCTGAACCATTGACTTTAATTTTTCAGAAGCCACATCTAAATCCGTTTTGTTTACAGCGGCAACTTCACGCGCCAGGCGTTCTAGTGCTGCATTATAAATTTGGCGTTCACTGTAAGATTGATCAGGCTGCAAAGTATTTTTGTGTAAATCACGCACTACTTCTGCAATGGTTGATGGGTCGCCGGAATTGATTTTTGCTTCATATTCTTGGGCACGGCGGCTCCACATTACTTTGCGAACTTTTGGTTTACCTTTTAATTTTTTTAAGGCTTCGTCCATTTTTGGCTTTGTTAATACGGGACGCAAGCCGGAATCTTCTACCTTCGTAGTAGGCACACGCAAGGTCATGCGGGCATGTTCAAATTTAATAACAACAAGTTTCATTTTGTGGCCGGCTACTTCTTGCACTTCCGTGCCTTTTACTTGTCCCACACCGTGTGTAGGGTAAACAACATAATCGCCTGAACGAAAAGATGCGGTGCTCTTGGTGGTTGGTTTTTTGTTCTTTTTCTGTGTCATGAAATACCCTTGTGTTGCTTATTTTCTGCTTTAAATGTTAATGGTTTATTAACGATTAACCTTTGCAAATCATATCACAATTTAGGGTATAAAAATGTGCGATT
The DNA here is from genome assembly GCA_963706365.1 of uncultured Alphaproteobacteria bacterium. Lineage (GTDB taxonomy): Bacteria > Pseudomonadota > Alphaproteobacteria > JAJTHO01. Next base: position 1,806,228 of record OY970150.1, on the reverse strand, counting down.
TATCACTATTGAAGGGTATTATCCCTTGTAATAGTTTAAAAGATAATTCTTTTCTGATTCGGGCAACGTAATTTTTGAAAGCAATACGTAGCCAGCGAATTCATCCTTTTTACCTTCTTTTTCATAACAGGCAAAAAGATAGACAAGCTTTTTGATGGTATTTTTGTATTGCTGATCCAATTTTAGTTTACCAAGTAAAATAGACATAGCATTCGGGTTTTGCAGTGCCTGCACAACAACGAATTCCGGAACCTCAATTAGGTTACTGAAATTACGTATAAACTTTTGCTTATTACCTATACATAACGGTCTCAAAATATCCTGCAATATCTGTTCTTTTGCAGAACTTGGTATTGCAGGGGCGGATTTCGCCTTAGGGCTCCCTCCTTCTGCAATAATTGCCTGCTCTTTTTCAACGGCCTCTGCCAACATATTGTCAATTTGTTGTGGGCTTAAAGCTGAAGATGGTAAATCGTAGTTAACTGCCAATGCTACCTTAAGGTGATCAGCAGCTACTTTTAAAAGGTGTAAAGCAATATTTTTCGGCAGATCAACCCTGAAGCATAAATTTGATTGAATAGGGGAAATATAGATAAAGTTATCTACAATTATTTGGAAATTTTTCGCGTCAATATTCGCATTTTCGTTCCAGGTAACGTTAGTCACGATACTGGGTTCAGAATTTTCAATAGCAAAGTTTACGAGAATAGAAACAATCTCGCTAGATAGCTCATATCTTTTAGAGACAGCATTCATATGCCGCACGTCATTATCTTTTAAAAGTTGAACAATATCAGCATCGTGTAAAACAGGGGAATTTTCCAGCACCGGCAAACAAATATCATAATTGGAATCGTTGATTAACTGGCGCGCTATTTCAGGGGAAAGATGCCCGGTGTATTGTAGTTTATGGGCAAGCCTGACTTTGATATTATCCCCAAGCTGCGTCATAACCATCTGGATCATTTTTTCAGCAATTTTCCGCTCTGTTGCGGTAATGGCATCGCGGTCATAGCAGGAGATAACATCTTCCACCAGTTTTATAACTTCGTTACTATTCTCCATAATCTTCCAATTCTCATGCACAACTATAGGTTAGTATAAAATTGTTATTATGGCGTTAACGTTATTTATTTGATGACAAGCGCCAAGGTGCGGCTACATGCTTTAATTCGTTTGCACCGGTAGCCGGCCATCATCAATATAATCGCTAAACCGTGTGGTGGCACCATCAAAGCGCAAGGTGATTTTTCCAATGGGTCCATGCCTTTGCTTTGCAATAATAACCTCGGCTTTGTTTTGGGCATATTCCAGCCGTTCCTGCCATTTCGCATAAACATCTGGCGCCGTATCCGGTGAAGGCTCTTGCCTGGCTAAATAGTACTCATCCCGATAAACAAACATTACACAATCCGCATCTTGTTCAATAGAACCCGATTCCCGCAAATCAGATAATTGCGGGCGTTTATCTTCCCGGCTTTCCACGGCTCTTGATAGCTGGGATAAGGCAATAACCGGCACATCCAGTTCCTTGGCTACCCCTTTTAGACCCCGGGTAATTTCTGAAATTTCATTTACCCGATTGTCGTTTTTCATACCAACCGGCCCACGCATTAACTGTAAGTAATCCACCACGATTAACCCAAGGCCATATTGTCGTTTCAGGCGGCGTGCCCTGGTTCGCAAGGCTGAAATACTAATAGACGGCGTATCATCGATATATAAAGGCAGTTTTTGCAATTTGTGGCTGGCTGCAACCAGGCGATCAAACTCGTCACCTTCCAGCCGGCCATTACGGATATTTTCCGACGCCACTTGTGCCTGATCTGATAAAATACGTGTCGCCAGCTGCTCAGATGACATTTCAAGCGAAAAGAAGGCCGTAACTGCCCCCTCGGTTACCTTTTTTTCGCCTTTTTCGTTTTGGGAATACAATACCCGGTTTGCCGCTTCAAAGGCAATATTTGTGGCCAACGTTGTTTTCCCCATAGAGGGACGCCCCGCCAGAATTAATAGATCAGACGGGTGCAGCCCCCCTAGTAATCTATCCAGATCAGTAAAGCCTGATGAAACACCTGACAAGCCGCCGTCTCTTCGATAGGCGGCCTCTGCCATATTAATAGATTTAACCAACGCTTGTTCAAATGTTTGAAAGCTTCGCTCTTCTTGCCCGGCAGTAGCCAACTCAAATAAAACGGATTCTGCTGCCTCAATCTGCTGATTCGCGGCATTATCCAGTTCCATAGAATAGGCCGTGTTGGTGATTTTCTCGCCAAGGTTAATTAACTCTCGCCGCAAATAAAAATCATAAATCATCCGGCCATATTCGCCAGAATTTACAATGGTAACGACACCGGCGGCCAGATGTTCCAGATAGTTATCTTCATTAATAGACTGCCCAATATCAGGGTCGTTTCTAAATAACGGCGTTAACGTAACAGCATTGGCCAACTGCCCTTTTTCAATGGTACGACGAATAGATTCAAAAATTCGGCCATGCAGCTGGTCAGAAAAGTGAATATCTTGCAAGTAATCAGAAACATGCTCAAAGGCACGATTATTTAACAACAATGCCCCCAGCAATGCCTGCTCTGCCTCTATGCTGGCCGGCGGGCACTTTACCTGTGTCGCCTCAACAGGCGGGGAAAAATTTAAAATGTTTTCATCCAAGTTTTTTAAGTTAACCTAATTATTTGAAAAATCTAGGGGAATCCCTTCATATAATACGTATTATATAAAAGGATTTAATAACAGCATCCAATAATAAATTGTTTTGTTTGAAAATAAAATTTCATTTTGCAGTATTTTAATACGAAAAATCCATTTACTTGCGAATATCGCATTTCCTGCTAAAACACCCGAATGCATATTTACCGCACTCACAATTGTAATGAATTGCGCCGCCATGATGTGGATAATACGGCTCGTTTATCAGGCTGGATTCATCGCATGCGTGACCATGGTAATTTGCTGTTCATTGATTTACGGGATCATTATGGTTTAACGCAATGTGTTATTGATGCTGAAAACCCCCTGTTTTCCAAGGTTGAAGGCCTGCGCACCGAAAGTGTTATTACGGTTACCGGCACCGTTATTAAACGTTCTGACGAAACAGTAAACCAGCATTTACCTACCGGGCAAATTGAACTAGGTATTGAGAAAATTGAAGTGCAATCCAATGCTGCCGTTACGCCTTTACAGGTTAACAGTGAAGAAGATGCGGGCGAAAGTATTCGTTTAAAATATCGTTATTTGGATTTGCGGCGCGAAAAAATGCACCGCAATATTATTTTGCGGTCAGAAGTTATAAGCTGGTTGCGTCAGGCCATGACAAAACAGGGATTTATGGAAATGCAAACGCCTATTTTAACGGCCAGCTCTCCTGAAGGCGCGCGCGACTATCTGGTGCCGTCGCGTTTGCACAAAGGAAAATTTTATGCACTGCCGCAAGCACCTCAACAATTTAAACAGCTGTTGATGGTGGCTGGTTTTGATAAGTATTTTCAAATTGCCCCCTGTTTTAGAGACGAAGATAGCCGGGCTGATCGTTCCCCTGGTGAATTTTATCAGCTGGATTTTGAGATGGCCTTTGCCACGCAAGAAGATGTTTTTGCAGCACTGGAACCTATTCTGTATGGCTTGTTTAAAGAATTTTCTAATAAGACTATCACCGAAACCCCCTTCCCGCGTATTGCCTACGATGACGCCATGGAACGCTATGGCAGCGACAAACCAGATTTGCGCAACCCGATAGAATGCGCCACCGTAAACAACGTGTTTAAAGGTTCCGGCTTTGGTATTTTTGCCAAGGCTGTTGAAGCAGGAAAAGTTGTTCGCGCTATTCCTGCCCCTGGTGCCGCCGCACAACCCCGCAGTTTTTTCGATAAAATGAATAGTTGGGCACAAGAACAGGGCGCGCCGGGGTTAGGCTATATTACTTTTGTTGATGGCGAAGCCAAAGGGCCCATTGCCAAGTTTTTAGACGAAGAACGGCTACAAATGCTTAAAGCCTCAACCAGCACAGGTGATGGCGACGCGGTATTTTTTGTTTGCGATGAAAAAGATGCCGCCTGTAAATTACAATCAGCAGCAAGAGACCGCATTGGTGAACAGCTAGATTTACTGGAAAAAGATGTTTTCAAATTCTGCTGGATTGTTGATTTCCCGATGTTTGAATTGGATGATAAAGGTAAAGTAGACTTTTCTCATAATCCTTTTTCCATGCCACAAGGCGGCCTGGAAGCACTGGAAAATCAAGACCCGCTAACTATCAAAGCCTTTCAATATGATATTGTTTGTAATGGTGTGGAATTATCCAGCGGCGCCATACGAAACCATTTACCCGAAGTTATGTATAAAGCCTTTGAAATTGCCGGTTACAGCAAAGCACAAGTGGAAGAAGCCTTTGGCGGTATGCTAAACGCCTTTCAATATGGTGCCCCACCCCACGGTGGCTCTGCCCCCGGTATTGACCGGATGGTTATGCTTCTGGCAGATGAACCAAATATTCGTGAAGTTATTGCCTTTCCCCTAAACCAGCAAGCAGAAGATCTGATGATGCAAGCGCCTGCATTTGTGGATCAGCGACACTTGAAGGAGCTTGGTCTAAAGTTGCTGCAACAGTAGCGCCAGTTTGGCCATACCCCTGAAATTCACAAGTTCGATCGTATTCAAAATGAAATTGTATCCTTCCATTTCCAGCATAAATGGTGCCAGCTACTCCTATAGACCCATTGAAGTACTGTGTTGTACCATTATAAGTTTCAGGGGAAGGAACCCATAATTGCACACCGAAATCTGCACTGTTAGTTTGCTCACCTACGGTATAATCATTATCACCGCCAGCAGTTGCAAAATACTTTCCATCGACATATAATTGTCTTGTTCCATCTTGATAATCGTTACTAGGAATTACGCACCGTACATCAGGCCTCCCTGGCAACGCTTGCGCTGAAAGTTTGAAACAACATTGTTATAGGCAAAGCTAACACTGTTATTAAAGCATTACGTTTTAGGTTTTCAGGCATAATTCCTCTATTAAGAATTTGAATTCAAAATAGATATAAGCTACTGGGCGTTGTATTACAGTGATTTAGATAACGTTTTAATCGAATTAATAGGGAATATCTAAAAATTAACGCCTAAAAACAATGAAAAATTATCTTCTATTGCATTAGCAGAAATACCTTTACGATAGCCGATTTGCAGATATTTATTATCAAAAACTAGCCTGGCAGCCGGGCCTATTTGATGGTTTTGATTTTCGTAACCATTTAGGTCGTTCAATCGATCAAAATCATTGTAAAAGTCAACGCCAATTCTGATATCATCGATAATCTCTCCCCTGTAACTTGTATGATAAAGCAAGCGATTTCTTAATTGTAATTTTATGCCGCCAACTGCATCAGCCCCTATTTCATGGATTAGGAAACTGTTGTGCACGAACTCAAGTTGTTGCGTTACCATTTTTTCACCAATAACGCGGAAATTAAAACTGTTGGGCGTTTTATCGCCATCACTTTGGCTATAAATAATCCGAAACCCACCATTAAAACCGTGTTCTTCCGCATTAAACAGCTGAAACCGATTTTCAAACCCTACAGATTGATGCTCTAAATTGTCGCCGGCAGTTTCATCCTGGGACAAAAGTAAACGAAAAGCATACCAATCATTAAAACCGTAATCCAAATGCTGACGCATACGAAAGCGATTATCATCACTGTCGTTGTCATCATCTTCAGAAAAGCCAAGTCTGGCTTCAAAATTGGCGGTGCCAGATTGTACAACAGCACCACCAACATTACTAGTACTGCTATTGGCGTATACAGCCCCCGGCAGAAAACAGTTAAAGAGAATTAACCCTAAAACCCGTATTAAATTACCTTGTTGGCACAGGTTTCTCACCACCGTATTCATAAAAACCCCGGCCAGACTTGCGCCCTAGCCATCCGGCTTCCACATATTTAACCAATAACGGACATGGACGATATTTAGAATCGCCTAAACCATCATAAAGCACTTCCATAATTGCCAGACAGGTATCTAAACCAATAAAGTCAGCCAATTCAAAGGGCCCCATCGGGTGATTGGCACCCAACTTCATGGCAGTATCAATAGAAGTAATGTTCCCTACCCCTTCATGCAGGGTATAGGCAGCCTCATTAATCATCGGCAATAGAATTCGGTTTACAATAAAAGCCGGAAAATCTTCAGAACTGGCAGTTATCTTACCCAGTTTACCCGCCAAGCTTTTTACAGCCTGGTAAGTTTCATCATCGGTTGCAATCCCCTTAATCAATTCTACCAGTTTCATTACGGGCACCGGGTTCATAAAGTGCATACCCATAAATTTATTTGGGCGGTCTGTTTTTGCGGCCAAACGCGTAATGGAAATACTGGATGTATTCGAGGCAATAATGGCTGTATCATTCAGATGCGGCACCAGTGTTTCAAAAATTTTATCTTTAATCTTCTCGTTTTCGGTGGCGGCTTCAACAATGAAATCGCATTTGTTAAAGGCACTATAATCTGTTGTTAACGTAATATGTGCCAGCGCAGCGTCTTTATCAGCAGCAGAAATTCTTTCTTTCTGCACTTGCCGATCCATATTCTTGGTAATGCTAGCCAGGCCTTTGTCCAAAGATTCCTGATTAACATCAAGTAATGTTACGTCATAACCAGCGGCAGCCGCAACATGTGCGATGCCGCTTCCCATTTGTCCGGCGCCAATAACGCCAATATTTTTTATATCCATGCTTTTTTCCTAAACCTTCTTCGTTAAATTATCGTTACTACTTATTTAGCGGCCAGATAGAGAAAACTCACAAAAGCTATGATAGCTGCCGCCTGTAGCGCCACCCGCCAGTACATTAACTGGTTGCTTTTTTGCGCATCCACAACACCTTTATTGCGGATCATGTGTACTAATCCCCACACCAATACTATGGCAGTTGCCACCATAAAAAAAATCACCAGCCAGAATAACGTATTCATATGCTATACATAGGTGATGCATGGCGACAGTAAAGCAAATACACCATCAAAAACGATGCCTGTGGTTTTAATCCACGGTATTGCACGTTCACACCACTGCATGAGCAGCATTGGCCGCTTTTTGAAAAAGCACGGCTACGCCTGCCATAACACGCGTTTTCATCATTGGGCAGCTGGCATTGATACGCTGGCACAGCGCATTTATCCACAGCTGGAAAATATTGAGCAGCCATTTCATATTGTTTGCCACTCTCTTGGTGGTTTAATAGTGCGTTCGCTGTTGCATCAATACCCAACACTACAAACAGGTAAAATTATTATGCTGGGCACACCCAATAATGGCAGCCCTATTGTAAACTACTTTTCTGAAAAGCGTATTTTGGGAACAGCCTTTAAAGCTATGTACAGCCAACCCGGGCAACAAATGTTGTGGGGTAGTTCTTATACTCAAACTTTAAATGAATTAGAGGATCGCCAAGTACATATTATTGCAGGCAGCAGCGGCGGTTTAAATTTTCTAACCCGCCCCCTTTTTAACGAAAAAAGTGACGGCACTGTTCCACTGAGTAGTACAAAATTGGCCGATCATCCGCAGACAATTTTACCCGTAGGGCATTTATGGATGCTTTATGATAAAGAGGTTAAAAAAGTTATTCTAAATGTGCTGGGCATGATCTCAACAACGCCTAGCACCTGAATATTATTTATACCGGAAGGTAATTCGCCCTTTTGACAAATCATAGGGTGTCATTTCCACCTGCACTTTATCACCGGCCAAAACACGAATACGGTTTTTACGCATTTTACCACTGGAATGTGCCAGAATTTCATGATCGTTCTCAAGCTTCACCCGAAACATGGCATTGGGCAATACTTCTTCTACAACTCCATTAAATTCAATTAGGTCTTCTTTAGGCATTATCTTCGATCTGGTTATTCTAAGTAGGCTTAATATAAGAAATTATCGTAAAAAGAAAGTAATTTTTGGTGGTATTTTTGTGCCGAAGCGGTCATATAGGAAACCATGAGTGTTGCAGTTATGGAAAAAGAAAACCCTGATCAAGTGGCTGATAATCCTGCCTTGATTGTAGAACACAGCGATATTTTGCGTGCCCTAAACCATTGTCAGGGCATTGTGGAGCGCCGCAATACAATCCCGATTTTAGGCAATGTGTTGCTGGATGCGCAGGATAATACATTATCCTTGCGCGCCACAGACCTGGACATGGCTTTTGCCGAAAGCATTAATGCCCAGGTGCAACAAGCAGGCCGTATTACAGTACCGGTGCATACATTTCATGACATTGTGCGCAAATTCCCTAGTGGCTCTCAACTAGAAATATCTGTTGAAAAAGGGCAGATGCTTATTAAGTGTGGGCGTTCTCGGTTTCGCCTTCCTACCCTGCCCGCCGAAGATTTTCCTGATTTTGGTGAATCTGTTGAAACATCGCCTTTTAACATCACGATTCATGGCTTAAAGCAGTTAATTGACCGCACAAAAGCAGCAATGTCGATGGAGGAAACCCGCTACTTTTTGAATGGAATCTACCTACATCGCATGGATGGCATGTTGCGTGCCGTGGCCACCGATGGCCACCGTTTGGCACGGGCTGATTTACCGGCAGATGGCTTACCTGCAGAAATGCCTGGCATTATCATTCCCCGCAAAACCATTAACGAAATTCGTAAATTGCTGGACGATGTAAAAGACGAGCATTTAACGATAAGTTTAACAGACACGCGTATCAACTTTAAGGTTGGGCATTTTAGCTTAACCTCAAAATTGATTGATGGAAAATTCCCGGAATACGAGCGTATTATTCCAGCGAATAATACCTTGCATGTTATTGTAAACGTTGGTGTTTTGGCTCAAGCCACGGATCGTGTGGCAACAATCTCAGCCGAAAAAACACGTTCTGTAAAATGTTTAATCGAAAACAATAAAATCACTTTAAATGCCTCCGGTATTGACGCAGGGCAAGCAAAAGAAGAAATTGAAGCAGAATATGAGCAAGACAGCATAGACCTTGGCTTTAATGCACGTTATTTACTGGATATTTTATCACAGATTGATGATGACCAGTGTCGCATTAGTATAAAAGATACGTCTACCCCCGTCGTGATACAAGGCGAACACACCGAAGAAGATTTATTTGTATTGATGCCTATGCGCGTATAAAGTGCCTTTATGAATAAAAAGTCGCCAAAAACCGCGAAACACTCAGCCGAAAAACCCGCCCCGCTGAAACCTGAAGTGGATCATAGCTTTGACTATGAAGTGACACAGGACTTGCGACAGGAGCAAGCCGCTGAATTTTTTAGAAAATATGGCCTAATTGTAGCTTTATTGTTAGTGGCAGTTATTGCCTCTGTAGCCTGGTATCAATGGCAACTTCGGGAGCAACAAAGTTTGAATGCAATGGCCAGCGTGCCTTTTGAGCAATATTTAAATGATCCCAAACAGGAAACTGTTAGCCTTGATGACAAGGCCACAGGCTATAAATTGTTAGCTGAATTTGCAGAGGCTGGCAAAAGTGCACAAAATGCCGATATCGAAGAAGCCATCAAACAATATTTAGCCATTATAAACGATCCAAACGTACCAGATATCTATCAACAACAAGCGGCTGTAATGGCAGGGTACGCAACATTACAAAGTGAAAAACTGCCGGAAGGTTTAATGTCACATCTAACCGATATTGAAACATCAACCAGTTCCTGGCAATATCTAGCACGCGAAGTTTTATCACTAAACGCCTTGAAAAATAATAATATTGACGAAGCAAGTGCCTATTTATTAGCGTTAACAGAAGATAACAATGCCCCCCAATCTATACGTAGCCGTGCCAGTGAATTGTTGCCTTTAGCCGCGCAATAAAGCATGCAAACCATACTCATTACAGGGGCAGCGGATCGGTTGGGCGCTTACCTGGCCAGACATTTGGCCCATCGCTATAAACTAATTATCCACTATCATAACAGTGCTGAAAAGGCTGAAAGCATAGCCAAAGAATTGGGCGCAGTATTATGGCAGGCCGATTTATCAGATTCTACAATTCAACCACCTGCATGCGAGATTTTAATTAATAATGCGGCCGTGTTTGAATCAGATAATCTGACAACAATTAGCCTTGATTCCTTTCAGAAGCATATGCAGTTGAATTGCTTTGCCGCCATTAATTTAATACAACAATTAAAGCCGCAACATACAATTAATATTATTGATGCAAAGGTAAAACGTCTTTCCCCGGGCTTTCTGTCCTATACCCTTTCAAAAGCCGGCCTAGCCGCCTTTACAGAAATTGCAGCCCTGGAGTTAGCACCCAAATGCCGGGTCAATGCCATTGCCCCGGCTGCTGTAATACCAACGCCCACACAATCTGATCAGCACTTTAAAAAGATGCAACAGCATACGCCGTTAAATGGCGCTAAAGTGGAGGATATTTTATCAGCAGTAGATTACCTGTTGGGCACTACTTCTGTGACCGGTCAAACGTTGTTTGTTGATGCTGGTGCAACAGTAGGCAATGGTGGCTTGGCAGCCTCCTGCTAGGGCGTTGTTGAGATAAAGATCTTATAAGTGCCTGAATTTTATTCACAATAAATATTCACTTTTCAATCTCCCATTTTAGAAAACTAAAGTATGACCAAAATTTCATAAAATTCAATAAAATCAGTACTTTGTATGTTAGTTCGGTATGACACATTTTTGAGAGAATTGAGAGAAAATAAGGGTGTTCACAAAGTTATCCACAGTTTTATCCACAGGCTATCCCCTCAAAGTTATACCATCTGAAATTTTTGGAATCACTATATATGTCGAACCCGTGCAACAGTAAGAAAAGAGACATCTTTCGCCCCTGCTTCCAGCAAAGTTTTGCCACATTCTATTAAAGTTGCCCCCGTTGTCCAAACGTCATCAATAATCATAAAATGTTTGCCCTGCACATTAGGTAATTGCTTTGGACGAACTGAAAAAGCATCGGCAATGTTTTGCTGGCGCTGCCTTTTGTTCAGGTTTTGCTGTGGCGGCGTGGCTATATGGCGTTTTAGAACAGCTAGGCAGGGGACATCAATATGTTTTGCCAATTCCCTGGCCAAAAGTTGCGACTGATTATACTGCCGCTTTATCAGCCGCCTGGTATGCAGGGGAACCGGCACTATATAATCAGGCAAATAAGAAAAACTGTCATAACTAATTTTTAGCCAATTGACGAACAATGGCGTTATGTCTGTCCTGTCGCCATGTTTAAATTTTAAAATTAAATCCCTTGCGGCCTGTTCATAAAATACAGCGCTGCGACCATGCACAAACTTTTCTGTTTTATAGGGGCATCGGCTGCATGCAAGATCCTGTTCATACTTATGGCAAAAAGGCTGCCCGCATTTATAACATTGTGGGTTGCTGATAAATTCAACTTGATTCCAGCATTTAATACACAACCTACCCGCCTGTGCTGTGATGCAACCACAATTTGCACAACGGGGCGGCAGGAGTATATTAAGCAGTGTGGACATTTTTGATCAGCCGTTAAAACAACATTATCGCCAGCGTGCTAGCGCTAATTTTAAACAGTATAGTTTTGTTTATGAACATGCTTTAAGCCAAATTAAAGAAAATATACAAGAAGTTAAGCGTTCTTTGCCGGCAACCAGTATTATTGATGATTGGTATAACCTGTCTGATAATGCTTATCAGCATGCAAAACTGGATAGCGATGAAATGTTGCATTGTACAAAAGATCAGGATGCAATCATCAGCTTTATGACGCTGCACAGTTTAAATGATCCTGTTGGCCACCTGATTCAAGCTAAACAACATTTAAAACCGGACGGCGTTTTTCTAGCCATTTTTTTGGGCGGTGAAAGTTTATCCGTTTTTAAACAATGGCTACAAACCACTGAATTATCTATCAGTGGTGGAATATCCCCCCGCATTGCCCCGATGATGCATTTAAATGATGCCGCTGCCCTGCTGCAACGAGCAGGCTATAGCCTTCCCATGGCCATAAAAGATAATGTTCAGATAGAATATAGTAACGCTTTTAAACTGGCAAAAGATTTACGGGGCAGCGGGTGTCAGAATAATTTATCAGGCCGCCATCAAAAGCCGTTATCAAAAGAATTTTACAAACAAATGAATCAATCAAAACCTTTAACTGAGTACATTGAACTTTTCACGTTAACAGGTTGGAAACCACATGAAAGCCAACCACAACCTTTAAAAAGAGGCAGCGGGCAAGTTTCTTTAAAGGATGTTTTATAGTTCACCACATTTGTTTATAAAGCGCTATGTCTTATTCAGCAATTATCCTGGCAGCCGGTAAAGGAACACGGATGCGTTCAGAATTACCCAAAGTCATGCATCAACTTGCCGGGCAGCCCTTGTTATCCCATGTCTTTCGTATCGCAAAGCAAGCGGAACGCACCATTGTTGTAACGGCACCGGGTTTTGATGACGTAATAGAGCTATCAAAACAGCATACTGTTGTTTTTCAGGAAGAACGTTTAGGTACCGGCCATGCTGTGCAAAAAGCTGTTGAAAACCAGGATTTTACAAGTGATTTTATTGTTGTTTTATATGGTGATACCCCCCTAATTCAAACAGAAACATTAAATAATCTGGCGGCAATTATGCATCAAAACCAACGCCTAGCTGTTGGTGTTTTAGGTTTTTCTGTTAACCCTTATGAGGCCTATGGGCGTTTGGTTACAAATGGGCAAAAATTGTCTGGCATTATTGAATATGCCGATGCTGACAGCATGCAGCGTTCTTATCCGCTGGGTAATGCGGGCATTATGATGATTCGCACAGCACACCTAAAGCCACTGTTGGCTAAACTAGATACAGATAACAAACAAAAAGAGTATTACCTAACCGATTTGGTAAAATATGCCATTGCAGCAAGGCTGGAATGCGTGGCACTGGAAGTGGATAGAGAAGAAGTAATCGGTGTTAATAGCCGCACCGAACTGGCACAAGCCGAACAATTATTTCAAAAAAAGAAACGTCAGGAAATTTTACAGCAAGGCGTTACACTTATCGCACCAGATACCGTCTTTTTCAGTGCCGATACCATAATAGAGCAGGACGTTACCATTGAACCCAATGTTTACTTTGGCCCTGGCGTTACAGTTGCAAGCCATAGCGTTATCAAGGCTTTCAGCCATCTGGAAGGTGTTCACATTGGTCAACATTGCACCGTGGGGCCATTTGCAAGACTGCGCCCGGGCACAGAACTAAAGGACTATGTAAAAATTGGTGATTTTGTTGAAACGAAAAATGCTGTTTTTGAAACCGGTGCAAAAGCCAGTCATCTAAGTTATGTGGGTGATACGCATGTGGGTGCCGGTGCGAATATTGGTGCTGGCACAGTTACCTGTAATTATGATGGTTTTAACAAATATAAAACAGAAATTGGCGAAGGAGCATTTATTGGTTCCAACAGTGCCCTGGTTGCCCCCGTCAAAATAGAGCAAGGCGCCCTGATCGCCGCCGGCAGTGTTATTACCCAAAATATTGCAGCTGATAGTATTGCCCTAACACGCGCGCCACTAACTCAAAAAGAAGGGGCAGCCAAACGGTTTCGAGAAAAAGCACAGCAGGGTTAGATTGCCAAATATAGTGCTTCCAAAATTATTTCTCAAACCGAGCCCCCCCCAAAAAAAACAAAACGCTAAACGCACACATTTATAAACTTGTATATAATACTACTTTAGAATTTAATTGCTCTATTTTAACCTTTAAAGTTAAAGAATTTTTAATATCTTCAACCTATACACCTTATTTATGTTGACAGTAATTAAGGTGATTAGTAAAAGATTTTCGCTAGATATTACTGTTTTAAAAACATAAACATCAACTAAAAAAAATTAATTTCAAATATGGAGAAATAATATGACAACTTTTACATGGCGTGATGATTACGCGAATTTTTCAGGCAACGCAGAAGCCGTTGACGTGAATTCTGGTTCTGGTAACGATAAAGTTATTGGCACGAATTTCAGTGACAAAATTCACGGTGGAAACGGTAATGACCGTCTTTCAGGCGGCCAAGGCGACGACACTTTATATGGTGGTAATGGCTTTGACCGTCTTTGGGGCGGTACTGGTAACGATTTCCTAGCTGGCGGCGACGATCGCGACTACCTATACGGTGGCGGGGGGAACGACTCCCTTTTCGGCGAATCTGACGATGACGTATTATACGGCGATAACGGATCCGACCTTCTAGACGGTGGTCTTGGCAACGATGTTCTTGTTGGTGGCGAAGGCAATGATCGTCTTTACGGTGGCAAAGATTCTGGTTCTATCGCTATTGATGCTGACAACAATGCCGTTATTACAGCTGGTGACGTTCTTTCTGGCGAAACCGGTTCTGACACGTTCAATTATTCTGCTGGCGATGGTGCTGATTACATCACTGATTTCGCAACAGGTATCGACAAACTTGCTCTTAGCGGTTCTTACAGCCTAGTAGACGTTGCAAATGGTACATTTGTTAAGTACAGCGAAACAACAGGTGTTATTGTTGCTGACGTAGCTTCTGCAGACCTAATGACTGACATTATTGCTGCCTAGATTACATCTAGTAGTGCAATTTAAGAAAAGCAGCTCTTTTGAGCTGCTTTTTTTGTTGTATGAATGAAAATAAATTATTGACATTCCTATAAATTGTACTTACTTAGCCAATACTTTAATTAGTATTGTCACATATTTAAATAAAAAATATTAACAATACGCACAAATATAGATTTTTAATGGAGAAACTATTATGACAACTTTTACATGGCGCGATGATTATGCCGATTTTTCAGGCAATACAACAGCCGTTGACGTCAATTCTGGTTCTGGTAACGATAAAGTTATTGGCACAAATTTCAGCGACGTAATTAACGGTGGTAAAGGTAATGACCGTATTTCAGGCGGTTTTGGCGACGACACTTTATATGGTGGTAATGGTTTCGACGTTCTTTGGGGCGGCACTGGTAACGACTTCCTGTCTGGTGGTGATGATACGGACTACCTTTACGGTGAAAACGGCAACGACGACCTCTACGGCGATAATGGTAACGACTACCTATACGGTGGCAACGGTATTGATCTACTAGTTGGCGGCGAAGGCAGCGACGTGCTTTACGGTGGCGACGATTACGACCGTTTATACGGTGGGTTCGGCGATGACAGACTATATGGCGAAAACGGTAACGACGTTCTTGATGGCGGTACTGGTAATGATTACCTATCCGGTGGCAACGGCAACGATACGCTGCATGGTGGAAACGGTAACGACGACCTATACGGCGACAGCGGCGAAGACAAACTCTACGGCGGTAACGGTATTGATCTACTAGTTGGCGGCGAAGGCAGCGACGTGCTTTACGGTGGTGACGATTACGACCGTTTAAACGGTGGTTTTGGTGATGACACTCTGTACGGTGAAAACGGTAACGACGTTCTTGATGGCGGCACCGGTAACGACTTCCTATCTGGTGGTAACGGCGACGACACTTTAAACGGCGGAAATGGTAACGACGACCTTTATGGCGACAACGGTAACGACAAGCTTTACGGTGGTAACGGTATTGATTTGCTAGTTGGCGGACAAGGCGACGACCTTCTTGACGGTGGCGATGATTACGACCGTTTGAACGGTGGCGAAGGCAGCGACACCTTATTAGGTGGAAACGGTGATGACTTCCTTGCTGGTGGTCGTGACAATGGTTTCGTTTCTATCGATGCCTTTGGTGTTGCAACTGTAACAAATGGCGACATCTTAACCGGTGGTGGGAATGCTGATGTATTCTCTTACACCACAAACGACGGCGCTGACCTAATTACCGACTTTACAATTGGTATCGACAAGCTTGCCTTATCTGGCGCTTACTCCTTGGTAGACGTTGCCAACGGTACTTTTGTTAAATACACAGAAACAACCGGTCTAGTAGTAGCAAACGTAGCCTCTACTGATTTAGTAGCTGACATTATTGCTGCTTAATCAATTTTAGCCCAATTCAACGAAAAACAGCCCCATTTGGGGCTGTTTTTTATGTAATTTATAGATTAATTAGCCAAAAATTAAAACAACACATGCGTGACATAATTACTTTATATAATTCAATATAATTTGGTAAATTTGTATAAACTAGAATAAAAAATAAGCTACACCTAACTATCCGTATAGGTTTTTTATGCGAAATGTATGATTAAGAATACGCTAAATAACAAACAATTTTTCAGGAGAAAAAAAATGACAACTTTCACAGTATTTGATGATTTCGCAGACTTTTCAGACAGCGCAACCAAAATCAATGTACATTCCAGTTCAGGTAACGATAGAGTAATCGGTTCTAAGTTCAGTGACGTAATTAATGCCGGTAGCGGCAACGACCGTGTTCGCGGCGGCTTTGGTGACGATATCATTTATGGCGGTAATGGATTTGACCTTTTGCGTGGTGGTACAGGTAATGACCGTATCCGTGGCGGTGATGACAACGACAGAATCTTTGGTGGCAACGGGAACGACGACCTTTACGGCGACAACGGAAACGACAAAGTTTATGGCGGAAACGGGATTGACCTACTTTTCGGCGGCAACGGCGACGACCTACTTGTTGGTGGCGATGACTACGACCGTCTAAACGGCGAAAATGGTAACGACACCTTGTTAGGTGGAAATGGTGATGACGTTTTAAGAGGTGGCCGCGATACTGGTTCTATCTCTATTGATGCATCAGGCAAAGCCGTTATTACCAGTGGTGACCTTTTAACTGGTGGTAAAGGCGCAGACACATTTATCTACGCTGCTGGCGATGGTGCTGACCGCATTACTGACTTTAAAACCAGCCTAGACAAACTTGCTTTATCTGGCAGTTACAGCCTAGTTGACGTTGCGAATGGTACATTCGTAAAGTACACAGAAACAACTGGTGTTATTGTTGAGAATGTTGCCTCTACTGCATTAGCTGCTGACATCATTGTTGCCTAGTTAACACTAAGCTGCATAAGCGTAAAAACAGCCCCTTACGGGGCTGTTTTTATTACTGTCTGTTTTAAACGACTACGCGCTTCCTTTTGATAATCTTCAAAAGCATCTTTCTGCCAAATTTGAAATGTTTTCCCACGCCCAACGAAACAAGCACTTGTTGTAATACCAGCATATTGCATTAAATCCTGTGATAGTGTGATGCGGCCATCTTTATCAAACGCCAAAGGCCTTGCATCAGCAAAAATTGTTGCCGTTAAGTCCTCTTGAGTTTCAGAAAACAAATCCATGCTATCAGCAGTCTCCGACAAGCTTCTTCTAATCTTGCCATGCCGCAACCTTCTAAGCAGGATATTTATGAGAACGAAACAGAATCACCCCGTTAAAATCATCACTGTTCAATTTTGTTAAGGCGCACGAAAAGTGGCAGGAACCGATATCCGACCTTTTTTATCAATCTTATTTTCATAAGTAGATAAAAACAATGCACCCTCCTTTATATAAAATTATCTCAAAAAAGAGGCTCGGATCAAAAAAGTGCCGAGCCGAAAGTTTGATGTCGTGGGTTATTGTTATTATACATATGGGATAACATGGGATTTTATGGGCAGTCAATGGAAAATACTGTTATAAAATAAAAATATTGTATTGTTATTAACAAAAATCCTTAAATATGCATCACGCTATTATATTGAAAAATAGTCACAATCCACTATATAGCAGACATGTCTTATAATATTGCAGTCGTGGGCGCCACCGGCAACGTTGGCCGAGAAATTTTACAAACTTTATGGGAACGCAAATTTCCTGTAGCGAATATTTTCGCTTTGGCTTCTGAACGTTCCATTGGCCGAGAAATCTCTTTTGGTGATGATGAAATTTTAAAAGTGCAAGATCTAGCCACTTTTGACTTTAGTAAAGCTGATATTGGTTTATTTTCACCTGGCGGCAAGATATCAGCAAAATACGCACCAATTGCTGCAAATGCGGGCTGTATGGTTATTGATAACACCAGCCATTTTAGAATGGATGCTGATGTACCATTAGTGGTGCCAGAAGTGAACCCAGAGGCACTGGAGGGCTACCGAGAGCGTAATATAATAGCTAATCCCAATTGCTCAACCATTCAAATGGTAATGGCCTTAAAACCCTTAATGAGCCTGGCGCCTATCAAACGTGTTGTGGTTTCCACCTATCAATCCGTTTCTGGCGGTGGAAAAGAGGCTATGGACGAGTTATTTAACCAGACCCGGCAAATTTTTATGAATCAGCCGCTGGTAAAAGAGCAGTTCACCAAGGAAATTGCTTTTAACTGCATTCCACAAATAGACGTTTTCATGGACGATGGCCAAACCAAGGAAGAATGGAAAATGCGGGTAGAAACAAAAAAAATTCTATCTGATGACATTGAAGTGATAGCCACTTGTGTGCGCGTGCCAGTTTTCATCGGGCATGGCGAGGCGGTGCATGTAGAATTTCACGCCCCTATCGACGAAAAGCAGGCACGCGATTTATTACGCAAAACGGACGGCCTGGCCGTTGTCGATGTTCACAACGAAGAAGGCCTGGTAACCCCGAAAGAATGCGCCGGTGAAGACGCTGTTTATATCAGCCGTCTACGCCGTGATCCTTCTGTTGAAAATGGGCTGGCTTTTTGGTGTGTTGCCGATAATGTGCGCAAAGGCGCGGCCTTGAATGCCGTGCAGATAGCAGAAAAACTGGTGCAAGATTATTTTTAAATCATGGCTCAAACAGAGACTTTAACCAGGACAAAAACCAAAAAGCCCTCACAATATCAAGTTGTATTGCTGAACGATGATTATACGCCTATGGATTTTGTTATAGAGGTACTCGCCACGATTTTCAACAAAAGTGAAATTGAGGCTACGGCCATTATGCTGGCAGTGCACCAACAGGGCAAAGGGGTTTGCGGTATTTATAGTTTTGAAGTTGCAGAAACAAAAATGCTGCAAGTTCTGGAAATGTCTACCCAGCATCAGTATCCCTTACAGTGTCAGGTAGAAGAAAGTATGAAGCGTGAGCAACTCATTGCTTTAGATAGCCAATTTTGCGATTATTTAGCGGAAAGTAACGCAGCACTTTACCAACAATTGTTAAAATTTCGGGCTGATGTACCTGATGTTTATACACAAGCTCCTTTTTTAATTGAACTGGCACCTTATCTGGAAGACTTCATCGGAAAGCTGTTTGATGTTACAAAATTTATTAAAGAGCTACAAAATAAACATCATAAACTTGCACCACTTTATCGGGTAAAACGTAATTTTGTCCAACGTATTGCACTGCGCAAATACAAAGATACCTCTTTAGAAGAATTTGAAAATTCCTTGCAGAGAATCGCTTCAAAATTTGAAACTGAGCTGGCGTTTGCAGAAGCCATTGAGCAATGGCAAGTTGAGGATAATCAAACAATACTGGAAATAGCAGGGAAAATTTGCGCCTATTCCAGCTTGCATGCTATTTCAAATGAAGCAGAAAAATCATTGGGCTTTACACAAGATGACAGCATTCTGTTTCATCATCCTGAAAAACTAGATCCTGCTAACCTCTTGGATCTTGAAGAAGTTATTATCCACGGCGTACGCATGTATCAATCAAAACATGTGCACCATAGAAAAGGGTTTAGCCTTACGGACAAGGGCGTTACACTGGAAGAAGCCCTGGATAATGCCAACTACTGCATTTATTGTCATGACCGGAAAAAAGACAGTTGCAGCAAGGGTATGCGTGACAAAAAGAGTAATACTTTTCAACAAAACGACCAAGGAATTAATCTAAATGGTTGCCCTTTGGAGGAACGTATTTCAGAAATGAATTTGCTGAAAAAAGACGGTTATACGCTAGGTGCCTTAGCAATGATTATGATCGACAACCCGTTGTGCGCCGCAACAGGGCATCGTATTTGTAATGACTGTATGAAAAGCTGCATTTACCAAAAACAGCAGCCGGTTGATATTCCAAAAATTGAAAGCCGCACCTTACAAGATATTCTGGAACTTCCCTATGGATTTGAAATATATAATCTTTTAGCACAGTGGAACCCACTCAATTTAATACGCCCATTACCAAAACCGGCTAGTGGCTATACCATTTTAGTAGTGGGTATGGGGCCTGCTGGTTTTAATCTTGCTTATCATTTATTACAAGAAGGCCATGCCGTGGTGGGAATTGATGGGCTAAAAATTGAACCGCTAGCTGATAATCTCGCCTCATCCCCGGCAGAAATGGCTCCCGATTTTTTAAAAGATAGTGGCATAAAAGATATAAAAACTATCTGGCAAGATTTAGATAAACGGCCTACCCCAGGTTTTGGTGGCGTTGCGGAATACGGCATTACAGTACGCTGGAACAAGAATAACCTGACGCTGATTCGTATGATTTTAGAACGCCATGCGCGTTTTAAACTGTTTGGCGGTATTCGCTTTGGCAGTGGTTTAGATCGGCAAATAGCGCTTCAAATGGGTTTCAGCCATATTGCCCTGTGTATGGGGGCTGGCCGCCCCACTGTTATTAATATACCCAATAAACTGGCGCGTGGCGTGCGCCAGGCTTCTGACTTTTTAATGAGCTTGCAACTTACAGGGGCAGCACGCCTGGATAGCCCTGCCAATCTGCAAATACGGTTGCCTGTCGCAGTCATTGGGGGTGGTTTAACAGCTATAGATACAGCAACCGAAGCGCTGGCTTATTACGTGCGTCAGGTTGAAAAATTTGCAGCCCTTCACAAACAGGCTAATATTGCAAGCCTAAATTGGAATGATGAAGAACAAACGATTGCGAATGAATTTTTAAGCCATGCGCAACAATTAAGCGTAGCACAACCTTCTGAAATTCCTGACCTATTAAAAAAATGGGGCGGCGTTACCGTTGTCTACCGAAAAACGCTTCAGGAAGCCCCCTGCTATCGCCTCAATCACGAGGAGGTTGAACTGGCGATGCAAGAAGGCATTCATTTCGCAGAAAATCTTTCGCCTACTTCAGTAGATGTCGATGCACACGGGGCAGCTAGTGGCCTTAGCGTTGAATCGCCACAAGGAAATTTTTTATTACCTGCTAAAACTATTTTAGTAGCCGCTGGCACAAAGCCTAATACTGTTCTCGCCAGAGAAGATATAATTTTCCAATTGCAAAATAACTATTTTAAAACCATTGAAAGCGATAATATTGCACCGCAATATATTACTCAATCAGACCAAGTTTCTGTTTTTACACATAAAACTGATGATCAACGCTATGTTAGTTTCTTTGGAGATTTACACCCTAATTATGCCGGCAATGTAGTAAAAGCCATGGCTTCTGCCAAACACGGTTATCCGAAAATTTCTGAAGTTCTTACCAAGGCAGAACCTGTTAGAAGGCCAGAAGATATTTTTCTGCAAATGCAGCAGGATTGCACCGCGAAAGTACATCGAGTGGATAGGCTTGCACCTGGCATTGTAGAGATACTTGTGCATGCCCCGTTAGCAGCCCGCACCTTCCAGCCCGGGCAATTTTACAGGCTGCAAAATTTTGAAAGTAATGCAACGAGTCGCCGTGGCATGAAGCTATCTATGGAAGGTTTGGCGGTGACAGGCGCCAGCGTTGATAAAGAAAACGGGCTATTATCAACCATTGTTCTAGAGATGGGAGGCAGTAGCAATTTGTGCGCTGCACTGCAACCTGGTGAATCTATTGTTTTAATGGGGCCTACCGGAACCCCCACAGAAATTCCTAAAAACAAAACGGTTATTCTTTGCGGCGGTGGTTTGGGTAATGCCGTGCTGTTTTCCATTGGTAAAGCGATGCGCCAAAATGGTTGTAAGGTCATCTACTTTGCGGGTTATAAAACGGCTGAAAGCCGGGTTAAAATAGCAGAAATTGAAGCGGCCGCCGATATAATTATCTGGTGTTGCGATGAAAAGCAATTGTCCACAACCAGAAAGCATGATCTATCCTTTCAGGGTAATATTATAGAGGCCATGCAATGGTACGCCCAAATTCCAGCTATACATTTCCCCCTTAGCAATGCCAGCCATATGGTTGTAATCGGTTCCGACCGGATGATGGCTGCCGTTGCCACCGCCCGACATAACCAGTTAAAGCCTTATCTAGACCCCAATCATATGGCTGTCGGCAGTATTAACTCTCCGATGCAATGTATGATGAAAGAAATTTGCGCCCAATGCCTGCAAATTCACAGGGATCCTGTTACCGGCGAAGAAACCACCGTATTTTCCTGTTTTAACCAGGATCAGACACTAGATAACGTTTGTTTTAAAAACTTAAATGATCGGTTAAAGCAAAATAACGTCCAGGAAAAGTTACTGGCAAATGTCTTATCGTTGGCTTAGAGCCTGTTCATAGACATTTTAACGAAAATAGGGTATATTTCAGGATATGCAGATACGAACAGAATTACTGGAAGGTGGTCAGTTAGTTGTCCCCCCACAAATTGTCAAAGCACTCAATCTTCATGACGGCGAAACTGTTACGTTTGAGCTGAATAATGGGGAAGTTAAAATTTTTAGCGCCATAGAACGTATTCGAAGAGCAAGAGAGATTTTTCAGCAAAATCCTGCCTACAACACTATATCTGTTGATGACTTTTTAGAAGAAAAACACTTGGCAGCACAACAAGAAATTGCTGAACTTTCCTGATGCATGTTGTTGATAGCTCAGTTGTACTAGCTGTATTAAATGAAGAAGAAGGCGCTTCTGAAACACATTTAGTAGATGCTTATATATCCACCGTGAACACTGCAGAAATTGCAGGCAAGCTTTATTTAACCGGTTATTCAGATGAAGAAATTAAAGCTATTTTCAATGAATTGCCCCTCTTCATTGAAGAATTCTCTCATGCAGATGCTATCTTAACAGGCTCACTTGCCAAACATTCAAAACACCTAGGCTTATCACTAGGCGACAGAACATGTATTGCGCTGGGCATACGTAAGAATCTTCCCGTTTTAACAGCTGATAGAATCTGGGAAAAGCTGGATCTGGATGTTGAGATACAGCTTATTCGCTAAATGCTTAAACGGGCATGCGCAAGATTTCTTGTAAGCTACCAACCAGTTTATCCCGTACAGAAACAACCGTTTGCAAGGCAACTTCGGCATTGCTTACGGCGGTCACAACGTCGGCTAAACTGGCATTATTATTGAGGGCATTGGCACTTAAACCTTCGGCACCGCGGCCAATATTGGCACCGCTTTGCAGGGCATCTTGCACCATGTTGGCAAAATCACCACCACCTGCGGGCTTACTTCCCAATGACTTTACCGGGTTTGCAGCCGGGTTGATCAAGTTACTACTGTTTGAATAGGCGTTTAGAGGATTCATAATTTATTACTTACTTAATATTCCCAAAGTTTCCCGCATCATACGGCGGCTGGTATCTAGCGACTGCAAATTTGCTTCGTAGGAGCGTTGCGCTTCTTTCATATCAGTCATTTCAACAAAACGGTTAACATTGGGCATTAAAATATAACCGTCTTTGTCAGCCGCGGGGTGATTAGGGCTGTATTCTTTTTTAAAATCAGATCGATCAACGCGAATACGCTTAACTTCCACCATATCAACGTCACGTTCACGATTTAGAACATTACCAAACTGGATAGTTTTACGGCGATATGGGCTGCCACCGACAACAGTTGAAACAGAATCAGCGTTAGCCAAATTTTCAGAAATAACCCGTAATCGTAATGCTTGCGCCTTCATTCCAGAGGCAGAAACATTCATTGCATTATTTAATTCCATCGGCATTATTGTGTTCCTTTAACCGCTAGTTTCATCATATTGGTGTATTTGGAATAGATGGTGGTTGTCATTTTATAAGCTTCGGCTGTTTCTGACTGTCGCATCATTTGCTCTTCTAGATTCACCGCATTACCGGTGGGGGAAACTTCGAAAACCTCATCGCGCATTTTTTGTTTAAAAGCGCCTTTATTTACGGTGCCATTCAGGTGGCTGCTGCTTGTTTGTTGCATGCCAACAGCACTAAGCTGTTTACGATTTTCACGCTGTAACACTTTTTCAAAGTCCAGCGCGCGTAAATCTTTTGCCTCATAATTGGGCGTATCAGCATTGGCAACATTTTGCGAGATGATCCGTTGGCGCTGGCCAAGCCAGTCCATCCGGGTTTTCATCATATCAAACAGCTTTAACTGACCTACATCCATGATATAAGTATAGCCGTATGATGTTTAGGAATTGTTAATGCTTTTAATTTTTGGAAAAACCGGCCAGGTGGCCTCCGCTTTACAAGAGTTGACCAAGAGCACAGATAGAGAAGCTGTTTTTCTTGATCGCACGCAAGCAGATTTGTCAAAACCGGAAACGCTGGAAAAAATTATTAAGCATCATAAGCCAAGTTTAGTTATCAATGCAGCCGCTTATACAGCTGTTGATAAAGCGGAAGAGGAACAAGCGCTAGCTTATACCATTAATGGCGAATCCCCCACCGAAATGGCCTCAACCTGTGCCGAACTTGAAATACCGATGATTCATTTATCAACGGATTACGTTTTTAAAGGTGATGGCAGCAGCCCGCTTAATGAAGAAAAACCTATTAAGCCAATTAACACCTATGGTGCCAGCAAGGCATTAGGCGAAGAAGGCATTCGTAATATTTTAGATCAGCACATTATTATTCGCACAGCCTGGGTATATGGGGTGCACGGCCATAATTTTTTAAAAACCATGTTAAAATTAGCTGATCGAGAAGATATTCGAGTCGTAGCAGATCAATACGGAACCCCCACTACTGCCCAATCGATTGCCAGGGCAATTCTAAAAATTTCTGATGCAGTACTGGCAGGCAAGCAACATTTTGGTACTTACCATTTCACTGGTGGCGGTCAAACCACCTGGCATAGTTTTGCATGTGAAATTCTCAACCAAGCGAAACAAATAGGCTTAACAAACGCTGTACCAAAGATTCATCCTGTTGCAACAGCAGAATACCCCACCCCGGCTGAGCGCCCCAGCTGGAGCGTTTTAAATTGTCAAAAAATTGTCAAAGACTATCAGGTAGAAATTGAAGACTGGGAAGTTGGTGTTAAAAGAATCTTAGAAATTTTAAGCAAATCCTAAATTTATTTAACAGGCTACTACAGGTGATGCTTTTTATAATCACCGGCTATGCTCAAGAAAAAAACGCACCATTTCTTTAGAAGCATCAACTCCCTTGGAATCAGTATAAGAGCCAGCCGAACTACCCCCTGACCAGGCATGACCTGCTCCGTGAATAACCCACTGCTCATGATTGTTATTGCCTGCTGCATCACTATAAAGAGTACGGGTAAAAGCATAGCCACTTTGCACTTTTCCACGTTCTATAATGGTTTTTCCCCTGGCGTTGACTTGTTTTAAAATATATTCACTGTTGCTAGGATGTACGGTACTATCCTTATCCCCATGGAATACAATGGTTGGTAAACCAGCAGAATTATTTTGGCATGACTTTCCGGCTGCACCCTGCCTCATTGCAGCTAAAGCAGCGGGAAGGCTATTGGCTGATCCACAAGCCAGGCCTGAATGAACGCCAACAGCGGCATAAAGGTCAGGGTACGCTGCCCCCATAATAGCCGCAGCTGCCCCGCCCGCGGATAAGCCAGCAATATAGACACGGTTAGGATCAACTTTATATTCTAGCATAACACGCCGCGTAATTCCTGCGATTAGCGAAGCCTCGCCCTGCCCTTCCTGTTGGTTTTTTGTATTGAACCAGTTCCAACATTTAGAAACATTATCGTTTTGTGCTTGCTCGGGATACACAACTAAAAATCCGTGCTTTTCAGCAAGAGCATTCATACGGGTGCCAGCAGCAAAATCATCCGCTGATTGCGTACAGCCATGTAACATAACTATTAACGGCATTGGTTGCCCCTCAAAGGCTTTGGGAATATATAGCTTGTAACGGCGCATACCGGCAGCATTCTGAAATGTATGGGTATGAAATTGCTCAAGATCATCTTGCTCTTCTATCGGTTCGCCAAAATGTTGCGCGCCACCAAATATATTCTTAAATTTTGGTGGCATAACCCAGGAACCATCCGCCTGTTGCCAGGCTGCTGAACTATCTGCCTTAGCAGGTTTCATTATGACGGAATCCGTAGATTCAGCACCATCTGCCATGGCGTTACCTGAAAGCACGCTTTGTATAAGAACCGTTGCTTTCATCAGTTGCCCTGCTCGGGTCATCTTCAAGGCATCGCCCATGGCATTACCAGGTAGGCTATTCATATTAAACAACATTGTATTTTCTTTCATTATTTTATAAGGCTGGATAAGGCTGCCTTGACAGCAGCGCTGGCTTGGAATCCGCCTAAAACTGTTATGGATTCTATGGTGGCTATTGCCAGATCAGGGCTTACATCATCTGCAATGCTGGCAAGCCCTAATACATTGATATGAATTTTCTGTTTACCATGCCGTAGAGATTCAAGATATTCACGACTGTAATGGCGCAAGCCAAGATCAAGGCTTTTACGCTGTACTGTTTCTTTGGCAATATCCGCATGACGCTCAAGCTGATTACGAATTGCTGTACGAATAAAATCCGTGCGCGTGGAGTAAAAGCCCTCTTGTACCATAAGATCAACATGACCTAAATCAACATAACCCATCGTGATTGTAATTTTCTCAGATTCACTAGACTTAGGCTTAAAGTCTATAATTTTTCCTGTCATATACCATCCTTAAAACATCTTTATAGATGGTATATAGATGGCAATAATATTATTACAAGGCTTTAAGTCGAATATTCAGAATCAATAAATATTTATTTTTAGATATCTTTATGATTGTCTTAATCGTTTGCCAAACTACACAGACAATGATTTAAGGAAATACCGGTGAGTTACCATAGTTTTGATAATAAAAGCGCTGTTATGATTTTTATGATCGGCAACGCCCTAATACAACCAGAGGTTATAAAATATAATGTCCGATTTATTAAAAGAGATATGTGAATATCGGCAACAAGATGTTGCTAATATGAAACATCAGCCTTTAGCTGATAGAGTTGTGAGCACGCCGCGTGGTTTTGTAAAAGCGATTCAACAGCGCATTCCCAACACAGCACTTATATGTGAGATAAAAAAATCATCACCTAGTGCGGGGTTAATACGACCTGATTTTAACCCGTCGCAACATGCAAAAGATTATGAAAAAGCGGGTGCCGTATGCTTGTCTGTTTTAACGGAACCACGTTATTTTGAAGGCTCCGCAGAATATTTGCAACAAGCGCGCGCCGCCTGTAATTTACCGGTATTGCGTAAAGATTTCATGGTTGATCCTTGGCAAGTTGAAGAATCCTATAAAATGGGTGCTGATTGTATTTTAATTATTATAGCCGCTTTGTCTTTTGATAAATCAAAAGAAATTCTAGAACAATCAACAAATTTTGGGATGGATTGCCTGATTGAAATCCATACGCAGCAAGAGTTGGAAACGGCTTTGAAATTACCCCTAAATTCGCAACATCACCTGCTTGGCATTAATAATCGTAACTTGAAAACGTTAGAAATTTCTTTGGAAAACAGTTTTTCGCTGGTAAAGCAGGCTCAAGCTTCAGGCTGCATTGTTGTGAGTGAAAGCGGCATTAAAACATCTCAGGATATTAATATTCTAAAACAAGCTGATATCCACAGTTTTTTGGTGGGGGAAAGTTTATTAAAACAGCAAGATTTAGTGAAAGCTGTCCGAAAATTGCTTTAGCTGTAAATTTTGGTCGGCCAACTATATGGCTCTGATAAAGGCTGTTCAAAGCTATGCTCAATAATATATTTTGCCACTAAATCGCTGGAAAACTTACTATGTGCCACTTGCCAGCCACTTTTTGCTACTGTCTGGCGCTGGTCATCATTTTGCTTAAAGTGTGTTAGCTTTTCAAACAGCTCTGATTCATTGCTGTAAAAACCAATTTCGTTTTCAGCAAATAACTCTGTAAAACCACTGGCGCGATCAATAAAAGTTAGTAAGCCATTCCCCAAATATTGCATCATGCGGTCAGAAGAATAAAGATAAATATCGTTTTTCCGGCTATAGCTTAGCCCCATTTTGGCCGCTTGCAAGGCAGTTAGATAGGCATTTCCAAACAGGTTAGTACCGCTTTGAAAGCCATGCAGTTTTAATGTTAATTCCGGGCAGCTTTGGCAAACCCTCTCAATAAAGGCCGGGCGCGGATCCCCTTCGTAAATGCCGCCAATCGCATAAAAAGCATCATATGGCTGGCTGGTATTTTCAAACGCTTTACCAGTATCAATTGCCCGATCCACAGGGTTAGGCATATAGGATATTTTTGCGCGTTTGCCCGTAAACTGCTTTAAAGCGTTGCCAGCGGTTGTAATAAAAATATGGTCAACCACATTGATGCGTTTTTGAATAACGGCAACTTTGTGGGGTTCCTCTAGCCAATCAACATTACGATAGGCAATACGTATGTTGGGGTGATTGTGGCGCACTGTTTCCAAGCTTTTGTTTTCTATTAGTTCACAATGGCCTAATAAAATAAAATCCGGCTCAAATTGCTGGCAGGCTTTTATAAAAGCCTTGTTCAAAGGGGGCTTGCCTAATTTACTGGAATTAAACCAGTTGGAAGAACGCGCCGCGTTACGATCATCAAAATGATAAACGCAATGCCCCAGACGAATAAACGCATGTAAAAGTTTTTGCAAAATGCCGTAGTGCATTTCATATTTAAAATGACCGACAATTAAAATGCGCATTGAGCTAGTCGTTGTTGTTTAGTTCGTCAACTTTTTTGCGGCGCGTATATTTGCGCTTGGGCTTTTCTTCCGATACTGTTTCCGCTGACGGCTCTATATCATCTGTTTTTTTGCGGCGCGAATATTTGCGCTTTGGTTTATCCTGATTGTCGTCATCTTCAGACCGGCTATCTGTTTTGGGCTGGCCAATGGGCTTTTCTGTAACAGGCTTATAGGTTTCTGGAACGTCCGGTTGCGGCGCGTCAATAGAATGGGGCGATTTCTTTTTGTTGTCTGGTTTTTCAGCATAAGAATCGTTGCTCTGTTCTTCTTCGTTATCGACATCATCGTTATCACGCTTTTCATAATCATCATTCGCGTGCGCCACGCGGTGATAATGATCGGCATGCTGATAATAGTTTTCTGCCTGATGTAAGTCGCCATTGGCGGCTGCATCCTTGGCCATGTTCATATAGCGTTCAATATTTTTCAAAGCATTTTGCTTTTGCCGGGGGCTATATCCACTATTAGTATAATTATTTTGACCGCGATTTTGTTGTGTGCGGCCACCGTAGCGACGGGAACGAGCCATAAAATTTCCTTAAACTGACTATCAAAAACTGAAATATTACATTCTTTCAATATGCGAATGCGCTATAATCATAACCGGTGAGCATTGGTAATAGCAAGCAAAAATGTGATTCCTTCCAAAAAGTAGGGATTGCCGTGTCAGGCGGCGGGGACAGTATGGCCTTACTTCTATGGGCGAAAAAGCAACCCTATACCCTGTTTGCAGCGACGGTTGATCATCAAAAACGACACTCTTCGATGTTTGAGGCCTTGCAAGTACATCATTGGTGCACACGGCACAATATCAAGCATACGATCTTAATAATAGATAAGACCACAACCCCTAGTGACGCCAGAGAGGCACGTTACGAGGCACTATCCTTGTGGTATGAAAAACATAATTTAGACGCCTTATTACTAGGGCATCATCAGCAGGATCAGGCAGAAACCTTGTTATTGCGCTTGCAACGTGGTAGTGGGCTAAAAGGTTTGGGCTGTATGCATGAATACAGCTGTAACTATAAGATGCAGTTATGGCGCCCATTGCTAGAATATGAACCTGATACGTTAAGGCAATGGCTTATGAGCGCTAATCAACCTTGGTTCGAGGATCCTAGCAACCAACAAAGCAACCAGGACAGAAACACATTACGCCCTCTTTTGGCCAAGACATCAAACAAAAGGCTAGCAGCCACCTGCCAGCATCTGCAACGCGCCCAAGAGGCCATTGATTTTTACAGCAATGCATTTATTGAACAGCATTGCCAGCTTACTGATAACAGGGCTGTTATAGACCGCTTATCTTTTGAAAATTTACCGCAAGAAGTCGCTTTTAGAGTTCTTACCAGTGTTATAGAACAGGTATCAGGAATTAAAAAACCACTGCGTTTTGAACGATTGCTAAATATTTATATCAACCAACATATTATAGAATCAAGTGGCTGCCGCTTTAAACGATCCGAGCAAACTATAATCATCACAAGTCTGTGAATTATATATGAAAAATTTATTGTAAAATTGTCACATCTACGTTTAATTAATGTGTTGTTTATAGAAACAACTGTACATTTCATCAAATTTGACTTAACTACAGGTTGAATTTAATAACCGGATTTATAACCATGATAAAT
Source organism: uncultured Alphaproteobacteria bacterium (assembly GCA_963706365.1). Taxonomy (GTDB): domain Bacteria; phylum Pseudomonadota; class Alphaproteobacteria; order JAJTHO01. The sequence goes on along the minus strand of OY970150.1, from coordinate 1,775,838 downwards.
GCAACCAAGTTTTTAACCCTTGCTGCCTCAATTTCCCTTTTAGCAGCTTGTTCTAGCGACTATGACTATCGTGACGATAACACAGCCGCCGCTGGTGACGACATGTATGATGCTGCCCCTGTTGAGGGTACTGGCAACGCCGATACACGCGTTTCCGATTACGGTACTGACCTAACGGGTGGTGCAAACCAAGACGCCTTTGACCGCGCTGTTGGTGCAAAAGTTTACTTTGAAACAGACAGTTCTAGCCTAAGCAGCACTGCAAAAGAAACTTTACGCCGTCAGGCTCAATGGCTGAAAAAATATGACTCTATCAATGTAACTGTTGAAGGTCATGCCGATGAGCGTGGAACACGTGAATACAACCTGGCTCTTGGTGAGCGTCGTGCCAATGCTGCACTGAACTACCTAACAGCCCTTGGTGTTGATGCTAGTCGTGTTAACGTAATTACCTACGGTAAAGAAAGACCTGCTGTTGCTGGCTCTGGTGCCGATGCCTGGTCTAAAAACCGTCGCGCTGTTACTGTTATTGACTAACACCTAAGCATAATAAGCAAACTATAGGATTCCAGGTCAGTTTATTCTGACCTGGAATTTTGTATTTAAGAAGGTATAAACCTTAGCAAGAGCATGCAATACCAAGCACATTTCAGAAGCCCTTTTGGCGTTATCACTATTGCGGAAAGCCATGAAAAAGTTTGCTTTTTGGGCTTTGGCTCAAAATCTATTCTTGATAAACGCATTGAAGGCATCCCCGTTTCTGAAACAGTCTTTATCCTTAAAGTAAAAAAAATTATCGACGCCTTTTGGCAAGGCGAAGATATGTTACATAGCATTCCAATTTCGGAACAAGGTACAGATTTTCAGCAAAAAGTTTGGCACGCTTTTCCGCAACATGGTGTTACCACGTACACAACATTGGCTCATAACATCCACAAGCCAAAAGCGGTTCGCTCTGTTGCCGGTGCTTGTGCCTGCAACCCTATTTCTTTATTACGCCCCTGCCACCGAGTAGTGGCTAAAAGTGGGGAACTGGCTGGCTATGCCTGGGGGATAGAAACGAAACGGCAATTACTTGCCTTTGAGAAAGAGATGTACAATGCCTAAAATACTGTTGATTGGCTGTGGTCGAATGGGCGGCGCACTGTGCCAGTCATGGCTTAAAGCAAACTACTGTATAACAGTTTTAGACCCTGTAAAACCAGCTTTAGATGTTAAGCATCTGACCCATTTAGATCATTCACTATACGATATTATTATTTTGGCCGTTAAACCGGATAAAGTTACCGAGAGTATTTCTTCTACTCACAAAAATCTTGCAGCCGCTGGTTTCTATCTGTCTATCGCCGCCGGGAAATCTCTTGACACTATGCAAGCAGCCGCAACCGGAACACCCATTATTCGCGGTATGCCAAACACCCCTTGCGCCATCGGGCACGGCATTACTGCCCTTATTGGCAACCAGCAAATTAAACAACATCACAAAGAACAGGCCACACAGCTAATGCAAGCTGGTGGCGCAGTTATTTGGCTAAAAGATGAAGAGCAAATGCATGCCGTTACCGCCCTATCAGGCAGCGGCCCTGCCTATGTTTTCCATTTCCTAGAATGCTTAACAAAAGCAGGCTGTGCGCTTGGTCTTGCAGAAGAAACAGCCCTGATTCTTGCAAAACAAACGGTATTCGGCAGCAGCCAGCTGGCATTAAAGAGTGAGGATTCTCTAGAAACTTTGCGTCAAAATGTTACTAGCCCAAATGGAACAACAGCAGCCGGGCTCAATGTGTTAATGCCAGAACTTGATAAACTAATGGAGCGCACGCTGAAAGCAGCGGCACAGCGTTCTAAAGAGCTATAGTGCTTCAAAAATACAATTAATGCCCGACGCTAGGGTAATTCGGCGCTTCTCTAGTTATACCAATATCATGCACATGGCTTTCGCGGTAGCCAGCATTAGTTAGACGTACAAATTCTGCCTTTTGTAAATCTTCCAGTGTTTCAGAACCTGTATAGCCCATAGCCGCGCGAATGCCACCAACCAGCTGATGTAAGATGGCGCTGACATTTCCTTTGAAAGGCACACGGCCTTCCACCCCTTCGGGAACGAATTTTTGCGAGCCGGAAACTTCTTTTTGGAAATAACGATCGGCTGAACCGCGTGCCATGGCAGCTTCTGACCCCATACCGCGATAAGATTTATACGAACGCCCTTGATAGAGAAAAACCTCTCCTGGTGCTTCTTCTGTACCAGCCAGCAAGGAACCGAGCATAATAAGATCAGCCCCCGCTGCCAATGCCTTGGCAATGTCACCGGAGTAACGCACCCCGCCATCGGCAATTAACGCTTTACCATAGCGTTTGCAAACTTCGGCGCAATCGGCAATGGCCGTTAGTTGTGGCACCCCTACCCCGGCAACAATACGCGTGGTACAAATAGAACCAGGGCCAATACCTACTTTCACAACATCGGCACCGGCCTTTATCAATGCTTCTGCCCCACCTGCGGTGGCCACATTACCCGCAATAACCAAACCACCTTTCAAGGCGGCTATTTTTTCCACACTGTCCAGAACACCTCTGGAATGACCGTGTGCGGTGTCAATAACCACAGCATCGGCACCAGCATTATATAAGGCCTTCGCGCGCTCTATACCTTGCTCGCCAGTATTGGTTGCTGCTGCCACCCGTAACCGGCCTTGCTTGTCTTTACAGGCATTCGGGTATTTTTCTGCTTTTTCAATATCTTTGACAGTAATAAGCCCTATGCATTCATAGGCTTTGTTTACTACTAATAATTTTTCAATGCGATGCTGATGCAACAATCGCCGCGCCTCTTCGAGGCCAATAGAATCATTAACCGTAATCAAATTCTTTTTGGTCATCAATTCACTAACCGGCTGTTGCATTTTTTCAGCAAAACGCACATCACGGTTTGTTAATATGCCCACCAATTTTCGGCCACATTCTTCCACCACGGGAATGCCGGAAATGCGGTGATAAGCCATAAGTTCCAGCGCCTTTGATAAAGGTTCATCGGCCTGAATAACCACCGGGTTGACCACCATTCCGGCTTCGAACTTTTTCACCATTCGTACTTCGTTGGCTTGCTCTTCAACACTAAGGTTTCGGTGAATAACCCCCATTCCACCGGCTTGCGCCATGGCAATAGCCAGACGGCCTTCTGTCACGGTATCCATTGCCGCAGAAATAAGCGGAATACCAAGAATAATATCCTCGGATAGTTTTGTACGCGTATCTGTTTGATGCGGTAAAATTTCTGATGCGGCGGGCACCAGTAAAACATCATCAAAAGTTACACCGTCTTTAATACGTTCATTTAGGGGAGCCATGTTGGTTTTTAGCCACTATACATCTAAAATCAAGGGAATTCCTCTTGACTCTTACTGCATTTCGACTAATGCTTCGCCTCCATGTCTAAGACGAATCTGCCGCCAGAGTTAGAAAAGAAAATCAGCGGCCTGGAGCAAGCTGTTCAACAATTAGAACAGGCTATTGCTAACCGCTTAAAAGAAGAGGTAAATGAATATGTTACCCTGGAAAAAGACTATGAACACTTAAAACTGCAATGTGCGAATCTCAATAAGGCGGCTGAAGAAGCTGAAAATCAAATTGATTCCGCCCTTGATAAAATTCAGGAGGCTTTAAATGCCGCAGCTTGATATTAAACTAAATGGCCGCAGTTATAAAATTGCCTGCAAATCTGGTGAAGAATTGCGCCTGCAACAATTGGCAGACTATCTGAATGGCCGTGTTAGTACCCTTGCCCACCAATTGGGTAGTAATGCTCAAGATACGCAACTATTTATGCTAACCTGCTTCATGTTGGCCGATGAACTGGCAGAGGCGAAAAATAATCGCAGCGCGCAACAGGCAAAAGATTCTGTTCTGCAAATGCCCATTGATAACAGTGTTAACGATAATGTCGCCAAACGCCTGGACGATTTGACCAATCGTATTGACAGCATTATTAAGAAAGTGGCTGTTTCCTAAACAGTGATAGATCACTCAATCTATCTATTAACACCACCTGTCATTGCAAATTACCAACTATTTGCAAATGAATTACCCGCAATATTTGAAACTGCGGCTATTGGGTGTCTTCAGGTACGCTTGAAACCAGCCACACAAAACACAACGGTAGAGGCATTACAGTTTATTGAACCGATATGTGCCCGCTATAAAATACCTATAATCATCAATGATTATCCTGTAAATGGCCATGGTTTACATATCGGGCAAGAGGATATACCCTTAACAACTGCTCGTAAAAAACTGCCCGCCCAATCTATTATTGGCGTGTCTTGCTATAATAATTTTTCGTTAGCCAAGCAGGCCGAACAAGATGGCGCAAGCTATGTTGCCTTTGGTGCTTTTTACCCCAGTAAAACTAAACAGGCAAAAACGATTGCTACGCCTGCAATTATTCAACAATGGAAAGCGTACTCCCCCCTTCCCTGCGTGGCCATTGGCGGTATTACGGCGGCTAATGTCGCACCCATTATTCAGGCTGGTGCCAATATGGTTGCAGTTTGTAACAGCCTATGGCATCACCCAAACGGTGCGGTATATGCCGCAACGGAACTAAAGGAAGCCATCAATGAAAATAAATGCCAATGATTTAAAAGTCGGGAATGTTATTGAATATAAAAGCAGGTTATGGGTTATCGCCAAAACAGCCCATACGCAACCTGGTAAAGGCGGCGCCTATATTCAGGCTGAAATGAAAGGGTTGTTGGATAGTACCAAATTAAACGAGCGCTTTCGCTCTTCTGAAACATTGGAAAAAGTGCATTTGGAAGAAATAGAGCATCAATATCTGTTTGCAGATGGTGATATGCTTACATTTATGCACCCAGAATCTTATGAACAAATTAGCTTGCCCGCCGATATTTTAGGCGACAGCGTCGATTTCTTACAAGACGGTATGATGATTAATCTTTGCTTTCATGAAGGCAACGCCATTAGCGCCACATTGCCAGATAGTGTCATTATGCAACTTACCGAAGCCGAACCTACGGTAAAAGGCCAAACAGCCTCCAGCTCTTATAAGCCTGCTACTTTAGAAAATGGCCGGCGCGTTTTGGTGCCGCAGTTTATTGAGGCAGGTGAACGTATTGTTGTTGATACCCGCGATGGTAGTTATGTGGAGCGCGCGAAAAGCTAAGAGCTTGCGCGGAAACCCACGTATAAGTTAAAAGAGACCAAATTCAACTTGTGCGTGGGTTTTGGGGCAAGTTCTAAGAACGCGCCGCACCATCGTTTAGAGCTGCCGTCATGCTTTGCTCTTCTTCCAAGGCTTCGTTCTTTTTCGTTTGTCCAAACGGTCGATCATTTTTAGTAATTGATTTAATAATATGGCGGCCATGTGGGCATTCTATGCCTTCATCGTCTTTGTAGGGTTTTACCACCAAAACCAGTTTTTGAACTGGTGGTTTGGCCGCGCGATCATAAACAATTAAATGTACTTTATCTTCGGTGGCCGGAATAGACGTATCAGGAAATTCGAAATGTAGCTTTGCTAAATCGTTGCGGGCTTCTTCCTGGGATTGATAAATTTTCTTACCATTGGTGCCACGAATAATGTAATGTCCCCAGTTCGGGTGCGCCTGCTTTCGCATGCGCTTTTGCGGATGATCCTCAATAGGCATTTCCAGCTTCTGCACGGTCAGGGTATAATAGCCTGTTAGATCCTCTAGTTTTTTAATAGTAATTTGTGCATAATTACCAATGAAATCCTGTTTTTCTTCTTCTAGGGAAACATTATAGTTGCGAATCCAGATTGTTACTGTTTCGGTAATATTGAGATCCATATGAATGGCATTGGTATCATGCCCTTCTTCCTGAAACGCTTTAACATCCTCAATAGTTGGGAATTGGCTGCGTACAGAGGATAGGCGTGCAATGGCCTGCTCTTTGGTAGGAAAACGGAAACGTTCGCCAAGAATTGCCTGAATAACCGGGTTATCGGCCGTGGCCAGCGGGCGCGGTTTGCGCTTGGCGACACTTTCTTTGCCAGCAGGTTTGCTTTTTTCAACTTTCGCCGGTTTTTCGGCGGCAGCAGGTTTTTCTTTGGCGGGAGAAGATGTTGCGCCAAGGGCAGAGGGCATCGTATTACCCCAAAGGTCGTTAGATTGCATAGAGTTTTCGTCCAAGTTTGTCATGTAATAATCCTCAAAGTTGTGGATAAGTTATTAATATTACGCTAAAGCAATTAATATTGTGCGAATATACCGTATTTTATAGAAAAATACAAATTTATTATATATTATTCAAATATTTACCAAGTCTTCAATCTTTTTCATTAACGTTGGCCAAGGCTGTTCAGACAGCTTCCCAGTCGGCCACCAGAACCCATTATCAAACGGGCTATTATTTGCAACACCTTTTTGTATGTAAATTGTTAATCTTATATGGGTAAACACATGAATTACAGGTTGTTTAACAGTAATCCATTCCACGGCATCTAAACTGTTAGGCAGATCACAGCTTTGGTAATACCACGGAATTTCCGCCATACTGGCCAGCAATCCTTTATCAGGCCGCTGTCGTATCCAGACATTACCGCGCCCATCTTCCAGCCAGTAAGCAGTGGCAGAACGCTGCTGTTTTTTTATTTTCGGCGGCTTGACCGGTAATTCAGCCGCTCTGTATTTCCCTTGGCAAATACGTTCCAAAGGGCATATTAAACATTTAGGTTGTTTTGGTGTGCAAACACTGGCTGCTAAATCCATTAAAGCCTGTGGGTAATCGCGGGCACTTTCAGCCGGAAACGTTTCTAAAACTTTTTCTTTAAGCAAAGGTTTAGCCCTTGGCAGCGGTGTATCAATATCAAAAACCCTGCTCATTACCCGCTCTATATTACCATCCAGAACAGGTGCGGGTTTATTAAAGGCAATAGCCAGTACTGCAGCCGCTGTATATTCACCAATACCAGGAAGCTGTTGAAGCTTTTTTAAATCATCTGGGAATTTTCCATCATATTCTTCTACTATCACAATGGCGCATTTGCGAAGATTACGCGCCCGGCTATAATAACCAAGCCCCTGCCATTGCGTTAAAACTATCTGTTCAGAAGCAGCGGCAAGATCATGCACCGTAGGGAAAATATCTAAAAATTGCTGATAACGCTTACTAATGGTGGCAACAGTTGTTTGTTGTAGCATAATTTCAGAAAGCCAAACACGATAAGGATCAGGATTATCATTGCGCCAGGGTAATTGACGACTATTTTTTCGATACCATGGTTCAAGAAATTGCCAGATCATTATGATTTAGATAGGATCTTGCAAACAATTTTACTACAAAGGAAATATGCAGCGTCGATCTTACTATCGGGGGCCACAGCCTGTCTGTATGCTGTCGCCTATTATTTTACAGCCCCTGCTAAAACAAAAAGGCTATTATCTTGCAACCTTAATAATGGAATGGCCGAATATTGTTGGTGAAGTTTTGGCCAGCCAGTGTCAGCCTCGTAAACTATATTTTCAAAAGGCTGAAAAAGGCAATGGCCAGTTACACCTTTCTGCCACCACCGGTTTCAGCATGGAAATAGGCTATCAAAGCCTGATTATTACAGAAAAAGTTAACACCTACATTGGCTTTACTTTAGTGGGTAAAATAACCACCGATAGTAAACTTATAGCCACCAATATACCCGATAAAAAAACCAGTGCTTATTTTTCACCCGCCAACGGTTTGGAAGAAGCATTGACACGCCTGCACCAATGTATAAAAACCGAAGTATGAAATTCTTGGCACTTCCTATTTTATTGGCTCTTGTAGCCTGTGATAATAATGAAAATTCAAACAATGTTACTGCAGAAAAGCAAGCCGCTGTTAGCGAAACTGTTGATACCCCAAAAGCAGAACCCACTGTTAAAGCAGACACAGGCTTAACCCGTGACCGTGTTCTAGGTAACCCTGATGCGCCTGTAACCGTTATTGAATATGCCTCATTTACCTGCGGACACTGTGGCAACTTCCATCGCAATGTTTACCCAACCTTGAAAAAAGATTACATTGACAGTGGAAAAGTCAAATTTATTTATCGCAACTTTCCATTAGACCCTCTTTCGTTAAAAGCTTCTCAGCTAAGCTATTGTATGCCAGAAAACCTGTTTTATGAATTTTCCGGCTTGTTATATGACCGCCAGGCATACTGGGTACAGGAAAAAGAAGGTGAAGAGCGCCTAAAAAGTTTGGCCGCCACTTCTGGTTTAAGCGCGGAAGAAATTAGTAAATGTCTGAACAACGAAGACTTAAGAAACGCTATTGCCCAACAACGGCAAACAGCCACTACAAAATATAATGTGCGTTTTACCCCTACCTTAATTGTAGACGGTGAAAACAAGGGAAGTATTGGTTCTGTTGAGGAATTAGAAAAAGCTTTAGGCGTTGTTGAGATAAGAGGGAAAAGATAGATTTTCATGGATTTTGCCCCTAAAATAGGCTTTTCATCCTTATCTTAACAACGCCTAGATTAAGGTATCCCATCAAGCACCGCTAAAACCTTTTGGAAATCTTTCTCAATATGCTGAGCAGTTACAGAAAACCTTAGTCGTTTCGTTGGTGTCGTTGGCGGATGAATCGCAGCGCAGCGAATTCCCTGTCCTAGTAACTTCTTTTCTAAATAATCAGCCTGTTTACTTACAACTGGAATAATATAACTTTCACTGCCGGCAATATCATAACCTTTTTCTTGTAACATATTTCGGAACAAGCGTGCTTTTTGTAATAGACTATCTGCTAAGCTAGATTGCTGACCTAGTTCCAGTGCTTTTAAAGTAGTAGCCAAGCTTGCAGGCGGTAATGCTGTGGTATAAATAAAACCCCGGCAAGCATTTTTAAGGAATGAGATGATAGTTTGGCTGGTGGCAACGAAAGCCCCCATGCTTCCCATTGCTTTACCGAAAGCCCCCATTATTATATCAACGCATTCAAATTGTTGCGGTGCAGCAATGCCGAAACTATGGGCTGTATCTAAATATAAAACAGCTTTATATTTTTGCTTTAAATGAACCAATTGTTCAAGCGGTGCAAAAGCACCATCCATACTAAAAAGATGCTCTGTAATTATAAAAATTGGCTTTCCTTGCGCTGCTTTTAGTAAGTTCTCTAAATGGCGCATGTCATTATGACGAAATCGTTGAAACTTAACGCCTATAAGTCCCTGGTAAATACTGGCATGACATCGCTTGTCTACGAATACAACCGCCTTCTCTATTACCGATAACAACGCCGGAATAACTGTGCTATTCGCCTGAAAACCTGTGTTAAAAAGCAGGCAACTTTCTTTGTTTAAATAGTCAGAAATAGCCACCTCTAACATGTCCTGAAGCGGGCAATTACCACTAAGCAGCCGTGCACCACTACTACCGGCGCCATAGTTTTGAATAGCTTCAATAGCCGCTTGCTTCACTATCGGGTGCTGGGTCATATTCAGATAGTCATTGCTGCAAAAATCAATCATCCCCGGCTTTAAATCCGGCTTATATTGACGTTGCCTATTTTCAGACAACCAATGCTTATAGGGTAATTGCCATGAAAAATCTGCTTGTGCTGTATCCATTGCCGTTGTTTATAGAGCTATAGTGAAAATGGAAAAACCAATTATACAGTTTGAGGATGTTTGCGTTACCTATAAAGGTATGGCACCCGTCCTACAAAAAGTAAATTTTGCTGTAGATACCGGCAGTTATACGTATGTGCGTGGTGCTTCCGGTGCCGGAAAATCAACCTTGTTGCGCTTAAGCTACCATGGCATGTTAGCCACCAATGGCAATGTTAAGGTATTTGGCGAAAAAATGCGCGAACTGCCACGGCATCGCCTGCCAGTTTTTCGCCGCCGCATGAGTGTTATTTTTCAGGATTATCGCCTTTTAGACCATTTGACTGTCGAACAAAATGTTGCCCTGCCTTTATCGGTTTCCGGCATTGGCAATGATAAACGCGCCACAAAAAATGTTCGAGAATTGCTAGATTGGGTGGGTTTAAAAGATAAACTAAAGCATTATCCGTCCGCTTTATCCGGTGGGGAAAAGCAGCGTGCCGCCATTGCCCGCGCCGTTATTACAAAACCACGCCTATTATTGGCCGATGAACCAACCGGAAATGTGGATGATAATATGGGCACCCGTATTATGCATTTGTTTGAGGAATTAAACCGCACTGGTACCACCCTTTTAATCGCCACCCACAGTGAACCGCTCACGAAAAAATTTCCGCATGATGTTCTTAAAATTAAAAACGGTAAGGTAAGCCATGAAAAAATCTGATGCTGATTCCTTTAAACAGGCCAAACGTTTATTAATCGAACATGGCGCCGTGCGCTTATTGCCTTGGGTTGTGGGCATACTATTTTTATTATGCAGTGTGATGCTGGTTGCCGGCTTGCTATCTATGCGCCTGGCGGGTGACTGGCAAAGCAGCCTGGAAAATACATTAACCGTTCAAGCCAGCAACCAACAAGACACTTCTAAGCAATTGCTGGATTTTATACGTAATAATGTTGATGTAAGAGCTGCGGAACAAGTTTCTGACAAAGAATCCGCCGAACTTTTAACCCCCTGGCTGGGGAAAGTAGAGCAAATTACCTTGCCCATCATGATTGAGGTTACTTTACAGGAAAACAGCAGCCTAGATTACAAAGTTTTTGAACAACAACTAAAAGGTATTGACCCTTCCGTAAGTGTAGAAGGTTTTAATAGCTGGCTAAATAACGTCAAAAATTTAACACGCTCGATTCGGCTAATTGCCTTGGTCATTGCCGTGATAATTTTTTGCGGCCTGTTGCTGGCGATTGCGGTTGCTACCAAAATTCACTTTGCCTTAAACTGCCGTATTGTAGGTATTCTACATATGATTGGTGCCACTGACAAATATATTGCCGGGCAGTTCCAGCGTTCTGCGGTGCGTTTAGTTATCAAAAGTATTGTTCTGGCTATTGTTATGTTTTTGATTCTAGGTCTTATGGCGTGGTTATTCGCACCGAAAGTTGAGTATATGAATTTGCAAAAACTACAACCAGGCTTACCTGAATTAATCGCATTTATTGGGCTGATATGCATCACACCCTTAGTTGCCAGTTTCATCAGTCGCTGGTCAGCAATGAAGGCATTGGCATCTTTTGAGGATGTGACTTAGAGCTTGCGCAGGAACCCACGTATAAATTGGAATCACTATATTTTTCCGCGAAAATTTCTTTGGGAAAGGGCGCAATAGCGGGCTATTTCGCATCTTTTTCAAAGGAATTTGCAGCGAAAAAGATGAAATTCAACTTGTGCGTAGGTTTTGTGGTAAGCTCTTAAGCAACTTCAACCCAAACCTTACAAGCCTTTCGTGCCATGCCTCTTACGCGAGCAATATACGCCGCGCGTTCATTGACGCTAATGGCGCCTCTGGCATCTAGCAGGTTAAATAGATGACTGGCTTTGATGCATTGCTCATAGGAAGGCATTGCTAAATTGGCTTCGGCTAGCTGGCCGTTCATAGCTTCGGCATCATCAAAATGCTGTATAAGTTGCTCTATTTTTGTTTGCTCAAAATTGTAGGTAGAGAATTCTTTTTCAGAACGCAAGAAAACATCGCCATAAGTTAGGTCCCCCACGTATTTAAGGTCGTAAACATTTTCAACACCTTGAATATACATGGCTAATCGTTCCAGGCCATAGGTCAGTTCCACAGAAACAGGTTTGCATTCATAACCGCCAACTTGCTGAAAATAGGTAAATTGCGTCACTTCCATGCCATCGCACCATACTTCCCAGCCTAAGCCAGCCGCCCCCAATGTCGGGCTTTCCCAATCATCTTCAACAAAACGGATATCATGTCTTTTGCGGTCAATACCTAATGCATCCAGGCTATCTAAGTAAAGTTGCTGAATATTATCAGGTGATGGTTTAAGGATAGCCTGAAACTGGTAATAGTGTTGTAGGCGATTCGGGTTATCGCCATAACGCCCATCAGTTGGGCGGCGACAGGGCTGTACATAGCAGGCACGCCAAGGCTCTTTACCCAAAGAACGTAATGTTGTGGCGGGGTGAAATGTGCCCGCCCCCATTTCAAGATCATACGGTTGCAAAATAGCGCAACCCTGTTTTCCCCAAAATTGCTGTAGTGTTAAAATTATATCCTGAAAAGCAAGCATCAGCCTTCACCGGGTGCAGGGTTAAACAGTTCCTCAAATTTATTAGCTTTATTCTTATATGAATCAGCCTTTGCCAACGGCTCTTTCTGTACGGTAATTTTAGGCCATTTTTCGGCATAGGTGCGGTTAATATCCAGCCATTTTTCCATGCCGTCTTCCATATCAGATCTTATGGCATCTACCGGGCATTCCGGCTCACAAACGCCACAATCAATGCATTCATCAGGGTTGATGGCCAGCATATTTGCGCCTTCATAGAAACAATCAACGGGGCAAACTTCTACACAATCTGTATATTTGCACTGTACACAGCTATCCGTTACCACATAAGCCATTAGATTTCCTCATCGGTATAAGGGTGGTCATTGGCGGCCTTCATACGTTTTTTTACTTTTTGTTTTAACTGGGCAGTTTGTGGATCGGTCACAAAAAGCAAGCCGCTAACACGACGCATTAAGTTAGCTTCGTAATCGTCTATTTCACCATCGGCCAGCACAACTTCCCACAGCATTTCTACCACTTTTAATCGGCCAGCTTCATCAAGGTTATCTTTTAATACCTTGGTATGGTAATAGAAATGGTCTTTATCGGCCAGTTGTTGTTCGGCTAATTGCAGCAGTTCGCGCGCTTCTGCACCGCTGCAATCCATCTTTTTTTGCATAATTTCCAGAATGGTTTTCTCTTCGACAGGCGCAAGGGAACCATCCATTAAGGCCGCTTCTACTAATAATACAGCAGCAGCCAAGGGAATTTCAGGAATTTGATCTTGTGGGGCTTCTTCATTAACACCACGGCCAAATAAAGATTTTATAGCATTGAACATGTTGGCTATTTATCATAGGCGCGCGTTTGTAACAACCGTTGTTCTGCACCTTCTAAAACTAAACATGTTAAAATTCCGCTGGCATATGCGCCAGTATCTATACCAATTCTATGCGGCTGAAAATCTGGCTTCGGGGTAATGGTATGCCCATAGACAATAACTTTTTCCATCGGTTTTTTATAGTTGAGAAACTTTTCCCGAATCCACATTAAATCTCGGGCGTTTTGGCTTTCTAATGCTCGAGAAGGGTCAATGCCCGCATGGCAAAAGAAATAATCCTCATTGCTATAGCTATGTTCCAGGTTTTCTAAAAAATCCCGATGTTCATTTAATAATGATTCTGCCCAGGCCATGTGTGGGCAATCTACATCCATGGCATTGATGCCATAGCTACTCATTGTTGCCAAACCGCCATAATTTAACCAGTTCAGACCAGATTCTTCAAACTGAAATCTCAGGGCTTCATCTTCATGATTCCCTTTCAAAAAGCTTGCGGGATGCTGTAAATTAATCAGGGTTTCAATAACCTCTTTACTGCCAAAACCACGATCAACATAATCACCTAAAAATATAATTTTATATTTTTGTTCGGGCTTATTGCTTAGTAAATCTGTTTCTATTTTGGTAAGCAGCTGATGCAACAAATCATCTCGCCCATGAATATCGCCAATAGCATAAAGCCTTGTGCCATCTGTTTTGGGGTTTTGTATAAGGTTATGTCGGGTGATGAACATGGTATATTTGTAACCAATTATTATTTGATAATTGTTAAGGTAAATCAACTCCCCCTTTATTCCATGGGTGACACTTTAACAGTCGACGCACAGCTTTTATAAGTCCTTTAATAATACCATATTTCTCAATACTTTGAATAGTATAACTTGAACAGCTGGGATAAAATCTGCATTGCTGCCCAAACAAAGGCGATAACACCCACTGATATAACTTAATAACTTGAATAAGCAGACAGCGCAACAACACCTAAGCCACAGCTGATTCGGGCAATGCTGACATATTAAGTGGTTTTGTTAAATCTTCTAACAAATTATGATCAGCTTCGATATCGTTATTGCCGGTTGTTAATAATTTTTCACCGTAAAATATAGAATTTGCCCCCGCCAAAAAGCACAAGGCCTGCACTTCGCCAGACAAATCCAAACGCCCCGCAGAAAGTCGTACACGCGCTTCGGGCATTAAAATGCGTGCGGCGGCAACCATTCTTACCAAATCAAAGGGCGGTACTGGCGGCTGCTCTGCCAACGGCGTTCCCTTAACAGGCACCAGAACATTGATAGGAACACTGGAAGGTTGTGGCGATAAGTTGGCTAATGTATCTAGCATTTCTGCCCGATCTTCCCAGCTTTCCCCCATACCAATAATACCACCACTGCACACCTGCACACCAGAGCGGCTAACGTTTTTAATGGTGTTTAACCTATCCTGATATTGCCGTGTATCAATAATTTTATCATAGTACCCTGCACCGGTATCCAAATTATGGTTGTAGGCAGTTAGCCCCGCATTAGCCAGCTGCTCAGCTTGCTCCTCATCCAACATTCCCAGGGTGCAACAAGCTTCCATACCCATGGCGCGCACCCCTTTTACCATGTCGATAACCTTGTTAAAATCATCGCCTTTTTTGGGTGGGGAGCGCCAGGCCGCCCCCATACAAAAACGACTGGCACCGGCTTGCTTGGCTAGTTGTGCTTTTTCTAATACTTGTTCTACATTAAAAATAGATTCTTTTTCCAGCCCTACCTCTTTTGCATAATGCGCGGATTGTGGGCAGTATTTACAGTTTTCCGGGCATCCCCCAGTTTTAATGCTCATTAACGTAGCACGCTGAATATCTACAACATCATGGTATTGTCGATGAACGGCTGCTGCCTGATGCACCAGCTCTAGCAAGGGTTGCTGAATCAGTTGAATTGCCTGCATTGATTAACCGTTTAAAACGTCTCGCATATTGTAAAGGCCAGGTTTTTGCTGGTGTAACCATAAGGCGGCACGTATGGCACCGGCGGCATAAATACGCCGATTACTGGCCTTGTGCGTAATTTCAACGCGGTCACCATTACCGGCAAACACAATGGTATGATCACCAATTACATCACCACCACGCATAGCAGCAAAACCGATTTCTCCCTCTTTACGCGGGCCACATCTGCCCTCGCGCGTCATCACCGCAATATCATCAAAGTTCTTATCCAGGGTTTCCGCAACGCGCTGCCCCATAGCCAAGGCCGTGCCAGAAGGTGCATCTACTTTATTTTGGTGATGCATTTCCAAGATATCGATATCGTATTCGTTACCTAAAAGCTGCGTGGCGCGTTCGATAAGATCTAACAGAACGTTTACCCCCAAGCTCATGTTCGGTGCACCAACAATAGGCACGTGCTGCGCATGACCTTCCAGCATTTCTTGCTGCCGTGGTGAAAAGCCTGTCGTGCCAATCACCAAGGCTGTGTTATAACGGTGTGCTAACAGGCAATGCTCCAGTGATGCTGTTGGTGTAGTAAAGTCAATCACCACGTCAGAATCTTCAAACATTTCTACCGGGCTATGCCGTAAACGCACGCCACAGCGATGATTGCCCACCACTTCGCCGGCATCCATGCCTCTGTTCGGGTCATGCTCCATAACGGTTGCACCACTTAATTCTGTTTGATTGCTGCGCAGCACTTCTGTTACCAGCATTCGCCCCATGCGGCCAGCTGCACCTGCAATACCTACTTTTAAAACTTGCGTCATGGCGCTATTATAGCCACGAGTGCAAACATTTATAAAGAATTATTATTGGCCGTTTCATGCTGCGGCATGTCTGGCGGCTTTATTGTTGGCTTTTGCCTTTCAGTATATAGGCAATCTTTCACCATGCACTTTATGTATTTGGCAGCGCTGGCCTTATGTTGCAGCCATCATTGTTGCCCTGCTGATCAAACGAAAATCAGTTTTGTCCTTATGCTATTTTATCGGCTTTTCCCTGGCAGCTTTTCACGTTGGTGTGGAACAGGGCTGGTGGGAGGGTTTAAGCAGTTGCAGTGCAGCAGCAGTAGACAGCGAAAGCGTTGCCGCTGTTTTAGCCGCAATTGAAAACACGCCATTAACAAAATGTAACGAGGTACAATGGTCGCTATTGGGTCTTAGTATGGCGGCGTGGAATGGTTTGCTAAATATATTTTTATTAGCCATGGTGCAATGGCCGAAAAGTTTTAAAAATTAAGCAAGTGCTTCACCTTAAATATCTTCACGCCCAGTTGTACCAACATCCAGCACATCACCATCATCGCCCAACTCTTCTGGATCTTCAATGTAGCTTTCCTCGTCATCATCGTCTTCTAAGACAACAATATCTTCTTCAGAAACTGTTTTAACATCAGGTTTTTTAGCCGGTGCTACATCACTGTTACGCGATGCCTTCAAAGTGTTCTCCGGGGCATAAGAGGCGCCACATTTCGGGCAGACAGGTTCTGATTTTTTAAAATCATAATATAGGGTAGCACAACTATGGCATAGACGTTTGGTGCCCCAGGCTGGATTCGGCATAAGTTCCTCAAAAAATTCAGTTCGTTTGTTTTGACTGTTACAGGGCTTTGCTTTATGGAATTGTTTCCAACAGTCAAGTATTTTATGCACAAAAATCCTGCTTTCTCTAAAAAATCGTCCCCTATTTCCTGTTTAAAGGGAAATTTTGCTGTTCCCGGCGACAAATCTATTTCGCACCGCGCTTTAATGTTTGGGGCACTGGCAACCGGTAAAACGACTATAACTGGACTATTAGAGGGCGAGGACGTTTTTTCTACCGCGGCTGCTTTAAAACAAATGGGTGCAGAAATTACGCAATCTGATCATAACTGGCACGTTACAGGGGTAGGCACTGCTGGCTTACAAGCCCCACAAGATATTTTAGATATGGGCAACTCTGGCACCAGTGCCCGGCTGTTAATGGGTGTGCTAGCACCGTTTGATTTCCCCTGCTTTTTCACTGGCGATGCATCCCTAAGAAAACGCCCGATGAAACGCGTCATCACTCCGCTGGAAAAAATGAACGCACGTTTTCACAGCACAGGTGAAGGGCGTTTTCCTCTATTACTGCAAGGTGCCGGCAAACATGCGCTGCCTATTACCTACGAATTGCCCGTTGCGTCTGCCCAGGTAAAATCAGCCATCTTATTAGCGGGTCTTAACACGCCAGGGCAAACAACTGTTATTGAACCCATTGCCACACGCGATCATACAGAAAATATGCTCAGGGCATTTGGCGCAACTGTACAAAAACAGGATACCGCTATTACTATTGACGGTTATGCTCAACTAATAGCAACCGATGTGTCTGTCCCCTCTGATCCCTCCTCTGCCGCTTTCCCTATTGTAGCCGCCCTTGTAACGCCAAATAGTAAAATAGAATTGTCTGCAATTGGCATGAATCCTTTACGCACCGGCCTTATAAAAACATTACTGGAAATGGGCGCCAATATTACTGTTCACAACGAACGTCAAAGCGGTGGTGAACCCGTCGCTGACCTTATTATAGAATCAAGCCGCCTAAAAGGCGTTACAGTGCCAGCAGAGCGTGCCGCCAGCATGATTGATGAATACCCCATACTGGCTGTTGCCGCCTCATTTGCCAAAGGCCAAACTTATATGCCAGGCCTAGAAGAATTACGCGTGAAGGAAAGCGATCGCCTTGCCGCCATGGAAACAGGCTTGAAGGCTTGCGGCGTTGATGTTTCAACCACCGCTGACAGCATGACCATCAATGGCGGAGAAGTCATTGGCAATGCAACGGTTGCCGTACACCTGGACCATCGCATTGCTATGTCTTTTCTGGTTTTAGGGTGCGCTGCAAAAGAACCTGTCACCATTGATAATGCCGCCGCCATTGCCACCAGCTTCCCGAATTTTGTTGAGGGTATGAATCAGCTTGGGGCGGCTATAAAATGATTATAACAGTTGATGGCCCAGCCGGTGCCGGTAAAGGTACTTTGGCCAAAAATCTGGCGAAAAAGCTAAACTTTGCATATTTAGATACCGGGCTGCTTTATCGTGCTGTTGCGGCAGTTTCTTTGGAAACACCTAACCGCCTGCCAGATTTTGTTGCCAGAAATTTATCCCCCACTGCCCTATCAAGAAATGATCTACGCACCCCAGAGGTTGCACAAAAATCTTCTGAAGTGGCCGCCATTCCCGCTGTTCGGCAGGCATTACTAAAATTCCAGCGGCAGTATGCCCAAACGCCGCCCAATAATAAAAAAGGCTGTGTTTTAGATGGTCGTGACACTGGAACCGTTGTCTGCCCTAAGGCAGATTATAAGTTTTTTTTAACAGCCACCCCGGAAATACGCGCAAAAAGGCGCTTTTTAGAATTGCAATCTCAAAATATTGTCGTTACATATGACGACGTTTTACAGGAAATTCAACAACGTGACGACCGAGATCGCCGTCGTAGCGTTGCCCCGTTAAAGCCAGCTGAAGATGCTATACGCATCGACAGCAGCCAACTATCGGCTGATCAGGTAATGGCTTCGGTTTTGCAACATCTGGATGTAACTGTAACAAATTGAATAAACCCCAACCCGTTTTATCGCCGGTTATAATTGTGATATGAAAGAAATTTATTATGCCTAACTCTGCCGCCGTCCTGCGAATCAGATGAAAATTTTGCTGACCTTCTTGAAGAAGTTATTGGTGAAGACGATCAGATTAGAAGGTTCCGTTTTACGAGGTTAGTTATTGATGTCCGTAACGACCTAGCCATTAGTTGACGTTGGCCTAAAATCCGAAGGCGTTATTCCCCTGGAAGAATTTGGTGGCAAAAGACCCGAAAAAGGCTGCTGAAATTGATGTTTACGTGGAACGCTATGAAGACCGTGATGGCGTTATTGTACTAAGCCGCGAAAAAGCCCGCCGTGAAGAAGCCTGGGTTGATCTGGAAAAAGCCTATATTAATAATACACCTTTCACTGGTGCTATTACTGGCCGCGTAAAAGGTGGCTATGTGGTTGATCTAGCCGGTGCCGTGGCGTTCCTACCAAATAGCCAGGTTGATATTCGCCCGATTCGCGATGTTTCCGCTTTATTAGATGTGCAGCAGCCATTTCAGATTTTAAAAATGGATCGCAAGCGTGGTAATATTGTTGTTTCTCGTCGTGCTATTCTGGAAGAAACACAAGCCGAGGCGCGTTCTGACTTTGTTAGCACACTGGCAGAAGGCAAAGTATCTAAAAGGAACCGTTAAAAACCTTACTGAATACGGTGCATTCGTTGATCTTGGTGGGCATTGATGGCCTGTTGCACGTAACCGATATTTCCTGGAAACGTGTTAACAACCCCGGCGAAGTTTTAAGTCTTGGCCAGCAAATTGAAGTGGTTGTTACCAAGTTTAACCCAGAAACCCACCGTGTTTCACTGGGTATGAAACAGCTGCAAGATGACCCATGGAACTCTGTTGAAGTTAAATATGCTGTTGGTACAAAAACCGAAGGTGAAGTTGTGAACGTTACTGAATATGGTGCATTTGTTGAGCTAGAAGCCGGGTATTGAAGGCCTAGTACACGTTTCAGAAATGTCCTGGACAAAACGTAATGTAGAGCCTGCAAAAATTGTTTCCACCAGCCAATCTGTTAACGTTGTTGTACTGGAAATTGACCATGAAAAACGTCGTATTTCCCTGGGTATGAAACAGTGTCAGGATAACCCGTTTGAAACATTTACTGAACAAACACCCATTAGGCAGCAACGCTAAAAGCAACAGTGCATGCCACCACAAACGATGGCTTGGTTATTGATCTGGGCGAACGATCTGGAAGGATTTGTTTCTTCTGATGACATTGACTGGAACGAAAGCGGCATTCGCGCCATTCGACAATACAAAGCCGGTGATGAAGTTGAAGTAAAAGTTATTGATATTAACCCGAACCGTGACCGTGTTACTTTGGGTATAAAACAGTTACAAGAAGATCCGTTTATGAGCCTTCCGGGTAAAGGTAAAATTGTTACCTGTACTGTTTCAAAGATTCAGGACAATGGCGTAGAAGTTCATATTAATGACGATCCAAGCCTAATCAGCCTTTATGCGTCGTAGTGATCTTATCTCGTGACCGCACCGAACAACGTCCCGATCGTTTTGCTGTTGGTGAAAAAGTGGATTGTATGATTACCACCATTGATCTGGCTAGCCGTAAAGTAAACCTATCTATTAAAGCCCGTGAACTAGCAGAAGAACGCCAAGCCATGGAACAATATGGCTCTACGGATAGTGGTGCTTCCTTAGGTGATATTCTGGGTGCTGCGTTGCAACCTGCCGGTGATGATGACGAAGCCGATGAAAAACCTGAAGAAAAATAATAGATTATTGACATAAAAATAATAAAAAGGTTTTTATATGACACGTTCAGAATTAATTGAACGCTTAGCCAGACAAAATCCGCACTTATCTGCCAGAAGATATTGAGCGCGTGGTTTTAACCGTTTTTGACGATATTTCAGCATGCTTTGGTTGACAAAAACCGGGTAGAACTCCGTGGTTTTGGTGCGTTTTCTGTGCGTGAGCGCGAAGCACGTGTAGGACGCAACCCTAAAACCGGTGAACAAGTTAGAGGTGGATACACGCTATTCTATTATGTTTAAAGCCGGTAAAGAGTTGCGCCATCGCTTAAATAAAATATTACCCAAAGATCAAAATCTTCTACAGTAACAAATATTTCACCAAAACCCACCCACAAAGATGCACCTAAAAAAGCCGATCAACATTCTAAACAGAAACAACGTATCGCGGAACCAGCTAGAATCTTTAGATAAAACCTATGTCTATTATTCGACTTATTGTTTTCTGTGTTTTTGCCGTTATATTGGCATTTTTTGCAGTTAGTAATCGCTCAATGGTTGATTTAACTTATTGGCCGGGGCATGCCTATGCATGTCAGTTTATTTATTATCGTATTAGCTAACTTTAATTATTGGTGTTTTTATTGGCTGGTTAGCAACCGCTATTCCCTTAAGTGGTAAAGTAATGCACGAAAAACGCGATAAGCGTAAAATTGAAAAACAACTGCAAAGCACTGAGCAGCAACTACAGCAGGAAAAGCAGCGTCAGTTTTCTAATGCAATCCTCTCCCTCTTCAACGGTAAAAGATAATACTTTGGGCGATATACCAGTCAAACAACAACCCTACAACTATTTAATTATTATGTCTATTATGCAATCTCCTTCTTCTCATAAAGAAACCTTATAATGTCTATTACGATAAGGACGCTGATCAAGCGCTTATTAAAGGGAAAACAGTTGCCGTTATTGGCTATGGTAGCCAAGGGCATGCACATGCCTTGAATATGAAAGATTCTGGCGTTAGCAAAGTTATTATTGGTTTGCGGGAAGGCTCCACCTCTGCTGATCGTGCTAAAAAAGCTGGTTTTGAAGTGAAAACGCCAGAAGATGCAGCGAAGCTTGCAGATGTTATCATGATTTTGGCACCTGACGAACATCAGGCAGCTTTATACAAAGAATCATATCGCGCCGAATCTATCAAAAGGCAAAACATTAATGTTTGCGCATGGCCTAGCCATTCATTTTGGTTTAATTAAAGCGCCCAAAGATGTTGATATTCTAATGGTTGCCCCCAAAGGCCCTGGCCACACAGTGCGTGGTGAATATTTAAAAGGCGGCGGCGTTCCTTGCCTGATCGCCCTTTATCAAGATGCAAGCGGCCAGGCGAAAAAGCTTGGGCTTATCCTACGCCAGTGCCATTGGTGGCGGGCGTTCGGGTATTATTGAAACAACATTTCGCGAAGAGTGTGAAACAGACTTATTTGGTGAACAAGCCGTATCTATGCGGTGGTTTATCAGCCCTAATAAAAGCTGGTTTTGAAACATTAACAGAAGCGGGCTATCGCCCTGAAATGGCTTATTTTGAGTGTCTACACGAAGTTAAACTAATCGTTGATTTAATGTATGAAGGTGGTCTTAGCCAATATGCGTTACTCTATTTCCAACACAGCAGAATACGGCGACTATGTAACCGGTTCTCGTATTATTACCGATGAAACAAAAGCAGAGATGAAGCGTGTTTTACACAGACATCCAACAAGGAAAGTTTACCCGCGATTTCGTATTGGAAAACCAATCTGGTGGTGCCTATTTAACAGCCACCCGGCGTCTAGAAGAAGAACACCCCATCGAAGAAGTAGGAAAACGCTTGCGTGATATGATGCCTTGGCTGAAAAAAGGTAAAGGCCTTGTATCTGATGAAGAAAAAGCTGCTGCTTAATTGTTACGTAATTGTTACGTAGCTAAATCTGTTTAATTACATAAAAACCTCAGCAAAAGCCCATCATTCCTAAAACACTATAAGTATACCAAACCAGTAATATTACAAGTTATCCATAATACTTAGTGCTGGCGGGGTGCCAATAATTAAAATTAGCGGCACTAGAATAAATAGAATCATGGGCAATGTCATTTTAACAGCTAGGCTATTTGCTTTTTCTTCTGCCATTGACATCCTGTCTTTTCGGAATTCTTCTGATAACACGCGAAAAGAGTGCGAGATGGACGTACCATATTTTTCTGTCTGCATTAGAGTATTAGCAAACGAACGTGCTTGCATACCACTGATACGCTTGTGAAAATTGGTAAAGGCTTTTTCTCTTTCATCAAAAAAGTTCAGTTCAACCAGCATAATAGCTAGTTCTTCAGCAATTTCAGGCCCAATCTCAAACATTTCAGATGTTACCCTTTTTAAGGCAGCATCAACCCCTAAACCAGCCTCTGCACAAACAACCATCATATCAATAGCATCCGGAAATGCGCGTGTAATAGCCAGCTGTCTCCTCTTAATGAGTCTGTCTAGCACAAAACTAGGCAACAGAAATCCTATACCGGCAGACATCGCGATGAATACAGTTCTTAAAGTTGTAAGCGGCATCCCCTGAAAACTGTAGTATAAAAATAATAATAGTGGCACACCGACTAAAGAAACTAGCCGTATAAACAGAAAGTTAAAAACCGCATTCTGCCCACGAAAACCAGCTTTTACCAAACGCTTTTGATAATCTTGAATGTCTTCTTTTTTGCTCATATCTGCCTTGCCACCTAGCAGGCGACTGGCAAAATTTTGTTTTTCTTTTAGGCTATTACGTTTTTTTTCTGTACTTAGACGGCTCTTATAAAGCTCTTCACGGCGTATCGCCAGGGCTTGCACCCGCTTTTTAGTTCTGTTTTGCTTGCCCATATAGGGCAGCATTAACAACGCCAGGGTTGCAACAATCGCTATAAAAACGACTAGGAATACAGTGGTTTGTTGATCAAGTCCGAACATAATATTTTCCTTTTAGAAATCAAACCGAGTCATTCTACGCATCATCAAAATACCGGTCAGGATCATACCGATACAGATATAAAGCATTTTTTTACCGCGGGGGTCATAGAATAAAGGGTTTAGAAAATCTGGTGACATAACATATACCGCCCCGACAAAGAATACAGGCAGTGCGGCAATAACACGGCCAGACCAGCGCGCTTCGGCTGATTTTGATGTAATCATTCGACGAATACTGACGCGTGATCTTAGAACTTCACCTAATCTAGAAAGGTTTTCTGCTAAGTTCCCCCCTGTTTCAGACTGTAGTGCAACAGAAACGGCAAAGAAATTATATTCCTGTGTCGGCATACGATCCGCTACAGTCCAGATTGCTTCGTTTAAAGGCACACCAAATTTTATATCGTTATAAAGTCTATGAAATTCAGGCCCTACGGGAGCATCAACATTTTCTGCAACCGATTTAATGGTTTGAGTAATGGGCATCCCTGTTTTCAGGCCTCGCTCCATTTGCTCCAAGGCATCCGGGAACAATAATTCAAAGGCTAGAACGCGTTTTCTGATCTTCTTTTTAAGATACAGAGTAGGCAGAATTATGCCAGCAGCAACACCAGCAGCAATAGCATAAGGCAACAGCGGCTTTATCGTAAATAAGACAATCATTGCTACGATACCGCCAACAATAAGTCTTATAAATAAGAAGGTTACAACATTTATATCAAGCCCCGCCTGAACTAGCTTACTTCGGCTACTATTCCGACTGGTTCCTAGGGCTTCTAAATAATCATCTAGTTTTGTCTTGTGTGTGTCGCGTTGTAAAACGCTGCGTTTGGTATCTTTATTTCGATCTTTAAAACGTTTATCTGATTTTTCTCCACGTTTTCTGGACACTTTCTGCATCCGCTTTTCCAGCTGCTTTCCATCTTTATTGCTTAAGGCAAAATAAAGCAGGATAATAACTGCAGCGAGCGCAAGAAAAATAACAATGTAAGTTTGATCAATCATGATATTTCCTAAAGTATTCCTAGTGTCCGCGCATCACTTCGAGCAATTCATCGGCACAACCAAAATATTCAGCGCGTTCCATGAATTTCGGACGGATATCGGCGCTGATAAAATCACCTTTAATAGCGCCCTTACTATCTTGCTCTCGGTATTTAAACCAAAATAAATCTTGTGTTAGAACAGTATTTTCATCCAAGCCAACGATTTCAGTAATGTGCGTAATACGACGCATACCATCACGCATACGGGCGATCTGCACTATTAAATTTACGGCAGAACTTAACATATTTCGAATTACTGATTGCGGCATATTAAAACCAGCCATGTTCAGCATATTTTCCATCCGCGTTAAACAGGTTCGGGGGGTATTGGCGTGAATAGTAGACATAGAGCCATCGTGACCGGTGTTCATCGCCTGAAGCATATCAATAATTTCACCACCACGACATTCCCCGATGATGATACGGTCAGGACGCATCCGTAAGGAGTTTTTTACCAAATCACGAATAGTAATTTCACCTTCACCTTCTAGGTTTGGTGGTCTGGTTTCCAGGCGCACGACATGCGGCTGCTGTAATCTCAGTTCCGCAGAATCTTCACAGGTTACAACCCGTTCACCCATATCGATATTGCGTGATAAAGCGTTTAACAGTGTTGTTTTACCAGACCCCGTACCGCCGGAAACGATAATATTAAGACGACATTTAGAGGCGATCCCTAGCATTTTACCCATGGCCTCAGACAAGTTTCCTTGGCCAATCATTGTATCAAGTGTAATTCCCTTATCAGAGAAACGACGAATGGATAAACTAGGGCCATCCAAAGCCAATGGTGGGGCAATAATGTTCACCCGGCTACCATCTGTCAATCGGGCATCCACCATCGGGGAGCTTTCGTCAATCCGCCGTCCCACTTGTGATACAATTCTGGTAGAAATGTTCATTAAATGGGTGTTATCCCGGAAAGTGATGTCGGTTAGTTCCAGCAAACCTTTCCGTTCCACATAAACCTGTTTAGGGCCATTCACCAAAATATCCGTAATACTTGGGTCGCAAAGTAATTTTTCTAGGGGGCCTAGTCCCAGCATGTCATTTAAGAGCAGTTCAACCAACTCTTCTTTTTCACGCCGGTTCAATTGCATGCGTTGTTCTGTTAGAATGTCGCCGACAATTTCATTTAGCTGCGCACTTAATTCTTCCCGTGGCAGTGTGGCTGCCGCTACCGTATCGATACGGTTCATCAAAATTTCTTGCACTTTTTCCTTGGCAGCGTTCACGGGAGCGCTGGTGGAAGATTTCATAGAAGATTTTGTATTATAGCTTTGTTGCTCTGAAGATTTCTTTTCAGGATTATGCTGTTGTGATACCTGCGGGCGGGATGCTGTTTTGTCAACAACTGCCGGTAATGGTTTATCTTTGTAAGATACAGCATTAATCAAGTAGGTAATAACATTACGCTGATCAACAAGGTTCATTTCCTGCCCTGTTGCCGCCAGCCATTCATTTAAAATAACAGCGATGCGTCTGGCAAGAACGCCACGTGAACTTTTTTGAATTTCTTCCGGTAATAACTTTTTTTCTACAAGCGGTTGAATATGTTTGCGTGCAACTTCTAGTAACGAAGGCGAACTCGCTTGTCTTTGCGATTCTGTCTCAGTTTGCTGACTATCAGATACAGCCGGTTTATGCTCAATGGCACGCACTTCTGTTCTTTGGTCATCCAGCTCAATATGGTTTTCAGCATGGCTTTGCTCTTCTGAGCCATGATCAGAAAACTGACGTTGTCTTTCGTTTTCTATTTTGGCGCGACGTCTGATGCGCAACCGAGAGATACTGTTATTGTCTTCACTCATGATTGATCCTATGACTTAAATAACTTACTTAAAATTGACTTCTGGCTGGTGCTGCTTTGCTTAATGGAACCATCATCGATATATTGACAGAAAGCTCTTAAGCTTTCGGAAATATTACTGTTATTATTAATTTCAACAATAGGTCTGCCAGAATTTAGGGCGCTGGTTACGATATCCGGCGCATCGGGAATAACCATCGCCACCTTTTTTTCGACTTCTTTTTCGAAATCTTGCAAATTCACTTCCCCGCGCCCCTTTTCACGACGCCGATTAATAACGACGCTCACTTCTTTGGTGGGCGAAATCTTGCGAATTTCACTGAGAATCGTCACTGTATCCCTTAGGCTTGGTACAGTTAAGGTTGCAACTAATACAACGATCTCGGCATCTGCAATAAGCGGCGGGCAACGTCTTAAAATAGACCTTGGGGTATCTACCAAAACGTAATCGTGCTTTGTTTGCAAAACTTCC
Organism: uncultured Alphaproteobacteria bacterium; assembly: GCA_963706365.1. Classification (GTDB taxonomy): domain Bacteria; phylum Pseudomonadota; class Alphaproteobacteria; order JAJTHO01. The sequence goes on along the minus strand of OY970150.1, from coordinate 1,749,208 downwards.
AATAAAAGTTCAATCGATGTATTATTGTAGGTTACATAATCATCAATAGATTCTTCAGCCGCTAAGACGTTCAGATTATTGGTGGCAGGCACCAAAATGTTATCAACAAACATGCTGTCCACCCGGCCAGGTGATTCTAATGCATCTCTAAAGCCAACACTGGGTTCCAGGTCAAGCGCCAAAGCAATAGTACCAAAATGCACATCAAGGTCAATCAATGCCACTTTCTTGTTAAACTCTTCTGCAAGAATCCAGCTTAGGTTTGTAGCCAACATTGATGTACCAACGCCACCATTGGCCCCCATGATGGTAACAAGTTTGCTACTGCCACCAATGGGGACATTTTCTTCTTGCTGCACAAGAGATTCTGATAGCACACGGTACAAATCCCCTGCGCTAAAAGGAATAGGCAGATAATCTTTTGCACCCGCTTGTATCATGCTGCGATAGGCACGCACATCGTTTTGCAACCCCACAATAATGATAATATCTATATTATGGAAATGACTAACAATATTTTTGGCATCACGTTCCGGTTGTATCGATTTACTAACATCAACAATAATGCTTTGTGGCAAGCTATTATCAAACTTGGCCGACAATGCCGCATCAATACCGCCAGGCACCACAACACCGCTGCCCCAGTAATCTTTGATAACTTGGTTTACAGTATCATGAGCATCTTGATGCTCTAGGAAGGCGATAAATTTTTGTGACATTTGGTATTATTTAAAAGTTTTGTACAACATTACCCGTTTTATTTTCTTCTCCTGAATACTCTCCTTTATAAAAGTCGTTCAGGCGTTTTACTTCGTATTCACTTGCAAATGTAGGTTCTGTTTTGTCTCCATAAACAATGTGTGTTTTATCTTTCACTTGTTCAATAAGCCCACTGTTTACACTACAACCGATATGAATGCCTGTTCCAACGGTTTGAGAATGATGCATACCACGATCTATAGTTCCAGGTGTAGGGCATTTTGAAGCACGAATATCGTATTTTCGCACAAGTAAGGCAATTTTATAAGGTCTTGCAAGGTCTTCCATTGCTGGCTCTAAACCTGTTATATCTTCGTCTCTATCAGCGGTTGATAAAATAGCGCGTCTTGCAGAAGCTTCGATGTAAGCTTGGTCAGGATATAAATCCATTTCTTTAACCGTGTTATAATCAATATCATGCTGGTTCAGAATTTGTTTTATATCCATTAGCATAGACTGACGATTTTTCATATAGACAGGCACTTTGGAGCCTTCAACATCTGGGTAGTCTATAATAGCTAACAGAAAATCTGTATGTGCCGGATCCATGTCTTTATAATAACTGATAAACCGGTTAATTTTACTTAACTGATCGCCTGATAAGCTTAAATCATGTTTTTCAAAAATCAGGGTTACCCGATCCTCTTGATGATTGATACTAAAACTGGGCTTATTTAAAGACTCCTGCTTTCTAACGGGTGTTTCATTTAACGCACAGCCAGAAAGAACGGCGGCAACGGTGAAAAGTGAAATGATATTTTTCATTGTTTTAATCCTTGTTATCATAACCTAGTTTGTAAAAAATCCAGATGGTCCCATTAGGCGATAGTTACCTTCCGCCTTTGGCTCTAGCGTTGTAGTGCTATCCTGGCCATGTAACCAGCGGTCTTTTAGGTTTGGCATGTAAACATTATCTGTTGGTAATTTGATGCTCTGGCTCTGCTTAATAGGTTCTACTATATAAGGAGTAGCAACAATCATCAGCTCGGAATCTTCCCGTTGATAACTTGTTGAGCGGAACAATGGCCCCAGGATAGGCAAATCAGCCAACCATGGGAACGCTTTAATATTGTCTTGCAAGTTGTTTTGCAACAGGCCTGCCATGACAAAGCTTTCACCACTTCCCATTTCAACCGTTGTTTCTGCCTTACGTGTTTTAAGGGCAGGTACTACAATACCATCTAGTTCAACAGCACCTTCATCAGAAAGCTCACTAACAGTTGGGTTTACTTTCAGGCGAATACGATTACCTGGCAAAACCAAAGGTGAGAAATTTAAACCTACACCAAATTCTTTAAATTCAATGGTTACCTGATTTTGTTGCGGCACTAAAATAGGAAACTCACCACCAGCCAGGAAGCTGGCTGTTTCACCAGAAATTGCCGTTAAGTTTGGCTCGGCTAAAACAGTGGCAACATTACGTTCTTCCAGCGCTTTAATCAAAGCTTCTATCGTTGTTGAACCGGTTCCCAATCCTAATAACTGAGAGTATTGAGTACCAGGAACATTAACAGGATTCTGACCACCGATGTTAAAAATTTGGCTGCCCGTGTCAGGGTCAGGTAAGCTTATAATACCGTTTGAGCCAAAAGAACCAAATCTAAAGTTACCTATAGAATCTGTTCCCGCCTGAAAATCAACACCAATTTGCTCAGCTATATTACGTTGAACTTCAGCAATTTTCACACTAACGGTTACTTGCGAAGATTCATTAACATTAATCATGTTAATAACATCTTCTTCGTTCTCCACGAAAGAGCCCGCAATCTTTAGGGCGCGATCTGCAATAGCAGCATTAGGCACGGTTCCCTTAAGAATCATCTTATTGTTTGCAGAATACACTTCAATTTCGTGTTCCGGTATCAGCTTTATTAAACTGGACTGTAATTCCTGGATATTTGCAATAACCAGTATAGTACGGCTCAAAATTACATTACCTTTTTCATCAATGGCATGCACTGTTGTTTCACCGGGCTTTGCTCCATAAATGTACAGCATGTTGGAAAATTTAATATCCACATCTGCAATATCTGGGTCGGCAACAAAAACAGCACCGGCGTCACGACCAAGGCGGATAAATGTACCCTTCCCTGCCTTTAGTTGAACGGTGGCTGCAGTGGCTGCTTCGGCACTGGTTGGGGCGTTTGTAACCACAGCGGCAGCAGGTGTCATAGCCAGAGCAATGGCAACAGTCATGCCTGAAAGGGTTTTCTTAAAATGCTGTTTCATAGTCTTTACATCCATTTTATAATTTTCACGGGGCTGGTTTGAAAAATACGACATTATTCAGCCTCCATTTTAGTCGTTGAAGGTTGCTGCGTTTCGCTTGACTCTTGTCGCTCATCTTCCGCTGTTTTAGGGGATAGCACACGCACTGTTTCGCTTTGTTTTTTGCTGCCACCACGAGAAATAATAACACTATTTTTAGAGCCGTCAGAATTCGACGACTTGCTTTCAAGTGCTCGACTCACTTCTGTGTCAATCGTAACAGATTTAAATCCCTTATCTGTTACACCACTAATAATACTGGCGGGGTCATCAATATCCAGGCCGTCTAGTTCTTCATTTTCTTTTGCAATAGGGGTTACCGCCACTGTAATTTCACCCATTTGATTCGCTAGGGTTACAGCCTCCACCATTTTGGGGGGCAGCTCTACAGTGATGGTTTCAACAGTAGCTTCTTTTTGCGATCTGTTTTGACTTGCATCATCACTATTTTTACGATCCTGCGGTTTGCTAAGGTATTCACCAACAGAAAGTACCCGAACATTTTTGGCAATTGTTTCACCAACACGTACTTCTTTCTGTTCTCTTGATAGTCCATCACCACTGTCACCTTCCACAAAAACCATTTCGCGAAATACACTGGTTAATACCAAATCAACCAGGTCGCCTGGCACCACAAGGTTAGAAACGCCGGTGCGTTTATTAACAGGGATAGCAACAGCACGCATACCCGGCTTTAATACAGCTGATAAAAATCCCTGCTCGCCTGGTTTGATCAATAAGCGGTTTGTGATAGGCAGACCAGAGGGAATATCCTGACGAGCGACAGCACCAACCAAATTTCCTGGCGTGATACTACCGTTGTTAATAATAAAGCTTTTATTCTCCTGGGCGGCACTGTCTGGCCAGCTTCTAAATACCAGGTCACCAGCTTTAATCATGGTACCACTAGGGATAGTTTCTGCTGCAACCAGCACGCCTGTGCTGCTTTCCTTGACGACTTTTTTCTCAATACGAGTCTCGACAATTTCCTGATTTTTTAATTGCCCGCTTACCCACCAGGCGGTGGCTGCGGCAATTAAAAAAGCAAGAACGATAAATAGTATACGCATGGTTATGCTCCGGTTATATTTTGTAAGGTTGAAGTATGGGTTAAAGGTTGTAGAAGCTGATAAGCCACATAATAGGCGCCGCCTGTAATGGCGACACCGTAAGGCAAAACAACATGGGAAGGTTTAAAATTTTTAGGTTTTAAACCAACGTTCTTCTGAAAAACGATGGTGCCAATGTATGCAGCGGCCAAAACCAGCCCTGTAATTGACATTGCAATGATGAATGAATTTAAATGGGTGCTGCCAGACCATAAAGCCAAAGCCGCGAAAAACTTGATATCCCCCGCACCAATAATACCCGTGGCAAATAGTAAGAATCCAGCCACCAGCACAACGGCAAACGTTGTTAAGCCATCAAGCCAATCAATGTTTTCAGCAGATGTTAGAACAAAGGGAATATACAAAAGCAAGGTTAAGAGCACCACGGCATTCGGTATTTTATATTCCTTGACATCATTAAAAGCCGCCCAGGTGCAAATAGCCACCAGTGCCAAAACCAATAACTGGTTAAGCAACAGCATCCAAAACGGATAATTAAGTGTCAATGTATCGCTCATAATTTATTACTATGTATTGTGTTCAGTTATGCCATAGATAACGTTTAAAATGTATTAAGCGTTTCCCCAGCATTAAGCCGAGACAACGAAATAAACTATAACACATTGAAATATATTAAAAAGGTAATTTTATTTTAAACGTACTGCCCTGCTTTAAAGCAGATTCGACGGTTATGGCGCCGCCATAATGTTCAACGATTTGTTTACAGATGGCTAATCCTAACCCTGTGCCTTTTGGCTTATTAATCAGTGTTTCCTGATGGCTTGTCTGCCGAAATTTTTCAAAAATTAATTCAAGATCCTCTGTGGGCACCCCAACGCCTTCATCAATCACCTTGATAATCAGGTTGTCATCCAGCTGTTCAGCGGTCAGTTGTATAACGCCGCTATCTGTAAATTTGATAGCGTTGTTTAAAAGATTCATCAAAACTTGTTGCATTCTGTCATGGTCAACATGCAATACCGGTAAATCTTTTTGTAATTTTACTCTAAGCTTTACACTGGGCTTCAAGGCCAGTTCGCCGGAAATAGCGTTGTGTGCATGCTCAAATAATTCTGCAACCGTCACATTAGCATCGCGCCATACCATGCGGCCTGATTCTATTTTAGCGATATCCAGAATGTCATCTATCAAGGTTCCCAGCCGTTTACTTTCACGCAACACAACCGCCAGATTATTTTCTATACGCTGACCACGTTTTTCCAGTTTTTCATTGTTCGCCAAAGGCAGAAAATCGCGGCGAAAATGCCTAAGGGCTAAATCAACAAAACCACGAATAGAAGTTAAAGGTGTTCGTAATTCGTGTGATACGGAAGACGTTAAGTTCGTTTTCATCTGTGCCATGGCAACCAGACGTTCATTAACTTCTTCTTTCTCTCGTAAAGCAGCAGCCAGCTCCAGCACCCCTTTGTTAATCGATTCAATTTCTTTTAAATCGGAGTAAGCCAGGCGAATGCTGCTACCCTTTTCCGATAATTTTAACAACGCGTTACTAGCCCTTAATGTGGGCCGCACAATTTCATGCTGAACAGCAAACCCTGTTAAAATAAATACCAGCCCCAAAACAACAAAGGCTCCCATTGATGTTGCCAGGCTTTCCTTAGATTTAACGGCGATATACTCCACATCGTTGGCCGCCAGGCTAGCTGCACGGCGTAGCAATTGCCCCTTAACTTGTTCCAGATTGATAGAAATTTGCTGTACGGTCTGATCAATAGCCGTAGCTTGAGTAATGCTACGCATTTGGAAATCAAATAAACTACCTGCTTGCTGAAAAATTTCTAAAGCCTGCGATAACGTTCCCTGGTTCTTGCTATTTATATTCTGCAAATAATAATCTGCCGTTGCAATATAGCGATTATAAGAGGTTTCCATATCCAGAATGTCATAATAACGATTTGAAGACTTCAGTGTTTGCAAACTGGCCTGAAGTTCGTTTAAAATTCCTTGAATGCGCAAGGCAGAAAGAATTGCTTTTTCATCACCATTTACTTTATCAATCTCCAGTATTGCGCTGTCATTGCCAACAAAACCATCAATAAAAATGTTCACATCAATAAGGGATGATGTGGTTTGTAAAATAACCCGGTTACGCTGTATATTGCGGCGATTCAATGTTTCAACTTGTTGAAATAAGCGGCGGAATAGTTGCTCTAAACGTTCATAGGAACGTTTAGCCATGGAATCCCTTTCTTGCACCTCGGTTAAAAGCTGTTGCACTGTTTCTAGGGCAGAATGGTAATAAGCATCTCTTATATCGGTATCACCAGAACGCGATATTTCATCCGCTGTGTTTCTTAATCTATCAGATAACAAAGCCTGGCTATTTAATTGTAATGCCTGTGGAATTGAAATATTTTTCGCACGCTCAGCTGATTTTGCCAAGTCATTAAAATCTTTGGCAATCAATGTGCTGATACCAATAATAAACAAGGCAATTAATACAGTTAATGTATAAGATAAACTTTTTAAACTTATCCGGGTGCCTTTTTGCCGCCAGAACCTTAAAAATTGAGTAGTTGGAATTTCTTCAATGGCTGTCGAGCCATTGTTACTCCTGAAGCCTGTCTGATTATTTTCTTCATCAATAACTTTTTCGTCGCCAAACGCAGCAGAATCATCTTTCATTTTGTCGTCTGGCGTCATTAAAAGACAATCTCAAATTGCTATAAACAATAAAATTATCATGCCGTGCTTGAATTGGACTGAAAAATATCTGCCATATCAATACCGCCGGTAATTTCACCCTGATTTTCTGGTAAAGGTTCTTCCTTTGCCACTTTTTCAACAGCTGTTTTTAATTCAATCAAAGTACACAGCCCCAATTCCACCGGGTGTTGCGGCTTAATATTCGCCATATTCCAGTGGCTTTTCTCGCGAATTTTTTGAATAGTCGGTTTTGTCGTACCAACCAGTTTAATAATCTGCCCATCACTTAAACCGGGATGGTTCCTTACCAGCCATGCAATGGCGTTAGGTTTATCCCCCCGTTTGGTTACAGGCGTATAGCGTGGCCCTTTGGTGCGGGGCTTAGGCTTAGGCAGTTTTGTTTTATACAACTCTAAATCAGCCAAAGGATCCGCTTCGCAGCGCTGAATCTCTTCTAATGTCAACTGTTTACCGGCAATTGGGTCAATCGGGCGAATACGAATGCTTTCTGCATCCGCAATAGATTGAACCTCTAGCTCGTGCAAACCAGTAAAAGTAGCAATCTGGGCAAAGGTTAATGCGGTATTTTCAACAAGCCAAGCAGCCGTAGCCTTTGGTAACAATGGTTTTTCCATGCCCCTTACTAAAGGGATTTTAGTTTAGATGCAAGATTTTGATAGCGTAATAGCCGCCTAAAGCCCCTAAAGACGTTAAAAAACCGCCCCACACCATGTCTACCATGCTCATTTTTAATGACCAGCCTTTTAAAGTGGACATATTTGTCATGTCATACGTTCCATACGCCACAAGCCCCAACATCAAACCATAAGCCGCAATTGTTTTTGCGTTGCCTGTCTGCAGGTGTGGCATTACCGCCAAAATGACGATACCGGCGATATAAAAAATATAAAAAATACCGGCATATTGCATTTGAAATTTATCCAGCAACAAACTTCCAACCTCTTGTCGGTAAAAAGTTTTTGCAACGTAATTAAGCCAGATAAAATCAAGCCCAAAGAAAACAATAGCGGCACCAAGGTAAGCGATTATAAACTGCATAAACTAGAAATAGGTTGATTATTTTAACCTTCAATAGCACAACGCAATCGTTCAATCTCCTTGCTGTAATCTGGGTCAATTTCACAGGTTCGTTCAATGGTGCGAATCGCATGCATCACTGTTGTATGATCCCGCCCGCCGAATTGACGGCCAATTTCAGGCAGCGATTTTTGTGTTAAGGTTTTGCTAAGATACATCGCAATCTGGCGTGGCCGGGCATAAACACGGGCGCGGCGGGCTGATTGCATATCAGAAACCCGCACATTATAAAAAGCCGCGACTTTGTTTTGAATCATATCAATCGTCACTTTTCGCTCTGTGGTGCGTAAAATATCGCTCAATAAATATCTTGTATGATCCAGCGTTACAGCATTACCAATTAAGCTGGAATGCGCAGCAATTTTGTTCAAAGCCCCCTCTAATTCTCTTATATTAGAAGAAATATTGGCCGCCATAAATTCCAGTACATCAATGGGGATATGCACTGGTAATGAATCGGCCTTCGTCTGAAGAATGCCTAAGCGCAATTCATAGCCTGCAGGATGAATATCAGCAACCAAGCCCCAGCCTAACCTTGATTTCAGGCGGTCTTCAACACCTTCTAGGTCAGAAGGCGATTTATCAGCAGAGATAATGACCTGTCTGTTTTGATCAACCAGCGCATTAAAAGTATGGAAAAATTCTTCCTGGGTAGAATCCTTGCCGCCAATAAACTGCACGTCATCAATCATTAAAATGTCTACAGAGCGAAACTGCTCTTTGAAAGAAGAGGTATTCTTAAATCGCAGTGCACGAATAAACTCGTACATAAATTTTTCAGCAGAAAGGTAAAGAATTTTTCGATTTGGCTGGTGTTGTTTTACACAACTGGCGATAGCGTGCATTAAATGCGTTTTTCCCAACCCAACGCCACCATACAGGAACAACGGGTTAAACATTACTTCCGTGGCTTCAGCAACCCGGCGGGCAGCGGCAAACGCCAGTTCGTTGGATTTTCCCACCACAAAATTGTCAAAATTAAAGCGCGGATCAACCTGAATACCGGTATGCAAAATTTTTTCCGGTTCGGGCGCCGTAACAGCTAAAGGCTCCTGGTAACCCGCTGCTACTTTAGTGTCTGGTTGCGGGGAAAAATTAACAGATTTTACTTCACCTTCCACAACCTCAAGAGTTATTTTCGTAATATTTGGGTCAACGGCCTGAATAAGGTTGCGGATACGATCGCCATAGCGGCTTTCTATCCAGTTACGCATAAAGGGGGTTGGAACAGTCAAAATAATTTGATCGTTTTGCACGTTATTAAAGTTTACCGGCCTTAGCCAACTATTGTAAGCCGCTTCCCCCATTTCATGGCGCAGCTGTTGCTTAATAACGCTCCATTGCTCAGAAGTTATCATTTTATTAGCAGATAGAGACGGCATTAATGATTTCCCACCTCTAAAAACAGGCGACGAAAACAAAGCTTTTGAGCGACTGTGTTAGTGGGGAGTAAATAACGCATCAGTAGGTCTTTCCGGTATCTTTTAAATTACAACAATATCCCACGACATCAATTAGATAGAAGCAATTTCAAGAAAGATACCGATGCGTATTTTACATCGATAAATATCATTAAGTACTTAGCACCTTCTGATATAAATTCAAGACCACAAAAACAACTAGGATAGATTTCTAATGTTTTCTTTATACCTGTTAATTTAATTATAGCCCTGCAATCTTTTCATTGCCTTACCCTTGAATAAATAATGCCTTTTGAACAATATCTATGTGGTCTTAGGACTATAAAAAATTATGCCTGATAGTGTCTAGTGCAAATTCCGCCATTTCAGGAAACCACATCATTTATTTACCTAAGAAATTGATATATAAGTAGAAAATTTTTATTCGACTAAAAACTAGTTTTTACTTGGATGTGGTAAATTTTCAATGATTTTCGGAACCATAAGATTGTGACGCAGCAAGTGCATGTTCTTCTGGCGTAACAGGGGTTCCCATGGCGTTACCAATATCTTTCTGTTGCTGCTGGGTCATGACTGCCCAATCTAGAAGCGCGCCACTGAGATTTACGCCAGAAATGTTGGCAGAAGAGAGATCACACCCTCTTAAGTCGGCTCCTCTTAAGTTGGCGCCTCTTAAGTCGGCCTCTGTTAAATTTGCTCTTGTTAAATTAGCATTTTTAAAGTTAGTATATTGTAAATTAGCTCTGCTTAAATCTGCCCCTTGAAGGTTAGCACCTTCAAGATCAGCTCTAGAAAAATTACTTCCAGAAAACACCACGTTGGGCGCTTCTAAGCCTGGCGCGTATAATCGAGAAAAGTCGACAGAATCATAAGAAGGCGCTAAACTCGCATTATCATAACCCGCCAAGTTCAAACCCTGAAAATCAGGCGTATCACAGGCCATAGTACCACCAAAAGAGCCTCGTGTATTGCCAGACGCCAGTTGATTAAACTCTACAAGCTTTGGCCACTGATAATCTTGATATTCATGCATATTACTAAAATTCAATACCGATTAAAAATATCACGTAAATTGCCCAAAGTGTGCCTCTAAACTATTCGTGCAAATTAACTGCCTAAGCCTTTAATCTTCTTGGAAAGACGAGACAATTTACGAGAAGCGGTGTTTTTAGGAACAATACCCTGTGTAACACCGTGTTGCAGAACTTTCTGCATGCTTCTGAACGCTTCAGCAGCTTGCTCTTTGTCGCCAGATTCAATCAGGTTTTCCGTTCTTTTGATAAAGGTTCTAACCCGGCTAACCCGCGCACGGTTAACTTCTGTGCGGCGAGCGGTTTGTCGAATACGTTTTTTTGCAGAGTGATGGTGTGCCATAGGTTCCCAAATTTTAAAATAGGTAACATAGTTAACTCATTTTTAAAGGAACCGCAAGGATTTATTCTTAAAGCCACAGTTTAAATGCATTTACAGCCATCTGCAAAAAATTCATTTTGAAATACCAGTAAACCTGTTTATTACAAAGCCATGTCCAAGGTGTATGACACTAAAGCAACGCACTATTCCATTTTGTTTAAACGCCCTGCGTTCTTTAAGCATTTCGCTATAGGCCTTATTGCTACCAGCGCTGTACTGCTTAGCGGTTGTGCGTCTGCCCCCTATGAGCCACAGCCCCCTACTAATAACCTACAACAAAATATTCAGCAACAGTCCTATCGTTTAGATGCCGGTGATAAAGTGAACATTCGTGTTTTTGAAGAAAAATCTTTAACTGGCGAATACGAGGTAGATAGTAATGGGGCGATCTCTTTTCCCCTAGTCGGTTCAATAGATGTTAAAAATAAAACCGTTGCCGAAACAGAAAATTTAATCGAAACTGGTTTAGCCGACGGCTATATTGTTGACCCGAAAGTGAGTGTTGAGGTTTTAACCTATCGTCCTTTTTATATATTAGGTGAAGTAAAACAGCCTGGTGCCTATACTTATGTTAACGACATTTCCGCTTCAAAAGCCGTGGCATTGGCCGGCGGCTATACCTACCGCGCCAATAAAAACTATGCCTTAATCAAGCGGGCAAACAACCAGGATAAAGAGTATAAAATAACCCCAGGCACTTCTATTTACCCTGGCGATATCATTACCATTAAAGAAAGGTATTTTTAAAATGAAAAAACTATTTGCAACCGCTTTAACCAGCGCTCTGCTTTCATCAGCGGCCTTACTACCGCAACAAGCCCAAGCCTTGCCACTTTCCGAAGAGGTTGTTTACACAGCACGCAGCTTTCTTTTTGGCTCACAAAAACAGCAAACACAGGCACTTTTACGTAAAAGCCGTGCCGTGGTGATTATTCCCAAAACTGTAAAACTGGCGTTTATCGTTGGCGGCAGCGGCGGGGAAGGCCTAATGTTAAGCCGTAACAGCACCGGGGAATGGGCTTCTATTCATCGCGTGCGCCTTTATGAAGGCAGTGTCGGGTTTCAGGCTGGTATCAACACCACAGAAACCATGTTATTTGTTTTAACACAAGAAGCCGCCAGCGCCATTCGCAAAGGTAAATTCCAGTTAGGTGCAGAAGCAGGATTGGCTGTTGCAACAGTTGGTGCCGATATAGGCGCAGCTTTAAGTAACAAGGGTCACGCCATTATCGGGCTAACAAAAAGTAAAGGTTTATATGGCGGCGTCTCCCTGGAAGGTGCCTATCTGCAACCCTTCAACGGCCCCGGCTTTTCTCCTGAACAAATGGCCTCTATCCTAAAAACATTAGAAATATCACGCCCATAATTTAAAGGAATTTTCATGAGCAAAGAACTCTTAAAAGCAGGCGATAAAGCCCCTGCTTTCACTTGCGAAGCGGCCATTGCCCCTGACCAGCAAAAAACCATCAGCCTAAGTGACTATCAAGGCAAATACTTAGTTTTATACTTTTACCCAAAAGATGATACACCTGGTTGCACTAAAGAAGCTTGCGCCTTTCAGGATATTGCCCAAGAGTTTGGCAAATTAAACGCCTATGTACTAGGAGTTTCCAAAGATAGCATTGAAAAGCACCATAAATTTCAAAAAAAATATAAGCTGGATTTTCCTTTGTTAGCTGATACAGACGGTACGGTTTGTGATGCCTATAAAGTATTCCGCGAAAAATTCAATTTTGGCAAAAGCGCCTTAGGCATCGTGCGTTCTACTTTCATTATAAACCCAGCGGGTGATATTGTAAAAAGCTGGAACAGCGTGAAAGTTGATGGCCATGCAGCACAGGTACAAAAAATTCTCGACGCTGAAAAGGCCGCCGCTTAATGATTTCTGCCCAAAACCTTTATAAAAAATTCGCAGACAAGCCTGTATTACAGGGCGTTTCTTTTCAGGTTAATAAAGGCGAGGTTTTGGGTTTTTTAGGGGAAAATGGTGCAGGAAAATCCACCACAATGCGGATTTTAACCGGCTACCTGCAACCCGATACCGGGCATGTAAATATTAAAGATTACAATATTGCAAATTCCATTGAAGCACGTCGTAACATTGGCTATTTGCCAGAAGGCGCCCCTTTATATCGCGAAATGACGGTGCGTAATTTCCTAGGCTTCATGGGGCGCATGCGACAGTTATCAAAAGCCGAAACAAGGCAAGCAGTTGAAAAAGTTATTATGCAGACACGCTTGGAATCTGTAGTAGATCAACGTATTGAAACCCTTTCGAAGGGCTTCAAGCGGCGGGTTGGTTTAGCACAAGCCTTGTTGCATGATCCTGAAATATTAATTCTGGATGAACCAACTGATGGCCTTGACCCCAATCAAAAGTTTCACGTCAGGCAACTCATCAAACAACTAGCCCCGGAAAAAGCTATTATTATTTCCACCCATTTGTTGGAAGAGTTAGAAACAATTTGTACGCGTGTCATCTTACTACATAGTGGCCGCATTGTTTTAGATAACACCCCTCAACAAATGTTAAAAGATAGCAATAATGATATGGACGGATTGTTTCGCAAGCTTACTGCTGTTGTTTAAACAGTATAATCTGGCGGCCATCTTGACGATTCTCTCGATTCACTTCATAACAGCGCATGCGTAATTTAATCTCTCTTTTATCATTGCTCATTGCCCTGCCCCTTTGCGCGCAATCATTTCCAGAAACTGTTCCACAAGGTAGTTTACTAAAATTACAAGCCAGGCCTGGCAGCACGGTTACCGTTAATAACCTTCCCATTCCTGTAACATCAGACGGCACTTTTCTGGTGGCAACAGGCCGTGATGCAAAAGGCGATCTGAACATTGTTGTTAAAAATGGTACGGAAATTTCTGGCAAACGTATTCCCATTACAAAAACTGATTGGAACGTTGAACGTATTGAAGGCTTGGCCAGTAAATATGTTGCGCCCAAGCAAGAAGTTTTGGAACGTATCAACAGCGATAACCGTAAAATCGGAAAAGCCCGCCGCATTACCCTGGAGCAACCTTATTTTGCAGGCGGTTTTATTAAACCGGTTCCCAGTGCCACACGCGTTAGTGGTGTGTTTGGCAGCCAACGTATTTTAAATGGCACCCCCAAAAGTGCCCACCGTGGCGTTGATTTTGCCGCCCCAGCCGGTACACCGATCATAGCACCGGCTAATGGTGTGGTTACCATGATAGTGGATGATATGTATTATACAGGTGGAACAATGATTATTGATCATGGCCATGGCCTTTCTACTGTTTATGCCCATCTGAAGAGTATTGATGTCGAAGAAAATGACGCGGTGCAGCAAGGTCAGCAAATTGGTACCGTAGGAATGACAGGCCGCGCCACTGGGCCGCATTTGCATTTTGGTGCGACGCTAAGACAAGTTCACTTTGACCCCATGTATCTGTTTCAATAACAGTTTTCATGCAGCCTTTCCTGTCTATCAAAGAGTTAGATGATATCTTTAATGCAGAAGATTATCTTGCGCGCGCCATTAAAGAATCGGTAGAGTCTATTCGCAAAAGTACAGATGCTTATTTTTTAGAAAAACGCCAAGGCGTTGCCACGGCACAACGCTTAGCTGCCAGTATTGATGTGCTGCTGCAATTTGTTATTACAAAAACAAATTTACAGCCTGAACATATGTGTTTACTGGCCACCGGTGGCTATGGCCGTGGTACGCTTGCGCCCTATTCTGATATAGATTTACTGTTACTATACGACGATAAAAACACCCCCGATACCAGCCAGTTTGTTGCGTTGCTATGGGATACAGGCCTGAAGATAGGTTTTATTAGCCGACCTTGTAACGATATTCCGTCTGAGCATACCGCCGAAACAGCCTTTCTGGATGCTCGATTGCTTTGGGGCGATAAAACTGTTTTTCAAGAAGCCACAAAATATTTTCACGAAAATCGTGATAAAGATGCCTTTAAGAAAGAAAAAATAGCCGAACGCCTAAAAAGGCTACAAAAATATGATGCAACATCTGGTCTGGTGGAACCTGATGTAAAAGACGGTATCGGTGCGTTGCGTGATATTGATTATATCCGCTGGATGGAAGCCCCTGTACCCATCAAAGACCAGCTAATAATAACAGAGGCAGAAAAGCTATTATGGACAATCCGTGTTGGTATTCATCTACTACATCACGGCGGCAGTAATCGTCTTAGCTTTTCAATTCAACAAGAATTAGCGCGGCTTTTGCAGTATCGTAGCGACGTTGATCAACAAGAAGCAGCACGGATGATGAAACTTTATCATCTAAGAACACGCCAAATACAGCGTATTGCTGACCGGCTACTAAAACCGGTAACCGGCACTTACCCCTCCAATAACCAACAATTTTTCAATGTGCTTTGCTATGCCGAAACCGGGGCAGAAACATTGCATAACATGCATCAAGATGATGTTTTGGAAAAATTTATTCCAGATATGAAACGCCTGAAAGGCGCAATGCAATTTGACATGTATCATAAATTTACGGTCGATGTGCATACCCTGAAAGCCATTGAAATGATGCACCGCATCAAAACGGGAATGCTGGAACCTAACTATGATTTTGCCACCGAGTGTTGCCAACAGACTAATCAGTGGCAAGTTTTGTGCCTGGCTATTTTTTGTCATGACCTCGCAAAAGGCATGGGCGGAGATCATTCCCTAAAAGGCATGGATCTAGTGTCTAAATATGGGGAAAAATTCGATGTTTCCGCACAAAAGATAAAACTGGCACAATGGCTTATTGAACATCATTTATTGTTTACTTTCAATGCCTTTAGAAGAGATATTAATGACCCGGATGTAGTAGAATCCTTTGTTGAAGAAGTACAAACAAAAGAACGACTAGAGTGTTTGTTTATTCTTACCATTGCAGATGTTACCGCAACAAACCCGCAACTGCTAAACAACTGGAAAAAAGCATTGCTAGAGCAGTTATATAATGCAGCGCTCAATCGCCTTTCCGAAGATGAACCGATCCCCCTGCCTACCTTACGCAAAAAGCACCCTGTTTTAAAGCAGTTGCCTTATGAATGGTTCTTGGCTTTTAGCAAGACACAACAGCAAGAACAATTAAACTGGTTAAAAGAGCCTGTACCCAATGTTCACATCAGGGTAAATAGCCAGGCTGATGTTGGTGTTATTACGATTATAACCCATGACAGACACGGATTATTTGCAGATATTACCGCCAGCATGCTGGCTGCTCAACTAAATATTGTAGAGGCACGGTTATTCACAATTGATTATCAGGGTGAAACCCTGGCACTGGATATTTTCACAGTGCAGGATAAGGCTGGAAAAGCACCACAAACGGATCATTTAGAACGTTTTGCCGATCAAGTTACAGCCGTCATCAAGGAAAACAAAACCGTTCCCTCTCCCCCGTCGCGCAAGCCAAATATGGTCTCTGCTATTTTACCCACGCAAATTCGTTTTGATTTAAAAGGCAGCCGTCGTTATCTTATTATCGAAGTGACCACACTCGACAGAGTTGGGCTATTAGCAGACTGTGCCGCAACGCTGCGCAACCTGAATCTACCTGTCTTTCGCGCACGTATTAATACCCAGGCCGCCAGCGCCATGGGACGACAAATTATCGATACTTTTTATGTAACCGATGAGAACGGTGAGAAAATTACGCAAAAACGACGACTTAAGGCTATTGAAAACGCCTTAAAGTGTGTATAAATGCATCTTTATAAGTGAAAAAAACAACTAAAATTGTTGGTGTTCCAGCCTGTGTGCGAGAGGTTGAGAATCGTTCCTTCCATGGTGTAGGAGAGCGTTATTTAGATGCCACATTCCAGGGTATCAATGCTATTCCCATGATCATACCAGCTATGGGTTTGAAGTATAACAATGTTAACTATACAGATGCCTACCTGGATAAAGTTGATGGTCTATTTTTAACCGGCAGTTTCTCGATGGTTTGCCCCACTATTTACGGGGAAAAATTGGCCAGTGATGATTACTTACTAGACCCTAAACGCGACGCCACTACTTTTCCGCTTATCAAGCGCGCCTTGCAACGTGGCATTCCTTTATTATGTATATGCCGTGGGATACAGGAACTCAATGTTGCTTTGGGTGGCACATTATACCAAGATGTTAATAATCTTAGTGATATGCCGACTATTGGCATTAATCATTACGACAAGGGTTTTCTGGTTCCCGAAGAAGTGCGGTTCGGTGTTGCGCATACCGTAGAACTTGTTAAAGGCGGTTTGTTGGAAAAAATTAGTCCGGTTGGCAATCAGTTTTGGGTAAATTCGTTGCACACACAGGCTATTCGCACCTTAGGGGAAGGATTGGCTGTCGAAGCTATTTCCAGTGATGGTATCGTAGAAGCCGTTAGCGTTAAAAATGCCAGCAATTTTGCTATCGGTATTCAATGGCACCCGGAATGGCGCGTCGCAGAGCATCCATTTTCAAAGGCATTATTTCAGAATTTTTCTGACGCTATGTAAGCTACCAACGTCGAGGCCGCCCAGTATCAACGTGAATAAAGCGGCTGGCAGAATAAAACCCCACGCCCCCTACCCCCATTTCTAACGCGATATCACGCTGTTTTTTCAAGGGTACATCTGTTATCCGGATATCCATCGCTTTTCCCTGAACATGCTGACTATTTTTTGCCACATTACGGCCTTGCGCACGCAACATATCATTTGTTTTAATAGAGCGAAAACCCGAAATTATTTCAATTGGTTTGTGAGAACCTGATTTTTCATAAACCCGATGTACAAGTGCAAACAATTCCGGATCCATTTTTGTTACATCGCCTGTACGATGATCTCGCAAGAATTTATTCAATTGCGTTAAACCACTTTGTAAGTAGGCACCACTGCGCCAAAATGCCACATGAATTTCTTCGCCAGTATGGATACTTTTTAAGTGCAGGCGTTTTTCCGGCAAATTAAACAAAGGTTTCTTTGGAGGTAACGGAATATTGCTTTTATGTTGAATAGACCTTGTGTAAGCAGGATTATCCAGCATATTGCCTATCTTTTCACGATATTCCGGCACATTTTCTTCTGCCATTGCAGTGGCAGAAATAAGTAATAAACTGGCAAAAATCCCTTTCACAAACATCTGTTATTTCCCTTTTTGTTATAAGCCTAGAGCCCGTTCAAGTTTACGATCTCGATTATAAATATCTTGTTCAAAGCGTGTGTCCCCATCTTCATCAACCCATGCCGTCATGTAAACCAAGTGCACAGGAATAGGCTGTTTTAATTTAATAATTTCCGTAGATACAGCCTCCCCCCGGCGCGCACGGTTAAATTTTTCTGCCACTTCTGCACTGCTGATATTATCGTTATTAGCTAAAACAAATTGCGCCAGTTGCACTGGTTTACCCACGCGAATACAGCCAGAACTTAATGCACGCTGATCTTCTTCAAATAATTGCTCATCGGGCGTATCATGCAAATAAATAGCCTCATTATTATCAATCGTAAAACGCACAAGCCCTAAGGCATTTTTGGCACCAGGCTTTTGCCGAAAACTATAAGGCGGGAAGTCACTTTTTGTCAGGGAGGCGACATCGACAGAAGACCACTTCAATTTATGCCAGTCTTTAAAAATTTCATAACCCAACGTGTTAATAACGTTAGGGTTATTTTGAATTTTATCCAATAAATAACGTTTGGCGATAGAACTAGGCACAGTCCAATCTGGGTAGAATTTTACATTACGCATCATGCTGCTGAAAACAGGGGTTTGATGCGCGACCTTCCCTACGATAACAGGTGTTTGAACAATCAAAGATCCATTCTTGCGTCCTTCTGCATAAAATCCGGCTATATTTACCAACACATATTTTTCGCCTAAATTTTCTGGAAGCCAGCGCCAGCGCTCCATGGATAGCTCAATCTGTTTAATTCTATCTTCAACGGACACATTCAGCACCTTAAATGTTTCTGATCCAATAATGCCGTCCACTTTTGCACCGCGGTGTTTTTGAAAATGGCGAACAGCGGCCTCCGTTTGCTTATCGTAAATATTATCAATCGTATCATTGGGTTTCATCCAGCCATTTTGTCGCAATCGCTCTCGAATTGCAGGCATGCGGCTATCCTCATTACCTGGCTTTATAACACCACTAGATTCTATTTGTTGCCAAGACCCCTCTTTAGCAATTTTTCGATACTTGAGTAAAGAATCCTGTAACTTACGGTATTGTGGATGGTTAGGGGCTATATCTGTTAAATAGTTATCTGTTTTATAATCCGGTTTTTTCAAGGCATTTGTTAATACTGCGGCAAAATTACGATCTTCCGGCAACAGAAAAAGATCTGGGTAAACCTTATTAGGTGTCACTTTCCCCACTTGCATATCGCGAATAAATTTTAAGATTTCCTTTGTAACAGCAATGTCTTTGCCTTCTAAAGAATTTGCTGTAGCTACAGCTTTTTTCAAGTCGTAATCAGCACTGTTTAAGGCATGTGCATCAGCCTGCTGCATGGCCTTTATAAAAGGTTTAATGGAATTTTTTGTTTTACCTTCGGCATTAAACCAAACAGTTTCATTTCCCTGCATTTGGTAAAATGCTGTTGTGTCCTTATCTTTCAATAATTGCTTTAATGCGCCATTTTCAGCAAAAGCCGTTGTACTTAATAATGTAAGGGTAATAACAGCAGATTTTGCCAGCGTTTTAATCATATGGCAGTAATTATCATGGGGCAGCTCAAAAACCTATTACTTGTGCGTTTTTATAATCTACATTCACTTCAATTTATGAAGCCAGATGGTTGCAGGTGATAAAAAACCTTCAATTACCTACTATTAGAACCAGTCACGCAAAACTGGTGATTTAGATTTCCAGGTATTTTTGAGCGAAAGTGATGCTAAAAATATGGGGAATATCTCGATATTTCATCTTATTTTTATAGTGCTTCCAAAATAAATTGCTAGTTTTAGGCGTTGTTGAGATAAGGATGTTAAGCTCTTTTTCAAGGGCTCAATTATATCAATAGTTAAGTTTCAGAAAGCACCTAGAGCCTAGAAAAACCAAGAGAAAGATGCTTAAGCAGCATCTTTCTCCTCATCCATTTCTGATTCCAGGCTAATAGAAGCCTGCCGCTCTGCCGCTAGCTGCTTGTCCCGAGTTCTGGCAATCCGGCGATAGTCATTCACCAAAGCGCCTGTTCCAGCTGGAATTAGTCGACCCACGATAACGTTTTCTTTCAGACCAGTTAAAGTGTCAATCTTACCAGATGTTGCCGCTTCGGTTAACACTTTTGTGGTTTCCTGGAAGGAGGCTGCTGAGATAAACGAACGTGTTTGCAAGCTAGCTTTAGTAATTCCCTGCAGCACAGGTTGTGCTTCTGCAGGACGTTTACCAGCCTCTTCCAGCTGGCGGTTATCTTCTTCGAATTCCAGCTTATCTACTTGTTCACCCACAAGATACGTACTGTCACCTACCTCAGTAATTTCAACTTTTTGCAGCATCTGACGAGCAATCACCTCAATGTGCTTATCGTTGATTTTCACACCTTGCAAACGGTAAACTTCCTGAATTTCGTTGACGATGTATTCCGCTAAAGCCTCTACACCAAGTACACGTAAAATGTCGTGCGGCACAGGGCTACCATCCATCAGCAAATCACCTTTCTGCACATAGTCACCTTCATGCACCAGTAGGCTACGGCCTTTTGGTAGCATGTATTCTACTGGCTCCAAGTCTTCTTCATTTGGTGTAATAACAATCCGACGTTTCGTCTTGTAATCTTTACCAAATTCTACTCGACCAGAGTTTTCAGCAATCACGGCAAAGTCTTTTGGCTTACGGGCTTCAAACAACTCGGCTACCCGTGGTAGACCACCCGTAATATCACGGGTTTTTCCGGTTTCTTTCGGTGTTCTTGCCAAAACATCCCCGGCTTTAACAGGCGCACCGTTTTCGACTGAAAGACAGCGCCAACAGACATAAAGTAGCGAGCTTCTAACCCGTTATCTAGGTTAATAACTTCACCATCATCATCGCGCAAGGTAATACGTGGCCGCAAGTCAGCACTTTTACTGGTTTGTTTCCAGTCAACAACCACACGGTTAACAATACCTGTGGCTTCGTCTGTCACCTCACGAAAGAAGAACCGTCAATCAGATCAACATAGTTGGCAATACCGTCTTTTTCCGTAATAATTGGGGTTGTGTAAGGATCCCATTCAGACAATTTTTCACCCGCCTTAACGTTTTGCCCGTCTTCAACCAACAGTTTGGCACCATAAGGAATTTTGAAACGTGCTTTTTCCCGGTTGGCAGTCATCTCGTAAAATAATTTCCAGGCTACGTCCCATTACCACGTTAACATCTTCAGAGTTTTTCACTGTGTTGTGGTTATTAATAGAAACAGTTGCATCGATATTGGCTTCTACAAAGGATTGTTCTGCACCACGTTGTGCCGCACCACCAATGTGGAACGTCCGCATGGTTAGCTGTGTTCCTGGCTCACCAATAGATTGCGCGGCAATAACACCAACGGCTTCACCGATGTTCACCGGTGTTCCACGCGCCAGATCACGACCATAACATTTGCCACAAACCCCTTCACGGCAATCACAGGTCAGAACGGAACGAATATTAACAGAGTCAACACCGGCTTTTTCCACCGCTTCCACCATGTTTTCATCGACAATAGTATTCGCAGGCACAATGGTTTCACCTGTTTCAATGTCCTGAATCTTCTTCCGCAGTTGTACGCCCAAGAATACGTTCGCCTAGCGGGCTAATAACGTTACCACCATCAACCACGGCACGCACCGTAATATAACGTTCAGTGCCACAATCTGGCTTGTGTAATAATACAATCTTGCGCCACATCAACCAAACGACGGGTTAAGTAACCAGAGTTTGCTGTTTTCAACGCTGTATCAGCCAAACCTTTCCGCGCCCCGTGGGTTGAGTTAAAGTATTCCAGAACCGTCAGACCTTCTTTAAAGTTTGAAATAATCGGTGTTTCAATAATCTCACCAGACGGCTTTGCCATCAAGCCACGCATACCAGCCAGCTGCTTAATCTGTGCAGCTGAACCACGCGCCCCGGAATGTGCCATCATGTAAACACTGATTCACATAACCGTTTTCATCTGGTGAAGAAATTACTTTCATCATTTCTTCAGCCACTTTGTCAGAACACTGCGACCAACATCAATTACCTTATTATATTTCTCACCCTGGGTGATCAAACCATCCTGATATTGCTGCTCAAATTCTTTAACCTGCTCTTTAGCATCGGCAATCAATGGTGCTTTTGCAGCAGGAATTTTCATATCATCCTTACCAAATGAAATCCCGGCCTTGCAGCGTTTCTAAAACCCAGCGTCATGAGACGGTCAGCAAACAAGCACCGTCTCTTTCTGGCCACAGTGACGATACACCTGATCAATCACGTTACCCATTTCTTTTTTGGTCAACACACGATTAATGATGCCAAACGGCAAGTTAGGGTGACGTGGCAGTAGTTGATCTAGACGAATACGCCCTGGTGTGGTCTGCCACTGTTTCAAAATATTTTTCACCTTCGGCATCAACAGTTTCGCGACGCACTTTTACCTTACTGTGCAAATGCACAACACCGGCATTTAAGCGCATGCTCAACTTCACCATAATTGGCGAAACGCCATGCCTTCGCCTTTCATGTTTTCATGTTCAAGAGACAGGTAATAAACGCCTAACACAATATCCTGAGACGGCACGACAATCGGCTTCCCATTTGCAGGCGACAAAATGTTGTTGGTAGACATAATCAATGCCCGTGCCTCTAACTGTGCTTCCAGTGAAAGTGGCACGTGCACCGCCATTTGGTCACCATCAAAGTCAGCATTAAACGCTGTACAAACCAGCGGGTGCAGCTGAATGGCTTTCCCTTCAATCAGTACAGGCTCAAACGCTTGAATAGAGAAACGGTGCAAGGTTGGGGCACGGTTCAACAGCACTGGGTGCTCGCGAATCACCTCTTCCAAGAATATCCCAAACTTCAGGGCGTTCTTTTTCCACCATGCGTTTTGCCTGGCGAATCGTTGTACTCAGGCCGTACAGTTCCAGTTTGGAATAAATGAACGGCTTAAACAATTCCAAAGCCATTTTTTTCGGAATACCACACTGGTGTAATTTCAGTTCAGGGCCAACCACAATAACCGAACGAGCCAGAGTAATCCACACGTTTACCGAGCAGGTTCTGACGGAAACGACCTTGCTTCCCTTTCAGCATATCAGAAAGTGATTTCAATGGGCGCTTGTTGGCTGCGGTAATGGGGCGGGAACGGCGTGAGTTATCAAACAACGCATCAACAGATTCCTGCAGCATCCGTTTCTCGTTACGGACAATGATATCAGGCGCGCGCAGTTCAATAAGCCGTTTCAGACGGTTATTCCGGTTAATCACCCGACGGTATAAGATCATTCAAATCAGACGTAGCAAAGCGGCCACCATCCAATGGCACCAATGGGCGTAATTCCGGTGGAATCACCGGAATGACATTCATAATCATCCATTCAGGGCGCGTTTGTGATCCTTGAAAGGCTTCTACCAGCTTCAGACGTTTAACCAGCTTTTTACGTTTGGTTTCAGCGTTGGTTTCTGCCAATTCTTCACGCAGGTCTTCGGCTTCTGCTTCAATATCCATTTCGGCGAAAATCATTTTAAAGGCTTCTGCACCAATCATGGCGGTAAAGGCATCTTCGCCGTAATCATCTTGCGCATCGATATACTCTTGCTCGGTCAGCAGTTGTAGTTTTTTGCAGTGGCGTCAAGCCAGGCTCAGTTACAAGATAAGTCTCAAAATAAAGAATTTTCTCCAACTCTTTCAGAGTCATATCCATCATCGTGCCAATGCGAGACGGCAACGATTTCAAGAACCAGATGTGCGCCACAGGCGAAGCCAGGTCAATATGCCCCATGCGGTCACGACGCACTTTTGCAAGACGTTACTTCTGTGCCACATTTTTCACAGACAATACCGCTGAATTTCATGCGTTTGTATTTACCGCACAAGCACTCGTAATCCTTGATAGGGCCAAAAATACGCGCACAGAACAGACCATCTTTTTCTGGCTTAAAGGTACGGTAGTTAATAGTTTCCGGCTTCTTCACTTCACCAAAAGACCAACTACGGATTTTTTCCGGGCTGGCAATGGAAATTCGAATGTGATCAAAACTTTCGACGGTTTGGTTGGGGTTGCCGAAGATTTGGTTAAAGTCGCTCATGAGATTTCCTAGTTCGTATCGGCTGCTGTAAGCGTCACGTTCGCCTGCAATTAACACAGCCTTTGTTCTGCCACCATTGCTTACATAGGATAGCTTCCTCGTCGCGCCATAGTGGTCTTCTTTATTTACAGTTCAGGTGTCTGTATTTAGCATCTGTACTCTTGTCACATCATCGTGTCCACGCCTCATACCCATCTAACTTTGACAAGGGCATCATGAGGATAACTCTGCAATATTTTGTATTGCCTGGTCTACCGTCATTGTTACCTTTGATTACCTGATCGTATAGACTTTCAGGCACGTTGCTAGGTGTTCGGCAAGATCTAAATTTTGAACAAATATTATGTGTTCATACCCATCTAAAACTTCTCTGGCAGCGTCTAATTTGCCGCCACTTTGTACTATAATCAGGTTTCTTAAAACCATTATTACGCAACATTTGTGCCATTCTATTCCATCAAAAGAGCTTGCTGGAGTTTCGATATCAGTTACGATCAAGATCAATATCTTTCAGTTCCAGTCAAACTCAATGTCGTCATTAATTTCTTTATGGGTTCTATATTCGGTCACATTACAATCAGGTAAGTTTCCAACTATTTGATATCTAAACGTATCGTTATCTTCGACAACCAGAACATTCATTCTCTACTCCGCTGCTGGCAACAACCCGGCGATATCATTGCTCAGATCATCGTTATCCTGCTGCACCGTTTCACTTCATCCTGCCGCAATTCCACGTTCAGACCAAGTGAACGAATCTCTTTTACCAACACGTTAAACGATTCCGGAATACCAGCTTCAAAGTCAGTATCGCCGCGAACAATAGATTCGTACACTTTCGTCCGGCCAGAAACATCATCGGATTTCACCGTTAGCATTTCTTGCAAGGTATAAGCAGCACCATAAGCTTCCAGTGCCCACACTTCCATCTCACCGAAGCGCTGTCCACCGAACTGGGCTTTACCACCCAGTGGCTGCTGGGTAACCAGGCTGTACGGCCCAATGGAACGCGCATGGATTTTGTCATCAACCAAGTGGTGCAGTTTCAGCATGTAGATGTAACCAACCGTAACCTTGCGATCAAATTTCTCACCCGTACGTCCATCATATCAGTTGCACTTGCCCAGAAGAATCAAGACCAGCACTTTCCAATACTTTTACAATATCAGGCTCTCGTGCACCATCAAATACAGGTGTTGCCATAGGCACACCTTTTTTCAGGTTGCCAGCCAGCTCTTTTAGTTCATCATCATTTAATGGTTCGATATCGTCTTTATAAACTTCATCGCCATAAATAGATTTCAGTTCTGCTTCCAGGTCGGCTTTTTGCCCATTTTCATTAAACTGCTGCAAGGCTTTATCAATTTTCTTACCGATACCTGCAGTTGCCCAGCCTAAGTGAGTTTCCAGAATTTGCCCCACGTTCATACGAGACGGCACACCTAGTGGGTTAAGCACAATATCAACCGGTGTCCATCTTCCAGGTACGGCATGTCTTCAACCGGCATAATACGAGAAATAACCCCTTTGTTACCATGTCGACCAGCCATTTTATCACCAGGCTGCAGCTTTCGCTTAATGGCAACAAATACTTTTACCATTTTCATAACGCCAGGCAACAAGTCATCACCACGTTGCAGTTTTTCAACCTTGTCTTCAAATCGTGCATTCACGCGCTTGATAGAAGCATCAAACTTTTGTTTCATGGTTTCTACCAGATCAGCCACATGGTTGCGTCTTCCACAACAATTTTATCCCACTGGCGGAATGGTACCCCGTCGAGTGTTTTTTCGTCAATTTCACTACCAGCTTTTGGTTTTAGCCGGGCCCTTTTAGAATAGTTTGGCCCAGCAAAGTATCTTTTAAGACGCTCAAAATAACTGCTGTCTAAAATCTCTTTTTCAGCATCGCGCTCTTTTGCCAGGTTTTCAATTTCGGCTTGTTCAATAGCCAAGGCACGTTCATCTTTTTCAACACCACTACGTGAAAAGACCCGTACTTCAACAACGGTGCCCGTGGCACCTGGCGGCATACGCAAAGAACTATCTTTTACATCGCTAGCTTTTTCACCAAAAATAGCACGCAACAATTTTTCTTCCGGTGTCATTGGGGTTTCACCTTTTGGTGTCACTTTACCAACCAAAATATCGCCAGCACTTACCTCAGCACCAACATAAACAATGCCAGATTCATCCAAGACTTTCGAAGCGCTTCTTCCCCAACATTGGGATATCGCGTGTAATTTCTTCCTGTCCTAGTTTCGTATCACGCGCCATCACTTCAAATTCTTCAATATGAATAGAAGTAAAGACATCATCATGAAACGATGCGTTCAGAAATCAGAATAGAATCCTCAAAGTTGTAACCATTCCATGGCATAAAGGCACATAGAACGTTACGGCCCAAGGCCAGTTCGCCCATATCTGTAGAAGGGCCATCGGCGATAACATCGCCTGCTTCCAACACATCACCCACGTTTACCAATGGACGCTGGTTCATACAGGTACTTTGGTTAGAACGCTGGAATTTTCGCAGGTTATAAATATCAACCCCGACACCTTCGCCAGAGCTGTCGCTATCATCTGTTACCTTAACAACAATACGTTTGGCATCCACTTGGTCAACGACACCGGCTCGGCGTGCGGCAATGCCGCAGCACCACTATCCTTCGCCACGGTCGCTTCCATGCCGGTTCCAACGAATGGAGCATCAGCTTGTAGCAAAGGCACGGCCTGACGTTGCATGTTTGACCCCATCAAGGCACGGTTCGCATCATCATTTTCCAGGAAAGGAATTAGCGATGCAGCAACAGAAACCAACTGTTTTGGAGAAACATCAATAAAATCAATTTCACTGGAATCAGTCATGAAATAGTCACCATTTGCACGACAACTAATCAATTCATTGGCGAAACCACCATCTTTGCATTGAGCTCGGCATTGGCTTGCGCAATGGTGTACCGATCTTCTTCCATGGCAGAAAGATAAACCACTTCATCCGTTACCTTCCTGTCAATAACCTTACGGTATGGGCTTTCGATAAAGCCGTAACGGTTCACACGCGCAAAAGTTGCCAGCGAGTTAATCAAACCAATATTTGGCCCTTCGGGTGTTTCAATCGGGCAAATACGGCCATAGTGTGTTGGCGTGCACATCACGCACCTCAAAACCGGCACGTTCACGCGTTAAACCACCAGGCCCTAGGGCAGATAGACGACGCTTGTGGGTAATTTCGGACAATGGATTGGTTTGATCCATAAACTGTGACAATTGCGAAGAGCCAAAAAATTCTTTTACCACAGCCGCAGCAGGCTTAGCATTCACCAGGTCATGTGGCATCACGGTGTCAATATCAACACTGGTCATACGCTCTTTAATGGCACGTTCCATACGCACCAAACCAAGACGATATTGGTTTTCCATCAACTCACCGACAGAACGAACGCGACGGTTACCCAAGTGGTCAATATCATCGACATCGCCCTTGCCATCTTTCAGGTCAAGAATGGTTTTCACAGATATGGAGAATATCTTCTTTGCGCAAAACACGCATTTCATCAGAGCAATCCAAATCTAGACGGTTATTAATTTTCACCCGACCAACAGCAGAAAGATCATAACGCTCAGGATCAAAAAACAGGCCATTGAATAGCGCTTCCGCTGCTTCATATGTTGGCGGCTCGCCAGGGCGCATAATGCGGTAAATATCAATCAGCGCTTCTTCACGGCGACCGGTTTTTATCAGCTTCCATTGTGTTAAGCATCCATGGCCCAACATGGATATTATCAATATCCAGCACCTCAATAATATCTGAACATCGTCAAGGTTTTCTAGTAGCTTCAGATCAATGATTGTGCCGCATTCAGCAATAACTTCGCCAGTTTCTTCATTAACCAAATCATCGGCTAATGCTTTACCGAAAATATAATCTTCATCGGCCAGATAATGTTTCAAACCCTCTTTTTCCAAGCGTCTTAGCTAGACGAGGAGTCATTTTTTTGCCCTTTTCGGCCACTACATTTCCTGGTTTTAGCATCAATCAAATCTTCTTGCAGCGTAAAGCCTTTCATGCGCGCACATTAAAAGGCACTTTCCAGCCATTATTTTACCCGTTACTTGTTCAACCGTAATACTGTTCATAGAAGAAACTGTAGAATTTCATCAGTGGTCATGCCCTGTGCTTCAAAAGCTTGCAGACTCATCTTTTTCTGTACGTAATCTTTCTGTCTGCAGTAGAGAATCCAAGCACATTAACAATGTGGTAACTGGCAATTTACGGCGGCGATCAATACGCACATATAAAATATCTTTGGCATCAAATTCAAGGTCTAACCAAGAACCGCGATAAGGAATCACCCGGGCATTATAAAGATATTTGCCCGAAGAATGGCTTTTACCGCGATCGTGGTCAAAGAATACGCCGGGCGAACGGTGCATTTGCGAAACAATCACACGCTCGGTACCATTAACGACAAACGTACCGTTTTCTGTCATTAGGGGCATATCGCCCATGTAAACATCTTGCTCTTTAATATCGCGGATGCATCGGGTGCCGGTGTCTTCGTCTTCATCCCATGTCACCAAGCGCAATGTGGCGCGTAGCGGGCAAGAATAGGTAATGCCACGTTGCTGGCACTCTTCTACATCATATTTTGGCTTATCAAAAGCATAGGAAACATAATCCAGCTGTGCGCGGTCATTAAAATCAATAATCGGGAAAACAGATTTAAAAACTTCCTGCAAACCGGTTTCGGTGCGCTCATCAGGCTTTACTTCCCGCTGCAAAAAGCTTTCATAAGAATTCTTCTGCACTTCAATCAAGTTGGGCATCGGTGCAACTTCACGGATTTTCCCAAAACTTTTACGAATACGCTTGCGGTAAGTGTTTGCCATAATGTACTGCTTTTCCTATCAATTGAGTGATGTTTACAACCTAAAAAATGCCAGCAAAAAACACCGCATGGCATAACACCAAAACGGTTTTTAGAGAGGTATTGTTAAAGCAGGCTGCAACGCATCAAAGGACTAGCACAATAAGACCATTTATCCGGAGGTCAATAGTAAAAATTTCCATGTTACGGAAAAAGGTGAAGGATCGGCTAAAATATGTCGCATTATTTTTGGGGTGATTGGCTTATAATTGCTATCTGCTTGGCTGGCACCAGTGTATTTTAAATTGTGTAAAAATTCTTTTTTATTACTATATGTTACTATTTTTTGGATTAGCTGTTTTTTCAAGGGTATTTCCGAAAACTGCTCCAATCTGGGTAGGTGCGCCCGTGCCTCTGGATAGCCCCATTCGGTAAAACTATCTTTTAAAACAAAAATTCCATAAAAATTATTATATTTTTCAATTTCTTTTTCTGGTTTATTAACCCATTGCATTGCCATTGAAGAAACGGTTAAATCTGCTTGCATGCTATAATTTTCTATAGCAATCACTTCCTTTTGATCAGCATGCTGACAATACCCTAGCATTTCTTCACTGCTATCAATTGCAGTTATATAGCTTTTAGGGTACTTCTGGCGCAATAATGCCGTTAACAAACCGGTTCCTGCCCCTAATTCTAAAATAGTTGCAGGCTGTTTATTTGGCAAACTATTACACAAAATATCAGCAGCATATTTCTGTATATAGGCATGTTTATCATATTGATTTGCACTTTTACTAAACTGCTGCATTAATTAAAGAAACACATTGTTCAACATGGGTCATATGGGGGCAATGCCCTGCCCCATCAATAATAAAAGGCCTGCTAATAGCATTTTCAGGTGACACCACGTTATCCTGATTACCATGAATGCAAATAATTTTTTTATCGCTTTGCTGATATCCAAATTGTCTTAGTTGATGTAATTTCTTGATCAAGCTTTCACTGTTTGCATCAGTATATTTTTTAGCTGTCTTTAAGCCACACTGCTGGTAAAAACGCTGTAGAACCTGCTCTGGGTTAAGTTCTAATTTTTTATACATTTCATCAAAAACACGTGTTGGCCAGCTATCAAATTTTTTAAAACTACCTATAGCAATAATTATGGCAGCCTTTGATTGCAGTGCTGGAATAATACCATAGGAATGCGCCACAGCGACTGTATCATCAAACTTTAGATAGGGGCTGATACCATCAAAACTTGATAGATCAAATCCCCAGCCGGGGAAATAGTGCGCCACTTATGACAATGCCTCCAATTCATCAATCAGACCTTCGATTACTTTCAGTCCGCCGTCCCAAAAATCTTCGGCTTTTGGGTTTAAGCCAAATGGCGCCAACAATGTTTGCCAATGTTGCGAACCACCAGCTTTTAATAAATCAATGTATTTATCTTCAAAACCTGCTGGCTGTTGCTGATATTGCTGGTAAAGATTATTAACCAGACAATCACCAAAAGCATAGGCATAAACGTAAAAAGGCGTATGAATAAAATGTGGAATATAACTCCAATACATTTTATAACTGTCATGCAGTTTGATGGATTGCCCCAAAGAGTTTTGCTGTGTTTGCATCCAAATTTCAGACAGCTGCTGTTTCGATAATTCGCCTTGCCGGCGCTGGTTATGCACTTTTGTTTCAAATTGATGGAAGGCAATTTGCCGCACCACCGTGTTTAACATATCCTCCACTTTTCCCGCCAGAAGTGTCTTGGCCGTTTGGGCATCTGCCGTTTTTAGCAAAGAACGAAATGTCAACATTTCCCCAAAAACAGAAGCTGTTTCAGCCACAGTTAAGGGGGTATCAGACAACAATTCTCCTTGCTCTCTGGCTAACCACTGATGCACCCCGTGCCCCAGCTCATGCGCCAGCGTTAAGACGTCCCGCGCCCCCCCCTGATAGTTCATTAAAATATAAGGGTGTGTATCGGTGCTAAGGGGGTGCGAATAAGCGCCACTGTCCTTACCCGGTTGTGGGCGGGCATGAATCCAGCTTTT
Organism: uncultured Alphaproteobacteria bacterium; assembly: GCA_963706365.1. Classification (GTDB taxonomy): domain Bacteria; phylum Pseudomonadota; class Alphaproteobacteria; order JAJTHO01. The sequence goes on along the minus strand of OY970150.1, from coordinate 1,718,311 downwards.
TGTAAAGAACTGTTCACCGGTTTCAGCAATTAGCGGCGAGAAATCTCCAAATGCCTCTAAAACAATTTCCACCGCTTTTTCCCAGGGAATGTCTGTATAGGCGCTGCCAACTAGCGGTGCATTACGATCCCAATAATCCAACTGCTTTTGCCCAAACCATTTTGCTTTCAGGCCATAATAACGATGTGTCAAACGCGGGTAAGCATTAGTTACGGACTTTACCAAATTTTCCACATCTGCATCGTCAATTTTATTAGCCAAGTTACGTGAGGATACCGGCTGTTTATAGTGACGCCATTTATCAATGGTTGTTTTATCTTTTGCCAACGTATTGGTAATGAGGCAAAATAGTCGGCTGTTTTCTTCCAGAACAAGGCCAAATTCTTCGGCCGCCTGCTTGCGCACCGAAGCTTCCGGGCTGGTGGACAACGCATGTAAAATTTCTGCTTCTGTTACAGTCTCCCCCTGCAATTGAAAGCGTAAACCGGCCATCGTTTCATCATATAACCTTATCCACGCTTCTTTGGCGGTGGCATCACGATCATGAAAAGCCTGCTCTAAATCTTCTGATAATTCATGTTTTTTATAAACACGCACGTTATCAATAAATGGTTGGTAGTATTGCAGGTCTTTATTTTGCTGATACGCGTTTTTTAAGAGGGTCTCATCCAGCGCATTAATGGCTAGCGAGAAAAATAGTAAATCACGCTGCGGCTCTTCCAAGGCGTCCATCACGTACTGGTAAAAACCGGTTCGATCATCATCTTCTCGATTCTCAGAAACATGCAGATACGCATACCCGGCTACACGCCCTATAATAAGGCTGATGGCTTCATAGGATTTTATTGCCTCCAGCAGATTATCAATAGCCAGTTGTTGTTTGTATTTTGCCTGAAAATTTTTGCTTAGTATCGCAATTTTTTCCAAATCTGCTGTTACATCTTCGTTGCTTTTATAAAGGTCTTTCAGATTCCAAACCGGTAGCAGCTTTGTATTTTTCTTGGGCATAGTGCCTTATATAAGGATTACACCAACAATTACCAAAGTAAAAGGCACGCTAACTAATAGCGTGCCTTTAATTGTCGAAGGGGTTTTGGGGTAAGCTCTTAGAATACTAGAAGTAGAATAAAACACCGACATTAAAGTCGTTACGGCTTTCGATAACACCGTCGCCGTAATCAGAATAACGATATAGGGCTCTGGCAGAAAAGTTACTGGAAATCATTTGCTCTACACCCGCTGTAAATCTAAGGGCATCACCTTCATCAGAAGATCTATCAATCGTCAGGCCATCGCTAACTTTCGTATTTGCCGTGGTAAAGCCATAGCCAATCCCGGCAACAAAATCTGTTCCTGCACCACCTAATGGTACATAGCCCAATACATCAACACTTACAGTGTCTAACTGCAAGCTCGTTTCAACAGGGGTTGCGCCGATTGTCGCATCTTGTTCTGGTGAGTCGGTCATATTATAACCAAGCTCTACGCCCACGTGCCCTTTGCGCCATCCGGCAACAAAACCACCATTAAAGCCATCGTCGTCAAATCGATTACCGTTAATGTTAGTGTCGTAATAGCCAATTTCACCACCCACATAAAAGTTGTTAGGTGCGGCTTTAATGTTGTTGATAATGTCAGCATGCAAGGCAGTGCTCACTAAAAAGGTGGATGCCACTAGGGCGAATTGTTTTTTCATAAATGCTCCGGTTTATAGTTTTATGTAACTATTAACCGGCAATGGTTAAAATTTTATGAACCTGATGGTTGTATCAAACTTTTAAAGCAACCGAATACAGAAAGAAAACCCTTCCAATAGGAAGGGTCTGTCTTTTTTTAGGTTGGGAACTGTTAGTAACCAATAGAGATAGCGTAGTTTCCTTTACCGCTACCACCATCAGTTTTCATGTATTTTACTTCCTTGTTGCCTAGCTTTGACAGGTTGATCAAGCTGCTACCAGGCGTAACATCTTCTGCATAACAGATAGCGCGGGCACTATCGCTGCGCATGCAGTATCCATATTTGGCGTTAATCAAGGAATCATCCCGAACCATATCAGAGCGCATTTTACCATCAATAAAGTCAGCATAGCGTTTCAGGTCAGAAGCATTAGGATATCTGCCTGTACCTTCGCTGTTACTGTTTTTACCACCAGGGCTATTGGTTAAGTGTCCCCAGATGTTGGCAAAGCCGCCACATGTTGCCGAAAGGTACATACCACGTAATGTCATATCAGCAGAGTAGTCTTTGTCATCAAAGCGCGTACCTTCACGCACACGGAAACGGTCTTCCATAAACATGGCACGGTTACCAGCACGATCTTTTCCTTTATCGGCGACCCGACAGCTGGCGGCAACATCACGGCCACCTTCACCAACAAATGTAGGGCGATGAGATTCAAAAGAGGCAATAGGCAAATCTTTAGTAAACTCTCTCAGGCCATCATCAATGTCGTATTTATCTCCACGCGCACTGGTTAAATGGTTCCATCCTAGATTACTTTGTAAATATTGGTTCCAATCTTTTACTTCACTAGAATTTGTCCAGTCGAATAAATCAAAACCATAACCAACTGTCCAGCCTGGTAGAGCACCCAGACGAGCCGCTATGTAACGTTCAAGACGCTTAGCTACTACACCACGGTTACCACCCCATTCTTTTACAGAATCTTTTAAGGTTAATTGACGATCATCCGTATTGTCACCCCACTGCCAAAAATGAACCATTCCACCTTTACTATAGGTTTTACGGATCAATGTTTCGAGCACTTCGAACGTTTTACGGTCAGGATTACCGTCTGAGGCTTTTACTGCCGGGTCACGCAATTTTCGATTTCCATAAGAGAACCAGTGGCCTGAAATAGAATCTAAGTGCAAGCCATTGAACCCTTGCCCCGTCATAATATTGTTAAGCTCGCTATCAATATTATTCACTTTGATACTGTCTATTTCTCGATACATTACCAGTTGTGGAATAAAGACTTCACCATTCGAACGCGCCCAAAAACCATTTTTAACTGTTACAAAACCTTTTCCTTCAGCATTATTAGCAACATTCACTTCGCCACGGCGTCCATTCAAATCTTGATCAGAACTAGAGGTTGTAAATGTCCATTTTCCTGGCTTGCTTCCGTTGAAACGGAAACGATAAATATCATTACCATCATAGAACATACCTGTTTTAATAGTTTCGCCGCTAATATGTTTAAAAGTAACAGTGGCATCAAGATCATAAGGATTTCCATTAATGGAAGTATTCTTCAAGGCCCATTCAGCAACACCAAAAGTATCAACATTTTTACTACCTAAGTTCACCCCGCCTTCAGGTGTAGAAGTGGGCACAGGGTTATCTACAACCTCCGGGTTCTTCGATTCAGTCGGCACAGCAGGCTTCGGATCAGGTGATGTTGGCATAAAGGAACCAGAATTTTCTGTTGCCTTTTTACATACGGTTTTTGTACTGCTATCTGCACCGAGTGTTTTAACCACTAGATTACGATAAGACACCGGACCAGGCCCTGCATATTTACTATTAGGGCCACGATAGTTTACATCGCCCAAGTATAAATGACGAAAGCCTTGCCGCACACCTGACATTTTAGCCGTCCGGCCAAAGATATTTTTGCCATCAAAGTAGTAGTCTACGTTATTGTCATCAATAACAATGCGAATGCTTTTCCACGCTGTTTTATCAAATGGCACCTTAGAAGAATAGGTCTCATGCTTTACTTCATGCGCACCGTTACAATCTTTAACAATCCATTTAAATGTACCATTTGCTTTATGGTTCGGGCCATTATGGCGAAGCTCCACAAAGTCCATGCCTTTTTCACAAGCACTTTTACTGGTTATAGTAGAACTTTTATCAGCGGATGTATCACTAAATATTCCAAAGAAAATAGACTTACCATCCTGCTTATTACCCACAGAGCTTTTATCCATTCCATAAACATCAAATGAAATATCCAGTTTTTGATAGTAATTACCGAGGTCATAGGGTTTTACATTTTGAACAGAGGCACTATAAGATTTAACACTGCTGTCATTAACTAATACACTACCAGAGCCACTTGTGGTAACTTGCTCACAAACTTCTTTGGGTTGCTCTATAGGCTTATTAGGCTGCGGTGTTGGTGCAGCAGGTGTCGGCTTTGCAATGGGTGTATCGGTAGTTATTTGACCACCAGCCGAAACCGTCATATCATGCAGTGTAAAACCTTTTGTTGAGCGGTAAATAATACGAATTTCATTATTACCTGCTTTAAAAGCATCACCAGAAACAACAATCGTTTCTGTAGAGCGCTCCTGATCATTTTCATCTTTCGCATCTGGGAATAAAGATGCGACTGTGCGACCATTAATCAGCAAATCAGCTTCTTTAAAGTTATCTGCATCATCCACCTCCATTTTAATAGTTACGTTACCATTGGGTTTTTGTGAAAAATAGTGCACGCTTGTATAAGGGTTTTTACCTTGCACTACATTATATGGCAAAGATTCCTGCTTGGCAGAACTTGTAACAGGATTTTCAACCGGTTTTGAAACAGGGGTAGAATTATTACCAGCGTAAGCGCTGTTAAATTCTAAAGCATGTAACGTAAAGCCAGCTGTACCTTGATATTCAATGCGAAGATCATTACTCCCGGTTTTAAATAAGTCTTTTGACAAGTTTAAGGTTTCAATAGAACGGTTACTATCCTTTTCGGGCTTTGCATCAGGAAAAAGTGTTGCGGCCTTTTTGGAATTAATGAATAGATCTGCCTCGCCAAAGTTATCAGCATCAGTGACGTCCATTTTTAGCATCACATCACTTGCTGGCTTTTGTAAAAAATTATGACTATGATTAAAAACGCGCTGATTTTCACTAATTGTCACAGGCAAGGAACCGGAATTCGCTGGTGTATTATCAGGCTCAGACACCTCATCCGCAGTGTCGGTGGTAGAAGTATTACCACCTTCAAATGTCAATTTTTTAATCGTAAAACCGCGTGTGTTACGATATTCAATGCGCACGTCATTATTACCTGCTTTTAGAGCACCTTTGGGAATTCTAAAAGACTCTACAGTTGTTTGACCATCTTTACTATCAATACCCTCTGGAAATAAAGTTGCAATTTCCTGACCATTAATAATCAATGCACCTTCATTAAAATTATCGGCGTCTACAACTTCTATTTTAAGTGTAACATCATTGCTGGGCTGTTGAGCATAAAAGTGCGTATACTTATAAACCTTATTTGAGGTATTTATATTATATGGCAATGACTGCGCTCTAACCTGGCTAACAGGTGCTGCCACTATACAAGCTAAGATAGCAAGTTTGCTAAGGCCTTGTAATGTTCGACAAAATATACGTTGATTAAAATCCATAATGCGCTTTCCTAAATTTTTTTGATACTAAATTAGGACTTACGCGAAACTTCCCTTGATTCTGATTATTGATTAAAGTGGATCAAAAAAAAGGGGGGGTAGGAATATGCGACCCAGAACCATGACTAGGCTGGCGTATGGTCAGTATTTACTGAGCAGTCAGATCAATTATACCCAAACATATATGGGGGAACATCACCCGGATATAGGGCATGACGCGGTAAACCGTTGGATGCGACAGGAGAAGTTTACAGCATCAATATTATGGGAACATGCCAAGCCCGAAGTTATTACCTGCAAAGATGGCTGGCTAGTATTCGACGACACCGTTTTGGATAAGGATCACAGCCATAATATTGAACTGGTACGCAAGCAATACAGCGGTAATGCGCATGGACTGGTAAAGGGAATTGGCGTGGTCAATTGCGTTTACGTTAACCCGGCGCTGAATAAATTTTGGGTGATAGATTACCGGATATTTGCTCCGGATGATGATGGGAAAACCAAGCTGGATCATATGCGGGAAATGTTTGATAACGCCATTCGGCAAAAGGAAATCCCATTTCAGGGCGTGCTGATGGATACGTGGTATGCCACCGCCGGTATGATGCAACATATTGATAAAAATAAGAAGTTATTTTACTGCCCGATCAAAACCAACCGCAAAGTGCAAGTTATCTGCCATTATCAAACTGTTGATGGCCTTGAATGGTTACCTGATGAAATAGAACAAGGCCGTTATTGCAACTTGAAAGGCCTGGACAAAAACATTAATCTGAAATTGTTTCTAGTATAATATTATGTGATAAATATCACATTTTTGCAAAAAATTATAATTAATTTACATGTATTTATAATAAATAATGAAATATTAAATTTTCCATTCAACTGGTTTTACGTTGTGTTTTTTTAAATATTCGTTGCATTGTGAAAAATGACTACACCCCAAAAACCCACGATGGGCAGAAAGAGGAGAAGGATGCACCGCCTTTAAAACTAGATGCTTATTTACATTAATATGTGCCCCCTTTTTCTGGGCATAACTACCCCACAACATAAAAACCAAATGTTCTTTTTTCGCATTTAATATTTCAATCACACGATCCGTAAATATCTCCCATCCTTTTTTCTGGTGGCTTGCGGCCTGTCTTTGCTGCACGGTTAAAACACTGTTTAACAATAAAACCCCCTGTTCTGCCCACGGTGTTAAGTTTCCTGTTTTTGACATTGTAATATCCAAATCATTTCCCAGCTCTTTGTAAATATTGAGCAGCGAAGGCGGCGGTTGTACACCATCAGGCACCGAAAAACTTAACCCCATAGCTTGAGCAGGGTTGTGATAAGGGTCTTGGCCCAAAATAACCACTTTTACCTTTTCAAAAGGCGTTGCTGAAAACGCGTTAAAAATAAGATTTCCTGGTGGGTAAACAACACGCCCTTGCCGCTTTTCCTCCTTCAAAAACAGTTTCAACTTCTGCATATAGCTTTCATCAAATTCCGGTGCCAAATATTGCAGCCAGCTTTCTTCCAATTGTATACTCATGAAACTGCGATAGACTTTTATTGATCAAAAGGCCATAACGTTGTGCATGACAACCACCGCTTTTATAATGATTGGTAACGAACTGTTATCAGGCCGCACCCATGATAAAAACCTACCTGTATTAGCCAGCCGCTTGAACGATGCCGGTATCGATCTAAAACACGCCCGCGTTATTCCCGATATCACTGAAACCATCATCGCAACGGTAAACGAGCTCAAACAGCAGTATGATTATATTTTCACCAGTGGCGGTATTGGCCCAACGCACGACGATATAACCAGCGCCGCTATTGCCAAGGCTTTTAATGTAAAACTTGAACGCAACCCTGAAGCCGTGGCCATGCTGCAAAGCCACTACACCCCTGAAGAATTTAACGAAGCTCGCCAAACCATGGCCGATATTCCTGCCGGTGCCGGTTTAATAGAAAACCCTATCAGCCGCGCCCCCGGCTTTGTTATAGAGAATGTTTATGTGCTGGCCGGTGTTCCCAGAATTTTCGAAGCCATGCTTGATTTTGTTATGCCGCAACTGCAATCAGATAACGTTCCCGTACAAACCCGCACTATTTCCAGCCCAAAAACCGAAGGCCAAATCGCCGTTGAGCTAGGCTATATACAAGCCAAATTCGCAACCGTAGATATCGGCAGCTACCCCTATTTCAAAGACGGTAATTTTGGCGTTAGCCTGGTTCTAAGAAGCAGAGATGCAGAGGCGTTAGAAAGATGCGCGAAGTTAGTGGAAGAACTAGTAAACCCCTAAATGGTGCCGACTGGATAGTCGGGCTACCAGCCTAAAACTGCGTACTCAACTGAAACAGCAAGCGCGGGTTTTTGCCGTTGCCGTATTGGGGGGCGCTGGTTGGTTTGGTTAGGGGCAACGCCATCCCCAAATTGCCGTTAATGCCATAGGGCAGGCCAAAGCGCATACCGGCGCCAGTACTGGCGGCGCTGATATTGTTACCATCAGTATCATTGTTCCACGCCTTGCCGATGTCATAAAAGACATAGGGTTGCAGGCTGATTTGGGTAAAGGGCTGCCAGCTGATGTAGCGTAACTCTAGCGCGGCAGCTAAGCCTTTATCGCCGGTAATTTCGGAGGGGTCATAGGCACGGCCAAACTGTTGACCACCAATACTAGTTTCTTCTGACGAGAACAGCGCGTCGTTGGAATATTGCCCGGCTAATTGTGCGGATAACAGAAAATCAGCAGTTAAATATTGTTGCCGCTGGTAAGAAAGCTCGGCTTTGGTAAAGCTGGGGGTGGCTTCGCTTCGGGAAAGATTGGTATCGCCTTTATCGCTGGCACCCAGCCATTTCAAACCTTGTGAGATTACGGTACGGATCGTGTTTAACCCCTGCCAGTTGTCGGTGTTGTCATAGGTGGCACTGAAACGTAAGGCGCGAATGCGGTCGCGGGTTAAAGGTGTGTCGCCCAATACGTCACCATTACTGTTTTGACCATCCAGGGTTAAGCCCAATGCCAGGTTTTGTTGGCGCTGGCGCAGCCACTGGTATTGCAAGTTAACCGCCAGTTCAGTGGCGTTACTTTTAATATTGCTGTCTTCCAGCAGATAACCGGGTTGCGCCTTTACTGTATTACCAGACAACCCCAAAGACCAGTTGGGTGCCAGGGGAATCTGATGATCCAGTGCCAGATAGCGCAGTTCGTCTACAGGCAGGGTGCTGGAAAGGCTCAGGGTGGTTTGTTGCAAGGGGATGAAACTGGTTTGATAACTACCGGTAACGGAAAAAGGCCCTAAATAGCGTGAACCAAAATTATCCATACTCAACAGGCCGCGCCCGGCTTCGGGCTCCACGTCCAGCACCAGTTCCACGGCACCCTCGGTGCCGGAAAGCTTGGTGTCTACAGGTTTTAACACACCGCGAAACGTTACCCCGGCCAGATCATCCAAGCGTAGTAACAGGCTTTCAATGGCGTCATTCGTCACCGGTTTTTGTTGTGTGATGGGGCGGGTGTATTGTTGCAGCAGGTAATGATCGTTCAGGGAATGATTTAACTGTACGCCTGTAACGTACCCTTCCAGTACATGGATAACGACCTGGCCGTTGGTAATCTCCTGTTCCGGTACATAGGCGCGGCTCAGAAAATAGCCGGCTTCGCGGTAGCGGTTGGTAATGGCATGGGTGATACGCCAGATAACGTCCAGGGTTCCAGGTTTGTTTAATGCGGCTTGATAGAGATCAGCCAGTTCTGCTTTGCTAAAGGCGGTGGCGCCTTTAATGGTAACAGATTTTAGGGTAAAAGGGGTACTACTGGCACCTTCGGGCATCACCATATGTGGGTCTAGGCTGGGCAGCACCAGTTCGCCTTGCACAGGCCTTGGGGCAAAGGCGTTGGGTTGTGGTTCAACGCGCCCGGCATCCGCAGCGCCCGGTAGTTGTTGTGGCGTTATTGTCTGGGCTTGTACAGCGGTTATCAGCAGTAAACTGGCTAGCAAACTACTGGCACCATGCAGACCTGTTTTAAAATATATCTGTCGCATTATATTGTCGTTCTTTTCTTCAGCAATACAGCGCCAGGGTTAAGATAGGGTTAAGGGCGTGATATTTACGTTAAGTTAAGGAACTTCTTATAGATTGGTAGGATGTCAGAATTTTATGGTTGCCGGAATGGGGGCAGGTTATGCGCCAGCAACCTGTTGCGGTATCAGGGCAGTGTGGCAACACTTTCTATACTGGTTGCCACGATGCCGCTGGCGGCGGTAGCGAATCCTCAGGGGGCGAATGTTGTGGCGGGGAATGCCAGCATTGTTCGCCCGACAGCGAGTAAGCTGGAAATTCGGCAAACAACAGATAAAGCCGTTATTGACTGGAACAGTTTTGACATTGGTGTGGGGGAACATACCGAGTTTAAACAGCCGTCTAGCAGTTCGCATACCTTGAATCGGGTCAAGACCGGTACGAACGCTTCACAAATATTAGGCAAACTTTCAGCCAATGGTAAAGTAACATTGGTAAACCCCAATGGGGTGTTTTTTGGCAAAAACGCGATGGTGGATGTGAATGGTTTAATCGCCACCACCGCTGATATTGATAATGCTGATTTTATGGCCGGTCGGTATAATTTTACCAAGCCTGGCAACCCCAATGCCAAAATTGTTAATGAAGGGCAGATTACCGCGCGCCAGGCTGGTTTGGTGGGCTTGGTCGCGCCGCATGTGGAGAACAGCGGCGTTATTGAAGCACGCACCATTCAACTCTCATCCGGTGATACCATGCTGGATTTGTATGGCGATGGGTTGTTGGGCATTGCCGCCTCTGATGCCATTAAAGAGCAGGTGGTGAATAGCAGCGGTAAGTTAGTAGCACACACCATTGTATTAAGCGCCGCCGAGGCGCAACAAGCTGTTAGCAGTCTGGTAACGGCAGCGGGTGAACTCACCGCCCCGGTGATTAGCAACCAAGCCGGTATTATACGCCTAAGCAATGCCAAAGGCGTGACACAGACGGGTGGTGCTATTACGGCTAAGGGCGGTAGCGTCACGATTGACAGCAACGCCATTCATCAAACCGGTATTGTGGATGTTAGCGATGGGGGGAATGCGGGCACAGTTACGCTTTCAGCTAATACTTTAAATCAATCTGGAATTATTAAAGCAAGCAGTAGCAATGCCAAAGGCGGTAATATTGATATTGTTGTTAAAGACGTTGTGTATGCTTCCAGCGGCCAGGTGTTAGACGTATCTGGTAGGAATGCTGGTGGGAATATCAAGCAAGTCGCTTCGGGTAGTTTTTCATCGGGCACGTACAAAGCGAATAGCACTCATGGCATCGGTGGCAATATTCAGATGGGTGGTAATATTGGTCTGCTTGGTGCCACAATAGAAGCAAAGGGTGCAACAGGCGGTGGGATTATCAATGTTGGGGGAAACTGGCAAGGTGGTAAAGCTTTACCAGCCGGGCAGCGCTTAAAAACATCAGAAGCAACGCTTATTTCCCAAGGGACTATTCTGGACGCCTCCAGTTCCGGCCAGCATGGAAATGGCGGGGAAGTTGTTGTGTGGTCAGATGCAGAAACAGAATTTTACGGCAGTATAAAAGCCAAAGGCGGTAGCAATAATGGTGCCGGTGGCCGCGTTGAGGTTTCTGGTGCTAACGCTAACAATGACTAGCCAGGATATAGTGACAGGATATGCCGGACGTCAGGGATCAATTCTGCTTGACCCTAAAAACCTGTATATTTCTGATAACGCGCCAGAGGGGTTGGGTGTTATTAAACTGGCGCACAAGTTTGCCCATAGTGCCACGAGTGATCAAAACTTTACATTGAACAATACTGATTTCTTTGGACGCTCCATTGCCATGAATGGAATAGGCGATATTTTAGCCGTTGGTGCGAATGGCGATGATACTGGCGGCACAAATCGAGGCGCTGTCTATCTATTTAATTTAAATCCTGATGATCTTACCACCACGCCTACTTTTAGATACAAGTTAGACGATATGCATCCAAGCCTCAGCTTGAGCGATGCTGATTATTTCGGCACGGCCATTTCATTAAATGGAATTGGAGATATTCTAGCTGTAGGTTCAATACTTGACGACGCTGGTGGTACAGATAGAGGGGCAGCTTATTTATTTAATATTGATCCTGCAGATTTAACCAAAGATCCTGAGCTTCGGTTTAAAATTGACAGCACGCACCCTGGCTTTAATCTTGCTAATAGTGACTATTTCGGTTCAGCTATCTCTTTGAATGGAAATGGGGATATTTTAGCTGTAGGTTCATTAGCTGATGACACCGGCGGTACCGATCGTGGTGCAGTGTATTTGTTTAATATTGATCCTGTAGATTTAACTACAAATCCTAATTTTCAATTTAAAATAGACAGTACGCACCCTGGCTTCAATCTTGCCAATGGTGACTATTTTGGTTCAGCCATTTCTTTAAACGGAACTGGTGATATTTTGGCTGTAGGTTCAGAAAGTGCTGATAGCGGTGGTACGGATCGTGGTGCTGCATATTTATTCAATTTAGAGACATCTAACCTAACCTTGGCACCTACTTTTCGTTATAGGATAGATAATACGCATCCTACACTTAATCTAAGCAATAACGAATCTTTTGGTTACTCTATTGCCCTTAACCAAGCAGGAAATATTCTGGCAGTAGGATCTCCAGACAACAGCAGCATTGGATCTAATCAAGGTACAGCCTATTTATTTAATATCAATCCTGATGATCTTACTATAACGCCAACTTTACGTTATACACTAAACAGCAGTCACCCTAGCTTTAGTTTAAGTACCGGTGACTTTTTTGGATACGCCCTTGCCCTAAACGCTACAGGTAATATTTTAGCAGTGGGTGCCGCAGGGGATAACACTGGCGGTACAGACCGGGGCTCAGCCTATCTATTTAACTTGAACACTGCTGATCTAACAGCCACCCCTACCTATAATTACAAGCTGGATAGCCTGCACCCAGGGTTTAGTTTAAGTGATGATTTTATTTTTGGTAGTGGCACTGCACTAAATGGAATAGGGAATATTTTAGCTGTCGCTTCCCCACTTGATAATACAGGGGGGACAGGCCGAGGAGCAGCTTACTTATTTAATCTTAATCCTAATGACCTTACAATGGCTCCAACATTCCGCTATAAGTTAGATAATAGTCATCCTGGCTTTACTCTAAATAACAACGATAATTTTGGTAGTTCTGTAGCACTAAATACGATTGGTGATATTTTGGCAGTTGGTGCTGTTGGTGATAGTACTGGTGGTACAGATCGAGGAGCCGCCTATTTATTCAATCTAAATCCTTTAAATCTTACAACTCTACCTACCTTTCGCTATAAGCTAGATAATAGTCATCCCGGTTTTACTCTAAATAACGACGATATTTTTGGTAGGTCAGTCGCTTTAAATGGATCTGGTGATGTATTAGCGATTGGAGCACTTGAGCTTAATGCTACAGGTCGCGGAAGAGGCGCAGCCTATTTATTTAATATTGATCCGGCTAATCTTACAGCCGCACCGAATTTAAGATATAAATTAAATAATAGTCATCCCGATCTAAACCTAGCTGATGTAGATTTTTTCGGTTATTCACTTTCCATAAATAGTATAGGAAATATTTTAATAGTAGGTAGCCCTAATAATAGTACAGGGGGGACAGCTCGTGGTACAGCGTACATTTTCAATCTTGACCCAACCAATCTTACTACAACACCTATTTTACGGTATACATTAAATAATAATCACCCGAATTTAAATTTAAATGACAGTGATTTTTTTGGTGGCTCTTTAGCATTAAATGCAGATGGAAATGTGGTAGCGGTTGGTGCTTTTGGTGATGATACCGGCGGATCCGGTAAAGGTGCTGTTTATTTATTAAATATAGATACATCTAACCTCTCCTCTGCGCCTATATTAAGCTATAAACTAGATAACAATCATCCGGGCTTTAGCTTAAGTAATGATGATTTTTTTGGTAGCTCTTTAGCATTAAATGCCAATGGTGATATATTAGTAGCGGGTACAGTTGGTGACGATACCGGTGGAATAGTTGGAGGTGCTGTCTACATCTTCAACATAGGCGACTTTAGTTACGAACAAGCTGAAGACAAAAACACCTGGCTATCAGCCTCCATGCTATCAGGCTTTTTAAGTGCAGGGAATAACCTAACCCTACAAGCCAACAATGACATTACCATCAACAGCGCCATTACCGCCAACAACCCCTCTGGCAATGGCGGAGATTTAACCTTCCAGGCCGGGCGCAGCATTATTGTGAATGGCGCCATCACCACGGATAGCGGTAATCTAACCCTACAGGCCAACACCGGCACCGCCAGTGGTACCGTTGATGCCTACCGCGATGCTGGGGCGGCCAATATCAACCTGAACGCCAATATCAACACCGGCACCGGCAGCTTTCTGGCCTGGCTGGATGAAGGCTTGGGCTTAACCAATAATACCGCCGGTAGCATCATCACCAATGCGGCCATTACCGGCCTTGATAGTGCCTTGTTCAAAAGTAGTGGTGGCATCACGGTAGGCGGTAACACTATTAGTACTGCAACGGCTAGCAACCCCTGGACATTTTTAGCCCAGGGCAACATCAGCTTTTTAAGCAGTGTGCAACACGGCGGCAGCGGGGCATTAAACATTATTGCCGGTTGGGATGGCATTACCGAAGCCAGTGCGACACCGGCCACGTTTAGTTTAGCCAGTATTATGGGCAATACCGCCAGTTATGGCAACAGTGGCAATGTTACGTTAAATGCCAACAGCACCCCGGTGGCGGTGGGCAGCCGGTTGGGCAGCACCAATTTATTCAGCAATACCCTAACGATTCAGGGCGGCAACACCGTTGGCGAATATGCCCGCCTTGGCTATCGCCCGGTAACCGGTTTGTTAAACCCTACAGGCAACATCAACGTTACAGCCAAAGGCGATATCACCCAATCAGGTGGCAGCCGTGCCAATGCAGAAGCCACTATCGGCCATGGTCGGTATGCGTATAATTCTACCTATGCGGGCGATATTACGATTGCCGCCAATAATTATACCTTAAATGGCGGCAGTGATTTTGGCGCCGCCGCCAGTGTTGGCCATGGTGCCGTGGCCGCCACCACGGGAGGCCTATCCAGTGGGGATATCAGCGGTAATATTAGCATCACCACCATCGGAAACTATGACCGTATGCGCCCGATGTCGTAGATGGCTCTCTTGATAATTCGGTTAACATTGGCCACGGCGATGATGACAGGCAAAACAACGGCAATCGCGCCGGTAATATCTTTATTACGGTGGGCGGGGAACTTAGCTTTACCGGTAGTGACCCTAATGATGGTTACTGGTTTGCCCACCGGGTAAGAAGCGGGTTCAATATTACAAACTCGGCCATTCGGATTTTGGCCAATGAGCTTGATTTTTCCAGCAGCAATGCGCCAAATACGTTTACCATTGCAGACACGTATATTCGCCGCCAATGTTGACCGTATTTTACGGGATGGGGTAGATTTCACGCTGGCTTCTACGGGCAGTGCGCCGTTTGTGTGGAATCAGCCACTGGCGGCCACAGGTACGGGTGGCAGGTTCTCCTTACTATCAACCAATGATCTCAGCATCAACCAGGCGATCAGCAGCAATGGTCAGATCTTTGCCATGGCAGGCTGGGATAAAACCACAGGGCTGGGCAATGTTGATGGAACGGTAAACTTAACAACCATCAGCCCCTTAAGCACCGCGTCTGCTAACATTACCATCGGCGCCAGTGGGTCGATATCCTCCAGTAAAACTGGCAATGCCATTACGCTGGTGAGCGATAACGGGTTTTATTAACTACAACACAGGCACACCCTTAACGGCCTCTAGCGGTTATTACCAAGTTTACAGCACTAGCCCGTTGACCGATACGTACAACGGTTTAGCACGCCCGAACAAACGCTATAACATCAGTTATGGCGATGATGTTAGCAGTTATCTCAGCAGTTATTTCTTTTACAGCCTGGCGCCTACCTTAACCCTGACGGCTGATACCCAAACCTATACCTATAATAGCCTTAACCAGTTTGATAACACGGCCTACAGCCTCGCCGGTTTTATTGATGGGGATAACGAAACGGATTTAACCGGCAATCTGCCAGTTTAACAACCAGCTGACGGCGTCAATGCGGGTGCTCGTGACATTGCTATTGCTGCGATACCTTGGCGGGGTTGGGGTACACCATTACCGCCAATAACACGCCGTTAAATGAACTAACCATCAACAAAGCGACTCTAACCTTCACCAGTCTTGATCAGCACTATACCTATAACGCCACTGATAATCAGTTTAACACCAACGCTCTATAGCGTTAATGGCTTGCAAGGCAGTGATACAGTTTCCGGGCAGGTCAATGGCACAGTTACCGTTACCAGTGCGGATAAAATTACTGCAACGAATGCTAGCCCGCGTGTCATTACTTTTACTGCCACTGGAGCCAATAGCTTAAACTATGTACTAAGTTTTTCTAGTAATGGCCAGCTAAAGATACAAAGAGCCGCGCGTAGCGTTAATGCCCTAGCCGCCACAAAACACGTTGGTACGATGGATCCGTCCAGTTTATTGTATGATCTGGATACGCCTTTATTTGCAGATGATACATTAACCGGTAGCCTGAAACGTATCACCGGCGAACTTGTAGGAGAGTATGAGATTTTACAACACACCTTGAACAATAATAACTACGCCCTAACCTATAGTCCGGCCAATTTTCATATCATAACCAGCAGCAAAACCAAAACATCGTTTATCGATACCCTACCCAATACTGTGCGAAAAACACCGGAAACAGATGTAGCTATGCTAAATCTTCAAGCAGCTGTCTTCAATAAGGTTTATAATAAAGATACAAGACGATCACTACGAATGGTCAGAGATTCAGGAAGCAATACAAGAGTCTTTCCTTACCCTTATACTGTGCAAAGCTCTCTTGTTCTAGATAAACCCTTGGCAACCCGACTAAACTACCTCCCCTATGTCGACATACTTAAAGAAGAACTTTACACAAACTAGCGGGTAGGAAGCATTTAAAACTCGGAATCGTTCAGTTCGTATTTCAAGAGTTTTGGAGCTTTTTTATAAACATTAATAACACATTTATATAGTGCTTCACAAAGTCTATGCCAGTCATCACCCTTTTTACGATAGATTAATATATATTAAACTTATGAAGTTTAAAGTTTAGTATCACTAATTTCTATAACTTCTAATGCTATCCTTCTTTTCTAGAAAAACTCAAAAAACCAATAATGCTATTGTTGGCGCGCTTGACAGATCGCAAGCGATTATTACGTTTACACCCGAGGGAATTATTACCAGTGCAAACGAAAATTTTTTATCGGTCGTTGGCTATTCTCTAAAAGAAGTTTTAGGCCAGCATCACCGACTATTTGTTACAAAATCGGAACAACAAGCGGATAACTATAAACAGTTCTGGGATAACTTGGCCAACGGTCATTTTAATCAGGGAGAGTTTCAACGTATAGCAAAATCAGGCGAACGCATTTGGCTACAAGCCACCTACACACCTATTTTGAATGACAAAGGCGTTGTCACGCAAGTTGTGAAGTTTGCAACTAATATCACCTCAGACAAAACTAAAAATCTTAATTACAGAGGCCAAATAGACGCTATCAACAAATCGCACGCTGTTATTGAGTTTGATGTTGATGGCACTATTATAACAGCTAATAGTAATTTTCTTAATACCGTTGGTTACAAGCTGGATGAAATTCAGGGAAAACATCATTCTCTGTTCATCGACGACGCTTATAAAAAACTGGAAGAGTACAGGCAATTCTGGGCAAACCTGGCCACAGGAAAATATCAGGCGGGGCAATATAAACGTATCGCCAAAGGCGGTAAAGAAATCTGGATTGAGGCCTCCTATAGTCCGATATTCGATGCTAATGGCAAGCCATTTAAAGTGGTTAAATTTGCCACTGATATAACAGCAGATAAACTAAAAAATGCCAATTTTGAAGGGCAGATTGCAGCAATTCACAAATCACAAGCCGTTATTGAATTTGACATAACAGGCCATATTGTAGATGCGAATAAGAATTTTTTACAGGCTGTTGGCTATGAATTATCAGAAATTAAAGGCAAGCATCACAGAATATTTACAGAAGATAATTATGCTAACAGTCTGGAATATAAACAGTTCTGGCAAGATATGTCACAGGGGCAATACGCTTCAGGGCAATACAAGCGCATCGGTAAAGGCGGCCGGGAAATCTGGATAGAAGCATCCTATAATCCTATTTTAGATATGAGTGGCAAACCAGTTAAAGTTATAAAATATGCTACAGATATTACAGCTACAAAGCTGAAAAATGCTGATTTTGAAGGTCAGATTAATGCACTTAGAAGGTCTCAGGCCGTTATAGAATTCAGGCTAGATGGCACTATTATAGACGCTAACGACAATTTCCTGAAAACAGTTGGCTATAAATTACACGAAGTGCAGAACAAGCATCATTCCATTTTTGTTGACAGTAAAACAAAATCAGACATACGTTATAAGGAGTTTTGGGCAAGTTTGAGGCGTGGCGAATATCAAGCCGCCCAGTTCAAACGCATCACTAAAGATGGGCGAGATATTTGGATAGAAGCCAGTTATAACCCTATTTTTGACATGAACGGCAAACCTTTCAAGATTGTAAAGTTTGCAACTGATATTACAGAGAAAGTAAAGAACCAGGAAAAGTTCAACATTCTTTCCCTGGTGGCGGACGGCACAGATAACAGCGTTATTATTACAGATGCCCGAGGGTATATTGAATATATAAACCCGGGCTTTGAACGGCTGACCGGCTACAAATCTGATGATGTTATCGGCAAAAAACCTGGCCATTTACTGCAGGGACAACACACAGACCGCGCAACTGTTGAACGTATTCGCAAGAAACTAGAGCAAAGAAAGCCATTCTATGAAGAGATTATGAACTATACGCGTAGTGGTGAACCCTATTGGATATACCTGTCAATAAATCCAATATTTAATGATGACGGTTCTTTACAACGGTTTATTTCTGTCCAGGTGAATATTACTGAAACAAAACTTGCAACTATTGATTCAGGTACAAGAATGGCTGCTATTGAACAATCTAACATAGTGCTAGAATGGGATCATAAAAACACCCCCGTAAGGGCAAATGATGTAGCGATTAAGGCACTAGGCGTAGATAGCCAGCAGGCCGCGCTGAATCTTTCCTCTTTCGACTATGACAGTCTATTCAGCACGGAAGATCAGGAAAAAATTTCAAAGGGGGAAGCGATTACCAAAGAGTTGCGATTTAGCCTGAATGCCGACAAAGTTGCTGTATTTTCCGCAACTGTTCAACCCATTCATAGTGCAGAAGGTAAATTAACCCGTACCGTTGCCTATGGTGTTGATATGACCGCCAGAAGCAATGCCATTGCAGAACTTACAGATGTTCTGGGGCAAATAAGCCGTATTGCCAGCAGTATTTCTGATGTGTCTTCGCAAACAAATTTACTCTCATTAAATGCAAAGGTCGAATCTGCCCGCGCTGGTGAAGCAGGCAATGGTTTTGGCGTAGTGGCAACAGAAGTAAAAAATCTGGCTTTGCGCTCAGCCGCCTTAACAACTGAAATAGGTAAGATTGTCGCAGAAACGAATCAAACCATACAATCTTTGCAAGCCGCTTAACTCGGGGCGGTTCAGTCGTATTTAAATACACAGAAGATTCGATGATTCAACGATTGAAAGTGTGATAGAAGTACCAAATTGGTAATGGTATAAAGGATTATCACTTCGCCAATCTCATGGAAAGTAGAGGAAGGAAAACTTTATGTGAATGGCAAGCATGTGCCGTTTGATTACGATATCACTGACTTTGGACTTGGGCCTAAGGTTTTTTCAGCTGGGAACAAACTGTTGGTTATCGTGAGTACAGCTAAACGGGATGGGGCTATTTTGCCAAAATAAGATACTGTGAAGCCTGGAGATATAGACTATACAAGAAATACGTATTGCGTTGACAAGGAAGGAAATGTTCTGTGGAGAGGATAAGCATTAAGGCCGATCAATACCTATGTTGGATTCAATGTTGAATCTTCCTCTAAAGTCAATGCTTTTTTTGACCACGATCAGTATTGTGAAATCGATTTGGAGACTGGCCGGTTAAAGCGTACGCCTGAACACCCACCAGCGCCATGAGCAGTAGTGACGAGCGCGAAGAAAAGTATAGTGCTCCCAAAATGAAAAAATCTGACAATATTTTAGAAAATACTATTAAATACTAATAGTTTAAATGGTGCCCCTTGAGGGGCAAAGCTTGAACGCTTTATTTGATGAATTAGCAGACATTCAAGAGCAACTTAACACGACCGATATTGATATCAAACACACTTTTGAGGAGTTGGGCTTATGAGCAATTCTTCAAATATTTTTCCAGCATTACGCGATGATTTTGATGCGGTTGCACCTAATGCAGTTTCTAAGGATAAGAAACAGCCCCGCTCTGTGCCACTCACCATTCGCGTTACACAGGAGGAAAAAGATCAGATCAAACAAGCGGCTGGTGCTATCGCCTTAAGTAGCTATATCCGCCAGAAGCTATTTGGCGATGCAGAATCGTTTCGCCCTGTCCGCTATCAGAAAAAACAGAAAGAGCCAGCGATTGATGCGGTAGAGATGGCGCGGCTGCTCGGCATGTTCGGGCAATCCGAACTGGCGACCAGTATGTTGGCGCTGTCTTTAGCCGCAGCTCAAGGCCACATTGATATTTCAGAAGAGATTGAAGAGAAGATTGATTGTGCCTGTGACGATATCCATACCATCAAGCTGGCACTGATTATGGCGCTCGGCGTGAAACCACAGAGTTGTGGCGGCGGATGATTCTAAAAGGTAATCAACGCAGCGGTGCGAAGGATTTAGCGCTGCATTTATTGAAAGATGAGAATGAAGTTGTTGAAGTGCACGAGCTGCGCGGCTTTATCTCATCTGATTTAGTGGGTGCCCTAAATGAAACCTATGCCATTAGCCGTGGTACAAAATGTAAGCAGTATCTCTACTCCCTGTCGCTCAACCCGCCAAAAGGTGAAACAGCCACAATTGCTGATTTTGAAACAGCTGTTGAGGATGCAGAGCAGCGGCTAGGCTTGCAGGGTCAGCCGCGTGCTATCGTATTCCACGAAAAGAATGGTCGCCGCCATGCCCATGTCGTGTGGTCGCGGATCAACATTGACCAGATGAAAGCCATTCATATGGCTTATGACCGCGAAAAGCTGAATAAGCTCTCTCATGAATTATTCATCCGACATGGGTGGGAAATACCCAAAGGCTATAAAAACAGAGAAGAAAGCAGCCCCTACAATTATACGCATGATGAGCATCAGCAGGCGAAGCGTGTTGGCAAAAGTGCCGCTGATGTAAAGCATGATTTTCAGGAGGCATGGGCTCAATCTGATGACCGCATCAGCTTCGAGCATGCATTGTCAGAGCGCGGCTATTATTTGGCACGGGGCGATACAGGGCGTTTCGTTGCCATAGATAGTCATTGCGAAGTCTATTCCGTACCGAAACAGCTCCCCAAAGGTATTAATACCAAAGACGTCAGGGCACGTCTTGGTGATGAATCAGAGTTACCGTCGTTAGATGACGTGCGACAAAGACTGGCGCAGGTGCACGTGCAGCAGCTTGATGCGCCATCGCCATTCAAACACAAGCAGTTGAGCGTTGATGCTGCAATTAGTTTGATCACCCGTTATCATGCCGCCTTCACACCGAAAACGATGGAACGTGTGCTTTATGCTGCTGTGAAAGATAGCGAGAAACGCTCCACGTTGATGACTGAGATACTGAAATCAGATAACCTCATTAAAATTGGGCAACGTGGTAAACACGCCGTTTTCACTACTGAAGCCATGATGCAGCTTGAGCAGTCGCTTTGCGACACTGCAAAAACTATGGCGGTAAACCATTCTCATGCTGTTGATGACCATGCCGTACAGCGTGCCATATTATCGCTCAACACAAAGCTTTCAGAAGAAACAAATGGCGCAGCCTGTTTAAATGATGAGCAGACCAGTGCTTTGAGGCACATGACAAGTAACAATCAGTTGTCTTTAGTTGTCGGTGTGGCAGGCGCAGGTAAAACCACGATTATGGCGGGCGCAAGAAACGCTTATGAAGCGCAAGGCTATCGTGTTCGCGGGGCGGCACCGTCTGGCATTGCAGCTGCGGGATTAAAAGAGATTGGCATGAGTGCCTCTACCCTGCATTCACTGGAATATCGCATCCGTCTCGCCAAAGAGATCATGGATAGTAACGCAGATAAACCACTCTCAGCTAAACAACGAGACTTTATTCAAAGCGCATTGCTAACGGCAAACGATGTGCTGATTGTTGATGAAGCGGCGATGGTATCAACCAGACAGTTAAACAACATCATGGGGCTTTGTCAGGAATCTGGCGCAAAACTTGTGTTGGTTGGCGATCCGCAGCAGCTTCAATCAATTGAGGCAGGTACTGCGTTTCAGAATTTATTAGATCGTCATGAATCGGCAAGTATCACCGAGGTGCGACGCCAAAAAACTGAGTGGCAGCGCGATGCTACGAAGGCCTTAGCAAAAGGCAACATAGCGGAGGCATTACAAGTATACAGAAATGAGGGCTGTATTCATCGCGGTAAAAACCGGACAGCGGCCAAAAAACAGCTCGTAGATGATATGATGCGATCTTACAACGCAAACCGCGACACGCGGCGTTTGGTACTGGCCTATACGAGAAAAGATGTTGCTGATCTAAACGAGCTGATCAAAGCTGAAATGGTCAAATCAGGTGTTGTGTCTGCTAAGAATATGGCCACTGATATTATCGTGAATGATGGTGATATCGAATATCAAGCAAAACAAGACTTTGCCATCGGTGACCGCATTCTGTTCCGCAAGAATGATGCGCAGCTTGGTGTGATGAATGGCAGTTTTGGTACGCTCTGTGATGCAGCAGATGGATTATTCCATGTTGAACTGGATAATGGTGAAACCGTATCTTTCTCCCCTGCAGACTACAGTCATCTTCAACTCGGCTATGCCACGACCATCCATAAATCACAGGGCATTACTGTTGATGAAGCGTATGTTCTCACTACACCGCATTTTGATAAACATACGAGCTATGTGGCGATGAGCCGCCACAAGCACAAATTACAGGTCTATGCGGCACAGAGCGATTTTAAGAATCATAACCGCCTTTGCCGTATGCTTGGTCGAGATGGCGATAAGCTTTCAACATTGGATTTTGCTGATCTACGAACTAGGCAGATCAAAACCCAAGAGCACTCTATTAAAGAGCGCTTCTATAGCGGTGTTAAAAAGATTTACCGATCGTTCAGTAAGGATAAGGAAATTTTGCAACCGCCTCAAACAAATATACCGTCTGTTTTACAACGCGCGCCGCAGGCGCAGCCAGAAATTTCAATGCCATTGGAACAACAGAATTTTGTAGCATTACGAGAGGAATTTATTGAACAAGCATCATTATCACCTTCAAAAACAGAACCGCAAAAGCATGTGCCTGATCGAGCAGTCTATGGGCCAGAACGCCAGCATCAATGATGGTTGCGCAGCATTACGCCAATGCCCGTCACGGCATTGGCGATTTTTATAAAGCTAAAACAGCTTTTGCTGCCGATCATCAGGATCACAAATACTATAAACAAGCCGCGCCATTGCCATGGTATGTTTGCCCTCAAAAATTGGGGTATCAATACAATGATTTACCGACTGCCAGCTTGCCCATATTTTAAGCCCCGCACCTTGATAGGCAATATTGATACGGTCACTACAACCGCTGCCACATGCAGTGCCAAGCTCATACCGCAGGGCGTCGTATAAACTCTGCTCATCAAGGCCTGTTTCAGCACGTTCTTTCCAACGCTTTTTTGCTCCTGCCATGCTTGTTACGGCTCGTATGAATACCTCTTTCTTATTGTCTTCGCTCAGAATACGGGAAACTGTTTTTTCAGGATGAAAAAGCACAGGCATTACGCGCAATTCAAATCCCTGTGCTTTTCGGTGGGTGGTATCAGAAACATTGCTGCCTCTGAATAACTTGATCCATTGCCCACCCGCATAGTCGGGATGTCTGCCCCATGTCATATAGTGTATCATGATCCAGCTCTCCCTTATTCGCAGCGATAAACGATGTTTGTGCCATCAATACGGGTTTCGCTGTAATCAACAGCAAGGTCACGGACCATTTTATCGTAGTCTAGGTAAAAACTGATATTGGCAGGAATTTCGCCGTATAGGCCATCATCAACAAACTGCTCTGCCAGTTCGCGCAAGCTATCGATTAGATAGATATCAACGTTTTCAACAATACTCAGATCATTATCTGCAATGTCAAACTCATAGCCACATTCACCAACAGCAATAATTAAGGCTTGTTTTTCGTGTTCCTCCCACTCTTCTATTCTTTCAATGAAATGGTGAACATTGCACTGGCCTACATATAAAGCTGAAAATAAAGCGGCGTCGATACTATCACCATCAATAAACTGAATTTCAAATTCTTCTACCTGACCGCCAAAGTCATTTTTGCACTTGGCATATTTGGCGTCATACTCTTCCATGGTTTCAAAAGAAAACCCTGTTGCGCTGATATCGTAGGGCTGGGCGTAAAATTGTGTCATGGCTGTTTCTTCCTTTTTGGTTTGGGTTGCAGAGCAACGCTGAAAGCGTCGCCTCTGAACCCTTGCCTCATGGTGAACAGCGGGTGTGCAAACGGAGTTGAAAATCGACAAGGTTGGTGCGGGCCAGAGGGTAAAACCCGACAACACGGCCTTGTCTATTTTTGACGCAGTGCGCCGAGGGCAGCGCCCTAAGCTGCTGTCTGCACGAAAATCTTTAGCAGGAAGTAATACAGATATTTTCAAGTAATTATGCGGATATGAATTTCAAGTTGTACCGATCGAATATTTACGGATATGTTTCTGGATATGAAGCCCGCAAGGTCGATACTACAAGCATGGCGCGCGATAGCTTGTCGTGTAAGGGTTCGCCTGAACTTAGCTCTAGATTCTTCGTGATTAACAATGTACGTTCCTTATTTGTTTTATCATCTATCGACCATCATAGTCAGGCAACGCGCACGATTTTCTGGGGGCAAAACCCAGAGGATGGTGTCACACTTCACGACAGTGATGTAGCATGGTGTAAACAAGGATTCGAATACTATGCCATCTACCGCAAGAAAGAATACAACGCCTAAGTCGTCACACCGCCTATCGGGCAGCATGACCGAAGAGCCGCGTGTGGAACTGACGAAAATTGCAGAGAAAAATAAATTGTTGGTGGCTTGGGTAGTACGGAAGGCTGTTGAGCGCCTGCTTCGTGACGAACAGCTAATGTTCCATGTGGGACAAGCGCGATGAACGAGCACGTAAATAGCATAGCGGTGGATACTGCGAGAAGGGAAACACTCCAGCGCACCCATAGTGGACGCTTTACGGAACTCGACGCTGATAAGCTGCGCGGCGGCTACTACACCTCGTCCGAGCTAGCCCGATGGCTATGCACCTGGGCGATCCGGGGATCCGGCGAGATGGTGTTGGAGCCGAGCTGCGGTGATGGCGTGTTTCTTGAAGCGGCCAGCGCGCGCCTCGAAGAGCTTGGTGTGCACGGTCCTGCACGCGCAAACCATCTGCGCGGGATCGAGATTGTTCCTGATGAAGCAAATAAAGCTCGCGCAAGGCTTGAGGCAGGCCTAGGCTTGCGCGCTGCCGATGTTGTCGTAAATAGCGATTTTTTTGAGTGGTGGAGCAGTCCCGGGCGTCCGGAATTTGATGCCGTTATCGGCAACCCGCCCTTCATACGTTATCAAAGTTTCCCAGAGCCCCATCGCAGCCGTGCGATGGATATAATGCATCAGCATGGGCTCTCGCCTAATCGCTTGACAAACATTTGGGTGCCATTTGTTGTCGCGGCGGCGGCGGCGCTTAAGGAAGGCGGGCGCATGGCGCTGGTCCTTCCCGCAGAGCTTTTGCAGGTAAGTTATGCAGCGCAGTTGCGCTCATTTTTGACAGATAGGTTTGGCCGCGTCGATCTAATCGCTTGCAACGAGCTGTTCTTCAAAAAGGCGCAGCAGGAAGTACTGCTCCTGCTCGCTGATGAACCGCGTCCTGCGGTATCGGCCAGCAATCCGTGCAAGGTCAATCTCACCGAAAGCGACTCGGTCGCCGGTATTCTGAAGCGCACGCCCCTCGAAGTATTGCGCAGCGCATCCCCCAAAACGGTCTGCCATGACAGCGAAAAATGGCTTAAATACTTCTTGAGTGCCGATGAGATTTCGTTCATGCGTGCGTTGCGAGCGGGAGATAGTACGACAGACTTAGGCGCATATGCATCGGTCAATGTCGGAGTGGTCACAGGAAAAAACCAGTTTTTTGTACTGCGAGAAAGCGAGGTAAAAGAGCTGAGCCTTCAACGCTTTACTACGCCACTCATTGGACGCTCCGCGCATTTGGATGGCGCAATAGTTGATAAGAACGGGTGGCGCGCACTGGCTGATGAAGATCAGCGGGTGCATCTTCTGCATCTAGCACCGATCAATGGCACGAAGCCCATAGGGGCGCTTGCCAGTTATATTAAGCTTGGCGAAGACCAAGAGGTGCACAAGGGCTATAAATGCTCGGTACGAACGCCATGGTATGCAGTGCCCTCGGTCTACGTGCCCGATGCTTTTGTATTCCGCCAGATTTATGACTTTCCCCGCATTGTTCTTAATCAGGCCGAAGCTACGGCGACCGATACTATCCACCGTATGCGTTGCCATGGCGGCGATCCGCATAGCATCGTTGCCAATAGCTATAGCTATTTGACGGCGGCTTCGGCAGAAATCGAAGGGCGCAGCTATGGGGGTGGCGTTCTGGAGCTGGAACCGACTGAAGCGCAAAAACTGCTAATGCCCGCGCAGCTTGGCGATGCCCTGCCGCTCGAAGATTGCGACGCATTAATCCGCGCCGGGAGGCTTGAGACCGTGCTCGAAGAAAACAACCGTCGCATCTTGATGCGCCAAATAGGGCTTTCGAAGGCCGAATGTGCGATGCTACGCGGCATCTGGGAGAAGATGCGGAACCGGCGGCTTTCACGCCGCCGTGCTGGTCAGAAAGCGCGGAGTCAGGGATGAGAGATGATGCGCAAGCCGGAATTATAGCTTTCGCCGCCGACAACAATGATGCGAAACAACAGGCCCTTACCTGCGTGGCCGAGTTGGCCCAACGCTTCCGCAGCAATGAGGCTGATTACGTTGGTCCTGGCTACAACGAGACTCAGGCGCGCACCGAGTTCATAACGCCGTTGCTCGAAGCGCTTGGATGGGACGTTCATAATCGCAGCGCCCAACCGCTTATTTACCGCGAGGTTATCGAAGAGGCAACCGTTGAGGTCGGGAAAGAGCGGCTGTCCAAGCGGCCAGATTATGAGCTTCGCCTTGCGCGACAACGCAAGATTTTCATAGAAGCCAAAAAGCCAAGCGTACGCATTGACCGTGATCGCGCACCAGCATTTCAGACGCGGCGCTATGGGTATTCAGCGAGCTTACCAATCTCGGTTGTCACTAATTTCCACCAACTTGTCATTTATGATTGCAAGCCGGTGCCGCGCGAAACCGATGATGCGCATGTCGCAAGACTGCATCTATTCAACTATAATGAATTCGAAACCCGCTTTGATGAGATTTGGTCTTTGCTCTCACGGGAAAGTGTGCTCTCGGGTGAATTCGACAGGCGCTTTGCCATTGACACGACGCGCCATGGCGCGCAGCAATTTGATGACTTTTTTTTAAATCAGGTCCGTAGTTGGCGGGCGCGATTAGCTGCTGACATTCACGCAAACACTCCTAGGCTCAGTTCTGAAGAGTTAACCTATGCGGTGCAACTTTTTCTCTCGCGCATTGTGTTTTTGCGAATTTGCGAAGACCGCGAAATCGAAAAATACGAGACGCTGAAAAATCTTGATGGTAGCGCTACCTTTGATGCCCTGACGAATCTTTTGCGCCGCGCCGATGAATTCTATGATTCTGGCCTCTTCCGGTTAATTGATGATGATCCACTTTGTATCCGGATCAGCGATGTTGTGCTGCAAGGTATCATCGCGGATCTCTATTATCCTCTCAGCCCTTATACCTTCGCTGTAGTCGAGACGGAGGTGCTTGGGGAGATTTACGAGCAATTCCTTGGTGAAGTCATCGTCGTTGAGCATGGCAGTGTCGAGATAATCAGCAAGCCCGAGGTCCGCGAAAGCGGAGGCGTGGTCTCGACGCCTAGCTTCATCGCGGATGCTATCGTCTCTCGTACCGTTGGCCCTTTCCTGACTGGTAGATCACCAGAAGATCTGCTTGCGTTCACTCTTGCCGATACTTGTTGCGGTTCGGGTATCTTCTTGCTCTCGGCTTATGATTATCTGCTTGGCCACTATCTGGATTGGTATGTCGCCGATGGCCCTGAGCGCCATAGCGGCAGTACCATTTATCAGGTCGGTGAAAACCTCTGGCGGCTGACTTTCGATGAGAAGCGCCGCATTTTACTTGCGCATCTGCGCGGGGTCGATATCGATGCAAATGCTGTTGAGGTTGCGCAATTCAGCCTGCTGCTCAAGCTCATCGAGGATGAAAGCGAGGCCGCGCTAAAAGACTATGTGCGCCGCAAGAAGCATGCAGCACTACCAGCGCTCGAAAGCCATATTCGCTGCGGCAATTCTCTTGTGAGTACGCAGGAATGGGAGGCCGCATGCGGCAAGCTACCAGCGGTGTTGCATGACGTAATCAATCCCTTTCGCTGGGAAGACGAGTTTGCTAATGAGATGGCCGCTGGCGGCTTTGATGTTATTGTTGGCAACCCGCCCTATATCCGCATTCAGAACATGGTAACTTACTCGCCGGAAGAGGCAGCATTCTATCACGCGGCGGGCTCGCCCTACACCACCGCGCGGCAAGATAATTTCGATAAATATGCCCTGTTCATCGAACGCTCGATTAGGCTGGTTAAAGATCAAGGGCGCATTGGCGTTATCGTCCCCAACAAATTCATGACAATCCGCTCAGGCCGGTTGCTGCGCGGCCTCCTGACCCGCACGCCGGTGCTGGAAGAGATCGTGAATTTCGGGGTGAAACAGGTCTTCGGGCGTGGCACGTCCAACTATACCTGCATTCTGGTCATGGATCGCGCCGGGCCCGAAACGGTCAGTGTGGAGCAAGCTGGTCCGTTGGAAGAATGGCGCTATGGCCGGGCGGGCACTGTGTCATCCATGCCCGCTGCTGAGCTAAGCGAAGAGCCCTGGACGTTCGGACAGGAAGATGTGCGCGTCCTCTTTACCCGGATCAAGAACGAAGTGCCGGGAAGGCTGGAAGCGCTCGCGAACATCGAGGTTGGCGTTCAGACCAGCAAAGATGAAATCTATCTGTTGCACCCTACGCGTTCCGATGATGATCGTGTCTGGATCGAGTGGGACAGCCGAGAATGGCCGATTGAGAGGGGCATCCTACGTCCCTGCCTTCATGATGTGCGGTTTGACGCATTTGATCAGCCCGAGGCCAACGCCTGGATGATCTTTCCGTACGAGCTGGTAAGCATGCCGAAAGGCAAGCTGCGCGCCCGGTTATTGCAGCCTAATGAAATGGCGGAAAATTACCCGCGTTGCCTGGAATACTTGAGCGCGCGGCGCACGGCGCTCGAAGGGCGCAACGTTGGCGGCGGCGCAGCGGACGAGCGGCAATTCTACCAGTATGGACGCTCGCAAAGCCTGACGAAGTTCGACAGCCCGAAAATCATACTGCCCGTACTCTCCCGCGAGCCGCGTTATGCCTATGATGAGTCGAACACAATCATCACTGGCGGCGGCAACGGTCCATACTATATGATCCGTGCCAAGGATGAGGCTCCTATCTCGACGCTCTATCTGCTGGCTGTTCTGAACCATCCGCTCTATGAGGCGATGATTCGGACGAATACCAGTGTATTCAGGGGCGGGTATTATTCCCACGGCAAGCAGTTCATCAAAGATCTGCCTATCCCCGTTCCCAAGGATGAGGCAGCCAAGGCAGCAATTGAGCAGCAAGCCGAGAGAGTTGTAAATGCTCTCAAAGCGTTGAATGCCGCGCGCACTCCTCATGAACGGACACGGCGCGAGCGTTCGGCCAATGAAGCACGGGCGCAGCTTGAGCGCCAGGTGAGCGCGCTGTTCAGCCTTTCTTGCGAAGACACAGAAATCATTGAATCCGTGCCGGTGCCATCATGAGCAATGTGCAGCGGCATAAAGTGAGGGTCGCAACATGAGTAGCGATGTCCGTGAACAAATCATCGAATGGCTGACCGGCAACGACACCTGCTTTCTGGTTGGGGCAGGTTGCAGTGCCTGCGCAAACATGCCTCTGATCGGCAAACTCACCGAAAACGTTCTGGACGGATTGGATCAGAAACTACTTGCTCAATTTGGCGGACTAAAGCCGCTTTCTGATCGCCCTCCGACAATCGAAGACTTAATCAATTATCTGGTCCGCTACCGTGAGATTCTGAGCACAATTACGACTGCCAAGGCACATGGTCTTACCGTCGATGAAATCGATGGATGGCTCACCGAAATCAAGAAGCGCATCGTCAGCGAAGTAGCAGATGATTGGCAGGCGAGCGATCATCACAAACGCTTCTTGCAGCGCCTGCGCGGCGCGCGTGAACGCGGCCCTCGCGATATCTTTAGCTTGAATTACGACACGCTGCTTGAGGCGAGTCTGGATTCTCTCCGGCTGCCATACTCTGATGGCTTTCGCGGCACCAATCGCGCTTGGTTCGATCCGCAAACCTTTGATGAGGCGGGGTCGGGAATAGCATACCGAATTCACAAGCTCCACGGCTCTATCAACTGGACACGTGATGCAGGTGGTCATGTACGGCGTGGGCGCAATGCGAACGAAGATGCCGCCAATGAGCCAGTGGTGGTGTACCCTTCTGAGCAAAAATATCTGCAAACCCAGTATGGCGTATATGAAACTCTGATTGGTCGGTTTCGAAATCGGCTTCGGCGAACCGGCGTCAACAACCATCTGGTTGTCTTGGGCTACAGCTTTAATGACGAACATATCAACGAAGCAATTTGCGATGCTATAAATTCACCGCAAAGCAATCTCACCGTTATTGCCTTCGTAGGACCGGAGCAGGATCGCGTTAAGCAAGACCAGCGTTTGCGAGCATTTTGTGATCGCTGTGATTCCCGCTTTAGCGTCTTCATTGGCGGCAAGGACAATGGCAGCTTCGTTGGACATGCCCTTGATGTGGAATCGTCTTCGGATGTCTTGGAAGCAGATCTGTGGCGGTTCGAAAATCTCGTTTCTTATATTGCCGGGGGGAACTGATGAGCGATCCGATCCTAAAAATAGGCCGCGTGGTCGAGGTCTCTGGCTCCAAGGTAATTGGTGAGCTTGAGGGGACGGTAGAAGATCTTTACCGAACCTACAAGAGCCGACGATATACGGTCGGACAGGTCGGTTCGATTGTGAAGATCGAAGCTGGCGACAAGCTTGTCTTCGGCGTGGTGACAGCACTTCGGATGACTGAAACCATGCTAAATGGCGCGACTGTTACCGGTCGCGACGCAACGGATGATGGGGCATCAAACGCAAAGTGGCTGGAAATTGAACTGTTCGGTGAAGCAGTGCGAACGGGCCTCAACGAAAATGACTTTGTATTTCAGCGCGGTGTGGTGACCTACCCGCTTCCGGGGCAGGGAATATTCGTTTCAAGTGTTGTTGAGCTTCAGCGGATATATAACCGTCCCGACAAGCCGAGCGTTCATGTAGGCACGCTCTCGCAAGCCGCGTCATTGCCTGTCTATCTGCTGACTGACGAACTGCTGGGTAAGCATTTTGCTATCCTGGGCACCACAGGGGCCGGGAAATCCTGCACAGTCACGGTGTTGCTGCGCTCAATTCTGGAGGTCGCGCCGCGAGCCCATGTGATCTTGCTCGACCCGCATAACGAGTATCGACGCGCTTTTCCTGATCTTGCAGAAGTAATTGATCCAACCACGCTTAACCTGCCGCACTGGCTCTTGAACTTCGAAGAGAGCGTCGAGCTTTTTATCGGCAAGACGGAGCATGTCGCGACCAGTCAGACCAACATTCTCAAGGATGCCATCTTGGCAGCGCGGCGCGGTTTCGGCGCGGATGGTATTCCAACAGAGAAGATCACGGTCGATACCCCGGTTCCATACCGTCTCGGTGACATGTTGGCGCATATTGATGCGGCGATGCCAACGCAGGCTTCGAAGCAGGATTCTTATCTCAAGATCAAGAGTAAGGCCGAAACGCTGCAACAGGACAGCCGCTTTAGTTTTATGATGCGTCCTGATGCAAATGTGGGCGACCAGCTTGCCGAGATCGTCGGTCAGTATTTTCGTATTCCGGTAGGTGATAAACCGCTGTCCATCATCGACCTCTCGGGTGTTCCGTCCGATGTTGTCGATGTGGTGGTCTCCGTGCTCTGCCGCATGATCTTCGACTTCGCGATATGGAGCCCGCGTCCAGTACAGGTGCCGGTAGTCTTGATCTGTGAAGAGGCACATCGCTATGCGCCTCGGCGCGACGATACAGCGTTCCAGCCGACCAAACAAGCATTATCGCGGATCGCTAAGGAAGGCCGGAAATACGGCGTAGGGCTGGGATTGATCTCGCAACGCCCCTCCGAGCTGGCCGAGTCGATCCTTTCACAATGCAACACGCTGATTGCGCTGCGCATGAGTAATGAGCAGGATCAGAATTTCGTCCAGCGCGCGCTTCCTGATTCAGTGCGCAGCCTGGTCAGCATCTTGCCGACCTTACGTACGCAAGAAGCTCTAGTTGTTGGTGAAGGCACCGTAGTGCCTGTAAGGCTGCGCTTCAACGATCTCAACGAGGAGCACACGCCACAGAGCGCGGACGTTCCTTTTACAGCACTATGGGAAGCAGACAGGGCCGAAGCGGATCATGTAGCCAACGTGGTGCGACGATGGCGGATGCAAGAGCGCCCGCCAATCCTTGCTGACATAGAAGAGAAGGTTTCGAACGAAGGTTTGTAGTCTGCTTTGGCGTCCTGTCTCGATAAATGTCGGCTCTATGAAATGGTCATTGGAGATCGGAGGGAGCAGGATACTCCCTTGATTAGTGATCTAACTGCCAGAGGTTCGTGCATGGTTGAGATGCAGGATAAAGAAGCACATTACTTCCAATTTCTGCGATCAGGGTTTATGGGTGGCATAACAGGCCCATAACTGGGTTCAGCGCAGAGTTTATCGAGAGTATTTTGTTCGAAAATTAGGCTACTAGTGTATCAATGGTTTTCAAGTTTTTATAGAAGATATTCTCTGCATCCGTTGGAGTGATATAATCAATTGGTTGTAGGAGGCACTGGTTGTTAAACCGATGCACCATTTTAAAGTTTTCCGTTTGATATGTTGAGCCTATGCCCAAGGAGCATTGCGTTCGATAACCTCTGCCTTGAAGAGGCCGGTGATGGTTTTCGCCATGGCGTTATCATAGCTATCGCCAGTGGTGCCGACAGAGGCCTAGATATTGGCCTCCATCAACCGATCACTGTGAGCAATAATAGCTAAGTATTGGCTACCGCGATCTGAGTGAGCCTGTCATGAATGGTAGATTTTGAAGATTAATCGTTTGTTCAAGATCACCGACCATAAGTCCATTAAACTAGCAGAGGGTGCACGGGAGACAGCATGTCTCCCTGCCAAGCATGGCGTGGACGTAGTACACGCACATCTTGCGTTAGTCGAAAGAGATAAAACCAGTCCGCAGGACACCGTAATACAGCCGTACTACAGGCAATGACCCGCTGCCGCCAAAAGCGAAACTAAAAGAAAGTACGGGCAATAACGAACGGCTCAGGCGAATCGCTGCCAAGGCAAAAAGCCATTCAGCAAAGAAGTAATACAGGACTGGCAACCACGCCCATCCAGACAGTAAGCGATAACAATCGGCACCACTGGCTCAGACACAGTGGCAAAGATGGGCAGGAACACGAAACCAAAGTTCGAAAATAAAAACACTGCGAAACACTGACGCGAGAGTAACGCGCTAGCAACCATCGTAAAACTAAAATCGAGCGGCGGTAAAAAGGCAAGGTACCCTACGATAACGACACTAGAGCAAACCCCACGACCAAGCAATACAATGCCACGCAACAGTGGACAGAACCCAACAAATGAAAATAGCAAAATGATCGGTCAATAGGAGTACAGCCCCCAATGAGGCAATCAACCAAAGCCTCAACGACAGCAAGCGACAAGACCGCAGCAACATAAAATGCGAGGAAGTCCAAGGGCGCAGGCCGATGGCGTAAGAAGCACAGAACACTAACGCCCCATGCCGCGAAGCAATCGCCGAATACAGCAAAAAACACGAGAGCGGCCATAACCGTCGGGTAAAACCGCCACTAAAAAAGCGATGCTCAGAACACAAAGCATCGCCAGAATGATGGTCAACAACCACTACTAAAATAGCGATAACTGGCCATCATCAGGGTTAACAATCCCGAACACCTGCCGTGCCATGGCCATAGTGTGCCGACCATCCAGCGTTGGCGGATCAATACACGGGTTGAGATGATTGCCAATCCAGATACGCAGTCCTGATCCCTCATAAGCGACATCGGGGCGGTCACTGCGGGCACTACTGCCCCCTGCAATGCCAAGCTCATAGCGAATCGCATCGTGCAAATCCTGATCGGTTAATCCATCAGCTGCCCGCTGCTGCCACCGCGCCTCGGCATTGGCGAAACTGGTGACTGCACAGCGGAATCCGGCGATAATCTGATCGTGTGTCAATGCCATGATTACCCCTCCTCATGTTGATAGCGTTCAACAATATCGGCCTGACGATGCAGCGCCAGCGTGGCATCAAACAATGCGCCAAGGTGTTGATAGCCTTCGGCATCCTGTAATAACGTGCCGATTGCAGCATTGAGATTGTGGTCATCAGTGACATAGTGTCGGGCAATCTGGATATTCTCCAACATGGTGCAGAGATGAGACTCCATAATCAGCATGTTTGCATTCAGGGCGTGTTGTAGTGGTGAAAGTTTAGTCATCGTTAGTCTCCTTATTATGGGTGGTTAAAGTTATGCAGCCTTGGCCTGATAGGCTTTGAGGCGGTTGATGGCATTGCGGTGATAGGTTTGATCCATCTCGCAGCCGATCCATGAGCGGCGCAGCTGTTCTGCTGCCAGAAGTGTTGAACCTGATCCTGCAAAGGGGTCGAGAACGACATCGCCAATATCTGAGTAGGCTTTGATCAGCGGTTTCAGGATTTCCAGTGGTTTCTGGGTTGGGTGCAATCGGTTGCCTGTGTATTTGCCCCATGGCATAACATCGGGCAGTGATATATTCGGGGTTTTCGGATAGCCCTTGGCGAGCAGGTATGCACATTCGTGGCGGGCTTCGGTATAGCCTGTGCGGGAGGCATAATGTTTGACGAAGACAAAATGTCCGACGATACGAAATCCCGCGCGTTGGTAGGCGTGAAGAAACTTATCAGTGTGGCTGTAACCATAAGTCGATATGGCAAAGCTGTCTCGGCGCAAGGCACGGTACATAGCTGTAAAAGCGGGTTCCAGCCAGTCATGGTTTATATCATTGGCAATCTTGCGCCCTGTGCGATCTGTGTAGTTCACCAGATATGGTGGATCGGTCACGATTAAGTCTATGCTGTTTTCGGGAAGCTGCTGCATAAACGGGATGCAGTCGCCGGGATGGATGTGATTGAGATAGGTCATTATAGTGTTCCTTTTTTTACGTTGGCGGGAAAGCACGCTCTCCCGCCTGATGGTGCTGATGATTATGAGGTGGCTTTGTCTTTTGGTTCGTTGGCACGGATGGTGATCTTGCCGTCCAGTGGCAGGGCATCCAACATGACCGAGAAGCCTTTTCCATCATTGTGTGCGAAAGCTGCGCCTATGCGTGTCCAGTAATCGCTACCGCCGCTTTTGCCGTTTTCGCGGACGGTGTAGACGCTGTGTGAGGGTTTTTTGCTGGTGTTATTAGACATGATATTTTTCCTTTTGTTTGGTTTGATCCGTGGAGTGCGACCATCGCTGCCCCTGATGTGTGGCTAAAAGGCAGGCGCAAAAGGGATATCCGCAAGGGCGGCGCAGCCGTTCATCTTGACCCTTGCGGATATCCCTGCGTCTGCCAGACACATCATTAATCAGGGGCGGTGATGGACGCGCTTCTGGCTCACATCAGATGCTTGAAAAGGAATTTTGATTTGGATGACAGTGGTAAGAAAGCAGAGATACTCTTATCCGCTCGTTCAAACGCTAATTGTTGCAATATCGATTATGGTACAACGTGCTGTTGCTAGAGCTGTAATCATTGAAAAATGCTGTTTTTGTTGGTTGCAGCGCGTTACAATGCGGAATGTCTGTATTTCGCCATCCCAAAACACAGAATGAGCGCCGTTCCGATCAGGAACTCTTGCATGATGGAGATGCCAAGGCTGCTAAAGTTAAAGGACGCACACGCTCGGGCAGATGTAAAAGCAATCTTCCCACTGAACGCGATGATATGCAGCCCGCAGCCCAAGAAGATCGTTCCCGTGGCAAACCCACCCATTCCAAAGCACGAAAAGCAGCACAGCAGCGGAAAGACTGTTTAGATTAAGCATACCGCTGCACTCGTCATTGCTAATGTAACTTTGACTCTGATCTGGCTTTTAATATATACTGTAAGTTGAATTCAGAGAAAGATACCCTATGCGGGATGAGGTGACAGAGCGTGATACTTTAAAACGGCATAATGCCGACGATTATCACCATGAGCTGTCGCAAGCTGATACGGGTAGACTCAAGCGGTTTATTCCCGAGTCAGCCACAGCATCTGCATTAGAAAAACAACGTGAAGAACGCGACTTCCATCGCTTTGCACTGCATCAATTGACACTGGAACAACAAGCGCAGTTTATGGCGCTCTATAATGAAACGGTTGATCTTGCCAATCGTGCGGCCTTGTTAGCATCTCATGCGATTGATGGTTTGAATGGCGTATTGGAACGACAGCAAGTACAGCGAGGAATAATGCTTGAGCGCGCCACGCGTTTGCATGATGGCAGTCTGGTTTTCAAAGATAAGAATGGCGACGCCCGCTATGAAGATGGCCGTTCTGTATCAGAGGAAGATGCAGCAACAATTGTCTGGCGTGATGGTAGCCCAACCTATGAAGAGCAGCGCGATAATGCTGAGGGCATTCAACAGACCCGTGATAAAATTGAAGAGTACAGAGAATACGAAACCCGCGTCGGTGAAATTCAGCATGAGCTTGAAGAGCACAAGGATGACCTGACCGAAGAAGATGTGCGCGGTATGCAGAAAGAATTAATTGAGGGTGCGCCTGAGGAAATTAAAGCTGAGTTAAGACCAGCGGACGTTGCTGAAGCAACTATTGCGCCTCAATCATCGTTAAATGTCAGTGTGCCCAAGTTCTAACGCTTTGTTACATAAACCAGACTGCCACACTGTTTTTCTAAATAAGCGAGAATTATTCCTGATGGGTGGTAATCAGGGTATTCAGCCATTTTTTGGAGAATAGCTTCATGGCGCTGTGCCTCTTTCTGAATATACCATTCATCAAGGCACTTTGATTGTTGAGCGCTGTTTCTGGCAGCTATAAGCCCAGCCATTCGTATTGATGCTTCAAGAAAAAACCGTTGCTGATCTTTATTCCACTGAATCACAGTGGAACTCTTAAAAATATCCTGCTGCGTATCAGCCGCTGAAATTTGTGGATAGCCTACTAAAAGCAGCGCCACCCCCATGGCTATCACTCCTCTTTTGATGTTCATAAAGGAAGGTTTATGAACGTATTAAGAAATCAGCAACACATGATCAATCAAAAAATAACAGGTGTGGGAAACTGCGGCTTTGCGGGCACCTCAACGCGAACAGGAGACAAAAATGAAAGCGATGCAAAAACCTTCCTTTATGCAAAATCAAATACAAAGAACAGGAGGTGACGGATGGGAAGCAGAAAGATAGGCTATGCGCGGGTTTCGACTGATAAACAGTCAACGGATCAACAAGTGCATACTCTCAAACAGGCGGGCTGTGACTTCGTATTTACCGATGAGGGTGTTAGCGCCACTATCAAGCATCGTGAAGGGCTAGAACGTGCAAAGCACATGCTGTTTTCTGGCGATATCTTTGTCGTTACTGAACCGCCCCGGGTTTATCGGAGAGTAAAAGACTCATAAGGTAAACCATGAAGAACGAGAACAGAGTAGCGCGATATCCGGTGGAATTTCGGGATCGCGGGGTAAGATTATATAGCGAGCATCGGGCTGATTACGGCAGCGATTTCGAGGCGTACCGGGCGATAGCGCAGAAGCTTGGGTGCCATGCTGATACGCTGCGTGGCTGGTGTGTGCAAGCGGCGATTAATGCTGGGCAGCAAGGCGGTGTGACGAGCGAGGACAAGGCTCGTTTGAAAGCGCTGGAGCGTGAGAACCGAGAATTGCGTCAGGCAAACGAGATTTTACGAAAGGCGAGTGCCTATTTTGCACAGGCGGAGCTCGACCGCCCGTATCGCAAGTGGTAGCTTTTATTAAAGCCTACAAGGATTGTTATGGAGTCGAGCTAATGTGCCGACAGCTGCGCATTGCTCCATCAACCTATTATAGCCATTGCCGTATGAACCGTGATCCTGACAGTGCGTCTGCACGCGCCAAGCGTGACAAGCTGCTTTGCACAGAGATTACGCGGATCTGGCAGGAAAATCATGGTGTGTATGGCGCGCGTAAGATAGGGCATGCGCTACGGCGGGACGGCAGATTTGTTGCCCGTTGTACAGTGGAGCGCTTGATGAAACAGCTGGGTTTACAAGGCGTTGTACGTGGAAAAAAGGTTGTCACAACTACCCCTGATACTGCGCATCCATGCCCGTTAGACAAGGTGAACCGTAAGTTTCAGGCAGAACGCCCTAACCAATTATGGATATCAGACTTTACCTATGTCTCCTCATGGCAGGGCATGGTTTACGTCGCCTTTGTGATTGATGTGTTCTCACGCAGAATCGTGGGTTGGAGGGTGTCGACATCCATGACAACCCGCTTTGTGCTGGATGCATTAAACCAAGCTATTGCAACACGGCTACCCAATCAGAATCTGATTCACCACTCTGACCGTGGCAGCCAATATCTTTCAATCACCTATAGTGAACGACTGATAGAAGCGAAGATTGAGGCATCGGTCGGCAGCGTAGGTGACAGCTACGATAACGCCATGGCTGAGACCATTATCGGCCTGTTCAAAACCGAAGTCATTAAGCACAAGGCACCGTGGAAATCAGCACAACATATCGAATGGGAAACCCTCAAATGGGTGCACTGGTACAACCATCAACGCATCATGCAACCCATCGGATATATCACCCCTAACGAAGCAGAGGAAATCTTCTATGACAAACTAAAACAACATGATAAAAAAGCAGCTTAACATTTGAACAAATAACCCTCCGATAAACCCGGGGCGGTTCATTACTGCCATTGACCGCGTCTTCCGCTCCACAATCGAAGCCATTACCTTTCTGGACGATATCATGAAGCGTGGTGTAGAATTTCAATCGCTTACCCAATCCATTGACACCCGCACACCAGAGGGTCGAAAATGGTTTATCGACACCGCTTCATGGGCAGAATACGAACGCGCCATCATCAGCCGCCGCACAAAGGAAAGGCTTGCTTATGCCAAGTCACAGGGGCAGCGTTTAGGGCGACCTTTCAAGCTATCAGAGTGTCGATTGCGATGTGCCCAACGTATGATTACTGAAAAGGGGTATCATATAGATTGTGTAGCAAAATTCTGTAGTGTTTCTTCGTCTACACTGAGGCGCGGCTTTGCAAAAATAGCTTAGGAGGCAGACCCACCCAAATTCGATATTGTTTGCGATATAAAAGCCAATTGAATAATTTTGATGATCTCATTATTTTTTGCCAAAAATGCAATATCTAAAGCAGTGAAGCCTGTTAATTCACATTTTAATACGTTGCAGTCTTCATTGGTAAGCATTTTCACGATTTTAACATTCTGGCGAATAACCGCAATCATTAGCGCTGTAAGCCCCTCTAAATCTTGCACATCAAGCTCTGGATTGTGCTTTAATAGAACAGAGACAATATGATCTTGATTAAGATATGTAGCATGCATCAATGCTGTAAATTTTCTGGAATCCGGCGCGTTAATATCAACGCCAATCTTGACCAATTCTGTAATAAAATCTTGCTTAAAATTTTTTACTGCATGGATTATGGCATTGCGCCCCATCGGACAGGCTGCATTCACATCTGCACCATTTTCTTTCAGAGCTTTTGCAAAGCTTATATCGCCACTCCCGCTGGCTAAAATGAAGACAGGGTAACCATCAAAGGTTCTCGTGTTAGGGTCAGCTTTTATATGTAGGGCATATAGAAATATTTGAAGCCGCTTGTAAAGCGCAGCTGTGATTAAAACATGGTTCTTATACCCTTCTTTTAAGATCAGAATATATTTAACTATTTCAAAATGGTTGTTTTCAATCGCAGTATCTAATTCTTCCAGCGACCCAGTGATCCTATCCTCAAATTTCATGCCTTTATCTGTAAGATATTTGACAATATTGAGATGGCCATGCTCGCAAGCTAAATACAGCGCGTTTTTATCCGCCTCGTTGCGAGCGAAAAGATCGAAATTTTCAGATAATAGAAACTCTACAAGCTTTAGATAACCACCCTTAGATGCAAGCAGCAGCAGTGTCCAGCCTCCACTGAGGTTTTCGGTCGCTGCTTCTTTTTTCAGTAAAAATTTTACTACTGATAAGTGGCCTCTAGAGCTTGCCTGCATAATAGGGCTAAAGTTCCAGCGGTCTAATGCATCTATGTCTGCGTCATATGAAACTAATAATTCCACTACGCTGAGATGACCTTCACGGCTCGCAAAGCTAAGCGCCTGCCCTAGCTGCTGCTTTAAATCTGGCTCTGATTGTAAATTTGAATGCAGAAAATCCACTATTTCGTAATGGGCATTACCGGCTGCAATCGTCAAGTTTGTTATAAGCTTATTTGTTCTCAAATGAACATGGCGCTTATCTAAAAACTAGCTGCCTAACAACTTCCAGATGACCATTTTGAGCTGCCTTCCCTGTTGCTGTCCAACCACGTTGGTCTTTGTGATTAATATCCGCACCCTCGTCAACAAGCCGCCTGACGATGTAGGAATGCCCATGCTCTGCTACAATATGCAATGGTATGATTTTAGCAGATTGCCATATATCATCAAATTTTTTGAAAAGCGAAATTAGATTATGCCATTCAACTTCGAGCGTATCTTTACCCCTGAAATAGATTGCTTTATGCAGGCATTCAATATGTTGCATGGCGTATCTTAAACAGGCATATAAAACGCCTTCGGTTTCTTCATAAGGTGCGTAAAGTGTAGCCCTGTCTATTTGCGCTAATGCAGTATTAAAATTAAGCAAGAAATCGTTATGCTTTGGGGGCTCCTGTTTATCATCTTCACTTGATATAAAAGAATGTCTAAGCTGGTCAGCTAGATCGACTAAAGATGCTGAAAACGCCCATTTCATTGATGAGGTCGCTGATAGTTTTCTAGCGTCAAGAAATCCTATTAAAGCTTTCCAATGCGCCTGCACCTCTTTGTCTTGCTGGTTATCATTGCAAAGGTTTCGGGTCATACGAGAAATTGTGCCGATAAACTCTGTCGCATCTTTTTGTTTTAAGATGTCGTCGTCAGCACACAACATTTCGAAAAATGGCTGCCTTAACTGTCGCAAGTTTTTATTCCCGTCAAGCAGAGATTTTAAGAATAACAAAGTGTATGTTTCGCCAAGGATATCAGGCTCAAACGCAGGCAGTTCCATTGCTGCGTCTGAAGTTGAGATGAAACTCTTACTAAATGCTTTAAGCATAGGGTGGTCAAGTGTGGGCGCATTATCATTATCCGGCATACATGATAACAATAAAGGCCATGTCATTCCCCGTCGCAAAGTAGACACAACGACACACATTGCCGCCCAAAGACGATGCTGCCATAACTCTTTCTCGTATTCATCGCTTGGCTTTAACTGAAGCCACGGGAGGCGTTTATTTTTAAAATATTGTTCTATGAGCTGTCGCCTGTTCCACGTTAGGAAATCAGTATTCGGGTTTTGTTTAAGTGTATAACCAAGCAGGATAGCAAAGAGAGGGTAATATGCAGATTTGGTGTCAGCAAGGTATCGTAGTGCCTTATCTTTTACGTTTTGGGAAACATTGTCGCCCGCCGCATCTGAGAGAATTGACGGTATAATCTCTTTAAGGCCTCTATTATCAACAGTGTTACGAAGGTTTTTGCCATGAGTAGCCGCTAGGGAAAGTGGTTTTGTATCAAAACAAAGTGTCCAAATATCAAGGGTATTCTCTTGTGTAGAACGCAAGCGCTCGCAGGTTGTAATATTATTTAAATTTTCCGGAAAAACATGATCGATAAGGAGTATGCGAATGGAATGTTGTAGTTTTCCCTGCGAGTGTAAATCCCCGCATCGTCGAATAATCGCGTCCAAAGCTTCTCGATAAACGTGCAGATAGTCAATAACAATTAGTGTATTGTATGTCGGTAGCCATCCACTATCGGGGTTTTCGGGAGTTCCTTCCCAAAAAGCACGGCTATGGCCGTGGCTTTTAGCGAAGTTATTGCCAAGAACGAGCTGTTCCCATTGGTCTTCTGGCATCACTTCTGAATTGGTCATCCAGTGTTGTACAAGGCTTGTTTTTCCTGAACCGGACGGGCCAGATACTGCCCAGAGGCTTATATTCGCTTCATTTTTATTTATTGTGATGAATTCATCAAGTAACTGTTGTTCTTCACCTCGCCCGTAATATTTAATGTATCCGGGGCAGAACGGATTTTCATTCTGGATATTATCCGATGGTAATGCAGGATAGCTAAAGCGAATAAGTGGCCTTTTTTCAGAGTCTTCATAATATTTGCCGGGAACGGGCTTGCCGATTTCCTTTTCAAATGTTTTTGTTCCTCCATAAAGAGCATAATCAATTATGCAAGCATATTGGCTATCGTTGGCACGTACATGAAACCAATAATATATAGCTGTAGCAACTTCTAAATCTCCCAAATTGCGCCTTAGGTTTTTGAAAAACTCTGTACTTGTGTTGCCTGATTTTTCTTTTTCAGTGTCGTAATTTTCTTTACTTTTCCCTGTTAAATCTTTCACCTCTTGAAGAAGTTTGCGGCGTTTTAATTCTGGCCTGCCAGAAGCTCCGTTGTTGTCACTATGCAGTGAACCACCATAAGTATCAGGTTGAGCTTTAATGAATTTTCTTTCTGCCTCTTCAACCGCTGGACGTAACAAAGACTCAAGAGGGATACCTCTATTTTCTAGTAGAGTCTTAAATTTTACAAAATCAGCCTTTGTGTTTGAGGACATGAAACCAGCATTACGATTGATTTACGTAATGTCAATTCAATCATCATAACGAGTAAATTACAAGGCTGGCGGTGGGTGTAAATCCGCTTCTGCTGATGGTTTATATCTACGCCCCCGTTTGAAAAACTCCCATTGAGTAGCTTGGCCCGTATACGGATCATATTCTATTACCGCTGGTTTATTGTCAGAACGGCTTTTCTCATCGTATTGGTAATACGCCTCATAGATCAGTTTTTGTGTCTCTGGGTGATATTTACGATGGGCCGAACCTTCATTCTCATCACGATGGAGCATATCCAACATGTCATGGAACTCTTCTAACTTATTTCCAGTTTTGGGATCATAGAAAGTACGCGACGGGCCATCTAATCTGCCAAATTTTCCAGTATCGGAAACTCTGTAGAATTGCTTGGTTATATTCCTCGTCTTTTCATCGCGAAATACACTAACTTCAAATTTTGTTTCATACTCATCACCCATTCTCTTGCCTTTCTGTAAATACGCAGGAATGGAGTATTGGAGCATGTCACAAACAATTAATTTATGCAAATTAACAATAAAAAACAGTAATTTATAAGAATTTTTTCCTAATACGAGAAAATACTCTGCATTCGTTTGGTAATTTTAGCTCAGTCACAACAAAAGGAGACCGAGCTATGACAGACGACGAAAACTATCCTTCGTACTTTGATGAGACTTACTCTGATGAAAACGTTGAGCAAATGGAGAAAGAATTTTGCCTGTGCGGAATAATTGATCCTGAATTCGATGAAGAATTCGACGATATCCCGTTTGATTACCCATGCATTTATTTTCCAACTCAAACTGATGAGGGGGAATAATCATGGCGATGAAAGTATTTTCCTTTGGGAAAGATGCATCACCAGATGCAGAATTCTCACGAGAGCTTGCAAAACTAAAAACACAGCATCAAGGTTTGGCAACCAAGGCATATCTTGCCTCTGCTGGAACATTGGCAGGTTCTATTGTCATGACGACGAAGGGGCTTGTCGATTCCACGGCGGAAATGGCGGTTGCTGATGTATATGGGGTTGGTTCTGCGCTAATTGCAAGTCTGGCAGGTGGCGCAGCTTTGGCAGTAGGCACTATCGGCACCATGGCTATTGCTATGACCGCTGCCAAAAAACAATGGTTTGCCGTTACCGCATTAGCAGGAGCATTGTGTGTTTTTACTGTGTCTATCAGCACGAACTTCTCAGCTATAGGCTTGGCCGGTCCCAACTCAGTTGTGCGCGATATGGTCGTTAATGCGCAGCAATATAGCGATTATCGTGAGTTTAAGCTCAATGATGCTAATAAGGCCAAAAGCATTGCAAAAATGCTGGAGCCAACACGCGACACTTACTGCAACATGGCAGAAAATGAGCTGACCCGTGGAGGACTGAGTTCCAGTGCTGGTGTAGGCGGTATCCATACTGTGTTATCATCTACATGCACTGGACTATCGACTGTTGTTACTACGCTAGAAACCACAGCAAGTGAGACGGAAAAAAGTAGTGAATTGACAGGTAAAAGCGTCAGGACATTAATAGACATTCCTAAAGACGCGTCTTTAGGCGATGTATTCGCTCGTCAAAAGGCGTTTCGCAATCAGGCACAGCTTCTGTCAGAGCAGCTAGGCAAGGCAGATGCTGAAAACATCCGCGAGCGTGTGCGAACACAACTGAAATTGATGACAGCGACCGCTAATGCCGTCAATTTGCAAGA
This sequence comes from uncultured Alphaproteobacteria bacterium, assembly GCA_963706365.1. Classification (GTDB taxonomy): domain Bacteria; phylum Pseudomonadota; class Alphaproteobacteria; order JAJTHO01. The sequence continues at coordinate 1,673,681 of OY970150.1, read as the reverse complement.
TGGTCGTTTTGGTCAAAAGCAAGCTGCGATCATCGAAGGCGTGCGCCTTTCTCTGAAAGATGTATCGGACATTACCTCAGCGTTTCTTGATACATCGGAAAGCCAAGAAGCGCAAAAACCAGAACCATTACTGGATATGGGAAAGGCCATTCGTGTGTTTTGGCGCGATAACGTGGCGCAATGGATGCTGGCCTTAATGCTTGATCTGATGGCTCCGTTTTACTGTGCGTTGTTGATGGTGTCATCACGCATTCCCCACGCCAGAATGTCTGAATATCAAAAACAGCAGACTGAGCTGAGTCAATCTCCCAACACAATATCCAACAAATAAGAGGTTTATCATGAGAGGATTTTTGTCTTCAATTACACGTATTGGGCTATCAGGTCTTGGTAGTGCATTACTCGTCACTAACATAATGGCGATTGCTACAATTGGTCTTAGCATGGCAGGACTATATGTCTTCAAATATGCACAAGTTACGACTGAAATGCGGCAATTTCAGTGCTATGTACTCGGCACACAGCACCCCGACTGCAACGACTACCAACAGGAACTGGACGATTTAGCAGCCGAGCGTGCAGCGTTGGCAGCGGAGCTCGCGAAGCTAAAACAGCGTTTCTCTAACTTAGAAGCCATTGAACGATCAATTGATACGATTAATCTTTTTGAGCACAAGCCGCTTCAGGACAGCACGCTAAAACTAACGGTTGGCACTGTATATAATACTGTGACAGATGGGAGTTCAGGATATCAGAGCTACTTCTGTTATATAAAGTTTGTTGGCTCAATACACTTTGATCGGAACCTATATCTGCGCAATCATAATGGAGATGTTGCAGTAGATTCAGCAACACTCAGCAAGAATAATATTAGCGCTGCTGCATACGCCTCTGCACGCGAACAATGCCAACCAATGTTGATTGGGGGCTAGAAACTATGAGCGCTCCTTTTCAGCAACAATCACAGCAGCACGGCAAGCTTGGCATCTTTGGCCATGCAATGCTGGCAGGCGCAGGTGTATGGGCAACTTACAAGCTTGCACCTGCGATCGTGGACACGTCTTATGGCGCTGTGCCTCTGATCATAGAGGCACAGATGCTGCATCCATGGCCAACGCTGGCAGCTGCGTTTGCCGCAACACATTTGGTGATGTTATCAGGGCGCGTCTGCGAGCGCATGGCAGGCTGGCTAGAGTATCGCGCCAGTTTAATACCACTGGAATATAAGGCCAGCGCACGGTTTGCAACGTGGAAGGATATCAAAGGCTCCTGCTTTAAATACGGGTGGTCGGCGTATTTTGGCACCTATGCGGGGCAAGAGAAACGGCATCGCGGCAAGCCGATCTTTACGAATTACACCACTACCTTTTTGTGTTTTGGAAATTCCGGCACGGGCAAAGGTGTGGGTAGCGTTGTACCCAACATTATGGCTTTGGCAAATGCCGGGCACAGCATGCTGATCAATGACTTCAAGCCTAATCTTGCCGCGATGACCAAACCGTATTTGGAATCGCGCGGCTACATCGTGCACGTGGTCAATCTCGGTAATTTACAAACCGATATTTTAGGCAAGACCGCCAGCTATAATCTCTACAAAATTGTGATCAATGGCTTCCTGCATGGCACATTGGCAGATGTGGTCAATGATATTAGCGAACTTATGTTGCAGCTTTATCCTGAAAGCAGCGCATCAGGCGGCAGTAATGACAATGAGTTCTGGCGCGACGGAAGTCGTGAAATCATGGAAGTGAGTTCGCTCATGGTTATTCTGGTACATGGCGAGGCTGCCACCTTATCGCATGCACGATTATTGATCTTGGATCGCGATGCTTTGTTGAAAGACATGTTATGGGCAGCGGGAGATGCTGTTGATAGCAACGGACATCCCATTGCCCCGATGCCATTAGAGCAGCACCCGTTATTGCATCATCACCCGAAAGCCGAGCGGGTGGCGTTTATCAAAGAGTTTCGCACACGCTGTGGTGAAATCGCCAAACAGCTTGCGTCGCAGGATAAAAGCAATATGGCACAAAGCTTCTTGAAGGGAGCCTATGGCGCACTCAAACCATTTAGTATGGTGAGCACCTCTTTTGCCGCACTTTCGCAATCGACGTTCAGTTTTGGCGATATGAAAGATCGAAATGGGGGCAAACCTGTTGCTGTGATTATCGCCATGGATTCTAGTCGTATGGGGCAAGGGCAACGGCTTGTATCAGCCTTGCAATCAGCAGCCCAGACCGAATGGAAGCGGCACCCGAACAAACACGTGCCAGTATACTGGATCGGCGATGAAGCGACCAATGGGAAGATTTATAAATTACCAGAATTTCTAACATGGGCGAGAGAATTTTCAGTACATATTTCCCTGTATGTACAATCAATTTCGGCTTTTAGAGACGTATACGGCAAGGATAGTGTTGGCACACTTTTAGGTCAGGCTGAGATACTACAGTTTCTGCCACAGCAACGTGATCCTGAAATGTTGGAGCTTATCGAAAAGCTTTTGGGCAGTCGTGCTTATGTCAGTCAAAATCGCAATGCAGCGTTCCACGGCTTTAATATGCAGGGGCAAACCTTGAATGAGGAGACGCGACCACTTTTAACGCAAGATGAAATTCGCCGCTGTACCAAGGCAATCACGTTTATCCGCAATAACCGACCTGTGCTGACCGACTTGCCATCCTATGCTGCTATTCACCCGTGGCGGCATCAGGTTGCCAATAATCCGTTTTACACGAAGCGCTATCGCAAGCGGATCAGATTACGCCTCGGCAAACGTCGTGCGCCGTGGCGAGTGCAGTTCTATTATGGTGTCATCTCTATTTTAACATGGGGGCGCAAATGAACGCTGTCACCCGTATTCGCATCATGCTGCGCGGTGCATCGCTGCTGCGTTGGGTCGGTCACATTCTGAATAGCTGGAAGCTACTGGCGGTCATTGCATATTTCACACTGCCCACAGTACCGCATCTGCGGATTAACGATCTTTATGATCGCCCCGCTTATGGCTCGTGCCTGTATTTCGGTAATCGCGGCATTATCCGTCATAGCGGGTTAAATGCCATAGGTTGCCCATGGCTGATGCTGCTCAATCCCAATGAAGAGGAAAAATTCCATGGATAAACCCGACAGAGGAAAGGTGCTCCCTGCGCACCGTATGGCGAGTGATGGTGAACCTTATATTTACGAGGGCACGCTGTATCCCGTACCCAAACCGCGCCGCGATATTGACGATATGATTGACACCTATCTGACCACCCGACCGCAGCGGCAGCTTATCAAAACATTCAATATAAAATCATCAGGAGATCCAACCGTGAGTAAAGAAACCGATAACACCCCAAACGCCAACGCGCCGTTGGAAACCTTTCGCGAAGGCGCTGCCAATATAAAACTTTGGCAGCAACAGCGACATGATGGTCAAATCTTTGTCACAGCATCTGTCGGGCGATCCTATAAAGACCGCCAGAGTGGTCAGTGGAAGGAGAGTAAATCTTTCAGCCCCGATGATCTCATTAAATTACAGTCGCTGATCCCTTATGCACTGGCACATGCCAGAGTGCATGAACATGCCTTGAATATGAATCGCATATCAGAAGAGCAGGAAACAGTGACGACACCGGAGCTGCCTACACAGACGCAGAATAATAGTGGCTCACCACAGCTGCAAGCCACGACTCAACACGTTCAGCAAAGTCAATCAGTATCGCAGCCACAGATCGTCGCCCAAACCGCGCAGCAAGTTTTAAGCCAGCAAGAGATGCTCGCGCAGCGCAGCACGATGCAGGCAACAATACAGCCCGCACCACAACATACAGAGCCAATACAAGGCTATTCCCAAATCCATAACCACGAGCCATCAGACTAACCGAAAGGATATAAAACTATACATTAGAATCACTTAGCCGAATCCGTTCCTTGAATTTTACAGCGTTTTAGGGTAATATTCCTATCGCTGCCCGTATGGGACGGATAACGGCGCATAACGGCAAGACTTAAGGAGACCGCCATGACCGCCCCGACAAAACCCACCATCCACATTGATATCGCTGAATTTGAAACATACCTCGCTGATTGCCAAGGCACTGACGAGGAAAAGCGCGAATATCTCACCCTGATTTATAACATCGTCTGCGAGTTTGTGACGCTAGGATGGGGCATACACCCCATTCAGCAAGCCGCAGAAACAAGTGATAAACACCCTGAAAATGCTAAACTCCAAACACTTTTAGATGCTGATATGCTAGAATCGTTAAGCGTACAAGACACTGAAACAGAGGGGGCTCCAGCATGAATAATACGTTACAGAATACGGACACAATCATAGAAACTGCGCTGATTTATTGTCGCGTTAGCAGCAAAAAGCAAACAACCGAGGGAGCAGGTTTGCAAAGCCAAGAACATCGCTGTCTGGCTTACGCCACGCAACGACGCTATGCCATTGAGCAGACCTTTTTGGAAAGCGTCTCTGGCGGGCTCGACATCATGGATCGCCCTGCCATGAAGGCGTTGCTGTACCATCTTGATACGCAAAAAAAATCAGGCAAACGCTACGTTGTTATTTTTGATGACCATAAACGCTTTGCAAGGGATACCGCTATTCACCTGCAATTACGTCGTGAAATGGACAAGCGCGGGGCGCGTGTTGAGTATCTGAACTTTGCCATTGATAATACGCCCGAAGGCACGTTCATTGATACTATGTTGGCTGCACAGTCGCAGCTGGAGCGAGAACAGATCGGCAAGCAAACCAAGGACAAAACCCGCGCCAGACTTGAAAAGGGCTATTGGACATTCCGCGCCCCGTTTGGGTATAAATATGTGCCCTCTAAAATGGGTGGCAAGGAGCTGGTACTGGACGAGCCTATGGCCAGTGAAATTCGTGAAGCGTTAGAAGGCTTTGCCAATGGGCGTTTCGCCAGCCAAGCTGAGGTCAAACGTTTTTTAGAGTCACAGCCGCACTTTCCAAAAGATTTGCCCAATGGTGAAATTCGCACAGAGCGTGTACGCAAGATGTTCGACAAGGTTCTGTATGCAGGATATCTGGAAGCACCCACATGGAATATCTCTCGTCGTAAAGCACAACATGAAGCGATTATCTCGCTGGAAACGTGGCAGCGTATCCAAGAACGCCGTAAGCAGAACACATACCTGCCAGCTCGTGCTGATATCAGCAAAGATTTTGTGCTGCGGGGCGCAGTGTGTTGTACATCGTGTGATAAACCGTATCGCGCAGCATGGACGCAGGGCGCGTACAAGAAATATGCGTATTACGTTTGCCAAAACAAGCAATGCGATGATTATAGTCAATCCATTGACCGTGATCGTATTGAAGGTGAATTTGCCGACATTCTGCAAGCGATGCAGCCTGCGCAAAGTTTAACTGACATGATCCGCGCAATGTTCAAAAAGGCATGGCACGCACAATCGGCAAGAGCCGAAGAGCAGTCACGCCACTACCAGACAGAACTGGCTGATACAGAGAAGGAAATCAATCAACTCTTGGATCGTATTGTTGATGCCAGCAGCCCACGTGTGGTGCAAGCCTATGAGAAACGTATCGATGAATTGGAGGATAAAAAGCTGTTATTAGCAGAAAAAGCGACCAAAACCGCTGCGCCAAGACACAGCTTTGAAGAAATGCTCGAACTTTCGCTGACCTTCCTCGCAAACCCTTATAAACTCTGGGTTACCGGGCGGTTTGAACTACGCCGATTGGTGCTGAAACTGGTCTTCACCGACAAATTACGCTACCTCAAGAATGAAGGGTATCGAACTCCCCAAACCGCGCAGGTTTCTGCGCTATTCAGGCAGTTTTGTATGGATAAAATCAAGATGGTGCCGGCTGGGGGACTCGAACTCCCGACCTGATGATTACAAATCAACTGCTCTACCAACTGAGCTAAGCCGGCACTGTGGATGGTTTATTTAAACGGCCTTGCGCATTGTGGCAACAAATTTTTCAAATAAATAATGACTATCTTGCGGGCCAGGTGATGCTTCGGGGTGATACTGTACACCGAAAACAGGTTTATCGACACAACGTAACCCTTGTAGGGTATCATCAAATAATGATTTATGGGTTGCTTTTAAGTTGCTGGGTAAACTTTCCTCCAGAACACAGAAACCATGATTCTGGCTAGTAATTTCTACTTTGCCAGTTTCCAGGTTTTTAACAGGGTGATTGGCACCGCGATGCCCCAAGGGCATTTTTCCGGTTTTGGCGCCTAATGTTAAACCCAATAATTGAAACCCTAAACAAATACCGAAAATAGGTTTGCCACTATCTACTAATTTTTGAATTTCTGCTTGGGCGAACACACCTGTCGCAGCAGGATCCCCCGGGCCATTGGAAAGAAAAATGCCATCCGGTTGCATGGCTAAAATTTCATCGGCTGTTGTTGTGGCTGGAACGGTCGTAATGCGGCACCCACTGCTGGCAAGGTTACGCAGGATATTAAATTTTACCCCATAATCAACCGCAATAACATGCGGCAGATCTGCTTTATCTTGATTCAGATAGCCCTCTCTACGCTGCCAACGTTGCTGTTGCCATTGTTGTTGTGCTTGGGAGGTCACTGTTTTAGAAAGTTCCTGCCCAGTTAAGTTACCTTGCGCGGCCATCATTGTCATTTGTTGGATATCAAAATCGCCTGTGGCGTTTACCGATAATGTTGCGGCGGGTGCCTTACCGAAATCACGGATTTTTTGTGTTAATGCGCGGGTATCAATACCGTAGATGCCGGAAAGATTGTGACGCACCAACCAGCTTTCCAGCGGGTCTTGGTTACGCCAGTTGCTCGGCTTGGTTGGCCGGTTTCTTAATACCAATCCTTTGGCTGCAGGCTTACTAGATTCAACATCTTCATCGTTAGTGCCAACATTACCAATGTGCGGAAAAGTGAACACAATAATTTGTCCGGCATAGGAAGGGTCTGTTAGAATTTCCTGATAGCCAGTAATGGCTGTATTAAAGCAAAGTTCTGCAGGAACAATGCCCGGAACACCAAGACCATAGCCGTAAAATGCTGTGCCATCTTCCAGAACCAGGGCAGCAGTTGGTTCGAAACCTGCGTCGCAAATATTTGTCATTAAAAGGATTCTTTAACAAAATAATCGTTTTACATCAATAGGCATTCGTACGTTTTAGCACCAGTTTAATAGTGCGCAGAATAATTTTAATGTCTAACCACAAAGACCATTTTTCGATATACTCATTGTCATAATCAATACGTTTTTGCATTAAATCCAGGGTGGGGGTTTCACCGCGATAGCCTTCTACTTGCGCTAACCCACTTAGACCCGGGCGCACCCGGTGGCGGGCAGCATAGCCATCAATTTGCAAAAGATACTGAAAATTATGGGCAACCGCGTGCGGCCTGGGGCCAATTAAAGACATATCGCCTTTTAGAACATTGATCAGCTGCGGTAATTCATCAAGACTGGTTTTACGCAAAAAGCCCCCTACTTTGGTAATGCGGCTATCGTTTTGTTGCGCTTGGGCAACATTTTTCTGTCCATCATCACAGCGGTTGTTATACATGGAACGAAACTTATAAATATGGAATGTTTCACCATTTCGACCCCAACGGGGCTGTCGAAAAAATACTGGCCCGGGGCTGTTAAATTTTATGGCCAACGCAATAACAGCAAAAACCGGTAACAACAATAAAAGTGCCACACCACTAGCTGTAATATCAAAGGCACGTTTAGCGATGCGATCATCAATGGTTTGTGTAACACGGCGCAAATACCGAGGATGCTCGTGGTTGAATGCCTGCTCAATCTCGCTATCCAAAGATTCTGTTTTCTCTAAAACACGGCTGGCGAATGATTCACTAACGACGACCACGCGGTCAATTTCTTTTTCCACAAATAAATGCCGACAGTTATCTAATGCGCCAATTGTTGGCACAGGCGTACCCAGCACAGCAGCGCCATCAGCCGTTAAGAATCCCACTGTTTCTTGTCGCAAACTGTTGTTCTGCATAGCTTTTGTAATATCATCGGCATACCCCACCAAAACAGCGCGCCGCCGCCAGCTGATGACATTATTTAATAGCAGATACGTAACAAGGTAAGCAGTTAACAAGGTAAAAAATACCCAAAGGTGGTAAGCACCGGAATTTTTAAAAAACAGGCTGATAATCAGTAGCACTGTGGTAATTATGATAGGCACAAAAACAGCAGTTCTTAGTTGATAAGGGCAGTCGGAAAGAAAACTGCTTAAAACAATAGCCGTGATACCACTTAGAATGGTGTGCGGCAGGCTCAAATATTCTAAGCCCAGTACGGCCATTAAAATACTGGTTATAATGACAAGGCTAACATTTGCTGCCTTGGCCACCTTCTCTTTAATGGGGGCGGTTCGCAGAAATTGAATGCTCAAGTGCTGACCAGATTGCTGTTCCATTGTTGTCTTTTTCTTAACACCAGAAGTTGGTATTGCATATGAATTGTTTGTTGCATTAGTAGCATTACTTTTTTGTTCTGCCACAACTAAAGCGTCATTGAAGGTAGATTTTGTCGTATAATACATAAATTATGCTGTAAGTAAAATTGTGTTAATATATTCTCATGTTGTAGCACATTGGTTAAAATAAATATATTATTTTTATGAAATTTTTTATTACTTTAACTTGTATTACCATTTGCAGCCCCCCAAATATGTAATATGATTGCATAGGCTGGAATGTTCGTCAGACAATAGTATTTCCTGGTCCTTACAATTCGTTTGGGCGACGCCCCTGTTGAAACCGTGGTTTCTTTAAGTGTTGCCCCCCTAATACTTAGGGTCCGACGGAAACTTAAGATCAACGGCATTCCGGCTTTTATTTATTACAGAATAGATTAAGTAGAAGGTATGCCCCCTCACGAACAGCGCACGGAAAAAACCAACAATGAAAAAAGCATCTGGTTTGCCCGCGCACCAGAGGCTAAGCCCTGGACACGGCGACAACGCCTATTGCAACTGATATTAAGCATGGCAGCGGTTTTCGCGCTTTACTCTGTTTTCCAATATAACATTCAGCAACCTTTATCATGGGAAGAAGTGTTGCCACCTGTTGCCCTGCCCCCGAAATTGCCTAGTATTGATATGACTATGAGATCAGGTGAAAAAGCAGCTCCTTACGAATTTGCCGATAAAACCTTGGTATATTTCTGGAAAAAGGATTGTTGCGATGCGGATCTACGCCATCTACTTAATACCTATAATTATTTAGACAGCGAAAATTTAGGGCTAAGTATTATTGCCACGCAAAGCAATATTAAAGCCGCAATGAATTACCTGGAAGCGGTAAAATTTCAGAATGTGAAACTATTTTTTCAACCAAAAGCGGCGTTTCTCTTACAGCCAGAAACATACCCCACTGTATGGTTAATGAACCAAGAAGGACAGCTTTTGGCCATTAAAAATGGTAAAACTAACTGGCATCACCCCAATGTGCGTGATGCATTACAAGAATTAGCAACACCTTAATGCAACAACATATTGAACATAAAGGATTATTTAAACGGTTAATACGGGAACATGTAAAGCCCTATCGCCATTGGTTTATTTTGGGCGTATTGGCTATGTTGGCCGTGTCGGCAAGTACCGGTGCATTGGCATTATTAATGGAACCGGTTTTAGACGACATTTTTATTGGTAAAAATACAAGCAGTTTAAAATGGATTGCCCTGGCTATCTTTAGCACGTTTTTTATAAAAGGCATCGCAGGCTATGGCGAAAGTATCGTTATGGCAATGATTGGTAATAACATCGTCGCCGACTTACAAAAGCGACTGTTCTTGCACCTATTAAATCTTGATATGGCCTTTTTCCATGCCCAGCAAACAGGCGATTTAATGACACGCTTTACGGCTGATGTGCGGGTTCTTCAAAGCGTTGTTTCCAATACTATTACCAGTCTTGGTAAGGATTCTATGACATTGCTAGTTTTACTGGGTGTGATGTTCTGGCAGGATTGGCAGCTGGCTATTTTGGCCTTTATTGTTTTTCCAGCGGCCATTTACCCCATAAAAAGAATTGGTAAACGCGTGCGAAAAATAAGCAGCGCCAGCCAACAGGAACTAGGCAGTTTCTCTTCGCTTTTATCACAGATATTTATCGGCATTAGACAAGTAAAAGCCTATAACCGTGAAATATTTGAGGCACAAAAAGCTAACAAATTTATTCAGGAATTATGCAATTTTGCCAATAAAAATGTTCGTGCCCGTAGCTTGGCAAGCCCTGCTACCGAAACCCTGGCAGGGGTTGCCATTGTTATTGTTATTATTTACGGCGGCTATCAGGTTATTGGTGGCGAAAAAACAACGGGTAGTTTTTTCTCTTTTATCACTGCCTTTTTAATGGCCTATGAGCCTGTCAAAAAACTGAGCCGGGTTAATACACAAATTCAGGAGGGTGTCGCCTCAGCTGGTAGGCTTTACCAGGTTTTAGACACACAACCTACATTAGTAGATCGTGAAGGTGTGCAGCCTTTAAAACTCTCTGCCGGACAAATAGAATTCAATAACGTTTCGTTTGCCTACAAGAATACACCGGTATTAAACGATATTTCGCTGAATGTTTCAGCAGGGAAACGTATTGCACTGGTTGGTTTATCTGGGGGTGGAAAATCAACAATCATTAATTTAATACCCCGCTTTTATGAGGTAACCAGTGGCAGCATATCGATAGATGGCCAATCTATTAAGGATGTAACAACCCATTCCCTGCGTCAGCAAATTGCTTTGGTTAGTCAGGAAGTATTTCTGTTTAACGATACCATAAAAAACAATATTTTATATGGAAACATTAGTGCAAAAGAAGAACAAATAGTTGAAGCAGCAAAAAATGCAGCCGCCCACGACTTTATTACAAAATTGCCACAAGGCTATGACACGATTTTGGGGGAACATGGCGTCAACCTTTCAGGCGGGCAAAGACAAAGGATTTCCATTGCCCGCGCCATGTTAAAAGATGCCCCTATTCTGCTTTTGGATGAAGCCACTTCTGCCTTGGATACGGAATCAGAGTTTATGGTTCAGAAGGCTTTGGATAAATTAATGCAAGGCAGAACGACTGTTGTTGTGGCACATCGCCTATCAACCATCCAAAATGCTGATTGTATTTACGTGATGGAACAAGGGCGTATTGTTGAATATGGCACGCATCAACAGCTTTTAGAAAAAGGTGGGACGTATCAAAATCTTCTTAAAGTAAAACATTAGAATTTGGCCATAAAATTGAAGATATTTATAAACATCATTGCTTTTATTTTTGCGCAATTCTTAAACGGTTTACTGCTGTCAGGGATGTTGCTTGTTTTTGTTTTATTACTAATTGCGAAAAACCCTTTTCCCCCTGATCAGTTATTTCAATTATCAAGACCCTATGTTCAAGACTATTCGTCGCTAAAATTTTCTACCAATCTTGCATTAAACGACGGTAAAATTTTATGGAACAAGCAAGACCGCAAAGTAATCTGGCAAGGCAAAGACATTGCACTTAATCATAAAAGTGGACAGGCAACTATAGAGGAACTAACCGCAGTATTAGATTATGGCTATCAATATGTAGGCTTTCTTCATTTAGAATCTTTGCGGCTTATTAAACCTGTTGTTACCCTTGAAAAGCAAGAGAGTGCGAGTTCTAAAAGTATCAGCACAACACTGCCAAAGCTGGCGATAGAGCAGGGGAAAATCATCAGAGACAGCCATGTTTTAACTATTCAAGAGGCTACTTACGAAAATAATGCGCTGTCTATAGAAGCAACTTATCAAAAACCGGGCATCACCCTGCCCTTCGAATTTTCAGGCCAAATAGACGAACAACAAACATTAAGCGGCCAGTTTAAAACCGCGGCTTTGAATTATGAGCATTATAATATTCCTGCACTAGAAGGCATTATTGCATCAGCCACCCAGAATCCGCTAAATGCCAGCATCATAGAGTTAGAGCAGCCGATAAAAGGGAAAATTTCTTTAACAGCTACCAATATAACTGGCAATATCAACCGCCTGACAATTCAAATGCTCGAATCTGTTGTGGGCAAGGAAGCCAAAGAAATTGTTAAAACAATTCCATCCGGCACCTTATCAAAAATAAATTTTATAATACCTCGCGAGCAAAAAATAGAAAAAGGTTTTAGCCTAGAAGCCCAACTGGCAAACAGCCAAATAAATTACAGCAAGCAATTACCCCCGCTTAAAAATTTTAGTGGCCAGCTATCCAAAACAGGGGATGTCTATACTTTAACAGGCAAGGGAACGATAGAAAAGTTACCATTATTATTAGAAAAAGTTACCATTCAAGATAGTAACACTACGGCTGCTGTAATAGTAGAGGGCAGCCTAAAAGAACAGATTGCCCTGGCCAGGCAAGTACCGGAAGTTAAAAAAGCTTTGCAGCCTTTAAACATTGCTGGCCTTAGCGGTAGTGCGCGAACAATCATTAACTATAATAATGGCGCTGTGGAGGTTGCCGCCCAAGTAACACAGGCAACATTACCCATTCCGGAAACGGATTTAGCTTTGAAAAGTTTTGATGGTTCGTTAACAGTTGATGCAGAACAGAATTTTAATTTAAGCGGCACAGGGCAACTGAATAAAATTCCCGTTATTGTAACGGCCACAGCAAAAGAACAAATCATTGAAACCCAACAACCCGTTGCAGTGGACAACCTACTAACGCTGGCGAATGTTACAAATTTAGTTCCCTATGTGAAAGGCAAGGCAAGCTTTAAAGCAAAAAATACCACCAGCCTGGAAATTAACGTATCACTGGATGAAAGTGCCATAGAGTTGCCACAACTGAACTGGCAAAAGCCCCTTGGGCAATCGGCTACTTTGCTGGTTAAAGGGGATGATAAAAAAATACTGCGCTTTGAAAGCCTGGAAACAACGGTTAATGCCGTTATCGATAAAACAATCGAAATTCAGGACAGTGTTATCGGCAGTAATATTATCAATCGTCTTTCTATTAATGGCAAACAAATCAATATTGATGCCCAATATCTTGATGTAAGCCACTTACTAAAAGAGTCATCATCTGATAATGACAATACCTATCAACTCAATGGTAGTGTTGAAGCCTTACGATTAACCGAGGCATTAATGCTGAAAAATGCCAGATTCAAGCAAAATGGTGTTTTAAAACTAACAGCAACACTGGCAGGCAGCACACTGGATCTAACCTACGATAACAGTAATCTTATTCTAAAAGCCAGCAAAGCCGGCAGTTTTTTAAAGGCCGCCGGCATTACAGAGCATTTAATTGATGGTGATTTATATTTTAACGGCACAACAAAAGATAGTCTCAAAGGCCAGCTAAAAATTACGGATTTTCGTTTGGCAAAAATGCCATTGTTGGCAAAAATTTTGGCCGCCGGGTCTATAACCGCACCACTGGAATTACTAAGCGGAAGAGGTATTGCCTTTCAAAAATTTGCAGGCGATGTTGACTATCTGGATAAAGTACTAACCTTGAAAGATGCCCGACTAATGGGAACAGGCCTGGGCATTCATGCCAATGGTATTATTAATATAAAGCAACAAAAAGTTAATTTAGAGGGCACCATAGTTCCCTTTAATTTAATCAACAGCGCCATAAAGGATGTGCCTATTATCGGTGAAATTTTGACAGGTCGTAAAGGGGAAGGCGTTATTGCCATTAACTATAGCGCCAAAGGAAATTTAAATGATCCCACCGTGCGCATCAATCCCCTTTCCGTTTTAACGCCAGGTTTTTTAAGACGAATTTTTGATTAGGTTTCTATAGATCAATCAAGCCATTCAATATCTGCTCGACACCTTTAAACACCTGCTGCCGATCTTTAAATACCCGCAAATAAACCAGTTTCTGATCTGGTTTTAATTTTACAGTACCTTTTTCCCGCTCAATCATTTTCAATAACTTTTCCGGTTTTGCAAATTGGTTATTATGAAAAGTAATAACTACCCCTTTTGGCCCCACATCAACTTTGGCAACACCGGCAGTAAGGCACAGGGTTTTTAAACCCACAACATGCAACAGATTTTCCACTGTTTGCGGCAATTTACCAAATCTATCTTGCAGTTCCTCCCGAAATTCCTGTCGCTGTTCACTATTTTCTAGTTCTACGGCACGCCTGTAAAGATGCATACGGGCATCCAGATCAGGAACATATTCTTCGGGAATTAGCACAGGTAAGCCCAGGTTAATAACAGGTGACCAGTTGTCATTGACTGCTGATTTTTCAATCAATTTTGCTTCTGCTTGTGCGGTTTCTACAGCATCTTTCAGCATTTGCTGGTAAAGTTCTACTCCCACTTCTCGAATATGGCCAGATTGTTCTTCGCCCAGCAGGTTCCCTGCACCACGAATATCCAGATCATGCCCGGCCAAGCTGAAACCAGCTCCTAGATGATCCAGTGTTTGCATAACTTCCAGGCGTTTTGTCGCATCCTTCGAAAGCTGCATTTTGGGCGGGTACGTTAGCAAAGCATAGGCACGGATTTTGGCGCGCCCTACTCGCCCTCTTAACTGGTAAAGCTGTGCCAGACCAAACATATGCGCACGGTGAATCACAATGGTATTCGCCTTGGCAATATCAATGCCTGATTCAATAATTTGTGTGGCCAGCAGCACATCATATTCACCATTCTGAAAGGCTTCCATAATATCTTCCAGCTGTTTGGGCGTCATTTGCCCGTGTGCAGCAACAATTTTAAGCTCAGGCACCATATCTTTTAATTTCGCCTGCATTTCTGCCATATCTTTAATACGCGGGCAGATGAAATAACTTTGGCCACCGCGGTAATGTTCACGCATCAAGGCCTCGCGGATACTTACACGATCAAATGGTGTAATGAAGCTGCGAATCGATAATCGATCAACCGGCGGTGTGGCAATAATAGACATATCGCGCACCCCTTGCATGGCCATTTGCATGGTGCGCGGAATGGGTGTTGCTGACAGGGTTAAGTAATGCACATCGCTGCGGTATTCTTTCAAACGCTCCTTTTGCTTTACACCAAACCGCTGTTCTTCATCCACTATAACCAGGCCAAGCCGTTTACAGGTTACACTTTTAGCTAGCAACGCATGGGTGCCGATAACAACATCAACCGTGCCATTGGTCAAACCTTCACGCACTATATTAGCTTCCTTTGCATTTACAAGCCGGGAAAGGTGTTTAATCACCAAAGGAAAGCCTGCAAACCGTTCTTTGAAGCTGTTAAAGTGCTGGCGTGCCAACAAGGTTGTTGGGGCAACAATCATCACCTGATAGCCTTGCATGGCGGCAATAAATGCGGCGCGCATGGCCACTTCTGTTTTACCGAAACCAACATCCCCACAAATTAACCGATCCATAGGTTTGCCGCCTGCCATATCGCTCAAAACATCCTGAATAGCATTCAGCTGATCTTCCGTTTCAATATAGGGAAAGCGGTTGCAAAATTCCTCAAAGGTGCCCGCTTCGGGCGTGATGGTTTCACCGGTTCTTAGAGCGCGTTCCGCTGCTATTTTAATCAATTCGGCGGCAATGGCGCGAATACGCTCTTTTGCCTTGGCCTTTCTGGCCTGCCAGGCCACACCACCCAGTTTATCTAATTGCGCCGTGCTATCGGAATCGCCAAATCTGGAAAGGATATCTATATTTTCAACGGGCACATACAGCTTATCACCGCCGCTGTAATGCAGTAAAACCATATCATGGTTTTGGCCGCCAACATCTAATAATTCCAGGCCTTGATACTGCCCAACCCCATGTTCTTCGTGCACCACCATATCACCCCTGGTTAGGCTGGAAGCCTCACGAATAATATCTTCGGCCTTACGCTTGCGTACTTTTCTATTCAGTCGCTCGCCGAAAATCGAAACAGCCGTGAACAAAATCAGCTTTTCCGTAACAAAGCCGCCACCGTATACCGAATTTTCTGTTAATAATATGCAAACAGACTTTTGTGGCTTTTTCATCGCCTCTTCAAAACTGGCTAGCTCAAAAACCGGATAAGTGGCTTGTGGCCGTAATTTCTCTAACAGTTTCTGCCGTTGGCTTTCTTGATCAACCGTCATAATAACGCGTTTTTTTTCTTTAAAAGCATCTTTGATAACCTCCGCCAAGAAATTAGGATCTGGCACAGGCGGCATAGCAGGGGGGATGCGTATGGCTGTATCAACAGAATTTTCCGCCTTGAAATTAGAAAACAGAACGCCGTTATGCTCTTTAATTACTTCTTTTGCGTTATAAAGTGTCTCTGGTTCTAAAGGATAAAATGGAAAACCATCAAATTTTTTAAGCTTTGCAACCTCTGCTCTTACCTGATAGCAATCTAAAATACTTTGTTGCGTTGCCTCAATTGCAGCCATTGCCTCCTTGTCATAATAAACTGTTGCATTATCAGGCCAGTAGGATTGCAGTTCTGGCAATGGATTTTCGAAAAATAAGGGTAAAAAATGCTCTACCCCTTTAAAATAGCGCCCTTCACTGACGGCGTTGTAAAGCGGGTCATCTTCGGTATTGCCAGCGGCCAGCAGCCTGTATTGCCGGCGAAATAACTGCCTAGCTTCCTCATCAAACGGCATTTCCCTTACCGGCAACAAACTAATTTCTGGCGCCTGTTCTATTGTACGCTGCGTTAGGGCATCAAAATAAACAATTTTTTCAATTTCATCATCAAACAAATCAATGCGAATAGGATGCGGCTGTCCGGCTATGAAAATATCAACGATTCCCCCACGCACCGCAAATTCCCCTGTTTCCCTTACTGTCGGCGTGCTATAATACCCTTGCGAAACCAAATTCTTGCGTAAATCTTCAATATCAAGCGATTTTCCGCCCTTGAAATGTAGGCTATGTTGATCAACAAATTCTTTTGGGGGCACGCGCTGTGCCAATGCATTAACAGTTGTAATCAATACCGCATCACCAAAATCATTTTTAAGCAGTGCAGCCAACGTGGCAAGACGCTGGCCAGTGATCAGGCTATCAGGGGAAGATCGATCATAAGGCGTGCAATCCCAGGCTGGAAATTCTAAAACTTTTATTTCAGGGTTAAAGGCACGCACTGCTGCCGCCATATCGAGCATGCGCCGGTCATTTAAGGCCACATAAACATTAAACCCAGATTGTTGTGCTAAATAATACGCATCATAGCCATCTGGCATAGGGGCAAGGGTTTGCATGGGTGGTTATATAAGGTTACCTGCGTTATAAAACCATCATGATTTTTATATACTATCTCAGAACCAGTTACCTAAACCTTCTTTACCGCAAAAATACATAAAACGCTCCGTTTCCTCCATGGTTTTTTGCTGCTTGCCGATAACTGCTTACTAAAGTGGCCAAGGCAGGGAGTTCCAGCCATTCAGGAAATTGCTGCCTGATAAGTCCCCGGCCTGCCGTCCCCTTACCCGTTATAATTAAGACACGGCGGCGCTTTTGTTTGGCTTTTTCCTGCAGAAACCGGGTTAATGTTACTTGCGCCGCTGCCAGAGAGTGACCATGCAAATCGAGAATATCTTGCTCAGGGAAGGTATTATTAGATAATTTTCGCAATGCCTGACGGGGCATTACCGCAGGTTGTGGTTTTAAAACAGGGCGTCGCTTGATTTGCGTGGTTTGCGCTGGCGAAGATTCAACAAACAGTAGCTCTTGTTCAAAACTATCCGTTTTATTTTCAACCGGCTCCGCCACATAAATGGTTTCACCTTTATTTAAGGCAACCCACAGCCGCCTTTCAGCTTGCGTTACTGTACGATCAGGAGGATTTTTCCGAGGTGGCACAACGCGGTTTCCCGGCAAATGTCTTGGCAGAATTAACCAGGTAGTTACCTTCTTTTAACATATTACGACCAATTAATACGGCATAAGTGAAATGTTTTCGTTCGGATAAATTGACTTCTTCTTCAACCAATCGGCCAGCAATACAAAATTCCATTTTTACGACAGGGCGACGAATAACACCGGATGTTTTCTTTTTAATGCGTACCCAGCGTTCCAACTTGCGCTCTACAACCTTTTTATTGCCATTACTGTCTTTTACACTAAAAATAACAGTTCTGCGCAAAGGTGGTGTTTCTGATTTTTCAGGCGGAAGCGGTGGATATTCTTGCTCCTCTTCTTCTTCCTCTTCAGTGTCTTCTATTGTTTCTTCTACTTCTGGTGAATCAGATTCTTCCGGCAATGCCAAAATTTCAGCATCAATGGAAGACGTTGTAGCCCCCGTGTCAATTTTCGCTTTAACAACAAAAGGCGTATCTTCTGTTGATAATGTGGTGACAGCAATATTTTCTATCCATCCAATAATCAGCGGTGGTTCTTCCGCTAATACAGGGCAGCTTGCCACCAAGGGTAATAGCAAAGCAAATCGACTGATTGATATTTTTCCTAACATTGCTGATGCTTATAGCACAATATTATATCAATAATGAATCCTTAAAAACTGATAGCCATTGATAATATTTCTATTTATTGTTTTTTTATCAGGTGCTGCCTGTGTAAACCAAAAGGATAAGAATTATGGTAAAACCTCTAATAACAACAGCAACAGTAACCGCGTTTATCGCTGGTGCCGCCATGCTAGCAACCCCTACAGATGCCCATGCCGCCAAACGCGAAAAGTGTGCTGGAATTGTGAAAGCGGAAATGAACGATTGCGCGGCAAACGGCCACAGTTGTGCCGGGCAAGCAAAAGTAGACAACGACCCTAACGAGTGGATTTCTGTGCCAAAAGGTACATGCGAAAAAATCGCTGGTGGTAAAGTTGTAGAAAAAGAAGCAAAAATGTAGCGAATATTACCCCGGGGTTTCTCGGGGTATTTTCTTTTAAGAGATGATAATTTTCGTAAAATATTCTTAATGAAAACCGGTATAGGTTTGCGTGCGCCGCATAAACAAGACTTTCTTGAAAAAGCCTATGATGTAGGTTTTTTGGAGGTACACAGCGAAAACTATTTTGGGGGTGGTAAACCGCGCAAACAACTGAAACAGCTAAGGCAACATTACCCCATTAGTTTGCATGGTGTCGGCCTTTCTTTGGGGGACGCCAGCGGCTTGGAAGAACAACATTTAACCGAATTAAAATCTCTGGTTGATGATATTGACCCACTATTTGTTTCCGAGCACTTAAGCTGGAGCAGCTATAATCACCGGCATGTTCCTGACCTACTGCCTATTCCTTTTATTGATGAATCCTTGAATATATTTATAAAGCATATTCAACAATTTCAGAAATTTATTGGTCGAGAAATTTTAATTGAAAATCCCTCTAATTACATTGCTTTCAAAGAAACAAAGTATTCTGAGCCAGAATTTTTGAATATTTTAACAGATAAAACTGGCTGTGGCCTGTTACTCGATATTAATAATATTGCCGTAAGCGCCCATAACCTTGGCTACGATGCCAACGCCTATATAGATACCATTCAAAAAATTGATCAAATCCATTTAGCTGGTTACCAGGTGAATAAATTGGCTAATGGAGAGGAAATATATCTCGATACACACGGCAAAACAGTGCACGATAGTGTCTGGCTATTGTATCAGTATACGATAGAAAAATTTGGCACTGTTCCGACACTTATTGAATGGGATACGGATATTCCTGATATTGATATTTTGTTAAAAGAGGCAGCGAAAGCGGATGCTATTTTAGCAAATCATAACCGTTCTTTTCAAAAGGTCACCCATGCTAGCTAAATTACAGCAAGACTTTTTGCGTGATATATTTCAAGGCTCATCAACCATAGAAACCTCATTAGCCTCCCCCATTGAGCGATTAAATATTTATCAAAACAATGTCTTATTAGGTATGACAAATGTATTACAAAATATATTTCCAGCAACACAGCAAATTGTGGGAGAGCATTATTTTCAGCAGCTGGCTCAAAAATATATCAAACAATCCCCCCAAACATTAGGGCATTCTAACAGCGTGGGGCAAGGCTTTGCAGCATTTCTAAAACAAGATAGCACTGACTTACCCTATCTAGGCGATATCGCAACACTAGAGTATGCCTATGCTGATGCAGGCACCGCAAAAGATGCTTTGGCCATTGGTTTTGAAAAACTATCCTTCTTAACAGCTGCTGATACATTACACCTGCATCCTTCTGCCCATTTATTAATTTTAGAGCATAACGCCCTGGAAATATGGCAAGCCCATCAACAATCCCCGGTGCCCGAGATTTCTCTAACAACAGGTAAGAATCATTTACTGGTATGGCGCAATCAAAAAGACATTATAATGATGTTGCCAGTTGATGCTATCACGTTAATTTTTCTGAAAAAAGTAATGCTTCAATCACCTTTTTTAACAGCTTTGCAAACGACCTTACAACAAACTACTGAACCGCAACTGTTCCAGCAACTGTTCGCGCATATCATCAACAACGGTGTTTTCACCACACAGGAAAAGTTATGAAAAAATTATTGTGCTTAGCTACCAAGCCATCGCTTACTATTGCACCCTATCTATTGCAGTCCATCGCTCTACTGGCTGCCAGATTGTGGATTGCCAATGTGTTTTTAAAAGCTGGCCTATTAAAATTAAAAGATTGGGAAGGTACGTTGGCTTTGTTCGATTTTGAATATTCTTTGCCAATTATACCCTATGAACTGGCGGCTTATTTGGGTACAGCGGGTGAACTTATATTACCCTCCTTATTAATTATTGGCTTATTTACACCTGTTGCGGCATTAGGCTTGTTTGTGATGTCATTAGTTATTGAAACATTGGTTTACCCCAACACAACAGAGCATTACTATTGGATGCTATTGACCGCTATAATTTTCACACAGGGTAGCGGCAAGTTTGGCCTAGACTACCTTTTACACAAACGCATAAATTGCACCAGCGCTTAAACCCTGTTACAAAGTTTACAATGCCGCTTGTTTCTTCTATTGCTGAACGTGATGTCCTGATTTTTGATCTGGATAATACCCTTTACCCCGCTTCCTGCCGCTTATTTGATCAGGTTGATAGGAAGATGACAGAATATGTAGCTAATTTACTAGATTTAGATATTGAAGCCGCTCGCAAATTGCAGAAACAGTATTTTTACGATCATGGCACCACGCTACAAGGTTTGCTAAAAAATCATAAGGTTGATGCAGAAGAGTTTTTGAACTACGTGCATGACATTGACGCCTCCCCTATTCCCCCAAATGTCAGATTGGTTAATTTTCTTGCAAATTATCCAGGCCAAAAAGTTATTTTTACCAATGGTTGCCGCAACCATATGCAAAATATTTTAACACATATGGAAATGGAGCATCTCTTTCATGGCTCTTTTGATATTATTGATGCGGGTTATCTGCCAAAACCGAATAAATCAATTTATGACCAGATGCTGAAAAAATTAAATATTAACCCCAAGCGCGCCATAATGTTTGAAGACATCCCTCGCAACCTTGAACCCGCCGCAGCCTTGGGCATTGCCACTGTTTTGATAAAAGTAGAACACGATGAATACAAATATTTGGGGAGTCCCTCCGGGCACCAAGATTTTGTCGATTATGAAACAGACTGTTTAACAACTTGGCTGGAAGAAAATATTGTTACTGGTTCTTAGTTTCTAGCTAGTTCGTAATTTCTATATGGTGAAGATTCAGCTATTTTATCATGCATCCGTGCAGCTTGATAATAATCTAAATTTTCAATTTTGTAGAGTTGTCCTTCTGAAATATTGCCCTCAAAATTTAATCCATACCGATTTTTCAAATCTTGAAGTATGAGTGGGATATCATCCATCTCTTTGAGATTACTGGTATCTAGCATAAGGGTAGACATACCTACACGTGTTTTTGTTTCACAAAGCTTAACCTCTCCCCATTGTGTATTAAATTTACCTATAATTGCTTGATGGTTACCTAAGCACCAATCTTGAATCCGTTTTAAGGTATCTGGTCGGAAAATATTTAGCCTGTTATTAATTCTTTCTGTGCTATCTATTTTTTTATTGTTCGTATCCTCTCGTGCCAAACTGATTTCCTGCTGATGCCCTGCTATACTAGGATTAACATGTGGAAATAGGCCTAAAGAATGTAAAACCCTAAATAGATCAACACCACAATGCCGGTATTTATTGCCTAAGTGCTCGTTATCTATGTGGGGATTTCCTGGTTTAATCATGTAACGTAAACCAACGTCTGTGTACATCTTATCGTAGCATAAATCAGCATGATAAAAAGCGGCTTGTGTTTCACTAACCGGTATTCCCATAGCCTCATCAAGTGCACCAACGGAGCGCCCCATATTTTTAATACGCGCTTTATCACCAACCCTACTAAACCAAAGCGCCTGCATACTATAACTTATTTTTTCTTGCAAGCTAAATTCACTATTAGGTGGCTGGTCATGGCCTGTTTCAAACATATAATGGCGGTTATGGCCGTTACATGAACTGAAAACATGGTTGAAAACACCATATTCCTGTTCCCTATTAAAGGAAATCAAAAGTCCTTGATAACTAAAGTTAAGTTTTCCTTTTACATTACCCCTTTGCGCACACCAGAGATATTTTGTTTTAGGTTCTTCATCAAGCTTTCGTAATAGTTCTTTATCTTTACGCCTAATATGCGGCTCAAGATATTCAACAAAATCACCATTTTCTGTCTTTACATGCAGCACATCATCGATTCTATAAAAGACAGGATCATCTTTTAACAATGTGCCTGACTTATCAAAGTGACAAAAATAGACAACATTTTCATGTTCATAAAAAGCAAATTCCTGTTGCGCATTTTTCGCATTCAGTAGATCTATTAAGGCCTTAACATCATCATCTACCAATGCCTCATCTGAACAAGCTGCTATTAGCTCCTCAACAGAATATGGACTTTTAACAACATCACGCTTTTTTGCAATTTTTTCTAAAAGCTTGGTAGGTACATTTGGTAAGTTCATAATAATGCTCTGATTTATATGAACTTAATAGATTTATCTAAACGCAGGTTGTCAATACATTATTGATGCAATTCATTGATAATATTCAATTATCACATTTACAGAATGTTGTAATAGAAAAGACGCTTGAAAAAGCTTAGCTACAAAAGTTTATTTTAACTGGCAACTGTTTCCATTCTATACCCAACCCCTGGTTCTGTTATAATAATACGCGGGCTTGAAGGGTCTTCACCAATTTTTTCACGTACTTGGCTGATGTAAACACGCAGGTATTGCATATCATCGGCATGTGCTGGCCCCCAAACATCTTTTAACAGCATTTTATGCGTAAGCATTTTACCGCGGTGCACAATTAAGTAACGCAGCAATTCATATTCTTTGGGTGTAAAGGATACCTTCTTATTATTCACAAACACTTCATGGCGCACCAAGTCCATTTTAATATGGCCGTTTATAAGTTCCGTTTCGCCCCCTGATTCTTGCCGTGCGGCTTTGCGAAGATTCGCATTAATACGCGCTAACAAAACATCAGGGTTAAAAGGTTTGGTAATATAATCATCAGCCCCAACGTTTAATGCATTAGAAACCTCGTCATCATCGCTACGAACAGATAAGATAATAATCGGCATGGCCTGTGACCAGCCTCGAATAGCAGCCACCACATCTTTACCGTCCATATCCGGCAAGCCTAAATCTAGTAATACTAAATCAGGCTTCACACTCATAGACATGCGTGTACCCTCGCCACCATTATGCGCCTCAATAACTTTAAAGCCTTCTGTTTCCAAAGTAATTGTCAATAGTTTACGAATTTGCGGTTCGTCTTCAACAATCAGAATCGTGTTTTTTTTACTCATGTTGTTATAGTCCTAACGATAATAGCTTCGCCTTAACTATAGCGACTTCGCAAAAAAAACAATAACCAATTATCAGCCTATCTAAGAGCTTATGCGGAAACCCACGTACAAGTTGAAAGAAGTATTTTTCTACGAAAATTCCTTTGGGAAAGGGCGGAATAGCGGGCTATTTCGCATCTTTTTCAAAGGAATTTGCAGCGAAAAAGACGAAATTCAACTTGCGCGTGGATTTTGGTGTAAGCTCTAAGCTAAAAAAGAAAGGAAAATTACAGCTTTTTACCACGAACTACGTTTGCCACAGCGGAAACAATCAACAGTACTACAAAAGCCCAGAATAAAATAATAGCAGCCTGACTTAAGGCGCCGCCAATCCCCGTAAAACCGAGAACACCGGCAATAATTGCTAAAATGAAAAATGTCAAAGCCCAACTAAGCATATATACTCCTGTAAATAATTGTTAGAGGAATATACTCTGCTTTTAGCTAAGTTTACTCTATGACATATAGATAAGCTTATAAATATAGTATAAGTTAGGTGCCCACTACAGCTAAATTTCGGCCAGAATTTTTAGCTTGATAAAGGGCATCATCAGCTACCTTTAATAAAACATCGCGTGTCGCATTCTGCACCGTTCTACTACAGGAAATGCCAATACTGATGGTTATTTGTAAAGATAGCGGCTCGCCATTTGCCTGCCTTATTTCAATGGGTTGGCTTTCCATGGCGTGGCGTAAGCGCTCTGCCACATCAACCCCCAGCCCTATGCGTGAATCAGGCATGACAACGATAAATTCTTCTCCACCCAGGCGTGCGATTAAATCGCAATCCCTTACACTATTACGCAGTCGCTCTGCAGTTACCTGCAACACACGATCCCCCACATCATGGCCATAGGTATCATTAACATTTTTAAATTTATCAATATCAATAAGTAATAAACTAACCGATTTATTGGTTGCTAAAGATTTAGTCAGCAAATCGTTCATGTACATATTAAAGTAACGACGATTATATAAGCGGGTTAAATCATCCGTTAGCGCCATTTTGATGGATCGACGGTAGGTGCGTTTCAGGCGTTGTTGATAGCGTAGACGTTTTAGTTGGGTGCGAACCCGTGCCAGCAACTCATGTCCATCAACAGGCCGCATAATGTAATCACTAACGCCAATCTCTAGCGCCTTTGCCAACAGCTGCTCGTCTTCCTCTTCCGCCACTAACAAAACTGGGGTGTGTCGGCTGTATTCCATATTTCTTAGGCCTACACAATCGCGTAATATTTCCTGACCATTAATATGTAAAAGGCTGATAACCAAGTCTACCCCCATACTGCTATCATGGAATTCGGCCATATACTGCTTTAATTCATCGATAGTATCAAAAACTTTCAGATGATGGCCATCTTCCTCTAAAATACGTTTAAATTGTCTAGAAGCAATGCGGTCATCACTGACAAAGGCAATATTTGCGGCTAACGGCTCGTCTTCTTCCCGCTGAAACGAATCTATATCTCCGGTATTGCCCTCTCTAATTTGCAAGGTATCTAGCAAACTTTTTAGTCGCACCAAGGAACGCACACGCGCCATTAAAGGAATATCTCTTACAGGCTTGCTTAAAAATTCATCTGCACCGGCCTGCAAGCCTTTTACACGATCTTCCGTTTCACTTAACGCTGTTACCATCACCACAGGAATTTGTCTTGTTGCCTTATTTTCTTTCAGCCGCTCACAAACCTCAAACCCATTCATTCCCGGCATCATCACATCCAGCAAAATGATATCCGGCAACTGTTCTTCGGCTATTTTTAAGGCATCCTCGCCGTTCGTAGCACTAATAACATCAAAGTATTCTGCTGATAGCTTGGCTTCCAGCAACTTGACGTTTTGTGCAATATCATCAACAATTAAGACGCGCCCAGACATACTATTCCCCCATATTCTTTTGAATTGTAGCAATAAAATCGGGGATTGAGGTGACTGGTTTGCTAATATAATCTTGGCAACCGCTTTCAATGATTCTTTCTCTATCCCCTTTCATTGCAAAGGCGGTAATGGCCACAACTGGTACATGTGCTGTCCGTCCATCTGCTTTTAAGGCAGCTGTTATATCCATGCCAGAATATTCCGGTAGATGTATATCCATGAGAATTAAATCAGGCTGTTGCTCGGCTACAATTTCCACAACATTAACGCCATCTTTGCTTGCAATAATTTCATAACCTTGTGTGGATAAAATATCCCGAAATAGCTTAAGGTTCAGGGCATTATCCTCGACAATTAGAATTTTTTTGATAGAGGGCACATAAACACTATAGTATTGTTAAGTTAAGTAACACTTAAGCCTTATCCCCCACTATCTGCATTAAACAGGGCTTGTGCCGCTGCATGCAAAATTGCAGCAATGCGAACGGCAGACTGCACGGATTGCCTACCTTGCACCTGCTGCAGTAATCGCTTTAGCATGAGAAGCCATGCACATACCACAGCCATTTACGGCGGATACAGCCATGCAGGCCAATTCAAACGTTACCTTGTCAACAGTAGGCTTACCAATTGCTTGCATCCGTAGATTAGCAGGCATATTGCTGTATTCCGCATCTTCAACTAAATGTATGAAACGGTAGTAAATATTATTCATCGCCATGATGGTGGCCGCAGTATGGGCGGCCTCCAAGGCGCTATCGTTTAATGAATCCGCCAATTCATGGCGAACAACTTTAATAATATTACTATCTCTAATTGCCAACGCACTAGACAAAGCAATGACAGCAATTTGATCTTGCGTTAAACCTGGCGCACCACTTTCCTTTAAAATATTAGACAAGTTAATACGTGTGTCTTTTTCATAGGCAGGCAAAGCGCCGCGTAAATCTTCTAATGTTTGCATTCTATTTCCTGTAAATCTTGTATCTACAGTTTATGTAGCAACTAAATGTACGAGTCTCAATAGCGTTATTGATTAAATGTGATTTTTATCACTTTTAATCATCATTAACTTTTAGCCAATATAGGAAATATCCAGTATTTCATAGCCTTTTTCGCCTTTGGGCGTATTAATTTCAACAGAATCACCCACTTTTTTACCAATTAATTTTTTGGCCAATGGCGCACCAATCGATAGTTTACCCGCTTTAATATCGGATTCATCTTCCCCTACCAGTTGATAAGTGGCTTGCTGCTCTGTATCTTCATCCAAAACTTTAACTGTTGCCCCAAATTTGATGGTATCGCCAGACATGCTACTGATGTCGATAACTTCAGCTTGGCCAAGTTTGGCTTCAAGTTCCAAAATACGCCCTTCTGTAAAGGCCTGTCGCTCTTTTGCCGCATGGTATTCGGCATTTTCTTTAAGGTCGCCGTGCTCTCGTGCTACGGAAATAGCTTCAATAATAGAGGGGCGATCTTCATGCTTTAATTTTTTTAGTTCTGTCTCTAAAGTTTTATAGCCGCCAGGTGTCATCGGTATTTTTTGCATAGCATACTGTTTTAAACAGATTTAACTAGCGTGGCTAATAAAATATGCTGGCACGAAATGCCTCATATAAGCTATCAAAGTTTTTTCTTTACTTTCAATGGAATAACCGTATTTCTTAAGCAAGAAAAATAACTTATTATATTGCATCAATTCCGTTACATTATAGTTATTTTCTGCGATAATATTGTTACATTCTTCCAGAACCTGCTGTTTTTCAGAAACTGAATGAATGCCTGGGTAT
This sequence comes from uncultured Alphaproteobacteria bacterium, assembly GCA_963706365.1. Lineage (GTDB taxonomy): Bacteria > Pseudomonadota > Alphaproteobacteria > JAJTHO01. The sequence continues at coordinate 1,646,233 of OY970150.1, read as the reverse complement.
AAACCAATGCCCTGTTGTGCCAAATGCTTCCACGGGAATAACTCGCCAGGATCCTCTTTGCGATCAGGGGCAAGATCACTGTGGCCAATAATATTATCAGGGTTAATGGCGTATTTTTCTATAATGCGTTGAGATAGATCAATTAACTGATTAATTTGCTCATCAGGAAAAGTAGTATAGCCGTATTTGTGCCCCTTGTTAACCAGTTCAATACCTATACTAATATTATTAACATCCGTTTCCCCCTGCCAGCATCCTAATCCTGCATGCCACGCACGGTGGCTTTCTTCCACAAGCTTATGCAAAGTGCCGTCTTCTTCAATACAATAATGGGCGCTAACCTTTGCCGCGGATTCACACAATCGATCCAATGCCGCCGCCCCGGTTTTCATGCCTGTATAATGCATTACCAATACAGATATTGGCTTCGTACGATTATCATAATTAGGCGAACGCATTACAAGGCGACAGGAATTGGCCCATCCATAAAGCCGTTAATAAACTGTCGCACATGGGCATTTTCTGTATGCTGCATATCGCGCACATCGCCTGTCCAAAGAATTTTCCCTTCATAAAGCATCGCCACTTCATCAGCGATACGCTTAACAGAATTCATATCATGTGTAATAGAAAGTGCAGTAGCACCTAATTCCTTAACACTTTTCCGAATTAAGTCATTGATAACATTGGACATAATAGGATCTAGCCCTGTTGTGGGCTCATCAAAAAATAAAATTTCAGGGTTTAACGCAATGGCGCGTGCCAACCCTACCCGCTTTTGCATCCCGCCTGATAGCTCCGCTGGAAATCGAAAGGCGGTGTCCTCGCTTAGGCCAACAGCTTTCAACTTTTCAATGGCTAAATCCTGTTGTTCTTTCAGGGATAATCCCTTAGTTGCAAACGCAATATTTTTCCAAACTGGCAAACTATCAAATAGCGCCCCACCCTGAAAAAGCATGCCGAAACGCCGCATAAGTTTTTGTCTTTTGTGAAAAGGAATTCTACAAATATTTTGACCATCTATTAAGATTTCGCCGCTATCTGGCTGCAATAGACCTAAAACACATTTTAGCAATACAGATTTACCTGTTCCCGAACCGCCAATAACGACCATGGATTTACCCGCGGGAATATCTAAAGACAGCCCCTGTAAAACATGTTTTTTGCCAAATGATTTTGATAAATTGCGGATTTGAATTTTAAGATCCATGATATTGGCATACTGCCAAAAGATTTATAACCCTTCTACTTTAAAATTTCGTATATTGTAAAACTAGCGCACAAACTCCGTTTTTATAATAATCGGGGCGCTTCCCTACTTGCCGGAAACCGCATTTTGTATACAGCTTGATAGCAGCTGCATTATTAGAAGCCACCTCCAGTATTATAGGTTTTTCTGCCAGGCTAATTAAATACTTTAATAAATTATATCCAATACCTTGTTGTTGAAATGATAATGAAACTGATAGTATTAATATCTCACAACAATCATCATTTTCCTGAAATAATAAAAATCCTGTAGGTTGCTGATCATAAGCAACCAACAGCCGACCATTTTTAACGCTGTTATAGAAAAGACTTTCTGACCATATCGTCATCGCAGTGGCTTCATAAGCCTGCTGCTTTATCTGATAAAGCTCGCTGGCCAGCGAGCGGCTAACATACTCAGGTATTATAATAGGCATTATTGCATAACAAATAGCGCTGTCTGTGTTTGCCGTAAATTTTGTGGTAACGGTATTAAGCGAATCTTATCAAAGCAAGAGATCGTTTGACCACTGGCGTTTCTACAGGTTAGCTGCTGAAAATTGACTTTTTCTGCTAGCTGGGCAGGCTGCCCATAGGGTTTACAAAATTCAAAAGGCAAAACCTTGGTCATTTTGTGCCTGGAACCCTCTGGTAACATAGCTTTGCTGGATAATTGAAAAGGCGTCAAAATATTACCATTTCTATTTAACAGATTGCCCGTTGTGGAAAAACTGCCAATGGTATTTACGCCAGTATTATGAAATGAAAGATTAAGCTTACAACGCGGTTGCTTTTTGCCAATTACCTCAGAGTATAACGTTAAGTTTAAAGGCGTAGACGACGCCACCTCTTTTACGGGCTGCCTCACTAACTTAACAGGGGCAGACGTTTGCTCTATCTGTAATTCATCGGGCGGCTGTTGCTGAGGATTTTTAACTGTTCTAGTGGGTTGAGTTATTTGTAAATCAGAAACAGCCCATTGGTCGCCATTCAAATTCAACATAAGGGAACCGGTAACCAGTTGCTGGCCTTTATCCAATGCTTTTTTGTCTAACAGTTGCACAAACAATTGTGATGTTGTATTACTTCGTTCCTGACAGACCGTGTTATATTGCGCTCCCAAAGATTTTGCAGCAACTTCTACATTCGAACCCTCTACCCCCATTGCCGCCTGGCCACTGCACAAAACCGTATTTTCAGATTTGGGCTGAATAATTGTGTAAAAAGACTTGTCTGGCGCCAGTGTGAAATAATAAGTATTGGCAACTTCAAAAATCTCGCCTTTTGTATAAGTCTCGCCAATGTGTAAACCTGATGTAAAACCACCGTCGTAACGTTCACGGCCAATAGGTTTTTTGTATATTTCGACATCCCCATAACCTTCTGCCAAGCCGTTTTCGCAATCGCCTTTATAAATAAGCCGCTTCGCACGGCCAGCAACCAACAATTTACAATTGGTCATTTTATCAGCCAACCATTTTTCAGGCAGCTCTTGCTGTTGCGCTTGCAGCGGTTGCACCAAGAAGAAGGCAAGAGAAAGTGAATATTTTAAATGTTGCACGCACACAGTATAAAAGATTTTTATCTTATTGCAGTGCAATTCTTCACGGCTTTTTTTACCAAGCTTCTTTCAGCATATGATGCTTGTTAGCCTGATGCGCATTTTGGCGGTCAATTAAAGGAATATCATAATCACCGGTGAAGCACGCGTCACAGTAAATACGGTTCTCCTGTCGCGCTGTTTCACCCACCGCCCTGTAAAGGCCATCTACGGAAACAAATTGCAGACTATCCGCTTTTATATAAGCGCACATCTCCTCTAAAGAATAGTTAGCCGCGAGTAACTTCTCTTTAGACGGCGTATCAACCCCATAAAAACAAGGGTTTGTTGTTGGCGGGCTGGCGATACGCATATGCACTTCTGTGGCTCCAGCTGCGCGCACCATCTCCACAATTTTTGTAGAGGTTGTACCGCGCACAATACTATCATCCACCAAAATAACCCGTTTACCTTTCAGGCAAATAATGTTGGCATTGTGTTTCAGTTTTACCCCCAAATGCCTAATTTGGTCGGTCGGTTCAATAAATGTTCTGCCTACATAATGGTTGCGAATAATGCCTAATTCAAAGGGAATTCCTGCAGCCTCGGCATATCCCAGTGCAGCAGGCACACCAGAATCAGGCACCGGAATAACCACGTCCGCGTCTAGTGGATGCTCTTGCGCCAGTTCCTTACCAATGTTTTTACGTGTATTATAAACGCTCTTTTCGTTTAAAATGCTGTCTGGCCGGGCGAAGTAAACATATTCAAAAATGCAAAAACGCTCCGGACGATTTTCTGTAAAGGGGTGATAGCTTCTAATACCATGTTCATCAATAACTATCATCTCACCCGCTTCGATATCGCGTACATAGTCAGCGCCGATAATATCGAGGGCACATGTTTCCGAAGCCAACACATAACTGCTGCCATCATACCCCAATACCAATGGGCGAACCCCGGCAGGATCACGCACGCCAATTAGCTTTTTAGATGTTAACACAACTAGAGAATACGCACCTTCTATTTGCTGTAAAGCATAGGAAAAACGACTAACCAGATCATTTCCTTTGGCATTGGCTAGTAGGTGAATAATCGTTTCCGTGTCAGAGGTAGATTGAAAAATACAGCCTTTCTCCACAAGCTTATGCCGCAAAGTTAATGCATTAGTTAAATTTCCATTATGAGCAATGGCAAAACCGCCACTGTGCAACTCTGCAAACAGCGGCTGCACATTGCGCATTAGTGTTTCACCCGCCGTAGAATAACGCACATGCCCGATACCGGCAGAGCCCATCAAGGCATCAATAACCGATTTTTGCGAAAACTTATCCCCTACATGCCCCAAGGCTCGATGAGCGTAAAAGCGTTTGGTTTCATGATCAAAAGTAACAATACCGGCTGCTTCCTGCCCACGATGTTGTAAAGCATGCAGACCCAAGGCCACACGAGAAGCTGCTGCTTCGATATTATAAATACCAAAAATACCGCATTCATCGTTAAATTTATCGAACATATTGTAAATCAGTCAAATGGTTAGTCTCGCAGTAAATCATTGATGCTGGTTTTACTACGTGTCTTTTCATCTACGCGCTTTACGATAACGGCACAATATAAATTCGGTGCCGGCTTGCCATCAGGCATTGTTTTGTCAGCAGGCAAACTGCCGGAAACTACCACGGAATAAGCCGGAACGCGCCCCATGAATATTTCCCCTGTGGCGCGATCAATAATTTTTGTACTAGCCCCCAGATAGACCCCCATGGATAAAACGCTACCCTCTTCAACCCGCACACCTTCGGCTACTTCGGCGCGGGCACCTATAAAGCAATTATCTTCAATAATTACCGGGTCAGCCTGCAATGGTTCTAAAACACCACCGATTCCGGCACCGCCTGAAATATGACAATTCTTACCGATTTGCGCACAAGAACCAACCGTTGCCCAGGTATCAACCATAGTACCCTCGTCAACATAAGCACCGATATTAACAAAAGAAGGCATTAACACAACGCCCTTGGCAATGTAGGCAGAATGCCGCACCACACAATTAGGCACCGCGCGAAAGCCAGCTTGTTGAAATTCTGAATCTCCCCAATTGGCAAATTTGGAATCTACTTTATCATACCAATACCCACCATCTACATTGCCGGTCATGGTTCGCATGTTATTCAGCCGGAAATTTAACAGTACCGCCTTTTTCAGCCATTGATTAACGTTCCAGCCAGCAGCAGATTTCTCTGCTACTCGATACTGGCCACTGTCCAAACCACTTAACACAGTCTCAATAGCATCCCGCGTTTCCCCTGTTGTCTCTGGCGTGATAGTATCCCTAGATTCCCAGGCTTTTTCAATAATATTTTCTAAAGTCATCGCCAGTGTTTTAATACGATTTTGCGATGATGGGTAGGATTATATTCGCTGCCTTTTAGTATTCCCGATGGCTAGGTAGGGAACTAGCAGCATATGCTTCAGCAAAACTTCTAGCATACATACTTTTCGTATTAGGATCAGGTACATCTCTTGCTTTTTCTTTACTAAGCATGCTTTCAAAATTAGGGATACGATTCCGATTGTACTGAATTGTATAATCTTCATTGGATTCATCAACTATTTCCATTAGTTGATAACTAATTAAAGTCTGCAACTTTAAAATTTCTTGCTTTTCACATATCTTGTATTGAGGTCGACTTGAGTGAGACTTCGGATTATTATTATCTTTTACAAGTCTATCTAAAGTTTTTCTCTCCTGAAGATAGCTAGCCTCTAAACCGGATACAAATTCTGAATATGTCATTCTATCTCAAATTGAGAGCTAAATATAAATAAATTCTTAAGCAGCAGTCTTTAAATTCTCAACAGCATTCATTAAGTCTTTAACCGCAGCAACAGAATTATCAAAACCGACTTTTTCTTCACCTTGCAAGTCAATCTCTACAATACGTTCTACACCATTGGCACCAATCACTGCAGGCACGCCAACGTAAATGTTGTTTAAGCCGTATTCACCACTCAGATGTGCGGCACAAGGTAATACACGTTTTTTATCTTTCAGATAGCTTTCAGCCATTTGAATAGCGGAGCTTGCCGGTGCGTAGAAAGCCGAACCCGTTTTTAGCAAACCAACAATTTCTGCCCCGCCCTTACGCGTGCGGTCAACAATTTCGTCCAGTTTCGCCTGGGTTGTCCATCCCATTTTCACTAGGTCTGGCAGGGGAATGCCTGCCACTGTTGAATAACGTGTTAGTGGCACCATGGTGTCACCATGTCCACCTAATACAAAGGCTGTCACATCTTCAACTGATACATTAAATTCTTCCGCCAGAAAATAGCGGAAACGGGCGCTATCCAGCACACCAGCCATGCCAACAACTTTATTGGCCGGCAAGCCACTTTCCTGTTGCATCACATACACCATCACGTCTAGCGGGTTTGTAATAACAATAACAAAGGCATCCGGGGCGTATTCTTTAATGTTTTGCGCCACATCTTTAATGATGCTGGTGTTAATACCCAGTAAATCATCGCGGCTCATGCCTGGTTTTCGGGGAATACCGGCGGTAACAATAACCACATCAGCGCCACTAATGGCAGAATAATCACCTGTTGAACCGCGCATAAAAGCATCAAAACCTTCCACGGGGGAAGATTCAGCAATATCCAACGCCTTACCCTGTGGCAAGCCCTCAGAAATATCGCATAGCACCACATCGCCTAATTCTTTCAGGCCAGCCAGATAAGCCAGCGTTCCACCAATATTTCCGGCGCCTACTAGGGCAATTTTATTTCTTTTCGGCATAATTATCCTCTAATTGTTCTTAAAGGTATCTAGGAAAATAATTAAGGAATCGTCAACCTTATAGTTTACGCAACCAAAATATCTGTCCAAAGTTCAGATTCTGCTGGCTCTGGGCTTTCTTTTGCAAACTCTACGGCATCCAGAACATAGTCTTTCATTTCTTTATCTATACTTTTCAGTTCATCTTCTGGAATTTTTGCTGCAATCAGATGCTTTTTAATATTTTCAATGGGGTCTCGCTCATCACGCATTTGGGTTAATTCTTCCTTAGTGCGATATTTTGCCGGGTCAGACATACTGTGCCCGCGATAACGATAAGTTTTCATTTCCAAAATCATCGGGCCATTACCTTTACGCATTTCAGTAATCGCTTCATTAGCGGCGTCTTTCACGGCCAAAACATCCATGCCATCAACAGCCATACCAGGAATGCCAAAACCGGAACCGCGTTTATACAGCTCGGTCACTGCACTGGCACGCGCAACGGAGGTTCCCATACCATATTGATTGTTTTCAATGATATATAACACCGGCAATTTCCACAAAGCAGCCATATTAAACGATTCATATACCTGCCCCTGATTCACGGCGCCATCACCTAAATAAGTGGCGCAAATAAAATCAGTATCATTATACTGGTTTGCAAAGGCAATGCCTGTACCAATCGGCACCTGTGCGCCAACAATTCCGTGGCCACCATAGAAATTCTTTTCACGGCTAAACATATGCATTGAGCCACCCTTCCCGCGAGAATAACCGCCTTCCCGTCCGGTCAGTTCTGCCATTACACCGCGTGCTTCCATACCGGTGGCCAACATATGCCCGTGATCTCGGTAACTGGTAATAACACTGTCGCCATCTTTCATGGCTGCTTGCACACCAACCACTACGGCCTCTTGTCCGATGTATAAATGACAAAACCCACCGATTAATCCCATGCCATAAAGTTGCCCGGCACGTTCTTCAAAACGGCGGATTTTTAGCATTTCTCGGTAAAGCGTTAATAACTCTTCTTTATTTGGTTTATTTTTCGAAATAGATTTTTTAGAGGCCATGCGAGGTTATTTAGCATTATTTTAAAGGATGGCCAAATGTTTTACGTAACTAGCTTAAAGTCAGCTAAAACTTTAAACGAAAATCTCTATAGATTCGTGACCGCTCTTACGGTAACTTAACCAAAACCTACTATAAAAAATATTAATGAGTTTATCCCTAACATTTTATGGCGTGCGTGGTTCCATGCCCTGCCCCGATAAAGATTATATGAAATACGGCGGGAATACGTCTTGCTTGTTGCTGGAAAGTGAAAATCAAAAATTGATTTTGGATGCAGGCACTGGTCTTCGAAAATTAAGTGATGATTTATCAGAGAATGAAGAGCCGCTGCACCTGTTGTTAACACACACCCATGGCGACCACATTGCCGGGCTGCCATTTTTTAGCCAAGTTTATCAGAAGGCACAGAAAGTTACTTTTCATGCTGGGCACTTAATGCCAGAATATCAACTAAAAACAATGTTGCACAAGTTAATGGCACCACCGTTTTTTCCCATTAGCCCAGATGCTTTTCAGGCCGATATTGACTGGCATGATTTTACCGCCGGGCATGAATTTCATATTGGCGATATTAAAATTCAGACAACCGCATTAAATCACCCAAACAACGCCACAGGTTATCGCTTTAGTAACGGTAAAAGCACAATTTGTTACGTTACTGATACAGAGCATATACCCGGCAAGCCCGATAAAAACATTCTTAAATTAATTCAAGATGCCGATTTAGTTGTTTATGACTCCACCTATTCTGATGAAATGTTTGATAGCCATATTGGTTGGGGGCATTCCACGTGGCAAGAAGGTATTCGTCTTTGTCAAACAGCCAATGTAAAACAATTGGCCATCTTTCATCATAACCCGCAGCATAATGACGATAAAATGGATGAGATTTCTGTTGCAGCGCAACAGGCTTGGCCAAAATGCTTTATTGCCCAGGAAGGCATGAAAGTTAACTGTTAAATGTCTATTGTTTACACCAATGGGCGTTATTTGCCTTATCATCAGGCGCATGTACATGTCGAAGATCGTGGTTTTCAGTTTGCTGATGGTGTTTATGAAGTTATCTATTTTAAAAATCGCCAATTGATTGACCGTGATGGCCATTTTGAAAGGCTGCAATATTCTTTGGATAACATCAGCCTGAACAGACCCATGAATATGCAGGCACTGCAGCATATTTGTCAGCAAGTTATTAAGCGCAATCGCATGAACAATGGCAGCATCTATTTACAAATTACCCGCGGCACTGCCCGGCGAGATTTTCCTTTCCCTAAGAACCCTAAACCTTCTGTTATTATAATAGCAAGACGCACCGCCACGCCTACACCGCAGAAAGTTAAGAAAGGTGTAAAAGTTATTACCGTGCCCGACCAACGCTGGGCACGTTGCGATATTAAATCTATTGCTTTATTACCCGCAACCTTGGCAAAACAAGCCGCCAAAGAGGCCGGCGCTTTTGAAGCCTGGCAAGTTAATGAAACAGGCTATGTAACAGAAGGCTCTTCCACCAATGCCTTTATCATTAAAAATGAGCAGATTATTACCCACCCTGTTAGCAACAGTATTTTAAAGGGAATTACCCGCACCACCCTAATTGAGCTTGCTGAAAAAGCTGGCTACACTGTTGATGAGCGCCGCTTTACGGTACAGGAAGCAAAAGAAGCGGACGAAGCTTTTTTAAGCAGCACCACAAATTTCATTTTACCCGTCGTGCAAGTTGATGCACAAATTATTGGTAATGGAAAACCCGGCGATATTTCCCTAACATTGTGGCGTCATTACCTGAAATATACGAATAGCTAAATGGATACACTAACTATTCTAACAAGGCTTGGCTGTGCTGTTTTATGTGGCTTAATCCTTGGTATTGACCGTGAATTAAAAGAGAAGCCTTTAGGCTTGCGTGCATTTACGCTTGTATGTCTAGGTGCTGCCGGTTTTAGCCTTTTAGCACATCAATTTGCTGAGCTGGCTTTAACTGATGAAAGTGGCATTAAAATTGACCCCACGCGTGCCATACAGGGAATTGTTTCCGGCATTGGTTTTATTGGCGCAGGGGCAATTATTCAATCCAGTGACAGCATTAAAGGCACCGCAACAGGGGCAGGCATTTGGGTTGCAGGGGCAGTTGGGGTTGCCTGCGGTTATGGAATGTACAGTACCGCGCTTATCATTACGGCCTTTTCTTTCATGACCTTAACAGCTTTGGAAATTTTCAGCAAATACCTACATCGCCACAAATAGCGCATGTGCTATTTTTCTGCACATCAAAAATTTTAATATCATCCAAAGTGATTTGCTTTAACCTGTTCGGGTGTTCAAATTTGTTGTATCGCGCATAGTGTAAAATTTCTGCTGCCTGCTGTGCCCCGGCAATAGCAACCATTACATTTAAAACTCCAACAATACCCCTGTTATTTCCCTTACTGCCATCAGGGAATAGACAGTTGTAACAGGGGGCAACAGTATTATGCTGCATTGCAAAAATATGCGCGGTTGTACGGCTTACCGAAGCAATAATAGCGGGCTTATTATACTGCTTTGCAAATTTATTAACCAGATATCGGCTGCTGGCCGTGTCTGTACCAATGGCAACGATGTCATAATCTTTAAGAATAAAAGCCTGCTGCTCTGTAAAAAATTCTTGTATGCTATTAATGTGCACATCACTGTTGCGTGCTGTTAAATAACCTTTTAAAGCGGTTACTTTACTTTGGTTTATTTGCTGTTCTGTATAGGCCAGCTGGCGCTGTAAATTGGATAGTTCAATACGATCACTATCCATAACCGTTATATGTCCTATACCTGCTGCAGACAGTAAAGGCAGGGTTGCACAGCCCAATCCACCCGCACCAATATATAGCAATTTTGTCTGCAATATTTTTTCTTGTTGCGCTGTTGTCCAGTCTTCTAAAATTAAATGCCGATTGTAACGTTGGGTCTGTTCTGGGTTCACTGTACAATTAATATCGTTTTTAATCTTGGCTTAGGCTGGCGGCTAAAAATAAATCAATATTACCGTCTAAAACTGCTTGCGTATTACTAGTCTCTTCATTGGTTCGCAAATCCTTTACCATTTGATAGGGATGCAGAACATAGGAGCGTATTTGATGCCCCCAGCCAATATCTGTCTTACCCGCTTCGGTGGCATCAGCTTCGGCCTGGCGTTTTTGCAGTTCCAGTTCATACAAACGGCCTTTTAACATTTGCATCGCCTGTGCCCTGTTACGATGTTGGGAGCGATCGCTCTGGCATTGCACCACAATATTGGTGGGTAAATGCGTAATACGAATGGCAGAATCCGTTTTGTTAATATGTTGCCCCCCTGCACCACTGGCTCGGTAGGTGTCCACCCGCAAATCCTTGTCTTCCACCACAATATCAATTTTTTCGTCCACCACTGGCGAAACCCATACAGAACAAAAACTGGTATGCCGCCGCGCACTGCTATCAAAGGGTGAAATTCTTACCAGACGATGCACGCCAGATTCACTGCGTAGCCAGCCGTAAGCATTTTCGCCCTTTATTTCTACAGTGGCTGATTTAATACCAGCTTCATCACCATCTGATTCTTCCAGAGTCTCCACTTTATAGCCATGCGCCTCTGCCCAACGCAAATACATCCGTAAAATCATCAAAGCCCAATCTTGCGCTTCTGTTCCCCCTGCACCGGAATTTACAGATAAGTAACAATTGTTACCGTCCGCCTCACCACAGAGCATCGCTTCCAGTTGTTTTCTTCGGGCGGTTTCCTGTAATTTACAAAGCCCCTCTACGGCTTCTTTTGCCGTATCTTCATCATCTTCCTCTTGCGCCATTTGCAGCAGTTCCTGCTGATCTTCTAATTGCTGTACAAGCGACTGATAGCCACTTAAAGATTTTTCTAGGCGTGTGCGTTCTTGTAAAACTTCCTGTGCTAACTCAGGGTTATCCCAAAGATCAGGGGCATTTGCTTTTTTATCAAGCTCTAGAAGCTGCTGTTTTGTTGATTCAGGGTCAAAGCCGCCTCCTTAAAAGAGCCAGCGACTCTTCTACAGCATTCACTGTTTCCGTTACATCAATCAACACAGCAGTTATTTATCTTCTTTAGGGTTAGGATATAAATCTTTGAAAATGTAAGCAATGCCCTGTCTTGAATCTTGCCCCGAAGGTATACCCATTAGGGCGCGGCCACCTGATAAATCAATAGCACGGCTATATAATGTATCCATATAAGGGAAATCACCCATTATTTTTTCAACTTGCTTCCAATGGCTGTTATATTTTCTAACATCTGGTGCCTTATCAGGGTTATCAATTTCCTGGTATAAATAACCTACCCCATACGGCGCACCCACTAATAAATAGCCATCATTTAAAGAAACAGCAGCGGCGAAGCGTTCTTTCCATTCATTATCTTGATAGCGTAGGCGATCCTGGAATTTCCAGTTATTCTTGGTATAATTAAAAACGTAGACAACACCAGAAGGCCTGCCGCTTTCATCTTCGTAAGGGGCAGCAACCGCCAATGTGTTGTTATTCAGGTCAATACTCCAACCAAATTCAGAGAATGCTTTTCGCTTTGATGCCTCTAATTTTACAATCGGTTTCCAGTCATTGCCGACTTCATGATACATATAAACAGCGCCACCACCCGGACTTTTCCCGTCATATCCATAGGCAGCAATGGCCAGCTTATCACCATCAAGCGCCATGGCATTACCAAACAACGCTCCCGCTTTTAAAGAGGAAGGAATCAGTTTTTTATGTTGCGCAAATTCGCCAGAAGCCTGCTTGGTAAAATGATAAACAGCCCCAGAATCTATCCCCTTACCATCTTGCAGATGGGCACCAACAAAAAGGTTGTTGCCTTCAATGGCGACACTGGCGCCAAAAAAATCACCAGCCATGGCATCACTGGATGTAATCCTTTGGATTAATTTCCATTCCTCATCTTGTTGTTGATAAATGTAAACCGCGCCTGAACTAATACCACGCTGTGCAGAACTTTCAGAAGGCGCACCAACCACTAGTAATTTACCGTCACTATCCAGACTTGCCCCAAACAAGCCTGCCATGTGGCTGCTTTTTAAAACACCTTTGGCCTGCCCCTTGTTATTGAATAAGTAAACTATACCATTGTTATTTGCCGTGGTAGGCGCACCAATAGCATTGTAAAGGGATGTCATAACAACAGCACTGCCAAAATTATCACTGCTCGTGGTTTTAACAGCCACCGGCGTGAGTTTAATTTTAGTAGGGCTTCCTGATTCTATTGCATGGCTGTTGTTACTATGCAAGGCAGCCAAACCAATGGAACCGGACAAGGATATTATGGCTAATAGACGTTTTGCAGAAACCATACGTCCAGCACGCTACTGCTTAAAAGGGGGTTAAGCAAATAAAAAAACTCACAAATTATATTTAACGCATTAATTTTTTCATTTAATGACACGCTCTAGTTGTCGTTGCGCTTCACCTGCAACCATTGCTGCCGATTGCGCCAGATTCAACGAGCGTTGCCCGGATGCCATAGGAATAGTCAATTTTGTCACAATTTTATTATGCACATTTTCCGGCACCCCCGCCGATTCACGCCCGAATAATAAAATTGTATCAGGACGAAAGGTGTGATCTGTGTAAACAACTGTTGTTTTTGTCGTTAGCAAAACAATATCCCTGTCCTTGTATGTATTTAGAAAATCTTCCCAGCAGGCGTGGCGAATTGTAAAGGCCTGATAATCCATGGCGGCGCGTTGCAGCTTTCGATCATCTAGTGGAAAACCACAAGGCTCAATTATATCCAGCGCAAAATCCATACAGGCACACAAACGAATAAGCGCCCCTGTATTTTGTGGAATATCCGGCTGATAAAGGGCAATGTGTGGCTTCATAAACGCCATTGTAAATAGGATAATATCGCTTATATTACAATGCATGAGTAAAGATAACGGTGATCGGCAGAAAGCGCTTGATGCAGCACTTAGCCAGATTGAAAAGGTTTACGGCAAGGGTTCTATCATGCGTATGGGCGCTGAAAAACCCAAGGTAGATGTTGATGCGATTTCTACTGGCTCCTTAGGGCTTGATATTGCTTTGGGTATCGGTGGCCTGCCACGTGGCCGGGTTATTGAAATTTATGGCCCGGAATCTTCAGGCAAAACAACTCTAACCTTACATGCCATTGCCGAAGCGCAAAAGGCAGGTGGCGTTGCTGCTTTTATTGATGCTGAGCATGCATTGGATCCTGTTTATGCTGGCAAACTAGGTGTCGATGTGGGGAATTTGTTAATTTCACAACCTGATACGGGCGAACAAGCCTTAGAAATTGCAGATACCCTGGTGCGCTCTGGCGGTGTTGACGTGCTTGTTATTGACAGTGTCGCGGCCCTTGTACCAAAAGCAGAATTGCAAGGCGAAATGGGCGACGCACAAATGGGTTCGCAGGCACGCCTGATGAGCCAGGCCTTGAGAAAATTAACCGGCTCGATTAATCGCACAAAATGTACTGTTATTTTCATTAACCAAATTCGCCAAAAAATTGGCGTCGTGTTTGGTAATCCTGAAACAACAACAGGTGGAAACGCGCTAAAATTTTATGCCAGTATTCGTATTGATATTCGACGTGTAAAAGGCATCAAAAACGGCGATCAGTTTATTGGTAACGAAACCCGCGCAAAAGTGGTAAAAAATAAAGTTTCTCCACCTTTCAAAGAGGCTGTGTTTGACATTATGTATGGCGAGGGAATCTCGAAAACAGGCGAGTTATTAGACCTTGGCGTTAAAGCCGGCGTTGTTGAGAAAGCAGGCTCCTGGTTCTCTCATGATAGTACACGCATTGGGCAAGGCCGGGAAAATGCAAAACAATGGTTGTTAGATAACCCCGAAATTGCTAGTAAAATTGAGTTACAGATTCGTCAAGATGAAGGCCTGCCCGCCAAATTATTGACAGAAACAACAGAAAAACAAGATGATGAGACAGAGTCTTTAACAGCTGCCTAAACAATCAGGAGTTTTAATAATGAAATGTTTTACCGCAGTAGCTTTAGGTGCAACGCTAGTATTTTCTAGTATTGTTGCCCCCTTACCCGCTGATGCTTTTGCCTTAGGAAGCTCGAAAGAAACCGTTACGAACGGTTTTGCAGATTTATCTGAAAAGGTGCTACCTGCCGTTGTAAACATTGCGACAACACAAAAACAAAAAGAACCGCCTGCAAATGGTAATGGCGGGCAACAATTTCAGTTCCCCCCCGGCTCTATGTTCGAGGAGCTATTCCGCGAATTTTTTGAGCGTGGCATGCCCCCAGGTTTTCAGCCGCGCAGTTACACCCCGGGTAATGACGAGCAAGAAATTAGCCCTATTCCCATGCAGGGGCGCGGCACTTCCTTAGGTTCAGGTTTTGTTATTTCCCCCAAAGGTTTAGTCGTAACAAACAACCATGTTATTGACGGCGCCGATGAAGTAACCGTTATTTTTAATGACAACAGAGAGTTAAAAGCCAAAGTTTTAGGAGCGGATAAAAAAACTGACATTGCATTATTAAAAATAGAAACCAAAGAAGATTTACCTTTTGTACGTTTGGGCAGTTCTCGCCAGGCGCGTGTAGGTGATTGGGTACTGGCCGTTGGAAACCCCTTTGGCTTGGGTGGTTCCGTCTCTGCCGGTATAATTTCTGCCCGCGCCAGAAACATTAATGCCGGGCCTTATGATGATTTCATTCAAACAGACGCCGCCATTAATCGTGGTAACTCCGGCGGCCCCTTGTTTAACATGCGCGGCGAAGTTATTGGTATCAGTACAGCAATTTATTCACCCACAGGTGGCAGTGTTGGTATTGGTTTTGCTATTCCATCTGATTTAGCAAAGCCTGTTATCAGTCAATTACAAGAATTTGGCCGAACAAAGCGTGGCTGGCTTGGTGTACATATTCAGGAAGTTACAAAAGATATTGCCGCTGGGCTATCACTTGATAAAGCACGTGGCGCCTTGGTTGCTGAATCGTTTCAAGATTCTCCGGCCAGTAAAGCTGGTATTAAGACAGGCGATGTCGTCTTATCCTTTAATGGTATAGAAATAGAAGAATCACGCCAATTACCACGCATTGTTGCCGAAACACCAGTGGGGCAAACAGTGCCCGTTATTGTGTGGCGTGACGGTAAGAAAAAATCTTATGACGTAAAACTCGGAGAACTTGAAGCGGCTGAAAAAGACATGCTGGTGTTAAATGGCGATGAAGAATCTGGTAGTGATGTCGCTTCTTCTGATGCAATTCTTGGTTTGCAGCTGGAAAACATTGACAGCAAGGTTCGGCAGCGTTTTGATCTGACTGATGATGTGAAAGGTGTTTTGGTTATTGATGCCGAGCGCGGCTCTATGGCAGCACGTACTGGTATTTTAAGGGGCACCATTCTAAAGCAGGTAAATCGCCAAAATGTTCAAAATGTCAAAGAGGTTAAGCAACTGGTGGAATCGGCTAAAAAGCGCAACGATAAAGCCGTGCTACTTTTATTAACACAAGGTGGACGCAACCTTTTTGTTGCTTTGCCATTGAGATAAACAATTATTTTGACGACAGAATCTCCCAAGGTAAATTTCTGGCAAACAGAAAATTTTAAACGTCGCACACTTTCAAGTGTTGCTATCGTTGTTATTGCCTTAGCAGCCATTCTTGGGGGGGTTGTACCCTTTGGCTTGCTGCTGAGCTTACTCATTATGGTTGGCCTTTGGGAATGGCGAAAAATGAGTGGCGATCATAGCTATGATTTTGTTACTGTTTTTATCGTTGCTGGTCTTATCTTTGGGCTGGCCAGCTATCTTTTTACTCAGCACAATTATTTGCCTGCTATTTACAGTATTCTAACTGTAGGCTGCCTGGTTAATATTATAGTTGTTAAAACCTATGCATTATTGCTTAAAAAACCCTCGCAGCGTTACTACTATTTATGTGGCGTTATTCCGCTTACCGCATTTGGCTATGTTCACCTGCAATTAGGCGGGTGGAATAGTTTGGCACTACTAAGTATTATCTGGATCACCGATACTTTTGCCTATCTTACTGGCAAACGCTTTGGCAAACGAAAATTATGCCCTACTATCAGTGCGGGGAAAACTATTGAAGGTGCCGTTGGCGGTTTTCTCATTGCCTTAATTTATGGCTTGGTTATTGGCTATAAAACCGATCTTTCTGCGGCCTTTACAATACCTTATGCTATAATATTACCCGTTTTTATTATCTTAGTACAGCTAGGCGACCTACTGGAATCTATTATTAAAAGAAAATATCGCGTAAAAGACAGCAGTAACTTAATTCCCGGTCATGGCGGTGTGCTAGATAGAATAGACAGCTTTATTCTGACAATGCCTTTTATAATGCTGCTGTTAATGCTTTAAAATTTTACTGCTAAACCAACATTAAAATCATTTCTTGATTCCAAAGCCCCGCCCGCATCCTGTGGCACATCAGAATCGGAACTGCCGTAATCTTTATAGCGATACAACGCCCTTGCATGCAGATGATCTGTCATCCGCAGCCGGCTGCCCACGGTAAAACGAAAAGCATCAACATTTTCCCGGCGATCAAAATTTTCTGTAATAATGCCATCTGTTGCGGTTCCCTCAGATTGCAGTCGTGCACGCTCATACCCCACACCAGCCATCAGATCTACTCTATTAGTAACAGGTGCATAACCTAGCAAATCAATACTATACGTTTTTAAACTATTGTTGGCCGTTATATCCGCCCCCTGAAATTGCGAAGTTTTCTCGAAATCGTCTGTCTGGTTATAACCAGCTTCAACGCCAAAATATTTATTAAATTGATAACCGACAAAACCACCGTAGTTGTTGCCAGCATCTTCATTAAACTGATCGGCTTGACCAACAATACGGTTTTTTGTATAGCCAATCTCAGCCCCGACATACAAACCATTCGCAGACGATGTAGTGGCCTGTGGTTGCTCATAAACAATATAATGAGTCGGTTCTGCTGCCACTACAGGCAACGCAATTACTGCAAATAAAACAAAAAATAACCTAGGCATTTAAGAAAAATACAATATACTAATGGTATTGTCATCTTTTTTCTGTTGTGATCAACCGTTTAAGCAACTAGAAGGCTAGATATGACTGATTCTTTTGATATTATTGTTGTTGGCGCTGGCCCAGGTGGGTATGTCGCTGCTATTCGTGCCGCTCAATTAGGCATGAAAGCCGCTGTTGTAGAACGTGAACATTTAGGGGGTATCTGTTTGAATTGGGGGTGTATCCCAACCAAAGCATTGCTAAGAACTTCGGAAATATACCACACCATGCAACATGCAGAAGTATATGGCCTGAAAGCAGAAAAAATTTCTTTTGATCTTAAAAAGGTTGTCGAACGTTCTCGTGGTGTTGCCAATCAATTATCTGGTGGCATTGGTCATTTGCTAAAGAAAAATAAGGTAACGGTGCTGAACGGTCATGCTAAACTGGCGGGTAAAAACACGGTTGAGGTGGATGGCAAAAAAGTTTCTGCCAAACATATTATTCTGGCCACTGGTGCGCGCGCCCGGGTTTTACCTGGCCTAGAGCCAGATGGTAAACTGATATGGACATATAAAGAAGCCATGGTGCCTGGTGTGATGCCAAAATCTTTATTGGTGGTTGGCAGTGGTGCCATTGGTATTGAATTTGCCAGCTTTTATCAAAGTATGGGGGCACAGGTTACGGTTGTTGAAGTACAAGATCGTATTGTTCCTGTTGAAGATACTGAGATTTCTGCACTCCTGGAAAAATCTTTGAAAAAAGATGGCATGACTATCAAAACAAAGACGACAACCAAGTCTTTGAAAAAAGGCAAAGACAGCGTTACAGCAACATTAGAAAGTAATGGCAAAACAGAAGACATTACTGTTGACCGCGTTATCATGGCTGTTGGCATTACCGGTAATACAGAAAATCTTGGACTGGAAGGCACAAAAGTAAAAGTTGAACGCGGCCATATTGTCGTTGATGAATATTTACGCACGGCGGAACCAAATGTTTACGCCATTGGCGATATTGTTGGCGCCCCATGGCTGGCGCACAAGGCCAGCCATGAAGCGATTATCTGCGTGGAAAAAATCGCCGGTATGGATGTGCACCCCTTAAACATTAAACGTATTCCCGGCTGTACCTACTGCCGCCCACAAGTGGCCAGTATTGGGTATACGGAGGCTGCCGCCAAAGAAGCAGGCCTTGATATCAAGGTTGGCCGTTTCCCATTTATGGCGAATGGGAAGGCTATTGCCTTAGGTGAACCTGAAGGCCTGGTAAAAACAATTTTTGATGCCAAAACTGGTGAAATGCTCGGTGCGCATATGATTGGTGCCGAGGTAACAGAAATGATTCAAGGCTATGCTGTTGGCATGACCTGTGAAGCAACCGAAGCCGAATTTATGCACACCATCTTCCCGCACCCTACCCTTTCAGAAATGATGCATGAAAGCGTGCTAGATGCTTATAAACGAGCCGTGCATTTTTAAAAACAGTCACCTAGGCGTTCTTAATTTAAAAACCCTTTAATATTACGCACGGCTTGCCGGATTCGCTGCGTATTTTCAACCAAACCAATACGCACATGCCCATCGCCGTATTCACCGAAGCCGATACCGGGGCAACGGCTACGTCGGCTTTTTCCAACAAATCTTTGGAAAATTCCAGAGAGCCTTTTCCAGGGTTGGCTTTCTGCCATTGCTCAGGTAAGGGTGCCCAGGCAAACATAGTAGCTTTGGGTGAGGGAATATTCCAGCCAGCGCTGGCCAGGCCTTCAATCAATACATCGCGGCGTTCTTTATAACGATTACGAAACTCTGCCACGCATTCCTGCGGGCCATTTAAAGCAGCCGTAGCCGCCACCTGAATAGGGGTAAACGCGCCATAATCCACATAGGATTTCATGCGCGTTAAGGCCTCTATAAGCTTTCTGTTGCCACAGGCAAAACCAATGCGCCAACCGGCCATGGAATAGGTTTTGGAAACAGTAGAAAACTCTATGGCAATATCGCGCCCGCCTTCCATTTCTAAAATAGAGGGTGGCAGATTGTCATCAAAATAGATTTCGGAATAGGCCATATCGGCCAAAATATAAATTTCGTGTTCTAAACAGAAATTTACCACATTTTGCAAGAATTCTCGACTGGCCACTTGTGCCGTAGGGTTGCTGGGGTAATTAATAACAACCATCAATGGTTTGGGCACACTGTGACGAACGGCACGTTGTAGTTCGTCCATAAAATTATCTTCAAAATTTTCAAAATCCCGCGTTGGCATATGCCGAATGGAGGCACCGGCGATGATAAAACCAAAGGGGTGAATAGGGTAGCTGGGGTTTGGCACCAGAATGATATCCCCCGGGCTGGTAATCGCCTGCGCCAGGTTGGCAATCCCTTCTTTAGAACCTAAGGTTACAACAATTTCTGTATCGGGGTTAAGCTCTACATTAAAGCGGCGTTTATAGTAGGCCGCCTGCGCCTTACGTAAACCAAAAATACCTTTTGAAACAGAATAGCCATGGCTTTTGGGGTCGTTGCGCACGGTTTCGCACAGCTTGTCAACAATGTGCTGTGGTGTGGGGGAATCTGGGTTTCCCATACCAAAATCGATAATATCCCGCCCTGCCGCGCGCGCCTCGGCTTTCATACGGTTCACTTCTGCAAACACATAGGGGGGCAAACGTTTAATACGATGGAAATCAGAGTGCGGTATTGGGTTCATAGCGTTATACTATTAAGTATCATCTCCCAAAATTTCCAGAAATGTTTGCTTAATCAGCTCAGTATTATCATTAATTTCGAAAATTTCATTTACTTTATCTCGAATATACTCAGCAGGCTCAGTTACCCCCACTTCACCGCCTAATACATCGCCATAATCAGCCAATTGAAAATTTCCCGCGGCTTCGTCAGCTTTTAAACGTTTATAGTTTTCAGGGGTTAAGGAAAGATAGGCATAAAAAGGTTGCCCATTGGCCAAGGTGCCCTGGGAGAGATATAAAACCTTTGCAAGTTTATTTAAATCCGTTGGTTGGCTATCATCGGCCATATCTTAAGCATTAGCATAAGATAGTTCAGACTGTATTACTTGTTGTTTCGCTGCACTATTATGCGTTAAAAAGTTGCCTAAACGTTGGAACATGCCGCCTGTTTCTTTTCCTAAATCGGTTACAGCCTGTAAAGTGCCTGTTGATTTTTTTACGATAAAATTGGCTAGCGCACCATCTTGTGGAGCCATACTATGAATAGAGTCAACGCCTGTTGCAATTTTATTAGCAGCATCAGTTGCCACCGCTTCTGTTACCTGCCGCGATGCATTTAAAGGTTGTGAAACAGTTAATTGTGCGTTGGTCATACCTAGTTTGACACTATTGGATGTTTTTGCAAAAGTATTATGCAAACCACTTAGCACACCAGTAGATTTTGTTTCATGGATATCTATACGTTTTGCTGTTAAATTTTCTTTTGAAGATTGCAACTGTTGAAGAGTTTCTTCCTGTGCAAGTGACCAAACCTTTGTTGCACCACCCACAACACCAGCAGCAGCCATAGCCATGGGGTTTGCAAAACCCACACCCATCAGCGTTGTACGTGCCATGCTGCCCGCAAAGTTAACACGCTGGGTTCTGGTTGTTTCCTCTTGTTGTGACAAGCGGCGCATTGAGGCTGCTGTAAAAGCAGCAGATGCAGCGAATCCGCCAACTTTACCAACAACTGCCCATTGCTCGCTCGACAATTGACCAGCGGTATTTTCCCACAAATTACCCAATTTTTCACCCGCAGTTTGCAAAGCTTCTCCCGCCTGCGCCATTTTCGTCTCCAACTGCCATGCCAATCTTTGGCCAGCTAATGGCGCTTGGTAATTATTTTGCGTAAAACCATGTATGCTGCCATCAGCAGAAGCATGCGCAAATGAATCATTTGAAACGGAATTAGGTGCAAGAGAGCTTAATTGTTGTTGTTCATAAGCCGATAGATTGGAAGTTAACTCTTGCTGTATGTTGTGCATCAGGTCTATCCCCTGTCCGCCTGCATTGGAATTGGCGTGACTATCCATTATTGCGACAAGGTCGTCTGCTTTGACATCTTCAAAACCACTTTTATTTAAAGTCTCAGCAGCATCAGCAAAAGCAGCGGTGCTTTCGTCTACTGATTTTTGTGCATGCTCAACAGCGGCTGTAATATGCTGCACTTCACCTTTCAAGCCTTGGATATAATCAATTTCATCAGATGTTAGCTGACCATCACTTTGGCTTGCAACATGGTAAAGGAAATCTTTTGCCCCTTGCTCGCTGCTGAACGCTGAATGAAGTTCTGCACCACTCTCTAAAACTTGCTGCAATTCAGCAGAATTCATATTTTCTATTCCAGAAAACTCTTGCAATCCTTCAAACCTGAAACCACCAACATTAGAAGCTTGCCGGGCTTCTTCAAGACGGTTTGCCGCCTTTTGCAAACCTTGTTGCATTTTCTTAATATCAGCAATTTCTAGTTCCTGAGCATCGGCTACATCTGGTGCAATTGTTTCAATTTCTGAGGGTATGGTATCTTGTAATTTTTCAAAATTCACTGTACTTTCTGAACTTTCAATAAATGGCTCAGAGTACGGTTGAGTATCAGTGTTAGATAAAGACAGTTCTCGTTGGGTATAAAGACCTGATAGCTTATCATAGTCACTATTGCTAATTTCAGCAACTAATTCGCCATCTTGGTAGACAAAGGTATTTCCATCAGGAATGAGTTCAGACTCCCTTGTCAAAGCATTGAATTCATTAAGACTATATTCTTCAACGATTTCCTCTGGCGTTGTAGGAACTGATTCAGCGACTGGTTGCTCGTAAGGCTGTTCTATATTTGGCTCGCTTTGCGCAGGAGCTGTTGGTGTAGATTTCATAGCTGAATCTATCGCTTTGTAGCCAATTGACGTTGCCCCTGAAACAAGCCCTAAACCAATTAAAATTTTCCCTACAGTGCTATCCCAGACGCGAGAAATTATATTTTTTTTGACTGTTTTTGTCGATGTGTCAGCTTCAAGATCTATAGTGTGAGTTACATCATCAGGCTCAGATATCCTTTCCGTGGACATAGGTTCAACTTCTGATTCCGGACTACCAACCTCATTAGAAGTAGATGATATTTCGGCAATTCTATCTTGAAACGAAGACTTAGTTAAGTCATTCACCGCATGTAAAATATATTGTAAATCCTCAACAAATCTATCAGTGCTACTTTTAAAACCAATATCGGCTCTTCTGCTCCCTTGCAAATCAGCTTTATAAGCGTTTGCGAGGGCAGAGTGAATATTTGCAATTTCATCACCGCGGTTTAAAAATGTATAATCTTCTAAGCCTCTGTCTTTAATAATATTTAGCGCCCTATCAACCAAAACCACAGCTATTTCATCTTTTTCAGACTGCTCAGCATCAAATAAAATTCTGCGGCGGAGATCTTGTGTAGATGTATTTTTTAAGGATTCTATATCTGACTCTAAAACAACCTCTTCTTCAAAAGCCTCTCGTTCAGCCGCTGGCTTTTCTTTTGGCCAATCTTTTAGTTTTCCAGATGCAGTTTTAGCAAAAGTGGCAACATATCCTTGAGCCAAATTTTGCTCATCAGGGTTAATGTCATACATACCTTGATTATGGGCAGTGCCCGTAAATCTGTTGCAATATTCTAAAAATTCGTCTGGTGTTTTAATTTCATACTTCTCAGCCTCTTTCTTGCTAATGTAATACGCAGTTCTATAATGGGAGTTTTTGTAACCTGCATTTTCAGGAGCATTAGCTTTATCAACTTTTATTGTTTTATCGGCATAAACAACAAAGTAGTCTTTAGTTGCATTTGCTGAAAACTCATCATAACTATGTAAATCACTAAGTTGAAAATGAAAACTAACAACTTCTGGAACAGCGCTAAATAGACCAGTTGTATCTTTAATTGCCCAGTTATCAGTACTTTGTAAATCATCCCCCTCTGTTGATCTATAATAGGATGTTCCATCAGCACCGTTTTTTACTGTAATTCCGTTCTTTGGAACTTCATAAATAGCATTGATTTTCATATACTACAGTTTAACATATTGCAAAACAAAGTAAATTAAATAAAATACACTATATAGTTAAAATGCAAACTAAACTGAACTTTCATTAACTTTATCTTCTGCCCTGATGTATTTAGCATTCCTTCACTACCATTAAGAACCAGTCACCTAAAACTTGTGATTTAGGTGACTGGTTCTAAGTGTTAAGGTTAGCCTTAAATCAGAATCACTGGCCAGGGGAAGAAAAAGCTATGATTTAAGCGTTCAAGTTTTGATAAAACACCTTTAATTCTAATCTCTACCCTCAAACATATTTAGTTGCGTTACCTCTAGCGTGTCTTGATCACAAGGCGCATCAAATATCTTTTGTAATTTTTCCTCACTGGTTTCCAATTCGTTCGGATCAGTGATATACTCTTTAATAGCTACGCCTAGTACTGCACGAAAATCTTTGAGTCCATTAGTAGTACGTATATCAGTCCTATGTCTATACTTTGCACCAAAAGCACCATGATGAACACTCAACAAGTCAGGAAAATGTTCTCCTAGTTGATTATAATTAGTGCCATTAAAATCCTCTAAAGCAGCTAACGTTTTCTTAATTAACATTTTTGCTATTTCCGCACCATCCCCTTCATCCTTATGATTAGGATCATATTTTTGTAAAAGGTCATCTATAGTGTCGTTAGATAGTGTTTTTGAAGCATCCTCTGAACGCTCTGATTGATTAGACATATTACCTACTATAGCATTTATTTAAACTAATCTGAACTTTCATCCACAATATCTTCCAACCCCTCCATATCCAATACCTCTACGCCGCCTCTTACGCGTTTCAGGATACCTTTGCGTACCAGGCTGCTGAAAGCGCGGGCGACGGTTTCTCGGGTGGTACTTACACGGGCGGCAATATCACTATGCAGGGGTGCGGGGGATAGAACGATGGTTTCGGCATCTGGCTTTTTGGCAACTGCCTCGTTGGCTTGCCGTAAAATTTCGTTGTAAACACGGTGGTTGGCACTGGTGGTGCTAAGGCGCATAATGCGTTCAGAGGCACCCCGTGCAATGGCCGTTACCTGTTGCAACACAGCCCAGGCAACCACCGGGTAATCTAGTAACATTTGTTTAAAGGCTTCGGCAGAAATACTGGCCACTAGGGAAGGTTCCAGCGCCATAACCATGGCAGAACGCGGCTTGTTGTCAATCGCTGACATTTCACCAAAACAATTCCCCCCCGGGATTTCAATAAAGCTAACTTCCTTACCATTCATGCCATAGTTCACCACCCGCAACAGGCCTTTCACCAGAAAATAGACATCTTTGTCCTCTTCTTCAGCGCCAATAATTTGCTCTTCTTTTTCATAGGCATGCCAGCGACAGCGATCTGCAATTTTATTGCGATCTTCCTCGCTAACGTTGCGAAATAAATGAACGCGGCTAAGGTTGCGTAGTTCTGAAACGGTTACAGTTTCCATATTATTGTACTCAGTGTCTTGTAATCATGTAAGTGTAGATATAATAAGCTATGCCAAGAATCTGTAAAATAACAATTAACCAGTATTCAGTTTGGAAAGATTCTTTTCGGGTCTTGTGGCGAAAATAACGCTGTGCAAAATAGGCTGCCGGGCTGCCACCTACAACATGCATAATATGAAAACTTTTTTCCGGAACGCGCCAACGCTTATTAATCGCCGCGCGTTTGTCCATACCATATAAACCAAATGTTAGCAGGTTAACGACGATCAAATAAATAATCACCTTAAATGGGGTTATAGGAAGCAGGTAGTGGGCGAAATCCATAGAGATTCTTAGTGATTCTTACGTTTTAGATAGCATGATTGTCTTGTTTACGAAACTACCGGAATCACCTTAATGAATCCACTAGAAATTATTACGAACCTCCTTTATAGCATATTTATGACAGAATCTTCATTGGTGCCACACCTAGAAAACAGTTTTGACAAACGAGTGCTGGTTACCGGTGGTGCCGGTTTTATCGGTTCACACCTCTGCAAACGGTTGCTAGAAAAAAATTATGAAGTGCTTTGTGTCGATAATTTTTTCACCGGGCAACGCCGTAATATCCATGCGTTACTTGATCACCCGCGTTTTGATTTAATGCGCCATAATGTTACTTTCCCTTTATGTGTTGAGGTGGACGAAATTTATAATATGGCCTGCCCTGCCTCACCCGTGCACTATCAACATGATCCCATTCAAACCACCAAAACCAGTGTTTTGGGTGCCATCAATATGCTGGGGCTGGCTAATCGTTTAAAGGCACGTATTTTACAGGCTTCCACCAGCGAAGTTTATGGCGATCCGCAAGTGCACCCGCAAAAAGAAGATTACTGGGGGCATGTAAACCCGGTGGGCATACGTTCTTGTTATGATGAAGGCAAACGCTGTGCCGAAACATTATTTTTCGATTATAAGCGACAGCTTAACGCCCGCATTGCCGTGGCACGAATTTTCAATACCTATGGCCCCAACATGCACCCGCAAGACGGGCGCGTGGTTTCAAACTTTATTGTACAAGCCCTAACGGGTCAAGACATAACTATTTATGGCGAAGGGCTGCAAACCCGGTCTTTTTGCTATGTAGATGACTTAGTAGACGGTCTAATTACCCTAATGGAAAGCGATGATGCGATTATTGGGCCGTATAATTTGGGTAACCCAGTGGAATTTACCATCAAGGAATTAGCCGAAAAAATTATTTCGCTAACAGGCTCTTCTTCCAAGTTAATTTACAAGTCTTTACCGCAAGATGACCCGCAACAGCGCCAGCCCGATATTACACGTGCAAAAGAAGATTTAGGCTGGCAACCAAAAGTGCCTTTGGAAAAAGGGCTGGAAAAAACCATCGCCTATTTCCATGACTTATTGCAGTTGACTGAAAAAAAAACGATTAAAATTTTTGCCTAATGCAGCCCTTGAAGATTGCACATATCGGGCATAATGATCAAAAAGGCGGTGCCGCCCGCGCCATGTATCGCATCCATCAGGCCGTGCAAAAAAATATGGATAGCCAGCTGTATGTTTCTGTTAAACACAGCGATGATCCTTCAGTCCACCGGGTTCCTGGCAAACCGGCACAGGCCTGGCAAATGCTTAGACCGCATACGACGATTCCGCTGAAAAAATTGCAACGGCAAAAGGCACAGGCGTTGCAATCTTTAAATGTTTTACCCAGCCGTATTGCAGAACGTGCCACAGCCAACAACCCCGATATTGTTAATTTACACTGGGTATGCGCTGAAACCTTGCGGCTGGAACAACTGCGTAAAATTCGACAGCCACTCGTCTGGACATGCCATGACCTTTGGCCACTTTCGGGCAGCTTACATTACCCGGAAGATAACTTTAGCAGCAAGCTAGATAGCTGGGTTCGGGAACGAAAAGAGAAAATATACCCACACTTAAACCTAACGTTTTGCTGCCCTTCTCCATGGGTAAAAGAGTGCCTGGCCAATAATGCTTTTACTGCAGATAAGCCAGCTACAGTGGTTCCATACCCTATTGACAGTACTATTTTTAAGCCAATTGACCAGCTATTAGCGCGTCAAATTCTTAACTTACCCAGCGATAAAAAATTACTGGCGTTTGGCGCCGATGCCGGCATCCTAAAAGCCAAAGACCCACGCAAAGGAATGGATGTTTTACTAGCCATGCTAGAGAAACAAAAACGTGATAATCTAGAATTGGTTCTATTTGGCATGGGGCATTATGATGCTCCCCTACCCTTTAAAGCGCATTTTATGGGTACGTTACATGACGATGCAACGCTGGCTTTAATGTATTCAGCCGCAGATGTTATGGCAGTGCCTTCCACCATGGAAACTTTTGGTCAAACAGCATCAGAGGCCATGGCATGTGGCACGCCAGTGCTGACGTTCAACCGCAGTGGTTTAAAGTATGTGGTGGATCATCAAATCAATGGCTATCTTGCTGAAGATGCAGAAGACCTGGGCAAGGGATTAGACTTTATTCTGGATAACTTGGAAAAACTTTCGGATGCGGCACGCCAAAAAGTTCTGAAGTCTTTTGATTCCCCTGTGGTTGCTAAACTTTATGAAAATTTTTATCAGGAAGTTTATGACCGACGTTAGTGTTATTACACCTGTTTTTAACGGGGCAGCAACATTACCCGCCTGTATTGACAGTGTGCTGATGCAGAAAAATATTAATGTTGAGCATATTATTGAAGACGGCGTTTCAAAAGACAACACTTGCGAAATTCTTGCTACTTATGATGATGACCGGCTGGTGTGGCATAGCGCCGCAGATAATGGCGTTTATGACGGCATGAATAAGGGTATTCGCCGTGCAAAAGGAAAATGGCTGTTATTTTTGGGCTGTAATGACAGATTAGCCGCACCAGATGTATTGGAAAGAGCCCTATTACAGGCACAACCCGATGCACAAGTATTGTTAGGACAAGCTGAATACGACTCCGGCGTAAGGTGGTACAGCAAACTGGATAAAGGCCTGGTTGCTCGCAACACCGTACACCACCAGGGCACACTTTATCATCATAGTTCATTCAAGGAAAAACTTTTTGACGATCGATTAAAAGTTTATGGAGATTATGACCATAACCTTTACTTGTTAAATGAAAACATTAATATACAAACTATCGATGTATTACTAAGCTATTGTGCCAATGCCGGGCTTTCCGATACGCCCAAATTAAAAAACTATTTGGAACAAATCCATATTCGGCATCAATATTATAATAGGCTCACATCTTTGCCTTATGATATCTTAACATTGGCACGTTATGCAGGCAAACGCGTTAAGCAGCTGTTTTAGTGGCTAAACCATGTATAGAACCCATTTGACAATTAATGTACGATTGATTGTCAAATGGGTTCTATAAGTGCTTCCTAATAATTACTAAGCAGCCGTCCAGGATTTTGGCCATAACCACCATTTTTCTACACGCAACCATCTTCTTAACGGTGTTTTGACCACGATTAACAAAAAGCCAATAGATAACAGGCACCACACAGCTGGCCATTCATTAATATTATCGGTTGTAAGGGAAGCTAAAAACGGCCCCATGGCGTAGTGATACAGCGTCATCCGCCAAGAACCATAGAGCAGAGGCAAAATAAGACCCGCAAAGATATAGGCGTTAAAGCCGCTTTTCATACCTTGAAGCGGCAGAAAATCGAGCCTTGCGAAGTAGTTTCCTAGATCATTAGACGGCACTTCCCAGGCAATATGCCAGTTGCCTTCAACAGAGCAAAGCCTTTCGGCACACAATGGCCTTATCGGGTCACAAGGCCCTGTCCAGCTAAACGGGTAGACCTGAATAATCATAACAATCGCCGCAATAAAACAGATAGTATAAACAGGAATATAGAGCTTTTGCTGCACCGCTTTTGGTAAAAAATAGAGCGATAATATATTAATAAAAAACGGCTGGAAGGTTATATGGAGATACCCTAATAAGGTGGCAATCTGGTTACCTGGGTCATTACATTGGCCAATGACACCATAGGTATAGGCCTGTAACGCCTCCATCAAGGAGAAGTAGCCCAGCGTTATCCATAATGCAGGATGCTCTTTTTTATAAGCAGCCCATGCGGTTGTTCCCAAACCAACGGCTGCCAATACTGTAGACGCTTCACCACTCCAACACATCCTGCGTACATATAGTTTACCCAATTTAAAAACAACATATAAATTACCGTAACTCTTTAGTTAACATTTTGTTGCTAAAGTGAAGCATGCGCGCCATCGCCTTAAAAGAAAATGCTGTTACGCAGCTGGATAAAATTTACAGCGTCCAGCTGGGTAAACCGCTGGAAAAATTCAGCACTGATTTAATACAGGCGCACATTGTTAAAACAGAAACTACTGAATATCTTGGCTTAATCAGCCACCCTACTTTACCGCCGCGCCACACTGTTTTAGAAAAATTATCGCACAGTAATATGCAAATGCTTATGCGACCATTAAAGTATTTCCCGGTTTTATTACCGGGCGAAAAACGCTATCGAATTTTGGTTATTACTGTCAAACCAAAAGGCGTGCCGCTGCCCTTAACAAAAGATGGGCGGGGCGTTAAGTATCGGGAAGAATCTATTACAGAATTGATTATTAAGCCCTTTGTCCGCCTGCTTAGAGATTTTGATTCTAAAGGCATCAGTTATCGCAGCTTAAGACCCGATAACCTGTATTTTTTCCAAAATCATCTGACCTTTGGTGAGTGTTACATGTTGCCGCCCGGCTATAAACAACCAAAGCCTTATGAACCGGTGGAAAGCAGCTTATGTGATTCCGAAGCCAGAGGCGCTGGTACAGTAAGCCATGATATTTTTAGCCTGGGAATGGTCGTTCTTTCTATGGCCATTGGTAAAGATTTTAGCCAGGTAAAAAATCTGGAGATATTACAAGAACAAAGACTTATAAGCAATAGCTTGTCTGCTTTCTTAGGAGAATATCGCCTTTCTGAACGTTTAACAGAATTACTAAAAGGCACCTTAAATGACGATACTCGACAGCGCTGGACACTGAATGATGTTGATGACTGGGCAGCCGGGCAAAAAGTGCCGTTACGCCACAATCAGGCGGCCCGAAGAGCCACGCGTCCTTTTTTCTATCAAAAAAAGGATCATGTTAGCGTTGCCCAATTAGTGAATGCCATTGGTACCAATGTAACGGATAACAATAAAGATACCCTAAGTATTCTAGCCAGTAAAGATATGGAAAACTGGTTGGTACGTAGTAACAATCAAAAAACGGCCTACACCGATTTAAGGGATGGTATAAACCGTTCTAAAAGATCCCCCACCTCCATTCAACAAAACGTTACAACGACTTTTGCATTAAGTGGCATAGACCATCATATGCCTATCTATTATCAAAAAAAGGTTATCGCAACAGACGGTATCTGTGATGCATTGGCCGCGCATCAGCATGATGCTGTTAGCCGTATGATTCCATTTGATTTGATTCTAAGCCATTTTATGGAATTTCGCATTCATCTGGTGCGTCGATCTTCCAATAATCTGAGTAACTTTATCATACTTCAAAAAATATATGAAAAACTATCCTTGATAGCCAATAAAACAGCTTATGGCATGGGTTTTGAACGTTGCCTATATGAGCTTAATAAAACCTTGCCGTGCCAAAGCCCCCTCTTTGAAAAATACCTGGTAAGAAACCCCGCAGAGCTTTTAGATGCTTTAGAAGAAATTGCCAAAGTAGAAAGCAACCATAAACTTTGGCCTATAGACCGCCATATCGCCGCTTTTCTTGTTAGCCACACCAATAAAATAAAAGATGTTACGCTTTATAATTTAACCGCGCATGAAAATAAGGCTAAAGTTGCTTTGGCTAATGTACAAATATTGGGTATGCTTGAAAATGCCTATAGTAACAAGGCGGACTACCCTTATCTATGTAAATGGCTGTTAAAAGTTTCTGCCCCCATGATTGGCTTGTATCACAGTAAAACCAGACAAAACTTGGTGCGCAACCAACTAGATAAATTAAAAAAGAAAGCCAGCTTAATCCAAATTCATAATATTGTTGATCAGCCAATTGAGCTGGCGAAAGATTCCGAAGAATTTGGCCGTGCACAAAATGTTTACCAAAACCTTGAAAAAAAGAAAGAACAGCTATTAGGAGAAATGGAGCAACTTCCGATTATATCTAGAAGAATTTCTGACCAATACGCACCATATGTTTCTGGCGGGTTGGCAGGGCTACTAACTTTAGGGCTAATCGCTTTAAGATGAAAAGTAATATACTGATTCTACTACTAGTTATCATGATTGCCGTGGCGTCTATACCCGCGGCCATTTTGCTGTTCATTGGCCTGGTGCCAACATTGGCCGCCAAATTTAGCGACACGCGCAGCAACGGAAGTATTCCTAAAACTGTCGCTTTTTTTAATATGGCCGGCATTGTACCTTATATGATGGATCTCATTCCCATAGGGCAAGATATGGATGCCGGTATGAAGGTGGTTTCCGACAGCTTAACATGGCTAATTATTTATGGCTATGCCGGTATTGGCTGGCTAGTGGTTTTCACTGTTCCGGTGGTTGTAAAAGCTATTCAACGCAAAATTATTCAACGCCGCTTAGTGATTGTCGATAAACAACAAGAAGCACTTAAAGAAGAATGGAGCAACAGTGTTATGAAACTGTAGAATCTTTATAGAATTATTTTATAATCACGGCATAACAACGTCACCCCAAGGATTATACTACAGCGTGTCAAAAATAATCGAAAACTACTATCATGCTATTGTTCTGGCCTTAAAGGATTACTGCCGGAAAAACAATTTCCAACAGGTTATTCTGGGGCTTTCCGGCGGGGTAGATTCTGCGCTGGTTGCAACCTTAGCGGCGCACGCCTTGCGGCCAGAAAATGTTCGATGCATTATGCTGCCCTCCCCGTATACTTCGCAAATTAGTCTAGAAGATGCCGCTGCGCTTGCCAAAAATCTGCATGTAAAACTAGACACGGTTCCTATTGAAGACAGCATGCAAAGCGCCAATAAAAGTTTAGAACCAGTGTTAGGCACATTAACCGATATTACGGCACAGAATATTCAATCTCGGCTGCGCGGCTTATTTTTAATGGCTATCAGCAACCAAACGGGTGTCATGCTGCTAACCACTGGCAACAAATCAGAAATGGCTGTAGGCTATTCAACCCTTTATGGTGATATGTGCGGCGGGTATAACCCGATAAAAGACCTTTATAAAACGGATGTATACAAAATGTGCCGCTGGATAAATCGCGATAAGGAGGTTATCCCGCAACGCATTATAGACCGTCCCCCTTCTGCGGAATTGAAACCTGATCAAAAAGATAGTGACAGCCTGCCTGACTATGTAGAACTAGATAGTATTTTAAAAGGCTTTATTGAGCAAAGTTTAAGCCCAGATGAAATAGCGACCTACGGCCATAACCCTGCTACGGTAGAAAAAGTATGGAAAATGCTACGCCGCAACGAATATAAACGCTTTCAAGCCCCGCCAGGCGTAAAGTTAAGTTCCATGAGTTTTGGCAAAGATTGGCGTTTACCAATTACTAATCGGTTTTGAAAAGTGTTTTAAGGTATAAGAGCTTACGCGGAAACCCACGTATAGAACCCATTTGACAATAAATGGGTTCTATAGTTTACTGAACACTCTCAATCAACTGTTCCAGACGCTGCTGCTCTCGGCTATCGTAGGTTGTGGCTGCTGGTTTGGGGGCTTCTTCTTTTTTGTTCAAAATGATAACGGGTTTTTCAGCAGGCTTACGATCAATAGGCGTAATAGAAGGTTTTTCTGCTTTGTCATCTACAGCTTTTAATTCCTCCAAAGCCTTCTGCTGCTCTTCAACCATTTCTTCGGTATCCTGGCTCATGCTATCAGGTAACAAGGCGAGCATCACCTGTACGCCATCCTGCACCAGGGGAACCGTACGCGCATTTTTAATAGCATCGGGTAAGGTTTCCTCTGAATCATGAAAGCTGGCGATAATTAGATAGCCCAAGCAAATAATAACAGCACCGCGCGTTAAACCAAAGACCAGGCCTAAACTACGATCCAGGGAATTCAATTCACTGTCATCAATACGACGAGAAATCTGACTGGATAGTAACAAGCAAATCGACAATACACCAATAAACGTTACAGCATAGGCCGCCACACTCGCCACCATTTTGTTGCTAATAACCCCCGTCCAAAAAGGGTAAAACGCGTCATAAGCATAAATGGCAGCAAAAAAGGCAACAACCCAGCAGCCTATACCCAAAACCTCTCGCACAATACCACGTGATAAGCCAACCAGAGCAGAAATTGCCAATACTGCCAAAACAATACCGTCGAAAATATGAAATGTATATTCTTGGTTCATATAAGCTTTTCATAGCCAACCTAAGTGTTTAAATCAATGAAATGAATTTCTATCTTGCCTGTAAGATAATCCATATCGTTGGTTTCACTTCCTGGATGGCAGGAATGTTTTATCTGCCCAGGTTATATGTTTACCATACAGAATGCGCCCTGCAAAATAGCGAGCAAGATAAAATGCTGCAAACTATGGAATATAAACTGCTTCGCTACATCATGACACCCGCCATGCTGGTAACCTTTATATTCGGGTTATTTTTGATAACACAGATTGTTGCCGGTGTTTGGCCGACATGGCTAATTCTAAAAGTTATTCTCGTATTGGGCATGGCCGCCTTGCACGGCTTTTTAGGTAAAGAACGCATCAGATTAGCCGAAGGCCTACGCAGACCCGGTAAATTTTATCGCCTGTTAAATGAAGTACCAACCCTGCTGTTTATCCTGATTGTTATTCTAGCCGTTGCCAAGCCATTTTAAAGCCAGTATCACCACATGGATATGTCAACAACCACCGTAAAAACCCGTTTTGCCCCCTCACCCACCGGTAAATTGCATGTGGGTAATATTCGTATTGCCCTTATTAACTGGTTATTTACCCGCAAGCAAAATGGGGTTTTTTTATTAAGATCTGATGATACAGACACTGAACGCTCTACCCAGGAATTTGCCGAGGCCATTCAGCGCGATTTAGGCTGGCTGGGTTTGAACTGGGATGAAACGGATGCGCAAAGCAACCGTGATCATCGCTATGATTGGGCATTTGAAACATTAAAAAAAAATGGCCGTTTGTACCCTTGCTATGAAACGCCAGAAGAACTTAGCTTAAAGCGCAAGATTCAGCTAAATAACGGCAAGCCACCCGTTTATGATCGTGCGGCGTTGTCGCTTACACAGCAGCAGATTGATGAATATAACAGCAAGGATATGGAACCACATTGGCGTTTCAAACTGGAACACGAGCCTATAGAATGGCAAGATTTAGGGCGTGGCGCGGTTGCTTTTCACGGTGCCAATCTTTCTGATCCTGTGTTATTCCGCGCCAATGGCCGCCCTATTTATACATTGGCATCTGTGGTTGATGACATCGACCATCAAGTTACCCATGTTTTGCGCGGCGAAGATCATGTGGCTAATACCGCCGCCCAAATTCAGGTTTGTCAGGCTTTGGGCGGCACACCTCCAACCTATGGCCACTTATCTTTACTAACCGGTAAGGATGGCGAAGGACTATCCAAAAGATTTGGCTCTTTTAGTATTGAGCAATTACGAGAAGATGGCTATCTGCCTATGGCGATTAATAGCTTACTGGCTTACCTGGGCAGCAGTGAAGCCGTGCAGCCACAAAAAAACCTGGCCGCACTCATTGCAGATTTTGATATCAGCAATTATGGTCGCAACACCCCACGCTTTGATATGGATGAACTGAATCGCCTTAATGCTTTGCTAGTGCATCAATTGCCTTTTGAAGCGGTGAAAAATCAATTACCAGATAACGCCGATGAAGCTTTCTGGATTGGGGTGCGCGATAACCTGGAAAAAATAGATGACTTTAAAGAATGGCACCACATATGCTATGGCGATGTTCAGCCCGCCATTGCCGATGAAGATGCAGAATTTATTACCATGGCAGCAAATTTATTGCCCACAACCATTAATATGGCTAGCTGGCAGGAATGGACAACAGCCCTTAAAGAAGCCACTGGCCGCAAAGGCAAACAACTGTTTATGCCTTTACGTTTAGCTTTAACAGGCCAACAGCATGGCCCTGAACTGCCCGTATTATTGCCTTTAATTGGCCGGGAAAAAATTGTGGAGAGACTAAACGGAAAATAGGTTGTAAATACAAGGCATTAACTAGGACAAATCATGCTGCCAACCTGGAAAATTGCTCGGTTATCACATCTAGGGCAGGTTCCATTGTATCCGGAATAGGTAAATTTAAACCAAATTCCTGCATAATTTTTAGCGACGTTGCGGCAATATTGGCGATTGATCTTGTTTGTGCTGTTCTCAACTGCTCGGCAGCAATATAAACCGGCGTTGTATTGAAATCAAAATTACCATGAATTTTTCGATTATAAAACACACAGGGCACAGCACCTACAGAATGGCTGGTTTGCATTTTACCATCAACCGCCATTTTCTCGGCGTTGCCATGATCGGCGGTAAATACT
The DNA here is from genome assembly GCA_963706365.1 of uncultured Alphaproteobacteria bacterium. Taxonomy (GTDB): domain Bacteria; phylum Pseudomonadota; class Alphaproteobacteria; order JAJTHO01. The sequence goes on along the minus strand of OY970150.1, from coordinate 1,610,517 downwards.
AATACAACTTCTTGCTGCATTTGCCGGATAACTTTTAAGATACGTTCTAGTTGTTCATCAACAATTTTAACAGCTTGTTCTGTGGCTGCTAAATTACCAGTATGTCCCACCATATCTGGGTTGGCATAATTAACAAAAATATGGCTATAATCACCCGATTGTAAACCTTCAATAACGCGTTCAGTGATTTCCGGCGCTTTCATAGCCGGGTTTTGATCAAAATTATCCTTATCGGAAGCTATAATAATTTGTGTTTCCCCCTCATGCTTTTTAATATTGCCGCCATTGTAAAAAACTGTTGCATGCGGGCCTTTTTGTTTTTCGGCCACTTTCAAAACCTTATGCCCAGCATCGGTATATAAGGAAGTAACTGTTTGGAGGGGATAAGAGATGTCTGTGATGTAAGGAACCGACACCTTACCCAGCGGGATAAAGGCAGCAATACTGTGGATTTTTGGCGGTATAAAAGGTACGTAGGGTTTTTCCGTAAAGCCACTGTAATTGCCATCAAAAACGGCGGCTGGTTGTTGCACTCTATCCGGGCGGTGATGGCAAATTAAAACACAGTCCCCATCCTGAATACCGCTATGCCCTTTCAAGGCATAAAACCCCATATGTTCATCAGGTTCACTGGATTGACTATAAAAATCTTCAGCCGCTTCGATTCCATCATGCCAGGTCTTTGTATGCGCCGTACAAATATTTTGGATAAGCTTATTGGTCACCTCCCAATTTTCGGCACGGTCTAGTTTTGCCCGACCACAAAGGCTAACCAGTTCGATGTTATCATTATCGTGGGTTGCTTCGTAAAATTGTTGTAGATAGGTTTTTACAGAATGGGGAAAAACATCGCGGCCATCGGCAAGACCATGAACATGAACCTTAATACCCTTATCTGCGAATATTTTTGCTGTTCTAATGATATCATCTAAATTGCTGTGCACACCGCCATCGGATAAAATACCAAGCAAATGCATGGTTTTTCCCATTGTTTTTAAATGATTAATAGCATCTTGCATCGGGGCGCTTTTTTCGAAAGCACCACTTTTAAAAGCGTCTACAATTGCGCCGGCGCCCAACGCTACGGGCTGGCCAGAGCCAATAGTTGCATGTCCGCCTTCTGATCCCCCCATTTGGCCAGCCGCCAAACCAACAGGTTCGCAAGAAGCTTCCAGCAAAGTGGTGCTGCCTTGCTGTATCAATCGAAAAATATTGGGGCATGTGTCAGGGCGAACAGCGCTGTTTACATGCATATCCGTGGCCGGGTCTTGTAATGGATACCCCAAGCCATCGGCAACAACTGTTAGTAAAATTGGTGAAGAACTAGGCATATGTTTTACCTAGATAGTTTTAATTAGGATGCAAGAGGTTTGTTTTATTAGCCTGTTCTGCCAGAACCTAACACCAACATAGAAAATTCTGCCATATTAATTTCAGATGGGGTGGCTGATGACGGCATAGTAAAAGCGATATCGCCTATATACCCACTGGGTGCTTGTTCTACTGGAGAAGTCTTAATGCTATCGGTCTCGTTTGCTGAAGCAATAGCATTCTGGTCAATATCAGTTGACCATCCTAGCTGCTTTGCAGCCGTATTAATTTGATCCATTGTCATGGTACTTGAACCACCTATCCTTGGTGCTTCTAAATTTTCCTCTAAAACTTCAATATGAGCATTTAATGTCGGCGCTGAGGCAATAACATCTACAGGTTGAGGCTGATCAGGATTTTTTGGCTGATTTGAGTTGTAAGTATTCCAGCCGGTAAAATTACCAACAGCAAGTGATAATGTAGATATTAGACTAACAACAGCAAAAGCACCCCACCTTTGCGCTCTGTCACTCCGATTCACTAATTCTTTAGCAATCAGATTTCTATTTGTCCTATTCCGCCATCCCATTTTAATTCACCTAATTACTTTCCATGTGCTAAATACTGTTTAACCTTAAAAATTTTCTTTTTCTTATTAACTTATTATACGTTGCAAATTTGATAAAATCAATATAAAATATGTGATATGAATCACTTAGAGCAGGAAAGGTATCGGATTAGACACATTTTATTCGTTATTTTTTGCTGCTTGATGCTCTGTTTTTCTGGCGATGCTTATGCTCAGGATAATGTTGAGGCCAATAATGATGCGGCCAACCCTGGCCAGGACGGTAGTAATCTGGGAAACGAGACAAGAGGAAGTCAAACACCATCAGAGGAAGACCCTACGCTAGATCCTGCTGATAGTACAACACAAGACGGAGGGGCAGGCACTCCACAAAGTGATGATGGCACCAAAATGGTTGCTGCTGACCCTGGTGCCAAAAAATCTGTTGGCGAAATTCAGGGTAATTTGTCGAAATTCTGTTTTGTCTGCCCCATAGCCGCGCATATTTTTACCGCGGCCATGCTTTACCCACCGGAAATGATGGATAAAGCCGGCGATAAATTTATGCAGCTATTGGCCATCATACTCGCCTTATGGATAATGTGGCAGGTTATTAAAATTTTGATGCCGTTTGGCGCGAGTAACGGCATTGCCAATATCGGCAATAGCATTTTCGTGCGTGTTATGCTGGTTCTGTTTGTTGTCGGCACTTTTACAGCCAGTGGTTATAATATTTACTGGGAATATGTCTATAAACCGGTGGTAAGTGGTGGGATTGATTTTGGTTATGATATAATTACAGAAGGCAGCCCAAAGGATTCTCTTCTTTATAAAGCACGATACCAGGGCTCTGACCCGGACAAAGGGGATCGTGGTTGTTATGCAACTAACTTAACCGCCCTAGAGGGCATGAGTACCGTTAATGGCGAACCCAATGAAAAACACCTGATGAAGGATAAACTGGAATGCCAGATCCATACCTTGCAACGCGCCTTTTCCTATGGGCTGGCTGTTGGTATACATACGTTTAGTAGTTATGGAAGCTGGGACGGGAAATTTTCCGGTGGGTTACTAATCATCATGTTTATTCTGCCTATCCTGTTATTTTCAGTGATGGTGATTGATGCCCTGATTAAATGGACAGTTATTAGTATTTTAACACCGGTGCTAGCCGGTTGTGCCTGTTTCCCTTCTACCCGAAAATTTGCTGTTTTGGGTTACAAGGTTGTGCTGGAATCCGCCCTAAATTTTATTATTGCCGCCATCATTGCCGTATTGCTAAGCCATATGGTGCACTATGCGGTTATTCGTTTAACTACCGCAGAATCTGCCCTGGCCGGTGCGTTTAATGCCTTTCCCGAGGTCGTTAAAGAACAAATTGAAAATGCGGAAGCTGCCGAAGCCGCTGAGAATGGAACACCGGAAGACGGTGTGGAAGATGGCGTTGATCCGGCTATTTCTAACCCGAATGAGCCTGTTGCAGCATTACCTATTTACGAGGATTACGCGGCCAGCGGCGCTGTCGATGAATATACGCATGCCCGTAAAGAGACGCTAGAATATTATGATACACTATTACAAGCTGATGGTAGTGAATCAGGAACTCTTATAAACGAACTTCCTATGGGGTCAGGCTGGACATTTCCTATTGATGCGAATGATTATAAAACAATGTGTACCCCCGGAACGCATGGCGGACAGAAATGGGGCGCGTGTCGTTCTTATTGCACCAGACGCCACGGCGGTATTGATATAGGCTGTGATGCTGGTGCTAAACAATTATCAATGAAACCCGGAGTGATTCTTGTAGCTGAAAATGTAGGGGGTGGATGTGGTAATATGGTTAAAATTGACCATCAGGATGGGTATGAAACAAAGTATTGTCACCTTAGTAAAATACTATCATCGGCCGGTCAAACAGTAGGGGCCGGTGCGGTTGTCGGTTTAATTGGGAATACCGGCATAGGAACAGGCCCCCATATGCACCTTGAGATTCGGTTAAATGGCGGCCTAATAAACCCGACAGATATCGTCTACAACCAAGCCGAAGGCGCGGTTGGCGTTGCCGGTGCAGGCTCCCCAGAAAAAACACCGCCTGTTTCTATGGCTAATGTTGACTGGTGGTTGTTGTTTGCAACAGGTTTAATTTCTAAACATTCCATGAAAAACATTGCCCCGATGACCTCTACTATTCTAGGCTCTCCTGCCTTGGGCGGTATTGGTATGGCGATTTTTGGTTCTATGGCGGGGCTATTGGGTAGTGGCTTAAAACAGGGCGGCGGCGCAGTTGCCGGGGTGGCAACGCCATTTGCACAGTCTATGCTACCGGAAGGAATGGCGAATGCCTTAGGCATCGATAAAAATGCAACTTATGGCAACACTACGGCACCTATTCCCCGAACGGAGGATACGGCGGCCGGTTATGGCCCCCGCTATGAAGAAGGCTATGGCTTTATGCAAGATTTCGAGCTTTCTGGAATGGGTATTACCGCAGAACAAGCACGTGCCATGCAAGAAAATCCTGAAGAAGCAGCTGAATTATTAGAAACTATGACACTAGCCATGGCAGGTATGGGCATGGGAACAGTTGCAGCCTTGGCAGGTGGTAACATTAATGCCGTTCAGGCTGGTAATGAAATTGATGCAGAACATGCCGAAGCCATAGCAGAAGCCGGTGAAATTAATGATGAGCTTTTAGACGAAATATCCTCTAAGGAACTAAAACAAGCAGATCGTCAAATCGACGAGATGACCGAGCAAAACATTGCATTGCAAGAACAAGAACTGCAACAAAACGAAGTAACAGAAGAAGAGAAACAAGAAGAAATCAGCAATCTACAAGAACGTGTGCAGGAACAAATTGAAGAAGCAAAACAGGCGATTAATGATATGTTTGATGCCGCTGAGAACTTTAATGTGGTTGAATTTGCAATCAATACTTCGTTAGGGGCGGCCATTATGGTGGGATCCTTTGCCGCTGATAAAGTAGGCAGCACCAAAGAATATTTTGGTGCCATGGGTAAAGGCCTGTCAAGAATACCTGGCAGTGTTGCTGCGTCTGTGACACCTGGTAAGGTTGCTTGGGGAGGCGCCAAATTAACAGGTTTAATAAGCCTGAATGTAGCTAACAATATTCTAGAAGGAGCCGGTTTAGGCAGTGAAATTGGTATGGATAATTTCACCGAGGCTCTAAAAGGAAAAAGTGTTGGCCGCCAGGCCGTGAACGCAAGTTTAAACTTGATGGCTGATGCCCAGCGACGCGCAGGCCAACCCACCGCCACCACACAAAAAGAGCAAGTAGACCGTCTTGCACAACTGGCCGATGATGACCAAAATGTAGATCAATTGATTGACCGCTTAAATAAATTTAATGACCATCTGCAAAGCGGTGCTGTGAGTGGTAAAGAAAAACGTGAACTAGAGAAAAATGCGCATATTGCCTTAATTCAGGCCACGAGTATGAAAATGGCGACAACCGTTGCTGGCACACAGGACACAACAGGCAGACACGATTACATGAAAGACCGTATTGAAGCCATGGCCAGTGCCAATGTAAGCGAGATACGCAGTGTTAAAGAATATAAAGCCGAGATGGATAGAGCGGTTGAAAAATATATGAATGTTGTGGGCGAAGATCGTCAGACACAGTCTATTAACGCTGGTTTATTGGCCGCTGCCGGTGTGGCAAGCATTGCCGGGATGAGCAGCGTTGCTGGCAGCAATAAACAAGCCATTAAAGCACAAATGAAAAGTGTCTCTGATAACTATAAAGATTCCCTACAAGCCACCAGCGGCACCAACACAAGAATTGATAATATAGCTGCTCATGCTAACCGGGCAAGACATGCCGCAGGCGATGTATTTAAAAAACAGGAATGGGAAAAAACCACCGCCACCGCAGCAGACCGCAACAGCTTTAATGCCTATAGCGAAGCAGAAAAGCGCGAAATGGCCTTGGACAGCATCACAGCAGAACGCCCGAAACCACAAAACACCGATGCAGATGCCGGTAATTTAGTCAAAAGAGGTTCTATTTTTGATGACATGCAAGATGCCCGCAATGATATTGTACCATTCAGCCGCCGCGCCAAAACAGATATCTTAGACAATACTAAATCTGATTCTAACCTGGCCAAAAGTTTATCTGACAGAATTGCCGCTGGCAAACCAACCGCCACAGCCGGCACGAAACAACCGGCCATGGCAGGCAGCACTAGCCGAGGATCAGATAGCTAATGCGCATCCTTTTTCTTTTAATTTTATTCTGTTTCAGCACCGCCCATGCACAAAATAATGTTTCTCGTAATGCCGAAGGCGAACTGATTTTTCTGGAAAGAGAACGAATTCTTAACCGGCTGGAAGAGGATGCCCCGGCAAATATAGTTGGGCAAGAAGAAGATCCTGCTCGCAAAGCAACAGCCTACGTTATTGAACAAAAAGAAGATTGGGTGCAAGGCGCCTGGATGAAATCTTTGGTAGAAATTGCGATGGAAAGCAGAAAATCAGCACGTACAATATCTGCTATTCTTCAAAAAGATTTAATGGAGTTTATGGCTGTTTTCCTTGTAATCTGGCTACTTTTTCAGGTCGGTAAACTATTAACAGCCTTTGGGCCGATGGAGGGCAACAGCAGTAAAGTTTTAAATGATATAGTGATGCGTATTTTACTGGCAATGATTGTCGCATTGCTAATCCGCAGCCCGGATATTGTATGGAAAATCCATGAATCTGTGGCCACTGCTGGCACCGGAGTAGCACAATTAATGGTGACAGCGGCAGCTTCTTTAGTAGATGACCCTGACCTAGCAGACATTACCTGTGGTGAACAATTTATAACAGCCAGCGGAGAATTAAAACAGTCTGATCCTGGCAATACTGACCCTATTGATGAAAGCCTGGCAATAGCGCAGCTGGAATGTACCGTTGAAATGACCGCCAAAACTCTTGGCATAGGCCTTAAAATGGGCATTGATTTATTTACCGGTAAAAATAATGGTGGCCAGGGTAATGCCAGTCAAAACTCGTGGGATCAGTTTAAAAAACAAAGCTCCCAAGAAGCCAAGCGACCTATTCTATTACCCGTATCCTTGGCCATGATGTACTTTTTTGGCTCTATCATGATCGCTATACCGTTTCGCATTATTGATGTGGTTTTTAAATGGACGATTATTACAATTTTAGCGCCCGTAATGCTGGTGGCCTTCCTGTTCCCCGTCAGCCGTAATATTGCCACCGCTGGCTTAAAAGTGCTTTTTCACTCTGCTTTCACCCTGGTTATTTTGGCAGCCGCTGTCTCTATCATTTTTGCTTTAATCGTGTTTGTTATTAACGACAGTGATTATGGCAGCGTGGCAAACGTTTACGAAAGCAAGGAAATTGTTACCAAAGGTTTAGCCAGTAAATTACTAATTTATATGCTAACAATTGGGCTGTTCGGCAAGGCGATGGTCGACGGTGTACCGGCCTTAACCAGTCGCGCACTATCCATGTCAAACACTTTGAAAATTCCTGAGCTGGGTAGTAAAATGTTCGGCACTATCGCCAGCACGGCTTATGGTTTAACAGGCGGAGCAGCGGGCAACGCCTTAGCGAAAAACTTTTCTAATAGAAAACAGTATAACCAACGCTTAACATCCGCTTTAAAAAGTTCAGGGGCGGGTAAATCTAAGGCTTAGAACTTACGTGGGTTTTGGGGTAAGCTCTAAGTTGACTGGTTCTTAATTTCCTTTTGCAGTATAACCGCCCATCCATTATGTATGCGGCATGACAGCAATCTCCCTAGAACTAGCGCAATCCTTTGGCATGAATGAAGAAGAATACAATCTTGCCTGCGAAATTATGCAAAAGCATGAAGGGCGCGATCCTAATCTGGTCGAATTAAGTATTTTCTCGGTAATGTGGAGTGAGCATTGCTCTTATAAATCTTCTAAATACTGGTTGAAAACACTGCCTACCACAGGGGAATGCGTTATTCAGGGGCCAGGGGAAAATGCAGGGGTTATTGACATTGGCGATAATCAAGCGGCTGTTTTCAAAATAGAAAGCCACAACCACCCTTCATTTATTGAACCTTTTCAAGGCGCGGCCACCGGTGTTGGCGGCATTATGCGTGATGTTTTCACCATGGGCGCCAGGCCTGTGGCTAATTTGAATGCCTTACGTTTTGGTGAACCAGATCATCCAAAAACCCGCCATCTAATTACGGGTGTGGTGGCCGGTATTGGTGGCTATGGAAATTGTATGGGCATTCCCACTGTTGGCGGGGAATGCGAATTTGATAAGGCTTATAACGGTAATATTTTGGTCAACGCCATGACCGTTGGCGTGGCGGATGCCGACAAAATATTTTATGCCAAGGCGGCAGGAGTTGGCAACCCGATTGTATACGTTGGCGCCAAAACCGGGCGCGACGGCATTCATGGTGCCACCATGGCCTCAGCAGAATTTTCCGAAGATTCTGAAGAAAAACGCCCTACTGTACAAGTAGGTGATCCTTTTACAGAAAAACTTTTATTAGAAGCCTGTCTAGAATTAATGGCCACCGATGCAGTAATTGCGATTCAGGATATGGGGGCAGCTGGCCTTACCTCTTCTTCTGTTGAAATGGCGTCTAAAGGCGAAGTAGGCGTGGCATTAAATCTCGATCTTGTGCCACTACGTGAGGAGAATATGGCAGCTGAGGAAATTATGCTGTCAGAAAGTCAGGAACGTATGCTAATGGTACTAAAGCCAGGGCGCGAAGAGGAAGCCCAGGCGATTTTCACGAAATGGGAACTAGATTTTGCTGTTATTGGCAAGGTAACGGATACAAATCACCTAGAACTGCATCGTTTTGGAAAGAAAGTAGCCAATATGCCCGTGCCGCCACTAGTTGATAAAGCACCGGAATATCAAAGAGACTATAAAATCCCCTCCCCGCCTCCCGTCATCCCGACCGAAGCGGAGATATCCCACGACGACATTCAAAATGTTTTAAATAAACTACTCTCGCACCCAAACATTGCTTCTAAAAGCTGGATAGCAGAGCAATACGACAGTATGGTTGGTAATAATACAATACGTGGCTCCGGCGGCGATGCGGCCTTGGTGCGGGTACATGATACACAAAAGGCTTTGGCGATGTGCACTGATTGTACCCCACGCTATTGCTATGCTGACCCAATTGAAGGCGGCAAGCAGGCGGTGGCAGAAGCCTGGCGTAATATTATTACAACCGGCGCAACGCCTTTGGCCTGCACCAATAACCTGAATTTTGGTAACCCAGAAAAAAAAGAAATTATGGGGCAGATTGTCGGATGCATTAAGGGAATGGCAGAAGCTTGCGAAATTTTAGAATTCCCTATCGTTTCCGGCAATGTTTCACTTTATAACGAAACAGAGGGGCAGGCTATTTTACCCACCCCGGTAATTGGTGGTGTCGGTTTAATTAAGGATTATAAAAAAGCAGCACCGAACAAGTTAACGCCTCAAAACATAGGCCAAGAACTGGTCTTGATTGGACAACGAACCGTAGAGGGTTGGCTAGGTCAAAGCCTCTATAGCCAACTTATTTTAAATACAAAAGAAACTTACGCCCCGCCCCCCGTTAACCTGCCTGTAGAGAAACGTACCGGCTTATTTGTAAAAGAGCAAATTTTAGCAGGCACCATCAAAGCCTGTCATGATGTTTCAACCGGTGGGCTATTAGTGCATTTAATAAAATTCGCCAATCTACTGTCATCCCGCGCCGCGCCAAGGGATATCTCCACTACAGTTGGGATGAAACTTGATATGAATGATAATGATTCTTACCTGTTTGGTGAAGATCAGGGGCTTTATATTATAGCCACCAATGATGCCGATCAACTTATTCTCGAAGCAGGCATAACCGCCGTTGATGCAGTGCGTATTGGAAGAGTTACAGAAAAAGATTTCATTTTAAATGATACAACTTTGGAAATTACAAACCAGCAAACGTTTTTTGATACGCTTTAGCGCTTGCGCGGAAACCCACGTATAAACCAAAGCAACTTGTCATTTTAAACGTATTGATTGACCCGTCCTTACAATAAACGTTTGTTAAAAATAAAGATTATTCACTACGACAATTAAACCCGATACGCTGCAAAAGATGCAGCGGTGACGATATCAGAGACCGAAGCACTCATTTGTACAATTTGCACTGACTCTTCCAGCCCCATTAGCAGTGGCCCGATGATTGTGCCGCCACCTAAGGATTGTAGCAGCTTGCTGGAAACATGAGCGGTGTGCAAGGCAGGCATAATCAACACGTTGGCAGTGTCTGACAAACGGCAAAAAGGATATAGTTTTAATAAGTCCTTATTCAGTGCTACATCGGCAGTCATTTCACCGTCGTATTCAAAATCAACTTTTTGTTGATCCAGTTCCTGCACAGCCTCGCGGATTCTATCTGCATGTGGGCGCATCGGGTTACCAAAATTTGAAAAACTTAATAAGGCCACGCGCGGTGTAAATCCCATATTTCGGGCGGCACCGGCTGATTGTTTCGCAATGCTGGCCAATGTTTTGGCATCGGGCAAATCATGAATTGCTGTATCACTAATAAAGACCGTCTTGCCACGCGAAACCATCATGAGCATTGCAAAAACTTCGCAATTTGGCTTAGGTTGTAACACCCAACTTACCTCGTTATAAGTATTTGTATAATTGCGGGTAAGACCGGTTACCATCGCATCAGCATCACCATGCTGTAGCATTGCAGCACCAAATACATTACGCTGGCGTTGAATACGGCGATGGCAATCCCGCAATAAATGGCCTTTACGTTGCAATCTTTTATACAAATCATCGGCATATTTAGGCGCTTGTGGCCAACTGGCAGCACGGCGAACTTCTAAACCGCTAATATCCAGCCCTAATGCTGTGGCAGAATCCTGAATACGCCCAGCATCGGATTCAATTAAAATAGGCTCACCATAGCCAGCTTGTTTAAAACCAATAGCCGCACGAATGGTTTTTTCCTCTTCTCCTTCGGCAAAAATAACGCGTTTCGGGTTTTCCTGCACACTCTGGAAGATCGCCTGCATACTGGTCACAGTGGGGTCTAATCTGGCAGAAAGTTGTTGTTTATAATCTCGCTCATTAGGCATAGCCGTTCTGGCCACCCCTGATTTTACCGCTGCTTTTGCTACGGCAACCGGCACATGGCTAATCAGGCGCGGGTCAAATGGAACCGGAATTAAATATTCCGGCCCATATTGCAACTTTCGCCCGGCATAGGCATTGCGCACTTCATCGGGCACATGCTTGCGTGCCAAGCCAGCAATTGCTTCTGCTGCGGCAATCTTCATTTCTTCATTAATTTTAGAGGCTCGAACGTCTAAAGCGCCGCGAAAAATATAGGGGAAACCCAGCACATTATTAATTTGGTTGGGATAATCGGAGCGCCCTGTTGCGGTAATAGCGTCAGGTCGCACGGCTTTAACGTCTTCCGGTGTTATTTCCGGATCAGGATTAGCCATAGCAAAAACAATCGGGCGCTTGGCCATAGTTTTCACCATTTCCTGAGTTACTGCACCTTTTACCGACAAGCCCATAAACACATTTGCACCGTCTAGTGCTTCGGCCAGCGTACGCTTATCCGTTTTATTGGCAAATTTTTCCTTCCAGGGGTTCATGCCCTCCAAACGACCCTGATGGATAACGCCTTTACTATCACAAATAATCAGGTTTTCTTTTTTAAGCCCGGCTGAAACCATGAGATCAGCACAGGCAATAGAGGCACTCCCTGCCCCGTTCATTACCACTTTAACTTTGCCAATGTCTTGCTTGGTGACGTCTAGCGCATTTAGCAAACCTGCCAGCACAATAATCGCCGTGCCATGTTGGTCATCATGAAACACAGGAATGTCCAGCATTTCCTGCAATTGTTGTTCAATATAAAAACAATCCGGTGCCTTAATATCTTCCAGGTTAATACCACCAAAACTGGCACCCAGATAACGCACACAATTAACAAATTCATCCACATTTTCGGTAGAAACCTCTAAATCAATGGAATTTACATCTGCAAAGCGTTTGAATAAAACTGATTTTCCTTCCATCACCGGTTTAGACGCCAAAGCGCCCAAGTTTCCCAAACCCAGCACGGCAGTACCGTTAGATATAACTGCAACCATATTGCCCTTGGCTGTATAGTCATAGGCTTTTTCAGGGTTTTTATGAATATGTAAGCAAGGCACAGCCACACCAGGGGAATAAGCCAGCGACAAATCCCTTGCCGTTGTAAGCTTTTTAGAAGGAACCATCTCAATTTTTCCCGGCGTGGGAAATTGATGCAGGTCAAGGGCTTCTTGATCTGTAACAGCTGAATTATTGGGGTTTTTATTATCCATGCCGCTTTATGAAAGGCCGCACGGCACTGGTCAAGGATTGGCTGTGTTGCGGTGCCGTAATATACTTAATAAACGTTCGTTAAAGCAAAGTACTCTAATAATTATAATACAAATGCTTCTGCTGTTTCGCCTTGGCAATTTCCTGATTGCTGGCCAGTTGTACGCGCACTTTCGCCAAACCAGTTGTGCCACGAATACCTAAAAGTTCAGCTGCACCACGCGATAAATCAATAATACGGCCATCACTATAAGGCCCACGATCATTGATACGAACAATCAGTTTTTTCCCCGTGTTCATATCTGTTACCCGCACATAGCTTGGTAATGGCAATGTTTTATGCGCCGCTGTCAACAAATGTTTGTCATAAACTTCGCCATTGGCAGTTAAGCGACCATGAAATTTACCACCATACCACGAAGCAACCCCTGTTTTGTCGTATTGCTTATATTTCTTGGGTCTATAGGTAATACCTTTAATTTTATAGGGGCGGCCAACAAGCATGGGTCGATAAGGTTTCTTGCCTGATAAAATAACAAGTTTTGGTAATGCGTTAGCATAGGGTTTTGGAATGCGTTGGTCATTCACTTCCACATAAATTGTTGGTTGTTTGGACGGTTTTTCAACAGTTTCTACTGGTTTTTCACTATCAGAAACCGGTTTTGGAATATATACTTTACGCACAATTTTTGGCGGCGTTGGCACAGTTTCCTCGTTTGTATTTTGTGCTGTATCTTGCGATTTTTTCTTATTTTTAGCTTTTGCTTCAGACCAAACTGTTTGCTCTGATTTTTCAACGATCTCTTTTTCTAATAATTCTTTCTTATATCTGGATGTTTCCTGATGCGGCATTGCACAGCCTGTTAACAGAAAAAAGCCTGATAAACCAATTATTAAAAAAGTATTAACTCTTGTAATCATGACGGCACTATATAATAAATTGTCTTATATTTCAACTATTAACAGACATTATATATCTTTATAGCATCGTATTTCCCCTTTACCGCCCGGGTGCGTTACCGCGCCTTTTTCTGCAGTGCCAACATTTTGGGCGTATCGCCATATGGCGCCACTACCAAAACTGGGCTTTGGCGGTTGATATTTTTTGCGTCGTTCAGCCAATTCTGCATCACTTAAATCAACAGAAAGTTCGCCTTTTTCTGCATCTAAAATAATTTTATCACCATCTTTTAGCAAACCAATGGTGCCACCCACGACAGCTTCTGGCCCCACATGGCCAACACAAAATCCACGTGTTGCCCCGCTAAAGCGACCATCTGTAATCAAGGCAACTTTATCGCCCATGTCCTGGCCATAAATAGCGGCGGTGGTGGCCAGCATTTCCCGCATACCGGGGCCACCTTTTGGCCCTTCATTGCGAATAACCAAAACTTCACCTGCTTTATAGTCGCGTTTTTCTACGGCTCTAAAAGCATCTTCTTCGCATTCAAAAACCCGTGCAACGCCTTCAAAACGCAAGTTTCCAAACCTGCAACTTTTACAATAGCACCTTCTGGTGCCAGATTGCCGCGTAAGCCAACCACGCCACCTGTTTTGGTAATAGGGTTGCTGGTTGGATAAATAACATCCTGATCTGTTGGCAAGGTAACTGCCTCCAGGTTTTCAGCAATAGTTTTGCCTGTTACCGTCAAACAATCACCATGCATAAAACCGCCGTCGTATAAGGCTTTCATCAAGACCGGCACGCCACCAATTTCGAACATGTCTTTCATTACATATTTCCCGGCTGGTTTTAGATCAGCAATATAAGGCGTTTTACGGAAAATTTCCGCCACATCATGCAAATCAAATTCAATGCCGCCTTCATGGGCAATGGCTGGCAAATGCAGGGCTGCATTGGTTGACCCACCACTGGCCGCCACCACAGTGGCCGCATTTTCTAATGATTTGCGTGTCACAATATCGCGCGGATAAATTTTTTGTTCAAGGCAGGCCATTACCTGCTGCCACTGGCCTCCGCATATTCATCGCGCGATTCATAGGGCGCAGGTGCACCGGCAGAACCAGGAATGGCCAAGCCAATGGCTTCACTGACACAGGCCATGGTATTGGCCGTGAATTGCCCGCCGCAACTACCCGCTGATGGGCAGGCGATACATTCTAGTTCATGCAATTCTTCATCATCCATGTTACCGGCGGCATGTTGCCCCACGGCTTCAAACACATTTTGCACGGTCACGTCTTCCCCACGGTGCCTGCCCGGCAAAATAGAGCCGCCATACATAAACACGCTGGGATATTTAAACGCACCATCGCCATCATCAAACCGGGCAAAGATTTATCACAGCCAGCGATACCTACCAACGCATCATAGCAATGCCCACGCACGGTAAATTCCACAGAATCGGCAATCACATCGCGTGATACCAGCGAGGATTTCATGCCCTCATGCCCCATGGCAATGCCATCGGTCACGGTAATGGTGGTAAATTCTCGCGGTGTTCCATCTGCCGCCTTAACGCCTTTTTTGGCCGATTTCGCTTGTCGAGATAAGGAAATATTACAAGGCGCCGCCTCGTTCCAGGTGGTAACCACCCCGACAAACGGCTGGTTAATTTCTTCCTCCGTCATACCCATCGCATAATAATAAGAGCGATGCGGTGCTTTGGCTGCACCAACAGAAACATGGCGAGAAGGAAGATTTTGTTTTAAACTCATGATGATTGCTTTTAAGTGAAATGATTACTTACTGCAAGATTATGCTGCCTATAGAATATTTATACATAGCTTGTCAGACTGCGCTCATAACCATTCACAACGAAAGGAAAAGAATATGGACAATTTAAAAGAACTATACATCGACCAAATGCAGGACACTTACAGTGCCAACAAACAAGCAAACGAAGTATTTTCAGAATTAAAAGATGCGGCTTGCAATAACAGTTTGAAAGATATTTTACAAAAAAGTATCGACCACACAACGCAACGTAACAATCGTTTGGCTGATATTATTAAAGGCCATAAGGCTGAGCCAAGCGGCGAGCATTGTAAAGGTATGGAAGGCTTGATTAAAGAAGCAAAAAAACATGCGCTTAAAGAAAACTTTAGCTGCGAGAATACCCAGGATGCACAAATTATTGCACAGTATCAGCGCATTAGCCACTATGGCATTGCTGCCTACGGTACAATTCGTGCCTTTGCCAAACAGTTAGGTTTGGCCAAAGAAGCCACAACGTTTAAAAAGGATCTAGAAGACCTTTATGATGGTGACAGCGTAATGACCAGCATTGCCGAAGGTGAAGTAAACCAGAAAGCCGCTGCATAGTTCGCGATTTTACACATTACCCCTATTATAGCCCAAACGGGTTCTGTAGTTGGGATGATAAAAAATAAGAGAGGTGGAATAAATTTATTCCACCTTTTTCTTATGGATTTTCTACTGTATCTTTCAACTGGTTTTAGTCTAAAAAGAATACAATGATCATTGCTTGCCCAGAATGCTCTACTCGTTACATGGTTGCAGCGAATAGCCTTATTAAAAGGCCTACCAGTGGTGCATTGACGCAAAAGCCAGGGCGCAAGGTAAAATGCCTTAAATGCAGCCACATCTGGTTTCAAGAACCAACTGAACAAGCGTTAAAAGACGAAGCAGACGTTTCTCCCCCACCAATCGAAACGAAACCAACTGCACCGGATAAAATGCCGGTAAAAGTTAAAGCGAAAAAAGCACCCATAGTAAACTGGCCGCAGCTTTCTACCGCATGGAAAGTATTTATTATAACATTCCTGCTTTTGATGATATTATTTTTAATGATTTTCAGTATGCCCGAAAAAATGGGCAGCCTGTGGCCAGGTTTTGAAATAATTGCACAAAAATATACCGGGGGAGTGGGCAGCATAGAATGACAAAGATAATAGCAGTAGCCAATCAAAAAGGGGGGGTCGGAAAAACAACTACCGCTGTTAATCTGGCAACCTCTCTTGCTGCCATTAAAAACCGGGTGTTGTTAATTGATTTAGACCCACAAGGTAATGCAACAACAGGGGTTGGTGTTGAAAATATTAAGGGAGACGGCATTTATGACGTGTTGATTAATGGCGTGCCTATGCGTGAGCATATTTATGATTCCATGGTGCCTTATTTATCAGTGGTTCCCTCTTCGGTTAATTTATCAGGCGCAGAATTAGAACTAATTGAATTTGACCAACGTGAAAGCCAACTAAAATTTGCACTGGCGCCGCTTGAAGGCCAATACGATTACATAATGATCGACTGCCCGCCTGCCCTAGGCTTGTTAACTTTAAATGCCTTGGTAGGCGCAACAGAGGTGCTGGTTCCCTTGCAGTGTGAATTTTATGCGCTGGAAGGCCTGAGTTATCTTATTAGAACCGTAGAGCGCGTTAAAAAAGTTTTTAACCCCGAACTTAAAATAAATGGTGTAGTTTTAACAATGTTTGATGCACGCAACAACCTTTCCCGCCAGGTTGCTGCCGATGTGCAGGAATATTTTAAAAACGGGCTGTATAATACGATAATTCCCAGAAACGTTAAAGTGTCCGAAGCCCCCTCGCACGGCAAACCTGTTTTATTATATGATATGCGCTGCACTGGTTCTAAGGCCTACATGGCTTTAGCAAAAGAATTACTACGCCGCGAAAAACAAGAAATTTTACAGCCGATATAAAAGTCTGTTGGAGGGACAAGTTCTTGGCTTCGCTTAGAGCAATGTCTATCTTACTATTATGCTATGCCATTACAGCCAGGGATGAGCTGTCTGTAACCTTAAGGTGCAGGCTTTGCAAGGCTATCACAATCAGTGCCGAACATTGTTTTGTTGTTTTCTACAATGGTTGCTAGATCAATTTTGCCGCTTTTTCCGGTTTTAAAATTGATCACGCATTTTTTAACGCTTGTTTTGTTCGATTGATCCAGTTTGCTAATGGTTTTATCACTGGCGCCAAACATACCTGCCAGTTCAGCAATTGAATTGTCAGCCTTGTTAACAGATTGTTGATTGTAAGTATAAACCTTACCACCTTCTGGCAAATCAATAATTTTGCTAGGTTCGCCGTAAACAGCATAGAGATTGCCAACGGTTTCACCGACCCAGGATTTTACCGTTACTTCAGGATCTACGCCGGTTCCCTGCCCTGGTGTTAAGCCCATTTGTAGTGCATTCATATTTTCAGGCACACAACCTGCTAATAGAGTTATTGAAACAGTTGCACACAGCAGCGAACGAATGGCCATAATATTATCCTAGTTTATTTTAAACTAACTGATAAAAAATTTTGAAATTATTACAAGTGGAATCTGGACAACACTATCATTTATACCTAGTTTACCCCACATGAGTAACCCGCAAGACATCGCCGGCATCACCGGCGGGCAATTAAAATCTTATATTGAACGTATTGAACGACTAGAAGAAGAGAAAGCCAACATTGGCAACGATGTTAAGGAAGTGTTTGCCGAGGCAAAAGGCAACGGCTTTGAAGTTAAGGTCATTCGGCAAATTCTGCGCATTCGTAAAATGGATTCGCAAGAACGTGAAGAACAGGAAGAATTGCTTGATCTTTACCTGCAGGCTATCGGTATGATTCCGGGCAGCTATACTGAGGAAGTGGCACAGCCGCAATCAACCAATCAACAAGCCACAGAATTAGCGCGTCAACTAGAAGACGCTTAAACTGGTGCGCGTTTTAAACGTACTGGCCGGTGCTGAAAATGGCGGTGCAGAATCTTATTTTGACCGCTTGGCACTGGCTTTTCACGATGCGCCATCCATAGAACAACAGGTTATAACCCGCCCCCATTCTAGCCGGGTTAAGAAACTGCAACATACCAAGCTAAAAACCGCTCCCTTTAAAAACCACCTGGATTTTCAAACCCCCAGGGCACTTAAAGAAATAGACCGTAATTTTAAACCAGAATTTAGCATTTTCTGGATGAATCGCGCTGCTGGTTTTTCCAAATACATCCAATCAGGCATTAATATTGGCCGGTTGGGTGGCTATTATGATTTAAAATATTATTCCCATTGCCAACAGCTTATTTGTGCAACACCTGATTTAGTGCGCTATTGCAAAGAAAATGGCTGGTCAGCAGAAAAAGTTTGTTATATGCCAAATTTTTCTGATCCAGCCTCTGATAACAAGATCTTGCCTAATGTAGATGGCAAGCCTTTAAAGAAAAATGGCACAACAATTTTTGCTTTGGGGCGTTTTCACGTTAACAAGGCTTTTGATACCTTATTAAAAGCTATGCAACAACTGCCAGATGTTACCTTATGGCTGGCCGGGGAAGGCTCTTTAGAAGAAGAATTACGCAAGCAAGCACCAGAAAATGTTGTTTTCATTCCCTGGCAACGAAACATCTCTGCGTTGATGCATCATGCTGATTTATTTGTTTGCCCTTCCCGGCATGAACCGTTTGGTAATGTAATGATTGAGGGGCTTTCCCATAAAAAACTGGTGGTTGCGACTAAGACACAAGGCGCACAACACATTTTTGAAGATAAAAAAACCGGTCTGCTTTGCCCCATTGATGATGCGGATGCTATGGCTGAAGCGATTCAATTTGGTTTGGATAATGGCACTTTGCGCCAAGAAATAGTTGCCAATGGCTATGAACACTGGCTGGAAAACTATTCAGAAGCAGGGGTGGTGCGGAAATTTATTATCTATTTTAAAGGCTTAGAACGGTAAGATAATATCTAAAAATTCCTGGCCATAGCGTGGCTTTTGCACGTCGCTGATATGACCACGACCACCATAGGAAATACGGGCTTCAGCTATTTTTTCAAATGGTATAATATTGGCGCTGGTAATATCCTCTGGCCGCACAATACCGGCAATTTGCAGTTCACGCACTTCATAGTTTACACGCACTTCTTGTCGGCCAACAACCACAAGGTTACCGTTGGGCAATTCCTGTGTTACCACAGCCGCCACTTTCATTTTAATCTCTTCCTGGCGCTGAATGGCACCGGTACCACGGTTGTTCACCTCGCTGCTTAGACCAATCAAATTACCGGCATCAAACTGGTCATTAAAAATTTGCCCTAGAATTTTTTCAGTACCAAATAAGTTATCAATGCCCCCACTCTCGGAATTATCACGTTGTCTTGTTGATGTATTACTTAGTTGCGCTTCATCATCAATATCAATTTCAACGGTTAAAATATCGCCCACTTCGCTGGCACGTAAATCTTTAAAGAATGATCGAGAACCCGTTTGCCACAATGAGTTGGTATTGCGTTTTTGAATTTTCTTTTCAGGCAAAGGCAACGAAACCGGGGTATAGCCAGCACGCTCGACGGGGTTAACAACCGGGTTTAATCTTGGTGGCTCTCCTATGCGACTAAGCCGCTCAGCGGTGCTGGTGCAACCGGTAAGCCATAGTAAACTGGCGAGTGTAATCGTTGATAACTTAAGCATTATTGAACCTCTACTGTGCCCGGTGCAATAACCGTACCGATTACCACTTGTTTACTATCTGTATTTAAAACTTTAACAACATCACCTTCACCACCATGCTCCAAAGCCTTGCCTTCTGCGGTTAAGCGCATCAGCGGGTTGTTAACGGTTAACACTACACGCTTGCCTTTTTCCACCAACCTTGGTGGCCGCACATCCATGGTGCGGATTGGCCGCCCTGCCCGTAAATTCCTTTTGGCCGCTTTGCCTTCTAAATCTTCAGTGCTGTAAATAACCCGGTTTTGCATCGACTTTTCCGGCACGGTAATATAATCTATATTACTTTCTTCAATCACATCGCCACGATTAACATTGTCTATTAATACAGGCACTGGCACCAAAAGATTATACTGCCCGGTTACTTTCTGTGCGGTATTATTGATGTAAACATAGGCTATAAATTGTTTGCGGTCTGGGTCGATACTAACATTTTCAATGTTGCCGGTTGTCTGCAGCTGAATATGCGGATCGATAAGCACATTAACATCATCGCCGCCAGTTTGCTGAATAATAAGCGGTTTAAGAGATTCAGCCAGCTGGCTACGCGGGCTTAGGGTTGCTGTTTGTGCAAATACTTGAGACGTTAAAAATAGGGCAATGCAAATAAGCCATTTAGAAAGCATATGAAAATATTAACGCACTATGGTTAATATTTAATTTATAGAACCTATTTTAGAACCCTTCAGAAACTCTGTAATGCGCTCTATGATATCATCACTCCCCTTAATATCTCTCTTGAGCAGTGAAAGCGCGGCTACTGTATCGCCATGGTTCATGCCAGGCGCGATATAAATTTCAACGGCACCGCCTTTTTCCTCTACAGCCTGTTGCATCCGATCAATATTACGCTTGCCAACAATGGTGTCGTTATCACCCCATATTAAAAGCATCGGCGATTGTTTACCATCTACATAGGTGGCAGGCATTGCCTTAGAAACGGGATTAGCTGCTGAAAAAATTGCTTTGATATCTTTATCTTTTGGCACAAAATCATAGGCTCCTGATATCCCTACCAAGGCTTTTATGCGATTGTAGTATTGCCCTAAATATTGCGGGTTGGTTGCCAATAGCGCGGCCATATGACCGCCCGCTGAATGCCCCATTAGTACAATATTGTTGGCAGATAATTTATAATTATTTGCATTTTCAACCAGCCAGTTTACGGCCAGCGCCGCATCTTCCATAAAAACAGGGTAACGATATTCCGGATATTTGGCATAATCGGGAATCGCCACGGCATAGCCTTGTTCAATAAAAGGTTGTGCCACAAATTCGTATTGCCCGCGGCTCCCGCTTTGCCAGCTTCCACCATAGAAAAATACGATGATAGGTGTATCTGGCTTATAATTTTCGGGTAAGTATAAATCCAGTTTTTGCCGAGCTTCTTTGCCATAGGATACATCAGCTTTTTTAACATAATCGCTTTTTATAGCGGCATACTGATTAGCAAGCGTTGCTTTTACCCGCCCACAAGATGAAATAAGTAAAATTGCGCCAAAAACAGCGGCTAAAATCAGAATTGTTTTAAGCAACGGCTATTTCCTCTGTTGTATTATCGGCTCTGTTATAATGTTCCATAACGCCGCGTTCTGTGTTTTTACCACTGATAATAATTTGCTCAGGGATGCCGACTAACTTCATATCAGCCAGCTTTGCACCGGGGCTAACATCACGGTTATCCAGCAACACGCTTTCTCCGTTTTCCAAAGATTGCTGATAAAGCTGTTCTGCCAACGCAACCGCTTTATCATCTCGCATGTGCAGGCAAACAATAGCCTTGTCATAAGGTGCAACAGCTTTTGGCCAAATAATGCCATGTTCATCGTGGCTGGCTTCAATAATAGCTCCTACCAGCCGGGAAACACCAATACCGAAACACCCCATATGCGGCGCAATATTACCTTCTGGCGTATTGATCATCGCGTTCATCGCTTTGGAATATTTGTCACCCAGATAAAAAATATGCCCTACTTCAATACCGCGACGCTGGCGTAAATCGGCCGGGGCAACAGGGCAGGTTTCAGAATTGTGTAAATCATCACTACGAGCATATAGTTGTTGTAGTTTTTCAAGTGTTAAATTTCCATTATCAAGTGCTTTATCGTAAAATAAACCGCTTTCCCCCGTATCAGCCACCACATGGAATTCGTGGCTAAGGTCGCCACCAATTTGCCCGGGATCTGCTTTTACAGGCACGGCCTGCACGCCCAAGGCTTTAAAGGTTTTTAAGTAGGCATAAAACATTTGCTCATAGCGCTCTTTGGCAGCGTCATAGCTAACATCAAACGAATAGGCATCTTTCATTAAAAATTCCCGCCCGCGCATAACACCAAAGCGTGGGCGAATTTCATCACGGAATTTCCAGTGCAACTGATACCAGCATTGCGGTAGTTGTTTGTAGGATTTTACATAAGAACGAAACACATCCGTTATTGCCTCTTCTGCTGTGGGGGCAAAAACCAGTTCACGTCCATGCCTGTCCTGCATTTTTAGCAGTTCTTTGCCATAGGCATTCTCTCGCTCTGTTTCCTGCCACAATTCAATGGGTTGTAACATGGGCAAACACATTTCCTGACAATCTGCCGCATCCATTTCCCGACGAATAATCGTTGAAATATTTTGTAATACTTTTAACCCCAGCGGCAACCAGGCATATTGCCCACTGGTTTGTTGTTTAATCAACCCTGCCCGAATCATTAATTGATGCGAGATAATACTGGCATCTTTAGGGGATTCTTTAAGAGTAGGAAAAAAGGCATTTTTAAGCTGCATAGGCGTTTTATACGGGCATTAGTGAATATGATCCAAACAATCTTGCAATAGCGCTTTAATACTTTGCTTACTATGTTGATGAACGGTTGCATCAGCCAGTTTATAAAGGGGTATTCTTTCCTGATACAAGCGTTCCAAGGCACTATCATCTTTTAAAAGTGGCCGCGTATAATCACCGGCTAATCTTTGTTTCAATATTTCTAAAGGCGCCTCAAGATAAATGGAAAAACTATGCAACTGTATTAATTGTCGTGTTTTATCTTGTACAAAGGCACCACCACCGACAGATAAAACACATTTTTTTTGCAGTGCTTTTTCTACTTCTTCATATTCCAACTGACGAAAGTAGGCTTCGCCTTCCAAGTCAAAAATTTCATTACAAGGCAGCCCAATACGCTTTTCAATCAATTGGTCACTGTCTTTAAACGGATAATGCAATGCCCTGGCCAGCTTTTTCCCCACAGTGGTTTTACCAGAACCTGGCATACCTGTTAACACGATTGGCAATATCATCATCTATTAGAGATATATGAATGCCTAAGCAAATCAAGTAACGTTGTTTCATGCAGATGATATTGCTATAGTTTTTGCATGTCCAACGCTGCACTTAAAGTAACTAATGAACATACGCCGATGATGCAGCAGTATTTAAACCTATTGGCAGAAGCAAAACAGCGACATGAAAAATGCGTTTTACTTTTTCGCCTGGGCGATTTTTATGAAATTTTTTATGAAGACGCTAAAACCGTTGCCAGTGTTTTAGGCATTCAATTAACCCGCCGCAGCAAACAGCAGGGTAATGACATTCCTATGTGTGGCATTCCCTGGCATCAACTAGACAGCTATTTACCCCAACTTATTAAGGCGGGCTACCCGGTGGCCATCGCCGAGCAAACTGAAACCCCTGACGAAGCAAAAGAACGCGCCAAAAAACAAGGCAAACCGATTAGCAAAGTTTTAGTAGAACGCAACATTTATCGCATTGTAACCGCGGGCACACTTTACGAAGATAATCTACTCATTCCCACACAGAACAATTATCTTTGTGCCATTGCTCATTTTAAAAATGATTATGCACTGGCCTGGATGGATATTTCTACAGGCACTTTCTATACGCAAAGCCTGAAAGAAGCTGACATTGCCGCGCGACTTACCGCCATTACCCCCAAGGAATTATTGATTGCTGATCGGTTGCGCGATAATGCAAAGCTGTTTGAAGTATGGCAGCGCTGGAAAGGTATTTTATCCATTCAACCGTCCACAGTTTTTCATCCGGAAACAACACAACAACGTTTGCTGGAAACCTTTGGTGTAAAAACCCTGGAGGCGTTCGGTAATTTTAATACTGCTGAAATTATCGCTGCTGGTTCCTTGTTAAATTACGCGCAATTAACGCAACAGAAAACTGTTAGCAGCCTAACACCACCGCAACAAATTCTAGCCAACCACTATCTACAACTAGATGCCGCAACCCGCCGCAGCCTAGAGTTAATGCAAACCCAAAGCGGCGATACTAAAAACAGTTTTTTTGCTACGATTAACAAAACTGTTACCGCTGCTGGCAGCCGCTTATTAGCCAATCATTTGGCCTGGCCGCTGGCCAATCAGCAAGCCATTGAACACCGGCTAGGTGCGATTGACTATTGGCAGCATCAACCAGAACAAACAAATAAAATTAGGGAAATTTTAAAACAGTTGCCAGATATGGAACGTGCTTTATCACGCCTAGCCATTCAACGCGGTGGACCAAGAGATTTAGCCGTTATCTATGACTGCCTATGCTTAACAGAACAATTGGCCATACCCGTTAATCAAACAAGTGAAAGCATTCCTAAGGCTATTCTGGCCTTAAAACTTCCTACATTTCTGGCCATAACACAAACCCTGGAACGCGCCTTGCGAGAGGAACTTCCGCTTTACGCGCGCGATGGCAATTTTATTAGGGCAGGCTTTAAGCCTGAGCTAGATAATCTTAAAGAAAAAATTGCCAACAGCCAATATCAGCTAGACCGTTTACAACAGGACTATCGACAAGCTACAGGCATCCAAAACCTGAAAATAAAATCCAATAATGTTTTAGGCTATTTCATCGAAGTACCCACCCGCCATGCCGATGAAATGATGCAACACAACCCGTTTATTCATCGGCAAACCTTAGCCAATTGTGCCCGTTTTTCCACACAGGATTTAGTTGCATTACAGTCTATTTTAACGAGGGGCGAAGAGCAGGTTCTAGCCCTAGAACTAGAAATATTCAGTGGGCTGGTGGCAAAAGTTCTGGCTGATATTGTACAACTTCGGGAAACAGCCTCTAAGTTAGCATTATTAGATGTTTATACAGCTTGGGCACATCTGGCCTTGAATCAACATTATTGCAAACCCGTTTTTTCTAAGCTGCCTGTTTTTGAGGTGGAGGCTGGCCGGCATCCGGTTGTTGAAAATATGGCGAATCAGGCCTTTATGGCAAATGATTGCAGTTTGCAAACACAAGACAGGCTGTGGCTGCTAACTGGCCCTAACATGGCAGGAAAAAGTACCTTTTTAAGGCAAAATGCTTTGATGGTGATTATGGCGCATATGGGGGGCTATGTTCCGGCAACTTCCCTAACGTTGGGTGTTGTTGACAAGCTTTTCAGCCGCGTGGGTGCTGCTGATGATTTGGCACATGGGCGCTCTACCTTTATGGTGGAAATGGTTGAAACTGCCGCCATTTTAAACCAGTCTACAGAAAATTCCTTTGTGATTTTAGATGAAATTGGCCGGGGCACTGCTACTTATGATGGGCTTTCCATTGCCTGGGCAGTGCTGGAATATTTACACAATAATAGTGGCTGTCGCGGCCTGTTTGCTACCCATTATCATGAGTTAACGCAATTGAGTGATTCTTTAAAAGCACTTTCTTGCCACACCATGCAAATTGCCGAAGAAAATGAAGAAGTTATTTTTTTGCACACCGTAATACCCGGCATTGCTGAACGTTCTTATGGTATTTTTGTGGCACAATTGGCCGGTATGCCAAAAAATGTTTTAAAACGCGCCAAGTCTGTGTTGCACGGTCTGGAAACAAAGCAGCCTGCTAAAGCCATCCCCGCCCTGCCCTTGCTGGAACAAGTTGCTATGAATGAAAACATTCGGGCAGAAAAGCCATCCCCTGCACTAGAACTATTAAATTCTGTCGATCCTGACAGCTTGTCACCAAGAGAAGCGTTACAAATACTTTATAATTTAAAAAGCAAAGTATAGAACACAGCCTTTTTCTTTGGTCGTGCTATATTGCTTGTTATCTAAACAAGCGTCGCCGGTTGCAACAACACTACCAGTCATTGGGTTGCCATCGTCAAGATCACGATCAACCTGTGCCGCATCAAGCGGTGTAAGCACTCCGTCAAATTCTGTAACTTCTGCCATGGGCGTTTGGCTTAAACGAAACCAGTGGCGGCGCACGCCGTGTACTTCTTCATAAACCACATTAAAACCACCGCCTACGCGGGCATCCGGTGCTGTTTCCCCAAAAATAACTTCCGGATTTTCTTCAATGGCAATACCCTTCATGATGTCGGCTAAGGCTAAATGCTGCCAGAACAGGGCTTGTTCTTGTTCAGAATCAATAATACCATTACCGTTTCCACCTAATACACGCACATCGCCCCGGGCGGCCAAGCGTTTTGGCGCACTCCTAAAATCACCAGGCAGTGCTCGATATTTCTCACGGAATTCTGTGATATACGATTGATACGTTGTATAGTTTTGCTTTAAGGCGCTAATTTCTGCCTTCTTTAGCAAACTGCGCCCCCCCAAAACACCGGCCAAAAGAATGCCAATTAGCCCCAAAACAATCGCCATTTCAATAATAGAGAAAGCACGGGTACTACTAAAAAATCGTCTAATAAGTCTCATAGCATTAAAATAGTCATCAATTCTTAACTTGCCACTAATGGTTTTTGGTTTTTCATAGAACCCATTGGACAACAAATGTGCGATTGATTTTTAGTGGATGGGCACGAGGCACGCGGGGGCTTTTATTGCCCCCTGATTAAGCTGCTTTTTTTGGACACTAGGCGTTGTTGAGATAAGAGGGAAAAGATAGATTTTCATGGATTTTTTGTTCCTAAAATAGGCTTTTCATCCTTATCCCAACAACGCCTAGATTAACCCTTCACCCTCTTAACCCGTACCCCAAAATTATTTTTTGAATTATTGACATTATGAAATGTTACAGTATAACGTCACAAATAATTTATTTATCGATAAGGGCTTGTCATGCAGCAACATCATACTAAAACATTAAACATCAAACTATTACAAGCTGGTACAGCTTTGGCAGTCCTATTTGCCATGCCTGCCTTTGCTATCAATGGGCATAGCCATGATGGTCATGACCACAGCGCACATGAGCACAAAGAGGGGATGCACTTTTTTGGCCATATTGACGGCCTTATACATGCAGATTCTCATTACAAAGCCCCTGATGATGAAGACATTACAGAAACTTATGCCCACATTGATGCCCACGTAGGGGTAGCCGTAACGGATAAATTGTCTATTCAATCAGTGGTAAAATTAGAGGGCGAAAGTGCTTTTGGTGCCCATAACCATGATGATGGCCCCGCCCCCACGGATGATCTTTATTTCGATGAACACCCGATAATCGTAGAACAACTTAATATTAGCTATGATGCGGATAATTTTGCTTTGTATGCAGGTAAATTTAACCCTGTTGTTAGTCTTGACTACCACGCTGTGCAACAAACTTTGGGTATCTGGACGTACCAGACACTGGAAGGTTATGCTATTCGGGAACGTATTGGTGTGGGGGGTGCTTATAAATTTAAAGGCGGCGATTATGGGAATCACCGCTTGGATGTCAGTAGCTTTTTTGCTGACACCACATTTCTAAGTGGCTCGCTGTTATTTAACCGTGGTGATACACAAGAAGATGATGGCGGCGTTTCTAATACTGAAAGCTTTGAATCATTTGCCGTATCTTTGGGTGGTAATGATTTTTACTCTTTGAACGTGGATTTTGTTGAGGATGTTTTCTATCGGTTTGGCTTTGCTAAACAGGCGGCAGGTGAAGACAACGATGATGACGAAACACGTTTTAGTGCTACGCTGGGTTATAACCCGCAACTAACTAAAAATATTTCGGCCAAAGCATTCGCTGAGTATGTGGATATTCAACATCTGGAAGGCGAAGGCGACCATGACAGAGCATATTTAACCACAGCTGCCGGGCTTTATTATGGTGGCTGGAATACAGCAATTAGCTATACCGGCGTTATGAATGATGCTGACGAGCAAGACGAAGATCAAAATGGCCATATATTCCAGGTGTCCGGTGGGTATCGTTTAAAAGACGGTGTATTTAAAGGGTTGGGCGTTGATTTAGGCTGGAAAACCCAGGAAGAAGAAGGCGAGCAGCGCGATACGCTAGGTGGTGCAATTAGTTATGCCATCGCGTTTTAATGCCAAGGGTGCTGCTATTGATTACGTAATTTTTGAAAGCCTCAGCTAACTTTTCTTAGAGCTTGCACGGAAACCCACGTATAAGTTGAAAGAAGTATTTTTCTGCGAAAATTTCTTTGGGAAAGGGCGGAATAGCAGGCTATTTCGCATCTTTTTCAAAGGAATTTGCAGCGAAAAAGACAAAATTCAACTTTTGCGTGGGTTTTGGGGCAAGCTCTTAGAGCTTGCGCGGAAAGTTCTTACCCTTCAAAGGAATAACCTTCATCAACACAGCCCCACCTATAAAAACAACGCCGGCTAGTACTATCTGCGTTAAAAGAGACAACAGCGTAAATTGATTGTGTAAAATTATTAAGGGTGCACTCATGATAATGCTTAGAAGCGCTATTTTTAGAAGATACTGCCCTAGCCTTTCAAAGCCCAGTAATTTCTTTTGTAATAGATAAATAACTATAATCAAAAGCGAAACCCAGGCGGAAGTTGTAGTTGCAATGGCAATGCCAATGTGCCCCAAGGGTTGCCACAACAATATATTCAGAACAATATTAATGATTAATGCAACAACCGCAATTTTTACGGGCGTCTTGGTGTCTTGCATGGCAAAGCAAGTGGAAAGAAAAACTTTATTCAGCAAGGTAGCAGGCAAGCCAATGGCAAAAATTTGTAATGCATACGCTGTTTGTAGAGTATCCACACGACTGAATGCGCCACGCTCAAATAATACACCTAAAATGGGTGCGGCCAGCATAAACAGGCCAACCATGCAAGGCAGCGCAAAGAACAAGCACACTTTTATAGCCTGTTGCTGAATATTTAACGCCTCTTGCAAACTGCCAGATTTCAATTTTTTTGATAGAATTGGCAGCAGCGCACTGCCCAGTGCAATGCCAATAACGCCTAATGGTAATTGCGCCAATCTATCCGCATAATAAAGCCAGGAAACTGCCCCGGCAGGCAACAGCGAGGCAAAGAAAATATCAACCATAATATTCAGCTGATATACCCCTGCCCCTAACATCGCGGGCAGCATTAGTTTTAACAATCGCCTTGTATTATCCGTAATAAATGGTTTAGCCATGATGGGAACAACACCGTGTTTAACCGCGCCATAAAACATCCAGCCTAGTTGTAAAAACCCTGAAATACTAACCGCTACAGACAACCAAAAAGCTTGTTCCCTGCCAATATAAGGCAACAATAACGCCCCAATCATCATGATATTTAATAACACTGGCGAAATGGCGCCATAACTGAATTTATCGATACTGTTTAATATACCTGTAAACAAGGCAACCAGTGAAATAGCCAACAAATATGGGAACGTTATATACCCCAGAGATATAGCCAGTGACAGCCGCTCGGGGTCATCTATAAAACCGGGTGCCAGCACAACAATAACTTGCGGCATAAATATTTCTGCTAAAATAAGTAACGAAATTAATGCCGAAGATAGCCAGAATAAGGCTCGGCCAGCAAACAATCGTGCATCGTGCAGCCCTTTGGTCAAGCACTCATTAAACAAGGGGATAAAGGCTGCAGAGAATGCCCCTTCTGCAAACAAACGTCGAAATAAATTCGGTAGTTTAAAGGCGACTAAAAAAGCATCAGCAATCACCCCAGCACCCAAGGCACTAGCCATCAACATATCGCGAATAAAACCTAAAACCCGGCTAACAAGTGTCAGGCTACTAATCGTGCCAAAAGCCTTAAGTAATTTACTGCTCATGTCATCTTAGAAAAAATAAATAAACCACTGATAAACAGCAAATAAACCAACCCAACAACAGCCAGTTGTTTCACCCATTTTGGGGGCTGGTTTTCAATACTGCGTACACAACGCATGTTTAACCAGGCGAACCAGGGCATTGCCAGGGAGGCAAATATCGTAACAACATCTACCAGCTTCTTCAAACTATTGGCATATTGTCCAATCAGCAAAACAGCGGCAATCAGGATTATACCCGTGATGGTATGCCTTAAAAAATGCTCGGCAACAGGCCATTCAGGGTATAATGTTTTTAATGACGTGGACAGCGAACGCGGATAAGCATCCACCACCGCAAAAACCGTTGAAAACATGGCAGCGACAGCACAAACCCCCACAATCGGTATTGCCCAGTTACCAATCAAAGAGCCATACATCGTAACAAATTGCCCCGCAAATTCGGCTGGTTTATCAGATAAAACCTGGCCTTGCAGAGTAGTGGCACCAATGACAATAAATAAACAGGCTAAAACAGCAATGAGAATATAGCCGGTGTTAAAATCAAACAGGGCATCTTTATTAGAAATCGCGTGCCCACGGCTACGCGCCTCGGCCTGCACCCAAAGGGATTGCCAGACAGTTACCTCACTAGACGCTGGCATCCATCCCATTAACGCCAATAAAAACGGTAAGCTTTCTAGCGTTAATATCTTTTGCGGCGTTGCCTCCACAACAGTTTTAGGGGAAATTAACCCAATAAAAGCAGCAATAGCGGTGGTAATACACAAAATAACCATCAAAACCTTGCTGGTATTTTCCAGCCATTTATAATGCCCAATCATTAGAATTGCCCAACTTAATAGCAATACAAAGCCGGCAATAACAGCCAGGCTTAATTCTGGTAACACCAAATATTGCAGCAAGGCCGCCGTTATAAAGCTAATGGCTGCAATGCTGCCCACGGCAGTAAAAATATTGATTAGCAGAAAAGACCATAAATAAGGTTTTCCCAGCTTTTTATAACCGTCTAAAAGATTATTTCCGGTAGACGCGGCATAGCGGTGGCCATACTCATAAAACGGATATTTCATAAAGTTTGCCAACAACACAACAAAGATTGCAGCAAAGCCATAATAAACACCGGCACGCGTACTTTGCACCAAATGCGAAACCCCAATAGCCGCACTGGCCATTAAAATGCCTGGCCCTAGTTTGTTAATTACTTTAAAATACATGGAAAATTTTCTCTAGTTCAGTTTCAAGCCAGCAATCCCCAACAATATAGCGGCGATAGAGATAATTTTCATGGCTGTAAGGCTTTCATTAAACAAAAGGTATCCTAGCAAGACTGTACCGACAATTCCAACCCCCGTCCACACAGGATAAGCCACGCTAACTGGCAGTGTCTTTAATGCCAATGTCAAGAAAGTAATTCCCCCTACCCCACCAATAACTACGGCAATGGTCGGCCAAAACTTCGTAAAACCATCGGCATATTTCATGCTAATGGCGAATATTATTTCGAAAATAGAGGCTGTTAATAAGTAAATCCAAGGCATTTAAAGACTTATTATGACATATCTCATAGCTTGTGTATGCGTTTTAAGGTAGTTTGTAAAATAATACTGAACAGATATTTTTATGACAAATAACTCTATAAATGAATTTGACCCGAAAAATGAGGCTTTAGAGTCCTACGGCCTGATACAGAAATCTGTAGTATCAGAGGATTCTACTAATCTTATTGATCAAGCTGCAGAAAAGTTAGTAAAACTGTTTAATTGGCTATCCAAAAACGGCGGTAAACTAGATGATCTTGGATTAGAGCCTTTTACTGTTACTGCCCTAAAAACGTATCATCAAACTTTCAAAGACAACGTTTCGTCAATCTCACAAGATGAATACAGAGATGCCTCACGTTTACTAAATAATGAAATGAGCTTGAACGAACAATTAGATAATATTAATTACGGTATAGATAACGCCATTAGTCATGGCCCTGCACCAGAAGGCTCTCTTGTAAATAAAATGGTAGAAGATGCTACCAGCGCAGTCACTTCAAGTAAAATTTCACGAGGTCAAATTAGCAGCCTTGTTTCTGCCTATGAATATCTAGATCAGCAGCAAGGCAGTTTATCTGAAACGCAACATGAATTTGTATCAGCTGCGCGAGAATTACAAAGCGCCATGAAAAATTCAGGTGTATACGTTGATGAAGTTTCACCGTTGCTGCTAAATGAAGAAGTTCGCAACCAGTTTGACAACACTAAGAACCCATACGAACAATATCCCGATGAACTAAAACAGCAAATTGAGGCATTCAACAGTGCAGCGAGTGCGGTTTGTAAAGAAAACCTAGTTAAACAGCAGCATATATATCAAAGTGCTGAACACGGCGGAATTAGCAATTAGCTCCAACTCGCCAGCGGCGGCATAGACATCAAAATAGCCTCTATATTGCCATCGGTTTCCAAACCAAATTTGGTTCCACGGTCATAAAGCAGATTAAATTCTACGTAACGCGCCCGCTTTTTTAGCTGGGCAGCTTTATCTTGTTCATCGAATGGCTTGTTTTGGCAATCTCGCACAATGTCGGGATATACCTTTAAATAGGATTTGCCTACTGCCTGCGTAAAAGCAAAATGCTTATCAAAATCTACTTTTGAATTATTTTCCAGATAATCATAGAAAATGCCGCCAACACCGCGTGGTTCTTTGCGATGCTTTAGATAAAAATATTCATCGCACCACTGTTTGAATTTGGGGTAATAGGCTGCATCATGCTGGTTGCAGGCTTGCTCAAACGCACCATGAAATTGCTGTGTTTGCTCTTCTATAGGAAAAACCGGCGTTAAATCACCGCCGCCACCAAACCAGCATTTATTGGTAATAATTAACCGTGTATTAAAATGGCTGATGGGCACATGTGGGTTGCGGGGGTGCATTACCACAGAAATACCCGATGCCCAGAATTCGGCTTTTTCCTCGGTGCCGGGAATACGCCCGCGAAATTGCGGGGCAAATTCCCCATGCACGGTGGAAATATTGACGCCGCCTTTTTCAAAAACATTACCCTCTTGTAAAACAGACATTTCGCCGCCACCGCCGCCTTGCCGCTCCCACAGTTTGCGCACAAACATTTTGCCGTCTATTTCACTAAAAGCCGCACAAAGCTGATCACGTAAATCCCGAAACCAGTTGACAGCTTGTTGTTTTTGATCATCTGTAATAGCATAAGCCATGACCACTATTATAGGGCTTGATCCTGGCTTATGCCATACCGGATGGGGAATTATTAACTTTATCGGTAATCGCATGTCATTTGTGGCCGCCGGCACCATTTCCCCACCTGCACGCAAGCCGCTTGCCACAAGATTAAATCATTTATTTAATAATTTGTCAGATGTATTTGATAAGCATCATATTGATACTGCCTCCGTTGAAAAAACTTTTGTTAACTGCAACCCCCGCGATGCACTTACATTAGGCCAAGCCAGGGGCATTGTGATGATGACCCCCGCCTGTTTTAATTTAGAAGTGCATGA
This sequence comes from uncultured Alphaproteobacteria bacterium, assembly GCA_963706365.1. GTDB lineage: Bacteria > Pseudomonadota > Alphaproteobacteria > JAJTHO01. The sequence continues at coordinate 1,577,357 of OY970150.1, read as the reverse complement.
GTATGCCACCAACAAGGTAAAAAAAACGGTGACCGGCGCTGGCCATGCGAACAAGGAACAGATTCAGTTTATGATCAAACGGCTGTTACCCACCGCTGTGATTGATAGCGCCGATGCAGCCGATGCCTTGGCTGTAGCCATCTGCCATGCCAGCCATTATCGCTTTACGCAGGTGGCATAGTGCTTCCAAAATAAAACCGTTAGGGGCTGCGAGCGGCGCAAAATTTCGCTTATGTATGAAGAATACACGTCGCTCAATTTTACTTGCTCTCGCCTCCACACGGTTTTATTTTGGAAGCACTGCATAAGCTGTAAAATATGCATTTTGTGTTCTTTAAGAACAAGTCATCAGCTATTCTGTGCTGTTTTAGCTAAAATGTGCCGTACCAGCCAAAAGGTAATAAGTGCGCCTAATACATTGGCCAGCATGGCTGCATAAAAAATTCCGTAAACATCCAATACCTGTTTTAATGCCCAGGCCAGTGAGACATATAATATAATACGAAAAACTGATGCCCATAACCCTGCCCCTGGTTTACCAATGGCATTAAAGGCACCGGAGGCAACAATAACGATACCATAGCCAAATGCTGTTGGCATAATCAGCTGTAACTGATGTGACCCTAACGTAACTATAGATTGTGTGTCGTTAAATTGCCTTACAAGAAAAGGTGCAAAAATCCACATCAAGAGTGCACAGAACAAAGCCCAGACAATACAGAAACCAAATGACCAGTATAGCCCCTGTCGCACCCGATCAAATTGCCCAGCCCCCCAGTTTTGTCCAACAAAAGCACCAATAGTACCCGATAATGCTAGTAATGGCACAAGCGCAAATGTTTCTATACGCGCTGCCACACCATAAGCCGCCACTGCGTCTGTGCCAAACGTTGCCACCATTGCCGTTAAAAAGCTGGCCGCCAGCGGGTTAATCATGCTGGAACCCGCCGCCGGTATCGCCACATGAAAAATGCCGCGCATGGATTTTCGCAAGCCTTGCAACCCACAAGCACTTAACAAATCGGTTTTTTTAACAAACACAATAACAGCAATTACCGCCATCACAAAACGCGCTATTAACGTGGCAATAGCAGCGCCTTCCATGCCCAATTCAGGAACGCCGAAATAGCCGAAAATAAAAATCGGATTCAGAATAATATTAATGACAGCACCTATTGCCATAAAAACAGCGGGCAGGCGCGTTTCCCCTGTGGCACGTAATAGGCTGTTCACCATAATGGGCAGGGCAATTAAAGGAAAACTTAAATACCAGTAGGCCATGTAAATTTCTATATGCGATAAAATGTCAGACGTTGCCCCCATAGCCAGAAATAATGGCGTGGTCGTAAAATACCCAATAATTGCCACAATAATAGAAACAGCAAAGGCAATACCCAAACTGTGCGTAGCATACTGCTGCGCCATCGGTATATCTTCACGCCCCAGTGCCCGGGCTAGAACAGAAGAAGCCCCCGACCCTATACCCAAAACTATACTAATGACGGTGAAAGCCACCGGAAAACAAAAGCTGACAGCCGCTAATTCGTTTTTACCATAACGCCCCAAAAACAATGTATCCGCCAGGTCAATCGCCATAATGGCGAGTACACCAAAAATCATTGGCGCCGTTAGTTTGTATAGCGTTATGGGAACCGGTGCGGTTTTTAAGGACATTGTGTGTTTGTAATTGCAATTGTTAAACTAACAACCTTAAAACCCCCTACCCAATTACATATAAACGCGCTACATAAAACTCATGCTGCAAGATCAGAGATAGAATTTTTACCAACCTTTACGCACAGGACGATTGGGGTATTGAAGGCGCAAAACAGCGCGGTATTTATAGTAACACCAAAGATTTACTGGCCAAGGGTCGGGAACACACTTATTGAAGAAGTAAAGAATTCTGGCCTGCGCGGGCGCGGGGGCGCTGGTTTTTCAACGGGTATGAAATGGTCTTTTATGCCAAAAGAAGTTGAAGACAAACCACATTATTTAGTGGTTAATGCCGATGAATCTGAACCTGGCACCTGTAAAGACCGGGAAATTATTCGCCACGATCCGCATCGCCTAATTGAGGGCTGTATTGTTGGTGGTTTTGCCCTAGGGGCAGAGGCGGTTTATATTTATATTCGCGGTGAATTTTATAACGAGGCCAGTAACTTATATAAAGCACTGGATGAAGCCTATGAACACGGAATTGCTAGGGGAATAATGCCTGTGGTGCGGGCATTACAATGGACGTTTATTTGCATCGCGGTGCCGGGGCCTATATTTGCGGTGAAGAAACCGCTTTGCTAGAATCTCTGGAAGGCAATAAAGGCCAACCACGCTTAAAACCGCCATTTCCTGCCGCTGTTGGGCTTATATGGTTGCCCTACCACGATTAATAACGTTGAAACCATTGCCGTTGTGCCAGAAATTTTGCGTCGTGGGCCCGAATGGTTTGCGGGGCTTGGTAAAGATAAAAATACTGGCACTAAACTATTTTGTATTTCCGGGCATGTGAACACGCCTTGCACCGTGGAAGAAGAAATGGGTATTCCTTTAAAAGAATTGCTGGAAAAACATGCCGGTGGTGTGCGCGGCGGCTGGGATAATCTGTTAGCTGTTATTCCCGGCGGCTCTTCTGTGCCCTGTTTAACCAAAGACATGTGTGAAACCATGACCATGGACTTTGATTCGCTGCGTGCTGCAGGCTCTGGCTTGGGCACCGCCGGTGTAATTGTTATGGATCAATCGACCGATATTATTGAAGCCATTAGCCGTCTATCGCATTTCTACAAGCATGAAAGCTGCGGACAATGCACCCCTTGCCGCGAAGGCACCGGCTGGATGTGGCGGATGATGGAACGTTTCGTAAAAGGCGATGCCGATATTGATGAGATTGACAAGCTGTGGGATGTTTCAAAACAGATTGAAGGCCATACAATTTGTGCACTGGGTGATGCTGCTGCATGGCCCGTACAAGGGCTTATACGCAATTTCCGCCCTGTTATCGAAGAGCGTATTATGGCACGGCGCAAACTGGCGGCGTAATATTATAATATGCCTATAAACGGTATGATTCTTGCCGCCGGTCTTGGCACCCGTATGCAGCATTTAACCGCTGATAAACCAAAGCCACTTATCCCTGTCCGGGGCAAGCCGATGATTGACCATATTATTGAAAAATTACAATCGGAGGGCGCTGAAAATATTGTAGTGAATACGCATTACAAAGCTGAAATGTTGGAGCAACACTTAAATGGCTTTGATGGCGTGCAATGCATTCGTGAGGAAACCTTATTAGGCCAGGGTGGCGGCATCAAAAACGCGCTGCATTTATTAGGGGATCAACCATTTTTTACGGTGAATTCCGATGCGCTGTGGACAGGTAATGCCTTAAAAACCTTGGCTGAAACCTGGCGCGAAGGTATGCAAGCTTTGCTCCTTTTAATCCCCACCCCCATTATCCCGACTGGAACGGAAAGATCCCTCGACAACGCCCCAATTGACAAGCAGAAGCCAGGTGATTTTTATCTAGATGATGGAAAATTAGGCTGGCGCGGCGATAAAGAAACAGCCCCCTATCTTTATACAGGCATTCAAATGCTGCACCCTGATATTATAAGGCAACAACAAGAAACTGTCTTTTCCTTACAAAAAATATACAACGATCTTATTGATAATGATAAATTATATGGTATTGTCCATAAAGGTGAATGGTTTCATATGGGGACTGTTCAGGAATTAGCATCCATGAGTAAAATTTGATATGTCATTTTCATTAGAGCAATATGCAGATTGTTTCAAAAGTATATCTCAAAAAGAATATAGTTCAGACGCTAAATTACTAAACCAACTAGTTATTGAAAATCCAGGACAAAAACGAGCAGATTTTGATGGTTTAGTAACTTTATATCGAGCTACCAATGGAGACATTAAAAAGGTTGAAGAATTAGCTGCCAGATCAATTTCAGAATCTAATACGGATGGTTTGGGTATATAATAGTTGCTATCCCTGCTGCTTCACAATACTAAAAGTCTGTGCAATCAGAAGCCTCTATCAAAGACTACATTAGTCTTCTAAAACCGCGTGTCATGACACTGGTTGTTTTCACCGGTGCTATTGGCCTAATTGTTGCGCCGCAGCAACTTCCGTTTATTCAAGCCATTACGGTAATTTTAGCCATTGCCCTGGGGGCAGGTGCCAGTGGTGCATTTAACATGTGGTATGATCGCGATATTGATGCGGTTATGCAGCGTACGAAAGAACGCCCTTTGCCTCGTGGTGTTATGTTGGCCGAAAACTCGTTGGCTTTTAGTGGTTTTATTGGGGCGGCAGCGCTTTTATTGATGCAAGTGGCCAGTAATACAGCCGCAACGTTGTGGTTATTATTCTCAATGTTCTTTTACTGTGTTATTTACACCATTTGGTTGAAACGCCGCACGCCGCAAAATATTGTTATTGGCGGTGCCGCCGGGGCTTTCCCCCCACTTATTGGCTGGGTTGCCGCCACCGGCAGTGCCAGTGTTGAAGCCTGGGCATTGTTTGCCATTATATTTTTCTGGACACCACCACACTTTTGGGCGCTCTCCCTTTATCGGCAAGACGATTATAAAGCGGCCAACATCCCCATGTTACCGGTAATAAAAGGACACATAGAAACACGTAAACAGATTCTAATTTACAGCTTACTGCTATTTGCCGTTTGCTTGCTGCCCATCGTTTTTCAACTAAGTGGCTGGATTTATTTTATTGCTGCTGTGTTGCTAAACATACGCTTTTTATGGCTAGTACATGAAATATTGTTCAACCACGAAGATGCCTTGGCCAGAAAATTATTTTTCTATTCTATTACCTATCTTTTTGCCCTATTCACCATGCTAGCCGTCGACAAGCTTGCTTATAATTCCTTTAACCTTCCTGTGATATTCTAAAAATAATGAAAAAAATAAAATCTCTTTGTGTCTATTGTGGTTCCTCCACCCCACCTGAGAATCATCGCTTAGCTGGTGAATTACTTGGCCAGATAATGGTTGAAAATGATATTGAGCTTATTTATGGCGGCGCACGTGTAGGTCTAATGGGCATTATTGCCGATGCCGTAATGGACGGTGGCGGCAAGGTTTGCGGTATTATACCAGAACATTTGCAAGATTATGAAGTGGGTCATGCGGGTATCACTGAGCTTCATATTGTTGAAAACATGCATGTGCGTAAAATGATGATGTTTGAACGCGGTGATGCATTTGCTGTTATGCCAGGCGGCTACGGTACTATGGACGAAATGTTTGAAATGCTAACTTGGCGACAGCTAAAAATGCATGATAAACCCCTATTTTTGGTAGATATTGACGACTATTGGAAGCCACTACGTGTGCTATTAGGGCATATCATTCAACAGGGGTACGCTAGCGAAGCCACCCGACAGCTTCTAACCATTGTGGAAGATGTTAAAGATATTCTGCCAACCCTAGAAAAATTAGAACCCCCTAAGTTTAATGCTCGGGATAAGTGGATATAGAATTTTAGAATTACCTCGATATTTCATCTTATTTTTAGCATTATTTGCAGCCAAAAAGAGTGAAAAGATCAATTGCTAGTTTTAGGTGACTGGTTTTAACACTAAGCAGCTTGCTTAACCATAGTATCCAGCCGCATCAGACGCTCATAGAGTGCGGCGCTGCGGCCTAGTAAATCTCTTAAGCCTTGGGGTAATTCTTCACATTGCTCATCTTTTTCAATCATGCAGACGCTGTCATTAGAGATGATGAAGCCTTGGGCGATAGATTCCTGGCGGGTCATTTCACGGTTATGAATAGCTTTTTGCGCCATTAACCAGGAAACCATTTCAAGGAGCCGAGATGTAAGGCGGCTGGATTGATACGTTGTTTTGATACGTATAGCCAAATCCATTTCTTCTCGAACAATCGGTAGAATGTTTTTGATATAGCCACGCGTTTCCATTAGAAGGGCAAAAGTTTCATCGTATGTTTTGTCTAAAATAAATGGGTTTGAACGCATAAGTTTAATATATCCTTAATTTAATAAACTTATGATACTAAATTTAATCTAAAAAATCAATAAAAATTTATATAAAATGCAAACATTATTTAAAAAGTACCGAATTATTATGATGGGTACACCAGATTTTGCAATTCCAACCGCACAAGCTTTGCTGGATTCGGGGCATGAAATCGTTGCTATATATTCGCAACCGGCTCGTAAATCTGGCCGAGGCCATAAGGTACAGCATTCCCCCCTGGCGCAATGGGCATTGCAACACAGTATTCCTGTTGAAACACCAACCAGCCTAAGAAAACAGGATGCACAAGAAAAGTTTGCTAATTATAAACCAGATATTGCTGTGGTGGCGGCTTATGGCCTTTTATTACCAAAGGCTATTTTAAACACCCCGCCGTTAGGCTGTATTAATGTACACGCCTCCCTTCTGCCTCGCTGGCGTGGCGCTGCGCCTATTCATCATGCCATCTGGGCGGGCGATCAACAAACAGGGGTTTGTATCATGCAAATGGATGCAGGGCTTGATACCGGTGATATTCTAAAACAGCAGGCATTAACCATTGAACCTGATGATACAACAGGCCGCCTGCATAATAAGCTAGCCGATCTGGGCGCAACATTAACCATCAAAACTTTACAAGCCCCCTTTGCACCTGCACCACAATCAGAAGAGCATATCACCTATGCCCACAAAGTTGATAAACAACAAGGCAGGCTTGATTTTTCACAGCCAGCAGAAGCTATAGAACGCCATATTCGCGCTTTTACCCCCTGGCCAGGTGCCTGGTTTATGTTTGAAGATATGGTCATTAAAGTTACACAAGCCACTATTATACCAACACCTATTAACGCCAAACCAGGCATTGTTTTAGATGATAGTTTGACTATTGCCTGTGGTGATCAAGCCTTACAGTTAGGTATACTACAACGCCCTGGTGGAAAATTACTACCACGGCAAGCTTTCCTTAATGGCTATGCGATTGCGAGGAATTCGCAACTTTAATCTTGCGAACTGCGTTTAATAATGATATTCATTATTAACAACAATGAGCGTTTTAACTTTAGATAATCTAGCCTACGGTTCTTTATTTCGGCATATTTTTTTGCAAATGGATGGTGGCGTTGTTGCTATTGTCGGTAAATCAGGTTGCGGAAAAACAACGTTATTACGCACTATTGCCGGTTTAAACAGGCAAGCTGTTTCTGGTCAAATTAATATTGATGGCCGGGAAATTACAACACTTGCCCCTAATAAACGCCAGGTTGGCCTGGTTTTTCAGAACTATGCGTTGTTTCCGCATATGACCGTGCAAAAAAATGTACAGTTTGGCCTGAAACGTTTTCAAAAACATGCTGCTGCTATTGCGCAAAAATACCTTAAAATGGTTGGCCTGGAACATAAAGCCGGTTGCTACCCTGTGCATTTATCCGGTGGCCAGCAACAGCGTGTTGCCCTGGCACGCAGTTTAGCGGCGCAACCTAAAGTCATGTTGTTAGATGAACCATTCAGTGGCCTGGACAGCCAGACCCGCCGACAGGTTTGTGATGACACCATGCATTTATTGCGCCTGCAGAATATTCCGACGCTGTTCGTAACACATGATATTGGAGAAGCGCAACGTGCCGCAGATTATGTTTTAGAGCTTAAAAATGGTTTATTAATTAATCGCTCTGTAACAAAAAGCTTTCAATCGGCAGCGCTTAATCAGCAAAGCGCCGCAAAAGTTATTCGTTTAGATGACTATCGCTCAGCGATAGCTTCTTAATGACCATCCTCCAAAATCTCTCGTGCCTTCCAATAAGAAATAATTGGAAATAGCCCTGCGCACAAGGCGATTACGAGGCCATAATAGCTTTCCTTATACCCTTTGCGCCGCACATAGCATAGCCAAAACCGGCTAAAGAAGCGACGAATATGACTGTGCTGCTTGCCTATTCTGCCCGCCTCAACCATATCCAAAGCTTTTGCCGTCGTATAGCTGTTTAGCCGTGCGAATGTTTCGGTTAAGTTTTTGTCCACATAATGGGCAATCGCATTTTCCAGTCTCTCCCCTTGTTTACCACTATAGGTTACAACAGGGTGCACCCGCTGGTTGCCCCAAAATTTAAAGCCTTCTTGAAATAAAACTTTTTTATAACGACACCCGAAAGAACCACCCCAACCATTTTTGACTAACCGTTTGCCAATATAGTTATCAATGGGAATCAGGTGTTGTTGGGCGGTTGAGATATTGACTACCTGCCTGATTTCTGTTGCTAAAGCTTCTGACACACGTTCATCGGCGTCAATTTCAAGAATCCATTGGCTACTACAGGCATGAATGCCCGCCATGCGCCGCACGCCCTCTATCGGCCAGCTGCCTTCTATTATTTTACACCCCAAACCAACGGCAATATTTTTAGAGCCATCCGTGCATTTATCTAACACCACCACCACTTCATCAGCAAATTGCAGAGCATTTAAGCAATTCAACAAGTTTTCTTCTTCGTTATGCGCAACCACCAGGGCTGAAAGGCTTGTCATAAGATGATATTACAAGGTTGCGTCTGTTACTCAATATGCTATGGATAAAAGCGTATGAAAATCGCCGTTGTAAAAGAAACCCATGCTGATGAACCGCGGGTTGCCGCCACACCTGATAGTGTAAAAGCCTATTTAAAAATGGGTTTTGATGTGCAGGTGGAAAAAGGTGCTGGTGTAAAAGCTGATATTACCGATGAAGCTTATCAAGAAGCCGGCGCAACTGTAACAGACACGCCTTTTGAAGATGCCGACGTTATCTTAGCGGTTCGTGCACCGAAAAATTTATTAAAAGCTAAAGAAAACGCCGTTATATGTGCCCAATTCTCCCCTTACGATAATACAGAATTATTAGATATGATGGCAAAGCAAAAACTTTCCAGCTTATCACTGGAACTTATGCCGCGCATCACTCGGGCACAAAGCATGGATGTGCTTTCTTCCCAAAGTAACCTGGCTGGCTATAAAGCCGTGCTAGAAGCCGCCAATGCCTTTGGCCGAGCATTCCCCATGATGATGACCGCTGCGGGTACTATTCCACCGGCGCGCGTGCTTGTGCTGGGCGCTGGGGTAGCAGGGTTACAGGCAATCGCCACAGCAAAACGTTTAGGCGCCATTGTGCATGCCTTTGATGTGCGTGCGGCCGCCGCTGAGCAAGTAGAAAGCTTGGGCGGTAAATTCATTTCCGTAGAACAAAAAGCCGATGCAGAAACATCAGGTGGCTATGCAAAAGAAATGGATGATGATTACAAACAGCGGCAACGCCAAGCAATTATTGACGCATTAAAGAAAACAGATATCGTTATCACCACTGCATTAATCCCTGGTAAAAAAGCACCGATTTTGCTGGATGATGAAATGTTATTAAACCTCAAGACAGGTTCTGTTGTGGTTGACATTGCGGCAGAACGTGGTGGAAATTGTAGCTTAACAAAACCTGGTAATGTTTTAAAAACCCATGGCATCACAATTATAGGCTATAACAACATCGCAGGCCGTTTAGCAGCGGATGCTAGCCGCCTGTATGCTAAAAATGTTCTAACTTTAGTACAATTGCTGAAAACAGAAGACGGTTTAGAAATTAACCTGGATGATGAAATTATTCAGGGTATTTTGCTGACACACCAAGGCGAAATTGTACACGCAAACTTTAAACAACAAAAAGAGGCTGCTTAAATGAGCGCTGTTGAAAAATTAAATTCCATTGCTGCCGAGGCACAAAGCCTGGCCGGGCAACTGGCGGCACAGCCGGCGATTGAGCATGCTACTAATAATCATTTTATTACAAGCCTAACCGTTTTTATGTTGGCCTGTTTCGTTGGCTATTATGTGGTATGGAAAGTAACACCTGCTTTACACTCCCCCTTGATGGGCGTGACTAACGCCATTTCCTCTGTCATCATCGTTGGCGCCATTATTGCTACTGGCCCACTTGCTGGCACAGAAGTGAGCAGCTTTAGTAAGGCCATGGGCTTTTTTGCTGTCGTGCTGGCCAGTATTAACATTTTTGGCGGATTCATTGTAACCCAGCGGATGCTTGGGATGTTTAAGAAGAAGTAGAAGCGTTGTTGTAACTAAACGCATTAGGCTCCATCATAAGACCAGAGTGACGTTGCCTGTAAATAGATTGTCCTAAATTATAAAATGAATTGTAACTCAAAACGTGTTATAATTTATAGTATGAACATAATTCTAAGGTTCTTATGTGATACAATATCTCGTTACTCAAACCCGCAATATCATGGTATAGAATCTGATGATCGGGGATTAGCTTATGCACCTGATATTGAACAAAAGGCAAGTCAACTTTCCCAGTCAAAAAACCTTAATGATCTATCCGTATTTATACAAGAAAGCCTCAGCAACATTGAGAATAACCTTAGTAATACAGAAGCACTCCAAGATATTATGGCAGCGATGGAGGCTATTCATATACAAAATGGCTCCTATAACAGCCTGCTAACACTGCAAACAGAAGATGAATGTTGTTTAGCTGATAAAATCAAAACAACAATTCAAAATAATATTGAAAATACTGAGCATGGATTAGCAACTCAAATATTAAAAATTGTAACAGCTTTAAGTGATGAAAGAGATACTGTTGTTGCCAAAGATTATTTAAATATCTCACTTAAAAATTAAAAATCAATCGTACGCCCTTTTTTATCCCAGCGCCCACGTTTTGTACGATCTTCACCTTTTGCAGAACCGGCACCAAACTCTTCCTCGTCAGAATCAAAGGTGTGATCTTCATCTGGCTTAATTACTTGCTCATGATCATGGCGGTCGCTGTTAATGTTGGCTAATTTTTTATATTTCTGTTCTTTATCAGTCATATGTTATAAAGTAGGTCGCCATACCTATGAAAACAATAGTCGAACATCGTAAAAAACGTCAGAATCCTGCAAGCAAAGGCAGAACCGTGCGAGGGTCTTTGAAACTAGGGGAAAACAAAAAGCCTAATAAGCCGCCGGTCAAGAAGAAACCGGATTTCGCAAAATCGAAAGATCAACGCCCCATCACCGGTAGGCTTGCAGCCATACAAATAATTGGCAGTGTTTTAGACGAACAAATTACCCTGGAAGAAGCACGCAACAAGCATTTGAAAAATATTACAGTAAAGGAAAAAAAACTGGCCGCAATGATAAGCAATACTACTTTTCGTTATTACGGGGTGTTGCATAAAATTTTAAACCACTGCCTTTCCCGGCCTGTTGACCAACTAGATACAAGAGTGCGCGATGTCTTGCTGGCTGGTGCCACCCAGCTTTATTACCTCAATGTTCCCGCCCACGCCGCCATTAACGAAAGCGTTGAGATGGCGCCGGAAAACTTCCGCAAGCTGGTAAATGCTATTTTGCGTCGTTTACAGCGCGAGCAAAAAGACCTGACAAGAACTTATGAAACCGCTAACAATTTTTTGCCGCGCTGGCTTTATAAGGCACTAGAAAAAGACTATGGCCAAGAGGAGGCCGCGGAAATTGCCACCGCGCATCTAGAAGTTCCCCCCCTGGATATTACAGTTTTTGAAGACAACACAGAAATTTCTAAAGACGCCATTATGTTACCAAATGGTAGTTTGCGCCTGCCAAATGGCGATCCTACTACACTGCCAGGCTTTGATGAGGGATACTGGCAAGTACAGGATGCAGCAGCAACATTGCCTGTAAAACTGCTAGGCGATGTAAAAGGTAAAACAGTGCTGGATTTATGTGCCGCCCCCGGCGGAAAAACGATACAATTATGCAAGGCCGGCGCAAATGTTATCGCAGTGGATCACAACGAAAATCGCCTGCGCCGTCTTAAAGACAATATTCGTCGCTTAAATGTTGCGCCGAAAATAGTTCAAGCAGATGTATTGGAATATAAGCCAAAAGAATTGGTAGATGCTATATTATTGGATGCGCCGTGTACCGCGACAGGTACTTTACGGCGACATCCAGAACTTTGCTGGCGTTCACAACGTCAATTGGCCTTGCCCACATTGGTTGAACTGCAACAACAAATGCTACAACATGCCCTTAGCCTGTTAAAGCCAGGTGGTATTTTAGTGTATGCCGTGTGCTCCCTGCTGAAAGAAGAAGGCGAACAACACATTGACCAGTTACTCCAAGACGGCACAGTAGAATGGGATTTTCAAGCCGTTGAAGGCACTAAAGATTTTATAGTAGAAGAAGGCTCTATCCGCACCCTACCCCATTTCTGGCAGGATAAAGGCGGTATTGACAGTTTTTACATGGCGCGGTTGCGTAAAAAAGCATGAAGATAGCCATTGTTGGCGGTGGATTGATTGGCATTACAATTGCTTGGCGATTGTTAAAAGCCGGACACAAAGTAGTAATTTTTGAAAAAGGTATATTAGGTAAACAGGCTTCTTATGCTGCAGCGGGCATGCTGGCACCACAAATTGAAGCAGAAGCAGGCGAGGAAGCGTTAACGAAGCTGTTATTAGAGGCCAAGAGCCGCTGGCCTAGTTTTATAGAGGAATTAAAGGAAAATGGCATCACTAACATTGGCTATCGTGATGAAGGAACGTTTCTAATTGCTGCAAATAATGATGAGCTGGCACAACTAAAACGCCAGTATGCCTATCATCAGCGTTTTAATATTCAAACAGAATGGCTAAGCAGCTATCAATTAAGAAAAAAACTTCCCCGGGTTTCTCGGCAAGTGGCCGCCGGTATTTTCAGTAAAACAGATCATCAGGTAGACAACCGCTTGCTGCTGCAACAGCTTATTGAAAAAGTTGTTACATTAGGGGCTGAAATTAAAGAAGAAACGCTGGTTGATTTTTCTACCGAGTCAAAAATTAAGCAGTTTTCTAGTAATTTTGATAAGGTTATTGTCACAACCGGTGCATGGCCGTTACTGCCTGAGCTGGCAACAAAAATTCGTCCGATTAAAGGGCAGATGCTGGCGGTTCAGACTAATCCACAACAGCCATTAACGGAATATGTTTTGTGGGGCAGCCGAATTTACCTTGTGCCCCGGCAAGATGGCCGCCTGCTTATTGGAGCAACGATAGAAGAGCAAGGCTTCGACACAACCATCACCGCCGGTGGCTTGCGACAGCTATTAAATGACGCGGTAACTCTTTTACCCGATATTGACGAATACCCTGTCATAGAAACCTGGTCTGGCCTACGCCCCGGCAGCCCCGACGATGCGCCAATCTGGCAGTATTCCCTAGAATATCCCAATATTATTTTAGCGATGGGGCATTATCGTAATGGGGTATTATTGGCGCCGATGGCGGGCGAAGAAATTCTTAAACTGCTCAGCCAATAAAAAAGGCTGCCCTAAGAGCTTACGCGGAAACCCACGTATAAGTTGAAAGAAGTATTTTTTTGCGAAAATTCCTTTGGGAAAGGGCGGAATAGCGGGCTATTTCCTATCTTTTTCAAAGGAATTTGCAGCTAAAAAGACGAAATTCAACTTGTGCGTGGGTTTTGGGGTAAGCTCTAAAGCAGCCTTTTAAAAAGTTTTAGTCAACCTAGTAGCTTTTATACTTTTCAGCCGTGCCTTCAATAGCCTCACCACCAGCTTCGATGTCTTCGCCAGCGCCACTAACAGTATTGCAAGCGGGTAAAATGATGAAAGCGCCTAATAGGCTTAAAAGTAAAAGTTTATTTTTCATGGATATCTCCTTTAGGTTTGTAATTGTCTTGCGGGTTCATCCAGCCTTCCGCAAAAGCCAGTATGACCCCTTTAACGCTATCCGTTGTTAAGCTGTGATAGTCATTAATGGTCTTTTCTACTACTAACTGCTGCTTTAGGCGGGCGCGACGAATATCGCGGCGCAACGCCCAAATAATACCCAGCAGTAGTATAAATATCACCGCCCAAACTGCCGCTGGTGAAACGCCTGCTAATAATACAGTTCGATATGCATGCATTAAAGCAACTGTTAAAGTGGCAGTAATAAACGTGAATAATATCAACAATACGAACAATGCCAGTAATATTTTACGAGCATAGTATCGTACTGTTGTGCGGACAATATTTTGTAGCATTCCACCACCCTAGCGGCGGAAAAATAATAATGAAAGAATCATCCCTGTTAAAAGTGAAATACCGATAGATTCAAAAGGGTGACGATGTATTTTTGCCTTACCTTCTTCAGATAGAAGATGTGCCTGCACACGTTTTTCATCCATCGCTGTTCTGGTTTTTGAACCTACATCAGCAGCCAAAGCAGTAATAGAATTTTTAGCAGCTTTTAGAGTTGAGCTAGCCTGAGCCGAAGTGCTTGAAGCCTGACTTTTAATAAGGGCACGTAATTCAGCCATTTCAGCACGAAGCTCTTGCACTTCGTTGTTGCTATTAGCTTTTTTATAATCTTTAATTTCTTTTACTGTATCAGTCATTTCTTGATCCTTTTTCGTTGTAGTTTTAACATGCCTCTTTACAAATTAGGATACGATAGGAGTCAGAGTTTAAAATATAAAGATATGATAAATTAAGCCCCCTTATTGCTTCTAGGCGTATAAATTTAAATATCTTCTAATGATCGCCACATGATGAATAAATCAACAAACCCTTTCTGGGAATGATCATATGCTTTGGGTACAACCGCAATGGTTTTAAAACCACTACGATGCCACAGTTTTACCGCGTTTTCATTAGTGGAAACCACCGCTTTAAACAGCATGGAATCATAGCCCAGTTTTTTAGCTTCTATTAAGGAGTAATCAGCCATGGCACGCCCTACCCCTTTACCACGGTAATTAGGATGTACCATGTAAGACGCATTGGCCACATTCGCCGCCCGAGGCTCATAAGCCGGGCGAATAATAAAGGTGCCAACAATCATTTCATCTATAACCACTTTGTAGGTTATGACGTGGCTGCCCAACCAGATGTTCTGCATTTCACGAATACTGGTATCGCGGGCATACCCATGACTATCATCATTCTGCACCACATAACGAAATATTTCCCACAAGCCAGATAAATCGTTGCGGGTGGCGGGGGTTATTTGCAAATCCATGGCCTATAATATCAGCAAGATAAATGGTAATGCAACTAATGTACTGATTAATACAAGTGTTGCTGCTTTTTCCGGATGCACATTTAACTGGCTGGCAAAGGCAACAGTATTGGCGGCATAGGGCATCACCGATAGTAAAACGATAATTTGTTGGGCAATGGGATCAAATATCTGCACGCTGTACTTGTCTAGCCAAACAAGACCAAAGCCCAGAACTGGCCATACTAAAAACTTTTGAAGCAGTAAAATACCTGTAAATCTCCGGTCAATTTCCAGCCTTTGCATTGTTGAAAGCCCCAGCCCAATAATCATCATTCCCAACAAAACATAGCTGCCTCGAAAATGGGGTGCTACGTCGGTGATAATTTGTGGTACTTGTAAATGGAACAAGCTAAATAACGTTCCTAGAATTGAAGCATAAATAAGCGGTAATCGACTAAGTTTTTTCAAGCTATCCTTAATGGTGAAATGACTGCGCGCCATCAAATAATAGCCAACCGTACTTTCGGAAAAAATGGTTCCCAACGTGGCAAACAGGTAAATCCCCATATTTGTTTCACCGTATAAAGCAATAAAAACCGGCAAGCCAAAATAGCCGGTGTTAAATGTAGAGGCAGCAGCCCCCGCCAAATTACGGCGTTTATCTGGCATTAGATTATAACAAGCATGAAAGGTTAGCCAGCCCGTTAAACAGCACAGAACATAGATGATGATTGGCAAAAAAAAGTAAGCGGGTTTTAATTCAATCCGCGCAATAGATTCAAAAACAACGACCGGTGCAATAAAGTAGATCAGTAAAGTAGCCACCTGCTGTCGTTCAACTTTCAAATAGCGCCCCACTACAAAGCCTGCGGCTATTAGCAAGTATAAGGGAATTAGCCTGGAAAGCAGTTCAACAAACATAAGGCAATGTATACAGCTTCGTTAGACTTTGAAAAAAAAATAGTTTAAGGTTTTCTAATGCAATTTTTATGTAGCATATTTTTAATACTTTTTTTTATTACCACCCCTGTACAGGCGCAATCTTTGCAAGAAGTGATTGAACGAGCAGAAAAAATTTTAGAGCAAGGCAACCCTGATAAAGCCTTAAATGAATTAAAACCTTACTATAAAACACTACAATCTTCTGAACGCGGCTATTTATTAATTGGCCGTATTTTGGTTGAAAAAGGGGAGATGCAGGCCGCCAGCAAAGTATTTTCTTCTGTTCATCAATCTTATCCGAATAATGCTATAGCCCTTCAATGGTGGGCATATAGCTTAGCAGAATTAGGAGAGTACGAAGAATCAAACAAAACCATTGTAAAACTGATGCAGTTGCAAGGCCAAAGTGTCTATGCCCACAGCAGTGTTTGCGTCAATTTTTATAAATCAAAGCAATTTCAAAAAGCGATTGATGCCTGTAGCACCGCCATTAACATGGCAAGGCAGCAGCAGGAAGCAGCCCTTGCCTACGCCTACAAAAGCATGGCAATGACACAATTAGCCAAACAAGATAATCGCTTAACACAGGCATTGCCAGCCATTAAACGCGACTGCCAAAATGCTGGCAGTCAACAAGGGTTGTGCCAGTCTGTTCTGGATGCAGCAATGAGAGCATTGCAAGACAGCAAAAACCCCACAGCAAAAGATTCCAGCCGTTCAGATAACCCGTTGGAAGCATTTGCGGATTATATGGATATTGATTTTACAAAAACGATTTTTGATTTTTCCGTTATAATAGTAGTTGCCTTAACATTTTTTGTAATAGCTTTCCTATTATTGCTGCCAATTCTGGCAATGTATGCAGAACAAAAGAAGCTGCCTTTGGTTGATGCATTACATTACGTAGGCCGCAAATCAACCCTATTAAGTATCTGGCTGAAAAACCTGTTTCTAACAATCGTAACATTAGGTATTTACCGTTTTTGGGGCATTACGGCCATTCGGCGCTATTTGTGGTCACACACCAGCTTGCAAGGCAAGCCACTGGAATACCATGGTACAGGTAAAGAAATTTTCAAAGGCTTTTTGAAAATTCTAGTTTTCCTAATTGTATTTACACTTATTCCTGAAATCAGCCGATTCCTTGTGAATGATACAAAAACAGCCATCGTTGTTTCGGCTTTACTCTATGTAATATACCTATTTTTCTTTTACATTATTATGTATGCCGCGTTGCGTTATCGCCTTTCACGCACCACATGGCAAAGCATTCGTTTTCGTTTAAATGGCAAAGCAAGAACATATGGCGTTCGCCGGTTTACCGCTTTTTGGGGCAAGATACTATCTTTAGGCATTTTAACGCCACGGCTAGATTTATGGTGCTACCGCTATATTGCAGAAACATTGCAATACGGCAATATCCAGGCGCGTATGCTGGATTATGATCCGCAACAATATAAAAAATTAAAGCGCAGTAATATGCTTACGTATTTAATGGCTATTCCAACTATTGGTTTTTCCCGCATGTGGTATAAAGCGGCCTTAACGCGTTTTCGTTTGAACCACACCGCATTTGACCATGTACGCCTACAAGGCAACCATACGGGCAGCAGTTTAGCCTGGTTATCCATTAGCAATCTTTTACTCGTTGTCTTAACACTAGGATTTGGCGTTCCCATTGCCATACATCGCAACGTTAAATATCATACCAGCCACATTGGGGTAGATGGTGATCTGGATAGCTTAATGGTCGAACAAATAAAAGCCAAAGGCGGTGCCGCTGCAGAAGGTTTTGAGGATGGCTTCGGCGATGCCGATATTGGCGGCTTTATTTAAACATGGCCTTGTATTACAATGGTGCGGTTTCTCGACCGTTAGCAGTTGAAACAACGTTACAGAACAAGCAACTTTGCTTTGCTGATACAACCTGGCCTTTAGACGCTTGTAAAATTGTTAGTAAATGGGATGGAAAGCGTGCCATTCTTTCCTGCCCGGCCAGCCATGCTATCGCACGGCTGCATTTTACGGATCAGCATGAATGGAACATGATCGCCCCAGCACTAGGCAAACAAAAAAGTGCGTATGCCGTTCCCTGGCGCGGGCTTGCCCTGTGGATGGCTTTGGGGATTCTGATTTTATATCTGATTTATCTGGCCATTCCCAAATTTTCTTACTGGTTGGCGCCCTATATTCCTGAGTCATGGTTGACAAGTTTGGGGGATAACCTGGTGGCAGGTATCGTGCAAAATCGCAAAATCTGTAATAATTACACCAGCAAAGAATTACTGGACACTATAATCGTGCCGTTGATCAAAACCGCTGGCCTAGCCCCGGAGAATACTTTTACAATTGTTGTTAAAGACAAGCGTGTGAATGCTTTTACGCTTCCCGGCAATCGCTTTATCATTTTTTCCGGCTTAATAGAGCAAGCCGATTCTCCAGAAGAACTGGCCGGTATTATGGCGCATGAAATTGCGCATGCAAAACATAAACACAGTGCCCAGGCCTTAGCCCGGGTCGGCACCTATATGGTTTTAGGTGAGATAATTTTTCCTGGCTCTAGCCTGGTAACCGCCGGTATTGTTTTAACAGAGCTTAATTATTCCCGCAGCCATGAACGCCAAGCGGATCAAACGGCTATTCAAATTTTACGTAATAACAGCATTAGCGCCAGTGGCCTGGAACGATTTTTTAACCGCTATGCCAAGCTTGAGGCAGAGACAAAAAAGTTTAAAATAACAAAGCATATTTCCACGCACCCAGATTCCGGCCAGCGGGCGGCTTTGTTCCGCTCCCCATTGGTACAATACGATAGCCAGCCATTACTTGATAATCAGCAATGGCAACGATTGAAAGCTATTTGCAGGTATAGTGATTCCAAGAAAAATCCATGAGGAGCTACGAGCGGCGCAAAATTTCGCTTATGTATGAAGAATACACTGCGCTCAATTTTACTTGCCCTCGTCTCCACACGGTTTTATTTTGGAAGCACTATAGATTTTTTCGCTTTTACCGAAACACTTTCATCGCCGGTGATGTACCATCGCCAGGGAATTTCAACACCTTTTGTAATACCAATCCGGGTTGTTTGGGTAATATGCTTAACCGCTTCCCCCTCTTCAAACCAAATTGTTTCGTTACCATCGGCAAACGTATGGTTTTGATCCAGGTTAATACCTAGATATTTGCAAAGTTTAGCGGGACCAGCCGCAATACGCGCATCTTCATTTACTACATTAAGTGCACGAATTAATAGTGCACTGGCCACGTCATCAGCCGTGCAAGCCACATTCATGCAATGATGAATGCCATAGGTAAGATAAACATAAATTGTGCCTGGCTTTGCCCACATGGCGGCATTGCGCGGCGTTTTACGGCGATAGCCGTGGCAAGCGGGGTCTCCCGGTTCGTAGGCCTCTGTTTCCGTGATGATGCCCTTCTTTATTTGAAAACCATCATTATAACACATCACCTTACCCAACAGCTCTGGCGCCGCTTCAAAGGAAGGCCGGGCAAAAAAGCTAGGTGGTAACAGGCGTGTGCTTGGCATCCATTCTCTTTTTAATAAACTGTTGCTGCAAGATGGTGCAGATATTACTCACGGTCCAGTAGACACACAAACCGGCTGGCATATGCGCTGAAATGAACAGGAACACTACCGGGAACAGATTGAACATTAATGCCTGTGTTTTATCGGTTGGTTTTGGGTTCATGCGTTGGCTAATGAACATAGTTAATGCCACCAAAACAGGCCACACACCAATTTCCAAAAACTCTGGTAACGGAATATCAAGCGTATTAAAGCCGGTTAAAATAAACAGTGGGTCTGCCGCGGCCAAATCTTCAATCCATCCAAAGAATGGAGCATGCCGCATTTCAAGGGAAATTAGCAACGTTTTATACAAGGCAAAAAAGATCGGCAGCTGAATTAAAATCGGCAAGCAGCCAGACATTGGATTTACTTTTTCTCGTTTATACAAAGCCATCATTTCCTGGCTCAGCTTCATTCGGTCATCACCGTATTTTTCCTGCAAGGCCGCCATTTTAGGCTGAACCTCTTTCAATTGCGCCATAGATTTATAAGATTTGTAAGTAAACGGCAGCATCAAACCACGAATGATAATCGTTAATAATACAATCGCCCAACCATAGTTTCCAGCAAACACATATAACCAGTGTAGTGCAACCGCCAAAAGTTTTGTTAGGAAATATAAAAAGCCATAGTCAATTGCCCGGTCAAAATTAGGCAGGTTATACTGCTTCTGATAGCCATCAATAATAGTGGCGTTTTTTGCACCGGCAAACATATGTTGTTGAACGGTTTGCGTTTTGCCCGCCGCAAGTGCCGGCAAGGTTACGGCATATTCCACCTGATAAGCTGGTTTAGCATTGTCAATTAATTCCCGGCTTAAATAGCGCACATCCGTATTTTGTGGCGGTATTAAGGCCGTTAACCAGTAATGTTCGGAAATACCGATCCAGCCACCAGTGGTATTCATTTTGACGGCTTTTTTCTTGCCTAGCTTTTTATAGCTTATCTTTTCCAGTTTTTCCGTTGTGCCAAGCATTGGGCCGCTATAGGCTACTTGTCTTCCCTCCGGCTGGCCAGCTCTTTGTAACAAGGCATAGGGGTAAACGGCTACATTTCCAGCACTGTTATTACGCACAGATTGTTCAACTTGCAGCATATACATACTATCAATCGAATACTTAAGGTAAAACGTTAACCCTTGTTTGTTTTCCCATGTTAATGTGACAGGGTTTTCTGGTGTAAGCAAGGTATCACTTGCTTGCCATACCGTGGATTCATCGGGCAATTTCAAGCCTTCTTGATTACTCAGCCAGCCGAAACGACCATAATAAGCATCCGGCGTTTTAGCAGGTGATAGTATAGTTACGGGCGGGCTATCCAGTGCAATGGTTTCACGATGCTTTAGCAATTGCATGTCATCAATAATAGCCCCCTGCACACTAATGCTACCATTCAAAAAGGGGGTTTGTACCTGCACACGTTGTGTGCTGGTAATGGCTTCTGCCCTGTCCAGCACTGGGGACTGCGTTGTAGGCAATAACGAAGCCGTTTGTGGATCAGCTTTTTCTAGCGGTGCCTTCGGTGTTTCAACAGCAAAGAACGTTTGAAAGACAAAGATAATACCGGTGGCGAGTATTAATGCTAGAATAATGGCTTTAGGGTCAGAATGTTGCTGCTGCATAGAGAATCGTTTTCTACGGCTTCCTTAACTATTTTTCAAGGTCAGCCGTAACTTCTTTTGCACTATCTGCATCTGCGCTTTGTTTACGCACCAACCCTTCTTGCAAACCTTCCTTAAAACCACTGCGAATATGCAAGTCTCTTTGCGGGAATGGAATCTCGATACCATGCTCTCTAAACGCTTTATCAATAGCAAATCTAAGCTCACTCATCACACGATATATATCGCGTATATTACTGATAAAACAACGCAATTCAAAATCTAAAGAACTCTCACCAAAGTCCATAAAAAACACTTTTGATTCTGGGTAACGCCGTACACTGGGGTGGCCTTCTGCCACTTTCAGCAGAACTTCTGAGACCTTTTCCGTGTCACTACCATAGGCGACCCCTATTTTAACGTCCACACGCCCTACCCTGTTATGCAGTGTCCAGTTGGTAACTGTTTCACTTATCAGTTGAGAATTTGGCACGATAATATTGGAATTCCAGAATGTTTCTATTTCCGTTGAGCGAACCCGAATCTTTCTAATAACCCCCTGCTCTCCGCCGACAATGACCATGTCACCCACTTTTACAGGCCGTTCAAATAACAAAATAAGTCCGGATACAAAGTTGCTGAAAATAGCCTGTAAACCAAAACCGATACCAACCGATAAAGCACCAGCTACAATAGCCAGGTTTTCCATACTAAGCCCCAGCGCACCAAATGCCGATAAAATAGCGGCAATAATACCAATATAGCCTACAACGGTTAGTGCAGCATTTTTAATACCGGCATCCAAATGCGTATAGGGAAGAACGCGCGATCCCAGAAACCACTGCAAGATTTTTGTGATACCAAAAAGCAAAGCAAAGGCACTAATACCGGCTCCAATATCACTAAAATCCAGGGTAATATTTCCAATAGGAATGCCATTGCGGTAGGTTTCTAGCCAGGACTCAAGATCTTCTGTTGTCATGCCCCAGAAAAACAATACCATGCTAAAAACAATCAGGGCAAAAACAGGCTCTAGAATACTAATGGCTAAGGGTGAAAGGGCTTCGTCTTCCACTTTTTCTTTTGCCGTTCCATCTTTTGGCGCTGATTTGGCGGTAAACCTTAGGGCAGCTAATACAGCAACACCCCGCATGATGGCGAAAAGCATGAGACCAAAAATACTGGCAAATAAATTTAACGACAAATAAGCCGCCAGCTCTATAAAACCACCCAGGGCTAAAATTGGGATAATAGCGACTGATAAACGCAGTACACGGCGCAAACCATCCCATAACCAAGCATAGCTTTTAATCTTAGATCCATATTGATCCGTCGCATCCTTTGGCTGCAACCTGATTTTGCCCAAGATACGAAACAACATCAAGGCTAGCCAGGCACTGGATACTGCCTGCAATAAATTTTCCAGCTGTGCATATTGGTCTAGCCGTACCAGATTGAACCGAAATAATAAGACAATGGTTGCTGCCACTAAAAGCTGCATCAGCGTATAAGAGGAAATTTTTTGCGCTGATAAACCAGGCGATTTCTTAATCTGATGGTTTAACAAGTTCGAGGCCGGTATCATTAATCGACAGCCAGCGGCCAAAAAACTGAACAGCACGATAGCTTTTAACCAGCTATCAAAATTTCCGGCATAAATAACAGCCTGCTTAAAACCTTCCTGTAACTCTGTGGGTAATAGCGGAATCGTTAAACGACTAGATAATTTTGATTTTAGACGCTGTTGCTCCAAATCAGCAATTTGCCCTAGCAATTCATCGCTACGTGCAATATTAAGATTTGCCTGTCGCAACTCCGCATTCACATCGCGAATACCTTTTTCCAGACTCTTGCGCTGACTAGCCAACTCTGCATCTTCAATTTCACCTTCTTCCGGGGCAGGCCCCAGCGCATCCAATAAATCTTGCTCTGTTTTCAGTGTTTCACTGGCACGGTTTATTCGCTGTGCCGCCTGTTGCTTAAATTCTCTCAACTGCTGACGATATTGATTTAATATAGCAGGCTCCACTTGCTCGACACTATTTTTACTCAAGGTGTTTGAAACCGCCTCAAATAACTTATCTGCTTCTAGGCGGTTCTCCTGCACTACTGGCGGTATTTCTTGTGCTATTAAAGACGTGCCATATAAAACCCCCAATAAAGTGAGGGCATAGGCAACAGAAAGTAGAAGCCAGTTATATTTCGGCACAGTGGTCATGGTCTATTCATAGAAAGGCAATGGGCAAATTACAATAATGCTGAGAGCCTGTTCATCATCTTTTGTAAAGGCGTTGTTCGTGTCTATTGGTCTGCAAAAAACCACTCTTGAGAAAATATTATAAACAGGTTCCAAAAGGATTGTATTGCCTGGCTGTATAAAATGTGTTGAATATAGCCCCATGCATTACTCACAGAACCTTCAACATGGTTTTCCAGACACCTCTATTAGTCAAAAATTTGAAGCTTTATCACAGCAGTTATCCAAGGCTGCAGAACAAATTAAAAATTGGCAAACAAGCGGGCAACTTCCCATACTATCATTACCCGCGCAAACCTCTGACATTGATGAACTGAAGGCTATCGCGGATAACTTTCGTTCTTCTTTTGATCATGTGGTAATTTTAGGAACAGGCGGTTCGTCTTTAGGCGGGCAAACGTTAGTAGACATTAAAAAATCTCTCTTTAAGGCTGATAGCCCAACATTGCACTTTTTAGATAATGTTGACCCAGACACCTTTATTGCTTTGTTTAATGAAGTGCCCATTGCCCAGACAGGGTTTATCATTATTTCAAAATCCGGCACAACAGCTGAAACAATGAGTAGCTTTATCCTTTGCTTGGAACACGCAAAACAAGCCAATCTGCCACTGAAAAAACATTTTTTACTTATTACAGAACCAGGCCAGCGCCCCCTAAGAAGCTATGGCGAACAATATGGTCTGAATATTTTAGATCATGATCCTAAAATAGGCGGGCGTTTTTCGGTGCTATCTTTAGTAGGTTTACTGCCCGCCATGATTGCGGGGCTTGATGCAAAAGCCGTGCGCCGTGGGGCGGCTGATGTCTTAAACAGCTTTAATGCAGATGCTGCACCCTGTATTGGCGCGGCATGGAGTGTGGCACATGCAGGCGATTTCTCGCAAACTGTTTTGATGCCTTATCTTGACAGGCTTGCCTCTTTTGGTCTGTGGTTTCGCCAGTTATGGGCAGAATCATTGGGGAAAGACGGTAAAGGCATTACCCCGATTCGTGCCATGGGAACCGTTGATCAACATAGCCAGGTGCAACTTTACTTAGGCGGTGAAAACAATCGGCTATTCACTGTTATAGGGCTAGCCGATGCACCAAAGAATGATTTGGTTTTACCAGCCGTGGAAGACAACCAACTGGAATACCTAACAGGCCGTACGTTAGGAAATTTACTCCTGGCTGAACAGCAAGCAACCACTGATGCTTTAGTTAATAATAATCGGCCTGTTAGAACTATCACCTTCAATCAATTAAACGAGGAAACTATTGGTGCCTTATTTATGCACTATATGCTAGAAACAATGGTGGCTGCGCAATTAATGAATATTGATGCTTTTGACCAGCCAGCGGTAGAAGAAGGAAAAATTTTGACTAAGCAGTATATGCAACAAGGCTCTTCCTACAGTGCAAAACCTTCTGTTTCAGGAATGGCCGCCGCATAAATTAATACAGGCAAAAATATTACAAGATACGACTGATTTTTCAGTTATAGTGCTTCCAAAATAAATCCGTGTGGAGGCGAGAGCAAGTAAAATTGACTACCGTGTATTCTTCATACATAAGCGAAATTTTGCGCCGCTCGCAGACCCTCACGGTTTTATTCTGGAATCACTATATATTGACAGATTCTTATAGTACTTCTATGTCTTGCTAGTTAAAAACAATAAGGAATACATCCATGTCTATGTTATCAGAATTCAAAGAATTTGCTGTAAAAGGTAATGTTATAGACTTGGCCGTTGGCGTGGTTATTGGGGCGGCGTTTGGTAAAATTGTTTCTTCTTTGGTCAGTGATGTCATTATGCCTGCCGTTGGTTTTTTAACCGGCGGTATAGATTTTAGTAATATTTATATTAACTTAAGTGATGCGGAATATGCAACTTTAGCCGCCGCTCAAGAAGCTGGCGCTGCTACTATTAATATCGGCCTATTTATCAATGCCATTATTCAATTTCTAATTGTTGCCTTTTCTATTTTTCTGGTAATCAAGCAAATAAATCGTTTCAACCGTAAAGAAGAAGAAAAGCCAGCCGAACCTAAAGGCCCATCGCAGGAAGAACTTCTAATGGAAATCCGTGACGCTATAAAAGCAAAGTAACACCCCCCTTAATTCTTCATTTTTGTTATTTTAAGCAAGCGAAGCCTTGGTATTGCGCTATAGTGCGTCCAAAATAAATCCGTGTGAAGGCGAGAGCAAGTAAAATTGAGCGCAGTGTATTCTTCATACATAAGCGAAACTTTGCGCCGCTCGCATCCCCTCACGGTTTTATTTTGGAAGCATTATATTTAAAGCGCTTCCAACGCCTTAACAATTTCCTCGCTCATCTTCTTCGCATCACCAAATAACATCATGGTGTTGTCTTTAAAGAATAGCGGGTTTTGCACACCAGCATAACCGGCTGACATGCCTCGCTTAATAAATAGAACAGTCTTTGCCTTTTCTACATCAAGAATCGGCATCCCGTAAATAGGGCTAGTCGTATCTGTTTTGGCTGAAGGGTTTGTAACATCGTTGGCACCAATGACAAAGGCAACATCCGTAGAACCAAAATCACGGTTAATTTCTTCCAGCTCTAAAACATCTTCATACGGAACATTAGCTTCGGCCAGTAAAACATTCATATGCCCGGGCATTCTGCCGGCAACAGGGTGAATAGCGTAACGCACTTGCACGCCTTCTGCTTTTAAAATATCGGCCATTTCTCTTAAGGCGTGTTGTGCTTGGGCAACCGCCATACCATAGCCCGGCACAATTACCACACTTTGTGCATTTTTCATAATAAAGGCCGCATCATCGGCACTGCCAGCCTTAACAGGTTTATCATCGTCACCGCCAGTGATGGCAGCAGAGGCACCATCACTGCCAAAACCACCCAGAATCACGTTAAAGATAGAACGGTTCATTCCCTTACACATAATGTAACTTAGAATAGCACCACTAGCCCCTACAAGCGCCCCGGTTATAATCAACAGATGATTCCCTAGGGTAAAACCAATACCCGCTGCCGCCCATCCTGAATAGCTGTTCAGCATAGAAATAACCACTGGCATATCGGCGCCACCAATGGGCAGAATAAGTAGCAAACCTAAAGCTAATGCAATAAGCGCAATAATCCACAATAGCGCAGTGCTTTCTGTTGCCGCAAAGATAATGATAAATAACAGTAATAAACCACCTAAAACGGCATTTAATATGTGCTGGCCAGGGAAACTAAGTGGCTTTCCTTTTAAAACTCCTTGTAATTTACCGAAGGCAACTAGTGAACCGGTAAAAGTAATTGCACCGATAGCAGCGCCCAAAGCCATTTCTACTAAATTGCCGCCAGGAATTTCACCTTTTACGGCTATATTATAAGCCTGCGGTGCATAAAAAGCAGCAAAGGCCACAAAAACCGCTGATAAACCAACCAAACTGTGAAAAGCCGCAACCAATTGTGGTAAGGCCGTCATTTGAATTTTAGAGGCAATCAAGGCACCGATGCTTCCACCGATAATAATACCTAAAATAATCCAGGCATAGCCGCCGACTGTCGGTAAAAATAAAGTGGTAAGAACGGCAATACCCATACCGATCATCCCATATAAATTACCTCGCCGGGCGGAAGTGGGAGACGATAAACCTTTTAATGCCAAAATAAATAATATGGCGGCAATAAGGTAAAAGAAAGCAGCAGTTGTTGGCATAAGATTCCGTTATTTTTTACATGTAGCTGGACATTGTTTTAACCTGTTTTGCCCAACCTGCAATACTTGACTGAAAATCTTGCCAGTTTTTAAGGCTATAGCCGCCCCATTCCCAGTAAATTCATCATTTTACCAAACTTGCCGGTAAAATGAACGGGTGCATCGGTGGCGGCGATACAAAGACAGTCTGATAAGGCATAAGGGGTGTGGGTGACGCTATGATCAGATAAAATCATGTCGCCCGGGCGATAAATTCCGTTTTCATCGGCTAAATCGCCAGATAGCACCATAAGGTATTCCTGCCCGTGGTGCGTATGCGTTGGTAAAGCCCCGCCCTGCTTTAAATAAAATAAATTACAGGAACTGCCTTTTGTTTTAATTAATCTGCCGATTTTTAAATTTTTACCAACGGCACGCCAGTGAACAGATTCATAGCAATATTGCTGAATGGTTTTGGGAAGGATGATATCTTCCGCATTTGCTGTGAGGGCTTTGTCATCAGTGGCTAGCGGTACATCGGGTTGCTTTATAATATTTAAAGCTGAATCTGTAATCGTATCTGATTCCAGCGTCCAATCTTCTGGCGGCTGGTTTAAAATTTCTTCTCCGCACCGGCTTATGCAATGCTGGTAATGTAAGGCGCATTCGGGGCAGTATTCTATATGAGTCGCAATAACCAGCGCAACACTGTGGCTGCAACGACCTGCAACGTAGTCCTCGATACAGGATAAATCCGGATGATGGTTTACTAAAGATTGCATGGCTGTCATAAGTATTATTGATACATTGCTGCCAGTTTCGCCAAAGCTAGGCGTATTCTGGATTTTACGGTGCCCAAAGGCAAACAATGTCTATCGGCAATTTCTTGCTGTGAATAACCTTTTTTATAAAATTCCTTTAATATCTGAGATTGGTCGTTTGGCAGTAAAGTCAAGGATTTGTCAGAAAGTATTTTTTCTACCATCCTTTCTTCTGCATACATTAAAACAGGTTCAGGGTAATCATCAGGTAAAGCTTTGTCTTTGCGTTGCGCATCAATTTTTAAATTCCGCGCAATGGTATAAATCCAGCTGGCAACACTGCCTTTTTGCTCATTGAATAGCATCGCTTTTTGCCACACCGTTATCATGCACTCTTGTGTAATTTCCTCGGCAACACCACTATTAAGGCCCTGCTGCTGTAACCAAGATTTTAGGCGTGGCGCATAAAAACTATATAATTCTTTGTAGGCATGTTTATCATGGTGTTGGGAAACTTGATGCACCCAATTTATATGTTGTCTATGGAGTGGCCTGGACAACGTTTGTCGCTTTATAGCACTTTCAGGCATTGATTTTTTTTTATAGCATAATAGATTGTTAGAAACGAATAAGAAATATGACTATGGTACAAAAGACTTCCCTTTACAAAATTCTGGCAATAACCTGTTTTATGGCGACTTCTGCAGTACATGCCGAAAGCACCACCCCAAAACCAGTGGACGAAAACGGCTCCTGGCAAGGTTACAGCTTTCGGGAAGACGGTAAAAAGATTTGCTACATGATCTCTAAACCAGAAAAAGAAGAAGGCAATTATTCTAAACGCGGTGATATTTTCGCCTTTATTACACACCGCCCCAGCGTTGGTGTTTTTGACGAGGTATCATTCGACACTGGCTATACCTATAAAAAGGATAGCAGTGTAAAAGTGGATATTGACGGCTCAAATTATACTTTGGTAACAGAAGGCTCCCGTAGTTGGGCGAATACAGCCGCCGGGGACAAAGCATTAGTTCGTGCCATGAAAAACGGACGCGACATGGTCGTACACGGAACTTCCAGCCGTGGCACAAAGACAAAAGACACATATTCTTTAATTGGTTATACAGCAACCTATAATGCAATTAAAAAAGCTTGTGGGAAGTAGCAACTTCTTTTAACAGAATAAGCATGTTGCATTACTCTGTTAGGATTAGCTTTTCTTCTGCATTGGCTGTTATGCTTTTGCCGATGCTTGCCGTGGCACAAACACCAATTTCCAAAAGGCTTAGTGCCGTTGGTGAAAATATTGCCCCACTGGTGCGCTCTGCCAACGATTACGATGATGAAGCTTATAGCGAGCTGCTAGACAATGGTAGTATTTTTGAACGCACCCGTTCGGAATATGACCCCGTTACAATTCGTCAAGGCTCTTATATATTTGCACCAGCCATTGATTTTAGCACAGAATATAACGACAATATTTTTTACAGTGACGCGGATGAAGAATCAGACCTGCTCTTTTCCATGGAACCAGGCATAGTTATAACATCAGACTTTGAAAGACATGCATTAAATTTTCAAGCCGCCGGTGATTTTGGGGTTTATGCTGATAACACAGAGCAAAACTTTAGTGATTATGTTATCGGTGTTGATGGCCAATATGATTTTAATGAAGAATTTTATTTTACTTCCCAAGCAGGGCATCAACACTTGCACGAAGACAGAAGCGCCCCCAACAGCCAAACCGGCAGCAATGATACCCAGACAGAATTTGACTTAAGTAACGTTGGTGTTGCCCTTGTAAAAAATGACGGCTTAATTAACGTTCGGTTCGGTTTAGATTATTTAAAGTGGGATTATGATGACACACGCTTGATCAACAACGATGACCGTGATCGTGATGAATACATTGAATCTTTACGATTAGGTTACGATCTGACTGATTCTTCTGATGTTTATGTCGAAGGTGTGTTGAACCAGCGGGATTATGATAACACATTTGATGACAATAATTTGCAACGTAGTTCTGATGGCTATGTTATTTCTGTGGGTGCGAACTATGCAGTGCCATCTGTTTTGCAAACCGGTGCTTATGTAGGTTTCGCATCACAAGATTATGACGACCCTTCTTTTGATACAGTCAATGACGTTGTTTATGGCGCAACAGCCTTGTGGAACATGACAAGCATTACATCATTATTAGGGGATTTCACTCGCACCCTAAGAGATTCTGTAAACCCGGGCACTTCTGCCTATGTAGAATCACGTTATTTATTAAGGTTGGAACATGAACTACTTCGCAATCTTCTATTAAACGTAGAGGGCGAGTACAGAGATAACCGCTTTGAAGGCTCCAACAATGACCGGGAAGATGATTTATATGCCGCTGGTTTCGGGGCAGAATACTTTGTTAGCCGCGATGCGAAACTGGCACTAGATTACACATTCCGCGCCAGAGATAGCAACGCCGCCGGTGTTGACTTTAGCCAAAACAGTTTATTGGCTACAGTTGGGTTAAGGTTTTAGAGCTTACCCCAAAACCCACGCGCAAGCTCTTAGCTTTTTGCCAAGTTTTCTGTAGAATCTGGCTGATGCGCTGCCAATAATTCATCGGTCATTACCAATTTTGCCGTTTTAATATTTTCAAAGGGAATGATAACACCATTTTCTATAACAATATTATCTTTATCAACCCCTTGTATAACACTGCGAAAACGTGATTGTGTTTGTTCGCTTTCCCCCTGTTGTGGCAAGCGGGTTTCAATTTTTGCCAGATGCCCCTGGAATCGCTCAAAGTCTTGCAGCCTGGTTAAGGGGCGGTCAATACCGGGGGAACTTACTTCCAGATCATAGGCTTCTTTGATGGGGTCTTCCACTTCCAGCATGGGTGCAATGGCACGGCTTAGCTCTTCACAACCGGTAATGGTCATAATGCTATGGTCTTTTGGTTCGGCCATCACTTGCAGGCGCGTTGCTGATTTTCTACTATTGGCAGGCAACTGTAAAATACGCACAATTTCATAGCCCATACTATCGGCCAATGTGTAAATTTTTTTCTCAAGCTTACTATTCATTGAATGCCAGCACCCACGCTTCAAAGGCCTGCTTTTGCTGTTCTGACAAATGCAGACCAAGTTTGGTACGACGCCACAGCATATCTTTACTGGTATGAGCAAACTCATGCTGCATCAAATATTTAGCCTCAGCTTCGTAAAAATTATAGCCAAAGTGTTGCCCAAGATCAGCGATACTGTTTTTATTTTCCAGAATCAGGTTAATATTATTACCATATTCCCGGCACAAACGATAAACAGCGCTGGCATCAAACCATGCATATTGCTGCTGCTTTTGTTTTACAAATTCCTCAAAATTTTTGAAATCACCACCAGGTAAAGGTTGGGTTTTTGTCCAGGCTTCTTTTATACCCGGGTAAAACGGCGCAATTTTGTTAACGGCATGCTCTGATAATTTCCGGAACGTGGTAATTTTTCCACCAAAAATTGATAGTAAAGGCGCCTTCCCCTCAACATCTTTTAAATCAAAAACATAATCTCTGGTGGCTGCTGACGCATTGTCCGCCATATCATCGTATAATGGCCTTACACCGCTATATTCCCAAACAATATCATTCAGCGTTATTTGTTTATCAAAATAATTATTGGCTAGATCAATAATATATTGTCGCTCATCGGCATCAATAGCCACGTTTTTCGGGTCACCTTTATAATCTACGTCCGTAGTTCCCACCAGGGTAAAGTCATTTTCATAGGGAATGGCAAAAACGATACGGCCATCGTGGTTTTGAAAGATATAGGCATGGTCGTGATCAAATAATTTTTTGGTAACGATATGACTCCCCTTCACCAGCCGCAAACCGGTTTTATTATCAATATCAATACGATTATCTAATAATTCTGTAACCCATGGCCCAGAGGCATTAACAAGCCCCTTACCCTGTATTGTTTTTTCACCATCTTTATTTTGAACGGTTATTGTCCAAACATCACCGTCTCGTTTTGCATGCGTGCATTCCGTGCGTGTTTCAATAACCGCGCCACGCTTTTGCGCATCCATAGCGGATAAAACAGCTAATCTTGCATCTTGCACCCAACAATCGGAATAGATAAAAGCCGTTTTATATTGTTCCTTTAGCGGTGCCCCCACTTTATTGGTGCGTAGATTTACTTTTTTAGAGCCTAGCAAAGTTTTACGTTTCGCCAAGTGATCGTATAAAAACAGGCCAATACGAATCATCCAAACGGGGCGCTGGCCTTTATTATGCGGCAATACAAAACGTAGCGGCCAAATAATATGCGGGGCATTTTCCAATAGAACTTCACGTTCTTGCAAAGATTCTTTAACCAGCCGAAATTCGTAATATTCAAGATAGCGCAAGCCACCATGAATCAGTTTACTACTGGCAGAGGATGTACCACTCCCCAGGTCATCTTTTTCACAAAGATAAACTTTAAGGCCTCGTCCTGCTGCATCTCTTGCGATACCTGCACCATTCACACCACCGCCAATTACAATTAAATCAAATAGTTCTGACATATTCACCACTAGAATTTGCGATCTATATAGGCTAATTCTTTCGCCATGGCCACAGAATATATTATTGCTTTAGACCAGGGAACCACCAGCACACGCGCAATTGCT
Organism: uncultured Alphaproteobacteria bacterium; assembly: GCA_963706365.1. GTDB lineage: Bacteria > Pseudomonadota > Alphaproteobacteria > JAJTHO01. Next base: position 1,544,887 of record OY970150.1, on the reverse strand, counting down.
TTTGATAAAGAATGTAATCCTATTACCAGTCATCAAATTGCCTTAACGCAACATTACCCCAACGACGGCTGGGTAGAGCATGACGCGATGGAAATATACGACGCTGCGGTAACATGCCTGGAACACGTTATTAAAGAAGTTGATGGCAAGCCACTATCCATTGGTATCACCAATCAACGAGAAACAACGGTTGCCTGGAATATAGATGACGGCAAACCTATTTATAATGCCATTGTTTGGCAAGACCGCCGCACTGCGGAATATTGCCGCAAACTAACGGAGGATGGTTTTGATGCTGCTATTGCTGAAAAAACCGGCTTGTTAACGGATCCCTATTTTTCTGCGACAAAACTGCGCTGGATCTTAGAAAACGTGGCTAGTAGCCGCATTCTTGCAAAAGACAACAAGTTGAAATTTGGTACTATTGAAACATGGTTGCTATGGAAATTAACGGGCGAACACAAAACCGACATTTCCAATGCATCGCGCACCATGATGATGAACCTGGACGAACAGGCTTGGGATAAAGACCTGCTGCAAAAACTGGAAATTCCTGCAAACTATTTTGCCTGAAATATGCGATAACCTGTACGATTTTGGTACCGTGAATATTGCGGGTCAGGAAATTCCTGTTACCGCCATGGCCGGTGACCAACAAGCCGCCAGTTTTGGCCAAGCCTGTTTTGAGCCTGGCAGCATTAAAAGCACCTATGGCACTGGGGCGTTTGTCTTACTGAACTGTGGAGATAAACGCGCAACTTCCAAAAATAAAATGTTGTCTACCATCGCCTGGCGTATAAATGGCAAAACAACGTATGCCCTGGAAGGCAGTATTTTTATTGCAGGGGCTGCTGTGCAATGGTTGCGGGATAACCTGGGTATTATTGAAGATGCAACAGAATCAGGTAAGCTTGCGGCTACTTTAACAAGTAATGAAGGCGTTTATTTTGTGCCGGCATTTACTGGCCTGGGTGCACCTCACTGGCAACCTGATACCCGCGCTACTTTACTAGGTATGACGCGGGACACTGGCCGCGCCCATTTATGCCGGGCGGCTTTAGAGGCTATTGCCTATCAAACCTACGACTTGTTAGAGGCCATGCAAAAAGATAGCGACGAAACCGTTAAAAATATTCGTATTGATGGGGGTATGGCCAACAGTGATTGGTTCGCACAATTTTTGGCAGATATACTGGGCGTGGAAATTGATAGACCAGCCTTCACAGAAACGACCGCTTTAGGGGTGGCTTGCATGGCTGGTTTACATATTGGTTTTTACGAATCACAAGCGGCGTTAACAAAGCAATGGCGATGTGAAAAGTCTTTTAGCCCCCACGGAGAAGGTGTAAAAAACCTCGTACAGCAATGGCACAAGGCTATTGATGCAGCGCAACAATTTAATATACGATGAGTCAAACTTCACAAAATAAACTGCCTTATGGCATGGACGAAACGGTTATCGCCGATGCCACCGCCAGGCAACGTCGTGCGGCCGATCCTTTCAGTAATGTATGGGTTGATGCTTCTGCCGGAAGTGGCAAAACCAAGGTTTTAACAGACCGCGTTTTGTGTTTGTTGTTATCCGGCGCGAAGCCAGAAGAAATTTTGTGCCTAACCTACACAAAAGCCGCCGCCAATGAAATGGCCGGGCGGGTGCGACAAACATTGTCTAAATGGGCAATTTCAGATGATAAAGCATTGCTACAAATGCTGGCATCTTTGCCCATAAAAATTAATGCCGAAACTTTGTTAAAGGCACAGAAGTTATTTTATGAAATGCTGGATAACCCTACAGGGTTACAAGCGCAAACTATTCACGGTTTTTGTGAACGGGTTTTAAGGCAATTTCCACTAGAGGCAGACTTGCCGCTAGGCTTTCAGGTGATTGAAGGAAGCCGCGAAAAAGAGTTGTTTAATCAAGCTTTTGAAGCCATCGCGCAGAATGAAGAGACAAAAGATTTACTAATAACGTTATCGCAATATGCCTCTGATAATAAACTGGGTGAACTAATTGAAGAACTAATCAGACAACGCCGTAAATTGCGTGGCTGCTTTGAGAGGTACAAAAGCCAGGAACAACTGGAGCATTGTTTGCGAAAAACCTTAAAACTACCTGAACTTGAGTGGACAGCGGAACGCCTAGCCAAAGAAACTATCCCTACGGAAACGTTACAAGGCATTTATCAGGCTTATTTTGACGGTACAAAAGTTAGTGATAAAGCCAGAGCCGATAAACTTTGGCAATGGTTACAACAACAAGATTACAACGCCTATGAAAGCGTCTTTTTAACGCAGGCAGGCGAGAGAGCCAAAAGCCTTTATTGTAAAGACACCCCCCTAACCGATCAGCAAAAAGATATTTTGGAACAAGAAGCCGAACGTGTTCATCAGGCTCACAGTGAGTGTCAGGCACAGTCAGTTTTTGAACGCTCTGCCACATTACTGAATGTATCACTAAAAGCTTGTCAAATTTACGAAGATTTAAAACGCCAGCAAAATGTGGTGGATTATGAGGATTTGATTGAGCGCAGCGTACAGTTATTAACCAGCGAAACAGCGGTTTGGGTACGTTACAAACTGGATCAACGCATCAAACATATTTTAATGGACGAAGCACAGGATAGTAGCAATTACCACTGGAAACTGGTTGATGCCCTTATCGAGGAATACGACAGACCAGACGAGCACCGCAGCTTTTTCGTTGTGGGTGACTATAAACAATCGATTTACAGTTTCCAGGGTGCTGCACCGGATTTATTTCGCCAGCAATGTGAACAGTACCGCACACAGTATCAGGCAATAAATAACTGGCAAGAAGTGGGGATGAATATCTCTTTTCGCTCTTCCCCCACCATTTTATCTTTTGTTGATAAAGTTTATAACGAAGCGGATGCAAGGCAAGGGGTGGCCTTTGGTGAATTACAACATGCGGCTGCCTGGCAAGCTAAAGGCGGAATTGTTGAACGCTGGCCGTTAATCGAAAAACAAAAGGTTGCTCCGCCTGCCTGGACACTCCCCGGCAACAGAGAGCAGCTAGAGGATGAAGAATATAAGTTATGTCAGCAAATTGTTGATAACATCAGCAATTGGCTTGAAAATAACATCACGGTTGATAATCAACCGGATAGCCCTGCCATTACAGCCGGTGATATTTTAATATTACTACGCAGACGGGGCACATTATCTAGTAAATTGCGGCAATCTTTGGTCGAAGCCGGTATTCCGGTGATGGATAGTGATCGCCTGAAATTAACGGATGAATTGTTGATACAAGATTTGCTGGCATTGGCCAGTGTCATGCTATGTACGCCAGACGATTACAGCCTGGCTTGCATTTTAAAAAGCCCTATTTTTGGCTATAGCGAAGAACAGCTTTTTCAGCTTTGTCATGGACGAGAAGGCAGTTTATGGCAGCAAATGATGCAAACGGAACAACGTGAAGTATTGCGACGCTGGCGTGTTTCAGCCCTTTACAAAACCCCCTCAGCATTTTTTACCGAAGTGTTGTTTAAAGACAAAATCCAGCAACAGTTTATTGACCGCATGGGCGAAAGCAGTGTTGATTTGATTCGCCTGTTTATGGAAAAAGTGCTGGAATTTGAACAACAGGAAACCCCTACCCTACAAGGCTTTATCTTGTGGATGCAGCAACAAGATGAACCTTTTAAAAACGAATTGGTCCAAGGCGACAAAGCACGCATCATGACCGTGCATGGTTCTAAAGGTTTGGAATCGCCTGTTGTTATATTAGCCGATGCCGACCTGGCACCCGATACCCCAAAAATACTATATTTTTGTGCAAAGAGAGAGCTTTATCTCTATGGAAAAAAAGCTAATGAAGCCATTAGTGCGGTTGCAGATACTATGCATGAACAGGCTTATGAGGAATATCACCGGTTACTATATGTAGCGATGACACGCGCTGAAAATCGCCTGTGCGTTACTGGCATTGCTTCAAGTAAAAAATCGGGCAAAAGCTGGTACGATTATATTGCAGAAATAATGGGAGATCATGAAACCTATCATGGCGATAATCCTATTGTGCCTACCTTACAAAGCAAACCAGCCATCGTAACAAAAAAATTGACAGACAATGTTGTAAAGCCCGCATGGCTATATCAGGACGCCCCGCCAGAACCAGTTATTACTATAAAATCAGTAACAGCCAGCCAGGAAGATACAACGCAAAGTGTTGATAATAGAATGGCGGCCAAAGGTACAGAAATCCATCGCTTGTTACAAAGGCTGCCACAATTACCAAAGGATCAATGGGCAAGTTATGTACCCGATGAATCTATGTTGCACATGCTAACAAATGTGCTGGAAGATTCTAGAATACAATGGATTTTCAGTAAAAATTCCCAGGCTGAAGTGCCCGTTTCAGGGTATTATAATGCCAAAATGTTTAGCGGAAGAATAGACCGTTTGGTTGTAGAAGATGATACTGTGCACATCATCGATTATAAAACCGGGCACCCTAGCCCTAACAGTAGTAACCAACAGCATGTAAAACAACTGGCTGCCTATAAAAGTCTTTTACAAAAAGTTTACCCGAATCATCACGTAAAAGCCTGGGTTTTATGGACGCAGAATATAGAAATGGTTGCGGTCTAGGCGTTGTTGAGATAAGGATGAAAATCTATCTTTTCCCTCTTATCTCAACAACGCCTAGCATATTAAAGAAACTTTATCGCCCGGGTGATATTCCAGCCGTTCGGCTAATTGTAATTCCAGCAATACAAGATGCATAATATTGGCAGGTGCTGCAGTGATGCTTTGAAGGTCTGTTTTGCTTATTGGTGTGGGGCATAGGGCACCAGTAATCTTATTGCGCCAGTTTTCTGTTTCTGTATCAGAATATTGGAACGCGCTGTGATAGGGGGAATCATTTTCTTTCAAGGTAGGGTAAAAAGCAGGTTGCTGCATAGGGCTGTGTAAAACGGCTAATACGTCATCAACGTTTTCTACCAATGCGGCACCATTTTTTATCAATCCGTTACTGCCATGGCAACGAGGATCTAGCGGCGAGCCTGGAACAGCCAGAACCTCCCTACCCTGTTCACCGGCCATTCTTGCCGTGATCAAAGAACCAGAACGTTTGGCGGCCTCTATTACAACAACAGCTTGCGAGAGCCCCGCAATAATGCGATTGCGGCGCGGGAAATGTTGCGCACGCGGCACCATACCGGGGGGATGTTCGCTAATCAAACAGCCCGATTCAGCAATGGATGCATACAAAGATTTATTTTCCGGTGGGTAAATATGATCAATCCCACCACCTAAAACAGCCATGGTACCCGTCTTTAGACTGCCATTATGGGCTGCTGTGTCAATACCACGCGCCAGGCCAGATATAACCGTAATATCCTGCGCACCTAATGCTGCTGCCAGTTGTTTGGTGAACAATTGGCCGCTAGCCGATGCGTTGCGAGAACCAACGATGCCTACCGTCAGGTGCTGTGATAAGTTTATACTACCCTTTATATAAAGAATCGGCGGCGCATCGTAAATTTGTTTCAAAAGCGCCGGGTAGTCTGCCTCAAACTGGCAAAGAACATGGATCCCTTGATTGCTGCATTGTTTCAATATTTTTTCTATTACTGAAACAGGTGGCGGGGTAAGCGGTTTGCTGCGCCCCCCATATTGCGACAAAGTACCGACATTGGCCAAGGCTTCAGAAGCATTACCATAGTAATCCAGCAACTGCTTAAAAGTAACAGATCCTACGCGCGGCGTAGAGGCCAGACGCAACCAGGCAACGACATCATTCATATCTTGTTTTCCAGGCCAGCTTTTAAATTTTTAATATTCTGCCGATGCCGGATAAAAATTAGGAGTGTCATTATACTGATACAAGCAAGATGCACCAGATTAGAACTTAGCATATACACAAAAAAAGGCGCTAAGGCAGCGGCACTTAACGCAGCCAATGATACATAGCGTTTCCACCATAACACTAGTGCAAATGTGGCAATCATCAATGAACCACTGGCTACCCCCCAGGTAATGGCAACAGCTATGCCCGTGGCAATACCTTTACCACCACGGAATTTCAGCCAAATAGGGTATATATGACCAATGAATGCAGCCAGCCCTGCAAAAAAAATAATATCGTTATGGTTGGAAAACCGGGCAGCAATCACAATGGCCAATACTCCCTTTAAAGCATCTGCGAACAAGGTGGCAAGACCGGCAATTTTACCATTTAACCGCAACATATTTGTTGCGCCAATATTACCAGAACCCGCGATACGTGGATCTGTTTTACCTAATATTTTGGAAATTAAGAGACCAAAAGGAATACTACCGATTGAATAGGCAATAATTATAGCAATATACAGGCTCATCCACCGCTTTTTGCAGGGGTTTGGCGTTTATTGCAAATGCTTTTCCTTAAGACGGTTGGTTGCCTGCTCCAGAACAGTTTCAATACCCCTGTCAGCAATCTCTTTTGAAATTTCTTTTGTGTCCAGGGCAAGATAATTATCTTTTTTCTTAGTTTCCGGGTTTAAAGACAACACTACAAGAACGGCAAACATGGCTATGGTTAATATATTCATCTTAAAAAATCCTAAATATGGCGCGCTGCGTTAAAAATGTGCTTAAAAAATTATTATTGTAAAACTGTTTGCAGCAAAACCGTCTTACTAATAGTTATATTATGCTTTAAGTATTAAGGAAGTACTACAGCGCACAATAAATAGGGTTTAAAAACATATGCAAAATATTTCCAGAAGACAGTTTATCGGCTATTGCGGTTGTGCTGGAACCAGTGCAGTTATTGCCGGATGTAGTAATGTAGGCGACTTTGGCCAGCAGTTTGTTTCCGACCAGGAACTCGCCTTACAGGGTGATAAAACCTGGCAAGACATTAAAGCAAAAGAAAAAGCATCAACCGATGCTGCAAAAATTGCCCGGGTAAACCGCATTGCCAGCCGCGTTATTAATGTTAGTGGTTTAAGACAATACCCATGGGAAGTGAAAGTATTTCAAAATGATGCCTTGAATGCCTTTGCTTTACCGAATTATAAAATCGGGGTTTATACAGGTTTGCTAGATTTAACCAATGAAGATGCAGAACTAGCCGCCGTTATTGGCCATGAAGTGGCACACGTAGCAGCAGATCATGCGGCCAAACGCGTGGGTGCTTCTAAGGTAAGTGGCCTTGGCTTACAAGTGGCACAAATCGGCCTGGGGGCAGCGGGTGTTTCTGGAAACTGGGCAAGTTTGTTAGGGGCAGGTGTTTCTTACGGTATTATTCTTCCCTACTCTCGCCAACAAGAATTGGAAGCCGATGATCTGGGGGTAACCTTTATGGCGCGCGCCGGTTACGACCCAAGGGAAGCTATTGATTTCTGGCAAAAAATGAATCAGGCCAGCGGTGCACAGCCTAGCATTGCCAAATACCTTTCTACTCACCCCGCCGGACAAGACAGAATTGCAGCTATTCGGCAAAAGCTACCGCAAAATGAACTGATTTACAGCCGCAGTACAAAGGGTTAATACAGGCTCCCAATATGTCTGAAACATTTGAACGCCTAAAAATTTACTTCACCGAATTAGAAGGCCGCAGCCCGGAAATTATAGAAACCCACACCGCCTGGGTTTTTCTAAGTGGGGATTACGCCTATAAAATGAAGAAAGATGTAAGCTTTCCTTACCTGGATTATGGCTCTATTCCCCGCCGCCAAGAAATGTGTGAACGCGAAGTTCAGCTTAATCGCCGTACCGCTCCACAGCTTTATTTAGATGTGTTAACAGTTATGGATGGTGAATCCGGCATTCAACTGGGTAAAATCGTTCCAGAGCATCACAAGGCGTTGGATTCCCTAGTGCATATGCAGCGTTTTTCGCAAGATGATTTGTTGTCAACAATGGCAGAACGCAACCTTCTAGATGAAGCACACATAAACGGAATTGCCGAAAATATAATTCGATTGCATGTTAGTGCAGAACAATACCCTGAAAAAGCAGATGCTATAAAGTTCATTGCACAGGGTAATGACGTTATGTTTGCCCAACAAACCGATATCTTGCCACGAGACGAAACACAGCAATTAACAGAAAACACCGTGAACGCGTGGGGAAAAGTTGCACCGATTTTGAAACAACGTGCTGAAAAAGGAATGATTCGCCAGTGTCATGGAGATATGCATTTAGGCAATATTTGCTTGTGGCAAGGCCAACCCATATTATTTGATTGCATTGAATTTAATGACGATTTTGCCGCTATTGATGTTTTATACGATTTGGCATTTTTAATTATGGATTTACGCTTTCGTAATATGAACGAGGCAGCTAAAGAAATATTAACACAATATCAGCAAATATTATCAGATGAAAGCGAAGGTATAATGGAATTAATGCCTTTATTTATTTCTGTTCGTGCGGCCATTCGCGCCCATGTGAGTGTTGCAATGGGCAAACCGCAACTAGCCAAAGCGTACCTGGCGTTTGCCGCACAGGCCATACAACAGTAAAACAGTTTGCAACATCAACAGCAGAAAAATAGCAATCGTTGCAACACTAAACAACGCACGCACATTTTGCACGCTACCACCAATTGTAATAAGCATTACCGTAAAAATACCCAGCGTTATGCCCCATAACAGCCGCCGTTGTTTTGTGCTTCGTAGGCCGTCAGTATCTTCCGTAATTTCTGCAATAACGTAGCTGGCACTATCGGCGCTGGTTATCAAAAATATGGCAATACATAAAATAGTTAAATATTGTAAATAAACACGCTCATCAATTAAATGATATAGCACGTCCTGATATTCCAGCCCAGCTGTATTATCAGCAATGGCCAAGCTGCCGAACACGCTAAACCAGATCAGTGTAAATACTGTGGGGATACCAATAACACCCAAGATAACCTGTCGAACAGATCGCCCCTGGCTGATACGGCTAATAAAAATTCCCGTAAGCGGCGCCCAGGCTATCCAGGATAGCAGGTAAGTGACTGTCCAGTCCTTACTCCAATTTTCTTTCTCAATAGTGTGGAAAGAGAGTTTTGGCAGCACATTCATATAGCCTTTAAGTGATAATTTCAGGGAAGATAAAAATTGCTGATCCACAAATAACACCAGTAACAAAAAAGCCAGGATAATATTAATCCGGCTAAGCCATTGAATGCCATAACGCAATGGGGTGGCAACAGATAAACAATAAATAATAATGACAACAAGGCCAATGGCCAGCATAGAAACCATTTGATCAATATAACGAAAGCCTGCCTCTATTTGCTGAATACCTTGCACCAGCGATGCCGCTACAGCCAATAATAAACTTACAGCAATCAAACCATCCACTGCCTTTTTTAAATAAGGGTATTTGCTTAAAAAAGCCGAGGGTTTGACACCGAAATAAGCTGTTATTAACGCGGCCAGGGCATAAATTGACCATGGGTGCATGCCCCAGTGAAACATGGAAATACCCAAGGCCTGCTGTTTTGTGGCCTCAAAAACTGGCTGCTGATAATGTGTTAGGGGTTCTGCAGCCCCCCAAAATAATAGGCCAGCCCCCATACCAGTGGCAAATAACATAGCAAACCAGGAAAACAGACCAAACTTAGGATCACTACTATTACCAATTCGTTGGCTCCCTATGGGCGAGGCAGCAATGATTAAACAGATTATGATGGCCAGTGTATTAAACTGAATCACCAGATTACCTGCGTATATACGAAAAGTATCAGCAACTCTTCTCAGCCAACTTTCAGAGGCTTGCGGATAAATCATGACAACCAGCAAAAATAAAGCGGCGGTTGCTAAAATTGAAACAGCAAAACGCATGGTTTTAGGGTATAGATTATTGCTATGCCTGTAACCGTTAATCAGCAAAATCTCGTTAATAATTTCAAGTTTTTCCAAAAACAGGCCGACGTTTCAGCCGTTTTAAAAGCCAACGCCTATGGGCTAGGCATAGAAAACGTTGCCCCTGTTTTAGCAAAACAAGGTTGCAATCAATTTTTTGTCGCCTATGTGCATGAAGGGATTGCCCTAAGAAAGCTATTACCCGACATTACTATTTACGTTCTCAATGGCTTTGATACACAAAACATATCGCTGTTTATAAATTACAATCTAACCCCGGTATGTAATACTATGGCACAAATAAGTGCTTTACCGACATCTTTGAACTTTGTGTTACAGATTGAAACAGGTATGAACCGAAGCGGTTTTGCAATCGACGCCTCACTCAACAAACAACCCGATTTGCTGATCAGCCATTTAGCTTGCGCTGAAGTACCACAACACTTGTTAAATAAACAGCAACTCAATAATTTTAGGCAAGCTATACACCAATTAAAACCCAAGCAATCTTCTTTAGCGGCCAGCTATGGCAGCATACTAGGTGAAGATTATCATTTTGACTTTTGCCGTATTGGTATTGGGCTATACGGCGGCATAGAACAGAACAATATTAAACCGGTTGTAGAATGGTCAGTACCTGTTTTAGAAGTTAAAGATGTACGAAAAGGCGAAACTGTTGGTTATGATGCTACTTGGATTGCAACAAATGATTGTCGAATTGCCACCCTGGGTGTTGGGTATGCTGATGGTTATCCACGCGCATTAAGTAACAAAGGCAGGGTATTGATAAACAACATACTATGCCCTGTCGTAGGACGCGTCTCAATGGATTTAGTGACGGCAGATGTGACAAAGGTGCCACAAGAATTACCCGAACAGGCTATTTTATATGGGGCACATTACACAGTTAATCAGGCGGCTGAAGATGCCCACACCAACAGCTATGAAATACTGACAAATTTGAATAATGTACGTTAGGCATGCAATATCAATAAATTATAGGGTCAAGACTTATTATTTATAAAAAAGCAAATATTTGCCTTGCACCTACTACATATAGTGATATTTTCCTGTTGAAGCACAATATATAGTGTTTTCCTCGTTCATAATTAATTAAGGAAAAAGCGATGTTTACGGAATCAAATTCTTTATTATCCGAAACTACTGATTTATTTTCCAGTGCTGGCATGGATATTCCAGACAGTTCCCCCATGGCAAAAAAGCGTCGTAAACCGGCTGTAAAATCCCCTGATTTGCTTGATGTTAATAATGCAACACCGAAAAAACACACGTTTCAGCGCAACACCGGTATTCGCGTAGAAACAGATGACAGCCGCAACGATAAATTAACGCAATTTGGCAAAAGCACCCTGGAAGATCGTTACTTGTTACCAGGCGAAACTTATCAAGATTTATTTGCACGCGTAGCCACTTATTATGCTGATGATTCCGCCCATGCACAGCGGCTTTATGATTATATCAGTAAACTATGGTTTATGCCGGCAACCCCTATTCTTTCCAATGGCGGCACGGATCGCGGCTTGCCTATTTCCTGTTTCCTAAACGAAGCGGACGACAGCTTGCATGGCATTGTTGACCTGTGGAATGAAAATGTTTGGTTAGCCAGCCGCGGCGGTGGCATCGGCAGTTATTGGGGTAATTTGCGTTCCATTGGCGAAACCGTGCGCGGCAATGGTAAAACCAGTGGCGTGGTGCCATTCATTCGCGTGCAGGATGCCTTAACCCTGGCTATTTCCCAAGGTTCCTTGCGGCGTGGTTCAGCAGCCGTTTATCTACCGGTAAAACACCCTGAAATTGAAGAATTTGTTGAAATTCGCCGTCCCACAGGGGGCGACCCAAACCGGAAAGCCCTGAATTTACACCATGGTGTTTTAATTCCCGATGCCTTTATGCGTGCTGTGGAAAAAGACGGAGACTGGGCATTATGCAGCCCGAAAGATGGTGCCGTGATTCGTAAAATTTCAGCACGTTCCCTTTGGATTCGTATTTTAACTGCCCGTGTAGAAACAGGCGAGCCTTACATTGTTTATTCTGACCATGTAAACCGTAACATTCCAGAACATCACAAACTGGCTGGTTTAACCGTCAAAACCAGCAACCTGTGTTCTGAAATAACTTTGCCAACAGGTACAGACCACCATGGTAAAGAACGCACGGCTGTTTGTTGCCTGTCTTCCCTGAACTTAGAAAGCTATCTGGAATGGAAAGACGAGCCACAATTTATTGAAGATGTCATGCGCTTTCTGGACAATGTGTTGCAAGACTTTATCGAAAAAGCACCGGATAGCATGGTAAAGGCAAAATATTCTGCTATGCGCGAGCGTAGTGTAGGACTGGGCGTGATGGGTTTGCACTCTTTTTTACAGGCGCATCGCATTCCTCTAGAATCAGCTATGGCAAAATCCTGGAACCTGAAAATGTTCAAGCATATTCGTGGCCAAGCGGATGTTGCCTCTCTAGCCTTGGGTGAGGAACGGGGTGCTTGCCCGGATGCGGCTGATTTCGGTAGTATGGAACGGTTTTCTAATAAAATGGCCATTGCACCAACCGCCAGTATTTCTATTATTTGTGGCGGCACCAGCCCAGGAATCGAACCTTTTGCAGCCAACAGTTTTACCCATAAAACACTTTCTGGCTCCTTTACAGTGCGTAACCAGCATTTAGAAGAACTATTAGAGGAAAAAGGTTTGAACACACAAAAAGTGTGGTCATCTATTTCCACTAATGAAGGCTCTGTACAGCATCTGGATTGTTTGGACGACCATGAAAAAGCCGTTTTCAAAACTGCCTTTGAACTAGACCAGCGTTGGCTTATCGAACATGCGGCGGATCGCTCGGAATACGTTTGTCAGGCGCAATCCTTAAATATTTTTCTGCCTGCTGATGTCAATAAAAAAGATTTACATGGATTGCACTACCTGGCCTGGAAACGTGGCGTAAAAAGTTTGTATTACTGCCGCTCAAAATCTATGCAACGTGCTGATAACGTGTCTCTGCGTGCCAGTGCAGGAAAAGAACCCATGCCAGAAGTAGCAAAGTATGAAGAATGCCTGGCTTGTCAGTAAAAATACCAGGCTTATACTCATTCTGAAAACCTCTATAAATTTACGTGATTCCAAATAAGAGTAAATTATTTACTTCCATCAATGTCTTTTTGCGTGGGGGGAACCTATTCCACTGAAATTGAAATATAGTCATTCCACTTTAAAAAGTCACATGGCTGCAAATCCTGAGGCATGGTTTCCACCCTGCGGTGGAAAGACGCTTTAGAAATATTCAAGAACTCTACTCGGCGCGAACCTGTTTTAGCAGCGCATCAAACTGTGGTTTGCGCATGGCGGAAACGATTAAGCGGCCATTTACAATTAATGATGGTGTACTGTTTAGGTTTAAGCGACTGGCCAGTGCCAGGGCAGATTGAACGTAGGCATCTGCGGCTTGGCTGTTGTATTCTTTCTCAAAGGCTTCTTTGTCAATTCCCACTTTTTCAACCACTTGCATTAGGTCTTTTTCTGTCTGTATAGGCTGATTTCCCCCTAACAAACCAAAGTGATATTCCTGGTATTTACCAATTTTCTTAGCCGCATAGCTGCCTTTAGCGGCCAGACGAGAACCGGGGGAAAGAATGGGGAAATCTATCAATACATATTTGGCAGCATCCTTCGATTCCTGAATCGTTTCAGCCATAATACGACAAGCACCGCAATTATAGTCAAAAAATTCTACAACCGTTACGTCACTTCCTGTGTCACCTACTATGGGGAAATCTTGACTATCTTTCAGCTCTTCAAAGGTTTCTTTTACACTACCTTGCTGTTTGGCTTGCTGTTCCACGCGATAGTTTTCAATGGCATTAATGACAATATCCGGGTTTTTTTCAACCTCTTCACGAATTAAGGCGCGCAACGCATCTTCGTCAATGGCATCACCAGCAGCAATAAATTTTTTACCAACCTTGCCCTGCCCTATTTCTGATTGATTGTAATTGTATAATGACAACCCCAATGTGGCAATGAGCAAGGCACCGATCAAATATTTCATTCAGATAGGTTACTATACTGAAATCGGTTTTCCAACCTTATTTGTTCTGAATTGAAACAGCCTTTTTTAAATCGTCGTAATGCAATTTTGTTTTGCCATCGGCATTTTTAAGCAGTGGTTTAGCTCGCGATAAAAAACTGCTTGTTTGGCCTGTATTTCCCTGAATAAGTGAAGCTTCTGCACTGGCTAGCAACGCTTGCAGTTCATTACCCATTTGACCATAGGCATTGGCTAATTCACTCCAGGCGCGGCTGTTGCGGCGTTCACGCTGTACAACCTGTTGCAAATATTCTGCAGCTTCCTCTGGCTGATTTTGCGCTGATAATATACGCGCCAAACCTTGCTTTAAAGAAACAACATTCGGCCTTAATTGCACTGCTTCTCTATAGGCCTGTACTGTTTCCTCAGCATCGCCACCATTTTCAAAATACAGTTGTCCTTTTACTTCATAGAGATAGGCATCGTTGGGAAACTGTTGCATTAATTTCTCTAATTCTGCATCACCGGTATAAAAATCTCCCTGCTTGTAGGCGGCAATAGCCGTGGCATACTGTTTGGCAATAGGGGCGTCCTCAAAAACCTGCCCAGTGGGCATACCCTTTATAAAACCATACAGTTTTCCTCGCATACGATCATGCCGCTGTTGCAGGCTTATTGGCACTGTTTTATCGCGGTAGGGCGATTTGGTTAATTGATCTTCTACAAAGGCCAATCGTTCTGTTGTTAAAGGGTGGCTACGGGCATAGGGGTTATCCTGGCCAGATGGCTGCCACAGGTTTTGTTGTTCTAGTGTACTTAATATTTCTTTCAAACCGGCGGGCGATAACTCTACTTTTGCAAGGGTAGTAATGGCAAAGCTGTCGGCGGCACGCTCTTGGCCGCGGGTATGTGCCAACAGGGTTCGTTGCCCCAAATGCTGGCCACCTGTTAAAATGGCGATAGCGGCATCCCCTGCCCCGCCAGCCGCTGCTGCTGCCCCCAATATATAGCCTAAAATACTGGCAGTAGATAATTCATCAACTTTACTACGTAATTTTGCCAAATGCCCCCCGGCAATATGCCCTGCTTCGTGGGCAATTACCCCCATAACAGCCTCTGGCGTGGTACTTTCCATTAACAGGCCAGTATGCATAAATATTTTCTGTCCGTTGGATACAAATGCGTTTAAACGCTCGTCATTTACAATAAAGACGTCAATTGCCTGTTCGTTTAAGCCCGCCGCCTTGAAAAGTGGCTGTGCGTAAAGAGCAATCGTCTCTTCTATTTCAGCATCGCGAATTAGCGGTTGTGCCTGTAAAGTACTGCATACAAATAATGCAAATAAAACATTCAATAGAAATGATTTCATCATGATACAGGCTTACTGGTGGTTGTGGCGGTTTGCGGTGCAATAGTAGGTAGTTCGATACGTGGTAAAATGCGTTTAGCCGGTTTTATTTTAGAAAAAACTTCTTTGCGAGCATGCAGAATAATAACACCGCTCATCCGTGTAAATATTTTGCCCCCGATTTTTTCCAATAATTTTGCGCCCTTCAACCCCAACAACCCGCTGTTAGGCATAAAATATAACGCACGATCAACAGAATCAACGGTAAAGCGATGATTAGTAAGGATGGCTTCCATTTGTCGGGCAGAAAAAGGATGCCCATATCCAAACGGCGTATTTTCAGAATGTGACCACACACCGCGACGACTGGCTATAATAACAATTAACTGGCCGTGTGCATCTAAAACCCGCCAGCATTCCTGTAATAACTGCGAACGATATTCCGTGCTTTCCACTATATGCACCAGCATCACTTGTCGGAAAGTAGCATCTTCAAATGGCAGATGATCTTCATAAGCCAAAACCGTTGGCAAACTGTTTTGTCGCGTTGCGCCCTGCTGTGCCGGCATCACTACAAAATGGTCTTGCGGGTCATCAATAAATGGTTCCGGAAAACCAATAGATAGCTTCAAACCTTCTTCATGGTGAATATGCTGTTTCACAACAGTGGCCGCGGTTTGCCCTAAAGCAGACTGATAAAAATCATCAAGGGTCGTCACGTCACAAAACATTTCCTAAATGTATATCATGGAAATTATACAACAACCATCGCCACAACGTTTTGACGGTAATTATTTTTACGTTCTACACCATCAAGGAAAAACAATAGCTATCGACCCGGGTTGTGCGGATACTTTCCAGCGGATATTAGAAGAAAAAAATTATAATTTAGATGCCATCTGGGTTACACATCATCATTGGGATCATACCGATGGTATTAAAAATTTAGTAAGCCGTTATAATTGCCCGGTCTATGCCCCCTCTGCAGATTATGGCTCTAAAGATATTGCCTGCGTTACGCACTATTTAAAAGAAGGCGATAGCGTTACTATTGGAGATTTAACCGCAAAAATTCTATTTTTTCCAGGCCATACACTGGATCATATCGCCTATTACTTTAAGAAAGAAAACATATTGTTTTCTGGTGACGTCCTATTTGGTATGGGATGTGGCAGGGTTTTTGAAGGTACGATGCCGCAAACATGGCAATCTTTACAAAAGCTGGCGCAACTACCCGATGTAACAAAAGTTTATTGCGCCCATGAATATACAAAAACAAATGCAGAATTTTGCTATGATTATTTAAAGGATGATCCGGCCTTTATGGAATATTACAGAACCATAAAACAATTACGCGCCAAACAGCTGCCAACAGTGCCCCTTAATTTAGGCAAGCAGAAGGAAATTAATCCGTTTTTATCGCATGATCAGAAGCGTTTTATAGAATTAAGAACTGCCAGAAACACATTTTAATTTTATATAGTGACGCTATAGTACCGCCATGTTGTTTAAAAAGGATACTCCGGAAAATCAGGCAATGCCTACGATTATGGCAGAAATGCTTATTTCTAAACTGGTTCATGACTTGGCCAGCCCGGTGGGCGCGGTGGAAAATGGTTTAGAACTGGTGTCCGATGATTTACAGGGTGATTTCGCCGAAGAAGCCTTGGGCATGGTCAAAACAAGCGCCGCAACCGTGGCAAGCCGTCTTAAAATTTACCGCATAGCCTATGGCACAACTTCAGGCGTTACCGGCTATTATTTACAGTCTTTAATTGAACTATTACAAAACTTTTTCCGCAGCGAAAAAAGGTTAAATCTTAAACCCGGCAACTTGCCTAGCGACATAACAGACGAAGAAAAAAAGCTATTCATCAATTGTGTTTTATGTGCGGCTGATGCACTGCCACGCGGTGGCGACATTGTTGTGGAACAAACAGTCGATAGCCTGATCGTAAAAGCCGTAAGCCAGGACGCTACCCACCCGCCAAAAGAGGGCGCCTTAATTATCGATAATACTACCACCGAAGATTTATCCGCTTATACCGTTCAGGCACATTACACAGGTTGGTATGCAGAAAGTAAGGCATTAACGCTGAACAAGTCATTAGAGGGCGCAACCTTGTCCATAAGCATTTCAAAATGATTGCTTTCTTTACCCTTTATAAAAAAGAGGTGCAGCGCTTTTTCAAAGTGATTATGCAAACGCTGCTGGCACCCGTGGTTACAACGTTGCTTTATCTGGCCGTTTTTCAACTGGCTTTGGGACGCGGCGGCAACATGATTGGCAATTTAAGCTTTCCGCTTTTTTTAGCACCTGGGTTAATTATGATGACTATTTTGCAAAATTCTTTTGCGAACAGCTCTTCCTCTCTCATTATCGGTAAAGTGAATGGTAATATAGTTGATGTTTTACTGCCCCCCCTATCCCCCATGACCTTAACCGCCGGTTACGCACTGGGTGCTATGACACGCGGTGTTTTATCCGGTCTAATGGTGGCCACCAGTATGATGTTCTTTCTACCTTTAACTATTCATCACCCTATGTTGGTGATATATTATGTATTAAGTGGCGCTGCTATGCTAGCTATGCTGGGTATCCTTGCCGGCATCTGGGCAGAAAAATTTGACCATCTTGCAACCATTACGAATTTTGTTATTACACCCCTGTCGTTTTTATCGGGTACATTTTACTCTATCCGAAATTTACCCCCCATGTGGGAATGGGTAGCGCTGTATAATCCGTTTTTCTATGTCATTGACGGTTTACGCTATGCGATGACCAACCATAGTGATGGCAATGTACAGGTGGGGATATTTGTTTTACTTACAGTAAATGCCCTGTTATGCTTGTTGTGCCTACATGTTTTCAGCAGTGGCTATAAGTTAAAAGCATAGAGATTAAAAACTATTATGAATAAAATTACTGTTCCTGTTATTTTGCTGGTTGTTGTAGCATTATTTGCCGGTGGCTATTTATTATTTTCTGGTGATAAGCCTGAAAGCCTGGATGATACCTTAAAGGTAGTATCCAATGAAGGCGCGTACCCAGGCGCTAAACAAATCGCCAAAGACTTTATCACCCAGCTGGAAAAAATCGCCCAAAACAATACGGTAAACTATGAAACTGTAAAAAACACTGCGGATGAGGTTATTTACAAAAATATTGTTTTTGATGTGGTTAAAAGTAATGCCGCCAATAAGGCGATGACCACCAAAAAAGATATCACGAATATCATGATCAAAAAGGCTAAATTCACCGACGATGGTGCGGCAGAAATCAGCAACTTTTTGATGGGTAGCCAAACAGAATCCGGCGATAATGTTGCCCTGGGTTTAAAAAAGGCCTCTATCAGCAATTACAAATTACAGGATGGCTTGTTAATTTCCATCGATCAATCTTTTGAAGGCGGCATTGCCAGCGGCGAAGGCTTAACAAAATTACAAGACGGCATTAACAAAATTAAACAGGGTTTAAAAGAGCAATCACAAGAACTACAGGACTTGCCCGATGCTGTTATCAACAGTTTAGCCAACATCAGTGGCGTTGTTAATTATCGGTATAACCCAAAACTGGAGAATTTAGCGACCGGCTTTCAGATGGAACTACCCGACATGGCCGCACTGGAATTTTCCATGGCCGTTAGCGGCGTTAATGAGAAGAGTGCCCGCATGATGCAGCAATCTGTTTTATTTGGTGGTGCCGGTAAAGACCTTTCTGAAAACCTTAAAGACTATGACTTTAAAGGTATTTTGGAAAAAGCACGCATTGAAATCAAAAACGATGGCCTTATTGACAAGGCATTTACCTTAATAGCCAGCTTCCAGAAGCCAAAGGGCACTACGGATATTGAGCCAATCAAACAAAACTTCCGTAATATGGCCATTCAGTTTATTGAAGGGTATCAGTCTCCTAAAAAGAATACTGAGGCAACAAACAGCGTTATTAATGATGTTAAGAAAAACCTTGTTGCACTATTAAAAGGCGATCAAGACAGTATTACGCTTTCTATTGTTCCTAAAGAAAATGGTATTCAACAAACAGTGCCACAGGCTGTTGCAAGCAGCTTTGATCAATATCAAATTAAAGTTTCTGATTAAGGGCAGTTTCTTTTATGTCTGCCCCCAATCATAACGCCCCGCATGAAACGCATGTACTAGCGGCTATTGTTGAAAACGAGCCAGGTGTTTTGGCGCGTATCGTTGGGCTGTTTACAGGCCGTGGTTATAACATCGAAAGCCTTAGTGTTGCCGAAGTGGACGCACAAAAACAACTATCCCGCATTACGGTTGTTACCACGGGCACACCGCATACGATACAGCAAATTAAGGCGCAGTTTAACCGCATTGTAACGGTTATAAAAGTTTCCGATTTAACAATTTCCGGCCCCTATGTGCAACGCGAACTGGCTATGATTAAAGTTGTTAGCAAAGGCAATCAACGCTTAGAAAGCCTCCGCATCGCCGATGCCTTTCGCTGTCAGGTCGTAGACAGCACCGTAGAAAGCTTCACTTTTGAAATTACCGGTTCCTCCAGAAAGGTAACCGCTTTTATAGAATTGATGCACCCCCTGGGCGACATAGAGGTTGTTAGAACTGGCGCCATCGCCATTGCGCGTGGGGCAGATAGTTTATAGTTTTAGTGTTATTAATTACAGAACAATGTATATTTAATATTGTATACTAAAACAATGGAACAGGATGCACTACAATTTTATCGGGCTTATCAGCAAAGGCAGAGCAATGGTTTTATTGAAATACAGATTACACAACCTCTTCTCTCAGGGAACTTAATTGAGAATCCTGAAATTCCAGCAGATGTTGAAGCAGCATTCTCAGATGGAATTAATCAACCGCCTATAGAAGCATCTCTAAGCATGGAGAACATATGTAAACTGCTTTTCCCATGTAATTCTAATGCTTCTTAATTTTAACGACAACATACTCCCCATACCCCATCCCGGCCATAACCGTAGCCAAATAAGCCACTGCAGGAATCTGCAAACTGAAATCAACAATGCTATGCAACAGCACTAGCGTTATTCCACTGACCGCCATAATGGCATAATGCAATGTTTTATTCTCATGTAAGGCACCTTTCAAACATGCATACAAAACCATCCCAATAGCCACAAATAAAACGAAAGCCACAGGAAACCCTAACTCTATTATACTCTGCAACCAATCATTATGCAGCTTATGATAATGCCCAGTCAATTGGTTCTTTTTATCCAAAAACCAAGACTCAAAATTATTCAAACCAATGCCTGTTAAAATTTCAGGAGCGTATATAATAGAGCGACTTGTTTGTCGCCATACAGCAAAACGAGTTTCTACCTCAAAACTTGTTAGCATAAAGCGTTGCAAAAACGCGGGGTTTAGCAAAGTAAACAAACTAGCCCCCACAAGCGCCCCCCCCGCTATGTAAAAATGTTTACTTTTAAGATGCAGCAATAAAAATACAGCAAAGGCTATAAAGCTGGCAAGAATTCCCGCCCGCGAACCGGTCAAGATTAATGCCACCAAACAGAATAGTACCAGTAAATATTGCTTTATCATCACCGGCTGAAACAATAAATCTCGCCGACGGTGATACATGCCGTATAATTTCTGATATTTATATAAGCCACTGCTGGCGCAGCATATTACGGCCAGCCCCATAAACGTAGCAAAAGAGTTTCGATTAATAAAGGTACCTGTTAAATCATTAACATAGAAAATTTTACGTTCCAGCAATAGCGTGTGATTGCCTAAATAGAATAGAATAAGACTAAGCAGGCCATAACCGCCTAAAATAATAGCCATGCCTTTCAATAGCTTTCGCGCCTCCATACGGTTGGTTGATACAATTACCGCGATAAGAAAAATTATAAGATAACTTGCTAATTTTAACGTGCCTTGAAAAGCATTCCACCGATCTATTACCCCAAAAGATTCTGATATAAATAATTGTAACAAAGACCAAAAAATAACGACACAATATAGTTTGACTGGCAGCCAAATAATTGTGGGTAATAATTTATAAGATTTTTGATAATAGCAGATAAGGCCAGCTATCCCGGTTAATAATACCCAAAAAGACCAAAACTCTATGCGATTACTTCCTAATAATAAGGGTGCGACCAATAGCAAAAAGAGTAAATAAAATCGCATTTCGCAGTGTTAACTTATTGTTATATTAAAAGCAAATGACGGCAATGTGAAAAGTTTATGACAAACCGCATTTTGTTTTGCCAGCAAAGCATCTGCTTCGCTATACGGATGGCATAAAAGAGATATACCGATGAAAACAATTTTTAGACTATTTTTTGTAACAACAGCAATCGCTGTTACAACCCCTGCCATGGCTTATAACGACTGGTATCACCAGGGCTATGCCGATGGTGCCGTATCCACAGAAATGGCTTGCAATAATAAAAATCAAAACGCTGTTCATTCTCTATCCCTTGAAAATCAACAACTAAAAGAAAGAATTGCCATTCTAGAAGCAAGCACGTTTAATGCAGAGGTAACACAAGATGTTCCACAAACAGCGGTAATGTCTGGCAACCCTCTTCGTCGCGCTAATAGTAACAATAATTTCTACGCTCAACAGGATGTAGATTAAATTGCTTTAACACTGCTGATAGCCATTGAGCTTTCCAAATTTTTAGATTATACCCAACAAACAATTGCTCGAGTGGTGGAATGGTAGACACGTCAGACTCAAAATCTGATGACTTCGGTCGTGCGAGTTCGAGTCTCGCCTCGAGTACCATTAATTTTATTAATGGCACCGTCAATTGCTTGTAAATATTTTGTTGTACTATTCTTTAGAGCTTGCGCGGAAACCCACGTATAAGTTGAAAGAAGTATTTTTCTGCGAAAATTTCTTTGGGAAAGGGCGTAATAGCGGGCTATTTCGCATCTTTTCAAAGGAATTTGCAGTGAAAAAGACAAAATTCAACTTGTGCGTGGGTTTTGGGGCAAGCTCTTAGAGCTTACGCCAAAACTAAGAAGCGAATAAGAAGGAAGAATACATCGCATATAGATTATAGTATGGCTGTGTGAGATATTTTATAAGATGTTGTAAGATAACATATAACTGGGAGTAGACGATGTCGTATAGAACAGATTTAACAGATGAGGAGTGGGCTCTGATCGCGCATGCTTTTCCGGTATATAAGACGGGGCGTCGCAAAATATATTCAAATCGAGAGATAATGAACGCTATACGTTATCAGCAGCGCACGGGGTGTCAGTGGGATATGCTGCCGAATGATTTGGTGCCGGAAGCGGTGGTGCGGCATTTTTTCTATGAGTGGCGTGACAATGGCTTGTTTGAACGTATACAGGAAAAGCTGCACAGGCAGTTGCGGCGGCTGGAAGGCCGGGAAGAGGAACCGTCACTGGGGATAATTGATGCACAGTCTGTCAAGACGGTGCAAAAAGGGGGGCGCGCGGGTATGATGCTGGCAAGAAAACTAAGGGTCGAAAACGCCATATAGTTGTTGATATCACCGGCCATCTGATGGCGGCAAGCGTGCATAGCGCTGGCGTTCAAGACAGGGACGGCGCCAAACCGCTACTAGCAGAATTGTACAAACAGCCCCGGTTACAGGCTGTTTTGGCCGATGGTGCCTATAGCGGCAAACTGCAAACATGGTTCTACCGCAAAAGCCGGGGGAAACGCCTGATAGTCGTCAAACGCCCTGATAGCAAAAAGTTTATTGTTATACCAAAACGATGGATTGTCGAACGCTTCTTCGGCTGGATCAACTGGCAAAGACGCCTCTCCAAAGATTACGAACATAATCCAGATACCTCCCGCTCTAGACTCTTTATTGCCGACATTAACCTCCTGTCTAAGCGAATTCTGAAATTATATTCTACTTAGGGTTTTGGCGTAAGCTCTTAGAGCCTTTTATAAAGCATAAGAACCTCTAAAGAAGACAAAATAGTTGTCAGCCCCGGCTGGAACCTATTCCTCCAAAATATAAGCCAGTATAGTTAGAACCAGTCACCTAGCTCTAAATCAGGCTATGACTTCACGGTATCGGTCTTTTTACTTTTTGAGGCCTTAGGAGAATCATCAGCTTTAGCTTTTTTAGGAGTATCTGTCGCTTTCTTAGCAGCGGCAGGCTTCTTTGCAGCAGTAGGTTTTTTCGCAGCCGTTTCTTTTTTCTTGGGTTTTTCAGCGGGCTTACTACTGTCAGCGGTTGATTCCGCCTCATCTTCATTAGCAAGCTTTTCAAACTCTTCAGAGGTAATAACCTTATTTGTTTTTTTAACTTTGTCTAACAAAAAGCCAATCACTTTTTCTTCAAAAAGTGGGGCTTTTACACGCTCGATCATTTGTGGGTTTTCACTGAAAAACTGTAAAAACTGCATACGCTGTGCTTCTGGCATCTGAAAAGCTTGATCTAGAATAGTAGCACGAACTTCTTCGTCATCTACATGCACATTGTTTTTCATACCAAGATCAGCAACAACTAAGCCAAGTTTTACACGGCGCTCAGCTAAACTACGCAACTCTTTTTCATCAATATTTTCAGATTCGCTTTTAGCATCTTCGGCTTGAATAATCTTAAATTCTTCGTCAACTAAGCTAGGCGGTAAGTCTATTTGTACTTTATCGTCTAAAACATCCAGTAGATTTTTCTTATTCCAAGGCTGAATTTCTTGCGCTTTACGATCCTTAGCAGCTTTTTTAAATTTTGCTTTTAAGTCGTCAACACTTTCCGCACCGGCTTTAATAGCTACTTCGTCATTTAATTCAAAAGGCGCAGGCTCTTGAATGTCATGAATTGTACAAGCAAAAACCGCTTCTTTACCGGCTAAGGTTTTCTCGCCATAGTTTTCTGGGAAGGTGACTGTAACATCGAAGGCTTCATCGATTTTCTTGCCAACTATTTGATCTTCAAAACCAGGAATGAACTGACCAGAGCCAATGATTAGTTTCGCATCTTCTGCTGTACCACCCTCAAATTTTTTACCATCTACAGATCCGGAAAAATCAAATGTTACTTCATCATCAATTTTAACAGCGCGCTTTCTTTTCAAAGGCTGGTATTCTTGAAATGAATCTTTCATCATTTCCATACCGGCATCAATATCCTCGTCTGTCACTTCAACTTGCAGAAACTCAATTTCAATCGAATCCAGATCAACTTCTGGAATTTCTGGCAAAGCTTCTATTTCTAAGTCAAAAATAATAGGATCATTATCGTTGTGCGCTTCTAAATTAGAATTCGTCATTTTAGGCTGTACAGCCGGGCGAATTTTATTGTCCTGAATCACTTGGGCAATGCTGCCCTCTAGGGCCTTTTGGATAATTTCACCTTTTATAGAATCGCCATAGCGTTTCTCAATCAATTGAGGCGGCACTTTACCAGGTCGAAAGCCATCAACTTTAATAGTTTTAGAAATTTCGCTAAGTCGCTCTAGACGTTGCTCTTTCAGTTTTTCCACCGGAATGGTGATCGTGTACTCAGTCTTTAGACCATCTTTTGATTTTTCAACAACTTGCATAGCGCTACTTTTTAATTCGTTCCAAGGTGATGGTTATGCGATTTAAGCCAAAATAAAGGCATAAATTGCATAACCACCATGGTACGGGTGAAGGGACTCGAACCCCCACGCCTCGCGGCACCAGAACCTAAATCTGGCGTGTCTACCAATTCCACCACACCCGCACGGTTGCGATACTTTAGCGAGACTCATGAATTTGTGCAATATGTTTTTAATAATTCGCTAAACAGTCATACTTTATTGATTAGCATCAAGCTTGTATAACCTTCTAAACACAAACATTTGATTTTCCAAAAATTACCGGCTATCACCCCACTATGGCCAGTTATCAGTACATCTATACCATGCAAGACTTATCAAAGATATTGCAAACCGGTAAAAAAATTATTCAAAACGTCAACCTTTCGTTTTTGCCTGGTGCGAAAATCGGGGTGATCGGTCATAATGGGGCTGGTAAATCTACCGTGCTAAAAATTATGGCAGGACTGGATAAAGATTATACCGGTGAGGCATTCTTAGCAGAAGGCGCAACAGTGGGCTATCTGGCACAAGAACCACAGCTAGATACCTCTAAAAACGTAAAAGAGAACGTTATGGCCGGGTTAGGGTCAGTCGTTGATGATCTAGCGAAATTCAATGAAATTTCCATGCAGTTAGGTGAAGTGACTGACAATGATGAAATGATGAAATTGCTGGAAGAACAAGGTGAATTGCAGGAGCGCATTGACGCGGCTGATGGCTGGGATATTGATCGCACCCTAGAAATTGCCATGGATGCGTTGAATTGCCCGCCGGGGGATAGCAGTGTTGAAAAGCTGTCTGGTGGGGAAAAACGGCGTATTGCATTGTGCCAATTGCTTTTAAGCAAGCCTGATATGCTTCTGTTAGATGAGCCAACCAACCATCTGGATGCCAGCAGTATTTCCTGGCTGGAACGGCATTTGGAAGAATATAAAGGCACTGTTGTAACCATTACCCACGATAGATATTTCCTGGATAATGTAGCAGAATGGATTTTAGAACTGGAACGTGGCAACGCCCTACCCTTTAAAGGGAATTATACGGAATGGCTGGATCAGAAGCAGAAGCGTCTTGAACTGGAAGAAAAGCAGGATGATGCGCGCCAGAAAACTATTAAAGAAGAATTGGAATGGGTACGTCAATCTCCTAAAGCACGGCAAACAAAATCAAAGGCGCGTTTGGCAGCCTACGAAGAATTGTTATTACAAGCAGGAGATCGCGCCCCGGGGCCTTCACAGATTGTTATTCCCATTGGCCCGCGTTTGGGTGGCAAAGTTATTGAAGCAAAGAATGTTAGCAAAAGCTTTGGCGACAAGTTATTAATGGATAAGCTGTCTTTTGAATTACCCCCCGGCGGCATTATAGGCGTAGTAGGGCCGAACGGAGCAGGAAAAACAACTCTATTTAAAATGATTACTGGGGCTGAACAGCCAGATGCCGGAACCTTTAAAGTGGGTGAAACCGTAAAACTTGGCTATGTTGATCAATCTCGAGATGACCTGGATGGCAGCAAGGCGGTCTGGGATGTTATTGCCGACGGGCAAGAAATTATCATGTTGGGTGACAGAGAAATTAACTCTCGAATGTATACCGCCAGTTTTAATTTTCGAGGGCAGGATCAACAAAAGAAAGTAGGTTTGCTTTCTGGTGGGGAGCGTAACCGTGTGCACCTGGCACGCATGTTGAAATCGGGTGCCAATCTTATTTTACTGGATGAACCTACCAATGACTTAGATGTTGATACATTACGTGCCTTGGAAGAGGCCCTCTTTAACTTTGCCGGTTGTGCAGTGGTTATTTCCCACGATAGATGGTTTTTAGACCGCATCGCCACCCATATTCTAGCCTTCGAAGGCAATGGCCACATTGAATGGTTCCCCGGAAACTACGAAGCCTATGAAGAAGATCGCCGGCGGCGGTTAGGAGATGATGAAAAAACTGGGAAGTATAAAAAGTTGGCTAGAGCCTAAATTTTTATTGTTGTATCTATAGTGCTTCGTTGTTCTAAGCATAGCAAATAACCCGTCCTTGCAACAGATTTTTGCTATAGTGATTCCGAAATAAAACCGTGAGGGGCTGCGAGGGGCGCAAAATTTCGCTTATGCATGAAGAATACATTGCGCTCAATTTTGCTTGCTCTCGCCTTCACACGGATTTATTTTGGAATCACTATAAAATACGAAATTCAACTTGTGCGTGGGTTTTGAGGCAAGCTCTTAAACATCCAGATTCTCAACATTTAATGCATTGCTTTGGATAAAGTCGCGACGCGGCTCCACAACATCGCCCATTAATGTACTGAAAACAGTTTCTGCATCGTCTGTGTGGCCTACTTCTACTTGCAGCAAGCTACGAGATTCAGGGTCCAGCGTTGTTTCCCACAGTTGTTCGGGATTCATCTCACCCAATCCCTTATACCGGCTAATTTCCAGGCCTTTTTTGGCAACTTCTAATACAATATCTGTTAATTGTGCGGCCCCCCTCACGCTTTCCTCATTACCCTTAATCAGCAATGTCGCAGGCTTTGAGAAAAGATTATTTAGAATTTGGCTATTCTTCGTTAAAATTCTCGATTCCTGACTATTAACAATATCATAGTAAAGATGATAAGCGTCTTTTACCCCCTGCTCTGTCTTGTGTAACAGAATGTAACTGGCCTGCTCTTCTTCCTCTACCATAATGGTTTCTTCGGTTTCCGGGTCTTCCTGCTCCACCTGTTTTAGAAGAGTTTGTTGTTTTATTTCAACCGTCCACTCTTCGCCCAAGGCTTCCTGATATTCTGCTTCCATGCCTTCTGTGTAGGGTTTTAGTAAACCGGAAATGGCTAATTGTTCTACCAGCGATTCGTTGCCAAGCTGACGCCCTAATTTATTGATACGCGTCTGCAGCACACGCATTTGTAGAATCAGTTGTTCTAGATCGCGGCCAGCAATTTGCTCTCCCTTACCTGTTGTTAACAGAGCATCGCCTAAGGAACCTTCAATTAAGTACTGATCCAATGCCGCAGCATCTTTCAGATAAACTTCTGATTTCCCGCGTTTGGCACGATATAGAGGTGGCTGTGCAATATAGAGATAACCACGATCAATAATTTCCGGCATTTGGCGATAAAAAAAGGTCAATAATAATGTACGGATGTGTGAACCATCCACATCAGCATCGGTCATGATAATGATTTTGTGATAGCGACATTTATCAGCTGAAAAATCTTCGTGCCCAATTCCGGTGCCTAAAGCGGCGATAAGCGTGCCAATTTCCTTAGAAGATAGCATTTTATCAAATCGTGCTCGCTCCACATTCAAAATTTTACCGCGTAATGGTAAAATCGCCTGATTAAAACGATTCCGCGCTTGCTTAGCTGAGCCCCCCGCGGAGTCTCCCTCAACAATAAATAGTTCTGAATCTTCCGGTTTTTTAGAAGAACAATCTGCCAGTTTCCCTGGCAGGCTGGCAACATCTAATGCACCTTTTTTACGCGTTAATTCTCGTGCTCTTCGGGCTGCTTCCCTGGCCGCAGCGGCTTCATAAGCCTTGCCTACAACACGCTTGGCTTCTGCTGGGTGCTCCTCAAACCAGCGGGTTAATTCTTCGGCACAAATGCTTTCCACTACTGGGCGTACTTCACTGGAAACCAGTTTATCTTTTGTTTGAGAGGAAAATTTCGGGTCTGGCACCTTAACGGATAAAACACAGGTCATGCCTTCCCGGGCATCATCGCCCGTTAACGTCACTTTTTCTTTTTTGGCAATGCCACTTTCGTTGGCATAGTTATTTACCGTTCTGGTTAAAGCTGCGCGAAAACCAGCCAGGTGGGTACCACCGTCGCGCTGCGGAATGTTGTTGGTGAAACAAAGGGTTTTCTCATGAAAGGCGTCTGTCCATTCCATGGCAATCTCCACTGAAATACCATCTTTTTCACCATCCATTAAGATAGTGGGCGTAACTGTGTTTTTCGCCTTATCCAGATATTTTACAAAGGCTTCTACGCCACCCTTATAGTGTAACGTAACTGTTTTTTCTCGGTCAGAACGCTCGTCTGTTAGTTTAATGCGCGCGCCGCTATTTAGAAAAGCTAATTCTCGCAAACGATGCTCTAGCGTGCCGTAATCAAATTCTGTTTTAGTAAATGTTTCTTTAGAAGGCTTAAAGGTAATTAGTGTGCCTTTTTCAATTCCCCCTTCGGCGTTTTTATTATCGCCAACAATAGACAGGCGGTTAACGGCTTCGCCATGCTCAAAACGCATGTGGTGTTTTTTACCATCCCGGTAAATGGTTAGTTCCAGCCATTCGGATAAGGCATTTACAACAGAAACCCCCACCCCGTGCAAACCACCGGAAACTTTATAGGAGTTTTGATCAAATTTACCACCAGCGTGCAGCTGTGTCATAATCACTTCAGCCGCTGAAACGCCTTCTTCTTCGTGAATAGCCACTGGAATACCACGACCATTATCGGAAACCGTAACAGAGCCGTCTTCGTTTATAGAAACCTGCACAATATCGCAATGCCCTGCCAATGCTTCATCAATAGCATTATCTACCACTTCATAAACCATATGGTGCAAACCGGAGCCGTCATCAGTATCACCAATATACATGCCTGGCCGCTTACGCACCGCATCAAGGCCACGTAGAACCTTAATACTATCGGCACCATAATCGTCTTGCGCTTGCTGTGCTATTTGTTCTGAATCTTTTGTTTTTAAAGCAGCTGTCATAGGTGATTTATAACTAGCACGCCTTTTATAATGCGGCAAGTAGGTTGCTTAGCCACAGCGAAATTAACGTTCTCTTGCAGCTTCCTTAAAGCCTTTAATAATTGGCGTTAGAATAAATTCAATAATACGGCGATCGTCTGTTTTAATTTCCATCGTTACAGCCATGCCGGGGGTTAAACGAATACGCTCCCCTTCATCACTAATAACATAATCGCGCTCTAGCGTGCCAATAACCGCAAAAACAGGTCCCAGGTTTTCATCCTGAATAGCATCGCTGGAAACTGTTTTTAGTTTGGCGGGAATCGTACCGTAACGTGTAAACGGGAAAAGCCTCCACTTTAACATTGGCCATATCGCCCTCTGCCAACCGCTCCACGGTCTTTATTAGGTAGCAATGCACGCGCTTCCAAAACAGCATCTTGCGGCACGACATACATAAGTTCTTGCGCCGGTGTCACGACCCCACCCACAGTGCTAACTTTTAATTCCTGCACCACACCATTTGTTGGTGCCATCAGTTTAAGGCCGCAACTTTAGCGTCCACCTTAATAACCTCCTGCTCTAGCCCGAAAATACGAGCTTCTGCTTCGGCCAATTCTTCCAGACGCTGGTTTTGATATTGATTAATATAACTTTCTTGTTCCTGTCGTGCTGTTTGCGCTGCAGCATTAGCTTGTGCCAGCAATTGCCGCTGCACATTAATCTGATTGCTCGTGTCATTCACTTCCTGCCTTACGCGCAACAGCTGTGTACGGGTTGTCAGAGTTCTTTTCAATCAAGACTTTCCTGTTGCTCAAGCCGCGCCTGATATCCGGTAACACACTTTCGCAAACGCATCGATTTCCGCCCGAATTGCACGCGCTTGTGAGTTTTCCTGAGTAATTCGATTTGCTGAAGGTTGGCTAGCTGTGAACGATATTCAGAAGCTTGCGAGCGCATTAAAATTTGCTGGGCTTTTACAATGTTGGCCGGGCGTATCTGGTGGAAAATCTGCCTTGGGATAGGCAGGGTTATTCTGTAATACCTTTTAACCGAATGGCATCCAGCTCGTTTTTTCTGCAGATTATCATCCAGCTGGTGCTTATTTGCGGTGCTTTCAACCGGGTTCAGTTCAATCAGCAATTCACCTTTTTCAACGAACTGGCCTTCTTCAACATAAATATTTTGTACCCTAGATGTTTCCAGCGGCTGAATAACTTTACGTCGGCCAGAGGGGATAATTTGACCAGCAGCAGTGGCCACCACATCTGTTTTACCGATAGTTGCCAACACAATAGCAAGCAAGAAAATGATAATGATTAGCCACAGAGTAATGCGTGCTGTGGGCGATGGCGGTGTTTCTAAGCACTTCCAACGCGGCCGGCATAAACTGTAATTCATCCTTGTGGCGCTTTGATTGCCTTTTGCTTTTTTTTCTTCTTTTTCTATCTCGCCGGCATGTTTCCAGGCGTAGTATATTTTTCCCAATCGATTGAATGCAAAACTCATTGAATACGTCTCATATCAGGCATTGAATACATTTTACTAAGCATCTCGCCCTCCGGTCTGATAACTATACAATTGTGCATAACGTCCGCCGGTTTTAACAATTCATCGTGTGAACCTTCTTCAATAACACAACCATTTTCCATCGTAATAATTTTATCAGCGGTGCGCACAGTGGAAAGTCGGTGGGCAATAATTAATACAGTTCTATTGTGCGCAATTTTCGACATATTATCCTGAATAATCCGTTCCGATTCATAATCCAGGGCCGAAGTTGCTTCGTCTAAAATCAGAATGCGCGGGTTGGTTACCAGGCCCGTGCCATAGCCAGCCGCTGACGCTGTCCGCCAGATAAATTGCCGCCACGTTCATCTAAAATAGTGTCATAACCCTGCGGCAATTTTAAAATAAACTCATGCGCGCCAACCAGTTTTGCTGCGGCAATAACGCGCTCGCTATCCATGCCCGGGTTAGATAAGCGCAATATTTTCACGCACTGTACGGTTAAACAAAACATTTTCCTGTAAAACCACACCGATTTGTCGGCGCAACCATACAGGATCAGCCATCGCCAAGTCAACGCCATCCACCATAATACGGCCATTATTAGGAATGTACATGCGTTGCACCAGTTTAGCCAACGTACTTTTTCCTGAACCGGAAGAGCCGACAATACCGACTACTTGCCCGGCCGGTATTTTAAGAGTAACATTATCCAGAGCCGCTGCGCCATCTGGTTGATAACGGAACGTAACATTTTCAAACTTAATATCACCCTTGATAGGCGGCAAGCGTCACTGAGCCAGCCTTAATAGTTGGTTCTTGCGGCGAGTTTAAAATATCGCCTAAACGATCAATCGAAATTTTAGCCTGCTGAAAATCCTGCCACAATTGCGAAAAACGCATAACAGGACCACTCACCCGACTGGCCAACATATTAAAGGCAACCAAGTTGCCCAACAGTTAGTGTGCCTTCAATAACATAAGTGGCACCGAACCACAGAACCAATGCAGTTGATACCTTATTAACCAGCTGCACGCCTTGTTGGCCAATGTTAGAGGTGTGCGAGGCTTTAAAGGCTGAGCTTGTGTAACCTGCCAGTAACTCTTCCCATTTTCGCTGTGACTGTGGTTCAATAGCGCTAGATTTTAATGTTTCAATACCGCTGATACTTTCAACCAAAAAAGCCTGATTTTCAGCACCGCGCATGAATTTTTCTTCTAGTCGACGGCGTAGAACCGGGGTAATAAACCAGGTTAACGCAATATAAAATGGCAACGTTAACAGCACTAATAGTGTCAAGTTTTTACTGTAAAACCACATCACAATTAAGAACACGATGGTAAAGAAGCTATCGATTAACACGGTAATGCTGGAGCTGGTTAGAAATTGTCTGATGCCTTCCAGTTCTCGTACCCTTGCCACAATATGCCCTACCCTTCGGCTAGCGAAATAGCGAATGGGTAAATTCTGCATATGCTTAAATAGCCTTGCCCCCAGTTCAACATCAATACGGTTACTGGTATGGGTAAATATATAGGTTCTTAGCCCGCCTAAAACGGCCTCGAAAAATGATACGCACAATAGGGCAATAATCATAATATTCAGGGTATTCAGGCTATGGTGCACCAGAACTTTATCAATAATGACCTGAAAGAATAGCGGTGTTGCCAGCGCAAACAATTGTAAAATAAAAGAAACAATTAAAACTTCTTTTAAAATTTTACGATAGCGATGAATGGCGGGAATAAACCAGCTAAGACCAAACTTGCGGTTTTCACCAGCCAGTTGCGCCCGGGTGGTTAATAATAATAACGCACCGCTCCAATTCGCCATAAAGGCTTCTTTATCCAGAATTTTTACCTGCTGGCTACGTGGTTCTTGCACGGCAACTTTATCGTCTCCAACTTGCGCCAAGAGAAAATATTCCCCTGATTGGTGTTGCGCGATAACCGGTAATTCTACTTTATTCAACCTCTCCCAAGAGGTGTTCATTAGGCGTGCTTTAAAGCCAATATCTTTTGCAAGACGCAATAATGTATTGGTATCCATTTCCCCACTGCCCCGCCCGCTTAGATGGCGCAACTGTTCCGGATCAGCCGGTTTACCCAATACTTTCGCCATAATAGCCAGGCATATCAAGCCTGAATCCATTACATGCGTATCTAATTGAGTCTTCGGAGTTTTTTGTTGCGTTTCAGTGGTTTCTGCCATTGTGCTGTCTATAGACATATTATGCAAAAGGCGCAAGAAGGAGTTGCTTTTTTATAAACTGTGTATCATTTTGTTAAAACTAGTTTAGGAAAACTTATTTACTATCTAAGAGCTTACCCCAACTTATTTTCAACAGATTCTTCCAATTGAGCCCCCTGACATAGCAACTTATAATATACTTTCACCTAAACCTGTTTTCCTGTAAACCGGTTAACAGTATGGCAGGACATTCCAAATTTAAAAATATTATGCACCGCAAGGGGGCACAAGATGCCAAACGGGGCAAGATTTTCACAAAACTGATCCGGGAAATTACGGTGGCGGCCAAAAGCGGCCTGCCAGACCCTGATATGAACCCCCGCCTGCGTGCGGCCATTATTGCGGCACGAGCTGAAAATATGCCAAAGGATAATATTGACCGCGCCATTAAAAAGGCGATTGAATCTGGTGAGGGCGATAATTACGAAAGTATTCGCTATGAAGGCTATGGCGCAAAGGGCATCGCCGTTATTGTTGAGGCATTAACAGATAATCGCAATCGCACTGCTTCTGATGTGCGCACTGCTTTTACCAAGCATGGCGGGTCATTAGGGGAAACAGGCAGCGTTGCCTTTATGTTCGACCAAGTGGGTGAAATTCTTTACGATGCTGAAAAAGCAAACCCCGAGGAAATGTTTGAAGCCACACTAGAAGCGGGTGGCGATAATGTAGAATCAACCGAAGACGGCCACATTATCACTACCTCCGTAGAGCAGTTTGGCAGTGTGCGCGATAGTTTGGAGGAGAATTTTGGTGACCCTGTATCCGCAAAATTAAGCTGGAACCCGCAAACAACTGTTACCCTGGAAAGCGAGGATACAGCAGGCGTTTTAAAACTGATTGATGTTTTAGAAGATAACGACGATGTGCAACAGGTATTCACCAGTTTGGAAATACCCGATGAAGAAGATGAATCATAATGATATCAGTTGATCAATATAAAGGCAAAAATGTTGCTATCCTGGGGTTAGGCAGATCGGGGATTGCAGCCGCTAAATCACTGCAAGCTGCGGGGGCAAAAGTTATTGCCTGGGATGATCTGGAACCCACCCGCGAAAATGCTGTACGTGAAGGTCTCGCTGTCAGCCCCTCTGGCCATATGCTTTGGACGGGGATGGACTATTTGTTTATTTCCCCCGGTGTGCCCTTTCATCCTGAACCCAACCCGATTATCAAGGGTGCCAGAAAAGCACGCTGCCCTATTATCAGTGATATGGATATGCTGTTCCAGCATCAAAAACAGGCTAAATACGTTGGCATTACTGGCACAAACGGTAAATCTACCACAACCTCGTTGGTGGCTCACATCCTCAATCAGACGGGTAATTATGCCGTTGCTGGGGGCAATTTAGGCCAAGCCGCTTTATCTTTAGAACCCTTGGCCGAAGGCCAAACCTATGTATTAGAAACATCTAGCTATCAGCTTGATTTATCAAATGAAATTACTTTTGATGTTGCCGCTATGCTTAACATCAGTGCCGATCATTTGGATCGCCACAAAACGATGGAAAATTATATTGCCGCCAAACGAAAAATTTTTGATCGACAAACCGGAACGCAAACCGCGGTTATCGGTATTGACGACACCATTACCCGGCGTATTTATGAAGAAATATTACCCCGCGAGGCTCCGGTTATTCCTGTTAGTGTTTTAGACACCTTAAAAAAAGGTATTTATTGTCAGAACGGTATTCTTGTTGATCGCTATTTCAAAGAAAGCCCGCTTGAGGTATTAGACCTTAAACCTTTACCTCAACTGGTTGGCATGCATAATTGGCAAAATGCCGCTATTGCTTACAGTATTGCACGCAGTTGTGGTCTAAAAACTCGTAGCATTGCAAAAGCCATAACCAGTTTTCCCGGCTTACCGCATCGACAAGAGTTGATTACTGTGCATCGGGGTATTCGCTATGTAAACGACAGCAAAGCAACCAATGCAGATGCTACAGCACGAGCCCTTATTTGCTACAAGCATATTTACTGGATATTGGGTGGTAAGGCCAAAGAGAAAAACCTGGATATGCTGATTCCCTACCTAAAAAACGTTAAACATGCTTTTTGTATTGGCGATGCTGGCGAGGATTTTGCAGCTATTTTAAAAAGACATCAAGTAGATTACACCCTTTCCGGCAGCCTTGACTTAGCCACGCAACAAGCACATGACATGGCCAAACAGGAAGGCCAGGACAATGCGGTTGTGCTTCTTTCCCCAGCTGCTGCTTCCTTTGACCAATTCAAAAACTTTGAAGATCGCGGCAATGTATTCCGAGAAAAAGTAAAATCTATTTTGATGACAGAAAACGCTGCTGCATAGGCCGATTGTATAGTGCTTCTACCTTTTACGTTGTTTTCTACAAACTTTATTTAATCGGAATAACTTTCCTTGCCTGTGTCATCCCACCGGTTGCAGCATCAGCAGCAATCCAGAAATAAGTGGTTACCTGGTTCCAGATTCCAGCAGCAACTTTTGTATCCATCGTGCTGCTAATGAAGATGGCAGCAAATTGTGGGGCTTGCTTCATTAGGTGCAGCATCATAAAGCCACAAAGAATGATCATAATGTATGTACCGCGCTGTAAGGTATAGGAGTTTATGGAAGAGTCAGCTGATGCCAATAACGCGAAATCTCTAATATCCGTTGTTGCAACAATTTGTTGCACGATCGAGACAACTACACCCACAATAATGGCCTGAAAAACCAATTCCAGACAGGCGTTCGCAAAGCCTTTTAACAAGGTAACTGTGGTACCGCGCAACAGTGGAAACGCTAGCGTAATAACCACTACAGGCCACAATACTAAAATGACCGCCCATCTTAAAACAACATCCAGCAAAGCCAGCGGGTACTTTAACCAGATTAGTCCATAAACAGCAATTAAAATGAAGGCGGCAATCAAGTTTAACATAAACTCATTAATAGCCTGATCTCTGTCCTGCTCTAATCGGCTTAAATATTTAAGGCCATTATCAATAGACTGTAATGTTCTCCAGCCCTGTTTAAGAGTTGCCGTTATCCAGTCTCCCACGGTGCGCGCACTTTCCGTGCGGCCAGCAAAACATTGTCTTTCGTCAAAACCCAGAATCTGCATGCCGATACACAAGGGTTCTTCAATGGTTCGTTGTACTAAACTGATCTGGTTATTAAGATTGTCCATCAGGTTTTGGCGCAGCGCTTCTGTTGGTGCATTGGCATCAATAGCACCCGCGCCGGTAAAAGCATCATTGCCGCTACGCACCTGCACGGTATCCCGATTAAAGGTAACATCTTTATCGATGGTGCCATCGGCTTTACCGCTTTCCACAACGGCTTCTGTTACCTGGCCACTATAGTCTGCTGTGGCTTCCAAAATAACACCGCTAAAACCAATAACGCCGTCAATAACACCATACATTAAACGCTCGTAAACTGGCAAGCTTTGCAAGGCCACAACAATAAACATCATAATACCCAGCTTGGTGGCAATTAAGTTTAGTGTTTTCTGGCTTTTATCAAGTGGGCCAAAAGGTAAAAGCATTTTGGCCACCTGAAACATTAACCAAACAATAAAAATAACGATAGCCAATCGAATCATTGTATCACCTAGGGCATCGCTCATCCCCACACTTAGGTTCATAGCACCTACTAAGAATGCCTCAGCGACTGCACATCCCACACATTCATTTTTTGACGCCTCAACCAGGGCAAGGGCTTTTTCTCGATCAGATTCACAAGCAGCTCTCTTGACCTTATCTTTAACAGTAAAACACTGCGGCACATCGCTTTCATCTGTAGGCGGATCCGTATTTTGCGTTGGCTGGGAATTTGGATTTGCTCTGCCCGCCTCACAAGCCGCGACTTGTTCAGGAGTTCTAAATACTTGGCAATTCTGCCCACTATTCTGTGCTTCGGCCTGCATTGCAGGAACCCAAAGCCCTAGTATAAGAATAAACGCACAGATTAAGCGGCTCATGAACCGGCACCTACAGAGGCAGGTTCAGGGGCTTCAGCGGGCGCAGATGCGGCTTCTCCGCCTCCAGAATCATTTTTCTGCTGGGCATCATCTTTCTGATCATCCCCTCCCCCTTTATCTTTTTCCTGTTGTTGCCTTAACATCTCCCCTTTGGCAACGTTATCCAAAGCTGTTTTTATTTGATCGCCGCCCTTCATTGGTGCCGTGGCAACCGCCGTTGCACCACCCGTGAAGGCCGCAGCTGTGGCAGCAACACCAACACCAACCGCAGAACCAACCAAGAAGCTGGCCACACCAGACATTTTAAACATTAATCCCCCCACAATCATAAACATGGTTGTCATGTGCCAAAAAGCGGTTGTATTCATGGTGGGGGAAAGCGCCTTACCTTCCTGAATTTTTTTAATATACTCCTTGAAACTATCATCATCTGAAGAAGAGGTCATTTTATATTGGCTGTATTCGCTTGATTTTTCCTGCCCCTGATCATCATAACTACGCGGATCTATGCGCACCTGTTCAATCATTTGCATCGATAACCCGGCAACAGCAGTTACCAAAATAAGCGCAGTGGCCGATTCCATTAATCCACGCCCTAAAAAGCTTACAAAGCCTCGCGTTTGCGGAAAAGCAAAGGCGGCAATGGCAAATGGCGCCAAAACACTCATAAATGTCCAACGGATAGCCACATCAATAACCACATATAAAAAGACAAAACTGGCATAAAAGGACACCGCCATTAAAATTGCGGCACTAAATACCAGTAATAATACCCGAAAGAAATTTGCTATGCCCGTAACCCAGTTGGTAAAATTATAATTGTAAATAGAAGACAACATCGCCCAACCAACAGCCGCGCCTTTACTAAGGGCTTCGTTAATATCGCGCACAGTATCTGTCATTTGCGCGGCCATAGCCTTATTTATCTCTTCTGATGTCGGATCAAGATCATTATATTCGTATTTTGATTTATCATAATCATCAATATTGGCATCATCACTTTCAGAAATGATTAATTGTGACGCTTTCATTGCACCGTCTAGCACCGGCCAGTAAATATATTTCCAGTAAAAATCCATTGAAGATAGCAAAAGCATACAAATACTTGTGACACCGATGACAGCAACAATGCGGTTTAACATCTGGCGACCTTGCTCTAAAGGGCCAAATGGCAGTAACATTTTAAAAATACTAAACAGGATAATAATCGTTGCGACTATTAGAATAATATCTTTTAATCCTCCCTTCAGGGCATCAAATATACGCTCGCCAAGTGTGCCAGCAGTTAGCATAATTGTTTCAATTAAATTGCATGACCAGCAGGTTAGGAATTCTATTTTTTCAGGTTCATATTTTGGTTCTTGATAGGTATTCGACCCGCTATAATCACCAGAAACTGGTTGGAACTGGCATGGATTTGCAGTTTCTGGCGCGTCTATTACAGTGCCTCCACTACCCCCAGCACCACCATAATCAGCACAAACAGATTTTAGAACACTTGCTATTTGACTAACATGTTTATTTTGATTCGTACAACCAGTTGTTTCATTAAATGCCGAACAAGCCCATCTACCAGAATTTGGTTCATAACATGAATTATAACGTGCAAATAATGCAGCATCAGGCCCTGTCAAACCTTTGTCCTGCGCTATAACTAATAAATCAGC
This sequence comes from uncultured Alphaproteobacteria bacterium, assembly GCA_963706365.1. GTDB lineage: Bacteria > Pseudomonadota > Alphaproteobacteria > JAJTHO01. The sequence continues at coordinate 1,506,078 of OY970150.1, read as the reverse complement.
ATATTGTTCTAATAAACCTTTATTACCCTCTCCAAATTGGTTCAACATGTCTACAGCCGTCATAACCCATCCTACATTTTGCTCAGGGTCAATATTCCTACTTTGAAAGACGCTCTTGATATTATTCACACGTCGTGCAGCATTTTCATAACATATTTGATCAGCACCTTGAGGTGTACCGCTGGGGTTACTGCGTCGTTGTAAGCTACAATATCCCATATTAGCATATCCGTTGCTATCCAACCTATCAGAATGAACCTGCCAGTTAGATCCACGTTTGTAACCAAAGTAGCAACCCGCACCCCCATTGCAGGGCGTGCAATTCCCTTCTGCGGCACAGGTTGCCATAGCTGCAGCTGAGTTTACACCCCCTGCAAATAATTCATCTAACGAATCAATACTACCATTGGAACAAGATTGCGCCCATGCCGAATCACCCACCAAAAGGCAGGTTAGTAGCAGCAAAATTTTTAGATATCGGTTTATGCGCATAATTATGTGACTATAATCACATTAATAGAATAGCATAATAATTGTTGTTATGTAAATATTTAAGTATTTCATTAGGGTTTTGCCGATTTTATTTGAATGATGAGACTAAACCATCAACATATACTATGCCAGCTTAACTATTCTCCACACTTGTTGCGCGTTGCTGCACGACTCTATCAACCCGTCATTCCAGCGGCGGCCGGAATCTATTCCTAGGAAAGTCAAACCAATATGCTGGTGCAAAGTTGTTCCTGAACCACCATAAAGCCTTAAATTAAGTGGCATGGATTCCAGCCTGCGCTGGAATGACGTCGTTTTTAGCTAGTGAATAAGCCAAGCAACAATACCCAACAAGTGCGGGGTACAATATATTACATTTCGTAGCTATCCTAATAATCTAATGCGCTCCTTCTAAATAGGCTGCTTTAACTTCGGGGTTAGCCAGCAATTCTTTGCTGCTTCCTGAAAGGGTAATTTGCCCATTGGCCAAAACATAGCCACGGTGTGCCACTTTTAAGGCCTGCACTGCGTTTTGTTCTACTAGTAACACCGTCACGCCCTGGCTATTTATTTCCTTAATAATTTCAAATATTTGCTTTACGATTAGGGGCGCTAATCCCAGTGAAGGTTCATCTAATAGCAATAATTTAGGTCGTGCCATTAATGCCCGCGAAATAGCCAGCATTTGCTGCTCACCACCCGACATTGTACCGGCACGTTGGTGTGCACGCTCTTTCAAACGGGGAAATAAATCATAGCAGCGCGCCAAATCCTCATTGTAATATTGATTATCCAGGCACCCCAGCTGTAAATTTTCCACTACTGTCATACGCGGGAACACACGGCGCCCTTCCGGGGAAATACTCATGCCCGAGCACATGGTTTTATGCGATGGCCAGGTAGTTATATCCTGTTCTATAAATTCTATTTGCCCGGCCGATGGCTGACGATCACCACAAATTGTCATTAATAGCGTGGTTTTCCCCGCACCGTTGGCACCAACCAGCGTAACAATCTCGCCCTTATCCACATGCAGGTTCACGCCTTTTAAGGCTTCCACACTGCCATAACAGGTATGAAGGTTTTGGATGTTAAGCATCTTTAAAACCTCTGGTTTTAGGCAACTCGCGACAGTCATTAGGCAATAGAATTAACAAGAAAGTACCCTATTGCCCAATGGCCAATCCCTAATGCCTAATCTAAGCTGCATCATCTTCTTCCCCCAAATAGGCACGAATCACATTTTTATTATTACGAATATCTTCTGGTTTGCCATCCGCAATTTTACGACCATATTCCAGCACAATGATTTTATCGGAAATCCCCATCACAACGCCCATGTCGTGCTCGATGAGTAAAACCCCTATTTTTGCTTCATCCCGAATTTTTTTAATCAGTTCTTTTAATTCAAACGATTCTTTGGGGTTTAGGCCTGCCGCAGGTTCATCTAAACAAAGCATTTTAGGCTGCATACACATCGCCCGGGCAATTTCCAGATGACGTTGCTCACCATAAGGCAAATCACCTGCCGCATGATCGGCCTTAGATAACAAGTTAGTTTTTTCCAGCCAATACTTGGCGCGTTCAATGGCTGTTTTTTCAGCCTGTTTATAACGTGGTAAGCCTAATACGCCGGCAACACTGTAAAAGCTGGCCTTCATCAAGGCATTGTGTTGCGCCACGAGCAAGTTTTCTAATGCCGTCATTTTGGGAAACAAACGAATATTCTGGAATGTTCTGGCCACCCCTGCAGAAGCAATATGATGCCCTTTCATTTGATGCAAATATCTGGTTTTATCCAAATTTAATAACATTTGCCCTTCTGTCGGTTTATAAAAACCGGTGATACAGTTAAACAAGGTTGTTTTTCCGGCACCATTTGGGCCAATAACGGCCGTAATATCACCGCCGTTGGCCGTAAAAGAAACATCATCCACAGCGGTAACACCGCCAAACCGCATTGTTAGGTTTTTGATCTCCAGCAAGCTGGTTGTCGGCTTCTCTTTGATAAAAATCATGTACTATTTCCCAGCTTGATCGTTGTTTCCCTGGTTGAAACCAAACCGCCAGGTCGGAAGATCATCACGGCCACCATCACTGCGCCAAAAAATAACATGCGGTATTCAGCAAATGCGCGGGATAATTCTGGCACCAGCACCAGCAAGATACCCGCAACAATAATCCCTGCCTGACTGCCCATACCACCCAGAACAACAATGGCTAAAATAATCGCTGTTTCCATAAATTCAAAGCTTTTTGGGCTGATATAACCTTGCTTTGCAGCAAAAAAGCAGCCAACCATGCCAGCCACCGCTGCGCCTATCATATAGGCCGAAAGCTTAACGCGTGCGATGTTGATACCCAACGAACGACAAGCGATCTCATCTTCCCGCATTGCTTCCCAAACACGCCCCAGTGGTAACACGCGCAATCGGCGGCTCAGCCAGTAAACAAATACAGCCAAACCTATCATAATTAAATACATAAAGATCAGGCGCTGTTCTGTAGAATAGGCAATGCCCACGGCCTTGTTAAAACCGCCCTCTTTAAACTCCAGCCCCAACAGGGTTGGGCGTGGAATACCGCCAATACCGTTTGGCCCGCCCGTAAGACTTGACCAATTTAATAAGGTAATTCGCACAATTTCTGCAAAGGCCAACGTTACAATGGCAAGGTAATCGCCCCGCAATCTTAAAATAGGCATGCCGACAATACCCGCAGCCAGCGCCGCAAAAGCAGCAGAAACCGGTAACATTGGCCAAAATCCTATACCGGTATTAGTAGAAATAATGGCATAGCTATAGGCACCAATCGCGTAAAACGCCACATAGCCTAAATCAAGCAACCCGGCATACCCCACTGTAATATTCAGCCCCCACGCCAATACGATATAGATCAGAACCATCGTCGCCAGATCAATAACACCCCTTTCGAAAACGAAAGGTAGCGCAATTGCCGCCGCTAACACAGCCAACATAACGGTAAGACGTGGCCTGATTTTACCCCCCTCAAACAAAAGGCGGGCTATAAAAATACCCGCCACACCGTATAATACATATTGCCAACGATAGGTGATTATTTCTTTGCCCAGCACAATACCCACCAACGGAAGCGCCAGTAAGAAGGCAACGACAGCGGCTAAGGAAGCACTTTTAAAGGCAGAAAGCATTTGCGAACGCATTGTCTTAAAGTTGTAACGTTTTTCAGATACCCTGCAAGCATCAATGAAACATTTGTCATAGATTGTTGTTTTTAAAACCGCTAAATACAGCGCATGTCTGATGTTAAGAAAATTGTTCTGGCCTATTCTGGTGGTTTGGATACCTCCGTTATTGTAAAATGGTTGCAAGATGAATATAGCGCCGAAGTTGTTACCTTTACGGCCGATATTGGCCAGGGGGAAGAAATTGAACCCGCACGCCAGAAAGCCCTAGATTTGGGTATTAAGCCCGAAAATATTTTTATTGAAGACTTGCGTGAAGAATTTGTGCGTGACTATGTTTTTCCGATGTTCCGCGCCAATCCTTTGTATGAAGGCGTTTATTTGCTAGGTACATCAATTGCGCGCCCCCTTATTGCCAAACGGCAAATTGAAATTGCTAATAAAGTGGGGGCAGATGCCGTTTCGCATGGTGCAACAGGCAAGGGTAACGACCAAGTGCGTTTTGAGCTTGGTTACATAGCACTCTCGGACAACATTAAAATTATTGCGCCTTGGCGGGAGTGGGATTTAAACTCTCGTAATAAATTAATTGCCTATGCCGAGCAAAACAACATTCCAGTTGCCGCCAGCAAGCGTGGCGAAGCACCCTACTCCATGGATGCCAATTTGCTGCATATTTCTTATGAAGGCAAAGCTTTAGAAGACCCATGGCAATCACCAGAAGAAGAAATGTTTTTGTGGTCAGTTTCACCGGAAAACGCACCAGATAAACCTACGGAACTTACCATTGATTTTAAAGCAGGTGACCCTGTGGCTATTAATGGTGAGAAATTATCACCAGCGCATTTGCTAGCCAAATTAAATGCGCTAGGCGGTGCAAACGGCGTTGGTCGGGTTGATATGGTTGAAAACCGCTTTGTTGGTATTAAATCGCGCGGTTGTTATGAAACACCGGGCGGTACTATTCTTTTGGCGGCTCGTCGTGCCCTGGAAAGCATTACACTAGATCGCGGCGCCATGCATACACGAGACGAGTTGATGCCAAAATATGCTGAAATGGTTTATAATGGTTTCTGGTTTGCCCCTGAACGCCAAATGTTGCAGGCTGCTATTGACGCCAGTCAGCAAAATGTGACTGGCACAGTTCGCTTAAAACTTTACAAAGGCAATGTTATTATTGAAGGCCGCAAAGCCACTAACTCTTTGTATCGCGCGGATATGGCCACTTTTGAAGAAGATGAAGTCTATAACCAGCAAGATGCCGCCGGATTTATTACGCTACAAGGTCTTCGGTTGAGAGGCGTTGCGAAAGGCTTACTCAAAACATAAAAAAGGGCTGAATTAACAGCCCTTTTCTTGTATTTTCTAAAAACTACTTCTTTGTAGAATTACCAGGTTTCTTTTCTGGTGATTTTTTATCGTCGTGTTTTTTAGTTTTATCGTTTTGTTTGCTTGGTGATTGAGTTGTCATTTTTTTACCTTTTGTTATGGCTTACTTGCCATGTAAACAAATTACGAATTGGCTTATATTTTTACTATATAGCTTGCTATCCAAATTTATAAAAAACTAGTGAGAATACTGTTTAGATTTCTTTATAAAACTCGGCTAAAAACATAATCGACATTTTTCTGATAAGCGGCCAGGTCAAAGATTTCCTTTATTTGCTCTACTGTAATATGCTGCATTATTTCTGTATCTTGCAATAAAAGCACATCAAACTGTTCATTCTCGTCCCAAACTTTCATGGCATTTTTTTGCACCAAACGATAGGCATCTTCACGGCTACACCCCGCTTGCGTTAAGGCCAGTAAAACTTTTTGTGAAAATGGCAACCCCTTTAGATGATTCAGATGCTTCTGCATAGTTTCTGGAAAGACAACCAAATTTTCTATAACACCAGCCAGGCGATGTAGCGCAAAATCTAGTGTAATCGTGGCATCTGGTGCAAAGACGCGCTCAACAGATGAATGCGATATATCGCGTTCATGCCATAGGGCAATATTTTCCATTGCCGGATTAACAGCGGCGCGCACCACCCTTGCCAGCCCTGTAAGATTTTCAGTTAAGATAGGATTTTTTTTATGAGGCATCGCTGAAGAACCTTTTTGCTTTTTACCAAAAGATTCTTCCGCTTCCCGTACTTCCGTACGTTGTAAATGTCTTATTTCCGTAGAAAGTCGTTCGATTCCGCCAGCAACCACCCCTAGCACTGCAAAAAACATGGCATGTCTATCACGAGGAATCACTTGTGTTGAGACAGGCTCAGGCTTTAGACCTAATTTTTCAGCCACATAAACTTCAACAGATGGATCAACAGTTGCGAATGTTCCCACTGCCCCTGATAAAGCACAGGTTGCAACTTCTTCTCTAACTTGTTTTAAACGCTGAAGATTCCGGGCAAACTCTGCATAAAATCCTAATAATTTTTGGCCAAAAGTAGTAGGCTCGGCATGAATGCCATGGCTGCGGCCAATTGTTGGCGTATACTTATGTTCCAGCGCACGTGTTTTCAAGGCGTCTAATAACCTTACCACTCCTTCGATTAATAGATCAACGGCTTGTACCATCTGTACAGATAATGCCGTATCCAAAATATCAGAAGACGTTAAGCCCTGGTGAATAAAACGTGCATCCTCACCAACGTATTCAGCCACATTGGTTAGAAAAGCAATGACATCATGTTTAACCTCTGCCTCTATTTCTAGAATACGGTTAATATCAAAGTTTCCCTTTTCACGCATGCTTGTTGGCACACTTTCAGGAATTACGCCCAAAGCTGCCATTTTTTCACAGGAAGCCAACTCAATATCGAACCAGATTTGGAAACGATTTTGATCAGACCAAATAGCAGTCATTTCCGGGCGGCTGTAACGAGGTATCATGACGCCGCAATATAAAGATTATTTGTCTTATAGCAAGGTTGGTTAAAAAAGAAAAAACCAGATAACCGGTGTCCAGAAAATGATATTACATGTTACAGCAAGTCTAACCGGATTTTTTCGAAGAAATTCTCCAAAAGAAATCTTTTTTTTCTTTTCATAAGCTGGCATTGATTCAATAATAGCTTGCTGCTGCTTTTCCGTTAAATCAATTTTTTGCAAACAGTAAAATGAACCTGAAAAGGCCAGTATCAAATATTTTTTAGTATCCCTAATATACTTGGCATCTTCCCAGATACTTTTATGAATACTCTTACCAGTCGGCGTTTTTATATGATGCTCTATAAATTCACCTAAATTAATAGAGTAAAAATTTTCCTCGGAACTAGTCAGAACTTCTAATACATCGAGTAGCTGATCTATAATATATCTAATTAAAGATAATAATGACGCTATAACTATCCACAGTAATAGAAGATAGCTAACCTGTGTTGCCCAACCAATTGATGGCAGTATTAATATAAAAAATCTATCCTCTTTCAAATAACCGATTGTTAATATTATAATTAATACGATTGGTGCATTGATTAAAAACTGATATAATAAAATGTATTTCCCAGAAGCCTCTGTTCTTCTTATTGCGATAATTTCTTTCAAATGCTCTAATCTTGTAGATTTACAAGTTATTTGAATTCTAGATACAGTATCAGGTAATTGCATAATCTATAGCTTGATGAGAATACTCTCTAATCGTAACAATTAAACGTAAATTATATAATAAAAAAAGGCCGGTAAAACCGGCCTTTTCTATTAAAGGAGTGATTGATTAAAATTCAATCGCTGTACCAACCATAACAACAGAACCGTCGTTTTCGATTGTACCACCAGCAGCTGTGTCGTACTTAGCTTCAAACATGGAAGCTTCAACAAAAGCAGTCCAACCTGGAGCAGCACGGTAACTTGTACCTACACTGTAAACATCAAGTTCGTTGTTTCCGGCAGTACCAGAAAAACCTTCGTTTTCAGCAAGCAAGGCGTTCGCACCAACAGTAACAGGACCCGCTACATATTGAATACCAAAGTTGTAAGCTTCGTTGTCATCGTCGTTAGCACCAGTTGCAAGGTAACCGGAATCGCCGTTGTTAACGTAACCACCACCAAGCACAAAGCCCATGTAACTTAGTTGTAGACCAGCCTGGTAAGCAGAAAGATCTTCGTAGCTTGCGCCCGTAATTTCTTTTGCGTCCGCAGCACTATAACCACCACCGATAGCAACACCAACACCACTAAACTGTGTGTTGTAGTTTAAAGCAACTTCATAGAAGTTTTCAAAGCCAGACTTTGAAAGAACACCATTAAGTGTGTTTGCAGCTTGTGTTCCTACGTCGGAACGAAGCGTACGGTCACCACCTTGGTTACCACTGTTGCCTGTGTCATCACCGTCAGGTGTAAAACTTAAACCGAACTGAAATCCACTGAAAGATGGAGAAAAGTAGTTAATTTTTAGGTCATCATGACTGTCAAAAGCATTGAAGTTTTCGTCTAGAGCAGAAAGATTATCAATCCCCTCGCCTGTGTTGAATCCACCAATTGTTTGTGCTTGGAAATCTTCGTATTCACCATCAGCACCACCTGTACCAAACTCTCTAGGAGCGACTACAGATAAACGATCTAGTGTACCGCCAACTTGTCCGGCTTCAACTGTACCAAAGGTACCAGAAGCATACACAAAGTATTCGTTGTGCTCTTCTTCATCAGAAGCATCAGGCAGTAGTTCTGCTTTAGCACCGTAAACGATACCATTAGCAGCAACACCTTCAGCACTAATGAAAGCACTTGCGTCAATGTCAGCAGCGTAGTCACGAGCACTATCAGCGTTTGCACCAGTAATGTCTTCATCAACATAGCCAGCAATAAATCTTACAGCACCACCAACTCTTACAGTGATTGGGGCGTCGGCATCGGAATGCATGTGGTCATCAGCTAGAACAGCTGAAGAAGTAGCAAGTGCACCAATCAGTGCAGTTGTACCCAAAAGAACCTTTTTCATTATTTTCTCCATTGGATTAATTGGTTATTTATAGAATAGGAATCTACAGGTTATTCTATCCATACGACAAGTGTTTACGGCGGCATCTACCTAATGCGCCTTGGCGCTGTGACATATGCGCAACTACCGCGGTGCCAGCAATACCATAAAACATTGGAAAAGCGAACATTTTCTCAATTTTGGCAGTTTCGCACGTCTTAATCCCCCCCATCAGATAAATTGGCTTTTCAGATTTTCTTACAATACATCTTAACTTATATATATTTGCAGGTGGCAGTTCAGGATGACTTAAAGTTTTAAATAGTGGGCTAATCAGCAAGGCATCAATATGCTTCCCATGCTTTAAAGTTGTCTGTTTATGACAGGCCGCTGTTACATAGAATCGCTTTTGCATTAGCCTCAGGTTTAATTTCCCCCGACATCTTAATTGTCGCTCTGATAAATGCAGCCCAACAGCTCTACTTTGAATTGCCAGGTTAACACTATTGGCATAACTCACATTGCCTCTGGTTTTTACCTGATGACACGCCCTGCCCCGCAAAATACATAAATATCCTTTGGGAATTGTCTGGGGTATCTGCAACAGAAGATCAGGACGATGATCATCCGTGATAGCAATCATTGCAAAAAACTTCTTCACCCTGTTATCACATCATAATGAGCACAGCGACACAAGCGATTAAATCTGATTACAGCGCCTTATCAAATCGTTATGACGCTTTTCAACAAATGCTGCGCAAGGTTTGCATGCAATATGAAAGGCCAAAACCAGTTGTTTTAGCCGTTTCTAAAAAGCAATCTATTGAAGCTATTGAAGTATTGCTAGCGCATGGTCACAGACATTTTGCTGAAAACAGGGTTCAGGAAGCATATGAAAAATGGCCATCATTATTAAAAAAATATCCTGATACGCAATTGCACTTGATCGGCCCCTTACAAAGTAACAAGGCGAAGCAAGCAGCGCAGTTATTTAGTGCCATTCATACATTAGATAGAGAAAGCCTGAAATCCTCTTTGGAAAGCCTAGATAATTGCCCCGAGCTTTTTATTCAGGTGAACACAGGAGAGGAAGCACAGAAATCTGGCGTGTTACCTATGGAAACTCACAAATTTATTCAAGGCTGTACAAACTTGCCAGTAAAAGGGTTGATGTGCATCCCCCCACAAGAAGAAGTAGCAGCCCCCCATTTTGCATTCCTAAGACAAATAGCTGAACAGCATGGACTGCATCAATTAAGTATGGGCATGAGTAATGACTGGCAAACAGCTGTTGCACTGGGGGCAACGCATATTAGGGTGGGAACGATTTTGTTTGGGGAACGTCAACACTGAAATAATATAAAGGATAAAAAAGTACCCGAGTCTCAACAACCAGATATAAAAAAGAGGTGATTCACCACTAGGCTGTTTTTTGAAGAAAGGCAGGAAAGCGATGAATCAGGAAGAAATTATCATAAAGATATACTGTTTGAACCAGGAGGTGCAATACCATCATAAGAAGCGGCAGCTAGTCGTACTAAGCCAGTAATCTGACCAGAATTTAGTCCCGAAAAATCGAACAAGCCCATAGTAGAACGTTTTAGATAAGGTTATTGTTTACCTGCCAAACTCAGAATCACGTTGCAAGTATTGTGATTTGGAAAGTCTCTAAGAACAACGTTCTTACAGGACTCGATTACGTTGACCTCAGCAATATTTTTGCTTAAAGGGTCAGCACCAAGTTCGAGTAAGATGCGTGCTGATTCTGCATTATCATTGTCTACCGCATAGTCTAAAGGAGTTCGTAAATCATCATCTTGGGCGTTTAAGTCTGCACCAAAGTCATGGAGAACGCGAATCACCTCCGGATAAGACTGGTTACCAATAGCAATATGAATAAGACTATAGTTGCGCCCAAAACGAATTGTAGAAATATTTTCGATACTCTCCGCAACAATTTCACTACGAAGTTCTTCTGGTGTCCCTTCGGCTGAAAGGCGTATTACCTCTTGGTACTGAGTAGAATTGCTGCAGGAAGACAAAAGGAAGAATGAACCTATAAGTATATTGAGTAATTTCATGCTGTTCTATAAATGCAATCAACCCGATAATTCAAGCAATCAAAACTAAAGTTAATAGCTGTATGTAACACGAATAATGTTTAAGGCGAGATAAGGTTAGTTTTAATTTCTATATCAGGCTAAATCAGTGTTGAGACTCGGGTAAAAAGTATATATTTTCGATCCTATCTAAACTAAGCCTAGGAATTCATCGCCTCAAAAAAATCATCATTTGTTTTAGAATGTTTCAGCTTATCAATTAAGAAGTCCATACCGTCTGTTGGCCCCATTTGCATCAGAATGCGGCGCAAAACGTAAATTTTAGTTAGTGCCGTTTTATCAACCAGCAACTCTTCTTTGCGGGTACCTGATTTTGTAACATCTAATGCCGGGAAGGTACGCTTGTCAGCCAGCTTGCGGTCTAGCACCACTTCACTATTACCAGTTCCTTTAAACTCTTCAAAGATAACTTCGTCCATCCGAGAGCCGGTTTCAATTAATGCCGTGGAAATAATTGTTAAAGAACCACCCTCTTCCACGTTACGCGCGGCACCAAAAAAGCGTTTTGGTTTTTGCAACGCGTTGGCGTCTACTCCACCGGTTAAAACCTTACCACTGGAAGGCACAACGGTATTATAGGCTCGCGCCAGTCTTGTAATAGAATCCAGCAGAATAACCACGTCACGTTTATGCTCTACCAAACGTTTGGCTTTTTCTATAACCATTTCGGCCACTTGCACATGGCGGTGGGCGGGCTCATCAAATGTAGAGCTAATAACTTCTCCCCGCACAGAGCGATCCATATCCGTCACTTCCTCAGGCCGCTCATCAATCAACAATACAATTAAATAGGTTTCGGGGTGATTTGCGGCAATGGAATGGGCAATAGACTGCAACATTACCGTTTTACCGGTTCTTGGCGGCGCAACAATTAAGGCACGCTGGCCTTTCCCTAATGGGCAAATTAGGTCAAGCACCCGGTGGGTATAGTCCTTTTTCGGGCTTCTGTTGTCGCCCTGCTTTTTACCTTTTTTCCCGGTGGAAATAATAGCCGCGCCATCATCTGTCATTTCCATGTGCAATTTATCATCGGGGTAAAGCGCGGTTAAATTATCAAAATTTACGCGTTTTTTTGTCTGATCCGGCGCATCAAAGTTAATGTGCTTAATTTCTTTTAATGCAAAATAGCGCTCGCCATTGCGGGGGGAACGAATTTCACCTTCAATGGTATCACCGGTACGCAGCGCAAATTTTCGAATTTGCTGTGGGCTAACGTAAATGTCGTCTGGCCCTGGTAAATAGTTTGATTCCGGAGAACGTAGAAAGCCGAAACCATCATTCAGTTTTTCTAAAACACCTTGGCCGTAAATGGCTACATCGTCCTCGGCCAATTGCTTTAGTATGGCAAACATAAGCTCCTGGCTGCGCATGTCCGTGGCATTTTCAATGCCAAGTTCGTCAGCGTGGGTTAATAGTTCAGCAGCTGTTTTCTGCTTTAGGTCTAATAAATGCATGGATTTTATGTAATAGTAATGGGAATAAAGATTTGTTACGAGCCGTTGCGTTTTTGATAAACAGGCTGCATCATTATAAGGCAATCCTTATACATAATACAAGCTTTTAATTTTGTTCCAATGAAAGTTAAAACTTGAAATATTAAAGAAATTCTGTAAAACCATGATCCAGACATGACTATTCAATCAACGGGGCATCCTTTTATGTTATAATCGCTTTAGCCGATTAAGGCAGATTATCTGCCTCATAAATACCGTCCTGTTATAATGTCATAACAGATACGAGATAATTATGAGCGCAAGCGATAAAAAAGATAACAACCCCCAAAAACCGCTAAGCATTAGCGGCGGAACCCTTGGTTTAAAAAAGCCGATTGACCTAAATAAACGTGCTGGGTCAGGCACTGTCACTGTTGAAGTAAAACGTAAGCGTAGTGTATTGCAGCGCCCGGCCAATGCAGGGGGGTTAAAGCCGACGTTCACACCCGCCATCACAGCCCCTACTGATAAAAAAGAAGTTGATGCCGACGGCAACCAGATTTCTGAAGAACTAGCTCGCCTAACGCCGGCTGAGCGGGCAACGCGGTTAAAAGCCCTACAAAACATTGATTCCGGCGATGCACCCAAAACAAAACAAGCAGAGCAATTGCGTGGCATTCAAAAAGTAGAGCAAAGTGCGCCAGCAGCTGAAAAAGAAACGAAACCGGTTGACACAGAAATTAAAACCGCATTCGAGCAACCTGCCCCGCAACCCGAGGCAAAGCCGGAAAAAGTTAAACTAAATATCAAGGTTGATGACACAGCCCAAGAGCTTGCCGCTGCCGCCAAGGAAATGGCCGTGGTTCCAGAACCACCAAAAACACCTGTTGTGGCCCCAAGAAAAACAACTTCTACAATTCCTACAACACCATTGCGGCGTATTGTGCGCCGCGATAAACCGGACTTAAGTGCCCAGGTTGAAAAAGCACGTAAAGAACGGGAACAGGAAGCAAAACAGGAAAAAGATAAGCAAGAGCTAGAGCGTCAAGCTAAAGTTAAAGCTAATTTTGGCCCGAATGCCCGCCCAGCAAGCGAACAAGAGCATGCCCGTCCCGCTGCTGTAGCACGCCGTATAGAGCCACGTCGTCAACGTCGCTTAAGTTTAAACAACGTGCTCAATGGCCGAGATGATAGAACCCATAGTCTAGCCTCTGCACGTCGTCGCCAACAAAAAGAGCGCCGCAAAACTGGTGACACCGTTCTAAAAGAAAAAGTTTACCGCGAAATTATTCTGCCAGAAACCATTACTGTACAAGAGCTGGCCAATCGGATGACCGAGAGAACAGCCGATGTTGTAAAAGAGCTAATGAAGCTGGGCATTATGGCTACGGCCACACAAACAATTGATGCTGATACAGCTGAGCTTGTTGTTGAAGAGCTGGGTCACAGTGCAAAACGAGTGGCTGAAACTGATGTGGAAGATGCATTGATTTCTGGCGAAGATGAAGCCGAAGACCTGCAACCACGCCCGCCTGTTGTTACCATTATGGGGCATGTTGATCATGGTAAAACGTCTTTGTTGGATGCGCTGCGTAAAGCACGTGTCGCCCATGGTGAAGCAGGAGGTATCACACAACATATTGGTGCCTATCAGATTGAAACAGATAACGGTGAAAAAATATCGTTTGTTGATACCCCTGGCCATGCGGCCTTTACCGAAATGCGGGCACGTGGCGCCAATGTGACCGATATCGTTATTTTGGTCATTGCAGCAGATGACAGCATCAAGCCACAAACCATAGAAGCCCTAAACCATGCAAAAGCAGCAGGTGTACCTATTATTGTTGCTATTAATAAAATTGATACGCCGGGTGCCAATGTTGATAAAGTACGTTCCGATTTATTAAGCCATGAACTTGTTGTTGAAGAAATGGGCGGTGAAGTAATGTCTGTTCCTGTTTCTGCAAAAACCGGCGAAGGCCTGGATAAATTGCAAGAAGCAATTTTACTGCAATCCGAAGTACTCGAACTAAAAGCAAACCCGAACCGCAACGCCGAAGCCATCGTGGTAGAATCACAGTTAGACCAAGGGCGTGGTTCTGTTGCCACTGTTCTGGTACAGCGTGGAACCTTGCGGGTGGGAGATATCTTTGTTGTTGGCACGGAATGGGGGCGTGTGCGTGCCTTGTTAGATGAAGATGATCAACGCCACAACGAAGCGATTCCAGCGATGCCGATTGCTGTGTTAGGCCTGAATGGCACACCAAAAGCCGGTGATAACGCTGGTTGTCGTTGATTCTGAAGCAAAAGCACGAGAAATATCAGAGTTTCGCCAGCGTCAGATTCGCGAAAAAGAAGCCGCCGCCATGCGTGCACAAAGCGTTGATAGCTTGTTTGCCGCTGCTGCAGACGGTAAAAAATACCTGGCGCTTGTTGTTAAAACAGACGTGCATGGTTCTTTAGAAGCGATTAATGCAGCCATGCAAAAATCGGGTAATGATGAAGTAGGTGTAAAAGTTATTCACAGTGGCGTTGGTGCTATCACCGAAAGTGATGTTGTGTTGGCCAAAGCTAGTAATGCCATTGTCGTTGGCTTTAACGTACGTGCCAACCCCCAAGCCCGCCAAGTTGCCAAGCGCGATGAAGTGGATGTGCGCTATCACTCTGTCATCTACAACTTGATGGATGATATTGATATGGTGTTAACTGGTATGTTAGACCCAACTTTGCAGGAAAATTTCCTTGGCTACGCCAAAGTTCTGGAAGTTTTCAATATTACCAAAGTAGGCAATATTGCGGGTTGTATTGTTACCGATGGTACCATCAAACGTGGTTGTCGTGTTCGTTTACTACGCGATGACGTGGTTATTCATGAAGGCAAGCTAAAAACCCTGAAACGCTTTAAAGATGAAGTGAAAGAAGTGCGTAATGGAACAGAGTGCGGTATGGCCTTTGAAAATTATTCTGACGTTAAAGTGGGCGACCAAATTGAATGTTTCGATGTGAAAGAAATTGCTTCTAGCTTAGAAGACTAATGCCATAAGCCGAAAGGATATTGCGGCCTAGCGCCGCAATCCTGAACGCTGAAATAAATAAATACGACAAAATTTCCTCAATACCCTGGTCTAGATCCGCAATAACACTACAAAAAATTCATGTCACAATTTCTTTTTACCAGTGAATCCGTTTCCGAAGGCCACCCCGACAAAATTTGTGATCAGATTTCTGATGCTATTTTGGATGCACACCTGACCGAACTACCGGAAGCCCGCGTAGCGGTGGAAACCATGGCAACAACAAATCGTGTGATTCTTGCCGGGGAAGTGCGCGGCGCGGATACCATGACAAAAGATCGGATTGACGCCATTGTGCGTGAAACGGTAAAAAAAATCGGCTACGAGCAGCGCGGCTTTCACTGGAAAAGTCTGGACATTGCCAATTACATACACGAGCAATCCGTTGATATTGCGGTCGGCGTTGATCAGTCTGGCGATAAACTAGAAGGTGCGGGAGACCAAGGCATTATGTTTGGCTATGCCACCAACGAAGTAGTGGGCGATAAAGACATTTTTATGCCCGCCCCCATCTATTATGCCCATAAAATTTTACGCGACCTAAGCGAAGGTCGGCACGCTGGTATTTATAAAGGGTTAGGGCCAGATGCCAAAAGCCAGGTTACGCTGTTATACGAAAATGAACGCCCCGTTGGCTGCACTTCTATTGTGGTTTCCACACAACACAATGAAGATCTCAAGCAAAAAGATGTGCGGCAAATTGTGATGCACGCATTACAAAAGCAATTGCCGCAAGGCTGGGTACCATCATCAGAACACATTCATATTAACCCCACTGGCCGCTTCGTTATTGGTGGCCCCGACGGTGATGCCGGGCTTACGGGCCGTAAAATTATTGTTGATACCTATGGCGGTTCCGCCCCCCATGGCGGCGGGGCGTTTTCTGGCAAAGACCCGACAAAAGTTGATCGTTCGGCTGCCTATATGGCACGTTATCTAGCTAAAAATATTGTAGCCGCAGGCCTGGCAAGACGTTGCACTTTGCAACTATCCTATGCCATTGGCGTGGCACGCCCCTTATCGGTTTATTTAAATTTCCATGACACAACATCACTGGACGAAAAGCAGGTAGCTGACTGGATTATCGAGACAATTGATCTTACCCCCACTGGCATTCGGCAAACACTAGACCTGAATAAACCCATTTATCAGCCTACGGCCTCTTATGGGCATTTTGGCCGCGCCCCCACCGAAGATGGTTTTTTTACCTGGGAAAAATTAAGTCTGGTGGAAAAATTTCAAGACAGCTTTAAAGTAAGCGCATGATTCAAAACCTGCTGGCTGTTTTTAGAATTTTTATGATGATTTTCTGGACATTCATCATCATCCCCCCGCTAATCATTGTAAAACGCATTAATGCACCAGCCGGTTTAAAAATGGCCATGTGGTGGCACATTATGATGTGTAAAAGTGTTGGTTTGAAAGTAAAAATAAACGGCGACATATGCACAAACGCCCCCGTTCTATATGTTTCTAACCATGTAAGTTATCTCGATATTGTAGTGATAGGCAGTAAACTAAGTGGATGGTTTGTGGCAAAAAAAGAAGTAGAAAAATGGCCAGTTTTCGGCTTTTTATCAAAGTGCCAGAATACCTTGTTTATAGAACGCAACCCACGCAAAGCGGCCGAACAACAAGACTCCTTGGCAAAAGCACTGAAAAGTTGTAATAACCTCATCTTATTTCCCGAAGGTACCAGCGCCAATGGTAACAGAGTGCTGCCTTTTAAAAGCACACTTTTTAGCGTTGCACGCCTCATTGAGCAGACAGAACAATTAAATATCCAGCCAGTTACTATCGCCTATACGCATATTGATGGTATTCCCGTACGCCGTGTGCACCGCCCATTATTTACCTGGTTTGGCGACATGGAAATGGCCAGCCACCTGTGGCAATTTTTAAAGCAGGGTAACACAACGGTGCAGTTGACCTTGCACGCTCCGGTGGCACGTCAAGATTTTGATAATCGTAAAACGCTGTCACAGTATTGCCAACAGCAAGTGGCCAGTGGCTATCAGGCTTGAAAACAGGCTGTTAATACATTAGGTATAGCGCATGCCTTTTATTACTGCCGGTCGTCGCGTTTTAGATATTGAAGCTGCCGGTCTAAAAGACCTTTCTAATTCCCTAGACCATCATTTTGAAGAAGCAGTGAAATGCATCAGCGAAACAAAAGACCGTGTTATTCTTACCGGTATTGGCAAAAGTGGCCATGTCGCTAACAAGATTGCTGCCACATTGGCCTCTACGGGCACCCCCTCCTTTTTTGTGCATCCTTCCGAAGCTAGTCACGGTGATTTAGGCATGATCACCACCGAAGACAGTGTCATCGCACTTTCAGAATCGGGGGAAAGCGAGGAATTAAGTGGCATTATCAGTTTTACCCGCCGTCATCAAATTCCACTCATAGCCCTTACGCGTGAAATCAATAGCACCTTAGGTAGTGCCGCAGATTTTCATTTATTGGTTCCCGCAGCAGAACCCGCCTGCCCCCTAAGATTAGCACCAACAACCTCAACGACGATGATGTTGGCACTTGGCGATGCACTTGCCATTGCTTTATTAGAATGGCGCGGTTTTTCTGCTGATGATTTTAAAGATTATCATCCCGGTGGTTCCTTGGGCAAAAACTTGATCAAAGTTCAAGAGTTAATGCACGGAAAAAATGAGCTGCCCCTTATTAAAGAAGGCCGCAGTATTCGAGATGCAACCTTGGAAATGTCTGAGAAACATTTTGGCTGTGTGGGAATTGTAAACGAACAAGGCTGTTTAACTGGTATTATTACTGACGGTGATTTGCGCCGACATGTGGTAAATCACTTAGATCAAAAAGGATTGCGCACAACATTGGTTGAAACAATGATGACGAAAAATCCTAAAGTAACAACGCCACAATCTCTAGCTGTGCAAACACTGGGATTTATGAACAAGCATAATATTACAGTTCTATTCGCGGTTGATTCCCAACACTGCCCCATTGGCATTTTACACATTCATGATTGTTTGAAGGCGGGCTTACAATAGTAATAAATGATTAGAAATGTTGAGCGAATTTAGTATAAATGTTCTATGCTAACCTTGTTTCAGGCCACATTTTTATGCTGGAAGTTTTTCGCATTATTTATAGCCTATCACTCAATTCTCGTTTTGATGCAGATTTCTTCAAGAGATTTTGACTTAATCATCTCAGATCATGAAATGTTACTACTGTTTTTACAGAGAATAGCTTTACTTATATTCAGTATCGTAATATGGCGTAAAAGCGCGTGGCTAACGAAAAAGACTATACGCGACATAGCGGATACAGGTAATTGTTCTACCCCCACTATTACTAAAGAATTAGAGCCTCTTTTAATTGCAAGCTGTGTGGTAGTCGGTTTGTTTTTAGTTGCAAACAGTATTACAAGCTTATCCTCCATAGTAGGCATTATTATAAAATTCTCTGTGTTAGAAACTTTTACACAATCCTTGTGGTTAGTGCTATTTACCTCAATAGCCAAGTTGCTTGTGGGCTTGACTTTGATATTTGGTTCATCTTGGATGTTTGCGTTAATTCTTAAAATAAGAAAGTATTAATCAAAATATTTTTTGCCTTTTTCGGAAAAACCTTTATAAGCAGCAGCCTATAACAGGTAGAAGGCTTACCATTTTGCCGCACTACCACTCTTAACATTATGAAAGGAGATTAAAATGGGAAAGAAAATAGAAGGCTATATTAAGCTTGAAATTCAAGCGGGTAAGGCCAACCCCTCCCCGCCAGTGGGTCCTGCCCTGGGGCAGCGTGGCCTAAACATTATGGAATTTTGTAAGGCGTTCAATGCTGCAACGCAAAATGAGGAGCCGGGTACTCCGATTCCTGTTGTAATTACCGCCTACAATGACCGCAGCTTTACTTTTATAACTAAAACACCACCTGTTAGTTATTTTATTAAAAAGGCAGTGAACATTAAAAAAGGTTCCGGTACCACCGGTCGTGGTTTTATTGGCAAAATTAAAATGAGCCAAATAGCGGAAATTGCAGAAAAGAAAATGCAAGATTTAAACGCGCATGATATTGCAGCAGCCAGCCAAATGATCGCCGGTTCTGCAAAATCAATGGGTCTAGATGTGTTGGAGGATCAATAACATGGCAAAAGTTTCAAAACGTTTACAGGCAATTGATCAATCTATTGATCATGAAACCCTTCACCCTTTGCAAGAGGCTATTGCCTTTGTTAAGGCCGCTGCGAGAGCAAAATTTGACGAAACCATTGACGTTGCAATCAAGCTAGGGGTTGATCCGCGTAAAGCTGACCAAAACATTCGTGGCATGCTCTCTTTACCACACGGAACCGGAAAATCTATTCGCGTAGCTGTTTTTGCTCGCGGTGATAAAGCCGAAGCCGCTAAAGAAGCCGGTGCCGATATTGTTGGTGCCGAAGACCTGATGGAAGAAATTCAAAACGGTAACATTAACTTTGAGCGTTGCATTGCAACGCCAGATATGATGGGTATCGTTGGTCGCCTGGGTAAAATTTTGGGTACGCGTGGTTTAATGCCGAACCCTAAACTAGGCACTGTAACACCCAACGTAGCCGAAGCCGTAAAAGCAGCAAAAGATGGCCAGGTGGAATATCGGGCAGAAAAAACAGGTATTATTCATGCCGGTATTGGTAAAGCCAGCTTCGAAGCTAATGCGTTGGAAGAAAACTTTAAATCGCTTTATGATGCTCTTTTAAAAGCAAAGCCCAGCGAGCTTAAGGGAACATATATGAAAGGCGTCAGCATTAGTTCCACAATGGGACGTAGTTTGAAAGTTGATTTAGCAAGCTTAACCGCTTAATAGCTGTTCATTTTACTTAGGCGTTGTTGAGATAAGAGGGAAAAAAATAGATTTTTATGGATTTTTGTTCCTAAAATAGGCTTTAAATAACTCGGCTAATATATTAGCTGGGTTATTTAAAGCCTATTTTAGGGGCGAAAAGACTGGAAATATACTTTTCATCCTTATTTCAACAACGCCTAGAACTTGCACGGAACCCCATATATAAGCTTAAAGAAGTATTTTTCTGCGAAAATTTCTTTGGGAAAGGGCGGAATAGTGGGCTATTTCGCATCTTTTTCAAAGGAATTTGCAGCGAAAAGACAAAATTCAACTTGTGCGTGGGTTCTGGAGTAAGCTCTTAGGAATATCCCGCTACATGGCGGGATATTTTTACAATATTAGGGCGTTATTGATAATGCTTCCAAAATATAGTGATTCCAAAATAAATCCGTGTGGAGGCGAGAGCAAGTAAAATTGAGCGCAGTGTATTCTTCATACATAAGCGAAATTTTGCGCCGCTCGCAGCCCCTCACGGTTTTATTTTGGAAGCACTATAAAACCAGTCACCTAAAGAGCCCCATGGCAATGCTTAAACTTCTTTCCAGAACCACAAGGGCATGGGGCATTACGCGCCACACGCCCCCATGTTTCCGGGTTGTTCGTGTCTATTCCTGTTGCTGATAGATTTCTTGTGTGTGCCGGTGTTCCATTCGGCTGCTCTGCCGGTTCAGGTGCTACAGAAGGGTGTGACGCCTGCATTTGCTGTTCTTCTGCACCAAATAAATCAAGTGGTTCGCTTGGAACAGCTTCTATTTCCATACTAGAAAGGACGGTTACAACGTTTTCTTTTAAACGCTCCAGCATAGCGGAAAAATATTCAAAGGCTTCTCGTTTATACTCATTAAGCGGGTCTTTCTGGGCATAGGCACGTAAATTAATGCCCTGGCGCAGATGGTCTAATGCTAAAAGATGTTCTTTCCAAACCTGATCAAGCATTTGAAGCATGATAGATTTCTCCATTTCTTTCAGCAAATCATCGCCATATTGCTGCCGCTTATGGGCAAAGTGCTGATCAGAAGCACCGCGAATACGCTCAATCAGTTCCTCTTCTGAAACACCATCTTCTTTGGCCCATTGTTGAATGGGTAAATCAAGGTTTAGAATGCGTTTGGTGGCATTATCCAGCCCATCAATATCCCAATCATCGGGGTAAGATTTAGGGGGAACAGCCAAAATAACGATATCGCACACCACATCATCACGAAACTCTTTAATAATGTCTCGCACGTCTTCTGCTTCCATAATTTCACGGCGTTGCTCATAAATAACCGTACGCTGGTCATTCATCACATTATCATATTTCAACAGGTTTTTACGTATTTCAAAGTTGCGGTTTTCAACGCGTTTTTGGGCACGCTCCATTGATTTACTTAACCATGGGTGCGTAATGGCTTCGCCATCTTTTAGGCCCAGCTTTTTTAATAAGGGGTCAATGCGCTCTGAACCGAATATACGCATTAAATCATCTTCCATAGAAATATAGAAAAGAGATAGACCGGGGTCACCTTGTCTACCGGCTCTACCGCGCAACTGATTATCTATCCGCCGGCTTTCGTGCCGCTCAGAACCCAAAACATACAGCCCACCACTTTCTAAAACCTTTGCCTTGTCTTTGGCATGTTGTTGCTTCACGGCGTCAGGCTCATCCGCGTTATGCAAACGCATCTCTAAATTACCACCCAGCTGAATATCTGTTCCACGTCCGGCCATATTGGTGGCAATGGTGATTGCACCTGGTGCACCGGCATTCGCCACAATTTCCGCTTCTTGTTCATGGAACCGCGCATTTAGCACAGAGTGGTTAATTTTGTGCGTTTTAAACAGCTGCGATAATTGTTCTGATTTAGCAATAGTTGTTGTTCCCAATAAAACAGGTTGGCCAGATTTACTGCGTTCCAGAACATCTTCAACAATAGCCATGTTTTTTTCCGCTTCTGTACGGTAAATTTTATCCTGTTCGTCTTGCCGCTGAACAGGCACATTGGTAGGAATGGAAACAACACTAAGACCATAAATTTCTTCAAATTCTGCCGCCTCTGTCATAGCTGTTCCTGTCATTCCCGATAGTTTTTGATAGTTACGGAAATAATTTTGAAATGTAATAGAAGCTAGTGTTTGATTCTCCTGTTGAATTTCCACCCCCTCTTTTGCTTCCAAGGCCTGATGCAGACCTTCAGAAAAACGACGTCCATCCATCATGCGGCCCGTAAATTCATCAACAATCATCACCTTGCCTTGGTGCACAACATAATCTTTATCTTTGGTATAAAGCCGCCACGCCTTAATAGCCTGCTGCGCATGGTGCAATAAATTGACGTTATGAATATCATACAAACCGCCATGTTGAATTAAACCGGTTTCCTTTAATAGTTCTTCCAGCTGTTGCTGACCATGTTCGGTTAAGCTAAGATTTCTGTGCTTTTCATCAATACTAACGGCGCTATCATCCAGTCTACCAATTAATGCATTCACTTTTATGTAAAGTTCGCTAGAACTTTCAGCCGGGCCAGAGATAATAAGAGGCGTTCGGGCTTCATCAATTAAGATACTATCTACTTCATCAATAACGGCATAGTTCAAAGGGCGTTGCACCATTTCTTCCACGCGGAATTTCATATTATCCCGCAAGTAATCAAAGCCTAACTCGTTATTCGTAGCGTATGTAATGTCACATTGATAGGCAGCCTTACGCTCTCTATCGTCCAGGCCGTTTATTATGTAGGCACAGGAAAGCCCTAGAAATTCATAAAGCTTGCTCATCCACTGGGCGTCTCGCTTGGCTAGGTAATCATTTACGGTTACCACATGCACCCCCTTGCCCGACAAGGCATTTAAATAGGCCGCTAGGGTTGCAACAAGAGTTTTCCCCTCCCCGGTTCGCATTTCAGTAATCATCCCGTTATGCAAAACCAGCCCGCCCACCAGCTGCACATCAAAATGGCGCATTCCCATACAGCGTTGCGAGGCTTCGCGAACCGTTGCGAAAACTTCAGAAACCATATTATCTAAATCTTCACCAGTTTCAAGACGTTGGCGAAATTCTTGGGTTTTTGCTTTTAGTTGATCATCTGAAAGAGCCTGCATTTCTGGTTCCAACGCATTGATTTTATTGATGCGTTTACTTAATTTTTTAACCAGGCGATCATTGGCAGAACCGAAAATACCGCGCGACAGTGTTTTAATCATGAGATGGTTATAAGCACTTTCATAAAAGGCATAAACCCTTTAATCAGTCGTGGCAATCATACCACATCCAGCATCGCGCCCGGTGATATTTCTAATGTTAATGCTTTTATTTTAAAAATATACTAGTATTGTTTTCTTCAAAAGGAACAAAAAATGATGATAAAGACTGCTTCTTTGTTTAGCCTGGCTGCCCTTACTTTTTTTCAAGCCAATGCAAGCCTGGCACAAACAGCTTTGCCAACAGATATCAGCACTGCGTTGAATGCCGCTTGTGTACAAAACGAGGCGAATACATCACCTGATAATGTAGACAATACAGCAATTTGTTCTCAGGCGGCCGCAACCTTGGCCATTGCCAACCCCTCTCTTAGCCAACAGATTGCAAGTTTTGCTGTTAATAACGGCTCATCCGGCACAGCCTCCCTATTGGCACAACAATTAGCAAACAGCGATAATGCGGCTATACAGAATCAGCTAGCCGATATTGTGGCTGCTATTGTGGCCGCTGACCCTACAAATGTTGCAGAAATTTTGATTGTAACAGCCAGTGCTTTTCCAGAAGAAGAACAACAAGTTATTTTAACCCAGTTGGTAGCACAGGTTCAAAGCAACAGCCCCGGCTTGCTGGATGATACAGCCGTGGCCGCTTTAGGCTTACCCATTAACCCGGCGTTTCGCGCGGCGGGCGTAGGCCTACAAGATCTAGATGCCGTTAGTCCGGATTAAAAATACGAACCAGTCGCCTAAAACTTGTGATTTAGGTTTTCAGGTATATTTTTGAGCGAAAGATAAATTGCCAGTTTTAGCTGACTAGTTCTTAATTGCGCCGTCTAAAATAAGATCGACACTGTATAAAGGCAATTGGCTTTAGCTAGAGGGCAGTAAAAGCTTCTAATCTCTAAAAGCTTTCCGCGCAAGCTTTTAAGACAAGACATCCATTGTTTCAGAAAGTGCTTGTGAAAGCTTTTCAAGGCTTTGACGGGCTTTTTTCAGCTCTTGCTGCTCGGAATTAACCTTGCTGCGCACTTCTTCTATTTGCTGACGCTGTGTATCCAGGCGTTGTTTATCTTGCTGCATAGACTGTTGTTTTTTAATGAGATCCTGCTCAGCAGCATCAAGCTCTTCTTCTCTGGAATCAACCGCTTGCTCACGAATTTGCACCGCTTTTTCACGTTGACGAAGGGCTTCTAATCGTTTGCCACCGCCTTGAAAACGGTTCTCGTCATCGGATTGATTGTGTTGCGGTGCATTGCTTTGCGTTGCTTCATCAGATTTTTTTGCGGTATTAACGGGTGCTTGTTGCATAATAGGTTCTTCTTTCTGTTCTGCAGGCGCTGTTTGCGACATAGGTTCTGGCCTCGCTTCCTGTTCAACAGGCTGCTCAGGAACATAAACTTCTTCAGGTTTTTGTTGATTCACTAGGTCTTCAATGGCGGATTCAATGTCTGGCTCTGATTCAGATTGCTCTATCTCAAATTGTTGTGGTTGGCTCGCTTGTTTTTCTTTATTGTTTTTCAGTGAACCAAATGGATCATATTTTTCAGTTTCTTCATCATCATAAAGGCTGAAAGTATTCTTTTTGGGTGCCGCATCTTCATGCTGTTTGATGGGCACAACATTTTCTTTTTTGTTTTTCTGCTCTGCCCGTTTTGAATTTTCAGCGTTTTGAGAAGGTTTCTTTTCTTGTTGCGACGTTGATTTTTTTTCCTGCTGCTTTTTCAGCGGCTTCATTATCTTCCATGATACGCGCCCAGTCATCGCCATTTATTTCAATGTAATGCGGGTTGCCTTCTGGCAGATTACGTGTTTTTAGCCGCAGTTTGGCACAGGCGGAAAGCACTTTGTAATAACGCTGGTCATAGTTATAAATATAAAATGAAGAGCCATTACGATCTTCTTTTTCAAATACATCGCGTAAAAACTGTTTTTCCTCTTCAAAATTGTTTTTAGCGTTCGCCGTTAAAATCATTGATGTGTTTCCTGAAAATTGTTAGTTTTAATATAAATGCGGCAGTGTAAAAATTCCATTAAACCTTCTATATATTGCAATTTAGCCAATTATTATAAAAATTGCAACAATTTATTCAATTATAACGTGATTATTGGTGGATAATATTCTAGCAAATAGCCTGCTGACTGTTGATAATGTTACATCTGAGCAATTACAACAGTTATTCAAACGCGCTAATTTTTTCTATGAAAATAGGCTGGAATTTCATCAAAAGCCATTAGAAAACAAAAATATAATTCTGTTATTTTTTGAAAACTCTACTCGAACTTTGGTTAGTTTTCAAATGGCAACCCAGCGTTTGGGCGGGCAAACTATTAATGTACAGGTTGAAAAAAGTTCTGTTTTAAAGGGTGAAAGCTTTAAGGACACCGCCTTGACACTTAATGCCATGTACCCAGATGCCGTTGTTTTACGCCACCAGGAAAACGATAAAGCCATTGAATTGTCTAAATATGTAGATTGCCCGGTTATAAACGCGGGCACCGGCACCTTGGAACACCCAACGCAGGCATTGCAAGATGCCTTGGCCATCAAACTTCACGCAGAAAAAATTGGTAAGAATTTTAACGATTTAACCATCGCCATTTGCGGCGACATCAAGCATAGCCGGGTTGCCCATAGTAATATTAAACTACTGTCATCTTTGGGCGCAACAGTGCGCATTATTGCGCCAGAAATTTTGATGCCAGACACAGCTGTTAACGGCCAAACTTATACAGACATGGAACAAGGCTTAAAAGATACTGACGTTATAATGATGCTGCGCATGCAGCGGGAGCGTATGCAAGCCATTAATATTGATGACGAAAGTTATAAAAAACATTACTCTTTAACAAATGAAAAACTTTCATTTGCCAAATCATCCGCCATCGTTATGCATCCTGGCCCTGTTAATCGTGGCTTTGAAATTACCGATGAACTTTTAGACAACCACCCTAATACCATTATTCAACAACAGGTAACCCTGGGCGTTGCCATGCGCATGGCGATTTTAGAGCACTATGTTCGCTAATGAGCCCAAATCTTTAGAGCTTACGCGGAAACCCACGTATAAGTTGAAAGAAGTATTTTTCTGTGAAAATTTCTTTGGGAAAGGGCGGACTAGCGGGCTATTTCGTATCTTTTTCAAAGGAATTTGCAGCGAAAAAGACAAAATTCAACTTTTGCGTGGGTTTTGGTGTAAACTCTTACAACTTATACGTGGGTTTTGGGGTAAGCTTTTAGAGGCAGTTCAATACAAATTGTTGCACCATCCGTGCGAAAATTATTATTAACATAGATAATACCATTATGCCGTTCGATAATATCCTTGCAAATTGCCAAACCTAAACCAGCCCCTTGCTGATGACTGCCATCAGCGGAGTAGAATGGTTGAAATATCTTTTCCTGATCGGTTAAAGGAATAGATTCACCATCGTTATGAAAACAAATGCGACAATAATTCTTTTTACGTTGAACATAAACTTCAACTTTATTGCCATAGCGACATGCGTTTAATAGTATGTTTAAGAAACAGCGCTTTGTTGCTTTTCTGTCCAGCTTAACACTAATACTTTCCTTTGCAAGCAGCTGTATTTTATCTCTGTTTGACTGAGGAACATCCTGGATGCTCTCTTCTAAAAGATCTATCAAACTAATCTCTTCTTTTTGATGATGCTGCCCCGCCTCTACAAATTCAATATAGCTATTAATTAAATGCTCCATTTCTCTCAGATCTAGCTTGAAATTGCCAGCCGTTTCATCCGGTAGCATGGCTAATTCCAGTTTCATGCGGGCAATAGGGGTACGCAAATCATGGGATATGCCCGCCAGCATAAAGGTGCGCTCTTCTACCTGGTTTTTAATGCGTTGCTGCATCCGATTAAAAGCGGTGGCAGCCAGCTGTATTTCCCTTGCGCCACTTGGCTTTAAAGGCACCACATGATTGGTTTTACCAAACTGGATCATCGCTTTTGCCAGGCTACGAATAGGCCTTATTTGATTACGAGAAAATAGCACGGCTATAGTCGCTAAAATAACCGCCATTATTGTTGAAATTAGCACGTAAAGATAAACAGTAATACTATACAGGCGCTTGTGATTGGCTGAAAATAGCCAAATTTGATCCGGCTTTTTGATATAAATAGCCAGAGTATCTTCCCCGGCATTGGTTACATAAAAAGGGTAGGGAAACCGGTTATTCAATTCTTTTTTTAAGGCCGGGTAGCCAAAAGGCTTGGCTGTAGATGGCAAGTTTTGCCAATTTGTTTCTACAGGTTGCATGCGTACTTGCAGTATTTTTTGCGCTTTTGTGTTATTTTCTTCAAGATTCAATAACAGTTCAATGTCATTAGCCAGTGAAATAGCTAGTCGCCTAGACACAGTATCCCAATGCCTTTCGAGGAAAAAATAGGTTGAAAGCAACTGCACCAAAATAATTGGCAACAGTATAATCATAAGAATACGGCCAAATAAACTGCGTGGAAGATACCTTTTCACTTTCTAAGCATAGGCCAATAGTTGATTTTTAAGAATATTTTTCTTTACTTTTTACAGTGTTGTATTTTAGTACCACTGTATGCAAGGCAGCTTCTCCAAATTTATTATCAGTTTGTTTTTGCTTTGTTTATTATGTTTATCCATACTGGCAATGTTGCCACAAGGCTATCAGCCTCCTGCTGTTTTGTTTGCCTTGGGTGCTATAGGTATTTGGCGTTACAGCTGGGGCGGGCTGCATTTATTGCGCTCTTTATATTATCGCACCGTACGCTTTCCGGCCATCAAGAGAAACGCAACAGATTGTCTGTATAAGCAGGCTGCGCATGATTACCCCATCAACTGTATTATTATGTCCTACCAGACAGATGAAATTGTTTTTGAAGCTGTTTTCAGAAGGTTATTTGAAGAGGCGGCAGAAAGCCCCCACCCTATCACCATTATTGCCAGCGTTACCAACCATGACGAGCAACTATATGCGGAAAGCTTGTTTCGTCAATATCCCTGCGCGCAAAATCGCTTAATCACGGAGCCACAAAATGGATTAGGCAAACGCCCGGCCATGGCCAGTGCCTTGCGTGCTTTACAGCGGCAACCAGAGCAACAAAATGGGCTGACCATTTTAATGGATGGCGATAGTTTAATTCCGCACGGTTGCTTTGAAGAAGTTTCCCCCTACTTTTATGCCAATGAAAAACTAGGGGCATTAACAGTGAATAACCGCGCTGTCGTGCAACCCGATAACCCGATGTTACAACAATGGTATAATTTGAAACATTGCCAGCGGCATTGGTTAATGGGCTCTATGGCACTTTCAAAATGCCTATTGGTTTTAACAGGGCGATTTTCTGTATTTCGCACGCATTTAGTGACGCAAGATTCATTTATTACACAAATTCAGCACGATACTATCAAACATTGGCTATATGGGCGCATTAAGTTTGTAACAGGCGAGGATAAGTCCAGTTGGCTATGGCTGTTAAAGCGACGCTGGCAGATGCTGTATTTGCCTGATGTAATGGTCACTAGTTTGGAAACACCAAAACCGGGTTCCTTCACGCAACAGACTATTCCACTAATGCGCCGATGGTACGGCAATATGTATCGTGCCGGGCGCAAAGCGATTAATATCGGCCCGCACCGCATGCCAGTATTTACCTGGTGGTCACTGGCTGATCAATTTATCGCACCGTGGACAACCTTATCGGCTCCCGTTTTGCTATTATTATCAAGCATCCAGGGCTATGCGTTTCTTCCGCTGTTAACACTCTATATTTTATGGGTTCTCATTACCCGTACAATCTACAGCCTAACTATAATGGGTCGTAATTGGCAACCTTCTATGCCGATCATGCTGTACTACAATCAGGTTGCCGGTGCTGTTATAAAATTGCGTGCGGTGTTTCGCCCGCAATTACAAGGCTGGACAGGGCAGATTCTGCCCGAACTGAACAGCCTGCTTTCCGTAAAACACCAGCACACGGCTATCGCTGTTAGCACTCAACTGGTGGTCAGTTTTACGTTTATTTATCTCTTAAACTATATTGTCATCCAATATGGCCGATAACCCACAAAACGAGCATGACAATGTGATGCACCTGAATGGTAGCCAGCGTTTATTTGAGCGTTACAAGGCACAGCATTTTGGTGCCTTAATTAACCGGCGTCCCGCGCATATTGTTAACTGGTCGCAAGGGGGCATAGCTATAATAGATCGTAAAAACCGCTATATTTTAAAACAGCAAGTCGATATTCGCCTGCAATTGCCAACAGATGAAGGGCAACTAAAAAACTGTAGCGTTAAAGCCGAAGTAGTGCACATTACAGAAGGCGGTTACATTGGCTTTCAATTTATTGATGTTTCCCCTGCCACTGCCGGCATGTTGCATTATATGGTTAATTGTTATCGACAGCAAATTCCTGTACAGGTACGCGGCATAGAAGCTGCTGCCAGCGCGGCTGTGCTGCAGCGCAACCAAGATATACAAACAAATGCCAAAGTACACCCCACCCGCCATATTATTGCATTAGCGGTTTTAGCAGGCCTATTATTTATTATAGGTTCCTACCTGCATTATTGGTTTTTCCGCTTGGAATCGCCGTATGCCGCGATTACTGCACCAGCCATAACCCTTACAGCCCCTAGTGATGGGCGTGTCTTGTTGTCTAAAAACACGAAGAACACCACAGCTTTTAAAAAGGGACAACCGTTATTACATATTGAAAACATGGATTTAATGGCGGAACAAAAAGCCGTTAAAATTCAAACAGAATTACAACAGCAGCGTCTTGCCGTATTAGAAAGCCAATTAAAAAAAGCCGGGCGTAATGCCTATTATCAGCGCAAAGCCGCCAAAAGTGTTAGCCAACAGCGCCTGGCTGAAGGTGTTGCCGCCACTGCTATGGCTGAGCAGGCTGAAAAAGCCTATCAACGTACGGAAAATCTTTATGATAAAGGTCATGTTACAGCTGAACAATTACAAATAGCAGAACAGGAATTTAAAACAACACAGGCAACCTTAGCAGCAGTAAAAGCACAGCTTCAAGAAGCCAATGAGCGTGCTGAAGTGGCTGAAATTTTTAACAATAAAGATACTCCCGATGAAGTGCTGCGCGATATAGCATTGGTGAACGCCGAAATAGATTTTTTCTCTAAAAAACAAGAGCTTCTGGAACAGCAGTTACAACAAATAAAACTAGATAGCCCTTGTGATTGCAAGCCGGTCGAACTTTTAGTGGCTGATGGCAGCTGGGTAAAAGAAGGCGCGCCTTTAATGGTATTACAATATCCAGAAACAACGGTTGAGGCTTTGATTTCCTGGCAAAATGTTCCGCAACTTTCTACTGGTACACAGGCGGTTATTAAACTTGCAGATAACACAACTATACAAGCAAAAATCAAGGCTATTGAAGGTGCCAGCAATCAGCAAATGATCGGCCTGCCTAAAGAAATGAGCCAGAACCCGCAATATGCTCGAATCATTCTTGCAACACATCAATCCATCATCGGGAAACCTGGCCAGCCGTTAACAGTGATATTTAAAACCCCGAACCGATTACTCAATAAGCTTTGGTTTTTGCAATAAGCAATATCATGCTACCAGCATATTTTTCTAAAGAAACCTCTGCAAAAGGCAAAATTACCGTTTAAACGTTGGCTGGAACCTATTCCTCAAAAATATAGTGATTCCAAAATAAATCCGTGTGGAGGCGAGAGCAAGTAAAATTGAGCGCCGTGTATTCTTGATACATAAGCGAAATTTTGCGCCGCTCGCAGCCCCTCACGGTTTTATTTTGGAATCACTATGTTAATTGAAACTCCTTATTTAACAATTTTTACTTTATTGTAAGTAAAGTCACTAAGTTTTCTTCTGATAGCTCCGTAAACCTCATCAAGCTCGGCGCCTGTTCTTGCTTCATAGAAACCAGCATTCTGGCAATTCTGCATGCCTTGAACTTCAAGTATTTTGTCAGTTGGGTTGTGTCTGTATGTTTCAAAATAGATAGTAAATATATAGTTGTTCGGTTTATCGGTGAAAGATTTACACAATTCTGAAATTCGTCTAACTTCAATCTCTTTTTCAGTCATACTGGTATCAAAAAAATTAAATCGATCAAAATTGCCGTAGGCATCGTTCTCTGTTCTCAAACTAGGCGCCCCATCTGTCATCAGTACTATGATCTGACTATTTGTTTTGCCGGGAACATTAAAGTTGTTATTATTTAGTTTTTCAATTGCAGCGCTAACAGCCTCATGGGTATTTGTTTTACCCCGCGTATAACTTGGATGGGATGTTCTGGGGTCACCAACAACTCTGTTGCCAGGGTAGCGCCTTTCAATTTCAGCGATTAATCGATTTTCATTACTGGTAAACACAGGTGTCATAAACTGAGTAACAGAGTGATAACTACCTTGTGCCACTCTAATATTGTCTTTTTGCTCACGCGATAAGCCCCCTAAGAGCGCAAGATAGTTTGATTGTGCACTCTCTAGAACACGTTCAACTCCTGTTTTCCCGCTGTCTACCCCTCGGCTTTCGGTTCGGTACATTGAATTTGAAGTATCATACATATATACCAACTCAAAAGTGCTCTCGCCACCTGCAGTAGCTTCATAATTTCCACTTGCTGTTGCCGTAATATTATAGTTAATTCTGTCAGGATTATAGGCATTAAATGCAATTTCTGTACTGCCAGCATCATTAATAGATAATCTTCCAGTCCCCTCATCTGTAAACTCAAATTCATCTGGATTTTTATCTATATTGTAGGCATAAAAACGTTGCATCGTTTCCCCACCTTTTCGGCTAGATTCTTCCGCAGACATGCCTTTTATAGTATTTTCCAATTGTGTGGCACTAGCAGAAATAGCAGCTAAATCAGCAGCGTTTTGCAAATCTGATTTATTTAAAACAGCATTACCAGATGTTAATACAGCCCCGCCTAAACCTACCATAGGTAATAAAACAATGGCAGCAATTATAGCAAAAGTACCGGAAGTGTTTTTAACAAACTGTATCATGTAATGATTATGCAGTTTATATGTTAACAGATGATTAAATTTAGATCGATTTAATGGTATTTTTTGTTATTAATTAGTTATTTATGTGATATTTAAGTGAATATTAGTAATAGATTGATCAATTTTTCGTAAAATGGGTTCAAGCCCCTGTTTATTGGCAATTTGAATACTAATACCCGGGCGCGCATTTACTTCCAATACTAAGGCGCCTAGTTTTTCATCTAGTACAATATCAACCCCCAGATAGCCTAGTTTTGTTAGACTATAAAAACGACTAGCCATATTAAGAATATTTTGCCAATCAGGAATAATATGACCTTTTAAAATTACGTCAGTTTCAGGGTGTGTGGTAATATATTTATTCCCTTGCGTAGCAGTGGTCGTCATACCTGTTTCTAGATTGATACCACACCCAATACCGCCCATATGCAGGTTAGCCTTACCATCCGAAGCACGGGTTGGTAAGCGCAGCATCGCCATGGCAGGTATGCCTTTATAAAGTAGTACCCGAATATCAGGCACACCTTTCCATGAAATATCACTAAAAACAGGGTCGATTTGTACCCGATATTCAATAATAGCCTTATCGCTTTGCCCACCTAATGAATATAGGCCGCTCAAAATATTACTGATATGTTGCTGAACTTCAGCCATGGTTACAGCGTCGCCACTGGCTTTTACAAAATAATCGCCGCGCCTTTTTTCAATAACCATAATGCCTTGCCCGCCACTGCCCAGCGCGGGCTTTATAACAAATGAATGATAAGGTTTTAAAATTTGTTCCAGGTTCTTAAGCTGTGCTTGGTATATTATTGTCTCATAATGTTCAGGCACAGGAATACCAGCCTGCACCGCCACCGTCTTCGTTTCCAGCTTATCATCAACCAGCTGAAAATATTTTCGCTTGTTATTGGGAAATATGTAACGGCTATTACGCGCATTAATGCCCACAATACCTTTTTCCTTATAGCGTTTGTACCAGATCATAATTGTTTAAAACGCCAATACTCTGTTAATTTGTAACCACTATAACGCCCCATTATAATCGTTAGCGCCAAAATAACTAAGAGTAATTCCGGAAAGGTAAACAGCAAGTGCCCCACAATTTTCAGGTTCATTATAAAATAGCTAATGACTGCTGCCAATAAACTTCCCAACCCGGTGTGAATAGCTTTCTTCGCGCCATATTCATCCCATTGCAAGGCCATCCGTTCAATAACCATCGCCATAATCACAATAGGGAACAGAGATACACTTAAACCAACAGACCATCCCCATGCATGCACCAATAAACTAAAAGCAATTAGAATAAGCACGGTCACAGTTAAGACAGCAGCCAGCCTTGGCACCAGTAGTAACTGTAACTTATGGAAATAACTTCTTACAAGTAACCCCAGAAAAACAACAATAGAAAAAGAAACAATACCCGCAAATAAGCCTGTTTCTCTGAACGCCAGCGCAATCAATACGGGCATAAATGTACCAAAGGTTATTAAGCCAATAATTTGTCGTAAAAAGGCAATGACCAAACCACCGATAGGAATCAGTAATAATACTTCAAAAATTAGCTGTGTGCCAACCGGCAGCTGGTACAGCGTTGGAATAGGCAAGGCGTTTTGTCTTTGCTCCGCTAATTCACTGGTTAAGGCCTTATCCAGGTTGCGTTTAACGGATATCAATGTATCCAAATTACGCGCCCCGCTATAGCGCACAAGTGGCTGATAACCATACCACCAGGTTAAGTAATTCTTAGGTTTGCTTTGCAAAATATTATCTGTAAAAACCTGCCAACGTCCATCTATCCAAACTTCTGTCCAATGATTAATGGATACGCGTCGCTGCCCTTCTGCTAGCAATACACCATTCGCTAACCGTGCCGGTATGCCAGCAGTGTTTAACAGAAGAACAGCCAAGGCATCTGCGCGGGGCAAGTTTTTATTTTGCTTAAGTTCTTCTGCTTCATAAGAAATAATCCGTGTACGCTCATCTTGCAAAGCAGCCAGCTGATAAATTTCTGTTGCAAAGCTGCTTTCATCGGCAGAACGAGAGCGGGCTTCTTCGATAATGGAATCAATAGCAATAAACAGCGGGGCATTATCAGGCAGATTGAGCTGGTAGCGATTATCCTGATTATAGAGGCTACTAATGGCTGATTGTTGTTGTCTGTCAACACGAGAGTCCAGCTCAACCAAGGTGGTACGATAGAGAATAGACTCCGATTCTTTTAAATTGCGCTTTGTTAAGATAACCCAACGATTGCCCGTTTTACTATCAAACTTTTTTTGAATACCATAGCCACTGCTTACGAACGTTTCATCTAAGCTAACCAGCTGGTTATTACTTTTAGACGGCAACCACATTTGAATTGTAACCGGTTCATTTGCTTTGGGGCTTGCTGTTAAAGTGGTTTCTACATACCAGCTGCGGTATTCTGAATCAGGGGTTAAAGGGTAACGCAATACACTGTATTTATACCAAAACAGCCATAGGCCGATGATGGTTAGTGCCAGTGTAAGGGCAATAATATGAAAACGTGAAGGCATTATAACTTTTTCAACATCTTAATCATATAATTGTCGATAGGTCTATGGAAAATGCGAATCCACTTGTTATTGATGCTGAGTTTGAAGAGCTTGAAGCCCCCGAACCAGCAATTTTTGATGAGTCTTTAGGCGTTAATGACATTGTTTACAAAGAAGCGATACAAGGCAATCGCTGGGCTGTTATCAATGCAATTTCTACCGTTTTAAAACTCCCTAAGCAGCATGTTGACTATTTGTTAAAAACAAGAAAACCCAAGCTTTGCACTGCGCTTTGCTGGCGTGCAGGTTTATCAGCTTCTACCTGCTATCAAATACAACTACATATTCTACATTTACCCGCCAAAAAAGCCATTCCACCCGAAAAAAACAAATACAGCCTGCCACAAGAAATGCTGGAATGGTACTATGGCTTTATTGAAACGGCATTATATGAAAAGTTTGGCAGCTAACGATTGAAAACAGGCGCTTTTAGCCCTAAACAGATAGAATGAGCTGGCTTGCCAATCTAATACGTCCTAAAATTAAGCACACCAATAATACGAAAAAAAACGTGCCCGATAACCTTTGGCATAAATGCCCGGGTTGTGGCGAAATGTTGTTTCATCGCGATTATGCCGCCAATCATAATGTTTGTCATCATTGTAATCATCATGGCCGGATTAACGTTAACAAGCGTCTGGAACTGCTGTTTTCTAATGGCCATGAAAAATTTGATTTGCCAAAAGTTGCTATTGATCCCTTAAAATTTAAGGATCGGAAAAAATATAGTGAACGCCATAAAGAGGCGGAAAAAGTAACTGGTGAAAAAGATGCCCTGATTATTGCAAAAGGTAATGTGGAGGCAACACCTATGGTTGCCGCCATTTTTAACTTTGAATTTATGGCAGGTTCCATGGGCGTTGCCGTGGGCGAAGGAATTGTCAAAGCCGTTGATATTGCGATAGAGTCAAAATTACCCTTCGTTATTATCCCGGCTTCCGGCGGGGCGCGGATGCAGGAAAGTATTTTATCTTTAATGCAAATGGCACGCACCACCATTGCAGTACAAAAATTAAAAGAAGCTGGCCTGCCCTATTTTGTTTTGTTAACTGACCCCACCACAGGCGGTGTTACAGCAAGTTTTGCCATGCTGGGCGATATTACTTTTTCTGAACCACAGGCAACCATTGGCTTTGCCGGTAAACGTGTTATTGAAGAAACAATACGAGAACAACTGCCCGAAGGCTTTCAAACAGCCGAATATTTACTGGAACACGGCATGATAGATTATATTGTGACACGCACAGATATTCCGAAAGAATTGGCAAAATGTGCCAATATTTTAATGAAAAAGACTGCTGTCTAGCTATGGCGGGGTTTCATTTTGAACAATTGGTGATGGACACGGAAACGCCTGTTTCTCTCTATCTAAAATTAACACAAGATAAGCCTTATAGCTTTTTACTGGAATCTGTTGAACAAGGCCGCTATCGCGGACGATATTCTGTAATAGGTTGCCAGCCTGATGTTATCTGGACATGCAAAAACGGGGTTGCCTATATTAATGGACAAGCACAGGAGAATGCCCCACTAAAAAGTTTGCGTAACCTTATAAAAGAAAGTCGGATTGATTTTCCAAAGGAATTACCAAGCATGGCCGCCGGTATTTTTGGTAATTTAGGTTTTGATACCATTAGAATGCTGGAAACATTGCCGGATGCCAAAGACAGCATGCTAGATATTCCCGACTGCTGTTTATTCCGGCCAACATTAATTGCGGTGATGGATCACATTAAAGATGTCACTTTTCTGTGTGCACCAGTTTATGCAACAGCGCAATCTGCGCAACAGAAAGCAATCCTAGAAAAAGCTGCTATGCAACTAAAGCAGCCACTTGCAGACGCTTTCTCTAATCATAAAATTGATTATCAGGCTAAAATTAACCCGGTATCGAATGTTAGCAAACCACAGTTTTTGGAAATGGTGCAACGCTGCAAGGATTATATTATTGCGGGCGATGCATTCCAGATTGTTCCATCGCAACGCTTTCAGCAATCTATTTCTATTAAACCGTTTGATTATTACCGGCGTTTAAGACGTTTAAATCCCTCCCCTTATCTTTTTCATATCAAATTTGATGATTATGTTTTGGTAGGTTCCAGCCCTGAAACACTGGTTAAAGTTGAAGAAGGCCAGGTTTATGTGCGCCCCATTGCCGGCACCCGCCCGCGCGGTGCGACCATAGAACAAGACCAACAATTAGCCGAGGAACTTTTAAACGACCCGAAAGAGCGTGCCGAGCATTTAATGCTGCTGGATTTAGGCCGAAATGATATTGGCCGTGTTTCAAAACCGGAAACAGTAGAGGTAACGGATCGCTTTACCGTCGAGTACTATTCTCATGTTATGCATATCGTTAGTCAGGTGCGCGGCAAGTTACGCGATGATAAAGATTGTCTGGATGCGTTATTAGCAGGTTTCCCTGCCGGTACAGTCTCCGGTGCCCCTAAAATTAGAGCCATGGAAATTATTCATGAACTGGAACCGCAAGGACGCAGTTTTTACGCCGGTGGTGTTGGCTATTTTTCTTCGAAAAACACGATACAGGGCGAAATGGATATGTGTATTGCCTTGCGTACGGCTTTGATAAAAAACAATACATTGTATGTGCAGGCCGGTGGTGGTGTCGTCGCCGATTCAGACCCTGAAATGGAATACGCAGAAACCGTTAACAAAGCAATGGCCTTGCTAAGAGCTTGCGCGGAAACCCACGTATAAGTTGAATTTTGGGGCAAGCTCTAAGAGCAGCGCAGTAGGATTATTATAGAGTGCTTCCAAAATAAACCCGTGTGGAGGCAAGAGCAAGTAAAATTGAGCGCCGTGTATTCTTCATACATAAGCAAAATTTTGCCCCGCTCGCAGCCCCTCACGGTTTTATTTTGGAAGTACTATAGCGACAGATTAGCGGGAATACGCGTTGGCTTGTTGTCTTTCAAGCAGGCCAATGTGACATTGATGATTGTATAAATAGCAGAATTACCTAATTTAAATTCTTGTAGAAGATGCAAGGTTGCAGCCTTTTGCTGTACTATTGCTGTTTTCACAGTCACTGTATCATCCAATTGAAAAGGCCGATGATAGGTTATATCCAGTTTATGCACTGCAAAAACGATTCCCTGTTTCAGTAGATCTTGGTTACCATACCCTTTTTGTTGCAGCCAATGGCTGCGTGCACGTTCAGCGATTTCTAAGTAACGGCTGTGGTAAACAACACCGCCAGCATCTGTATCTGCAAAGGCGATAGGAAACTGGTAATCCATTAATAAAACAAATGCCAGCGTTTGCGAATTGCCCAAATTGCAACAGCAACAAGCATAACTGGTATCAGTAACATATTGATAAACAACAACGTATATTGCATTTTCTGAACATCTTTTCTTAGGGAACGCTGCACTTTTCTAAGATTTTTTCTTAGTTCAATCACTTGCTGCTGTTGTTGTTCAATTAGTTCCTGCTGTTCTGGCGTAATAACCATACTGGCTTCTAAGCCAGCATCACCCGTCATTAATGCTTCCAGTTCGGCCTGACTTTGCTTTAATTCTTCAGTAATGGTTTCTTCCTGGCGCCGAAACTGAAATTCGGCCTGTTTCTGCAATTCCTGCACACGGCTAAAGGGACGCGTCGCAATACCGCGACTCCGCAACTCCGTTAAGGCCGTGTTACCCGCCAAACTTTCTAATAAATTTAACACGAACGCGCCGTTATTGGCCGTAGGAACTACCAACTGCTGCCCCATAAAATTACCAACCTGCACCCACATGTCATCTGTTAAAATATCGGCATCTGCCACCACAATGATTGTCGCTTTTTTATTTTGAATACGTGCTGCAATTAAATAATCTTCAGGCGTTGCTTTAAATGCTTGAATTAATGCTTCTGGCCGTGGCACGGGCTGTAGTAATTCTGTAGGCAGCAGCATGGAATTCTTGCTGCTGGTAATAAGAGGCGTAATTGATGCCGTTTCATCAACTGTAATAGCTCCTACCGTTGCCATACCAATTTCTTTTAATTGTGCCAGGCTGGGTTCTTTTGGGTTCAACGCCTGCCCTGAAAATAATGGCCAGGCTAGATAGGTTGATTGCCGCTGGTAAACATCTTCCCGCACGGATACGCGGCGGGCATAATCATAATCAGCAACAAATTGTTTGCTTATCGTAATGCCATACTGCTTTAAAATATCATCAAAGGTAATGTCTGTTTTTTCCGGCTTGTTCTCGCTTCCAGCTGCGTATTCAAATAGTGGATCATCAAAAACAATCATTTTGCCGCCTTTTTCTAAAAAAGCTTGTATTGCTTCCAAAGCTTTTTGTGGCAAGGTATCCGGCTGTACTACTAACAGCGTATCAATATCCTTGGGAATTGCCTGCACATTAATTTTTAGATCATCAACAACAAAAAACTGCTGTAGCTGCTCGTAAATCACCCAAGGGGGCTGTTGTCCTGTTGGGCTATAGCCAAAAGTTCCGGCCATGTTTACCGTAGAAATCATACCAATAACTGGCTTACCTGTATCGACCAAGTCAGATACAAACTTTGTTAAGTCGTATTCCAGATATGCTTCCCGTTCTATGGCGAAAAAGGGAATAATGTTTTGCTCGCCTGTGCTGTTGCGCCCTACTAGGCCAAAATAAACCGGGTCACTATCAGCGGAAATTTTGGCACTTTTTAAACCGGCTTCCAGTGCGGCATCTTCTGCGGCACTAAACGGTTCAGGGTTAATAACATGAAACCGAATATTACCCTGATTTTGATACTGTTTTAGCAGGCTTTCAATGCGTTCAGCCAGTGCGCCGTATTGTGGCACAAACTGGCTGATTGCGGTGGAATAATATAAGGTAAGATCAATCGGCTCCTTGGCCTGCGCCAATATTGTTTTGCTACCTTCAGACAAGGTATAAAGATTATCCTCCGTTGCATCTATTTTAAAAGAGGGCAGCAAGGCTTTCCCCAATAGCGAAGCAACAGCCAACAGCACTAAACCTATTACAATTACCGGTAAAACACGTTTCATCTTGTTTCCTGTATATTAAGGTATGTGGCGTATAAAAAGAAGCCGATCATCAGCGCAAAAAAAAGTATATTATTTAGGTAGACTAGCCCCTGAAAAAAAGGCTCCACATGGGTAATAGCACTGATGTGCAGTAAAATTTCTACTATAAAATCAGGCGCCCAACTGCCAAAAAAACCTTGCACAAGGGGCGTGCCACTAAAAATAAAAAACAGGCTGATAACCGCCGCTAATACGAAAGAAACGACCTGATTATTACTAAGGCTTGACGCATAACTCCCTACAGCAATAAAGCCACCAGCTAATAACCAGCTGCCTAAATAACTTACGGCAATTACGCCATTATCAGGATTCCCTAAATAATTAACCGTCAGCCATAATGGAAAAGTCAACGCCAATGCAAAACCAACAAATAGCCAGCAAGCCAAAAATTTATTGAGTATTAAGGAACCGGTTCTAACCGGTAATGTAAGCAGTAATTCCATTGTACCGGTCTGCTTTTCTTCTGCCCACAAACGCATGGTAAGCGCAGGAATTAAGAATAGATATAGCCAGCCATGGAACTGGAAAAAGGCTTGCAAGCTGGCTTGCCCGGTTTCAAAGAAGCGCCCTAAAAAAAAAGCAGCCGCCATTGATAAAACCAGAAAAGCAATCAGGAATATATAGGCAAGGGGTGTGGTGAAACTAGTGGAAAGTTCGCGGGTTATAACCGGGTTCATAAGGCAGACTGCAATACAGAATTTTTTTCTGCATTATGGCCA
The DNA here is from genome assembly GCA_963706365.1 of uncultured Alphaproteobacteria bacterium. Lineage (GTDB taxonomy): Bacteria > Pseudomonadota > Alphaproteobacteria > JAJTHO01. The sequence goes on along the minus strand of OY970150.1, from coordinate 1,465,478 downwards.
CTCTACCCTTCTATTTCAAGCCGTTTCTGCTCAGCACCTTGAAGTTGGGCAACCATCATTAAATCAGGCTTTTTCCAGCGCATGGGGTTTTTCATATCCTGAATAGATACCCAGGTGTATGGTAATTCCTGCCATTTTTTCACATAATACTTTGTATTGTCTAAAACATAATCTTGTTTTTTAGTGCGTACAATTAGCACCATGTGTGGCTCTCCGCGCTCGTTAATAGCACTGGCCAGTAGTAATGAAGAAGCAGGCAAGCCGGCCTTTAAAAGCATAACACGTTTTGCCAGGGCGAAATCTTCACAGTCTCCTCGGCCATTGGTTGGAATCGTCCAGTGATCAGCTTTGCGATAGTTTCTCATGTCAGTCGTCGGGCGTATATGTAAATTTACACTGGTTTGCACTTTGTGCATTAAGTCTTCAATGTTTTCATGGGCATAGGAAATTGCGCGACGATTGCAATCCTGACGGAATTTTAGGCAGTACATTAAATAGCCTATCGGGGTGGCTGTTTGGCCACTTTCTGGCATATTACTGGCATTTGCAGCGGAGAAAGAAAGTATAGATATAAGAGTACCGAGCATCGTCAAGCGATGGTAAAAACTGAACATATGAGCCTTTAAAAAAATTATTTAAAAATGTAAGAAAATATAGTGATATAATCACATACAAAAATTAAGTAGGTATTAATATCCTATAAAAAATATACTTTTTGCATAAAGATTTCTTTATGCGCTTATGAAAAATTTATAAAAAACGTTTTACTTATCTAAAATTTCTTGAATGCCATGTTCAATTTCCCGCAACGCCTGTTTTGGCTGGGAAGTGCCGGCAATAACCTGATGCACACCATTCCAAAATGTTGTGCTTACTTGGTTGTAATGAATACCTGAAACACTGGATGGTCTGTTAACGGCTTTACCTTGATAAAGCTGATAAGCGGGCGGTAAATGGGCGCTGCTATCCATAATATCAGGGTCTTTATACATTCTTGGTTTTGCAGGGTCTTTGGCTAAATACATCGCCCGACGCTTTAAAATATCATCGGAGGTTAAAAATCGAATCAAATCAATCGCAATTTCAGGGTGTTTGGTATAACGCGAAATGGAAAGGTGCTGCCCGCCCATAGTGCCCGTAAAATTATTCTCGCCACCTTCTGCGGGCAAAAGCATAATACCAACTTTACCTTTAACCGGGCTGTTCGGTGCATTCAGAAGTGGCCAAGCATAAGGCCAGTTACGCATGAAAACCGCCTGCCCGCCCTGGAATACGCTGCGCACATCCTCTTCTGTATAATTTAATACACTATAGGGGGTAATAGCCGGTACATCATCCTTAGGGTTAATCCATTGCTGTACCATGGTTAAGGCTTTTACAGCCTGCGGGTTATTAACCGTAACATTCCCCGTCTCATCAACAATGGTGCCACCACCAAAACCATTTATCCACTCTAGTGCATTGCAGGTTAGGCCTTCATAGGCACGTCCCTGGAAAACCATGCCCCAGATTTTTTCATCCATCTGCTGGTTTTCCTGTTGTTGGATAGAAAGCGCTATTTTAGTTAATTCTGGCCACGATTTTGGTGGCTGAAAATCATACTTTTCCAGCAAGTCTTTACGATAAAATAATAAACCCGCTTCAACCGACCATGGCAAAGCAACCAACCTGTTATCAACCGTGTTGTTATCAATTGCTGTCTCAAAAAAATCTTGTCGTTCTAATTCCGTAAAGTACGGCTTTAAATCTAAAAGATGCGGTGCCAAAATACCCGGCCAAACAATATCAGCCTGAAAAACATCCAAATCTTCTGATTTGGCTGATAGTTGCTGCTGATAGAGGGCTAGTCGTGCACTGGCACCTTTTGGCGCGGAAACCATCCGCACATGATGCCCTGTTTTCTTTTCCCATTCTGCCACGTTTTGCTGGCATAATTGAAATTCTAGGCCAACAGAACCACAGGAAAATGAAAGCTCTACTGCAAAGCACTGCCATGCCCACAATAAACTAAGAAAAAAAATTAATCGCATACATAGTATTTCTTTTGTAACCCTGTAGGGGTCATTTACCATAAAGCAGTTAGATAGTTATTGGCAACCATTTAAAACTGTCTGTATAACATTTTGAATATGAGACAGGTAAATTACCTTGCCTTAACAGGGCTAATGCAGCAGTTCCCCCTGCATACAAAGCGTTTCTGCATGCTGTTAATGCTAGTGGTCGTATCATTTGAGCCCGCCGCGGCACAGGATAAAACGTTAAAAGCCAAGGTACCGGTTTTTCGTGGCAAAAACCTGGAAACAGTAGAGGCAAAACTGGTACAGGCACAGCCTGATGAGCGCATCAGAAGGCTTTTTTCCGACGGCAGCGATATAATGGCCGAAGCTTTTTCAGGAAACTATTATCAAGTCGTTCCTGCCATTGGCAGCCTTTTACTAACGCCTACACCCAATTATGCATTTAAACCAACAGATGAAAGAAAGCCACCTGCAAACCTGGCACCAAGAACGCATGCCTTTTCTAAAGAAAGCGGCGACATACGTTATGCCTGGTTTTCTGATGCCATTAAATTGAAAGCTACTCAAAGTAAAGCAGGCCTGGTATCTGCCTCAGGGCTAAAAGATTTTTACCCCACACAACTTAATGTTTTAATGGCCAATGGCCAGATACTTAGTTACCAGCCTGAACAAAAAGATGGTGAAATTGTTATATTTGAAGATAATCAACCAATTATTACAGACATTAACAACGATAAATTGAATGAAGTGATTGTAACACAGCGTGTTACGGGCAAAAGCTCGCATGCTGTTATGTTAATGCCGAACTTAGACAAGTTGGTGCCTGTTGTTGATTTTCCAAAAGATAAAAACAATTTTTGGTCTAAGGCTATTGCCGCCGAAGATTTTGACGGTGATGGCTATAGCGAGGTTGCCGCCATTGTCGCCCCGGAAGCCATTAGTTATTTTAAACTTTATGAAATTCAGCGTGGCCAGTATGTGGAACAAGACAGTGCCTATGGCTATTTAATTCCTGATGCAGGCTCCCCTACCTTAATTCATGACTTTAATGAAGACGGTGTAAAAGATTTATTTTTACTCAGAAATGATTTGCAAGGTATTAATATTAATACTTATGCGCGTGGTTTTTTAGAACGTCTTGTAGAACTGGAATTAAAAAGCCGCATGATTGGAGAATTTGTCGTCGCCTATAAAAAAGGTTACCCTTATCGAATTAGTTTCTTATTAAATAACGGCACCATTAATATGCTGCAATTATCACCAGCACTACCCCCCGCCAACTAGAGAATAATAATGTCCACAGTATTACCACTTTTACCCCCCGGTGTGCATGATTTAATTGGCGAAACAGCGTGTCAGCAAGAAGAAAAACTGGCCATTATACGCGCATTATTCAAGCAGCATGATATCACTCTGGTTTTACCGCCTTTGCTGGAATACTACGACGCTTTACCTGATATTGGTGGCGAAAGTGACGAAAACACTTTTCACAGCATAGAAGTGGAAACAGGGAAAACCGTAGCTATTCGCACCGATATCACACCGCAAATTGCAAGACTGGCCATTACCAGACTTAAAGACAAAGCCCGACCATTGATGCTGGGGTATTACGGCACAATACTGCATCAAAAAACAGCACACCGGCAACGCTTGCAAGTGGGCGTAGAGTGTGTTGGTGCCACCGATACACAACAGTTTGTTCAATTAACGGCATTAGCCTTAAACGCCCTTAGAAAAATGGATAAACTTGTTGAGCCTGTAGTTTTATTATGTCATCCACAAGTATTGAAAAAATACTATAATGCAGAAAAATTAAAGAGCGCAGATAATCGACAATTACCACCGCCGCCAGCAACAGAAAACATTAAACGTATCGCCCAAGCCCTAGACAATAAAAGCATTCATAACATTATTGATATGAATGAAAGTAACGGCTTTCGTTATCAAACAGGGGAATGCTTTATGATTTTAGATCAGCGAACAAAAACAGTATTGGCGCGTGGTGGAATTTACGACATACCTACCCCAGAGAATCGTGGCTTTGAACCAGCCGTCGGTTTTAGTTTCTACATTCAGGATTAAGGAAATATAATGCAACAACAACCGCCCCCTCCTCCTTCTGCTGGCCGTGTACCACCTGCCCGTGCGAATCAAACCCCTAATCGCTCTAGTAAACGTTTTCAAAAAGAGAAAGAAGCGGAGCAAATTGATGGTAATTTAAGACTCCGTGCCCCCACCATTTTCGAAATTATTTCAAGAGAGGGTGAGGAAGAGTTACGCCGTCCTACCTTCTCTTTATGGGCAGCTGGTTTAGCCGCTGGCCTGGGTATTAGTTTTTCAGTATTCGCCGAAGGCATTTTGCATGATATTTTACCCGATACCCCTGCCCGCGAAATCATCGAAAATTTTGGTTATTGTTTAGGATTTTTGATTGTTATTCTGGGTCGCTTACAACTATTCACAGAGAACACAATTACGGTTGTTTTGCCTGTACTAAAAGATTTTGGAGCACGCACTTTATCTAAAACAATGCGTTTATGGGGAATTGTTTTTGCCGCCAATATGATTGGCACCTGTTTAACAGCTTTCTTTACCGTGCATACCGGCATGTTTACCCCCGATCAACTGGCCGGGTTTAACGCCATATCACATCATTTTGTGGAACGCAGTGTTTTCCAGGCATTCCAACATGGTATTCCAGCAGGGTTTATCATTGCCTCTATGGTATGGATGATGCCCAGCTCCAAAGGTACTGAATTCTGGGTTATTATTTTAATGACCTATGTTATTGCACTCGGTGGTTTTACCCATGTTGTAGCGGGTTCAACGGAAATATTTTTGTTAACCTGGCAAGGCGAACTAGGCTGGCTAAAAGGTATTGCCTATATTCTTTCCACTGGTGCCGGCAACATTATGGGCGGCTCGGTATTGTTTGCACTGCTTGCCTATGCTCAAACCCGTGAAGAACTACAATGATTGTAAAGTGAAACATGTTTTTGTTTTAGCAGGGGAAGCTTCTGGAGACGCTATTGGTGCGGGTCTTATCAGGGCAATGAAACAGCAAACTAATGCAATAAAGTTTACCGGCATTGCCGGCGAAAAAATGCTCGCGGCAGGTTGCGTAACACTATTTCCGCAATCAGAAATTAGCCTGATGGGGTTGGCAGAAATTCTGCCCCACATCCGGCAATTAAAACGCCGCATCAACCAAACGGTAGAAGCTATTATCAAAGCCAGGCCAAATATGGTTATTACCATTGATGCGCCGGGTTTTAACACAAGAGTAGCAAAATCCCTTAGGAAACACCCGGACTGCCCTAAACTGGTGCATTACGTTGCCCCCAGTGTTTGGGCATGGAAACCAAAACGTGCCGATGTTTTTACCGAACTATTTGATGGTCTGTTATGCCTGTTACCTTTCGAACCGGCTTACTTTCCCAAACTTAAAAAAACTTATTACGTTGGCCACCCTGTTTTAGAAAGTGGTGCCGATAAAGGTGATGGCAAGAATTTTAGAAATAAGTATAACTTATCTTCCCCTTTAATTGGTATGCTGCCGGGTTCCAGGTTAGGCGAAGTTAATAGACTATTACCCATTTTAAGGGAAACAGCGCACCTGTTGCCTGATAATGCCAAAATTGTTATTCCCCTGGTAGAACACCTTGCAACAGAAGAACGGATCACTGCTTTTGAAAACTGGCCAAGGCCTGTAAATATTCTAACCAACAGCCAAGAAAAGTACGATATGATGGCAGCTTGTGATGCAGCCATTGCCGCCAGCGGTACCGTTACTTTGGAACTCGCCATGGCAAAAGTGCCAACAACCGTCGCCTATCAGTTAAACCCCTTAACCTGGCATATTGCCAAAAGGCTGGTAAAATTAAAATATGCCAGCCTAATTAATATTTTACGCGATGAAATGATTTTACCCGAATATATTCAAGGCGATTGTACGCCAGAAAATTTGGCCAATAGCTGTAAACAATTTTTGAAACAAAACAGCAAAGCCACTTTGTATTATCATCAGGAAATACAGAAGACATTAAAAGCCTTAAAACCACATGCGGAAAAGCAACCAAGCGAGATAGCAGCAGATATTATTTTAAATAAATTTATGTTATAACGTTCATAATGGTGGAAAAATCATCTTCTAATAATCTTAGTGACGCCATAAAGAAACAAATGGCGGCTAAAAAACCGGCTGTAAAGTCTTCTGAAAAAGGCAAACCGAAAGTTTCGCCTGCTGATATTCAAAAATTAATGCAGGGTCTTCCGGCGGATAAAAGACATTTAGTACCGGATGATAAAAGTAAAGAAGAAGCCGTTGAACGATTAAAGAAACTGTTTGAAGAACAACGGCAAAACCTTAAGGATCGTAAAGAAAAAATAGTAGACAAGCCTGTTGTACCTGCAAAAAAACCTGCTGTACCAAAGCCAACCCCCAAGCCACCAATTAAAAGAGAAGTAAAGCCGGAACCTAAACCGGAACTGGTAAAGCCTAAGCAAGATCCCCCCGCAGAAAAGCCGCCAGAAAAACTGACACCGGCAGAGCGTCTAAAAAAAGTTTTAGCCGAGAGAGAAGCCGAACGAAAAGCGCAAGCTGGTAATAAACCAACGGCGCAGGAAGACAAAGAAAGCGATGAAGAGGCAAAAGAACGCCGTTATAAAGAGGCCAGGAAGCTGGCCGAAGCAGAAGTTAACAAAAAGTATGCCACCCCTGGCGCTGTTTCCGAATCGCCGATAAAGCCGTATGCATCGCCCAAGGATTTACCGAAAAAGCCTACCATCAAACAAAAGCTAGAGCGTTCCTGGAATGCACTGTGCCGCAGCCGTTTTGGTCGAACCATAAAAACGATGCTACACTTTTATCAGCGTATGGGTGCCGTTTTAATCTGGAGCATAGGCTTGCTTGTTTTAGGTAGATATGCCTTAAAGTATTTGCCTATAAATATTGATTTATTCAATATTGCCCAGGTAAAGGCCATTAAAGTCTTGTATCTAAGAGAACAAGTGCCGTTTGATATTGTATTAGGGCTGTTGGTATTATTTATTGTGTGGCTAATAGGCAGCAGTCTTTTCTACAGAAAAGGCTGGCCGTGGGTACGCCCTATTTATATGTTCTTACTGCAATTAGCCGCCATGCCCATTGGCCTTGGCTTGTTCATGTTGTTTATAACCATGCTGTTAACGAATCATATTTGGGATAAACTACAATCAGCTTAGAAATTTTATAGTGCTTACAAAATAAAACTCATTTGACAATTAATGTGCATTTAATTGTTAAATAGGCTATTCATCGTCCGCCATTCCTTGGGCAAAGATTGCCCTGTTGCCTGTTTGTTGATAATTATGCAAGGCTTCAAACCAACTGCTTTTCACTTTTTCAATGGGTTGATTGGGGCGGGCAAAAAGATAGCGACGGTAAAGGGCGTCATCTTGAAAAATGTTAGTATCTATATCATGTTGCTGTAGATAAGGTAATAAATTGCGCGCATCCGGGTTTTCTATCATCACTTCCAAAACCAAGTCACGACAGCGGCGCAACTCACTTGATTGTATTGTAATAGAGGCAATTTCCTCGGCGGCTTCATCGATAAGGCTGGGATAATGAATAATGGTAGCCAGCAAGCCTATAATACTGTTCTCTCTTGATAATTTTTGTCTTCTGGAACCGTGCTGCATACGGCTGGCAGCATGAGGCTGGTTACGTGATGCTTGGTAAAAAGAATTTTTAACTTGCTGGCGAAATTGATTTTTTAATAGTTCATCTTCAATACTTTCAATACTATTTAGCATGCTTTTTAATGCATCGGCCTTACCTTCCGGATTTATCGGCATCGGGTTGCAGTGCACCAACATCAAAAAATCTATTAACGATAAGGCGTTTTTCAGTAACCCTATAAAAAATTTCTGGCCTTGTTTACGGATTAAACTGTCCGGGTCTTCCCCCATAGGTAGACTAACAAATCGAATGCTTTTACCCGTTTTTAAATGCGGGAAAATACGTTCTAATGAACGTGCCGCAGCCCGCACGCCAGCATTATCACCATCAAAACACAAAATGGGGCAATCAAATCGCTGCCATAGCAGCTGTAATTGCTCAACTGTTAGGGCTGTTCCCAAAGGTGCTAGTGCAGGTATACCAAATTGTTGCAACGCAATAACATCCATATAGCCCTCTACTACAACCGCCGTTTCACTACGCGGGGGAAGCGTGGCCAAGCCATACAGAGTCCGGCTTTTGTTAAACAATGTTGTTTCCGGTGAATTTAAATATTTCGGCTGATCATCGTTTGAAAGCACTCGGCCACCAAAGCCAATAATTTTATCTTGGGTATTAATAATAGGAAACATCAGCCGATTGCGAAACCGGTCATAGGTGCTGCCGTTATCTTTTTTAATTAACATACCGCTATCTAGAAGCTGTTGATGTTGGTTAGCCATCTGTTGCTTAATAGGCTCCCATGCATCAGGGGCATAACCCAACCGAAACCGCAAAATTGTTTCTTTTGTCAGGCCTCGCTGCTGTAAATATTGTAAAGCAGGTGAGTTATTAAGCCAGCTTTGATACCATCGGCATACATTTTCTGTTACATCATAAAGGCTTTGACGCTTTTCTTGCATATATTGCTGTTCGGGGCTAGGGGCAGGAACACTAATACCTGTTTCCGAAGCCAGCATTTTTACGGCCTCCATAAATGGAAGCCGATCATGTTCTATAATAAACGAAAGCGCATCACCTTTGGCACCACACCCAAAACAATAATAAAAGCTTTTTTGCGGTGATACGGTGAAAGACGGTGTTTTCTCACTATGGAATGGGCAACAAGCCCCATATTCCCTGCCTTTTTTTTGTAACTTAACCCGCTTACCAATAACATTCACTATATCGGATCGTTGTTTTAAGTTTTCTAAAAAATCAGGAGGAAGCACGTCTGGAAGAATAGAATTTTAATGGAAACTATTCAACAAGTCTTGCTGATGTTTCGGCAGTCGCTGTATGCTATCATACAATTTTTTACCAGTGTACCCCCCACGATTATTGGATTCTAGATAGGCTTTTTTAATTCGTATATATATTTTTTGTTAGAGCTTGCGCACTGTTCTTTGCACAGCTATTTTTGACTGTGTTTAAAACAGAGCTTCTAAAACAGTTAAATAGAACTTTAGAACAAATTATAGTAGATAATGATCGTTTGTATACGGCCATGCGCTATGCCCTGTTGGCCGGTGGGAAGCGGTTTCGCGGGTGTATTATATTAGAGTTGGCAGAAATTTTTCAGGTGGAAAATGCTGTGCCCGTGGCGGTGGCGGTGGAATATTTACACACCTATTCCCTGATACATGATGATTTACCGGCTATGGATAACGCCACCATGCGGCGAGGACAACAAGTGACACATCTAAAATTTGATGAAGCAACAGCCATTTTGGCAGGGGACGCTTTATTAACAGATGCTTTTGAAATTATAACAGACTGTCATAATATTGCGGTTGTTAAAGCCTTTGCACAAGCCACTGGCTCTAAAGGTATGGTACAAGGGCAGATGCTGGATATGCTGGGCGAAACGCAAGATTACAGCGCGGCGCAAATTCGTCATATGCAATCTTTAAAAACTGGCGCCTTAATTGCTTTTTGTTTTGAAAGTGTCGGGTTACTGAAAAAAGATATAGTGTTGGCCGCGTACTTGAAAGAGTTAGGCCAATATATTGGCCGATTATTTCAGGTGACCGATGATTTACTGGACGTCCAAAGCGATAGTATAGCTACGGGAAAAGATAGCGGGCATGATGGCAACAAATCTGTTCTATCTAATATGCAAGCGGAAATAATTGCACTAAAAAAGCAAATCACTGCCCATATAATATCATTCCAGAATAAGTTAAAAGCTATTGATAAAACCACGTCAACCACTAAAAACTTTCAGAAACAGGTTCAAAATCAAGAGTCATATGAAATTATTTTAAAGGAATTTCAAATATTTACAGATAAAATAGTAACTTTTCTTGTTTCGAGAAATCATTAGTTGGCACGCCTCTTGCAACAACCTTTTCGATTAGATTTTTTTAGAAAAGAAAAGGTTATACTATGCTATCAGCCACTACCAACACTGCTGCTTTAACAGCGCAACGTTTTTTGAACTCCTCCGCCGACAGAACATCGTCGTCTATTGCGAAAATGTCCTCCGGTTCTCGTATTGTGAAAGCCGCCGATGATGCATCTTCCCTAGCTATTGGTAACAAATTGCGTGCGGATATTTCTGCACTGCAGCAAGCCAGCCGGAATGCTTCGCAAGGTGCTTCCTTATTACAGGTTGCCAACGGTGCGCTAGACCGAATTGGTGATATTATGACAAGGCTTAAAACCCTATCCACACAGGTTGTTAACGGTACGTTGTCCAGTACAGAACGGCAGTTTGCTAACCGAGAATTTACCAACCTGGTAACACAAATTGATGAAATTGCCGAGCAGACACGTTGGAACGATATCGCCATGTTTAATGGCGGCGACAAACTGATTTCCGAAGCAGCCATTTCTACCAATGCCAGTAGTGCCGATATTACAGCAGATACAACACCCATTGATGCCGCTTCTTCCGCCTATTTTGCCGACAATGCGGCAAACTTTACCGGTATGGTAGACGGCGCCGTAACGGATGTGAACGTAAAAGATATTGGTGGGCAGTTTCAAATTGATATTGAAATTGGTGACCAGGTTTTCCGTGGCTTAGTAGATGATACAGCCGCCTCAGGTTCTGTCATAGAATTTCGCAGCACCACAAACAGCCATAATGGTTTTAGTTTAACAACCGATACGGTTTATCCTGGTGGCTTAACCGCTGCTGCACTGGAAACAGATGCTCTGGCGGCTTTTGATGTTAGTGATGCGGCAAACCCTGCCGTGCGCTTTCAAAGCAGAGTTACAAAAGAAGCGGATGCGGCTGACTTTTTAATTGATGGCAGCAACCTTTTTACCGATTCCATTGATGGTTCCGGCTCCACACAAAATGGCCGCTATAGCATGACAAGCCGCTATGATAGTGACACAAAAGAATTTACTTTGCGTCTGCAACATGAAGATGGTGATGTTCAGGAAGTTAAAGTTGAAAATATTAATGTTAATGATTACCCAGATTCTGGCACCGGCACAAACACCTTCCGCTTTGCCAATGGTATTGAAATTACCATGACAGATGATAAAATCTTCGATGCAACCATAGCAACTGTGCCAGTAGATATTGACGGCCTGCAATTTGATGTTGCTTCCGGCAACAGTACAACCCTGGAATTTCAGGTAGGTGTACAAGCAACGGATATCATTAACATCAGCTTTGACCCCATGACAGCTGCTGGCCTTGGCCTAACGAATGCCAGTATCGAAACCATTGAAGGTGGTAAAGCTGCGTCGGCCATTACTTCTGCCGCGATTAATAAAATTAACATCGCCACCGCAGAAATTGGGTGCAACACAAAGCCGGATGGAATATGTTGAAAGCAACATTATTACTATTGTAGAGAACTTGCAGGCAGCAAAAGGAACTTTCCTGGATGTAGATATGGCCGCTGAGATGACTGAGTTTACCAAGCACCAAACCCTGATGCAGGCCGGTGTAGCGATGCTAGCACAAGCCAACCAAATGCCGCAGGAATTGCTACGATTAATTCAGTAGTCAATAATAAACTTGCTTAAATCCAGTATTTTGTGCGATATTGCACACTGAATGGCTAAAAGTGTTTTAATTGTTGATGATGAAGTTTTGATACGCTCTTTACTAGAACAAACCCTAGAAGACATTCAAGATGATCATGATGTTATTATTCACACAGCCAATGATGGCGAAGCGGGTTTAAGCGCAGCAAAAAACTTTAAACCCGAGCTTATATTTTTAGATATTATGATGCCGAAAATGAATGGTTTAGATGTTTGCGCTGCTATTCGGCAAGATGATTTATTGAATGATACAAAAATCGTTTTATTAACAGCTCGCGGCCAGGAGTCAGACAGGCAGGAAGGGTTAAACAGAGGCGCTAATGAATACGTCACTAAGCCGTTTGACCCTGATCATATTATCGCCCTGACAGAAAATTATCTTAACCTTTAAGACGTGCCTAGTGTGACAGCCGTGCCTTCCCCCAAAAATTCCCCAGAGCCTTCTACCCAGGAGAAGCGTTTATTAAAACAAACCGGCAAAGCTTTAGAAGAAAGTGGCATATTAGAAATATTGGAAATAGGCGGCCTACAACTTTCAAAAAACGGAATTGTTTGTTTTAGCCATGGCGAACAGACAAACCAGCCCTACCCCATTGCTGATTATCAGGTTTCTCTTTCTCAAACGGATGCGCCAGCAAAACAGTTAGTCTTAAAAAATATCCAGCTTATTTACGGCCACATGGCAGCCCGACGAGATTTAACAGAAGCATTGTTAAACCAATACCGTGAAAGCGCCCTGGTATTACGCACAGCGACAACCTTAGCTGGTACAATCGATAAAAAAAGTATCACTGAAAAATTACTTTCCTGCTTTTCCCGAGTGCAAGCCGGTGTGGTGATACAACAGCAAATTATTTTGGCAACATTAGAGGGCGAACGCCCTGATATTGATCAAACCCTTGCCTATATAAATGATTTGGAAAAGCCCGATATGGGGGAAGTAGACGGCATGTCGTTCTTATATGTTCCCCTAAAAACCAGCCAGCCGCATCAATTATTATTATGGCGAGAAGCTTCTTTCAGCAGTATGGATCTACAACAAGCCATCACCTTCGCGGCCATTGCCGCTGCGGCATTGGATAATGCTCAGCGTTTTCGCATTCAGCAGACATTATCACGCTATATGCCCTCTAATGCCGTAGAACAGGTCATTAACAGTCATATTCTAACAGGTGTAGAGCAATGCGCTACCATCCTATTTGCTGATTTACGTGGCTTTACCAAATTAACCGAAGCATTAGGCGCCAAAGAAACCGTTAGTTTACTTAATGCCTGGTTTTCGCAGGTGGTAGAAATTGTACAGCAGCATAATGGCATTATTGATAAATTTCTTGGCGATGGTTTACTGGCTGTTTACGGCATACCAAACTGGCAACCTGAAAGAGCAAATGATGCTATTAAAACAGCCTGTGATTTACAACAGGCTGTAAAAAAAGTATCCCGGGAAACTGGCCACCACTTGAAAGTGGGTATAGGCATAGGCACGGGCACCGTTATTTCCGGTAATATTGGTGCTGCGGAACGTATGGACTTTACCGTTATCGGCAGCCCGGTGAACAGAGCCGCAAAACAGCAATTATTTAGTAAGGAAACTGCCTTTGATACAATTATTGACATAAAATCCTATGAGGCCTTAACTGAAGAGTTTCAGCAACACTGCCAGGCAATTGATGCAGAACGCTTCGGTTATAAAAGACTTTCTTAAGGATTTATCTTTAAGGTGGCAGCATGTCACATCCAAAACACGGTTTTTATTTAGAAGATTTATCAGTGGGGCAAACAGAAACGTTTGTGCGCACCGTAGAAGAAAGCGATATTCAAAAATTCGCTGACGTTTCTGGCGATCACAACCCGGTGCACCTAGACGAAGAATTTGCCAAGACAACGATATTTAAACAGCGTATTGCCCATGGCATGTTAGGCGCTTCATATATCTCTACTATTCTAGGCGCTAAAATGCCTGGCCCCGGCACCATTTATTTGATGCAAAACCTAAAATTTAAAGCACCAGTAACAATTGGCGATGAAGTAACCGCAAAAGTAGAAATCACTGCTATTGATACAGAAAAACGCCGCGTAAATTTAAAAACAACCGCCCATGTTGGCGACACTATCGTCATCGACGGCGAAGCGTTGGTCATGGTTGATCGCAAGCCTGCTTAGAGCTTGCGCGGAAACCCACGTATAAGTTGAAAGAAGTATTTTTTCTGCGAAAATTTCTTTGGGAAAGGGCGGAATAGCGGGCTATTTCGCATCTTTTCAAAGGAATTTGCAGTGAAAAAGACAAAATTCAACTTGTGCGTGGGTTTTGGGGCAAGCTCTTAGAGCTTACGCCAAAACTAAGAAGCGAATAAGAAGGAAGAATACATCGCATATAGATTATAGTATGGCTGTGTGAGATATTTTATAAGATGTTGTAAGATAACATATAACTGGGAGTAGACGATGTCGTATAAAACAGATTTAACAGATGAGGAGTGGGCTCTGATCGCGCATGCTTTTCCGGTATATAAGACGGGGCGTCGCAAAATATATTCAAATCGAGAGATAATGAACGCTATACGTTATCAGCAGCGCACGGGGTGTCAGTGGGATATGCTGCCGAATGATTTGGTGCCGGAAGCGGTGGTGCGGCATTTTTTCTATGAGTGGCGTGACAATGGCTTGTTTGAACGTATACAGGAAAAGCTGCACAGGCAGTTGCGGCGGCTGGAAGGCCGGGAAGAGAAACCGTCACTGGGGATAATTGATGCACAGTCTGTCAAGACGGTGCAAAAAGGGGGGCGCGCGGGTATGATGCTGGCAAGAAAACTAAGGGTCGAAAACGCCATATAGTTGTTGATATCACCGGCCATCTGATGGCGGCAAGCGTGCATAGCGCTGGCGTTCAAGACAGGGACGGCGCCAAACCGCTACTAGCAGAATTGTACAAACAGCCCCGGTTACAGGCTGTTTTGGCCGATGGTGCCTATAGCGGCAAACTGCAAACATGGTTCTACCGCAAAAGCCGGGGGAAACGCCTGATAGTCGTCAAACGCCCTGATAGCAAAAAGTTTATTGTTATACCAAAACGATGGATTGTCGAACGCTTCTTCGGCTGGATCAACTGGCAAAGACGCCTCTCCAAAGATTACGAACATAATCCAGATACCTCCCGCTCTAGACTCTTTATTGCCGACATTAACCTCCTGTCTAAGCGAATTCTGAAATTATATTCTACTTAGGGTTTTGGCGTAAGCTCTTAGAACACATAAAACAATAATCCACACAGCTAAGCCCTTTAAATTTTTGAAGGGCTTTTGCTTTCATACTGATTCCAAAATAAATCCGTGTGCAGGCGAGAGCAAGTAAAATTGAGCGCAGTGTATTCTTCATAAATAAGCAAAATTTTGCGCCGCTCGCAGCCCCTCACGGTTTTATTTTGGAATTACTATAACATTATATTTGAGGGTGTTTAATACACAATAAATGCCCACTCATAGCCCAGCTTTTTGGCCAGCTCTGGGTGCATAATAAGGCGGGTGTTGTTGAGGGTGTCTTTATCAATGATAATATCTGTTATGTCGGTGGCGACAGGGATGATGCCTTTTTGGAAGACTGTTTTGTTGTTGAGGGTGGCGGCAGTGTTGTAAGGGTTGCTGCGGTTGAGAGAGTTGAAGTTGTTATTGGTTAGATCATTGCTACCGCGTGATCCTCTAATGTTTTGGCTAACTTGCTCTACGGTGGAAGGCAGGTTGATAGCCGTGGCAATGGGCTGATTCGGTGTTGTTGGTGTTACTGGTAACAATTTTAAGATACCGTTTTGGTAGGTAAAGCTATAGTTTTGGGCTTGGGCGTTTTGCGCCGTAATGGCATAGGTACCGGCGGGGCTGTTGAGGCTGGCAGGTGTTGTAACATTTAGATTGTTGATAACACTTTCAGCATCACTGCCTTTTAGACCAGTGACCAGATAGGTAAAGTTAGGATTCTGCTGGCCAACCTGGCGGCTGGCATCATTCACATCAATCGTCAGGTCAGCTTTGGCAATGCCCAGGCCGTTGTTTAACGTATTGGCGATAAAGCTATAGTTACTGGCATTGAGCGTGCCAGTGCTAGCGGTAATATCTCTAGTACCTGCATTGACTTTGTCACTGGCTGAAACAAGGCCAAGCCCTGCAACACCACTAGTGCCCAATGTTTCGCCATTCACGAAGCCAGACAGGGTATAATCTACATCATTAAACTGGCTGGCGGTGGCATTGTACGTGTAACGTTGTGCCGCAGGTGTTAAGGTTAGTAAAGCTTTATTGATATCTGCCGTGGTGCTGGCAGTAGTATTAGCCAAGGTATAATTCCCCGCATCTGCCCCGCCCAAGCTCAAACCAGTGATATTTACTGTTTTAGCATTACCGGCGTTCTTGTCACTGAATGCACCAGTGGCGGTGGCAACGGCTAAAGTATCGCCGCCCACTATTCCTGCAAAGCTGGCGCTGCCGGTGTTTAAACTGGCGGTGGTTAAACCGTCATAGGTTTTGTTAATAGCGGTTATGCCATTAACGGCGCTAATGGCTTTCGGGTTAATGAGATAGTCACCGACCACGCTGTTATCCAGATTTATCGTATAACCCAGGGAAGATGTTAAAGAACCCGTCAACGTGATATCTTTACTCGCACTAAAAGCATCGGTGGTGTTGGCACTGCCTAGCGCAATACTATCAATGGCAAAGCCCAAACCAGCGGAAAGGCTGTTGTTAAAGTCGGTGGTGGAATAGCCGTCTGCTGTAAGTTTTGCAATATCCAGGTTATTGACCACGTATCCGGTTCCGTATAGCACGCTAAATTGGCTGCTACCATTATACGTGTAAGTTTGAGAAACCGGAACTAACCGAACGCCACCACTGGCTGAAACATAAAACAAATAGTTGCCTGTAGAATAGGCTGATATATCATCGCCATAGCTAACGCCAACCTGCCGAGTGGGGTTAAGATTATTCATCGTATTATTGGCGCGCGTGGCACTGTATAAAGTGTAGCGACCATTGGGAGTGGAGAGCACGCTGCTGGCGGGGGCGGTGTTGCTATTAATAAAGTTATCTTCACTGGCAATAATAATAGCATCCCCCGCATAGCCACTGGTGATGCTGCCAGCAGGCCCAATACTGAAATCACTACTGGTGCCAACATTTTTTAACCGAATCGTTGCCAGATCAATAGACCCATCGGAATTTAAACCTGAGCTGCCATTCCAGCCACTCATGCCAAAAAACTGGCCATTACCAGTGTTGATCGGCTGAGACGTACCAAAAGCACGCGCAGATATTAAAGATAAGCGATGCGTAGCGCCTGTGGCGGTAAAAGGCGTTTGCCAACCAAAGCTACTGCCGCCGCCTGGATTGGTGCTGATAATCGTAACATCCCCCCCCTGTAAGTTAGCCGCCATACGACTGGCAAAGTTGGCATCATTAATAACGAAGCCATTACCAGGGGTATCATCAGCGAAGTCTAGGGAACCAGCAGATATGCGAATATTGGCATTAGAAATTGCAGAAGAACCATCAGAAGAAAGATGCCCAATATAAGCGGTTTGGTTATTATCAACGATGCTGAGTTCTCCACCTACAGAAATAATAATATTACCAATTCGGTCTCCTGCAGCACTTAACATCGCAGCCCCATGCCCAATTTGTGCATAAGCATCGGGGCCGCCACCGCCACCGCCTGAAAGTAGCAGATCGCCACTATTAGTGATGGTAATGTTTCCGCTTTTTAAACCTGAAGCATTATTACCGCCATGTCCTATCTGAACGGATGCCTTACGCGTATTGCCAGCTAACAGGCTTAGCGTGGTTGAATTGATTGCTATATCACCGGTGAAATTGCCATCAGCATCTTCACCTCCATGACCAATATGAGCATCTGATATATAACCATCTGACTCAACGTTAATATCATTGGCAGTTACAGTAATATTACCGTTTATTGTGGCTGTGTTACCTCTTCCGCCATGCCCAATTTTTGACTGAAAAAATCCGTTATAGGGAGGGTTGGCGAAAACTATCTTGTCTGTAGCATGTATATCAATACTTAAAGCCTGGACATCGATATTACCGGACAGATTACCTCCTACCCCATGGGCACCATGACCAATAATGGCATGTTTCCCATACCTGGAATTTAATTGCAGATCGCCAATGGCTCTTATGAATATATCTCCTGTTGCAGTAGTATTAGTGCTATACCCTATTCGTGCATGCTTAGGATCATTGGCTGCTGCATAATAATCGGATGCACGCACCCTGATATTATTACCCACAACATTCGTGCTACCGTCTCTGCTACCCACATAGACATTGTCACCACCAATATTATCCCATCGATTGATTTCAATTTTTCTGGTAATACCATAACTGCTAGCAGCACTGGCTTCGGTGGTGCCATCCCAACCGGCCACCACGTTTACATCGCCGCTGCCGCCGTGTTGCACGGAGCTTAGGAAGGTGATGTCGCCTTGGGCTAGGAAGGTGTAGGGGTTGCTGCCGGTGGTGGTGGTGATATCGCCACCGCTGATGGTCAGGTTGTTGGCGCTTTTGAACAGGGCAGCGCCTTGCAGGCCGTTGAGGGCGGCGGTGGTGGTGAGGTTGCCGGTGGTGCTGCGGGCTAATAAGCTGCCGCTGGTGCCGGTTTGGATATTGCCGCCCAGTGTCAGGCTGCTGCCGGTTAGAGAGATAGCCGCCCCCGTGGCCGTGGCACCATTGCCGGTGGTATCCAGATTCCCCAGGGTAAGGCTGCCGCCCGCACTGGCGGTAATCGTGCCGCCATTGGTGCGCAAGGTATTGGCCGTATTCAACATGGTGATATTGCCGGTGGTGGTAGTCAGCGACAGATTCCGCCCGGCACTTAAGGCCAGTACCCCATCACCGCCATTGGCGGTTAGGTCATTAATAGTAATGGAATTATCCGCCACCAGGGCAATATCAGCGGTTTGGGAAAGGCGTTCCAGATAGCCTTTGTGGAACACGGAATAGCCGTCTGGGGCTAGGGCTTTCGCCGCTTCCGTAGCGCCCGTGCCGGGGGCGGTTAGGGCGATGTTGTATTTGGCGGATTGGTATTGTTCAAGAAGTTGTCTATTACTACGGTAATACCCCCATTTATGGTAGGGGTTGCTAGTAGACAGTTATAATCAGGCTGCTTGCGCCAGCTTCATTGCTGGTGTTATGCCGCCGATTGCCATGTTAGGGCGTTCGTTATTGTAAGTCCATAACCATTGTGTTGCGGTATCTTGTGCCTCCTCAATTGTGGTAAATTCATTCATCTCCAGCCATTCATGCCTGACAGTACGGTTATACCGCTCGACGCAAGCATTTTGCTGCGGGTTGCCGGGCTGGATATATTCCAACTCAATTTTGTGTTTCTCTGCCCAGCATTTGAGTGCGCCACTGATATATTCTGGCCCGTTGTCACAGCGTATCATTCGCGGCTTACCGCGCCATTCAATGATCTGATTGAGCGCACGCGTCACACGTTTAGCAGGCAGTGATAGATCTACCTCAATGCCCAATCCCTCACGATTAAAATCATCAAGCACATTAAACGTGCGGAATTTACGCCCACTGGTGAGTTGATCGGCCATAAAGTCCATCGACCATGTGTCATTGGGTTGCTCTGGCACGACCAGCTTGTCTGGCTTCGCCCGCTTTAGCCGCTTACGTGGCTTAATGCGAAGATTCAGCTCCAACTCACGGTAAATGCGATACACACGCTTATGGTTCCATTGAAAGCCCTTCACGTTACGCAGATACAGAAAACACAGCTTGAAGCCCCAACGCTTGTGGCACTTAGTCAGCCCCAACAGCCAGTCAGCAATCTCTTCATTTTCTGTGTTAAGAAGAGGCTGGTAGCGATAACAATGCTGTGAGATGCTGAATGTGGCACACGACAAGCGGATACTTACCTGTTTGCTGCTAACCGCCCATTGCGCTATCTCTTTGCGCCGCGCAGGGCTTACCACTTTTTTCCAAGTGCTTCCTTTAGCAAATCATTCTGCATACTCATCTCGGCGTACATGTTTAGTCCCAAATTATGATGGTATATTTTATAGTGAATTACCATCGAAGGAGAAGATATGGGACAGATATTACACGGGAGCGCCCGCACGACTGAGGCGGTGCGTCGAAGTATCCAAAGTAGTGAGGAAAGCATAGCGAAGCTATCGGCCCGATATGGCTTAAATCCCAAGACAGTGCAGAAGTGGAAGAAGCGATCCTATACGCATGACAGTGCGATGGGGCCAAAAGAGAAGCGTTCTACGGTTTTAAGTGTAGAAGAGTGAGGTGGCTCCCAAAAACTAGACAGACGAAAGAGCTCTAGCGTCCTCTGGCAGAATGCTAGTAAGGAGCAGAATATGAGTAAGAATAAACAGAAGAGATACAAGCCAGAATTTAAGGCGAGGGTAGCCATGGCAGCTATTCGAGGCGAGAAGACGATCGCGCAGCTATCGAGCGAATATGGGATTCATAGCACGTCCATCAACCAGTGGCGTCGGGAGTTATTGCAGGGTGCGGCATTGGTGTTTGAGCCAGGGGAGAAGCGGCGTTCAGACAAGGGTGAGCAGGAGATACTGCTACAACAGCTATATGCCAAGGCGGGTGAGCTGACAGTGGAGCGGGATTTTTTGTCCAGAGCGCTCAAAGGCTAGAGAGGGTTGAGCGCATGAAGATGATAAAAATAGAAACCCCGAATTTGAGTTTGTCGGCCAAGTGTCGTTTGTTGTCAATCAGCCGCAGCAGTATGTATTACCAGCCGAAGCTGATACCATCAGCAGACCTTGCATTACTGCGTTTGATAGATCAGCATTTCCTAGAGGATCCAAGCCTTGGCAGCCGAAGAGTGATGATGGTGTTAAGGCGACAGGGCTATACCATCAATCGCAAGAAAGTACAGCGGCTGATGCGGGATTTGGGTATTGCGGCTATCTACGCAAAGCCTAATACCAGTGCGCCCCATCCAGCGCATAAGACCTATCCCTACCTGCTAAGGGGGCTAGATATCAACAGGGCTAATCAGGTGTGGTGCACTGACATAACCTACATTCCCATGCAGAAAGGCTTTCTGTATCTGGTGGCGATCATGGACTGGTATAGCCGTAAAGTGCTGGCATGGCGGCTTTCCAATGTGATGGATGCTGACTTTTGTGTAGAGGCTTTACAGGAAGCCTTAGAGCTTCACGGCCAGCCGGAAATCTTTAACACAGATCAGGGTAGCCAGTTTACTAGTGAGGCGTTTACCAGCACTCGAGAGTGTTCGACAAACTGTGTCAATCCAATAAACAAGAACTGAAAGGATTGAGACATGAACGATATAACAGAATTAGAAGCAAAGATTATAGAGGGTTTGCGGAGTGGTAAGCCGATGGTGGGTAAAGATGGTGTTTTGACACCATTGGTGCAGCGTGCAGCGCAAGCGGCGTTGGAGGGTGAGATAGAGAGCTATCTTGGCGAAGAAGGTACCAAAAGTAACCGCCGTAATGGCTATACAAAGAAGCGTGTGAAGAGCGCGAGCGGCAGCTTTGATTTGGCGACACCGAGGGATAGAGAAGGTGGTTTTGAGCCGCAGCTTATCAAGAAGCGACAGACGGTATTAGCGGAAGGATTAGACAACGCGATATTGGGATTATATGCGTTGGGCAACAGCTATAGCGGTATCCGGGAGCATATGATTGATACGTATGGCGTAGAGGTATCGAATGCGACCATTAATGCTGTCACAGACAAGTTACTGCCCGAGATAGGAGAATGGCGCTCAAGGCCATTGGAGACGGTTTACCCGGTCGTATTTTTGGATGCGATTCATTTCAAGGCACGAGAAGATGGGCGCGTTACAACGAAGGCAATTTACAGTGTGATGGGTATAGACCAGATAGGGCATAAAGATATTTTAGGCTTGTATATTGCCGACAGTGAGGGCGCAAACTTCTGGGCAGGGGTGCTAACAGATTTGAAGAACCGCGGAGTGGAAGATATTCTCATAGCCTGTATAGACGGCCTAAAAGGCTTTCCAGAAGCCATAGAAAGCATCTTTCCTAAAACCAGTATTCAGCTGTGTGTTGTGCATCAAATACGCAACTCATTGAAATATGTTTCTAGTAAATACCAGAAAGAATTTATGAAAGATTTGAAGCCTGTTTATCAGGCCTCCAGTAAAGATATTGCGGAACAAAAGTTGCTGGAACTTGATGATAAATGGGGGCAAAAATATGCCCTAGCCCTCAAATCCTGGCACCATAACTGGGAGCATATCAGCCAGTATTTTCAGTATGATACCAATATCCGAAAGCTGATTTATACGACGAACCCTATCGAAGGCTACCACCGCCAAGTCAGAAAATACACCAAATCCAAAGGCGCATTCACTAGCGAAAATGCGTTGCTAAAACTGGTATTCTGTGCCATCAAAAACATAACAAAAAAGTGGCAGGCACAGCCACTGCAAAACTGGGCTCTCGCAATATCTCAACTCGATATTGCTTTCCCTAACAGACTGCAACTTAACACGGTTGCTAACTGATCTTGACACAGTTTAGCGAACACTCCCCAGCACCCTGTTAAACACCAATATCACAATATCCATGGATGGACGTGGCAGATATCTGGATAATATTTTTATAGAGCGGCTTTGGCGTTCTGTTAAACACGAATGCATTTATATCCATGCACCTAACACAGGATCCGCCTTAAAACATGTTTTAAGGCAATGGTTTAGCTACTACAATCAAAGACGCCTGCACCAAGCTCTGCACTATAAAACACCCAATGAATTTTATCTTGCAAGCCGTAACAAAAACACTAACCTAACAAACTACCAAACAATCAGGCCTATGAAATTAGCTGCCTGATTTTAACCAACCGTCAGGGATCCTAGAGAACGTATCTACTTTCTACCTGTCTAGTCAATTGGGTCCACCTCAGAGGAAGCGACTATAGTGGCTTTTCGTAAACATACGTTATTGCCGTTGGATGACTGTTTATACGCCTTACAAGAGAGCATCCCGCACTTGACGCGCTCATCATTGCATCGATGTTTGCAACGGCACGATATCAGCCGCTTGCCTGATGTTCCTGGTGCTGACGGCAAAAAGAAGCCAAAGAAAAAGTTTAAAAAGTATCCGATTGGTTATGTACACATTGACATAGCCGAGGTTCACACAGCAGAGGGTAGGTTATATCTGTTTGTCGCCATTGATGGAACCAGCAAGTTTGTTTACGTGGAGCTACAGGAGAAAGCTACTAGACGCATTGCAGGTGACTTTCTGAAAGCCTTTCTAAAAGTGATTCCCTACAACGTGCATACCATCCTAACAGACAATGGCGTACAGTTTACTGATACCAGAGGTCAATACAGAACAACAAAAGAAATTCAGCATTGCATGGCAAATAAAGAGCTGTTTCTCTGCACAACCTTTGAACTCATTTGCGCCAAAGAAGATATCGACTACAGACGCACCAAGCCTGCCCACCCCTGGACAAACGGGCAAGTAGAGCGCATGAACAGAACTATCAAAGAAGCCACCACAAAACGCTATCACTACGATTCACATCAACAACTAAAACAGCACCTCTACAACTTTATCAATGCCTATAACTTCGCCAAACGTCTCAAGACTCTGAAAGGCTTAACACCCTACGAATACATTATTTCCTGCTGGCAATCCGAACCCGAAAGATTTAAATCTAATCCTAACCATCATAGTCTGGGACTAAACACGTACATCCGCTTCAACCGCTTGTTCTCATCCGCCATGGATTTCATCTCTGACATCATGGACGCATCCATGCCGCCATACTTAGAGCGCCATTTGTAAAAACTGGCACTGCTCATCCCGTGTTCACGGCATAACTCCCCAACGCGAACGCCGCCCTCTGCTTGCTTCAATATCTGCATGATCTGTGCCTCAGTGTATCGTTGTTTCTTCATCAGTAAAATCTCCTTCGTTAAAGATAGAATATTCTACTAATAACCCACACCATTTTTAGGGGGTATTCACCTATGCCGACCCAGAACCATGACTAGGCTGGCGTATGGTCAGTATTTACTGAGCAGTCAGATCAATTATACCCAAACATATATGGGGGAACATCACCCGGATATAGGGCATGACGCGGTAAACCGTTGGATGCGACAGGAGAAGTTTACAGCATCAATATTATGGGAACATGCCAAGCCCGAAGTTATCACCTGCAAAGATGGCTGGCTAGTATTCGACGACACCGTTTTGGATAAGGATCACAGCCATAATATTGAACTGGTACGCAAGCAATATAGCGGTAATGCGCATGGTTTGGTGAAAGGGATTGGCGTGGTGAATTGTGTTTACGTGAACCCGGCGCTGAATAAATTTTGGGTGATAGATTACCGGATATTTGCTCCGGATGATGATGGGAAAACCAAGCTGGATCATATGCGGGAAATGTTTGATAACGCCATTCGGCAAAAGGAAATCCCATTTCAGGGCGTATTGATGGATACGTGGTATGCCACCGCCGGTATGATGCAACATATTGATAAAAATAAGAAGTTATTTTACTGCCCGATCAAAACCAACCGCAAAGTGCAAGTTATCTGCCATTATCAAACTGTTGATGGCCTTGAATGGTTACCTGATGAAATAGAACAAGGCCGTTATTGCAACTTGAAAGGCCTGGACAAAAACATTAATCTGAAATTGTTTCTAGTAGTGCGTTCTACCACGCAGAACGAAACTGTCGTGACAAACGACTGCCTCCAGTCTTCCGCGCCCGTGGTTCAAAATGTGATATCACAGCGCTGGAAGGTGGAGCAATTTCACCGCGAACTTAAACAAACTACCGGCATCGAAAAATGCCAATGTCGTAAACAACGCGCTCAAAGAACTCATATCGCCGTCTGTATGTTACTCTGGCTGAGACTCACCAAACTCGCTCATCAAACTAAATCCAATATCTACCAACTAAAACAAGGACTCCTTGATGATTACATCAAACATGAATTGCGATCTCCCAAAATTAGTTTCGCGTAAGTCCTAAATATGAGAATTGAGTTAATTTTAGGTAACGGTTTCTGGAGGTATCTTTGTACTAGATTTTTCTGCGGTTACTCCTAAAAATATTTTAGGAGTAACCATCGGAAAAAGAGATACTCTTCAATAGTCGTATCTCAATTAATTACCGATATTATCATTAATCCCCAAAAAATCGAATCTGGAAATCTTAAAAAAAGCAGAATAAAGAATATAGCTAATGCCGTATTAATACTAAAATTTTTCCATCAATATTAAAGTCTTCTGTAAATGGCATGAGATGATAAAAAAACCATAGCTCGATTGAGGTAGTTTTAATCATAAATATTGTGGCAGCAGGTATTAAGTAGCATCTCCAAATTTTATTCAGCATATGGTATACTATTTCATTGAAAAATTTCTTTTAAGTTAAAATAAGCTGCCTGCTTTTTTTGATAATTACGCTGTGATTATTTCACACTTTTTAACCTAGATCTTTAACAAACTATTATAGCCATCATTAATAATAAATTTACTAAAAATTGATTGAAACTATATGACTTATAGCTTAAGTATATGTTTTTTAATTCTATATAGGAATACACAATGAAAAAATATAGTCTTTACTTATCAATTGCTACAGCAGCTGTGTTTGCAAATACAGCTTATGCGCAAACAGTCTACAACCAAATTGGTGGATCTTTCTATGGCAGTGACGGAAGTTCATACAATAAAATTGGTAACACTGTTTATGATAACAGTGGCAACTCTTGGAATAAAGTTGGTAATACAACTTTTGGTTCAGATGGCAGCTCTTACAACAAAATAGGCAACACTACCTTTGATAATAAGGGGAATTCTTGGAATACAATTGGCAATACGACTTTTGGTTCAGATGGATCTTCTCGTTCAGAAATTGCCGGTTCAATACATTCCCGTTAAACTTAGGCCTTAAAAATATTTAGAAAAAATGGTAAAATGGTAGGAGAGCGTCCATTCGCTCATTTTCATGGCGTGCCATTCCCTTGCAATAGCTTCAAAGTTGTTTTCAGCATTCAGCTTTGCAACGCGCTTATCTTTCTTCTTTTCTGCCATCGGGTCTAGGCCATCGGCCAATTGCTTTCTGGCTATGTCGCGCCTTTGCCGTGCATCTAACAACGTGATTAAAGGGTATGTTCCAAACGATAGTAGTTTTTCTTTTCCTAAATAGCGATATTTCCACTGCCAATACTTTGAGCCGTTCGGCATTACTTTCAAATACAAACCATGCGCATCACCTAACTTGCGGGGCTTTTCACTCGGTTTGGCATTCTTGCAAATAGCGTCATTTAGGGGCATTGGGGGTAAAAGTATTTGGGGGTAACATTTATACCCCCACCATTACCCCCATTATGCACGGATGTAAAGACACGCCAATACACACTAATGGACGATAAAACGGCTTTAAACCTAGGTTAGGAAAGGGTTTTGAGCCTTAGAAATATTTAGAAAAACAGGAAAATGGCGGAGAGTCATTCATACTATTAAAATATACAATTGATAAATAATAATATTTAAAATACAAATATAAAATATACCCCCAATTATGCCCCCATAATAGTTTTTGCCCGTGATTATGAAACGGTTTTCATGGTGTTATGCTGTGCCTAAAATTGGCTGAAAAGCGGCATTAAATTCGTTTATGCGTTCCGCTCTATTGTAGAATGGCATTCCCCAAATCGTAAAGTCTTTGTTTTCGCCTAGGTTATCGACTTTGGCTTGCGCTTTAAGGCTTAACAGAAAAGTTTCTTTCCAAACATCCTGTTTTAGTAAGTGCCCGCCTTTTGGTTCTATGAATATTTGATAGTGTTTGTCTTTGCCGCCCACATTATTTTTTAAAAACAACACAAAATCAGGTTCAATGGGTTTGCCGTTTGTAAAATTGTATATTTGAAAATGCCGTTCGTTTCTTAATAAATATACATCACTGTATTTTGTTTTTAAGGCATCGTAGTGCTTTTCAATATACTTTATCAGCAACTTTTCTTCGCTTGTGCCATAGCAGTCATTAAAGGCGTACCAGTCGTGGTTTTGTAGGTCTAAATGATAATCGGCATTCAGGCTTTCAATCATAGACTTACCGTTTTCACCATCACCATCAGTGGGGGTGAAGTTCAAAACCTTGTCTTTAAAAATCTCTTTTACCATGAATGGTTTAAATTCAGGGCTGCCAATATGTTCGCTAATGGTTTGGCGTAAAAACACGGCAATGTTTTCAAGTGTTTCAATAGCAACGGTTAGTTTCTGTTTGCTGCTTAAGTCTTGCACGCTGCCTGCCACGGCTTTAATTTCCACTTTAATGGGATAAAGGGCAGTTGCGGTAAATTCTTGTGCTGTATTAACACTGTTGAAATGTGTTTTTATGGTATCAAACGTAAAATAACTCACAGTTTGGATGGCCTTTTGCAAAATAGCTTCGCCTAAATCGCCCAAAGTGCAATCAAAGCGTTTGGCTTTTATGGGGTTGCCGCTGCTATCGGTAAAGGCATTAGCTTGATTAGATTGCCCTGTGTGCAAGGCCACGCTAAACGGTGTGCTATTCAAATTCTGATGCAACATGGCCGCGCTATTATCACCTGTGTTGGTAATACGCTCATTTTTCAACACAAAGCCAAATTTGTATAAATCGGTTTTTTTAAAACTGTCTTTTAGCGATAAATCCTGTTGAATAGTTTTATCATCAAATATACCTGTTTTTACTAAAACTTGTGTCAGTTCCTGCACGTATTTCGGGTTGTGCGCACTGTGATAAAACAGTGTTTCACCAAGGCGCAAAGGGTGGGCAGTGTCTTTATCAAATTTGCGTTGATATTTTTGTTCTATGTTATCTAGCACAAATGGGCAGTATCTTGCCCCACGACCAATCAATTGTGCTTCACGGGTGGTGGTTGCGCCGCCTTTATCCCGTGTGTCGTATAGCCGCACAATATCAAATAGGTTTAAAACATCCCATCCCTCATTCAACATATCTACCGCAAATACGGCGCGATAGCCGTTGTCTGGGCTTTCTAGGGAATTCAATTCCAGTTGTGTTTGCGGGGTGATGTTGTTGCTGTCAACCAATAACAGGCGGTCGGCTGCAAAGTCGTATTGCAGTTCTTTGATAAGATTGTTTAAATCTGTGTTATTGGCTGCATAATCAGCAAACATAGCGGCAATAGTATTATCTGTGTGTTTGGCGGCCACTGCCTCAATATCAGTAATATTCAGGCTAGCAATTTTTGCCGTAAACTCTTCAAAAAATGCCTTGTTGTCCTTAATAGTTTTGGATTTAAGCAATACCACGGGCTTAACCGCATGGCCGTGTTGTTCAAACAGTTTCAGGCGATATTGTGACAGCAAAATAGCCTGCAACGCCCGCTCAAACGGTGGCAAGTCTGATTGTAAAACCGTTACTTCCTTGGAATACCCATCAAGACGGAATTGCTTTAACGGGTAGTCATAAATCAGTTTTGGCAAATATTTATCCATCAATTCCTTTTTGGAAAAATCAATGGTGGCGGTAAATTCCAACAGGGCATTTTCAGGGTGGGCGTTAAAAATCTGCCCCACAGTTTGTTCCCAACTTACCAGTTCCAGCAATTCTGTATTACTGGGTTTTTTGGTGTCGGCGTTTATGTGATGGGCTTCATCGGCAATCAGCACCGTTTTACCACCCATAAAATCATCAATAGACAGCGCATTTTCACGGGGCGTGTTGATATTAGCATGCAACCCCTGCACCGTGGAAAACACGATATTGATGGCGTTCGGGTTGCTGTATTGAAAGCTATCCACTGCCTGCACCACAATCGGCTTTTCACCAATTTTAAGCGGTTCTTGAAATAAATATTTTGGTGAAAGCGTGTTTAAAAAATTATCACGGGTTTTGTTAATGATGTTGGTGCTATTCACAAAAAACAGAAAGTTGCGATAACCCTGTTTATAAAGATGCAGCATAATAGCCGCCATCATCATGGTTTTGCCGCTGCCCGTTGCCATATGGAAAAGCAAATGGTGGTTTTGTTTTAATTTGCCTTCAAATGGTTCATTCCAGTAATTCAAAAAATATTGCAAACCTGTTTCTTGGTAAGGCCGCAACGGTGATTTTAAGCCATCGGTGATGTGTTCGGGAATGGGGGCACTTGCAAGATGCCGCTTGCCAAATTCTCGCTCTAGAGTGTCTTGCAGGGAATTAGGAAGCATTTTTATCATCCTCAATTGGGAGTGTTCGCTAAACTGTGTCAAGATCAGTTAGCAACCGTGTTAAGTTGCAGTCTGTTAGGGAAAGCAATATCGAGTTGAGATATTGCGAGAGCCCAGTTTTGCAGTGGCTGTGCCTGCCACTTTTTTGTTATGTTTTTGATGGCACAGAATACCAGTTTTAGCAACGCATTTTCGCTAGTGAATGCGCCTTTGGATTTGGTGTATTTTCTGACTTGGCGGTGGTAGCCTTCGATAGGGTTCGTCGTATAAATCAGCTTTCGGATATTGGTATCATACTGAAAATACTGGCTGATATGCTCCCAGTTATGGTGCCAGGATTTGAGGGCTAGGGCATATTTTTGCCCCCATTTATCATCAAGTTCCAGCAACTTTTGTTCCGCAATATCTTTACTGGAGGCCTGATAAACAGGCTTCAAATCTTTCATAAATTCTTTCTGGTATTTACTAGAAACATATTTCAATGAGTTGCGTATTTGATGCACAACACACAGCTGAATACTGGTTTTAGGAAAGATGCTTTCTATGGCTTCTGGAAAGCCTTTTAGGCCGTCTATACAGGCTATGAGAATATCTTCCACTCCGCGGTTCTTCAAATCTGTTAGCACCCCTGCCCAGAAGTTTGCGCCCTCACTGTCGGCAATATACAAGCCTAAAATATCTTTATGCCCTATCTGGTCTATACCCATCACACTGTAAATTGCCTTCGTTGTAACGCGCCCATCTTCTCGTGCCTTGAAATGAATCGCATCCAAAAATACGACCGGGTAAACCGTCTCCAATGGCCTTGAGCGCCATTCTCCTATCTCGGGCAGTAACTTGTCTGTGACAGCATTAATGGTCGCATTCGATACCTCTACGCCATACGTATCAATCATATGCTCCCGGATACCGCTATAGCTGTTGCCCAACGCATATAATCCCAATATCGCGTTGTCTAATCCTTCCGCTAATACCGTCTGTCGCTTCTTGATAAGCTGCGGCTCAAAACCACCTTCTCTATCCCTCGGTGTCGCCAAATCAAAGCTGCCGCTCGCGCTCTTCACACGCTTCTTTGTATAGCCATTACGGCGGTTACTTTTGGTACCTTCTTCGCCAAGATAGCTCTCTATCTCACCCTCCAACGCCGCTTGCGCTGCACGCTGCACCAATGGTGTCAAAACACCATCTTTACCCACCATCGGCTTACCACTCCGCAAACCCTCTATAATCTTTGCTTCTAATTCTGTTATATCGTTCATGTCTCAATCCTTTCAGTTCTTGTTTATTGGATTGACACAGTTTGTCGAACACTCTCCCTCAATTAAATAAGTATCATCAGCATTGCGTTTAATACTTTTCATAAAGTCCATTTTATTTAAGCCTTCAAGCTGCCATTCCACCAATTCTTGTAGGTTTTCAAAACGTGTTTTTTTATCCAAGCCTTGCCGCATCATTTCGGCGTTTTTACTTTCCGCATTGGCCAAAACATTCAGTTCGTTAATACTTGCGCTATCCCTTAAATTCTCGCCTGCTTTATGGCGTTCGGGGTTGGCTTTGCGCCATTCTTTTGCCTTACAACCAAATATAATCACATTCAGTATATCGGCTTCATCGGCATATTCTAAACTAGGATTCCAAAACTTTTTCGATTGTGGCACCACAAAGTCTTTTACGGCATCGGTGTGCAACCTGTAATTGGTTTTTGTAAGGGTGCGCTTTACATCCCATTCAAGATTATAGGTGTTGCTTTCAATATCTTTCAGGCGTTGATATTCTTGAATGAGGTATAGTTTAAAAGCGGGGCTTAGCCATGTGCCAAATTCAAAGGCAATATCTTTATGGGCGTATGTACCGCCATTGCGGCCTGATTTTGATACAATACCAACAGCATTTGTGGCTTCTACCCATTTTGTAGGGCGTAAACTGAAACTATTCAGCCCTGCCTCTTTTTTAAACCGGTCGAATTCGACCGGTTTAAAATCAGGATTATTCATGGTTTCCCATAAACCAAGAAATTCAACTGTATTACGGTTACGCATCCAGTTTTTAATATGGTCGCTGCCCTCATCGCCCCGCACCATATCGGTTAGGCAAATATAATCTTGTCCATTAACCTCATGCAAGCCAATGCTTTTTTCCTGCACTTGCAGTGTTTTCTTTTTTCTAAACAGCATTAAAAAACGCTTTATTCAATGCAATATCGGCATCAGACAAACCATAGGTTTTGTCTTCCATTTCATGATGTGGCACATACAATACGTTTTTATCCAGCATTTCGATTAAAAAGCGTTTTTGGTCTTCTAGGCTTAATGCCTGCAAGCCTTCGCTAATGTTCGGGTAGTCTTTTTCATTCACCTTATAACTTAAAAAGCCAATGTGTTGCATGTGTTGCCAAATGGCTTGCAGTTGTTCGGTGGTGGTTGCATCCCGCACAGTGCGCATGGTTTTTTCGTGAATTTCCGCCAGTTCACAATACACAAAACTGCCGCCGCCTTGCCAGTTTACGGCCTTTGAAATGCCGCCCTGTTCGCCTTCAATCACCTTTATCAGGCGGGCTTCGGGCAATTCATGAATATAATCCATTTGTTCAATAGCAATCCATTGCCGCCCCATTTTATGGGCAACAGCGGCGGTTGTGCCGCTGCCACTGAAAAAGTCTAGGACTAGGTCGCCTTCTTTTGTGGCGATGTGGATAATACGTTGGATTAGTTTTTCGGGTTTTGTTGTGGAAAATGCACCACCAAACCCTAATGCTTTCATTTCTCTCGCGGCATCTTGATTGTGGCCAACCTCTTGGTATGTCCATAGCGTCATAGATACTATACCTGCGCTTACCTCTGATATGAAAAGTTTTGGCCCCCACATACTGTCATTATTAGGGCCAAACCAAATTCTGTTATCTAATTTTAACTCTTCAAATCTTTTTTGAGAGTAAAGCCAGCTTCTTCCTTTTGGAGGCAACAGTTTCCTACCTGTAGGGGTATAGATTTCATAAATATTTTTTTTGTTAGCTGGGCCAACAGAAGGATTACCTAATTTCCAGTCGCCACGCGGATCGTTATCAGGGTTTTTATAATCCTTACGCTGCTTTTCAGTTCTCTCAAGTTTATTAAAGTCAACTATGTTTTTATTTTTGGCATAAACAAGAACCGCATCATGACTTCTGGATAATGTTTTCTTTAGATTAATAGGCGCATACGAACGCTGCCAAATAACTTCATCAATAAAATTTTCTCGGCCAAAAACTTCATCGCAAAGTATTTTCAGGTAATGACTTTCATCAGCGTCGATAGATAGCCAAATACTGCCATCATCAGCCAACAACGTCTTCGCCACTTCCAGCCTGTTCTTCATAAACGTCAACCATGTGGAATGGTTGAAACGGTCGTTGTATTTAAAGCTGTCGTTGCCCGTATTATACGGCGGGTCAATGTAAATCAGTTTCACCTTGCCGCCATAGCGTTTTTTGATGGTGTGCATGGCCAGCAGGTTATTACCCTTGATAATCAGGTTATCGGTATCGGTAATTTCCCCCACATCATGCCGCCCGTCTTTATCGTGGCGCACGGCGTTGGTTAGGGCTTTGGGGTGCAGCAACCAGTCAATTTCATCGGGGGCAAGGGTTTCGTTCCAAAATACTTCATCCCGCTTCGCATCATCCTTGGTTTGCCCGCCTTCCAACACACAATCTTTATACGGCCACGCCAGCACCACATCGCTTTTGGCGGCCACAAAATGGTTGCTATCATCCAACAACCCCACCTTGTTGGCAAAGGCGGTATAACTATCGGCTAAAAAGAATTTTGAATTCACAAACTGTTGAAATTTTAATTGGTTAAAAACCAAAACGCCATCAACATCGGTAAAAAAGTGTTTTTTTATGGGCGCACTTTGCAACAATAACTTGATAAGCCCCGCATCCGCCTTCATGCCTCGCTCAATAATCATGTTTTTCAACAACACGCCATCGGCCATCAGGCTAGCATCCTGTGATAAAACATCTTTTAAATCGTTGTATAAATTCTGTTGCATACGCCCGCTTGCTTCATTCGCTTTTCTATTCAACGCTAACTAGCAGGATTTTTCCTTCTTTATCAAGTTGCCTGTAATACACCCATCTCTTTTAAAGTTTGCAATAGTGCTTTTTTATCATCATTTTCCTGCCCCAATCTTGCCAATATCTCCCCCTGCTGATAAGGATCAATTTCGCCATAGCTTTTAAACGTTGTTAAAACATTTTCATGCCCAAAGTTTTGGCTGAATGCTTTGAATTGTTCGGGGGTTTTGCAAATTTTCATACCATAATGCGTTAAGGTGTCGCGCAATGTGTGGGGTTTCGCGTAGGGTATGTTGGCCTTTGCAAAGGCTTGTTTGAAAACCTCTCTTATTGGCTGTGTAGATTGCCAATGTTTTGCTTCTATGCCTTTGGTTGTGAATTGATTATTACCGTCTTGCACGATGGCATTGCGGGGGAATAATGGGCATTCAGGGGTAAATCCTAACTGTTCTAGTGTGGCTATCCATTCAAAAACAATATCAATGGGTGGTTTGCCGTCTATTGTAATGGGAATAGGTATAAAATATGTGTGTATCAGCTTTGAAAACTTGGTGTTCACCTCCTTTGGGTCTTGGGTAAGCAAGCTGCGGGCTTTGTCTATGTGTTTCAGCTTAAACCCTGTTACCGCATCTACCCGCGCCCCTATCAGGGTAATAAACGCCACTAACGCCCTGTTACGTTGCTCTATTATGGTTTTGTGCGGCATTGTGTTTAAAACGGTTTCCATTTCCGCCATCGTGGCAATGCGCTTGATACGGGGCGTTTTGGCAATGCTGGTATCTTTTCGGGATAACTTAAAATAGTCGATGGCTTGCGGGTTTAGCTTTTTTTGATAGTCCTTTTGCGTCATCAACCATTTAAAGAAAGTTCTTAGCGTATTGAGTGTGGTTAATATGGTGGCTTTACTCAATAGCTTGCCCGTTTGCACCGCCTTGCATTCCACTAGATGCTTTTTAAAGGCAATAATCTGTTCGCTGTGAAGGTCGGCAAAATCCTTAAATTTTGTGTATTGCTCAAAACGATAAATATAACCCCGTATTACATCAATGGTTTTATCGCATTTCTGTTCCACTTCCTTTTGATAGCTATAATATTCCCGTTTAATACGTTCATTTTTCGGGTGGTAAATATGGTTGTGTTTTGGATTGCTCATAGCTTATTTTCCCTGTTGAAATTGTTAACCATTCCTAAAAAATGATGGCCTAGAAAAGGAACGCGCCTTGCATACCCGTATGGGGTTAGATGCTGCAAAGTACCTACGGTTTTCGAGTGGCATTTAGAGGGGTGTTTCAGTGTGCTCATAAGTGATAGTCCACGTCAGGCTTTAGGTACGCTATTATGTGTATTTATGCTGTCGTGTAATTCCCCTGTATTTTGCACATTAAAAACCAGTTTATAGGTGTCTATATGGTGAATGCTACCCGCCCTGTTTAGGGTACTGTCACAAACAGGGCATAGCCCCTTTAGCGTCAACTGACGTTCGTTTTGCACCACTATATCCACTAGTTTTTCCCATGGTGTTTGTGGCTTCCTGCATTTTAAACAGTAAATTTCATGGGGCTTGCAAACTGATTTTCTGGCGGTTTGTTCTTGCGTTAGAAACGCCTTTAACTCACCACCAAAAATCATGATGGGGCGGCGCTTGTCAATAACGGGCAAACCCCGCTTTATCCAGCCATGTACTGTTTTATTATGCACGCCATAGAGTTTTTCTATTTCCACAATAGTATAGCTATAAGCCACTTTGATGCGGGCAATATTATAACGCCGCTTTGCGGGTTTTCTGGTAGTTGAATGCACAGGCATAACGATGGCCGTTATTTGCTATTGCTGGTTATTCAATTTCTCAATCAGGGCATGGATGTCTTCCGCCCGCCATGCTACACATCGTTCACTTATTTGTATGGGTTGCGGGTATCGGCCTTCCTTTACGCCTTTATACCAAACACTGCGGCATATGGGTATAACGCGCAATATTTTATCTAGGCGTATAAAGCCTATAGTAGGTAGATTATTACTATTAATTGTAGTGTGGTTAGGTTTGTTATCGTCCATTGAATGTCCTTTAAATTTCATAAAGGCCATTAATAGTTTTTTAACTTTTACCGTTGTCGTAATTACGAAAAATAGTTTTCTAATTAGAAATATAACTTGATAAATCCCATTGATTTTCAGCTATAATTTGATAGCCTTCATCTAAATAGTTTTTTATAGTAGCCGCGTTAATTTTTCCGCCAACATGCTCATAAATATCGGTAATTTCTTTTGTTGTTGAATTACTTTTCTTGGCAGGGTTATACTTTAGATGGCTAATAGCGATTAAACAAAGGGCTACTTTTAAATTATTATTTTGCCGTGGGCTATCTTTATCAGGCTGTGGCTTTTTAACTGTTTGTTCAAAGTTCTTAACAGCACTTATTAATTCTTCTGGCATCTTATCAAGGTGACGCGCTCCCCATACTACAAATTCTACAGGCGTGATATGCTCATTCAATGCCCCAATAGTAACAGCACGAGTGATTGTTTCTTGTGTTTTCACAAACCTTGGTGGAAAGTTACCATAACCCTTATAGGCCTGTATTGCTTCTGTATGAACATATTGCGGGTCTTTACCTAAATACAATGCTGCAGCTTCATCAATCGTCCAGTAAGGCTGTCTGCTCCACAATTTATAATCATTTTCATTAGCTTCAATATGCGTAAACGCTCCTTCAAACGCACTATCAAAACCTATTTTTGGCATGAATTTTATGCCGCTATCTGGGTTAATATTACTTTCATTGGGTATAGTATTTCTAACAGTGTTTTCAGTTGTCATATTCTTGTTTTTCTTAATTAGGATCTCTAATTTATGAATTAAGAAAACTGATAAATCGTTAACGCTGCCCTTTAGCCTTTCAGTCCATCCAAGTAATCAGCCCAATGCTGCATCATTACTGCGCGTTCATCTAAAAACTTGGCGCGGTCATAGGCGGCTTGTATTGAGTTTTTAGGGGCGTGGGCTAGTTGTCTGTCTACAACCTCATGGCGGTAGTGTAGTTTTTCTTTTATGGTGCTCATGGCTAATGCTCTAAACCCATGGCCAGTCATTTTGCCTTTATAGCCCATGCGTTCTAGGGCTTTTAGAATAGTGTTGTTGCTCATGGATTTTCTGGCGGCTATTTGGCTGGGGAATACCCACCCCCATTCATTATGATATTGTTTGAGTTGTTCCAATATTTCTAATGCTTGCCTTGATAATGGCACAATATGCTGTTGCCGCATTTTCATGCGTTCGGCAGGGATAATCCATTGCTTTTCTTTAAAATCAAATTCAGCCCATTTTGCGTTTATCAGTTCGCTTGTTCTTACAAATGTAAGCATCATTAATTTTATAGCGTTTAATGTATGTGGATATAGCCGCGCATCGTTTCTATTCAGCTTGGCTAGTAGTTCAGGAATTTCGTTTATCTCAATACAGGCATAATGCGTTTTAGTGGCAACTTTTAATGCGCCCTTTAAATCAGTACAAGGGTTGTAAATACAACGGCCTGTTGCAATGGCATATCTAAATATCTGCCCGCATGTTTGGTTAAGCCGTTTGGATATTTCCAGTGCGCCGCGTTTTTCTATTTTGCGGATGGTTTGCAGCATATCAGGCGGGGTAATCTCTTTAACAGGTATTGCGCCAATTTCGGGGAATATGTCTTGTTCCAAACGGATTAACACGTTTTTACCGTAAGACGGTGTCCATTCGCCCATTTTCATAGTGTGCCATTCACGGGCAATGGCTTCAAAGTTGTTTTCGGCATTCAACTTGGCAACGCGCTTATCTTTCTTCTTTTCCGCCATCGGGTCTAGGCCATCGGCTAGTTGCTTTCTGGCAATAGCTCGTTTTTCGCGTGCTTCTAATAATGTGGTTTCAGGATATACCCCTAATGCCAATCGCTTTTCCTTCCCCAGATAACGATACTTTAAACGCCAATATTTGCGGCCTGTGGGCATTACTTCCAAATACATGCCATGCCCATCTGCTAGCTTTCTGGCTTTTTCAGTAGGCTTTGCATTCTTACAAATAGCATCATTAAGGGGCATGTGGGGGCATCTTTTTTGGGGGCATTAATTTCTGCCCCCATATATGCCCCCTTTCTATGCGGATGTAAAGACACGCCAATACACACTAACGGACGCTAGAATGGCTTTAAGCCTAGACAATACAAGGGTTTTGAGCCTTAAAAATATTCAGAAAAACAGGAAAATGGCGGACGGAGAGGGATTCGAACCCTCGATACGGGGTTACCGTATACACACTTTCCAGGCGTGCGCCTTCAGCCGCTCGGCCACCCGTCCGTAAGGTTGTTTCATAAAGATCCAAACCATTGAATGCAAGGAGTATTGGTGCTAGTCAACAGCATGAATGAAAAAAAGGCTGATTTTGTTTTAGAATTGTTGTGCGAAGAGATTCCTGCACGCATGCAACAAGCCGCACGCAAGCAAATGCAGCACATTGCAATGAACTGGTTTGAAAATCAAACTCTATCGTATGATAAGCTTGAAACCTATATTACACCGCGGCGAATAGCCTTGCTGGTTAATGGCTTGCCTTTACAAACCAAGGAAAAAACAGAAGAACGCCGCGGCCCTCGCATTGATGCGCCGCAACAAGCCCTAAAAGGGTTTTGCCATTCCAATAATATTTCTGAAAAGGATTTAAGCAAAATTGAAACGCCCAAAGGGGTGTTTTATGCTTATGTAAAAACACATCCGGCGGCTGACTGCGCGAATATAATGCAGGATTTGATCTCTACAATTTTACATGAATTTAAATGGCCAAAATCCATGCGCTGGGGTGATTCAGAATTTAAATGGGTAAGGCCTTTAAAATCTATTTTAGCTGTTTTTAATGGTCAAAAAAATAGGGGTAATGTTAGTTTAGCGGGCTTAAGTGACTCTATTCCTGTAACAGATTATACAGTTGGCCACCGCACCCTTTCGCCAGAAAAAATTAGTGTAACAAGTGTTACCGATTATCTTGAAAAACTGAAACAACATTGTGTCATACTAGATACCGAAGAGCGTAAAAGTATTATTATCGCCTTCACTCCCCCCAGTGGGCTGGCAATAGATTATAATGCTAAACTTTTAGAAGAGGTGGCAGGATTGTGCGAGTATCCCCTCCCTGTACTGGGCAATATTGACCCACATTATGTAGAGCAACTCCCCGCTGCCCTGTTAAAACTGACCATGGCACATCATCAGAAATATTTTTCTGTTTACCAGAATAGTGAGATTGCACCTTATTTCTTAACTGTGGCAGATATGGATGCCACGGATGGCAATAAAGCAATTATTGCCGGTAATGAACGGGTTTTGCGGGCACGACTGCAAGATGCTCTGTTTTTATATCAGCAAGATTGTAATGCCTCTTTAGACAGCTGGAATGAACAATTACAAAAGGTTATCTTTCATCAGAAACTAGGTAATGTACTGGAACGCGTAGCGCGTATTAAAAGTATCGCAGTGCAAATACATGCAGAAGCAGAAGAAGCGGCTAATTATTGCAAAGCTGATTTAGTTAGTGGTGTAGTAGGGGAATTTCCAGAATTGCAAGGCTATATGGGGCAGTGTTACGCACTGCAACATGGTTTTTCAAAAGAAACAGCAAAGGCAATTGGCCAACATTATTTACCTGTTGGAAATAACAGCCCATTACCAGAAGGTAAAATAGCACAAGCCGTGGCATTAGCCGATAAACTTGAAATTCTAACCAGCTTTTTTAGTATTAACGAAAAGCCGACAGGTTCGAAAGACCCTTTTGCCCTACGGCGGGCTGCTTATGGAATTTTGCGGATATTGGCGATTGGAAATTATGAACAGTCTGTTGAGGAGCTATTGCAGCTAAGCAAAGCTGATGCAGGAACTCAACAAGACGTGAGCGGGTTTATTCGCGAACGTTGTTTGCAGTGGTTAAAAGATCAGGGGGTGCAACATGATGTTATAGCAGCAGCTAACTTATATAGGCTAGACAATTGCCACCCTTTAAAATGGCAAAAAACTGTAGCATACTTTGATAAGCTAAAGACCAATGAATCTGCTATTAAATTTATAAAAGCATTAAAAAGAGTTGATAATTTAATTGAATGCAAAGAAGGTGAATCATACCAGCAGGAACATGTAGAAACCAGCTTGTACGAAGATAAAGTTTTTTATGAGTCTTGCCGCAAGCACATAAATTATCAAGATTACGACTTACTTTTTAAGTTAGCTGATTTAATCAATAATTATCTAGATAGTACACATATTAATGTTGATGACTATACGATTGCCATGCAACGCCGTGTGATTCTAAGAACTATCAAGAACAATGCCAAAGAATACGGTAACTTTCTGGCACTACAGGTTTAAAATATGTCACAAGTTATTATTCACAAACCAGAAGATTATGAAGGCATGCGCCGAGCCGGGAAACTGGCCGCTGAGACTCTAGACTTTATCACCCCCTATATCGATGTTGGCGTTAGCACAGAATACTTAAACACATTGTGCCATAACTTTATTCTAGACGCAAAAGCCATTCCCGCCCCCCTGAATTATAAAGGCTTTCCAAAGTCTATTTGCACCTCGGTCAACCATGTGATTTGCCACGGTATTCCCAATGATAAGAAACTGGCAAAAGGCGATATTATTAATATTGATGTAACCGTTATTGTGGATGGCTGGCATGGCGATACCAGCCGCATGTTTTATGTGGGGGAGCCAAAGCCGTTTGCCCGAAAACTGGTGGAAACGACTTTTGAATGCATGTGGCACGGAATTGAAGTAGTAAAACCAGGGGCAACGGTAGGCGATATTGGCCATGCAATTCAAAACCATGCAGAAAAACAGGGCTATAGCGTCGTGCGAGATTTTTGTGGCCATGGCTTGGGGAAAACCTTTCACACTCCGCCAAGTATTATGCACTATGGCAAGCCTAATACCGGTGTTGTGTTGAAGGAAGGCATGTTTTTTACCATAGAGCCAATGATTAATATGGGCACCTGGAAAATGAAAATTTTAAAAGATGATTGGACGGCAGTAACACGCGACCGTAAATTATCGGCACAATTTGAGCATAGTCTAGCTGTAACAAAAAATGGTTATGAAGTATTTACCAAATCACCTAAAGGTTGGGACAAGCCGCCTTACACTTAGAGCTTACCCCAAAACCCACGCACAAGTTGAATTGCGAGTTTTAAGTGACTGGTTCTTAATAGGGCTTGTCCGTAGCTATAAAAATACCATGTAGCTGAATTAGCATAATATATAATATTGCGGCAGACTCATAGATTAAATCGCCTAGGGTGAACGCACCTGATTGCAGTGTTAAAGGTTCCCTAAGTGGCGTTAGCTCTATAAACAGCGCGATAACAACGCCCAGAATAATAAATTGTACGTTGGCTGGAACACTTAGACAGATGTATCGTTCTATAAAGTTTTTACCATCCCCCTTCTGGTTAAAATAAAACAATATACCTATCGCAATGGCACTGAAACAAATGGTTAGAATATCACTAATTTTTGCATACTGATTATATTCCGTATAAAGAATATTTGACATCCATTGTGACATGATAATTGATAAGAACACGGCCGCCACTATAAGGTAGAAGAACTTTTCTTTTTCAGTAACTTGATTGGCGCCTAAACGCTCTGCCAGCTTTATATGATTGATAATATTCATTATAATTCTATTTAATCGGTATTAGTTCTTTTATCCAAGCCTTTAATTTCTTACACAGCAAAGATGTCAGATGACACCCCTCACTATCACGGTCACCGACAGCGACTAAAACAGCGCTTTTTGGAAGGCCGTAGCTTGGCTGATTATGAATTGATGGAGTTGTTATTGGCACAAGCAATCCCCAGGCGAGACGTAAAGCCATTGGCAAAAGAGCTGATTGAGAAATTTGGCAGCTTCGCTGGCGTTTTGAACGCTTCCAAACAAGATTTGCTGAGCATAAAAGGAGTTGGGGAAAGTGCAGCTATATCTATTATCATCATTCGTGAAGCAGCACGGCGTTTACTACAACAAAAATCGCAGGAATACCCTGTCATTCGTAATTGGGAAAATGTGATAGACTATTGTACAGTTGCTATGGCAGGAGAGAAAAAAGAACAATTAAGGTTGCTTTTTCTTAACAACAAAAACCGAATAATTGCTGATGAAGTGCAACAAGTCGGCACGATTGACCAAACCCCTATTTACCCCCGGGAGGTGGTAAAACGTGCTTTGGAAGTAGGGGCTTCCGCAGTCATTATGGTGCATAATCATCCGTCTGGCGACCCTACTCCTTCCAAAGCGGACATAGAATTGACAGAAGCCGTCAAAAAAGCGCTGGCCTTAGTAGATATTAGGTTACATGACCACCTGGTGATTGCCAAAGAAGGACATTCCTCCCTTAAAGAAATGGGACTATTATTAAGCTGAATATTACAGTTACTTTCTACCGAAAGCTTTTTAATGCCCCAGGTAGGTATGTAACCATACCATAGCGGCTAAATATTATGCGTAATAATTTAAATGGCTGTTTATAGCCTTTGGCTTTAAATATTAATGCACGCCATAGTAGATTTGCAGTATCCGTAAAAAATTAGTTTTTTATCGGCTGTATTATGCATAACATATTGCTCGGCCGTTGCATTCATAGCTTTCGCAAAGGCCATGGGATTCTCTTCCACTTTTTGCCATTCTTCAAGGTAATAAGTGGTTAGAATTGTTTTAAACGAGGCACTTTCTACAAATGAATCACTTAAAGACCTTTCATGATAATCACGCATGATGTCTGCTTTTACTTGGCCGTTTAATGTTTTTTTACTGGCTGTAATGCTGTCACTATGTTTTCTGTATTGAATCAAGCCATCAGAGAGAGTCACCATCTTGGTATATTCAATTAATTGCACCAACAGTTTATGATCAACCGCCCGACGCAAGTTTTTATCATAGTTCAAAGCATAATTTTTTAAAATATCAGCCCGATACATTACAGATGGATGACACAAGGGATAACTGAATAATAAGCGATAATGCAGGGCTTCATTACTGGTTGGAATAGAAACCTTGCGTATTTTATTATCTTCTGCATCAATCAGTTCATAATGTGTTCCTACAATGCCATAGTCAGTATTATCTGTTAAAAATTCTACTTGTTTTTCTATGCGTTGCGGATAGGCCATATCATCGCATCTATTATCGCAATAAAGGCTCCTTCAGCATTTTCAATAAAGAAGGCTTAATTTATTTTTTACAACAGATTTTTCTAGCATAGTTATTGAAATGATTCCTTGGTCTTTTATGATCTAAAAAGATGAAATCTTTTTTAACAAATTTCTATAACAAATTACCACTGAAGCTGCAGATTACTTTAAGTACTCTACAAGAAGCTTTATCTGTTTTTGGGCGCAAGCGACTGTTCTATATTGCAGGTTATATGGCTTTTACCGGCTTTATGGCATTATTCCCCTTTCTTATTTTCCTTGTTGGATTAGCCAGCATCATTGGAGACGCAGCGCTAGCAATAGAAGTTATCGACCGAATGTTTGAATATTTTCCGCAGAATGTTGTTAAAACACTGGCGCCAGTGATTAAGGAAGTTTTGTCTAAGGAGCACGGCGGGTTACTGACCTTTGGAACAGTCGGCACTTTATGGGCAGCAAGCGCCGGGATAGAGGCACTAAGAACGGCACTGAATATTGTTTATGATATAGAAGAAAGCCGCCCTTTTGTGAAACGGCGCCTACAAAGCATCGGTATTGTTTTAGGCTCAGCTGTTTTGATGCTGATTTTATCCGTTTTTATTATCTGGTGGCCACTAATTATAGCAGGATTTGAAAAATGGGCACATTTGTCATTGAGCACCATAAAATTCTGGGATTTTTTACGTTTTCCTGCCGTTTTTTTGGTATTAACCGCTGCATTCAATACGATTTACCAAATACTGCCAAATACTAGCCGTATCAATAGATACCGCCGCGGTAGTTTTATCGCGGCTGGTGGCTGGATGATTCTAGCCTCACTATTCTCTGTTTATCTGGCTTATTTTGGTAAATACGCTGTAACCTATGGCAGTTTAGGGGGAATCATCATCACCTTATTATTCCTACAGTTTTCAAGCTTAGTCATATTATTTGGTGCCGCTTATAACAGGTCTATGGATAAACTTTACACCAAAGAAAAAGGCTAACCCATTGTATCAACAATTGTTTTAACAACGTTTTTAGGCTGAAAATAGTCTATACGCTCTTTAACAGCTTGATTATAGCTCAAAGCCTCAGCCTCGTTTTCTACAATAGCTTCCCGTTTTTCTTTTGCCTGTTTTAGGGCACTGTAAAAACTTGCATCATCATCCGGGTCATAATGAAAGCCTAGTTTACCAGTAGTTTCTGGTAGGCCACCACGATCTGTATGAATGGTTACGGCACCGGCGGCTAAAGCTTCGGTTGCAACAGCACCAAAAGGCTCTGCCCAAAGCGATGGCACAATCGCATAGGCGGCTTGCCCCATTTCTTTTGCCGTGTCTTCTAAAGATAGTCTTCCTCTATAAATAACATTTGGCAATGATTTAGCACGGTTTTGCACATCTTCTTTTAGGCTTCCATCACCAACTATAATTAGCGGCTCCTGCACTATTTCATAAGTTTTTTCCCAGCGATCCAATAACCAATTTATGCCTTTTTCAGGTTCCAGTCGGCCTACTAGTAAAATGCCTTTTCGCTCTGTTGCGGGCTTAATGATCTCTGGTTTAATAAAACGCGGGTTGGCGAAAGGGTATGTCACTTTATAGGGCAAACCACTTTGCCTGCCGCAATAATCGCTGGTCATAAAATGCGTGGCGCGCTTAATAATGTGACGGCGCAGTGTATCGGCAGAAAATAGCCCGCCGGACAAATTCCAGGCACGTTCAGAATGATGGCTCAGTGCAAATGACCGGTTTATAAAAAACAAGGGATAAATTAACCGCATTGATAGATTCGACATAATCAAAATGTCGGCTTTTTTGTACAATTCGAACAATTCTGCACGGCTAAAATCTCTGACAACTTCGTAAGAAAAATCATCGGTATAATCAGCCGGCTTTTCATCCGTTGTTACAACTGTAACCTGATGACCTGCTTCTACAAAACCATCGGCCAATATGGAAACCGTTGTCGCAACCCCACCAATACTGGGTAAAAACGTATAACTGGCAATAACAATATGCATAAGAATTCCTAGACTGCTTGTGTTTCAAGTTCGCGGTAAAGCTGTTGATATTGTTTGGCCACACTATCCAGTGCAAAATGCTTTTCGGCATATACCGCAACACGTTCTGACATTTCTTGCCATTGTTCTGGGCTAACCTGCGTGGCACGTTCAATGGTTTTTTGCAAGTCCTCTACGGCCAGGCTATCAAAGAAAAATCCGGTTTCGCCATCTTTAATATGATCAACACAACCAGAAACCTTTGTTACAATAGGCACGACACCCCAAAGCATGGCTTCAAGCATCGAATTGGACAACCCTTCACCCGAAGAAGGTAGTAACAAGTAACCGTATGACGGTAAAATAGCGGCAGGATTATCGGAAAATCCTTTTAGTGTAATATTATTATGGCCATTAACCAATTGCTTTAGTTCTTTCATTTGTGTGCCTTGCCCATAAAAATCAAGGGCATAGTCTTTACTAATTTTTTTGAATGATTCAGCTAAGCTTAAGACGTTTTTATCAGAATCGAGCCGCCCTAAAAATAACATTTTTTTAGATCGTTCTGCCGCATCTACAGCAACTCTGTCTTCCTTGAGGTGATCGGGTATTACCAAACCA
The DNA here is from genome assembly GCA_963706365.1 of uncultured Alphaproteobacteria bacterium. Taxonomy (GTDB): domain Bacteria; phylum Pseudomonadota; class Alphaproteobacteria; order JAJTHO01. The sequence continues at coordinate 1,420,640 of OY970150.1, read as the reverse complement.
TTCGGAATAACACGAATTTGCTCGGCGTTAACGCCACCTTCAATCAAGTCATCTTCAATACTGGCGGTTGTGGCGATAAAGCGTTTCGTGTGTCTAATAATAAATCGCCGACCACGTTTACCAAAATATTTTCGTGTTGCAATGGCGCGAATATCAGCACCAGTGCCACCCGTAGCAGATTTAGAAATATGCGGAATTTTAAAAAACTTTTGCGCCATAGCCCCCACAAAGGCATGAATACGAATTTGATGGCCGTGGAAAAGATCAATTTTTTTGTGATGAACAGCCACCCAGATAAATACTTGAAAAGCCCATAGTAAGGCAGCGGGTAAATAGCGCCCTGAAATTTGTGGGCAGCTGTATGTCCAGAAATAACGAATAGGCAAGCCTTCATCATGTGTCCAGCCCCGCCGCGACCATTTACGCGTGCTGGCCAGCATAACAACGTCTTCACCGTTTTTACGCAGTTTTTTCGCCAGTATTCTGGCCTGTTTATCCAGGCCGCCACTGGGGTTTGTGTCATCAAAATGGCATATGCACATGCAAATCATAAAATGGCCTTTAATAGTATTTTAATCATGGGTTGCTATTTATTACAGCATTAGATAAAAAAGAAAATAACAAAAGAAAATTCACCCCATGTTTTCCATATATTCCCGCAACTTAGCTGTATTTTCTGCAGCTGTTATTTGCTTGACAGCAAGTTATGCAGAAACCACCCAGGCGCAATCAGCATATTTTAGAGAAGCAACGTTAGATCGGGAACTTCAAGAAGGTATAGAAGATTACGCTACCGAAGGTATTCAGGCAGGGGCTTTCGTCTACTACCCCCGGCTATCAAATAGTTTAAGTTATGACAGCAACGTTTTTGCCGTTGATGACAATGTAGACTCTGACTTTATTTATATGGTAAGCCCCTCTTTGCGCGTGCAATCTGATTGGGAACGTAATGCCATTTATGCCTCTGGTAATTTGGTGCGAGAAGAATATTTTGATAACAATAACGAAAGTGCTTTTAGCGGCAGCGTTGGTCTTGGCGGCACTTACGAACTCGGTGAGTTTAACGCTTTAAAAGCTGGTCTAAATTATACTAGCCGTGCCGAAGATCGCACCGGTGCTTTATCTCCTGTCTCTAGTGTAGAACGTATTCGTCTTAATAGTGCGGGGAAGGCTCTAAGTTTTACACGCACTGTTAATTTTTTCCGCTTCACCGCCGGTTTTGATTATGATGTCTTTGATTATGACGATGGTTTTACAGACACAGGTCTGGAAATTGATCAGGACTTTTTAGATTTTGAACGTTATCTTTATTCTACACGCTTGGATTATGCCATAAGCCCTTCCTTGGCATTATTTACAGCAGCTACCTATAATGTTACCGATTTCGATTTAGAGGCTTCATCCACGAATCCTGACCGTGATTCAAATGGCTATAGCACTGTTGTAGGTGTCGATTTTGCGGTAACGGATTTGATTCGTGCCGAGGCCAGTGTCGGTCTTTTTAATCAAACTTTTGAAAGCGATCTACTGGACGATACAACTGGTCTATTAGTTAAAGCGGGTGCCGACTGGTTTGTAACACCTGTAACTACCCTTTATTTTGATATAAGTCGTAACCGTGATGAGGAATCCTCTGCGCAAGGTTCTGATTCTATTTTAGATAGTTACAGCGTTCGTGCGGATCAACGCTTATCAGAAAATTTATTACTCACCGGAAGTTTAGGCTATGCAGCGCAGGCGTTCCAAACCATCAGCCGCGATGATACCCTTCTTAATGCAGGTTTAGGTTTAAAATACTACCTTACAGAGCGTTTAAATACTGGCATTCGCTATACATACTTTGACCGTGTTTCCGAAGGGAATGACAACGTCAATGATTTCACAAAAAATGTTGTGGCCGGTTCCGTTACGTTACAGTTTTAAGAGCTTACGCGGAAACCCACGCACAAGTTGAAAGAAGTATTTTTCTGCGAAAATTTCTTTGGGAAAGGGCGGAATAGCGGGCTATTTCGCATCTTTTTCAAAGGAATCTGCAGCGAAAAAGACGAAATTCAACTTGTGCGTGGGTTTTGGTGTAAACTCTAAGAGCTTGTTCATAATCTTAAAAAAAGTCTTCCAGCATATCCTGTTCTAGCTGATATTGCTTTCCTAAGGTCATAGTAATAGGGACATTGCCCTGCCCGGCCATATGTAAAATTAATTGCCGCCGCCCTTGTGGCGCATTTATTAGAATGGCGTTTAGTTTTTCCAACTGTTCCAAACTGTTAATTTTTAGGTCAGTTGTAACAGCCATAGCGTTACTTTTATCTGCTAGTTTTTGTACGCGTTGGCAAGTTAACCTTGTGCCATTCTCGCCATGCGAAACATCCACATCTACCAGCAAAGGGACGCCACTTTCTAGCAGTTCCCGATATTCTGATAGCCCTTCTGAAAAGAGCATACATTCATAAACGCCTGTAACATCGGAAAGCTGCACAAAAGCGAACTTACTTCCTCTCTGGCTACGCTTTTCTTTCTTACTAAGCACCACACCGGCCAGTTTGACACGCCCTTGTTTTTCGATAAGTTCAACAGCGGTCGAAATATTTAACTGTTCTAGTACCGTGGCATAACTATCTAAAGGGTGTGACGAAAGGTAAAAGCCAATAGCTGATTGCTCTCGAGCTAATAATTCTTGTTGTCGCCAGGGCTCTACATCAGGCACAACAGATTGTTTCGCTACTGATAATATTTCTTCTCCAAATAAGCTGGCCTGACCATCATCGTTTTTCTTACCACTGGCCAGTTCCTGTGCCTGAGGGATAGCCTTTGAAACAGCCGCGCGATTATGGTGAAGCTGGTCGAAGGCACCAGCGGCTGTAAGATTCTCTAGTAATCGCTTGTTAACACCTTGCCCAGTTAAACGCTCGGCAAAATCAAAAATACTTTCATAACGGCTGTTTTTTCGTTCCTGAATTAGCGCTTCCATAGCGGCTTCTCCCACCCCCTTAATGGCAGCTAAGGCATAGCGTACAGCTGGTTTACTATCGGCATCTTCTACCGCAAAACCAACTTGCGATTTATTAACATCTGGCAATAATAAAGGAATATTAAGCCGTTTTACTTCCTGAACATGCATCGCCAGCTTATCCGTATTACCCATATCATGCGTCATCAAGGCCGCCATAAATGCCTCAGGGTAATTATGTTTCATCCATGCAGTTTGATAAGAAATTAATGCATAGGCCGCTGCATGAGAACGGTTAAAACCATAGCCAGCAAACTTGGCAATCTGGTCAAAAATTAAATTAGCTTGTTGCGCTGCAATATTGTTTTTTTTACAACCTTCAACAAACAAGTTGCGCTGTGCATCCATTTCAGCTTGAATCTTTTTACCCATGGCGCGCCGCAATAAATCCGCGCCGCCCAATGAGTAGCCTGCCAAAATTTGTGCGGCTTGCATCACCTGTTCCTGGTAAATCATAATGCCATAAGTGGGCGTTAGCATTTCTGTTAATTTAGGATGCAAATAATCTACCTCCTGTCGGCCATGTTTACAGGCTATGTAAGTAGGAATATTATCCATAGGCCCAGGGCGATAGAGTGCCCCCACCGCGATAATGTCTTCAAAACAATCAGGCTTTAGCTTGGCTAATACATCGCGCATTCCAGCACTCTCCAACTGGAAAACGCCATGTGCCTCACCGCGCGCCAACATCGCATAGGTACCTGCATCATAGGGCAAGGCTAATAGATCAATATCTTTATCAGTACGTTGTTTTACAATTGCCACCGCGGTTTGCAGAACAGTTAAAGTTTTCAACCCTAAAAAATCAAATTTAACCAAGCCTGCCGTTTCGGCATACTTCATGTTAAATTGTGTTACAGGCATGGGGGAACGTGGGTCGCGATACAAGGGTATCAGTTCTTTTAATGGCCTATCACCAATAACCACCCCAGCCGCGTGTGTAGAAGCATGACGGAACAAACCCTCCAGTTTTAAGCTGGTATTCATCAAGCTGCTGGTTTCTTCGTCTCTTTGAACGTCTTTTAATGCCTGTTCACTGTCAATGGCCTGCTGCAAAGTAACAGGGTTGGCAGGATTGTTAGGCACCAGTTTACAAATACGATCCACTTGTGGATAAGGCATTTCCAGTACACGCCCGACATCTCGCAATGCAGCACGCGCCTGCAATTTTCCAAAGGTAATAATTTGTGCAACGCGATCATGGCCATATTTGTCTTGCACGTATTTAATTACTTCATCCCGGCGTTCCTGGCAGAAATCCACATCAAAATCAGGCATGGATACGCGTTCCGGATTCAAAAAACGCTCGAACAGTAAATTCAAATTAATAGGATCCAGATCAGTGATAGATAATGCCCAAGCAATAATAGAGCCTGCCCCTGATCCCCTGCCAGGCCCAACAGGAATATTTTGCGATTTTGCCCATTTAATAAAATCAGATACTATTAAAAAATAACCGGGAAACCCCATTTGGTTTATGATATTTAATTCATAATCCAGACGCTCTTCATACTGTTTTCTTAAACCATTACCTTCTGCATCTAGATTTTTAAAAACATATTTTTGCAGCCTCTCTTCCAAGCCCTCTCTAGACTGCTTTTCCAGTTCAGCATTTTCATCTACACTAAAGCTAGGCAAAATAGGCTGGTGTGGTTTTGGCATAAAGGCACAGCGTTGTGCAAATAAAGCTGTATTCGCCAATGCTTCAGGAATGTCTTCATAAAGTATGGACATTTCATCAATACTTTTAAAACGATAATGTGGGTTACTTTTTCGTCTTTCAAGTGCAGAAACTGTCGCGCCTTGTGCGATGCACAATAGCGCATCATGAGGTTCAAACATATCTTGTTCATTATAAAATATGTCATTAACGGCTAATAATGGTACATCATGCTTTTGCGCCAATTCAATAAGCTGTGGCTCCAGAAGGATTTCATCAGGGCGCTGATGTCGTGGAATTTCTATGTAAAGTCTATCGCGAAACCACTTTTTTAACTGTGTTATACATTCTAAATTTTTGCCCAATACTGTTTCTGTTCCACCTGCAATGCAAAGCAGCCCATGATTATAATCGTTTAAAATATCAACGGGCACTTCACCATTTAGGGTTAGATAATAGGCATTCATCAACTCTAGTAAATTCAGATACCCTTGCTGATTTTGGGCATATAAAAATAGCTTCCCTTCATTAAAAGAAATACCGCACCCTATAATAGGCTGAATACCTGATTTACTGGCCGCCATGGCAAATTCCAAGGCGCCAAACAAATTGTTGCTATCGCAAATACCAACGGCTGGAATATCCTGATCTTCGCATTTTCCCAGGATTTCTTTAATCCGTATGGCTCCCTCAGCCAAACTATAGGGGGTACGCACTTTCAGCGGAATAACGGGAAGAGGCTTCATATTATCCTTATTATTTTGGTTGCAAACAGAACCGTGCTTTGCCGTATTTTATTAAAATACCCGTTTCCACCATGGCTTGGGCTTCTCAACTTTGGCTGAAACCTTATTATCTTTGCTTACCCCCTCTGTTATTAAACGTTGTCGTTCCTGTACAGGGTTAACAGTTTGGGTATTAGCCGTAGGCTTTTGTAATAAGGCATCTTTAAAAGATTGTCCCTGGCTGGCCTCACCGTCAATAACCTGGCGTATGTCGCGGGGAGAACTGGTTGCACCGGCTTGTGAAAGCAGCGCTTGCTCGCCGTTACTTGAGGCATTACGGGGGGTGTAGCGGTCTACAATTGTTGTGCGTTTTCCTATTAGGGCTTCTTGTGCCACCTGATAACTGGTTTTTTCCTGTGGGCGTTGTTTACCAGGCTGCGGCGGCTTCAGTTGGTAATTCGGTGGTAAGGTTAAAGGAGCCCGGGTTACAACACGGAACTCATCGGGTGTATTCTTTGTAATGCCCAGCGCTGTTTTGGCAGATTCACAGCCTGATAAAATCATCAAGCTGCTAAGGGATAGTAAACTAATCAGTTTGATTTGCATGCTTTTCAGTACGGCAAAAATTTAAAAAAAGCAATACGACAACACCGCAACTAATGGCAATATCCGCAACATTAAATGCTGGCCAATGCTGGCCCTTGAAATGGAAATCTAAAAAATCGAATACAGCACCGTGGCGCAGGCGGTCAATTAAATTACCCAATGCGCCGCCTGCAATAACAGCAAGTATTACTTTTTCCCAATGATCAACGCTTTTTAATAGCCAGTAAATTAGTATGGCAATAATACCAGTTGTAAGCATCGTAATAATTAAAGGGGCTTGATTGCCCATACCAAAGGCGGCACCGTAATTCCAAACATGGACTAAATTAAATATGGGTAACACGGCAATACCACCCTGTTGCATCATTTCTGGTGAAACCAGTTGCATAAAGTAATGCTTACTTAATTGATCCAATAGAAAAACAATGATCGTTATCAGCAAATAGGGTAAATACCTCATAATACCTGTTTAAAGCTTGGATACTGCCATAACAAGCCTGTTGCGCGTTTCACCTTGCGATTATCGACCTTTTTATTTTCCGTATAAAACTGTTTTGCCCTGTCTGATAAATTAGCCTTTTCTAATGCCACCAGCGGGGGGAGCGGCTTCTTGTAATATCGGCATGCCGTATCAATCATTTCTCTTGAGGTGCACGGATAATCATCCGCCAAATTATAAATACCATCGGCTATGCTACTGTTTTGCAAAAAAGCGCATAAAACACGTACAATATCAATAACATGAATACGATTCATGATTGATTCTGGTGCATCAATACGTTGTTCCACTGCGTCTTCCTGCACACGGTTTATCATGCCTCGCCCATTACCATAAATACCTGACAAGCGTAAAATCGTTACGGGCTTTGATAACTTATGCCACGCCTGCTCTGCTTTAAAGCGACTGTTGGCCTCACAGTCACTCGCTTCATCCACCCAGTTCCCATGCGCATCGCCATAAACACCCGTAGATGACAAATAAATAACACGTTTAGCCGGGCAATTTTCTATAGCAGTTTGGTAATGCGTTAAAACTGGATCAGCCTCATTTTCAGGTGGAATACTGCTGATTATAAATTTAGCATTTTCCACCAGGTTTGGTGTTTGGTGAAAGTTTTTGCGGTTAATTCCTACAAATTTATAATTTAATGCCTGTTTTTCAGTATATTGCTGCAAATTTGTTGCAACAAAACCTGTTCCTAAAAGGCAAACTGTGTTAGTATCGGAAGTCATGGAACAGTGTCATAAAACAAAAATGATGATCAATAAACATATTCTCGGCCACTTTGGAATAATAACAAGTGCTATATTTATAAGCACCCTTGCCTATGCCGGGGCTCCTTCTGCCCCAGGTTTCGAAGATGATGCATCGAATAATTTCGATGTGCGATCCGAAACTCTATACGGAACAGCACCAACATCTTCCAGCAAGATTGATCACGATAAGGAATACCGCGCCTGCATTCGTGTTGCCACAACGAAACCAGAAACAGCTTTAAAAGCCGCACAATACTGGCATTCCCAAGGCGGGGGCACGGGGGCAAAGCATTGTCAGGCATTGGCCATGCTACAACTAAAACAATATGATCAGGCCGCTGCAATATTAGAGGATATTGGCACAAGTACCCGGGCAACCATTTCTCCCAATCAACGTGCTGGTCTACTTATAGAAGCAGCAGCAGCCTATAAAATGGCTGGCGAGCCTTTGAAAGGCCTAGAATTGCTAGACGAAGCTGTCGATCTTTCGCCCAACACGCCAGAAGGCTATACACAACGTGGCGTTCTACTGGTGGTAAACAGAGATTACGAGCGGGCACTACGCGATTTTGACCGCACAATTATCATTAACCCCAAAAGTGTTGACGCCTATGTTTACCGCGCCAATACATTACGCTACCTAAACCGTTTAGATGAGGCGATGGAAGCCATTCAACAGGCCATTACGATTTCTCCTAATGATACTGATGCCTTGCTAGAGCGCGGTGTGCTGCATGCGATGAAAGGCAATAAAACAGCAGCGGCGAAGGATTGGAACACAATTTTAAATATCGCTTCCTCTAATGACCCGGCTGCCGATGCCGCACGTATTAATTTACAAAAACTGAATCGGGTATAGAAACTGTTTTAATTAGAGGCACTAAAACCTATATTGTAATAATGGATATTGCCCTAGCCCAAATCAACCCCACAGTGGGTGATTTAAAAAGCAATGCGGCTATTATTGCAGAATATTTTGAAAACAGCACGGCTGGCTTAACCATATTTCCTGAAATGGCCTTATTGGGCTATCCCCCTGAAGATCTTTTACTAAATAATGGTTTTTTACAACAAGCCCAGCAACAGCTGGAGTTATTAGCAACCGCAACAAACCCGCACAAAGCCATGATTGTAGGCACAGCTGTCAAACAGTATGATAAAATTTATAATGCAGCGGCTTTTCTGAAAAATGGTCAGGTAGAATGCTGGATATACAAACAAAATCTTCCCAACACGGGTGTGTTTGATGAAAAACGCTATTTTGAAGCGGGAAAAGAGACGCAAGTTCTTCGTTTTCAAAATAAAAATATAGCAGTGCTGATTTGTGAAGATTTATGGACAAAAAGCCCATCTGCACAATTAGTGGGGAAAAACCTTGACATGCTCATTGTATTAAATGCCTCCCCTTTTGAAACAGATAAGCATGCAAGGCGTCTGAAAGTGGCTAAGCAACGCGCACAGGAAACCAATTTACCAATTGTTTATGTTAATATGGTTGGCGGGCAGGATGAACTGGTATTTGATGGCCATTCATTTGTCATGACAGCAGCCGGTGAACTAATTCTAGAAATGCCCGGTTGGGAAAGCTGTTTAGGCCATTACAACAGTTAAAATTATAGTGCTTTCACACTATAAAACCATAAAAGTTTAGGCATTTGAACGGCTAATTTGATTAAAAAATTTTTGTAAAAAGTTTGGATCAGCAGGAGGCTTATCAAGTGATTTTGCGTCTGAGTTGTCTTTATCAACCGGCGTTTTATCACTTGTTTTCGCCTGTTGTTGCTTCTGTTTTGCCGATAGAGGATCAACTTTAGCCAATTGAGGTTTTTCTAGAGGTAAATCAAGCATCATACCCATCATACCGGTAACTGTGCCGAATACGCTATCGAAGGCTTTATCTAAATTTCCTTCTACTCTTAGCATTTTGTCACGGCTAGGGATTTTAATGCCTGTGATCGCTTCTGTAATATCACAAACCCGGTTTAATGCCTTAACCTGCGTTGCACCTGGTGGGATTTTAGAGGCCCAGAAAGCCGAAACGTTTAAAAACGTTTGCATGGCATCTTTGCAATCTGACCATTGGATAATTGTAGGAATAGCAGAATCAAGCAAACAAGCTTCTAAACAAGCATTAAAGGCTTCGCCTGACAATTTTCTTTTACCTTTTGTAATAGGATCAAAAGCAATACCTTTATCATGAGATTCATACTCGTGCCTTGAGAAATCAAATACATTAGAAAGTGTAACCCCCAAAGTGCCATACATTTTGGTAGCTTTTTCTCCATGTTTAAGAAAATTACAAAAAACATTTGTTAAAAAAGTATCAATTGACTCTTTTTGCTTAGCCACTGGCATTATATTTTAAAGCTCCCTATCGCTATTTTTAGGGTAATTATATACAAAACCCTTGATTTACTGAGTAAATTATATCACAATAAGGCAATATTTTTAAATGATATTTTTATCAAAATTTTAATTTACGATGGTTTTAACTTTTAGTAATGATACACAGGAAACGAAAAAAGCGCTTGCCGGGCAGTTTGCTGCCTAATGGTTCAAAAACTGTTGATACCGGTACGTCTGCAAAGAAAGAAAAGTTAAACACTGGTATGGCCTATCAGGCAATTGAATCTATTGTATCTAAAAGCTACTCTCTAGACGAAGAAGATACAGAACACAAATTCCAGTTTATCGCAGAACAGCCTGGAAGCACAGCAGCAAGATGACGATGAAGAACAGTTGGACATGTTTGAGGGTTTTATCACCTCTTTCAGCCTGATTGCCGAAAGCCGCTTTCGCGTTAAAGAAACGCTTAAACGCTTTGCCGACCAGTTTTTATTAGCCATTCAGGAACAATCTGCCGCGTTCTGCCAGGGATTGGTGGCAGGCTTGCTGTTTGCCAACAAGGCGGTAGAGCTAACGCAAGAAGCCTTACTACAATCTTTAAAGCAATCCTATGCCATTTATGAAACCTTTAAAACACAATGGCTGGAAATGATAAACGCCAATGCCGTTGATAAAAATATGAATAACGGCTTATCTTTAGATTAGCTATTTAACAAAATAGCCCTAAATCCTTTAACATGCGCAAGATACTTTACCTTTCGGCTATATTGCTAGTTACCGGCTGTACGGCAATACCTTCTAAAGACACCGTAGAGCCCTATAAAAACATGCAACCCAGCTTTAATCTGGAAGAGTTTTTTACAGGCAAGGTAAAGGGTTATGGCATTGTTTTCGGGCGTGGTGGTGATATCAAGCGCCGCTTTGATGTCTCTATCAATGGGCAGTGGGATGCTGATAAAAAGGTTTTAACGTTAAATGAGGACTTCAGCTTTTATGATGGGGAAACTGATAAACGCACCTGGGTATTGAATGAAACTTCCCCGGATGTTTGGCAAGGTAGGGCCAATGATACACTGGGCATGGCAAATGGTATTTCTGCTGGTAATACCTTTCATTGGCAATACAAAATGCCCATTACCGCAGGAAACAGAGAGATTGTACTACTTTTTGATGACTGGATGTATTTAATGAATGACGGCAAATTATTGAATAAAACCACTATGAAGAAGTTTGGCATCAAGGTTGGCGAACTGGTATTATTTATGGAACGCGAAGAATAAACTCTCTAGGCGTTGTTGAGATAAGAGCGAAAAGATAGATTTCATCTTTATCTTAACAACGCCTAGCACGAAGATATGCTACAATAAAAGGGGAGCACACTACTAGCGTTATCATAAGGGCTATAATAACCGTCCATTCAAGAAAACCTTGTGTTTCTTCTATTTCGTCATACATACTCATTGATGAGCTAAGCGTATCAACAAGATATTAAATTTTAATTATATAGTGCTTTATAGAACCCATTTGACAATTAATGTGCGATTGATTTTTAGTGGGTATTGAGCCGAAAATTATATCTTAAAAGTTGAGATACTGTCTTTAAAGTCAAGTCAAGAAGTCAGTTTTTTGTAGGGTAACAAAGCCATAGGATTAAAAGGTTGGTGATGTTTCAGGATACCGAAGATAATGTGTAGTAGCTTACGCATAACTGCGATGATAATGACCTTAGGCGGCTTACCTTTTTGTTGTAATTTTTGACAGAAGTGGGCGAAGTGTTCATTTCTATTTTTGATAACTAGAGAGGGCATATAAAGTAGTTTCCGCAATTCAGCTGACCCTATTTCAGAGATATGCGCCTTGCCATTTAAAGAAGAACCAGAAGAGCGTTGTGCGGGGTTAAGACCGGCAAAAGCCGCCAGTTCTTTAGCTCGTTCAAACTGAGATAAATCAGGCAATTCGGCTAGTAAACCGAAGGCTGTTTGGTCTGAAACGCCCTTGATGCTAATCAGGTTTTGATGTGCTTTTTGTAAGTTGTCATCTTCACGCACAATAGCAAGCAGTGTTTTTTGCAAACGGTCTATTCTGGTTTGCAATAGCTTAATCAAGGAGCGATACTCTCGTTTAATGAGAGAAAGTAGGTTGTCCCGTTCCAACCTGTTTTGTAACATACGCTGCTGGTTTTTTAACGCCTGTATACTTCTATAAATCTGGCGTACCTTGCGATGATTTTCAGACAAGGGCTGCCATAGTGCAGGGTTTTGTTGCTGACAAAATAAAGCAATCAAGTAGGCATCGCTTTTATCTGTTTTTAAGCGGCAGCCCCGGCTTTGACTAAACGCCTTGATACGCGCGGGGTTTATCAAACTTACAGCGTATTGCTGCTGAAATAGATAATCACAAACCGCTTCACTGTACCAACCCGTTGCCTCTAAACATACATGTACTTTCTCAGATGGTATGCTTTCAACCCACTGCTTTATCTTCTTAAAGCCGGCAGCTGTGTTTTGAAAAATCTTGTGCTGTCGCCTATCTCCCTCCAGCAAACATACATCTAGCTTCTGCTTAGAAACGTCTATACCTAAAATTACCTTGTTCTCCATCTTGTTAACCTTTACTATTGATTTGCTATAAAAGCATGCTCGGCTAACCTTATGAATTCTGGCTCTTATGCCTCCTATACTGTTCTGCCTATCGCATGCACAAAAAGGAGGAAGGCTTTATCTCAACTACGGCCTCGCAGGCTAAGCATAATGACGGCTTCTCCTCCTCTTCTAGCACCTTAAGTAGCGAACTTTGTGCTTATTTTATAGATATAAGCATAATAAATTATGCGATGCTTTTAAGATATAATTTGCAGGCCAATAACCGCAAAAAGCAACGTGCATCTAATTGTCAAATGGGTTCTATAAAAAGCTGACAGATTTTTGATACCCCTCTGTTAACCAACCCTTAAACAATTTCTGGCACCATACTTTATTCCATAGCACATTCTAAGTAAACCAAAATTATTGTCACTTTTTACAGGCTTAAATTTAAGTCTGAGATTATGAAACTATTCTAATCCAGTGAAATAAGCTCTAGTATTCAATGTATCCGATACCCTGAAACATATGGTTTTACTTTAGAAGCTATGAAACATTTTTAAAAATATTTTTCATCGTTTTACAGAAAGAATTTATGACCTTAGTTCGCAAATTATATACCACACTAACACTTGTACTTATCTTATCCATAAGTACACAATGCACAAACGCCGTTGCAATTGGCAGCATCCCCACACGCGCAACAGTTGAAAATGAATTTCAGTTAAACAGCTTTATGTACCGTTGGGTAGATTTATGGGTGGCCGATAATTTAGCACCGGGCACATCGTTAGACAGCCTAAAATCCATCGGACTACAAAAAACTTTACTAAAACAATCAGATTTAAGCAAAAGACCTTTGGTAACTAACGACGGCAGCATTTATATGCGTGCCGCACTAGGACAACATTTATACACAGATTCTGGTGCGGGCGATGTTTTGGCACGCTACCGCGGCGCCATGGCTATTTTTACAGTAAAAGGTTCTAGTGCAAAAGATATTGCTATACTAGAAACCAACCGACCGAACACAGGCAATGCAGGCGAAGGCGAACGATCCCCCTATATCAGCTATAATGACAAGGGTTTATCAGTAATCTGGCAAACCGTTAATAAAAACGGCTTAATACAACAAATTGTTTTTCAAGATAGCAAACATTTTATTGCCGACGGCAAAACCTACAATGTGGTTTTAACCTATCGCCGAGAAGGCAAAGTTTTCACCAATATTAACGGCCATGACATTCCAGCGATAAGCGACCAGGTAGAATGGTATACCCACAAAGCACGCTTCCAAGATGCGGCAAAATCTAAAAATTATCTAGGTGCAACTTCGCCTTTAAACGCTGAATTAAAAATTAAGCTGGCGGGTATTTTACAAGGAGAATTAACGGAATCTGTTGTTGAAAAGATGGCCGCTGCTGGCATGATTATGGTCAATAGACAAGCGGATCTGCCGGCCACTAACCCTTATAATAAGAAAGTTCCTTTAATTGAAGAAACTGACCAGGATCATATTTATCCATACGATGCTGAAACAGTCAGAACTATTATTGAATCTGCCGGGTTGCCCGAAAATCGTGCCTCTAATGGTTTTGTATTAAGTAATCTAGGCAAGCCTCGTGCCCTAGATATGACAGGCTGGACAGAAGTATTTACCGATGATTTTCGAGAAAAACGCCTGGCTTCCAGCTTGCAGGATAGCAATATTGAAACCCCTTTGTTATTCACCGGCAGCTGGAACACAGCAATCACCGGTTCAGCAACTATGCTGGATTTAAAAGACCCGCTGGATGTTTACGAGCATAACCCGGCGAATAAAACACAAAGAATTTCCCTGAAACTTCATAATAATCGCTGGTACGGCGGTACACTCAGCACGATTGATCGTTCAGGCGTCGGGCGCAGCTGGGGCGGCGAGCGCCGCATTCAAACACGCTTTCGTCTGCCAAAACGAAGATGGGTAGAAGGGGATCGCCCCGGCAATGAACTAGCCAGCGCTTTATTCCATGCCATGGGTTGGGGTTATAACGAAAATCACATGTTCTTAAGGCATCTGCCCCGTTATGAGTTTGATCCGAATGAGCCACATGGCGCCAATCCCTATTATTTAAATGGCGGCTCTATGCATGCCCATGATAGTGCCATGGACTCTTATGGTTATACTTACCCAACCGATGGTTTATCCAAAAAAATAATAGGTAAAACCTTAACGGCTAACGCCACAGGTGTAAGCGGCGGGATCAACTTTTGGGATGGTAAATTTCATACCTTTGAAACAGTAATTACCAAAGATGTCACCTATCTGAATATGACATATTATAAAGGACGTAATAATTACTGGATAGAATTGGCGCGCTTCCCTACCCCGCCCTGGCTGTTGGAAAAACAATATATTGTTCACAATGTTTCTTTGCAAAGCCACGGCAAAAAACCCAATCAGATTAATGTTCCGAATACTCATGAATATATGGATCTAAGCTTTTTCAAAGTTTATAAGCGCACAACTGACAAAAATGCGGTGCCAGAACCTTTTATTAAACGCCCTACTTTAAGCAGCTATTGGTTAACAGCAGGAAAAAAGGTTACTATTAATGCCAATGCCCCAGGCGTAAAAGACATTAAATACGAAGTAATGGACGAAACCGGTTACCCCTATTTTTACAGCCGCAGCAACACATTTACAGTGCCTGTCTCAGCTAGGGGAAAAAGGCTGCAAGTACGTTGTCATTTAGTGGGCTATAAAGGCAAACCAGAGGCTTTTACTGCTTTTTCCAGAACGGTGAGATAATAATAATTATGACGCATTGCAACGCATCAACATATTGCCTTAACGTTTCATTGCTATATGTTGAAGGTATATGTCTATAGATTCGATTCTACATGGTAACAATGCAGCTTTTATTGAAGGGCTATTGGATAAATACCAGGATAACCCCAATTCGGTGCCAGAAGACTGGCAGCAGCTGTTTAAAGATATGGGCGTTACCGGGCCATCTAAGCCTGTTTGGGTAACCCAGCCTGCCAATCAAAACAGCACTATTGATTTTGATATGGACATTCCACTGATTGAGGCCGTTGCCAAACCAGTGGCGGATAGTGGCCAAACTTTAGATCAAACACAAAATTCCATCCGCGCCTTAATGCTGATTCGCGCCTATCGCGTGCGCGGGCATCTGGAAGCTGACTTAGACCCGCTTGGCCTTACCCCCCGCAAACCACACCCAGAGCTAGACTATAAAACTTATGGCTTCACAGAGGATGACTTAGATGTTTCTATTTATCTAGATAATGTTTTAGGCCTGGAAAAACCTACCTTACGACAGATTGTTGAAACATTAAAACTTACCTACGCTAGAAAAGTAGGCTTTGAGTTTATGCATATTGCTGATCCAGAGGCAAAATCATGGCTGCAAGAAAATATCGAAGGTACCCAGCACCACAATCTTTTCTCAAAAGAAGAAAAAGAACGTATTTTAGAAGAACTTACTCGTGCGGAATTGTTTGAAAGCTTTCTGCACAAAAAATATGTCGGTACCAAGCGCTTTGGCCTGGATGGTGGCGAAAGTATGGTTCCTGCCCTTGAGGAATGTATTCGAACCGCTGCTAAATACGGCGTTATAGATATCGTTTTTGGTATGGCACACCGTGGCCGTTTAAATGTTTTAACGAATATTCTAGGCAAATCATTCACCGCCATGTTTGCCGAATTTAAAGGCATTCCCTCTTTCCCAGATGATGTGCAAGGTTCTGGTGATGTAAAATATCACCTGGGAACCTCTACAGATCGCAATATTGATGGCCAATCCGTGCACATGTCTTTAACGGCCAATCCGTCACACTTAGAAGCGGTTGACCCGGTTGTTGTGGGTAAGGTTCGCGCTAAACAGGTGCAATTAGAAGATACTGAACGCCGAAAATCCATGGGTATTTTGCTACATGGTGATGCTGCTTTTGCCGGACAAGGCATTGTACCAGAAACATTGGCTATGTCGGAACTTAAAGGCTATCGCACCGGTGGTACCGTGCATTTTGTCATTAACAATCAGATTGGTTTTACTACCAACCCTGCCAACGCGCGTTCTTCGCCATACTGTACTGACGTGGCACGTATGGTACAAAGTCCAATTTTCCATGTTAATGCTGATGACCCCGAAGCCGTTGTTTGGGTATCGCGTCTAGCCACAGAATATCGTCAAAGATTCCAAAAAGATGTGGTTGTAGATGTTATCTGTTATCGCCGCAATGGCCATAATGAAGGCGATGAGCCCGCATTCACACAGCCGTTGATGTATCAGACAATTGCCAAGCACCCCACAACACGTGCTTTATATGGGCAAGAACTTGAGCAACATACGATTCTCAAGGAAGGCAGAACAGAACAAATATCGAAAAACTTCTACGAAGTACTGGAAAAGGCTTTCATTGAAGCCGATGACTATCGTCCACAAAAAGCCGATTGGCTAGAAGGTGCATGGCAAGGCTTACAGCAGGCTCCTACCAGCGAAGAGCGCCGAGGGAAAACCGCAGTTCCCCTGAAAATTTTACAGGAAATCGGCCTAAAAATCACGGAAACGCCAGATAATTTTACCGAGCATGCAAAAATTACGCGTCAATTAAAAGCAAAACGTAAACTGATTGAAGATGGCAAGGGTATTGATTGGGCAACCGCTGAGGCTTTGGCTTTTGGTAGCCTATTAAAAGATGGCCACCCTGTGCGGTTATCCGGCCAGGATGTGGGGCGTGGAACTTTTTCCCAACGCCATGCCATTCTTTACGATCAAAAGAATGGCAAAGCATTTATTCCGCTAAATACGCTTAGCGAAACGAAAGGGGAATTTATCAACAGTTTCCTTTCAGAATACGGTGTTTTAGGGTTTGAATATGGCTTTAGTTTGGCCGCGCCTAAATGTTTAACCCTGTGGGAAGCACAATTTGGTGATTTTTCCAACGGCGCACAAATTATTATTGACCAGTTTATTTCCAGTGCAGAATCAAAATGGTTGCGTATGAGTGGCCTGGTAATGCTATTACCGCATGGCTACGAAGGCCAGGGGCCAGAGCACTCTTCTGCCCGTCTGGAACGCTACTTACAATTGTGCGCCGAAGATAATATGCAGGTGGCTAATTGTTCTACCCCCGCACAATATTTCCATATTCTGCGCCGCCAACTCCATCGCAATTTCCGCAAACCATTAATTATTGTTACGCCAAAGTCATTACTGCGCCACAAAGAATGTGTTTCTGATCTATCAGAAATGGCCGAAGGCAGCAGCTTTCACCGTGTCTTGCCTGACAATGCGGTTAATGACAAAGAGGTAAAACGCGTTATTTTCTGTAGCGGAAAAGTTTACTACGATTTGCTAGCCGCAAGAAGCGAAAACAATGTTAAAGACGTGGCACTAGTCCGTTTAGAACAGTTCAATCCTTTCCCTTACAATTCCTGCATTGCACAGCTGAAACGCTATCCAAAGGCCACGATTGTTTGGTGTCAGGAAGAACCACAAAACATGGGTGCCTGGACATTTGTTGACCGCAAACTGGAAAAAGCAATGAAAGACGCTGGCTGCAAAGCGCAACGCCCCGCCTATATTGGCCGTTCCGAAGCAGCCTCCCCGGCCACTGGCTCACTAGCCAAACATAACGCAGAGCAAAATGCCTTAGTCAAAACAGCTTTGGGGATTAACTAGGTATTGAACTTTTACAGGAATGAACACCAACGTATAAGTTGAAAGAAGTATTTTTCTGCGAAAATTTCTTTGGGAAAGGGCGGAATAGCGGGCTATTTCGTATCTTTTTCAAAGGAATTTGCAGCGAAAAAGACGAAATTCAACTTGTGCGTGGGTTTTGGGGTAAGCTCTTAGTTCCTTGATGCATCAAGGCGCGTTCTGAACATATTAATACCGAATAAAATCGCCTTTATAGCCCAGGATATTAGCAAGGTCGGGGTGCATGGTTAGGTAGATGCCCTGGTTTGAGAATACAGAGGATTCTGTGGGGAGGGTCGTATCGAGAATAGGGATGATGGTGGCAGCGGCGGTATTATTGATGATAGACGCTGCGGTGTAAGGCTGTGTTCTGAAGTTGGTGTTGTTCAGGATATTGCGTTGCGCGGTGGCTAGGTTATTGGCTAAACCTTGTGTAACGCCCTGGCTTACTTGCGCCACCGTATCAGGCAGTTTAAAGCCGCTGCTGATTGGCCGAGCGGGTATAGCAACAGGTAACAGGGTTAGCCTGCCATCATTATAAACAAAGCTATAGTTTCTGGCCGTGCCATCCTTGGCGGTGATGGCATAACTGCCGGCAGGACTGTTGAGGCTGGCGGGTGTTGCAAGGTTAAGATTGTTGATAACCCGTTCATCATCACTGCCCTTCAAACCGGTAACCAGATACGTAAAGTTCGGATTCGCCTGCCCAACCTGGCGGCTGGCATCATTCACAGCAATGGTTAGATTCGCTTTGGCAATGCCCAGGCCATTGTTTAGCGTATTGGCGATAAAGCTGTAGTTACTGGCATTGAGCGTGCCGGTGCTGGCCGTAATATCTCTGGTGCCTGCATTGACTTTGTCACTGGCTGAAACAAGACCACTACCCGATACAACACTGGCGGTATCGCTGAGCTTAAAACCGCTTAAGGTATACGCTGTATTGTTAAACTGATTGTTACTAGCGTTATAGGTGTAGCTTTGGGCGGTGGGGGTTAGGGTTAGTAAGGCTTTGCTAATCTCAAAATCAGCACTGTTATAGCTAAGACTATAATTACTACCCGCTGTTAAGCTACCCTGGTTGATGGCATATAAGCCTGCATTTTCGCCACTCACTCTAGCCAGTGCACCACTCAGCGTATCACTGCCAAACAGGGTGCCACTGGTTATGCTATAGCCATAACTGGCAGGGTCAGCATCGCCATAGACTTTGCGTTGGTTGGCATTAGCGGTAAGTGTTAAAGCCGCTTTATTGATGGTTAGTTCATTGGTAGGGGTGTTATCAGTAACAATGCCATACCCCAAACCGGCCAGACTACCCACCGCTATTGAAATATCGCGGTTGCCGACATTGATCTTATCTGTTGCAGAGAGTGTTGCCACTCCAGATAAAGCTGATAACGTATCCCCATCAATAAAGCCGCTGGCGCTATAGGCAGTATTATCAAACTGGCTGGCCGTGCTGTTATAGGTATAGCTTTGGCTATCGGCTGTCAGGGTTAACGTGGGGGCGATGGAATAAAAGAAATGACTGCCAGAAAAGGCAGCTATATCATCGCCGTAGTTAATGTTATAGCGTTTGTTGGCGCGGACGATTCCGCCTAATGTGTCATTAGCCGGATTGGTAGAATAGACTAAATGACGGCCATTAGGGGTGGAAAGCACATTGCTATTGTTGTTTACAATTCCCCCGTTAGCAACAAGTATTATAGCATCGCCGTTATAGTTAGAGGTGATTGAGCCATTAGAATTAATAGTTATAGGTCTATTTTGAAAAGCAGTATCAGTACGAATGGTGTTTAAGTTAACAGATCCATCACTATTTAAACCTGTAGCTGTATTCCAACGACTTATTGCAAAAAACTGGCCATTTGCTGTATCAACAGTTCTATCAATACCTATGTGATTGCTTGCTAAGAGGGAAAGCCTACCAACAGTACCAGTCGCTATAATAGGTGCACCGATGCCAAGACCACTACCGCCAAGCTTAGCAAGCGTTACATCCCCCCCTGCTAAATTTGCCGCCATACGAGAAGCAAAATTCGTGTTATTAAGGAAAAAACTTGTGCCAGGCGTATCATCCTCAAAATCCAAGCCAGCGGATTTAATGAGGACATTGGCATTGGAAAGTATACCCAAATGCCCAATAGAAGCAAAACTACTGGTGCTAGCACCATCTACAATACTCAACTCACCAGTAGCAGATATAATAATATTACCACTGCTGGTGTTTGTGGAGTTGTTATAGTGTCCTATCAGCGCATAGGCATTTCCAGCAGTAAGTGCCCCTATAACCTCAATATTGTTCCCAGAAATATTGATATTTCCATTGTGTGTACCAGTAGCCTGAAAGCCGCCGTGTCCTATTTGTAGCCAGCTCTCTGCACTACCTGGTGTCATATCCAGGTCATTGGTTAAAGAAATAGATATATTGCCTGTTTGACCACCATTAACTTGTCGACCACCATGCCCAATCTGAACATTAGATCTTATTCCTACTAACCCTGCATTCATAGCTAGTGAATTCGCAATTAAGCTAATATCACCTTGCATGTTATTTCCAGATGTTCCTGAGCAACCTCCGGTACAAAAATTGTTTCCATGGCCAATTTGCACGTTTGCACTAGCACCAGAACCACCATTTAAAGCCAAGTCACCTTTCGCAAATGCACTAATATTGCCATTGGCTAATTGATTGCCTGCATTACTTATTTTATAGCCTAATCTTGCATCAAAACCTAAACTGTTAGCTCCATTAATAGTTAAATTGTTAGAAGCAACTGTTGTTGTGCTGTAACGACTACCAACACTAACACCCTGAACCCCACTGGCCGTATTAACAAACACACTTCCCGTATTCCCCCCCGCGCCATCATTATCCTGTCCATAAATCGTGGTGGTGGCCACGGGCTGCGCCAGAATATTCGCCATATTAAACGTAGCAGGCGTGGCACTCGCTTCCGTGGTGCCATCCCAACCGGCCACTACATTTAGATCCCCACTGCCGCCGTGTTGCACGGAGCTTAGGAAGGTGATGTCGCCTTGGGCTAGGAAGGTGTAGGGGTTGCTGCCGGTGCTGGCGGTGATGTTGCCGCCGCTGATGGTCAGGTTGTTGGCGCTTTTGAACAGGGCAGCGCCTTGCAGGCCGTTGAGGGCAGCGGTGGTGGTGAGGTTGCCGGTGGTGCTGCGGGCTAATAAGCTGCCGCTGGTGCCGGTTTGGATATTGCCGCCCAGTGTCAGGCTGCTGCCGGTTAGAGAGATTGCCGCCCCGGTGGCCGTGGCACCATTGCCCGTGGTATCCAGATTGCCCAGGGTAAGGCTGCCCCCGGCACTGGCGGTAATCGTGCCGCCGTTGGTGCGCAACGTATTGGCAGTATTCAGCATGGTGATGTTGCCGGTGGTGGTGGTCAGCGATAGATTCCGCCCGGCACTTAAGGCCAGCACGCCATCACCGCCATTGGCTGTTAGGTCATTAATGGTAATGGAATTATCCGCCACCAGCGCAATATCGGCAGTTTGGGAAAGCCGTTCCAGATAGCCCTTGTGGAACACAGAATAGCCATCCGGCCGCCATGGCTTTCGCTGCTTCGGTAGCGCCCGTGCCGGGGGCGGTTAGGGCGATGTCGTATTTGGCGGATTGGTATTGGTCTAGAAGTTTTTTAGAGTATTGCCATGTTATATTTGCGTTCATAGATGTAATTCATCAGATATATTCCCATGAAAACGTCTACTTGAATTATTGGCCTCACCACCAATATAAGTGATCGCCCCTGAAGTGTTGGTCAAGAACTGTTGATGTCGTTGATACGTTCCATTAAGAGAAAAGATAAGATTATTTGTACCACTATCAGTCAAAATACGCATAAATAGACTTTAGTTTCATCAAGTGTCCAGCTACTAGCGCTAGTATTTTGTTCAACAGAACCTCTCCACCACCCCACGTAGAGCATCATTTGGAGAAAGACTGTCTCTATTAACACCTAAGTACTTTCCACCACCTCCATGAGTTACTACTAGCAATAATCGGACGACAACAACTTACAGTGGATGTTGTTTGAAGATTATGTGTTGCATTAAGGAATGAATGTTTTTTCACCTGAAAGGTTATACGATATTGATATGATATCACCATTAACTTGCCCATCAAAATTAATAGTTGAGTTTCCATTAATGGCGTTATCTGTCCATAATGGCCGATTCCCCTGCCGTCCCCTGTGTCGCATGATTCACATTCCCACTTTTATCATTCCACTGACTCACTAGCCCGCGATACAACGTCTGCGCTGAATAGCTAGCTCGTCAGAGCTCTCCACCGTGGTGATGGTGGTGCCGGATGATAGCTGGCAATGGTATAAGTATCAGTGCCCAACGTATCAGCCGTAGCGGTTGTCCCCGCCGCCGTTAGCCTAATTCTAGCCCCCACGGCCAAACTGCCGCTAACATCAGCCGAGGTGGTGATGGTGTTGGTGCCGTTGGTGCCGCTGGCGGTGGCACTGCTTAAGCCCATCGGTATCATACGCCAATGTCACCGTGCTGGCATCACTGGCATCCAGCCAGAGTTGCAGGTTGGCGGCGATGCTGGCGTCATTGGGGGCAAAGTTGCTGATGACGATGTCGGTGGGGTCTAGTAGCAAAGTTCCTTTGCTGTAGGCATGCAGGGTTTAGGGCATTGGGGTTTTGTCGTTGCCAGGTTGTCGGGGCAAACTGGCTGGTTAGGTCAACGGTTTTGGCTTGAAAGTCCAGATAGCCTTTACCGGAGACTTCGACGAAGCCGCCTTTGCGTAGGGGCTAGGGTGTAGGGATTGGGCATTAGGGTGTTGCGTTTCCCCTAATGCCCTATGCCCTATCCCTAGTGCCTTTCCACCGCTTGCAAAAATACTGCCGTAAAAATACGTACTCCCCATCCGCCCAAGTCACCATATTGCCACCATCCCCGCGTTCATGGGCATCGGCGATGAGTAAGGTGTTTTCGCCGACAATGGTGGTTTCGGCATTGGGGGTTTTCAGGTTTTTAACGAACTTGCCGGGCAACGGCACTTCCGTGGTGCCGCCCAGGTATTCTCCGCCTAGTCTTAAATTACCCCCACCATCCGTGCCACTTACATCCAGAATGGCATTGTTCACCATGGTGGTTTTACCACTAATGCGGATGGTGCCGCCTTTGGTGGGGGTTAGGGTTTGGGGTTTAGGGGATGGAAGGGGGTTGGATACTCGGCTTTAATAATGCCGATACCGCCACCACGCCATTGGCCTTGCCGGCTTTATCGGTGTTTAAAATATCAATGCTGCCGGCCTGTATCACGGCATTGGTGGCGATACCTTTATTATCCCGTGTGCTGGCTATATCCTTACTGGCATTAGCAATAATAATCTTGCCGCCGGTCTGATTAATGACCGGGGCGTGTAGTTCGCCTTCTATTACTATAAGAGAATTAACGGCATCTCTGGCAGCGGCAGCGGTAATGGCAATGGTGCCACCACCTGTTACCGTGCCGTTGACATCAGTTTCTGCCGCCACGATTAAACCGGTGTTGGCAACGATCTGCTGTTTAATGTTATCACTGGCCTGCAATGTGTCAGCAAGCCATCGCCATATAAATCCAGCGCCATATCACCGCTGGCCAGTTGCACGGTTTTGGCCTGGATAATGCCGTGGTTTTCCACATGCGGGGCGACTAAGCCAACTAAGCCCGCTTCTTTTGCGGTGATCTGTCCCTCGTTAATAATCTTGGCATCGGGGTTGCCACGGCTTGGTCAAAGTTATGCTTCCCCGCCATAAAGTCGGCGTTCTTGATATCGGCCGTGGTGGCGATCAAGCCATTGACATCCACCTGGGCATATTTGCCAAAAAACACGCCATTGGGGTTTACCAGGGTTATCTTACCATTGGCTGAAAGCTTGCCCAAAATCTTGCTGGGGTCATTGGCTGTTTACCCGGTTTAACGTATGCGAGGTTTTAGACGGCTGCTTAAATTCAGTATGCTGCCCCTGATCAATATCAAAGCTGCGCCAGTCTATCACCGCTTTATCAGTATGCTGATGTATCTCCAGCTTCTGCTGGCTAATATTTTTAATATCAGCCTTACCCGCCGCTACCACGCCCCCCATCGGGTTGGCCAACACTCCAGACGCCTGCCCCATCAAGGCAGCGTTACAAAGTGCCGTCGTATATAACCACCGTCTTCCTTGCATGCTGCCCTAAGTTTAGGGGATTATTGTTAATAGGGCGTTAAGTTATCTGTTTGTGGGGTTAAGGGGATGCCCCCAAAACCCACGCATAAGCTCTAAGCAGTTTTAATAAATTTTTTGAAAACGATCTTTTCTCTTTGAATTGATCACTTACCCTAATCTATACTCATCATTATGTGCGGCATAGTCGGTATTATTGGAAAAAACGTTGTTCCTGACATTCTAGATGGTCTGAAGAGACTAGAATATCGCGGCTATGATTCTGCCGGGATTGCAACCATTGTTGGCCATAAAATTGATCGGCGCAGGGCAGAGGGAAAATTAAAAAACCTGGCGGTTCGATTGCAAAGTGAACCCCTGAAAGGCGATATTGGTATTGGCCACACACGCTGGGCAACGCATGGCGCACCTTCTGAAAACAATGCGCACCCGCATGCCACCGATAAAGTTGCTTTGGTGCATAATGGTATTATTGAAAATTATCAGCAACTAAAGGAGGAACTTTCTGAACAGGGTTATAAGTTTGTTACAGAAACAGATACGGAAGTTATTGCGCATTTGCTGACAGCTTGTCTAGACAACGGCGAAACACCGGAACAAGCCATGAAATCAGCCGTGGGCAAATTGCAGGGGGCTTATGCCATGGCGGTGTTATTTAATACGGCGCCCGACAAATTATTTGGCGCACGGCGGGGCAGCCCGCTGGTTGTTGGTTATGGTGAAAATGAAATGTATTTGGGCTCTGATGCTTTGGCATTGGCTGGTTTAACGAATACTATTAGCCACATTGAAGAAGAACATTATATTGTTTTAACACGCAACGATGTGAACGCGTATAAACGTGATGGCACGCATGTGCCGTTGGTTAAAGAAAACAGTTATGTAACGGGCGGTAATACAGGGAAAGCCGGCTATCGCCATTATATGCTAAAAGAAATTTTTGAGCAACCTACGGTTATTGGGGATACCCTACATGCGTTAATAAACCCAACCCGCCATAAAGTGCAATTGCCGTTTGAAATGCCCAGACCAAAAGCCATTACTATTGTGGGTTGCGGCACATCGGGGCATGCCGCCTTGGTTGGGCAATATTTAATAGAACAATATGCTAAAATTCCAGTGCGCGTGGATATTGGTTCGGAGTATCGTTACCGGCAGCCTGTGGAACACAAAGGCACGTTGCTGGTTGTCATTTCCCAATCGGGTGAAACAGCGGATACCATTGCGGCCATGCGTTATGCCAAACAGGCGGCTATACCGGTTATGGCTATTGTTAACGTGCCATCCAGCACCATGGCGCGTGAGGCAGATTATGTGTTGCCAACATTAGCAGGCCCTGAAATTAGTGTGGCGGCGACAAAGGCTTTTACCACCCAATTGGCGGCGCTGGCTGCTTTTGCCTTATCGCTTTCCACAAATATTAAAATACCGTTACAGGAATTATGCACCATACCTGCCTATTGTAACCAGGTTTTACATCTGTCTGATCAAATATTAAAAGTTGCTTCAGAATTAACGGATGTTACCAGCTTACTCTATTCAGGGCGCCATATTCATTACCCTATTGCGTTAGAAGGGGCATTGAAAATGAAAGAATGTTCCTATGTTCATGCTGAGGGTTTTGCCGCAGGTGAATTTAAGCATGGGCATATTGCCTTGATTGATGAGCATACCCCCAATGTTGCCATAGCCCCCAGTGGAGAACTGTTTGAAAAAGTGGCTTCTAATATTCGGGAAGTGGCGGCACGTGGGGGAAAAGTTTTGGTTATTGGCGATAAAAAAGCGGTCAAAGCCCTGGAAGATTGTAGTTGGCGCAGTATTACAGTACCCAACGCACCAGAAATTGCACAACCGGCCTTATATGCCGTTGTGGTACAATTTCTAGCCTATCATATCGCTGTTTTAAAAGGCACAGATGTTGACCAGCCGCGAAATCTGGCGAAATCTGTTACAGTTGAGTAATTTGATAACCATTTTTATAGTCTTCCTAGCATTCCGCCGGAGGGTTCAAGAGGACTTTCTTCTGTCTAGGTTTGGGGGGCACCTCAATCCTCAATAGTTTCCCCCAAAAACTTGCCAACTTGATATATTAATTATGCACACAAGGTGAATTATATAATTAGTGATTCCAAAATAAAATCGTGTGGAGGTGAGAGCAAGTAAAATTGAGCGCAGTGTATTCTTTATACATAAGCGAAATTTTGCGCCGCTCGCAGCCCCTCACGGTTTTATTTTGGAATCACTATATTATACAATATGGGGTTTGCCATAACCAGGGTTCATTCCTAGCTTAAATGGTGCTGCCCAAAGTTCAATAATACTAGTTTGTAACTAAACAATCTGTATAACAATTTTTATGACCGAAATCAGTAAAAAATCATCAGACTTACGCGCTTTGTGCGGTGTCTTGTTTAAAGAAATTGTACGGGAAGATAAGCAATTTTTGTTCGTTGGAATTGTTTACGGCATTATAATCAGTTTATTAATGTTGGCAGTGCCTGTGTCGGTACAGTTATTGGTAACAAGCGTAGCGAACACAGCATCACTTAAGGCAGTCGTAACATTAACCATTGTTTTATCTTTATTGCTGCTATTTGCGGCCTCTTTAATTGCCATGCAAAGTTATGTAATGGAACGGTTTGAGCGACGATTCTATGCTCGTATCACAACAGAATTTACAATGCGGTTGTTAAAAGCAGATCGCAAGCATTTTAAAAGTGTAAATCGTTATGAGCTGGTAAATAGATATTTTGATGTAACGCAGGTACAAAAGATTTTACCCGCCTTAGTTGTTGGGCTATTTGCAACATTGCTGCAAACCATTGTGGGCTGTGTGGTGGTTGCAACATTTCACACAGCGCTGTTGGTTTTCGTAATAATGTTTGTTCTGTTGTTATGGTTAGGTTGGCGGCTCTGGGGATACCATGCCATGCATAGTGCCATTATTTTATCAGAAGAAAAGTATCGGACTGCTCGGCATTTAGAAGATGTGGCGCGAGCCAGTGATTACTACAAAAGTAGCCAGCATGGACAGTATGCTATGGATGAATCTGATAAATTAACTGGCAACTACATTAAGGCAAGAGAGACGCATTTCAGGCATGTATTTTCCCAGCAAATTTGGCTGCTACTGTTGTATGTTATTGCCAACTCAGGTCTATTAGGGCTTGGCGGTAGCTTAGTTATTAGCGGGGAGCTAGGCTTAGGACAATTGATTGCAGCAGAGCTAATCTTATCCGGCGTTTTTTATGGCATTTCTCGTATTGCCTATAGTTTAGCAGGTTTATACAGCCTGGTGGCCGCACTGGAGGAAATTTATCGTGTTATTGATATTCCAACAGAAGAAGTTAGCGGGAAATTAACTTTAGATAATACGAAACCTGCCGGCATGACGTTTGATAACGTGCGCGTTAAATCTTTACATGATAATAACTTAAATCTGCATTTTACGGTAAACCCGGCTGACAAGCTACTGATTCGTAGCGAATCCTATGAACTGCAAGCCATCTTTTTTGATATTATCAAACGTTATGATACTATTTGCGCGGGCAAGGTATTAATAGGTGATATTAATATTGAGGATTTAAGACAACATCCACTGAGAGATCGTATAATTATACTGGATAGACCAACTATTATTGAAACAACGGTGCAACAATACTTAACTATTGATGCGCCTCATGCAAGTTATACAGAAATTAGAGATGTGTTAGATATGGTTGAATTGACTCAGGAAATAGATCGGTTGCCGCAAAAAGAGCTAACAGCGCTAAGTATCGAAGGCCCACCATTAACCGTATCAGAAACCTTACGCTTAAAATTGGCTGCGGCTTTATTAGCTAAACCGCATATTTTGGTATTAAATGAGTTTTTTGATATTATTTCTGGTTCCCGGCGGGATCGTATTATGAGCAGGCTATGTGCTATTCCTGAACTAACCTTGCTGTATTTTTCACAACAGTTAAATACAGGCTCTTTTGATCGCTTTATGATTATGGATGATGATGGGCAACGTGAAGTGCCTTCTATTGCAGCGCTTCAACGGTTTCAGGATACAACACGGGGGGGAAGTGCATGATGAAAAAGTATGCTGACCCTCAATTTGATCCCGAAGAACTAGCGCGGTTCAAAACACTCCATTCATTAAAAATGCTGTCTCTTGGAAAGATCATAGCCATACTTTTACTGTTAATGTGCGCCGGTATTGTTGCTTTTCTTATTATAACTCCCTGGGTGCAAACAGCGACAGCCACGGGAACCCTGACCACCCTAAACCCTGCTAATCGTATTCAACACATTAATGCCCTAGTTGATGGACGTATTAACCAGTGGTATGTAACGGACGGCGCTTTTGTTCAAAAAGGTGATAAAATTGTAGAAATTGTTGATAACGATGAGCGCTTGATTGAACGCCTGCAGGCTGAACGAGATGCCCTTGCTAATGATTATCGCCTCACCCAATTAGCCGCTGAAACAGCACAACGGAATATGAAACGAAAACGCCTGTTAGTTAATCAAGGTTTATCATCAGAACGGGAATATGAAGATTCGCGTATAAAATATAAAACGCTTCTATCAAAACAATCCCAGGCGAAGGCAAAACTACAGCAAATTGAGGTAAAACTATCGCGGCAAGATACTCAAGTTATTGTTGCCCCGCGAGATGGTACTATTTTATCGTTAATTTCTGGCGCTAGTGGCACTACTGTAAAGCAGGGCGATAAGCTGCTCAGCTTTGCGCCTTCTGACGTAATCTTAGCCGTAGAGTTATTTGTTGATAGCTTAAACATGCCCTTGTTGCGAGAGGGTCGTAAGGTGCGGTTACAGTTTGAAGGCTGGCCGGTTATTCAATTTAGTGGCTGGCCGACCAGTGCAGTTGGTACATTTGGTGGTGTGGTGCAGTCTATTAATCCTTCGGTCGGTGCCAACGGTAAATTCCGTGTTATTGTGGTTCCTGATCCTGAAGATACACATCCTTGGCCGGAAGAACGTTTTTTACGCCTAGGCACAAAGGTAAAAGGCTGGGTATTACTAGAAACAGTTAGCGTAGGTTATGAACTTTGGCGACAGCTCAATAATTTCCCCCCCGATTTCCTAGATCCAAATAATACAGAGGATGCGAAATAATGCGTTGTACTCTGTTAATTTTAAGCAGCTTCTTGTTTAGTGAGATGGCTCTAGCGGAGACAATCAGGGTACCTGTATTACTGCCCGATACCTTGAAAAAATCTGCCCCGATTATCGCTACGTTAAAACCACATCATGTGGTGACAACCGCCCGGTTGCATTCCCCCAAAATATTAGCCGCCAAAGAATTAGAAAATACTGCAGAGGGCGCTATTTTAGAGGCTGAAGGTGCATTTGACGCCAGTATTGAACAAGATATTTCTTCGCGTATCGACGGATTTTACGATGGCCAGCAAATTGACACAAGGCTGGTGAAACCGTTCGCCCCCATGAATTCAACATTCTACACAGGCTATCGCCTTTCTGATGGCTCTTTCCCTATCTATGAAGACAAAAACATTACCACAGAAGATGGCGAATGGTTAATTGGTGCCAAACTTTCCTTATTGCGCAACCGTAACATTGATGCCCGCCGCCTAGGCTTAAAAAACGCATTGCTAGAACAAGAACGAACTCAGGCAGAGATTTTTCAGACAACCCTAGCCATTGAAGAAGAGGCACAGCTTTATTACTGGGAGTGGGTAGCGGCAGGTTTTAGTTATAATACTTATCACCAATTACTAGACGTTGCCAATGAACGCCAACAAGCATTTGAAAGCCAATTCAAAGCCGGTGATATTGCTCGCATTTACTTAACTGAAAACCAGCAATATATTGTGCGACGCAAAATTGATGTCACCAATGCCAGGCGCAAGCTTCAACAGGCAGCTATTGCGCTATCGCTTTATTATCGCAACATAGAAGGCAAACCTATTATTGCCCAAAAATCACAATTGCCTGATTCCCTAGAAGAAATCACAACAGAAGATTCTACTGCCGTAAGTGAAGCCTGGTTACAGCAACGCCCAGAAGTACTGCAGTTAGAAAGACAAGCGGAACAATTAGAAAATCAGCTTTTGTTTAACAAGAATAATCGCCTGCCTAAGGCCGATCTAATGCTAGAACATGCCAATGACTATGGCAGTGGTTTAGAATCAAGAGAAGAAGCCGAAACCATTGTAAAATTGAACATCAGTTTCCCTTTGCAACAAAACAAAGCAGATGGCGCCATTGCCCAAACACAAGCAAAACTAAGACAGCTAGAACATCAACAAACGCAACGTCTTGAGGAGTTGCAGCTTAGGCTAGAAGAATTAATCGTTATCTTAAACACTGCCCAAGAATATGTAGCGCTAGCCACCCAGGAAATTGCATTAGCCAAGGAAATGCAAACTGCAGAACAACAGCGCGTCAACAACGGCGACAGCGATTATTTTTTACTCGTACTGCGCGACGAAAATCTCATTAAAGCACAGCTCAAAATCATTGCTGCCAATACGCTTTACCATCAAACGAAAGTAAGTATCGATATTTTGACGGCTAATTTACAATAAGTTTCGTGGAATCACTATAGAACCAGTCACCGACGGTAAGCTACTGAAACATTAAAGGAATGAATTGCAGCGAAAAAGACAAAATTCAACTTGTTCGCAGGTTTTGCGGTAAGCTCTAAGGCTGTTTCGCCGTCAAAATCTTGATCATTTTATCAAACATTTCCAAAGCCTCTTCTCTCGGACGCTGGAATGCATTTCTACCGATAATGGAACCATGCCCCCCACCATCGCGGATGGCGCGGGCGTCATCGTAAACGGCATCCAAACCTTTGGCATCACCACCAGAAAATACAACCATACGACGGCCATCAAAACAGCTGCGTACCACTTCTTTTACACGGTCAGCGGGCGTACTGATTGCAATTTTATTCTTTTGAAACGCATCTTTAGAGGCGGTGCCGTCAATATGATCCGTTGGCAATTTTACTTTAATAATATGTGCGCCCATCAATGCCGCCATATGTGCACCATAGGCAATATTATCGACAGCTGTTTCTGCATTTTTATCTAAATGAGTACCACGCACATACGCCCATGTTACCGTGGCGATACCATAGCTTTTGGCTTCGCGTGATAATTCAGCAATTTCTTCCAGCAATTCCATGTTATGGTTGGAACCAGGGTACGTTGTAAAACCAATAGCTGAACAGCCTAGCTCTAAAGCGTCTTGTATGCTGCCGGTAATTGCCTGATTAGGCCCTTCTGCTTGCTCCGACAAGCTATTGGCACTGTTCATTTTTAGGATTGTTGGAATCTGCCCGGCAAACGTGTCAGCACCGGCCTGTAACATACCCAAAGGCGCAGCAAAGGCAGAAAGCTGTGCATCAACAGCCATTTGATAATGATACAAAGGGTCATAAGCAGCTGGGTTAACAGCAAAACTACGGGCGGGACCATGTTCAAAGCCCTGATCAACCGGCAAAATAACCAATTTCCCACTGCCGCCTAGTTTTCCTTGCATTAGAAGGCGCGCCAAGTTGGTTTTCACACCGGGACAATCGCTTTGATAATTAGCCAGAATCTTTTTTACACGTTGGGTCATTTTCATAGCAACTTCTCTAACGTGTTGTTTTATAGAGCGCAAGTAGGTATAGAACTTTGTGCGTTTTTTACTGATTTTTGGGTTGTTTTTCAGCCAGACAGCTTATGCAAAAGCACAATACTACTATCTAACCGGCATCATAGAAAATATGGAGCCGCGCGGCGGGCGCATTTATCTAGTAATTAAAGCAGAGGAAGTAATACCAGGAAAATATTCCAGCCCTATTGAGGCGGAAACTTTTAGGATCAGCACTTCAAAAAGACTGTATAGCCATTTAAAAATTGGCCAGGTTGTTAATTTCCCGGTGAAAGCGCAAATTCCTGATCCACCCCTAACGCCCAATGGTTTTGATTGGGGGCAATATTTAAAGAACAAGGGGATAGATGCTACTGGCTATGGCATGGGCAAAATTGTTGTTGTTCGAGAATCTGAAGAGCTGACTTTTACCTATAAGATAAGACAATTCCGACTAAATTTAGCAGAGCATCTTTATAATACCGCGCCTACCCCTTCTTCCGGTGCCTTTGCAGCGGCATTAATCACGGGTGTACGAGGTTACTTAACTAAGGATACTGTTGAAGCAATGCGCGCCTCCGGCCTAGCGCATCTGCTGGCTATTTCCGGTATGCATATGGCAATGGTGTCTGGCCTGATTTATATGCTGATACGGCGATTACTGGCTTTTAACCATACTGTTAACGCCAAAAAACCAGCAGCTTTTTTTGCGATATTAGCGGCTTTTGCTTATTTGCTCTTAGCAGGAGCGCCGGTTTCAACCCAGCGTGCTTTTATTATGACAACTATTATCCTGTTAGCCATACTGGTTGATCGGCAAGCGTTATCCTTATGGAGTTTGGGCTTAGCCGCCATCGCCGTTATTGCCATAGATGCACAAGCCGTAACAGGCGTGGGGTTTCAACTTTCTTTTACTGCCGCCGCCATTCTTATCTTATATTATCGCCAACCACGGCAACCTTTTAAGCAACGTGATACAGGGCAAAAAGTATTAAACTATTTCATCGGTTTATTTGTTGTAACGCTGTATATTAACGTTATCACCGCGCCAATGGTGGCTTATCATTTTCACAAAGTGCCGCTTTACGGGGCGATTGGTAATCTGATTGCCATCCCCTTGACCGGCCTGCTGATTATGCCCCTTCTGATTGTATCAGTTTTAAGCCTGCCTCTGGGGTTAGAGCAATATTTTTTATCTTTAGCACATTGGCCACTTTATCTTTTGGAGCAAACCGCCCAATATCTAGCACGCTTGCCGCATGCTGTTATGCTTTTTCCCCCGTTATCCGGCGGCAGCGTCTGGCTTATTACCGCAGGTATGTTTATAATATTGGCGGGGCATTATTATGCTAAATGGCGCTGGGTTGGGTTGGTACCTGTTATTGCCGGCAGCTACTTTGCTTTCCCGACTATACCCGATTATGTTATTAGTCACGATGGCAGAATATTGGGCAAAATAACGGCCAATAAAGTTATCGCCATTGGCTGGAAACCTTCCCGCTTTGTGGCAGAAAAATGGGCAGAACATTACGGCAAGCCCGATTATGAAATAATTAAATGCAAAGAAGATCCCTGCCAGTTAGATCACTATATTATCGCGGGCATGTATCAAGGGGTTGAAACAGGTTGCACTGTTCAGGGCGCGACCGTTATTACGAAACTGGAAACACCGAAAGGTTGTAACATTATACGCCCCACAGGCAATGCCCAAGAAATTTTCTATCCAATGGCCAAACGTTAATACTTTTTATAAATTTGTGACGTAGGATACAAATAGTACTGAAAATACTATATTTTTTAAACATCATTATAAAAGGTAATATTATGAAACTATTTGCAGCGCGCGAGGCGGCATTAGAGTCCGCTTACATCCATGCTAACACGCTTTCTTTTCGCTTACTTTCTCACCGTACAGCTATTTTTGCGCGCCGCATTGCCGATGAATTAGGTTATTATGCTGATGAAGCAGACAATTATGTTAATAGCCTGGTTGAATATTATGCCGAAACAGATTGTGATGAAAGCCTAATCGACCGTGTGTTATGTGATTTATATGACCTGGGTATTATGGAAGAGCGTTCCGTGCTTGTGCGTAAATTGCGTGAAGCTGAATTAATTTCAGATGATGACCATTTGTATGCTTAAAAACAAGCTCTAAGCAACTTTAGCTTTGGAACTATCAACCAACGACGCGGCATAGCCTGTAATATCCCCTGCCCCCATACAGATAATATAATCTTTTGGGTTGACCTCATCTGCAAGCTTTGCTGCCAGTTGCGTCATATCATCCAGCACAATAACAGATTTATGCCCCATGGTTTGAAGTGCCTTCGCAAAAGTATGATGCTCGATACCATCAATAGGGGTTTCGCCCGCCGCGTAAACTGGGCACACAAGAACCGTATCAACTTCGTTAAAACAGCTGGAAAACTCTTTCCAAAGGTCTTTTAAGCGGCTGTAACGATGTGGCTGAAATACGGCCACGGTTTTATGTTCGCCAGCAACCTGGCGTGCTGTTTTTAAAACCGCAGCAATTTCTGTTGGGTGGTGCGCATAATCATCCACCACCGTGGCCTGGTTAAACTGGCCGACTGTTGTGAAACGTCTTTTCACCCCAGAAAAATTGGCCAGACCTTTTCTTAATGCTTCCTCACCAATACCCAGTCGATGCGCCACTGCCACCGCGGCCAGGGCATTTGTGGCATTATGCTGCCCAGCCATGGGCAGTTTTAAACTTTTTATAACTTCATCGCCAATACGTACATCAAATGTGCAGCCATTAATAGATTGATGCAAATTATCGCCCATCACATCAGCCTGGCCATTAAAGCCATAGGTTAATAAGGCTCGATCCGTTAAGCGAGGCAAAATGGTTTGTACGTTTTTGTTATCCGTACACACAATGCCGCAACCGTAAAATGGTACATTTTGAATAAATTGTACAAAGGCATTTTCCAGCGCTTCGTAACTGCCATAATAGTCAAGATGCTCAGGATCAATATTCGTTATAATCGCGATGGTGGGGCGTACCTTTAAAAAGGTGCCGTCTGATTCGTCCGATTCCACCACCATCCAATCCCCCTGCCCCAGCCGTGTATTGCTGCCATAGGCATTGATAATACCACCGTTAATAACCGTTGGGTCATAATGGGCGGCCTCTAAAACACTGGAAACAATCGTGGTGGTAGTGGTTTTCCCATGCGTGCCCGCCACTCCGACTGACCATTTCAAACGTGTTAATTCCGCCAGCATATCGGCGCGGCGTACTACCGGCAATCTTGCCGCACGAGCGGCCACAACCTCAGGATTATCTTGCTTTACCGCTGTTGAAATAATCACGGCACCGGCCTCTTTTAGATTATCAGCGTTCTGGCCAATATAGACCGGAATACCTTTTTCACGAAGTCTTGTTACATTGCCACTTTCAGCAATATCACTGCCCTGAATACAGTAACCCAGGTTATGCAAAATCTCTGCAATGCCACTCATCCCAATGCCGCCGATGCCAACAAAGTGTAAGGTTTTTGTTTCTAGAGGAATGGCAGTACGCATGGTATCTTATTATTAAAGCCTACCTGCAATGTCACATAAAACTTTCTAAAGACGTTTCATTAATAATAATATTTTCTTCCTCAAAGGAACATTCTTCCAAAGGAATCATTACTTCTTTATTACTCAGTAATTTTATTTCCACAACATCACCGGCACCAAAATTAAAGATACCAGTAATTTTTCCCAAATCTTTATTTTCCCGATTAAGAACCGGCTGGCCAATGATATCCTTATGATAAACTTCGCCTTCTTGCGCTGATAACGCATCTTGCTGGATATAAAGCGTTATACCTTTCAGTGCCTCTGCCTGATTACGATCAGTAACTGCGTTCAAAGTTACCAACACAGCACGCCCCGCCATACTCGCCTTCATTATTTGATAAGGTTGCTTTTTGGCATCAAACAAAGCGTAATCTTTAATATCCAAAGGGTTTTCTGTATAACTATGAATTTTCACTTGCCCCTTCAGACCGTGCGCGGCGGTAATTTTGCCAATTTCAATAAATCCCTGCATCATTTTTATACTTGATAATCCATGCTAGGGTTGTTGTGAAGCATTTCAATCTATATCATACAATGAGAGCATAACTATAATTTAAGAATTTTAGTTCAATACTAGGGTTCTTTAGGCGATAAAAGGATACATTATGTCGATGGCAATTATGAAAAATAACAATGAACAACAAAATTCATCAGGAAATTCCCCCGAAACGGCGGCTGAGCAAGAATTTGTAACATTAACTGATCCTAAGACTAATCGACAGTACGACCTCCCTGTTTACCACGCCACCGAAGGCCCCTCGGTTATTGATGTGCGTCGGTTATATGGCGAAAGTGGCTATTTTACCTTTGATCCAGGCTATGCTTCTACTGCCTCCTGCCATTCTAACATCACTTTTATTGATGGCGACCAGGGGATTTTAATGCATCGCGGCTATGCGATTGAAGACTTGGCTGAACATTCTGACTTTATGGAAGTTTGCTATCTATTGCTACATGGCGAGCTGCCAAGCCAAAAAGAGAAGGCGGCGTTCAGCCTCAAGATAACCATGCACACCATGGTAAACGAGCAGCTAAATTACTTTTTCCGCGGCTTCCGCAGCGATGCCCACCCCATGGCCATTATGTGTGGCGTCGTTGGGGCGCTATCGGCTTTCTATCACGATAGCCTGGATATTAACGACCCGCAACAGCGAGAAATTTCCGCACACCGCCTGATTGCTAAAATGCCAACCCTGGCGGCAATGACCTATAAATATTCTATTGGGCAGCCATTTGTTTACCCACGTAATGATTTAAGCTATTCTGAAAACTTTTTGAACATGATGTTCTCTGTGCCTTGCGAGCCTTACAAAGTAAGCCCCACCCTGGCCAGAGCAATGGATCGTATTTTTATTCTACATGCTGATCACGAGCAAAATGCCTCTACCTCAACGGTGCGTTTGGCTGGTTCTACTGGTGCTAACCCGTTTGCCTGTATTGCCGCTGGTATTGCTTCTCTTTGGGGCCCTGCACACGGTGGTGCCAACGAAGCGGTACTAAAAATGCTGGCTCAAATTGGTAAAAAAGAAAATATCCCAGCATTTTTGGAAAAAGCGAAAGACAAAGATGATCCATTCCGCCTAATGGGTTTTGGTCACCGTGTTTACAAAAACTATGACCCACGTGCCACTGTTATGCGCAAAACCTGCCACGAAGTGTTAAACGAAATTGGTATAAACGACCCGCAGCTTGAACTGGCGATGGAATTGGAACGCATTGCCCTAGAAGACGAATATTTCGTAGACCGCAAGCTATTCCCGAACGTTGATTTCTATTCCGGTATTATTCTACGTTCCATGGGCTTCCCCACTAGTATGTTTACTGTGTTATTTGCGTTGGCCAGAACAGTTGGCTGGATCAGCCAATGGAAAGAAATGATCGAAGACCCCAAACACCGTATTGGCCGCCCACGCCAACTATACCGCGGCGAGCAACACCGCGACTATATGCCGTTACACAAGCGGTAGGGGTTAGTCTCTTGAGCCAAAGGATTTATGAAGCTCTTGTTCTAAATTATACTTAAGCCGTATTAGCTCTTCAGGAGTTAAATCTTTCAGTGGTTTATTAGCATCAATAGGTGTAGATGGTGTAGAACCAGTATTCGTTATTTGAATTTTTATATATCCATCTCTACCAGTGTTATCTTCGACCATACCTTTATTATGCCATATTATTGCTTACTAAAAAAGTTAAAATATCACATACAATTTACGTATAGCTATTTGCCCAGTCAAAGTAATATTTCTCAAAATAGTATGTGTCGATACTTGATCGCAAGAGAAGCCTTTTCCGCTAAAATTGAAGCTGTTGCACTGCCTCAGGCATAGTTTCCATTCTTCGGTGGAAAGACGATTTTGATTAGCGGTAGTTTTGTTATATAGTGCTTCCAAAATAAATCCGTGTGGAGGCGAGAGCAAGTAAAATTGAGCGCAGTGTATTCTTCATACATGAGCGAAATTTTGCACCGCTCGGAGCCCCTCACGGTTTTATTTTGGAAGGGCTATAATTTTATTTAAGGGATGAGCGATGGGATTGGTTCGCAAAAAATCTTTTATAGATAACTCCGAACATCCACCAACCGCCCTTCAATGGCGGCGGCGGCGGCCATGATGGGGCTTACTAAATGGGTTCTGCCGCCTCGGCCTTGTCGGCCTTCAAAGTTGCGGTTGCTGGTGCTAGCTGCGCGTTCGCCAGGAGACAACTTATCAGCATTCATGGCCAGGCACATAGAGCAGCCTGGCTCGCGCCAATCAAAACCAGCTTCAATAAAGATTTGATCCAAGCCTTCCGATTCAGCCTGTTCTTTTACTAGGCCAGAACCAGGCACTACCATGGCACGAATACCGTCTTTTACCTTACGGCCTTTCGCAACAGAAGCCGCCTGCCGCAAATCTTCAATTCTTGAATTGGTGCAAGAACCAATAAAAACCGTATCAATTTTAATGTCAGCAATGGGCATTCCGGCGGTTAAACCCATGTAATCTAAAGAACGTTGCACCGCACGCTGTCGGTCTTCGCTAT
The DNA here is from genome assembly GCA_963706365.1 of uncultured Alphaproteobacteria bacterium. GTDB lineage: Bacteria > Pseudomonadota > Alphaproteobacteria > JAJTHO01. Next base: position 1,382,331 of record OY970150.1, on the reverse strand, counting down.
CAAAATCTTTGGGGTTGGGTACTGTTGATGTCACTTCTGCTGTGTCTTGCGGGCTGGTACCCCAGGTTACTTGTGGTGCAATGTTGGAAATATCAATTTCCACCTCTTTATCGTAAAACGCGCTTTCGTCTGAAGGTAAGGTTTTCCAATATTCTACGGCTTGTTCCCAGTTGCCCGCTTTTGGTGTTAACGGGCGGCCTTTTAAATATTCAAAGGTTGTTTCATCTGGTGCAATCAAACCAGCACGGGCGCCAGCTTCGATAGACATATTGCAAATAGTCATTCGGCCTTCAATGGACAGTGCCTGAATCGCATCCCCTGCATATTCAATAACATAGCCGGTGCCACCAGCGGTACCGATTTTACCAATAATCGCAATAATAATATCTTTCGCACCCACACCTTTCGGCGGCTGACCTTTTACAGTGATGCGCATGTTTTTTGCAGGCTTTTGCAACAGCGTTTGTGTTGCCATTACGTGCTCAACTTCACTGGTGCCAATACCAAAGGCCAGGGCACCAAAGGCACCATGCGTAGAGGTGTGGCTATCACCACAAACAATGGTCATACCCGGCAGGGTGAACCCCTGTTCGGGCCCAATAACATGCACAATACCCTGGCGAATATCTGACATGGAAAAATAAGGCACCCCAAATTCGCGGGTATTATTTTCTAGTGTTTGCACCTGTACGCGGGAATCTTCATCCGCAATACCGTTGGCACGACCTTCTGTAGGAACATTATGATCAGCCACGGCCAAGGTTGCGGCTGGCTGACGCACTTTACGACCCGTTGTACGCAACCCTTCAAAAGCTTGTGGGCTGGTTACCTCATGTACCAGGTGTCGGTCTATGTATAGTAAACAGGTGCCATCATCTTGCTGGTTCACCACATGGGCATCCCAGATTTTGTCAAAAAGTGTTTTAGGCATACGTTATTTTACTGCTGTTTTATTTTTCGCTTTGTTCGCGGCTTTACTGGCCGGTGAGTTTTCGCCCCGGAAACCAGCACCAGAAGTACGCTCGCGGATACGCGCTGCTTTACCGGTACGACCACGAAGATAGTAAAGTTTTGCACGACGCACATGGCCTTTACGCACCACTTCAATAGAATCTAGTAATGGGGAATAAAGCGGGAATACGCGTTCCACACCTTCACCATAAGAAATTTTACGCACGGTGAAACTGGAATTCAGACCAGCATTTTTACGGGCAATACAGACACCTTCGTAAGCCTGCACACGTTCCCGCGTGCCTTCCTTAATTTTTACATTTACACGCACGGTGTCACCGGCTGCAAAGTCTGGAATTTCTTTATTTTCTGTTAGTTTAGCAATTTGATCTTGTTCAAATTTTAGAATCGGGTTTGTCATAGCACTATTCCGTTTTTAAAGCAGAGGACTATCGGCAAAATAGTCATACCGTTACTGATTTTTCATATATTGCGCCCATAAATCAGGACGTTGGGCTCGCGTTATAGCACAGGATTGTTTATCGCGCCACTGTTTTATTGCCTGGTGATTGCCTGAACGCAATACTTCGGGCACTTCTTTTTGCTGCCATTCCAGGGGGCGGGTGTAGTGGGGGTATTCAAGTAAATTATTGCTAAAGCTTTCTTCTTCACCGCTATCGGCATTACCGAAAATACCAGGAATTAGCCTTATAATCGCATCGAGTGTTACCATAGCGGCCACTTCACCGCCGGATAGTACATAGTCACCAATACTAATTTCCTGAATGTTATAATGGTCTAACACACGCTGGTCTACACCTTCATACCGGCCACATAGTAAAGTAATACTTTGCTGCTGAGATTGTTCCATGCACCATTGTTGCGTAATAGGTTTACCGCGTGGCGATAAATAAAAGAGATTTGTTTTATTTTCCAAAGAATCAATTGTTTTCCCTAGTATATCCGCGCGTAGAACCATCCCCGCCCCGCCACCATAGGGGGTATCATCTACAGAGCGGTGGTTATCCTCGGCAAAATCTCGAATATTAATGGCATTTAAATGCCATCTTTCCTCACGCAAACCGCGCCCCACAACGCCCGTGGATAAGATACCAGGAAATGCTTCGGGGTGAATAGTTAAGATAGTGGCTGTAAAAGGCATCCTTTTATAATGATCGCGAGACAGAATAATTTCAATGGCATCCTTATCTCAATAACGCCTTAGAAATTGTCACCTTAATAATAACAATCTATAAGATTTTCTATGTTTCAAAACGTTACCTTTATAGGCATTGGTTTAATTGCCTCCAGCATGGCATTAAAAATGCGACAAGAGAAGCTTTGTGAACATATTACTGCTGTTTCCCGTACGGAAGAGACCTGTAAGGAAGCGCTAAAACTCAATATTGTTGATGTAGCGACCACTGACCTTGTCGAAGGCATTAAAAATGCCGACCTTATTGTGTTTGCAACGCCGGTGCGGGCAATGGGGAAAATTGCCAGAACAATTGCACCGCATTTAAAAAAAGATGCTGTTGTTACAGATGTAGGCTCTGTCAAACAATATATCATAAAAACCGTAACCCCCTATATTAAGAATAATTTTGTGCCGGCACACCCTATTGCTGGCACAGAGTATTCAGGGCCCAGCGCGGGCTTTCCGTCTTTATTCCAGGATAACTGGTGTATTTTAACGCCCTTGGAAGATAACAGGGCAACCGATAAAATAGAAAAACTTTGGCTGGCCTTGGGAAGCAAAGTGGATCGAATGGATGCACAGCATCATGATGAAGTATTGGCCATTACATCGCATTTACCGCATTTGATTGCCTATAATATTGTGGGCACGGTTACAGATTTGGAAGAAAGCCTAAAAAAAGAAATCTTTAAATATAGTGCCTCAGGATTCAGGGATTTTACTCGAATTGCCGCCAGTGACCCTGCTATGTGGCGCGATATTTGTTTAACGAATAAATCAGCTTTACTGGAGATGCTGGGTCGTTTTTCAGAAGATTTGGCCGCTTTGCAACGCGACATTCGTTGGGGTAACGGCGAGTCTTTAGAAAAGCTGTTTAACGAAACTAGAGCTGTGCGCAAAAACCTGGTAGAAATGGGTATAGTTAAAAAATGAGTACACGCTTTCGCTGGTTTGAATTGGCATCCCTTTATGCTCTAATACCCCTAATAGTTTGGCAAACAGGCGGTCTGATGTTTGCTTTTCTGTTTCTGTGGCTAGCTTTGTCAGGTATGGGTCTTTATTTGACACGCCAAAAACAATTTAGCTGGCGAGCAGAATGGAATGCGGCAGCCGTTAACAAAGGAAATGTGCAGCGTATTATTTTCCTATTAATTCCTGCTTTTGTCTTAATGGTTTTGCTGGTTTATTGGCTGCATCCTTCTTTAACCCTTCGATTGGTTCAGGAAAAACCGCTGCTTTTACTGGCTATTAGTGTGATTTACCCTATCGTATCTGTATTACCACAAGAAGTTATCTACCGCAGTTTCTTCTTTAATCGTTATGGTCAATTATTAGGGAAAACAGCAACGGTTCTATTAAGCGCTCTTAGTTTTGGACTAGTGCATATTATCTTTGGAAACTGGATAGCACCCATTTTAAGCAGCGTTGGCGGCATGATGTTTGCTTATACTTATCATAAATCACGCTCGTTAGCCTTGGTAAGTTTGGAACATGCGCTTTATGGTATTGCTATTTTTGCCAGTGGCTTAGGCGTTTACTTTTACCGAAATGGCGCGGCTATTCTTGCACAGTTGGGGTAAAAGGATTATACCCAAGGCATGAGCACCACCTTAATTGTTATTCATCTCATTATTACACTGTTTTTAGTGCTGGTAATTCTTTTGCAAAAAAGTGACGGTGGTGGTTTAGGCTCTATGGCCGGCGGCGCGGGTGGCGGTATGTTTTCACCACGTGGGGGGAAAAATTTCTTAACACGCATGACCGGAATTTTAGCCACGGCTTTTATTTGCAGCAGCCTGGTATTGGCCTACGTTGCCAAAAATGATGAAGTGGCGCCCTCTGTTGTGGATGATTTACTGGTAGATCTACCCACACAAGGCACAGTTGAAACAAAGGGACTAATTGATTCAGAGCAAGGCCTTATTCCTAATTCTCCCATTCCTGTTACGCCACAAAGCCAATCTCCTTCCACACAGGAAATGGAATTTGATATGCCGGAAACCCCGGAAACGATTCAACCAGCACCAGGAGACCGCTCTGTTATTGCGCCCGTAGAAACCGAACCATCTTCAAACAATCAACAGCCTGCATCTGAATAATGAATACACGTTATATTTTTATAACCGGCGGTGTTGTATCCTCCCTTGGTAAAGGCATTGCGGCATCTGCACTGGCTGCCTTGCTACAGGCACATGGCTATAAGGTGCGGTTACGCAAACTGGATCCTTACCTAAATATTGACCCCGGCACCATGAGCCCTTTCCAGCATGGCGAAGTTTTTGTAACCGATGATGGCGCAGAAACTGATTTAGACCTGGGGCATTATGAGCGTTTTACCGGTGTGGCCGCCAGACGTGGGGATAATATCACGACTGGACGCATCTATCAGGAAGTGCTGGAACGCGAACGCCGCGGTGATTATTTAGGTGCCACGATTCAGGTGATTCCACATGTTACCGATGCGATTAAGGAATTTATTCTTAGTGACGCAGATGACCACGATTTTATTCTTTGCGAAATCGGTGGCACGGTTGGCGACATTGAAAGTTTGCCATTCTTAGAAGCCATTCGACAATTGCGAAATGATTTGGGCGATGCACGCACCCTATTCACCCATTTAACCCTGGTTCCCTATATTCCTGCCGCAGCAGAATTAAAAACTAAGCCAACACAGCATTCCGTTAAAGAACTATTATCAGTGGGCATTCAGCCGAATATCCTGCTATGTCGCTGTGACCGGCCAATTGACCCAGATGCACGGCGTAAAATTGGTTTGTTTTGTAACATACCAAAACATGCGGTAATTCCGGCTTATGACGTGGAAACAATTTATCAGGTGCCGCTGGCCTTACATGCAGAAGGGTTTGACCGAGAAGTTTTAAGATATTTCAATCTGCCTGCAACAGAACCTAAACTAGAAGACTGGAAAAACCTTGTTCAAACGGTACAAAACCCGGAACAAACAACCACGATAGCTATTGTTGGTAAATATGTGGAAATGCCCGATAGCTATAAGTCGTTAATCGAGGCGTTAACGCATGGTGGCTTGCCCCATAAGGCAAAAGTGAACATCCATTGGGTGGCGGCTGATACGTTAGAAAAAGACGGCATAAAATGCCTGGAAAAAGTGAACGGCATATTGGTGCCCGGCGGCTTTGGAGAGCGCGGCATCGCCGGAAAACTATTGGCTATTCGCTATGCAAGAGAAAATAATATTCCCTTTTTAGGCATTTGCCTGGGAATGCAACTGGCTGTGATTGATACGGCGCGGCATCTTGCTCATATCAAAACTGCTGATTCTAGCGAATTTAACCAGAACACATCTGAACCACTGGTTGGCCTGATGACGGAATGGAAAAAAGACGGCGCCTTGCAAATCCGCAACTCCAATACTGGCCTTGGCGGAACAATGCGTTTGGGGGCTTATGAATGTGTATTACAACCTGATAGTAAAGTGCTTGATATTTACCAGCAGGAAACTATTTCTGAACGTCATCGTCATCGTTATGAGGTAAATATTACTTACCGCAAGCAGCTGGAAGAGGCGGGCATGGTTTTTACGGGTCTTTCCCCCGACAACCAGTTACCCGAAATTATAGAACGTCATGATCACCCCTGGTTCGTTGCGGTACAATTTCACCCAGAATTGAAATCTAAGCCCCATGTGCCACATCCCTTGTTTGTTTCTTTTGTAAAGAACTGTTTAAATAAGTGACCAATATCACAAATAAATTGTAAATATATAATATATAAGTTAAACTTGGCTGTAATGCGGCTAATTTTATTTCTTATGACAATGCTGGTGGGCTTATCCGCCACCAGCGTCTATGCGATAGAATGTGGCTCAAAAATTGAAAATGGTAACCCTGTCTGGGATTCCGCTGGCTACACCTTAGGCTTAGTTCCCTGTATTTCAATACCAGAGCAAGACAAATCAACGTTCATAGAATGTCGTGCTTTTTTTGATGCCTGTGGGCTTGATGGAGAAGGATTTCCCAACAGTCCAAACATTGATGATGCCGCAGAGGACACTCCGGATCCATCACCTAACCCAGATGAAAATTCAGGGGCAGTAACACCACCACCTGGTACCAATACAACATTAGAGGGAAAATCTATTGATGAGGTTTTAGATAACAAAGAGATGCCAGGCGTAAGCCTGCATCCAACTAGATATCTGGTTGATATGATCGATGTTTGCTTGGCATGTAAATTTGTTGAAGATCTTATTATGGTTATGTATGATTTAGGGGCATCTGTTACAGATGCTTTTCAGGCTGGCGCACGTGTTTTACTGACTGTAATGATCGTTATATTTTTGATGTTTAATGTAGCCAAGCTATTAATGCCTTTTGGCCCCATTGATAATGTTAAAAAAATTAAGAATGTGATTATCAGCCATATTGGTATTGGCATGTTATGCGCCCTGTTTTTGACCAGCGTGGTAAATTACTGGAATATTATTTTCCTGCCCCCCGTTACTGCCGGCATGGATTATGTTTCTAGCATGATGGACGTGGCACGCGTGGAAATGAACGATATCCAAACAAAGATTTCTAATGATCCTAAAGGTTCCGGTACTATTTATACCCCCTTTCAACGTGCTTGCGACAGTGCCATAATTCCTGGTGCTGATCAATCTGCACCGATAGTAACCGCAGCAGAACTTGGTCAATCTGTAAATTGCCTTATGAAAGAAATGCAGGCTGCTTTGGGAATGGGCGTATCCGCCGCTTTTAGTGCCATGATGGCTGCTTCCAGTGAGGGGGGTATATTAAAACTTCCATCCGTTATTATGTCGTTTGTAACCGGGCTGGTTTTGTTAATTATTTATGGCCCCAGCTATTTAACATTTCCGATTAAGGTGGTTGATGTGGTCATGCGCTGGGCGATTATAAGTGTTATCAGCCCATTTCTAATTGTTTTCTTTGCATTACCCATGACACGCTATTTGGCGCTTACCAGTTTGCGCGGCTTGTTCCAATCGGTCATGGAACTGGTTATGTATGGTATTGTTATTGCTTTGGGCAGCTTTGTTATTGTGTCTATTGCCGATGATATTGATGTGAATAACAATGCAATGCTGATAAATTCAGTTTTATTCTGGCGCTTTTTTATGGCGGGGCTTATTATTACAACGATGCTCTCTAAGGCGAAATCTTTTGCAACGGCCATTGCCTACCCGCGCCCGAACCCGAAAGGTATGGATGTGGATGTTGCGGCAGAAACAGCAAGCTCTATGGAATCTACACTTAATCAGATGGGAGGCGGTGCGCAAAAATCTGCTGTGTCTTCAGCGGGTAAAGGCACCAATAGTATGGCATCTGGCGGTGCGGGTATGATCGCCAAGGCACTTGGAAGATAGACTATTGAAACAACGCTTAGATCAATACCTTGTTGACCATCTAGACATAGAAACCCGCAGCAAAGCCCAGGCGGTTATTATGTCTGGCCAGGTACTGGTTGACGATACCATTGTTACCAAAGCAGGTACTTTTGTAAAAATTGATCAAACGATTGCCATTAAAGCAAAAGACTGTCCCTGGGTATCACGCGGTGGCTTTAAGCTGGCGAAAGCAATTAAAGCCTATTCCCTAAACATAAATGATGTGACGGCCATTGATGTGGGGGCTTCAACAGGTGGCTTTACGGATGTATTACTTAAAAATGGGGCAAAACATGTTTATGCCGTAGATGTTGGACATGGGCAACTAGACTGGTCTTTGCGCAATCACCCGCAAGTAAGCGTTTTAGAAAAAACCAATGCACGCTACCTTAAAACAGAACAAATTCCACAGCCGGTTGATATGGTTGTTTGTGATGCTAGCTTTATAAACCTTGCCAAAGTTCTACCCGCGGCATTATCGCTAACAAAACCAGCCGCCACACTTATTGCCTTAATCAAACCACAGTTTGAGGCTGGTAATTTTCTAGAGGGCAAAAAGGCAGTGCAACGCGGTAAAGGCGTTATTAAAGACGCGGGCATTCATCAACGTGTTTGCGATGACGTTGTTTCATGGTTAAATAGTATTGAATGGTCTGTACAAGGTTTAATAGAAAGCCCGATTACCGGGCCAAAAGGAAATAAAGAGTTTTTAGTTTATGCAACCCGACAATAAAAATTTATGGCTTAAAATACTGCCTTATGCAGGAACTTTGCCGTTTATTATCGCTGTCATTTTATTGTTGTCAGGCCATCGTCTTATTCCCCCTTATACCACTGTTGGCTATATGGCGATAAGCTATGGGCTGGTTATCAGCAGTTTTATGAGCGGTAGTTTGTGGGGAATAGCCTTAAGGCAACCAGGCTACATCCCGCTGCTTATTATCAGTAATGTCATTACGCTAACAGCCTGGCTAAGTTTTCTAACCCAATCATTTGCTGTTACAGCATTAATAACAGCGATTTTGTTTTTGTACCTGCTGGCACTGGATTATAAATTACAAATTTTGCACTTTAAAGATTATTTAAAAACACGCCGGAATGTTACAGCTATCGTTGTTGGCTGCTTAATTATTATTGCCTTTCAGGTATAGTTATATGCCATCTTCTATCAAAACTGCCCTTACGCTATTAAAAAATGGTCATACCATTGGCTTCCCAACAGAAACAGTTTATGGTTTAGCGGCTATTGCAACCAACACAGCCGCGGTTCAAAAGATATTTGACCTTAAAAATCGGCCTGCTTTCAATCCGCTTATTGCGCACGTTAGTAATACTATTATGGCTAAACGCTATGTCAAATGGCCAGCAGACGCCACACAGCTAGCCAACGCTTTTTGGCCACCGAAGGGGGGCGGCGCCTTAACGATAATACTCCCCTTGCGGCAGGGAAGTGGTATTTCGCCATTGGTTACCGCCGGTTTAAATACGCTAGCGGTAAGATGCCCAGCTCACCCAACGGCACAGGAAATACTTTGTAATCTAGATCAGCCACTAGCCGCCCCCAGTGCTAATCCCTCAGGCTGTATTAGTCCTACTAGGCCAGAACACGTACAGCGGTATTTCCCTGGCTTACATGTTGTTGATGGCGGTATTTGTCAAAAAGGTCTGGAATCAACTATTGTATTGTTACGTTCTAATACATGGCAAGTGTTACGCCAGGGAACTGTAACAGAAGCTGAGATTGAACGTGTTTTAAAAAAACCGTCAACTATTTTTGCCCAAACATCTAAACCATTGGCTCCAGGTCAATTTCTAAAACATTATGCCCCCCAAAAGCCTGTTCGGCTAAATATTGATACCCTAAAAAGCAATGAAGGGCTTTTATCATTCGGTAAACATCCTTACCTGCCTTGCTGTGAATTCCAATTAAGTGCAGATAAAAATTTAGCAGAAGCCGCCTATAATCTTTATCAGGGGTTAATAACCTTAGATAATGATGATCATTGCAGCGCTATTGCCGTTATGCCGATGCCTAATAAAGATATTGGATGCGCACTTAATGATCGGCTAAAACGTGCGGCTGTAAATTAAATTTTTTAATGCGGGGGTTTTTATCTTTTCATAACGTTATGTAGGTATGAAAGGAAAAAACATCTTATGTTCAAAATTTTAAAATATGGCCTTTTAGGCGGATTGCTTATAGCATCTGTACCAAAACAAGCCGCAGCAGATAATTTATTCGATAATGGTTTTGTCTCTATTCAATTGGGCTTTCCTCTTGAAGGTAATCGACACCATCGCCCTCAAAGACGCCATGCAGAAAGACACCATGCAGCGCCTGTTTACTTATACCAGCCACAACATTATAACGCGCGGCGCAATCACAGGGGTTATTATGGCCATCAAAAGCGCCATCACCATAAAAGACACCGCCGGCCAGATTATGTAGTGATTGAACGTGAAACCAGATACGTGCAACCATCACGTCATCAGGAACGTCGTGGCTATGTACAGAATAGACAGCATCGCCACAGCCATCCACAATCCTACCGTCATTACAGATAACCCAAGGAGAAACCATGAAACCACTACTATCTTTACTAATTTTATCTTTAGTAGCCAGCCCACTTTACGCGGGTGAGCATAACCATCAACAACGCTTTCAAAAAGCTGATACTGACGGTGACGGCTTACTTAGTAAATCAGAAATGCGTGCCGTGCACGAGAAACGTTTTGACAAAATGTTTAATCGACTAGACGCTGATGGCGATACCAAAATATCGGCTGATGAAATGAAAGCTGGCAAACGAAAAATGCGCGAGCGCATGAAAAATCGTCGGATAGAGCAAAGCAAGTAAGCTGTGCCCGAACTTTCTTTGTTAATGCAGCAGGTGGCTAAGGGTAGTGAAACAGCGTTTCATCAACTTGCCCAAAACCTGGCTAATAAAATGCTGGCCGTTGCCTATAAATTATTAAATGGCAACCAAGCCTTGGCAGAAGAACTGGTTCAGGAGTCTTTAACGAAGCTATGGCAAGCTGCCCCAACTTGGAGAAATACCGGTTCGGTGGCAGCCTTTGCCTGCCAAATTGTACGCAATAATTGCTATGATTATCATCGCAAAAAGCAAGTCAATATTACACCGTTACACGATAATATCAGTCTGCCAGAGAAAACTGTTCAGCAACTAGAACAACAGCAGCAAGAACAATGGCTAAGTGTTCAGATCGCTGGTTTACCCGAACGCCAGCAACAGGCGCTAACCCTGGTTTACTTCCACGAGCAACAATACAAAGAAGCCGCAAAATCTATGGGAATTTCCCTAAAATCACTAGAGCGTTTAGTTGAGCGTGGCCGTGATGCCCTTAAAGAACAAGCACAAAATCATTTACACATAGCAAAGGGAGGCTATTTATCATGAAACCCTTATCATCCGAACAAATTACTGTCATGGCTAATGAAGCCGTGCAACAGTCACAAATTATTGCACCGCACAAACCCCTATTAAGTCGATACCCTATTGCTATGGCCGCCAGTATTCTAATGCTGCTCTCTGTTGCTCTTTTCTATCCAGAAGTGGATAAAGCCAGATTATTAGACGAAGCTTTACAACTGGAAGATATGCTCTTCTATGAAACCGTCACTTTGCTTTCATCATAATGAACGCGCTATAGAACCCATTTGACAATTAGATGCACGTTGTTTTTTGCGGTTATTGGCCTGCAAATTATATCTTAAAAGCATCACATAATTTATTATGCTCAACTTTTAAGATATAATTTTCGGCTCAATACCCACTAAAAATCAATCGCACATTAATTGTCAAATGGGTTCTATATAGTATCTTGCCATAAAAAAACTGCCATTGCGATTATTAATGCAATGGCAGTTTTTAATGAAAGCTTCTGTAAAAGGTTGATGCTTTTATTTTACTATAGGAATCAGGTTTCTACATAGATTATCACAATCAATTGACTATGGTGCTTTTGTGAAGTTTACATACACTTTACCGTCTTTCGGACCAGTCGTAACCGGGGCTTGGCCACTTGTTATGTTACTAACGGTCGCTATGTAACCAAACGCTGTATCAACACCACTCACCATTCCTTTTGTGCCAGGCTGAGCTGAAATGATTGTCCAGAAATGACGATCTTTTAAACTAGGAGCCATCGCTTTAAGTGTCGGTTCTGCACCACCATAGCCACCGATAGGCGAACCATTGATCGACTGTTCATCACGCTTTGCTATACTAGCATTGGCTTTACCACCAAAGATCACTGTACTATTTCTTGTTGCAGCAATATCTCCAACACGCATCGTATTTGCTTTTGTGTTGCTGGATCTCGGCATAGCAAGTTGAGATGTTACAAGTTCACCTGTTGCAGGGTTTACACGACCATAGTAAGTGATGTGTGCCGCACCGGAATTGTATAAATCGTTGTGTCTATCGACGCGCTCAACAAATGGTTTTACTTTGCCATACTGCTCATCCAATGTCATTGGGTTATCCCCATTCCAGCGGAAAATTGTGGCAGTACCAGCAGATTCTCCAGCTATGTAGAGGTAACCATCTTGCCCTATTGTTACACGATACAGGCGTGTATCAGCTACGTTTTGCTTAATATCATTATTGCTGTGACCAAATAAATTCCATTGCCGATCGCCTTTAAAGTTATAAGCTTCTAAAGCCGCAATTTGAACCGGGTTTCTTTTGTTTTGTATGTCGATAAAACTGTTGTTGGAATAACTGGTGACAAAAATACGATTTTTATCTCCACCACAGGCCATTATTTCTACATCTGTTACAAAGTCTTTGCCAATATTCTTCTGCATAATGGGGTTATTGGCAGTATCATAAAGCGTTACAGTTTTATCGTTCAAAGCAGCAATCATACCATTGTGCGATGCGGCGACACGATCAGCCCCACTGGATATACTACTGATCCGCTTCATACTAGTGTTATAGCGTTCGATAGCTTGACTGGTAGATATGATAATCTCCTGTTTATCCGCACTATACGCCATATCTTCTATTTTACCCGATACCGAAACAGTGCCCAGCACTTCAGCTGTAGCTGGATTTAATAGATATAAATTACCCTGGCTACCACTGTTAGAGGCAACAACAGCCCCTTTAGGTGTCAATACCACGTCTATACCTTCATCACCTGGAATAACACTACCTTTCATGGAAATGTTACTACTATACGTGGCACCGCCGTCTAGGTTACTGCTATTCATTGAACATAAGTCACTCTTACTGTTACCCAGGTTGACAACTTCTGAAGTTTCAGGCGGTACAACTGGTGTTGGCGTAATGGCAACCGGATCTTTTTTAACCGGCTCTTCTTTAACTGGTGGATCAACTTTTACTGGAGTCACGACCGCAACTGGAGCTGGTTTTGAGACGTTCCCTGTTGTTCCTAATTGGATATCCTTTACAGTAAAGCCTTTTGTATTTACATGGCGGAAAGTCAATACATTCCCGTTTTCCTTTAAATATTTATGAGGTAGTATATAGCTTAGCGTTGTATCCCTGCTATCATTTTTGATATCTTCTTTCGCAAAAAGATCAGCAACTTTGTTATTGTTTAAATACAACTCCCCTTCATTTTTATTATCTGCATCATAAATAGTCATGTTTAGAATAACATCCTGATCAGATTTACCATCTAGAGAGATATCATAGTTAACAGCTTTGCTGTCAGCAGATAAACTAAATGGTAATTTTGTATTGTTTTTCGTAGGGGTAGAATCTGTGTTAACAACAGGGGTAGCAGGTGTTGGTTTCGCTACTTGAACTGCTTGTGTTTCGATCAAATTGACAGACTTTACCGTATAACCCTTGGTCTTTACATGGCGAAATTCCAGTGCATTGTTACCAGCTTGTAAATAAATTCTAGGAATCTTGATACTGTATTTTACATCTGCCTTGTCGTTGCTGGATGCAGTTTCATCGAACAAATCAGCAATCTTCTTGCCATTTACGTATAAAGATCCTTCACCTTTATTATCGGCATCATGTATAATCATTTCCATAACAGGGTCGCTGCTGGGGTTATTTTTCAACACCAGGTTATAAGTTGCTGATTTATTTGATGCGGATAATTCTAAAGGCAATTGACTTGAGGCGCCTGATGTCTTGACTGTTTCTTCCTTTATGACAGGTGCAGATTCTAATTTTCTAGTATGCACTATACTTTTTACCGCATAACCACGGCTCAAAACATGTCTGAACTGGATTTCATTACGGCCTGGTTTCACATACGAATTTGGTATTGTCAGCGTTTCTAGTGTATCTCTGCCATCTTTATTGTGATCAGTCTTATCTATAAAACCTTTCACAAGATTACCATTTATATAAAGCTCTCCCTCGCCTTTGTTGTCAGCGTCGTTTACGACTATTTCCAAGATAATATCAGAATCGACATTACTTCCTAAGTCTATGGTATGATCAAATGTTTTGTTATTTGCACTTAAGGTTTGTGGCAGACTATTTTGCGCCAGTGCGCTGTTTGAACTGAACGCAGCCAAAATACAACTTAGTACAGTCGCTGAAACGATATGCCTTTTATTGGTGGATAAAAAATTTTTATTAGACACTTTAGTATCTCCTTAAATATTAAAAACGAAATAAGATTAAACTTATCTAAAATACTTTATAACATATAAAGTAATAAATATCAAACTTATAGGTGACATTAATCACATAAAGTTCTAATATATTATTAATTATTTATTTTTAATACATTTTTAATTAAGGATTTATTATATTCAACTGACAAAGAACCGTCTAAGGATTCCCATATTACAGGCATTTCGTAAAAACTTTGTTGTCGTTGACGAATATTATACGTTGCATCCGACGCATCGTTTTTTCTACGTTGCAAACGCTGTGCCGCGATATCATCTGGCACGCTTACCCAAAAACCGTAAAATATCTTGTGCAACCTACTCACTGCATCGCGCTCACTTTTCTTTAAAAAAGCAGCATCGATAATAACGTTGCTGTGCTGAATTTCTTTTTGTATCAGTGAATACATAATTTGGTAAATTTCAGCTGAAACCTGGCTTGTATACGCCTCTACTGGCAGTCTTTCCAGAGGATCAATATTAAAATGCTGTTTTCGAATAACATCACTACGCAATAAGCTGGCTTTCTGCTCGCCAGCTAGTGCTGTTGCCAATGTACTTTTTCCAGACCCCGATAAACCACCGATGGCAATTAATGTATGCATTAACGCACGCTATAATCTTCAATTTTTTCAGCTAGATTTTTGATATCTTTACTAATGGTTTTTGGCAATTCAATGGATAAATGTACAAAATGATAGCCCTTTTTAGTTTTCTGATGCACGCCTTTATCTTTCAATCGCAAGGTATTGCCCGTAGTACTACCAGCGGGAATTTTTAGCGAAACACTACCGTGAATTGTTTCAACAGCAATACTGGCACCTAAAATAGCTTCTTTTATTGTAATAGGTAAAGTAGTGTGAATATCCAAACCTTCCCGGCGAAAATCTTTACTGGGTGTAACTGTTATGGTAATTAAGGCGTCCCCGCTATTGCCGCCGGCAAAACCTGCCCTGCCCTTGCCCGATAGTCTTAAAGTTGTACCACTTTCAATACCGGAGGGTATGGCTACACTAATATTTTTACCATCGGCTAAAGTAACCTGCTTTTTTTCTCCTAATACGGCCTCCAGAAAGTCGATGGTAAGGGCATACTTTATGTCGGAGCCACGGCGCGGTGGAGGCTTTCTATTACCGGCCGTTTTTCCACGGCCAAAAAAATCGCCAAATATATCAGAAAAAGGATCTTCGCCGCTGAAATTATTATTAAAATTGGCGTCAAAACCTTCGGCACTACGCCACTTTCCATAGGATTTGGAAGCATTTTGAAAACCACCGCCCGCGTAATTCGGGCTGCCGTCTGCTTTTATTTCACCGTTATCAAATTTTGCGCGCTTTGTTTTATCTGAAAGCAAACTATAAGCAGCAGAAATTTCTTTGAAGCGCTTTTCATTATCGGCATCGCCCGGTTTTTTATCCGGGTGATGCTCTTTCGCCAGATTACGATAGGCTTTTTTTAATTCTTCATCGGTGGCTGTGGGTTTGACCCCTAGTAAATTGTAAGGGTTCACAGCACTTATATAATTTTCCAGCTACCATCTGGTTGTTGGCAGGCAGTGCCAAACGCACGTTCCTGACGGCCACCAACATTAATCGTCTGCGAATATTCGCGACACAAGCTACCATTTTGAGCCGTAAATGTTTCAGTAGGTGTAATTATGCCCGAGTTACCATTTTGCGGGTTCTGCCACTGATAGCCACGATTTTCTGTAAAGGCGCGTGTTGCCGTTTGTTGGGCATAGGTAGCATCCGCACGGTCTAAAGAACGGCCAGCTTCTGTACCAATATAAGCACCTAGCAATGTGCCCACTGCGGTGGTTGCAATTCTACCCGTTCCGCCACCGAACTGTGAACCGGCCACGGCGCCACCAACGGCACCCAGTAACCCACCAGCTGTTTCTTTATTTACACTAGGGTAGGAAGTTGTTGTCATGCCGTCACGTGTGGCACAGCCACTTAGCATTGCCAAGGCCGTTAGGGTACATAAGGATTTTTTAAGCATAACGCATTTTTAGCAACTTGCCATAATTTTACAAGGGGCAAAACTCAAGCGGTGATGTGGTGTTATACCAAATTTCATCAAGGAATCTTTATGTGCTTTAGAGGGGTATCCCTTATTCTGATTCCACTGATAGTTTGGGTATTGATTATGCAGCTGTTGCATCATTGTATCCCGATAAACCTTTGCAATAATGGAAGCAGCGGCAATGGACAGGCTTTTAGAGTCACCTTTTATAACGGTAATAACTTCGCAGGGTAAACCTGGTTTCTGATTGCCATCAACCAGGGCTAGTTCAGGAAGTATATTTAAGTTCTCAACCGCCCTTCGCATAGCCAGTAAACTGGCCTGCAAAATATTAATTTCATCAATTTCTGCTTCGTTACAGACGCCGATACCATAATGACATTCAGTAATAATAACATCGTAAAGCAACTGTCGCTTTTTAGCAGAAAGCAATTTAGAATCATTCATTTGATACAAAATTTCTGGCAACTCTTTAGGCAAAATAACCGCAGCGGCCACGACACTGCCGGCGATGCAGCCGCGCCCCACTTCGTCTACCCCGGCGATTGATAAACCTTTATACTGATTTTCCAGTTCAAGATCAGGCATGTTCTTTCAGCCATTCTTGCAGTTTTTGTAAATCCTCCCAGGCTTTTCGCTTTTGCTGAGGCTGTTGTAATAAAAATTGCGGATGGAAAATAGGTAGTGCTTTTATGGCCTTATAATCATGAAATTGCCCACGTAACGACAAAATACCTTTTTCTTGCCGCAACAATGTACGCGTCACCTTATTCCCCATCAATACCAATATTTTGGGGGCAATTAATTTTATATGTTGTTCTAAATAAGGTAACATTTCCGCAATAATAATATCACTTAAAATTTGCTGCGGCGCACAACAAAGTGTCGTTTGATAAGTTTGGTCTAAAGGAAGCTCAATCGCATTAAACATTTTTTGTAAAAGACTTAAACTTTCGTCCGAAAAGGGTGTATGCGTATTTTGTTGCGGCGCATCACCAATAATCATAACACGGCTCTTTTCATCACCTGCAGAAAAGACAAGCTTGTCTCTCAATTTTTCTTGTAATGCCTTTCTTAAATCCTCAAGTGTTTCAAATTCAAGCTTAAGCCTTTTTGTCGATTTTGGCTGCAATTGCGGTGTTATTTTTACAACTGGCTGATAAGTAAACGCGTTAACTGCTGCAGTCTGTTGTACATCTTGCACCCCGCAATAGTATAAAAAAAGCTCTTTCATTCGTTACCAGCAAACACATTAAAAAATTGTTCTTTCAATACGTTATCAAAATCTCCCATAGCAACAGTATAGCCAAGTTTTTCCAAAGACGTTACCCCGTATTGTTTTAAGCCACAAGGCACTATACCTTCAAAATGGCTAAGGTTTGGTTTTATATTAATAGAAATACCATGAAATGTCACCCATCGCCGTACGCGCACACCAATGGCCGCTATTTTTTCCTCTCCCTGCCCTGTTTCAACCCACAGCCCCACACGATCAGGATACGTTTTGGTTACAATATTATATTTTAGTAACGTTAAGGCAATCCATCGTTCTAGCTGGTTAATATAGTGCCGGATGTCTTTTGTGCGTTTAGTCAAATTCAGCATGACATAACAAACGCGTTGCCCAGGGCCATGATAGGTATATTGCCCACCACGGCCTGCTTTATAAACGGGAAATTGCGGGTTTAATAAGTCTGTTACTTGTGCGCTGGTGCCTGCCGTGTAAAGCGGTGGGTGCTCTAATAGCCATACACATTCATCAGATTTATTTTGATAAATATTTTCAACCCGCTGATCCATAATAGCAACGGCTTCGGGGTAAAGAATTGGTTCTTTGGAAACTAGCCACTGCATAAAATAGCCTGTGCCTTTTTACAATCTTGTGAAATCTGTTGTTTTAATAGATCAAAACTATCAAATTTCTGTTCAGGGCGAATAAATTGATAGAAGTTAACGGCAATTTCCTGCTCATAAATATCCTGATCAAAGTCAAAAATATGAACTTCCAGATTTTGCTGCTTGCCTTCAACTGTGGGGCGAATACCAACATTAGCCACAGCCTTGTAAATAGTATTTTTATGTTCAACTGTCACGGCATAAACGCCGTATTTTGGCACGACATAGTCTTGCCAGGCAATATTAGCCGTAGGAAAACCAATAGTACGGCCTTGTTTTTCCCCATAGCATACCACACCTTTTATTTGCCATAACCGCGCTAATGCTTGATTAGCCTGTGGCATATCACCAGATCGAATAAAATTCCGAATTGTTGAAGAAGAATAGATCTGCTCGTTTTCTCCCATGACAGGGGAAATAATACTGGTTTGCACATCATGTAGCGCAGCTAGCTCTTGCAGCGTTTGAATACTGCCAAGGCGTTGATGACCGAAATTAAAATCATAGCCTACAACTAATTTTTTTAAACTGAATCCAGCTTTGTTTACTTGCTCTAACAGTGTTTTTGTAAAAAAATAGGCGGGTGTTTCCGCTGATAACTTTTCATCAAATGGCAGAAATAATGAAAAATCCATACCATACTGCTGAAATAATGCTTTTCTTTGTTCATCACTGGTAAGTAAAAAAGGTGGGGATCCCGGCTGAAAAAACCGGCGAGGGTGTGGTGTGAATGTTAAGACACCGATTGATTGAATAGATTGTTGCTTGCTTTTTGCAATAGCCTGCTGAAAGACAGTCTGATGCCCTAAATGGACACCATCAAAATTACCAACAACAACTGTTGCGGTGCGCAAGCTGCAAGTTAGCCTTGACGCGCTTTAAAACGCGGGTTTGTCTTGTTAATAACATAGACACGCCCCCGCCTGCGAATAATCTGGCAGTCTTTGTGGCGGTTTTTAATAGTTTTTAACGAATTAACAATTTTCATAATAGCCTCGGATGGATGATAATAAACTTTATTTATTTTAATGCAAGGCTTTAATAACGCTGATCTTCTGGCAACTGCATTGCATTTTGGTTGGGCTGCATCGTTTGCTGCTGTGGCGCATTATCCCGCTCAAGCTTGTTACGCATACAAGTATGAGCACTATCATTTATTGCTATAACCACTTCTGAAGTTTGCTCACTCATGGCATAAGTATTTAGATCATCTCTATTAATCTGATACTTCGATGCAATATTGCTGTGCGCGGCATTCATAAGCTCTTGAGAATCTTTCATAAATTTTTTCTGATCGTCATTAAGCCGGCTTTTATCTAAACTATTCATAGCACGCAAATGGCCATCATTTAAATTACCTGTGAGCAGAAAGTTACGTGCAATACTATCAACAACGTCTTTTGGATTAGCTTTATTTTGCGACAAATGGTTATAAAAAATTTCATTGTCGTTCGCCTCTAGAAAGGGCTCTAGAAAAACACCTTTGTGTATGGTTTTTAGCATCAGCAGCTCTTCTTCAGCCAAATTCAACGCATCTATAGATGTACCACTTTGAACTAAAGCATAGCAGAATTTACTAATGGCTGTTCCTAAGTTTCCTGCCATCTCGCTAATGTTATCAGCAGTAGTATCACCATACTCTCGCAATTGTGCCCCTGCATTTTTTCCCATCTCCGTAAGTACATCACGAACACTTTTTTGTTCTGCTTGTGGTGTTGCAGGGGTGATTGCTGTAGCTTGCATAAAACCAATCTACCTAAAAAACCAATAAAATGCAATCACTTCCATTTAATGGAACACCCAATACTCGGGATTTGTTCTTGTGGCCCCCGCCCTGTTGCGGCAATTTGCAGCATGGCCTTGGCTAAATCGTTATCTTTTGCATTGCCAGAAACATTTTCACGCCCCCGCGCATCAAAACGGCCCCGGTATTGCAATTTCAAATCTTTGTTAAAACCGAATAAATCAGGCGTGCAAATGGCGCCATATTGTTTGGCCACCTTTTGCGTTTCGTCGTAAAGGTAAGGAAAGGTAAATTGATGCGTTTCAGCAAACTCCACCATTTTATCGGGGGCATCTTCAGGATACGTAACAACATCATTGCTGCTAATTGCAACGACATTTACCTTATTTTCCTGCAGCAGCCTAGCCGTGGCAACAAAATCATCGATAATTGATTTTACGTATGGGCAATGGTTGCAGATAAATACAATTAACGTTCCCTTATCACCCTTTAATTCCCTTAGATCATAAGTTTTTCCATTGCCATCAGGCAGCTTAAAATCTGGCGCTGGCCAGTCAAAATTACAAACAGGGGTATTTAAGGCAACCATGGCATTAGGGGAGCCGAGTCTGTATAAAAAAGCAATGAAAAAGATTATACTGTTGCTTTGCTTATTCCTGGCTTTGCCGGTCAATGCACTGATTAGTGCCGAAGAACAACTGAATAACCCCGCCCTAGAGCAACGTGCCATTACCATAGGCGATACAATCAAATGTACAGTCTGTGCGGGGCAGTCTATTAATGGTTCCAATGCGGAATTAGCTATGGCAATGCGTCAGGCTATTCGACAGCAGCTAAAAAAAGGGATGTCTGACAAACAAGTACAAGATTGGTTAGTAGCACGCTACGGCACCGACATTCTTTTTCGTCCACCGAAAAGTAATATTATCTGGTATATACCAGCACTGATTTTATTGATTATCACCGGGCTTTACTTTTCCCGCTTTAGACGTTTGTAACATATCATAGAACTACTTATATAAACGCCATGATCAAAAACTTTTTTGTCTGGGTTGTTATAATTATGCTGTTGGTGGGCGTCTTCGGCATGTTACAGGAAAATAAACAGACATCCGGGCTACCGGTAATTGATTATACCAGTTTCTTAGGGCGGGTTGAATCGCAGCAAGTGCAGCATGTGGTTATCGACGGCAGACGCATTTTAGGTGAGGCCGCCAATGGCCAGAATAAATTTGTGACTTATAACCCGGGCGACAACGATGTTGTAACCAAATTGCAAAATGCCGGCGTGCAAATTGAGGGAACTGCACCGCCAAAAGACGGTAGTCCCTTTACCATTCTATTGGCCTGGCTGCCTATGCTATTGTTCATTGGTGTCTATATTTTCTTTATGCGCAAGATGCAGGGCGGCGGGGGCGGCGGTGCCATGGGCTTTGGCCGTTCACGCGCAAAGCTTTTAACGGAAAACAACAAAAAAGTTACGTTTGCCGATGTAGCAGGCATTGACGAAGCAAAGCAAGAATTGGAAGAAGTTGTAGACTATCTAAAAGACCCATTGAAATTTCAGCGCTTAGGCGGAAAAATTCCTCGTGGTGTTTTATTGGTGGGCCCTCCAGGAACTGGTAAAACTTTGCTGGCACGAGCCATTGCCGGTGAAGCAGCGGTACCGTTCTTCTCTATTTCCGGTTCTGATTTTGTGGAAATGTTCGTGGGTGTTGGTGCCAGCCGGGTGCGCGATATGTTTGAGCAGGGCAAAAAGAATGCCCCCTGCATCATCTTTATTGATGAAATTGATGCCGTTGGCCGCAAACGTGGCGGGGGTGCCAGTGGCGGACATGAAGAACGAGAGCAAACATTAAACCAGCTGTTGGTTGAAATGGATGGTTTCGAAGGCAATGAAGGGGTCATTATTATTGCCGCCACCAACCGGCCAGATGTTTTAGATCAAGCATTACTACGCCCTGGCCGTTTTGACCGCCAGGTAACCGTGCCAAACCCCGATGTAATTGGCCGCGAAAAAATTCTTAAAGTACACCTGAAAAAAGTGCCTTTAGATGAGCACGTGGATGTGCGGAGTATTGCGCGTGGTACACCCGGTTTTTCCGGTGCCGAACTGGCCAATTTGGTAAACGAAGCCGCCCTTTTAGCCGCCCGAAAAAACCTTAAGATGGTAGGCACGCTGGAATTGGAAGAAGCCAAAGACAAAGTGATGATGGGTTCTGAGCGACGTTCTATGGCGATGAGCGAAGAAGAGAAAAAGCTGACCGCTTATCACGAGGCCGGGCACGCTATTGTTGGCCTTAATTGCCCGAATTCTGACCCTATTCATAAGGCAACAATCATTCCACGTGGGCAAGCTTTGGGTATGGTAATGCGCTTACCGGAAGGGGATCGCTATTCACACCCCTTCATTAAGCTAAAAGAAGATTTAGCCATGACAATGGGTGGCCGAATTGCCGAAGAAATGATTTTTGGCAAAGATCATATCACCACTGGCGCCAGCAGTGATATTCAACAAGCCACCCGCATGGCACGCGCCATGATTACCGAATGGGGCTATAGCGACAAGCTGGGAACTGTTAATTATAAGAAAAATGATCAGTCTTTTCAAAGCACGATTTCCGATGAAACCACTAAGGAAATTGACGAAGAAGTGCGCCAATTAATGGAAGATGCCAACAATACGGCGCGTCAAATTTTAACAGACAAAAAAGATGCTTTCGTAAAGTTGGCAGAAGCTTTGCTGGAATATGAAACATTAACCGGCGAAGAAATTAATAATTTAATTAACGGTAATGGTGTAGGGCGGGAACCTTATACAAAACGTAAAATTAAGAAGAAAGAAGCAGTTAGTTCTGTTCCCGCCTTAAATTAAAACGTGTCATCCTAAAAAAATTATGATAAATCGCGCTTTATGAAAAAACGCGCGTTGCTCTCTGTTTCGGATAAAACCGGACTGGTTCCTTTGGCTAAGGCTTTAATCGAAAAAGGCTATGAACTAGTTTCCAGTGGCGGCACATTTAAAACACTGCAACAAGCAGGTTTAGATGTTATAGCCGTGGCTGATGTTACAAAAATGCCGGAAATGCTGGGGGGGCGCGTTAAAACCCTGCACCCTAGTATTCATGGTGGCTTACTGGCTGATTTAGACCTTAAGGAACATCAGCAAACCCTGGAAGAACACGAAATTGCAGCTATTGCTGTTTTAGTTGTTAATTTATATCCCTTTAAACAGACTGTTGCAGCGCAAAAACCTTTTGCCGATTGCATTGAAAACATTGATATCGGTGGCCCCGCGATGATTCGTGCCGCAGCGAAAAATCACAAGCATGTTATTGTTGTGACAGACCCCGCTGACTACAATCATTTAATCGAGACAATTGATAATGTTTCACCAGATCAACTTAAGAATTTTGCCGCTAAGGCTTTCCGCCATACCGCTGATTATGACGCCGCTATCGCACAATATTTTAGCCAGCAATTGCAACAGCCTTTGGCAAATACTTTTCTATTATCCGGCAATAAAATCAGCGATTTGCGTTATGGCGAAAACCCCCATCAGGCAGCAGCCGTGTATCGTTACAATCAAACTGTTTCGCCGCTTAATGCCAAACAATTACAGGGCAAACCCCTAAGCTATAATAACCTGAATGATGCTGATGCGGCTTTCTCCCTAATGCTTGATTTGCATCAAACATCTAACAAAGCAGTTGTAACAATTATCAAGCATGCCACGCCTTGCGGGGTTGCTATTGCTGATACGGCTTTAAATGCCTGGGAAAAATCCTTGGCGGCTGATCCGGTTAGCGCCTTTGGTGGCGTGGTTGCTTTTAACCAACCTGTTGATAAATTAACCGCCGAAGCACTCAAAAAACTTTTCTTAGAAATTGTCATTGCACCGGAATTTTCTGATGAAGCGCAAACAATTTTAGCAAAGAAAAAAAATCTTCGTTTATTATCGTTGGGTGAACTACCAAAAGAGCCCCAAGATAATTATCGTGTAAAATCGCTAACTGGCGGCTTTTTAGTGCAGCATCAGGACAATTTGCTCATTAAGGCTGAAGACTGGGAATGCGTTACAAATCAACAGCCTGATTCACAACAGTTAATTGATATGCATATGGCTTTTGTTATTGCTAAACATGTAAAATCTAACGCTATTGTATTGGTAAAAGATGGTGCCACCATTGGTATTGGTGGTGGACAAACAAGCCGTGTATTGGCTGCTGAAATTGCCATACAACAGGCTAAAACAAATACAACAGGTGCCGTGGCCGCCTCTGATGCCTTCTTTCCATTTGCTGATGGAGCCGAAGTTTGCTTGAATGCCGGTATTACTGCTTTGGTACAACCAGGTGGCTCTAAACGGGATGACGAAGTTATAGCTGCCGTCAACCAAGCTAATGCTTGTATGATGTTTACGGGCACCCGCCATTTCTTGCATTAAAAACTCTAGGGCTTGTGCGTGTGCCAAAACGTGTATAAGATTATCCTATGTCTTTGCATATAGTTGTGAAAAAGGACGATCAAAGTAAGCCTTCTAAACTGGAAAACTTATGCGTAGAAGCAGGTTTGAAAATGACAGAACAGCGTCGTGTTATTGCACGGGTGCTGTCTGATTCTACAGACCATCCTGACGTAAATCAGGTTCTGGAACGTGCTGCTTCGATTGATCCTAAAATTAGTATCGCTACTATTTATCGTACATTACGTTTATTAGAAGAAGCTAATATTTTGCAAAAGCTGGAATTTGCTGATGGCCGCGCCCGATATGAGGAAATTCCTGATGAGCATCATGATCATCTGATTGATATTGATACCGGCCATGTTATTGAATTTCACAATGAAGAAATTGAAAAGTTGCAGGCACTGATTGCTGAAAAGCTAGGGTATACACTGGTTGACCATCGGTTAGAACTTTATGGCAAAAAAAAGCAACCTGACTAATAATACTGCTGCTTTAACACAACCTTATGATTACTGTTTATTCCCCTATACTAAATAATGAGCAGGTAAAAAAACTTACCTCAAATTTTAGTAGTACTAAGCCAGACTCGCCTTTAAAACGCACCCGCTGGAATAGTGGTTGTCGGTGGCAAGCCGCCAAGGAATTTAATCAGCATCTGGCTGTTTCCGGGCGCGAACTAACCCTTCGACTAGCGGAAAACGAAGAAGAGGTATTAGCAGCACAAAAACTACGCTATGCCGTTTTTTATGAGGAAATGCAGGCAAAGCCTGATTCCGAAGCACTACTTCATAAACTAGACCAAGATAGTTTAGATAACTATTGCCAGCATCTTATTGTTTTGAATGGCGAACAAAAGATTGTTGGTACCTATCGGCTGGTTAACCGAAATGCCGCCAGGGAACACGGTAGTTTTTACACACAAACAGAATATGATATTAGCCGTATTATTGCGTATGATGGCGAAATATTGGAACTTGGCCGCTCTTGTGTTGCCGCTGACTATCGCACGGGGGTTACCATGCAATTACTTTGGCAGGGTATTGCCAACTATGTTTTCGCTTATGGTATAGAAATATTATTTGGGTGCGCCAGCTTGCCTGGCACAGATGTGGATAACCTGCAGCCAGCATTGTCTTATTTACATCATTACCATCAAGCTTCCGAAACGCTATGCCCGCGTGCCATTGAGGAACGTTATGTAAGAATGGATACTACTGGGAAAACTGGTATGGATGAAAAAGCCATTAAATCAACGTTGCCCCCTTTAATAAAAGGCTATTTAAGGGTTGGTGGTAAAGTAGGCGATGGTGCCGTTATTGACTGGCAATTTAATACAACTGACATTTGTCTTATTCTGAAAACAGAAAAGTTAACCAGCCGCTATCAAAAGCATTTCGGAACCTCAAGCCTTAATCTTATCAATTCGATGCAACAGGGCGGCACATCCTGAATCAAACGGCTTGTTTAATGCCAATTTAGGCAGATGATAAACCGGTATATTTGTTAACTCCTGCAATAGCTGTCCATTATTATCATAATGCTTTCCACTAATAATGATCGCGTGAACAGATAAACCGGCCTTTTGTAAACAATTCACTGTTAATAACGTATGGTTCAGTGTTCCTAACTGCCCCCTGGCAACAACAACGATGGGAATATTTATATCCTGAAATAAATCCAGCATCATTTTATCCTCTGTTATAGGCACCATAACGCCCCCTGCCCCTTCAACAATTAGGGGGATGGCATCAGGTATATGAAGCTTGTCAAAGTCTATAACTTTATTTTCCAAACGCATGGCCGCTAAGGGGGATAATGGTGCTTTTAATCGATAAACCGGTTCTATAATTCTACAGCCAGTTAACGTGGAAACCGTTTGACTATCGCAATCGTCCCCAGTTTGGATAGGCTTGAAATAGGTAGCATTTAGCGCTTTGGCCAATAATGCAGCAACAATTGTTTTACCAATTCCTGTATCCGTGCCCGTTACAATTAATTGTTTTGGCCAGTTTTGCATTATACAATTAACGTCTTCAAACCCTCCATGGCCGGTAATTTATGCGTAATAATATAAGTTGGTGTCGATTCCAGATAATGCGAGAAACGCCCCTTGGTTTCAAACCGCTTACGAAATTTGGATTGTAGGAAGAAGTTACCCAATCGTGGTAATATACCACCCGCCAGATAAACACCCCCGTAGGCAGAAACAGTAATACAAACATTACTGGCCGCCGTGCCTAAAAATGCACAAAACATTTCTAGTGCGACAACAGGTAAATGTTCGTGCTTTTCTAGGGCAGCCTCTGTGATAGCAGCAGGGTGATCATAGATAGGATCAACGCCATCAATTTCACACAAAGATTCGTAAATATTTACAATACCCGGCCCCGATAAAACACGTTCAGCCGAAACATGGTTATAATGGCGTCGCAAAACAGAAAGTACCGCACTTTCTCGTTCTGTCATAGGAGGTAGGGTAAAATGCCCCCCTTCTGTGTTAGTCAGAATAACGGGTTCAGCATTTGGCATACCTGGTATAGGCACGACAGAAGAAACCCCCAGACCAGTTCCCGGCCCTAATACAGAATAAGGCGCTTCTTCATTAGGTATACCATCACCAATTTGCTGGAAGCATTCTTTATCTAATACAGGCACGGCCAGTGCCACCGCCGTAAAATCATTAATAACGCGTAACGTCTCTAGATTAAAATGATCAACGATATCACGTTTATAAAAACTCCAGGTCTGGTTGGTGAATTGGATAAATTCACCTTCTGGCGGCCCTGCTACAGCCAAAACCATACACTTGGGCGCAATATCAGGCTTTATATGGTCTATATGAGCCCGAATAGCGTCGTCAATTTCTGCAAAGTCCGCACAGGTTAACACCTGTGACGGTAATGCTGTTCCATCGGGCAGAACAATTTGAAAACGAACATTGGTTCCGCCGATATCGGCCAGTAACGCACAACTTTTTGACATAGAAGCTTTATAATAGCAAATGCTGTGACTTCAAGGGTACAGCGATAGCCAAGCTACTATTTTATACGATTCTTACTTGTACTTTTCCAAAAAAGATTTAGCGTAGCAAGCTGATCGATCAACAACTAATAAACGGAGTCAAATATGCTTCTTAAACAACTTTCTATTGCTGCTTTATCAGCTGCTTTAATCATTAGCCCAATGGCTGTTAGCGCACAAAGTGGCAGCAACCCTGGCACGAACACATCTCCTTCACAAGGTAGTGGTTCTGGTGCTGCTGCTGGTAGTACTACTGCCGGTACAACTGCTGCTACTGGCGGCATTACTGCTGGCGCTATTGCTGCTGGTGTTGGTGTTGCTGCTGTTGCCGGCGTTGCCGCTGCTGCTGCTTCTGACGACAATGATGACGAAAGCACATCTACAAGCACATCTACAGCAACAAACTAGTTTTTTTGCCAAGATAATAAAAAGGGCGGTACGTTATGTATCGCCTTTTTTATTACAATCATTCCAGGCATCCAAAAATTCTTTGAAATGCGGCTGCTCTGCTTCTGCTAAAAAAGTTTGCGTCTGTTGAATCGCTTTTGCATACCCTTCTTCATTCAGTTTACCATAATGTAATTGGTAACGAAGATAGACAAGCCAAGTGTTCAACACGTCAGTTTCGCAATAATCTCGAATCGCCTGTAATTTTCCATTATCGTATAAGTCCATTACCGCGCTGCCGTCTGTCGCCAGCTTGCCCGGAAAACCAAAAGCGGCACAAGCTTCGTTCAGGCGCAAACGTGCCGAAGCACCAAAATCAGAAAGTGCTTCCAGTAAATCGCAATGCCAATCCAGGCTATAGCGTGACTGATAGCTGTTCCATTTATCGCCTGCGTTATAGAATACAGGCGCTGATATGCCATGCACCATGGCTCGGTATTTTAATACAGGCAAATCAAACGTTCGGCCATTAAACGAAACCAGCCGTGGCTTATGATGCTCAAGGTATTTAAAAATACCGGCTACAAGTTCTGCCTCACTGCTCTCCAGCGTTCCCCCGCTGCGCACCGTTTGCAACTCGTAATATTCATAGCCCTCCTGCTTAATAATATCCGCTTCAACAAAGCTAATCGCCACAACCTTATGAAAAGGTTGCCGGGGAAAATCATTTTTGCCATCTGTTATGGACAAATGATACTGCCTTAACGCTTCTCTTTTGTCCGTTAGATCATCGCTATCACAACCGGTTAAGGCTTTTACAACCTGGTCGTCTGGTATTGTCTCAATATCAAAAACAAAGAGCTTTTGTAAAAAATTCTGATGCATCACTTGTTATTATAGCGTATGCATAGACTATGTACATCGGTTCTGCCAATTTACAAGGCTCCAGACACCAGACAAACATGCATATAACCGGGCAAAATAATGCACGTTTAAATATGGTGAATGGTCAATTACGCACAAACAAGGTGCATAATGAAAAGCTTATCACCGCAATGTCTCATCTGCCGCGCGAAGCTTTCTTACCACCATCACTAAAGCAAAGTGCTTATTTAGATGAAGATATATTAGTAGAAAACAGCCGTTTTCTCATGGAACCTATGGTTCTGGCCAGAATACTGGAATTTTCTGATATTCAGCCAAATGACGCCGCATTATTAGTGGGCTTCAATACAGGATATGAAGCAGCGGTAATAGCAATACTGACCGAAAACCTTTTTGTTATAGAGCCCGACACAGAAATTGCAGCAAAGGCACTTAAAAATTTAGCGCAATTTTCGTTGTCACCTCAAGTTATTGAACAAGATTTCAATAATGGTGAAACAGATAAATCCCCCTTTGATATTATTATATTCAATGGTGCGATTACTGAGTTACCGCCCTCTTACAAAAAGCAGCTTAAAAACAACGGTAAGATTATTGCCATTGAACGTTTTAATACAACATTAAACGGCGTTGTTGTTTTATATGAAAATATAAAATCCCACATTGGACGGCGTGCCCTATTTGATGCAAGCTGCCCTTACTTAACCGGCATGGAACCTTCTACAGACCATTTTAACTTTACCTAGTTTTAGTGTACTACGCATACGAAAATTATAGGTATTATAGCCAGTTATATGCTATAAGGCAGCACCCAACGAATTAATAGGTACTGTCGCAATGGATTATATTCATGTTTTCTCTGAATCTTCTGGCAGGATAACAGAATCAGAGCCCCTGAAAGCATCTTTAGGCGGTAAAGGAATGGGACTTGCGGTCATGAGCGGGTTAGGCTTGCCTGTTCCCCCCGGCTTTACTATTAAAACAGATGTCTGCCGCCGTTATTATCAGCAGGAAAAACAAATACCTGAAATACTGGAAGAGCAAGTAGCCGCAGCCTTGAAAAATGTTGAAACAGAAACAGGTATGAAATTTGGTGACACAGAAAACCCGTTATTGGTTTCAGTGCGATCCGGTGCAAAATTTTCTATGCCAGGCATGATGGATACCGTTTTAAACTTGGGGTTAAACGACAAAACAGTACAAGGGTTGGCAAAAAAAACCAATAATGAACGGTTTGCTTTAGACAGTTATCGCCGCTTTATTCAAATGTTTGCCAACGTTGTTTTAGGTGTTGAACACCATAAATTTGAAGATGTTCTACAATGGCATAAAGATGACAAAGGTTATAATCTGGATACAGAACTAACAGTTGCTGATCTGAAACACATTATTAACCAGTATAAAAAACTACTGGAAGAAGAAAATATTCCCTTTCCGCAAGACGCACAAGAACAATTATGGAAAGCAATTCTTGCTGTGCTAGACAGCTGGGGCAATCAGCGCGCCCGAACATACCGCATGTTAAACAGTATTCTGCATGATATTGGCACCGCGGTTACGGTGCAAAGCATGGTTTTTGGCAATCGCGGAGAAACATCGGCAACAGGCGTGGTCTTTACCCGCAATCCTTCCACCGGTGAAAACCTGTTATATGGCGAATTTTTACCCAATGCCCAGGGCGAAGATGTGGTGGCAGGTATTCGAACACCCCACACGCTAACCGGTATAGAATCCGAAAGGATGGGCAATGCTGCGCCCTCTTTGGAAGAGTATATGCCAGAAGTTTTTCAGGAATTACGGCAAACGTGTGAAAACCTGGAACAATACTTTAAAGACATGCAAGATGTGGAATTCACAGTGCAGGAAGGTAAGCTATGGATTTTACAGGCGCGTGCCGGTAAACGCACCACCGCCGCTAGTGTTAAAATTGCAACCGACATGGTGCATGAAGGCTTAATTGATAAACAAGCAGCAGTTTGCCGTATTGATGCCAGTGGTTTGGATCAACTATTGCACCCCATGCTAGACCCGACAGCAAAAACCGTACTAATTTCCCGCGGTTTACCCGCGTCCCCTGGGGCAGCCAGCGGCGAAATTGTTTTCACAGCCAATGAAGCAGAATCCAAAGCCAAAAAAGGTATTGCCGTTATTCTGGTGCGCGATGAAACCAGCCCAGAGGATATTCATGGTATGCATGCAGCCAAAGGTATTTTAACCAGTCGTGGCGGTATGACCAGCCATGCAGCCGTTGTTGCCCGCGGTATGGGAAGACCCTGTATTGCGGGGGCAGGAAAAATTAATATAGATTACAAGTCTCAAAGCTTTTCAGTGGGTGGGCGCACTTATAAAGCGGGCGAAAAAATTACGATCAATGGTAGTTCTGGTGAAGTTTTTGAAGATGCCGTGCCCACTATAGAAGCTAAAACCTCCCCGGAATTTCAGCAAATTATGGAATGGGCTGACAGCTTTCGTAAACTCAAGGTTTTTGCAAATGCCGAAACAGCTCAGGATGCCAAGGTAGCCCGCCGCTTTGGAGCAGAAGGTATCGGGCTTTGCCGCACCGAACATATGTTTTTTGAGGAAAGCCGTATTCTGGCCGTTAGGCAAATGATCGTAGCCAACGATAATGCCTCGCGCCAAGAAGCCATTAATCGCCTAATGCCAATGCAGCAGGAAGATTTTATCAAACTTTTCGATATCATGCGCGGCCTGCCCGTTATGATTCGCCTGCTAGACCCGCCTTTACATGAATTCCTACCCCATACGGAAAAAGAACGTCAGCAACTGGTAGATGCCAGCGATATTGATATGCAAACGCTAAACAAGCGTATCCGCCAGCTAACGGAAACCAATCCTATGCTAGGGCATCGTGGTTGTCGGCTGGGTGTTTCTTACCCTGAAATATATCGTATGCAGGTGCGTGCTATTTTCTATGCACAACTAGAATCACAACAGCAAACCAGTGAAATGGTTATTCCACAAATCATGATTCCGTTAATCGCTACAAATCATGAAATGCAGGCCATGGCCAAACTGGTGCATCAAGAAGCAAAAAAGGTTCAAGCAGAAAAAGGTCAGGAATTCCCGTATTTAGTGGGCACAATGATCGAGCTGCCACGTGCTGCCTTGCGAGCCGGCGATATTGCCCAACATGCGGCTTTTTTTAGCGTAGGTAGCAACGATTTAACTCAAACAACCTTTGGCCTTAGTCGTGATGATTCTTCCAGCTTCTTGCAAACCTATATTGCTGAAGGCTTGTTGCCTTATGATCCTTTTGTATCCCTAGACCAAAATGGTGTTGGGGAGTTAATAGAAATTGCTATTCAACGTGGACGCAAAACCAACCCGGAAATAAAAATCGGTATCTGTGGCGAACATGGCGGCGACCCCGCTTCTATCCATTACTGCGGGCGCATCGGTATGGACTACGTCAGCTGCTCCCCCTATCGTGTGCCTATTGCAAGGCTGGCCGCTGCACAAGCGGGGATATATTCAAGTAAAATATGGTGACTTTAACTTAAGCAGAGAAATCTGTTAAACCTACCCTGCTCATGGGTAAGCTCTAATGCTTTCAAAATAAAACCGTGAAGGTCTGCAAGCGGCGAAAAATTTCGCTTATGTATGAAGAATACACTGCGCTCAATTTTACTTGCTCTCGCCTCCACACGGATTTATTTTGGAAACACTATATCTGTTTAAAAACCTCTTTCTGGGTCTCTTTGTGCTGTATAGTATTGAAATATCTCTGAAAAAACTTTGTCTTTTAATTTTCCATGAATACTTTCATCTGCTTCTGTAAATGCTTTATTAAGCGAGTCCAGTGCTTCAACACGTGTCATCAATTTATCTCCACAGCGATTTGAATTAAACAATGTTTTGGCAAAATCAAGATACGTAGAACTAGAATCCATAGTTCCATGGTTCTCGTTCAATAAGACTGAAAGCTTTTTACCTGTCATTTCGACAGAGTTCTCACTAATTCCATATAATAAATCTAATGCTATAGGTGCAAGATTTTCAAAAACCTCTTTAAGTTGTGGGTTGTCTATTAATCTTCCTGTTTTCATACAAACATATTATAGTGTTTTGGCATATAAATGAACAACTTATTGTAATATAATATCTTTTCTCCCTTAATCGGGTTAAAAAGAACAAAGAAACGAAATCGGCCATAGGGTTTTGGCCTTAATTCGTTTCCTGCTGTGCCTAATCGGTATTTTCAGCCCTCCTGAATTTCACTGTGTTTTACGTGGCTAATTTTGGGTGTTTGATGCCAAATTTATCTTTGAGCTTTTCGTCTGAGAAATCATACTCGCCGAGTAGATTTATGTGTGCCCATGACATCGGAGAGTGTATTTTGATGGCTCTGCGTAAAGCCTGCATCATATTGTAGGTCAGCCGTTGTTTGAAGTTTGTGCGTTAAATAGAGGTAATTCCAGCAAATAATGGAGTTTTTGATCAGGCGATTACAAGCTTCCGCTCTTTTGGTGTAAGCTCTAAGCCAAAGCTTTTCTATCCAGCATCTTTTTCTTAATACCACCAATGGCCTTAGCCGGGTTTAAACCTTTTGGACAGGTTCGTGTGCAGTTCATGATGGTGTGACAGCGGTATAGTTTAAAAGGATCTTCTAAATCATCTAGGCGTTCACCAGTATGATCATCGCGACTATCATAAACCCAGCGAGCAGCTTGTAATAATACGGCAGGCCCTAAAAATTTATCACCATTCCACCAATAGCTGGGGCAAGCAGTGGTGCAGCAGAAACATAAAATACATTCCCAAAGCCCGTCTAACTCTTCGCGCTCTTCGATACTTTGGCGAAATTCTTTACCGGCTTCCGGTTTGCTGTCTGACTGCATCCAGGGCTTGATTGATTTTAACTGAGCATACGGTACTGATAAATCTGGCACTAAATCTTTTACTACGGGCATATGCGGCAGCGGGTAAATTTTAACTTCGCCTTTAATATCAGCAATTGGTTTTAAACAAGCGAGTGTGTTCGTACCGTCAATATTAAAGGCACAACTACCACAAATGCCCTCTCTGCAGGAACGGCGGAAGGATAGTGTCGTATCAATCTCATTTTTAATTTTTATAACCGCGTCCAAAACCATTGGCCCGCAGCTATCCATATCTACTTCGTAGGTATCCACGCGGGGGTTTTCGCCTGTTCCGGGGTCATAACGGTAGACCTTGAAAATTTTAGTATTTTTAACACCTGCCGCTGCTGGAAAGAAGCGGCCTTCGGTATAACGAGAGTTTTTCGGTAGTCTGAATTCAACCATGATTATAAAATAGTCTTTTTTATTGTTTTAGCAATAAACCTTTTCACAACTGTTAATGTCTAGCAGATGGCTGGTTTAGTTTCTTAAGCTTTTCTTTTAATTGTTCTGCCAGCTCTTCTTCTGGATCTAACGTTAAACTTCGCTGCCACTGGAAGCCAGCCTCACGATAACGTTTTACCTTGTATAAAGCATCGCCGTAATGGTCATTAATAACAGGATCCCCCGGTTCTAATCGCACCGCCTGCTTTAAATAGCGCAAGGCTTTTTCATAATCACCAAGCTTGTAGTAAACCCAGCCAGCGCTATCAATCATAAAGCCATCACGCGGGCGCTGTGCAATGGCTTTCAAAATCATATCCTCTGCCTGTTCCAGGTTTTTATTTTCTTCTACCCAGCTATAGCCTAAGTAATTTAAAACCTCCGGCTGATCCGGCGCCAGTTCATAGGCTTTCAATAGATCAGCTTCTGCCTCTGGCCACTCAATACCTATATCCTGATGTTTGGCCACACCACGGGCAAAGTACAGTTGCCAGCTATCCTTATTTTTTTCTTCTTGTAGTAACCGGTCATACAGCGGGATCGCTTTGCTGTATTGATGCTCTAAACGCAGGTAATCGGCTGCATCAGCTTGTAAAATAGCTACATCTTGCTGATTATCGTCCATATAATCGCTTAAAAGATCTATTGCCGCTTCTTTTTTGTTCTGATTCCACAAGACACGCGCTTTTTGTTGCACGGAAAAAGGTCTTAAAACAGGGTTTTGATACGCATTATCATAAGATTTCAATGCCTGAGTATAAAAATCCTGATTTTCCAAGTTATAGCCAAGCAATTGATTATTCAAGGCGGCAAGTAAAGGCTTTTGCTGTTGCATTAGATAGTCAGCCAATTGATAGTAAAGAATGGCAATAACCTCAGTATTAGCCGACTGCAATGTTGTAGCCATTGATAAATACAAAGTAGCCAGCCCCTGTTGCACTGTTTCTGGCCGAGCAGTTGTGGCTAAATCCTCATCATAACTTAGTAATTTTTTCGCTAAAAACGCAGCAAAGCCATTAGGGATGTATTGCTGGTATTTTTCCAGAAGCTGCTGCTTGTTACCCGGGTTCGATGACAATTGCATTAACAGTAACTGCACCGGCCAATGCACGGGCGCGGCATCCTTTACACCACTGTTTTCAACAGCTTTTAATTGCTGTTCTGTAATATTATTAAAGGTATTATAGGCTGCTGTTTGGTCACCATTCACCAACTGTAATAAGCCCAGGTTAAAATTACTATTCCAGGCTTGTCGTTTTACAGTTTTATCAATGGTTTTATCCCGACCATAGGACAGCCATTCGGCCAGCAGGCTTTTCCATGGCAAGCGATCACTAATTTGATCCAGTGCTGTTTGTGCAGCCACCCAATTTTCTTGTTTTACGGCATGGGTAAACCGAATCAACTGAACAGGGAATTCCTGATTTTTTTCTTCGCCTGCATATTGATTAATCAGCGTATCAATGTTGCCCTGATATAGGTTCGTAAAGAAATACTCGCGCTCAAGATATTCGGGAATACCGCTTTCTTTATCTTTGGCATTGTACTGCAAGCCTTCTTCCAGATAGTAGACGGCAGCGGGTAAATCCTTATTACGATAGGCATGCCTTGCAGCTAAAAATGTGCCATAACTATTGGTGTTTTGTTGATTTTTATAGTCAGCAATTATCTGATCAGCGCTGAACGCATCATTATCATCAGATTTGATAATCTGCTCAGCCTCGTCTGATTTCTTTTCACAGCCGGAAAGTATGGTCATACTTCCTGCTAAAATCCCTAAAACTAAATAACCTGCAAAAATACGCATGTGACAGTGTTTTGTCATAAAACTATCGTTCAGGGAATCATTATTTATGTTTTGAGGAAGTAATTTTAATAAAATCAATGCAAGGTTGTTTCGTAAATCCACCATTCAGGAAATACTTTTAGAAGCTCTTTTGCAAGGGCAGCTTTTATGAACAGTGTACTACCACTACCGGTCATATATATTCTTTCATTAACACACTGTTTTAACTTACTAAAAGAATTTTCAAAGGTACTGGATGTTTTTAAAGCCGACCTTAAAAGATGATTTTCTATCGTATTGTTTTTATAATCATCCGTGCATATATTTTGAAAAACCTGGTTGGTTGGTAATGTAACACCAGGGTTGATAAGGGTTATAATTTCGGGAAGATTATAAGCATCTGAAATTATTTTTTCGCCAATCCCTTGCATAGTGCAGTGTTTGTTATGGTAGCAAACAGGTACGTCCGCCCCTAATACTAACAATTGCTCAGGCGGTAATACTGGTAAATTATAAAGCCTTTCTATGGCTCGAATAATACCAGCAGCATTTGCACTACCGCCGCCTAGCCCGGCT
The DNA here is from genome assembly GCA_963706365.1 of uncultured Alphaproteobacteria bacterium. GTDB lineage: Bacteria > Pseudomonadota > Alphaproteobacteria > JAJTHO01. Next base: position 1,346,053 of record OY970150.1, on the reverse strand, counting down.
TGGGCAGGAATATTTTTGGTAAGTTGCACGTCTACAGGCAATAATACCTTATGATGTGTTTCTAGCCATCGTATTGCCTTTAAAACACTATTGTCTTCGGGCACTGCTTTGGCAAATTCTCCTGCTATGATTAATTGGGTTTGCTGGCTTTTACGAACATTTAAAACATCATAAACATCATTAGCAAAAGCAACCTGGCTGTTTAACAAATGATACCCATCATCACGCTTGCCGGTGATATGTAGTGTTAGGTTAATTTTTGCTGCACAATATTCTGTATAGCTATCCATACATTACTAGGCAGCTAATTTGCTTTTTTGCATAATTTCTTCCCAGGCCACGGCGCTTTTAATCATACTGGCCAGGGATTGATGGTTTGGTTCCCACCCTAACATTTCGCGAATGGCGGTGTTGTCTGCAACAAGTTCGGCTGAATCCCCTGCCCTGCGCTCTGCCATTTTTATATGCAATTTTATGGTGCCATACAATTCCTGCGCAACGCCTACAACTTCTTTAACAGAAATGCCCTTACCATAACCACAGTTGGCAATTAAAGGCTTTTGTGATTCCAGCAAATGTTCAAGCGTTAATACATGCGCATCAGCCAGGTCAGAAACATGAATGTAATCACGTACGCAGGTTCCATCAGGCGTGTTATAATCTTGTCCATAAATAGACAAGCCATCTCGTTTCCCCGTTACGGCCTCGGCAATTATTTTAATAAGGTGGGTGCTTTGTTTACTATACTGCCCGCTACGCCCCTGTGCATCGGCACCGGCCACATTAAAGTAACGTAAAATACCGTAAGGCATGGCCTGATGTCGATTGGCCGCCCAGTTATTTTGAAGAATATGTTCTGTCATCAATTTTGACATTCCATAAGGGTTCATAGGATTTTTCGGCGCGTCTTCTGTTATGGGCATACTTTCGCAGTGGCCATAAACAGCAGCCGTAGAAGAAAAAACAAAGGCTTTTAACGCATTTTTTTGTGCCACCCGAATAAGGCTAATACTGTTAGAAGTATTATTTTGATAATATTTAAGCGGCTGTACCACAGATTCCGGCACCACAATAGAGCCGGCAAAATGCATAATAGCCATAATATTGTGGCGTTGAATAATATTATCGATAGCCTGATAGTCGCTTATATTACAATGGTAAAAAGTGGCTTCTTGTGGCACTAGCTCTTTTAAACCGGTGGAAAGGTCATCCACCACAATGACGTTCCAGCCATTTTCAATCAGCGCATAGGCAGTGTGGCTACCAATATAACCAGCCCCCCCTGTTACCATTACCGTATTGCCTTGCTGCATATTTAAATTGTATCATAGTCTAATATTTTATAATGGAAATAATAATCTGTGCAGAATGAGTTCTTTCAACAATTTATTGTCCAAAGAGAAAATAAGATATTATGTCAACCTTTTGATTTTGAAATAAAAAAAGGTAGCGTTATTTTACTGACTGGCGATAACGGTATTGGTAAAAGCAGTGCCCTAAGAAATATGGCAGGGTTAACTGCCAAAGCTATTTCAGATAGCCTGCATTATCTAGGCCATAATCTGCCACTGCACTATAATTTGAATGTGGCGCAGCATTTGAAATTTTATCAAGATTTTTATAAAGGTGCCCCCAATAATCAGCAAAGCCTATCCGTATTCCTGGACAATATTACAGGCAAAACGGGCATATTGTCAGCCGGCCAACAGCAACGACTCGCATTATCTAGCTGCTGGTATAACTTGAAAAAGAAATTATGGTTATTGGATGAACCTTTAACGGCACTGGATCAAAATTCTCAAGATAGATTTCTACATCGTTGTAATGAGTATACTAATAACAGTGGTACTATAATTGCCGCAGTGCACCAAAAAACAATATGGCAATACTATTTTACAAACAATTTACAAGTTATAGAGCTAAAGCCCGCCGTTGTAGAGGAAGATTTTGATCAATGGTAAACTGAGAACTAGTCACCTACAATGAGTGATTTAGGTGACTGGTTCTGAATTTTAACAAATCCAACCGCCGCCCAACACCCGACTACCATTATAAAATACAGCAGCTTGACCTGCGGCCACGCCATATTGCGGCTCACTGAAAACAATAGCCGCTTTCTTGTTTTCCAGGGCATGTAACACTGCTTCTACAGGAGGTCTTGTTGAGCGAATTTTGACGCTGATAGCTTGCGTATCTGTAAAAGGTTTATCTCCAAGCCAGTTTACTTCTTTCAATTGGATTGCTGGTTTTGCCAAGGCTGTTTTACTACCTACAATCACCTGGTTATTTGCCGCATTTAACCTAATAACATAAAGTGGTTCTTCGGTTCCGCCAACACCGATGCCGCGCCGCTGGCCTATAGTGAAATTAATAATACCGTTATGTTGCCCCAGAACATTGCCCTGCATGTCGATTATATCACCCGAGTTATCGGATGCTGGGCGTAGCTTACGCACAAGATCACTGTATTTACCATTCGGCACGAAACAAATGTCCTGACTATCAGGTTTTTCTGCTACGGGTAGGCTATATTTTTCGGCTAAACTTCTGGTTTCTGCTTTACTTTGATGCCCCAGGGGAAAACGCAAATAATCTAGTTGCTGTTGCGTCGTAGCAAACAGAAAATAGCTTTGATCTTTTGTTTTATCATTTCCGGAATGCAGTTCTGGTTTGTGGCCTTCAATGCGTTGCACGTAATGCCCGGTGGCTAAAAAATCGCCGTTTAATTCTTTGGCTGTTTTTAAAAGATCCACAAATTTTACCGATTGATTACAGCGAATGCAGGGAACAGGCGTTTCACCGTTCAAATAGCTATCCGCAAATTCTTCTATAACCGCTTCTTTAAAGCGGCTTTCGTAGTCTAGAGTGTAATGTCGAAATCCTATATGCGATGCAACATTTTTTGCATCCTGAATATCTTGCCCCGCACAACAGGTTTTATTCGTAACTGCCCCTTGGTGGTCATACAGTTGCAGGGTAATGCCCACCACCTCATAGCCTTGCTCATGAAGTATTGCTGCCACAACAGAGGAATCCACCCCGCCAGACATTGCAACAATCGCACGTTTTTTCTTGATAACCACCCGTATTATATAGCTGTTTTGAAACTGTTATTCATCAACAAAACGCCAGTCTCTATCCATATTATGATAACGATGACTTTCGATAAGGGAATATAATCGATAGGGTTGCGCTAACTTTGCCCCGCCATCCCGCGTTACCGGGCGGAAAACGATACTTCGACGTGCTTTTGAAGACTTAATAAAGAACATATCTAATGGGAAGCTTAGATAAAAACCTTTGTCAAAACTTCCTTCACCAAACTTTTCAGCCGGTACATCGGTAACAGTGGCGAAAATACCTAATTCAACCCCACTGTCAAAACGGCGGGCAAGGGTTAAGCGTTGCCCCATCGTCCCCCGCCAAGTAACGCCCGACATTTAGTTCAGCATTCATATTATAAAACGGCAAGTCATAATAAAAGTTTAAGTGTCCTGTCCAAATGTCATAGTCCTGAAAACCGAAACCGGCGTCAAAATCGCGCTGACGAACATAATTATAATCTGCCCCCACTGCCCAGCGTTTACCATGCGGTGCATAGAGAATTTCTCCGCCCACACCGCCAAACATTAATTCAAAAATACCGGCACTGGCACGCCCATATAACCCGCTAATTTCATTGGGCATCACATTAAATAAATAACTGGCCTGCAAGCTGTTAATACCGCTATCGCCCTGTTTCAGATATTCTGAAACATCACTACGCACGCGAGGAAGCACACTGGTAGACTCCAATTGTAGCTCGTCAAAAGTGTTGTGAATATTTTGGCCATAATTACCGGAAAATATCAAGCCACGCACTGGCTGGAAAGACGCACTTAGCGACAAATATAGTTGATAAACATAATAAGCATCAGGCCCACCAAAGTTTTGGCGATAGCCCGGTGTTATTGACCAGTCAAATGCAGGATAGCGATTTGTATTAATATAACTGGCATCATCATAATCTGTCGCTTTATTATCCAAATGCCCTTCATGCCAGGCAAGTTGTGGGGCAGAATCTATTTTCTCAACCGTGTTTATAGGCATGGTTACTTTATTGGCAATAAGGCCATTCTCTAGAAATACTATCGTAATATCACTAATATTTTTAGGGGTATGATTGGCTATAACGCGGGCAATACGACCTGCCGCTTGCGGCACCCGCCGCCATGTTCCCTGTGAAAGCCATACTGTGGCTGTATGCGCATCAAAATTAATGGCATTTACGCTGAAATTTTCCTTTAGCCAACGCGGCTGCCAGTTTTTCCTCTGTTTGTAAAATGGCATAATCCGTGTCCACCTTACGCTGATTATATTTTTCATCCAGAATAGTATAAAGTGTTTCAGCCGTTGGAATGGCATCAAAATGTGCCACCTTTATCATACCCTGCCAATAGAAACTGTACTGTGATATCCCCTCTATCCCCCCCAACAGCATGCTAATTTCTCGCTGAAAGGCAACATTATCAGGCTGACAATTATTATTAAGATGAAATATGGCGGTACTTTCTTCAATGCGCACCAGCTTAACATTAACAGCGTCACTAACACCGCATGATTGGTCAATGTTATCTATGGTTAAAGGTATTAAATCTGTTGTCGAACGCGGCAATAGTTGCACTGCGGGCTTATCTAAAAGTTTTGGCACAGCGGCAGCCTCTTTTAAAGACTGATTCAGATTGACCCGTAGCATCGCCTCATTCCCTCGCTGCCAAGAAGCCGCCAGATGCAGCCAATCATAAGGGTGATACTCCATGCCAAAATTTATAGGGCTATCGACCTCAAAGCGGTTGCTTAATGGTTCTTTTTCGTAGTTATTACCATCGTATTCTACTTTGAAACGCACGCCGTAATCAGGAATTTGATATTCAACACCACCGAATAGGCCAATATTCTCACCTTTAAAAAAGCTGTTCTGAAAGCTTCCCGCTGTGTTTGTACCACTAGCCGCGCGATCGCCAAATTCATTATTTAAATCGGCGAACGGATTAGACAAATGCCCACGGCTCCCCATATTTCCCCAAGCAATACCGCCAGTAAAATCCCAGTTATAGTATCGTCGGCTAGCAACCAGATATTCAGAAGAAAACAAGTTTGTTCCCCCAATATCACGTACCCCCAGCGCCAGTTCAGGCCAGTATTCTGATTCTTCTACCAACCTGATTTTCAGATCAATACCCCGGTCATAAAAACTTTGCGTATCGTCAAAAGCCAATGATCCTGGCTCAATACGATTGGTAATTTCAGTAATACGAAATGTTGCTTCCAGCCATGGTAATCCCTGTACGGTTAAGAAAATTCTTTTATAAGGAAAAATAGTTGAATAACCAAAATTGAGCTGGCCATCTGGCATAACGCGTGCTGTTGGCATTTGCATAAGCCCTACGCCGCCAACATCTGTATAGCTTGGCTGCCATTGCGGCGGCTCATACTCTGGCAAGTCAGGGGATGCCTGCAAAGACGATACGCGCAACAGTAAGGTTAATACAAACAGCCCCCTGCCAAGATAGTTTAGATGCGCCCTAGTCACGCCCGATAACGGCAAGCGATGCGGCAGTGACAGCAAATTGACTAGCCACAGAACCAAAATCAGCCAAACTGCGAAAAAAACCAACTTGAACAGGGTTTTGCGGCACAACAATAGTGCTGCCGGGTGGAATTTTTACCTCTTCCCGGTTCCAGAAGGATAGTTTAATAGGCTTTGCCTTCCCATTTGGTAAAATGACGAAAACACGCTTTTTGTCAGCGCCTTTTTGAAAGCCACCGGCCTGTTCTAAATAATCCTCGGCGGTTAAATCTGACTGAAATTGCATGGCTCCAGCGTTTAATACTTCACCACTTACCATCACATAGGAGGGTCTTTTTGGCATGTACAGATAGTCGCCATCTTCCAGCAAAATATCTAAATTTGGTTCAGCGTATAACTGATCTGGGTCAGCCTGAATAACCATTCTCCCCAAAGCTTTGGCTTCGCGCATCTTTTCAATATTCTGGTTTACAGCCTGTAACACAAGCCCGGCACTGGCACCGCCATTACGTAAATTTGCCAGGTTAGCCAACAGGCTAGATTCCATTTGTCTGGCCACACGTTCATAGCCCGCCTGTTCAACTTTTCGGATTTTTTCACGCGCAAAAATAGCACCATAAGGATAGGAAAGCTCTGTTAAACCACCTGCACGCTCTACTAAAGAAGTTAAAGTTTCATTGGCACGTACTTCGTAAATACCAGGCCGGTTAAATTGCCCTTCCAAGCGTACCGTTCCTACCGATGCTTTATCTGGTTCACGGCGAACAACAACAGAATCACCGGCATTAATTTTCACTGTGGCGTCTAGTGTATTGATTGCCACCGCTACACGCTGTTCGGTTTTGCTGCCATTACCAAAATAACGACGGTTTAATTGAATATTATTACGGTCTGCATCCCGGCTAACGCCACCGGCCACCGTTAGTATTTTTTTCAGGTCAATATCGCCTGCTACCGGATACGCGCCAGGAATTTGCACGGCGCCCATGATAGCGATGCTGTTATCCAGTAACAGCGGTAGTAAATCGCCATGCCGCTGAAAAACATCCGGGCATGGTTGATAGCGGCTGATTGTTGTTTGCTCTACCTCTGCTGCATAGGCACGCAATTTATTATTCGATAATCCCCGTTGTACAGCGCTGAACCGGTTTTCTCCTTCTGTTTCAACAACATGCATTAAGGCAGATAAGCCTCTGCAAGTGGCTGTTGCTTTAACAGAGTTTTCTTTCTCTTCTCCGACAGCTTTCCGCTCTGTTACAAATAACGCTTTGTCTAAGAGTTTTTCTTCCTCTTCTTGCGGGATATTTTGTTGATCCCCCTTATCGTTTTCATTTTCGTCTGGTAATTTTAGGCGCGTTAGGGTTTTGTTTTGTAAAACATCCCTAACATCGGCTGACCATAAATATCTTATGTCCTCTCTTGATAACAGCACTAGCCGGTCACCAGATTGCATCGGGTAATCACTATCACCTGTAACTAATACGCTATAAAGATTAATCGGCCTTGTTTCATTCCTACCCACTATCGCTGCAAATGGCAGATAGGTATCGTCGGGTAACGCCTCTACATTATTTAGCAGGCTTTTAACCGTCATACCTGATACCAAGGCGCGCTGCTGAATATCTTCTTTTGCCCGTTCAATAGTGATATCAGACTGTCGCCGCTGGTTATTTTGCTGAACCAATAAAATACTGGCCGCTGGTATTGTTCCAGTATTACCAACTTCCTGCCGTACTTCTCCTTTACTATTTATGCGAGAAAGCACAAGGCGGTTGTTTTGTCCTTGAATAGGATTTCCCGCATAGCGCAATGCTGTTGCTGTTGAAACTTGTTGTTCGCCTGGCGCAAGCTCATAAATACCCGGTCGTGCTACTGCACCAGAAATAGCCACTGTTCGGCCTATACCCGGTACGACAATGCGATCTCCATCTTGTAATGTCTGATCATTTCCCTGGGTATTGCCTAAAAGAATATTATATAAATCAATGGGGATTCTTTGACCGTCTCGAATAATCAAAACTTGCCGCAAACTTCCTGTTTTTTTAATCCCGCCGCCCGCCGCCAAAGCATCCATAACACTGGCAAAGGCAGAAAGCTGCTGTGCGCCTGGCTTTGCTACCTCACCCAACAACATTACTTGCCGCTGTCTTACACTTGTTAAAGTGGCAAAAACCTCTGTTTCGCCAAACCGCTCTTCCGCTAATTCTCTTAAGCGCTGCTCAAAATCGGCCAGTGTCATCCCTGAAACAGCAACAGGTTCCATACTACTTAGTAATACCTGGCCGCTGTTGCTAACCGTAACATACTCAGTCGAAGATTCTTGGCCACGAAAACTAATAGTTAGCTGATCACCAGCACCCAGCACATAATTGTTACTGACACCACCGCCAACAGCACCACCATTGTAATTTTGATACAAACTGGTTTCCGAAGCACTAAGGTTATCATAGCCATATTGCTTTAAAGGTTCTGCCTCGTCATCATCAATTTCTATTCCCATCCGTTGGGCGTAGTTTTTTTCAATATAGGAAAGTGCTTCTTCTTCGGCTGACTCTATCGTTTCTCTTCTTTGGCTTATTTGAGCAGGTTGTTGAAAAGTATTTTGTGCGCGCGGGTCTACTGTTTGGCTTTTAGATTGCTGAGAAAATTGCTGGATTAAAGCAGGGTCAACGCCCCCTGCCCCCAATGATTCTAGGGATTGTGCTGCAACCTGTTGGCTTATAGAGATTAGGCAGATACCGGTAAAAACCGAGCTCCTTAGTAAAAAAGAACTTTTTTTTATAGCATTAAGGTTATTTAACGATGTCAGAAGCGTCATAAATTTGTATATTTTTTTTATGACTGTTCTAACAGATTCTCGTTACCCTGCCACGTACTTTTTACGATTTTTTAATATACTGCTTTTGCTGGCTTTAACAGGCTGTTCCGATAAAATATTAGATAACAGCCCCTTAATTAAAACTGTTAGTGAAGCAACAAACTTGGTTTTCAATGGCCTGGAAAATGAACCGGTTACGCGCCAACAAGTAGACGAAATTCCTTATGCCAGTATGCTGGTAAAAGTAGGGCGTGGCGGCTGGGGTTTGGTTATTTTAATTAACAAAGATGGGGATAAGCTAACCTGGATATCAGCTGATAAAGCAATTATTGTAACGGAAAATGGCCGTATAACTAAAACCTCCGGCTTCGGCCTAGATTTAGACAGAACAGTCTATAAACATGCGTTAAGCAGCTCTAAAAATGTAAAATACATAGACTTATCTTACCGGAATGCTTTTTCCACCCCCGTCTATATAACCCGCAAAACATATAGCCCAGAAATAATAAACATTTTAGATAACGACTATCAGGTGATAAAATGGGAAGAAAAATTAGAAAGCCCTAATATTTCTGTTAAGTATGGAAGCTGGAGCGCAAAAAACGTTTTCTATGTCGATGCGACAACAGGAAAAATCTGGCAATCAGCACAGTATCCTTCGCCAGATTTACCTATTTTTTACACAAAGTTAACAAAGCCAGCCGATTAATATAATGCTTCCAAAATAAAACCGTGAGGGGCTGCGAGCGGCGCAAAATTTCGCTTATAGTCGTTTCAATTTTACTTACTCTCGCCTCCACACGGATTTATTTTGGAAGCATTATAAATTACACAAATTGTAAGAAAAATTGTCATCCTGAACGCAGTGAAGGATCTGTCTTTACAACAAATATATGTTGAAATACAGATCCTTCACTTTAGTCAGGATGCCATTGGTAAAAACTCTCTACATAACTTTTGCAAAAGCCGCTGCTGTATCTAGCATACGGTTTGAGAATCCCCATTCGTTGTCGTACCAGCTTAGCACGCGAACAAACTTACCATCAATAACCTGGGTTTGTGTGGCATCGAAATTAGAGCTGTAGGCAGAATGGTTAAAGTCAACGGATACAAGTTCTTCCGTGTTAAAACTTAACACACCTTTTAACTCGTTTGCAGCGGCCTGCTGCATAGATTCATTAATTTCATCTGTTGAAACAGCTTTGGCGGCATCAAATTTCAAATCAACGAGAGATACGTTTGCCACAGGCACACGCACTGCAGACCCGTCTAGCTTACCTTTTAATTCTGGTAATACCAAGCCCACAGCACGCGCCGCGCCGGTTGATGTTGGAATCATGGATAAGGCTGCTGCCCGGGCACGGCGTAAATCACTGTGCATGGTATCAACAATACGCTGATCACCAGTATAGGCATGAATTGTTGTCATATAACCGCGCTCAATACCGCAAACTTTTTGTAAAATATGCGCCACAGGTGCCAGACAGTTAGTCGTGCAAGAAGCATTAGAAATTACCTGATGATCCGCGGTTAACTTCTCATGGTTAACACCATATACAACAGTTAAATCTGCGTTTGTTGCCGGGGCAGAAACAATTACTTTCTTACAACCAGCATTAATGTGCGCCATGGAAGCTTCTTTACTGGCAAAACGGCCAGAACATTCCAGAACAATATCAATACCCAAATCGCCCCAAGGTAAATTTTCTGGTTTTGGTTCTGCCACTACTTTTACAAGTTTTCCGTCTACAAGAAGACCGTCGCTATCTGCTTCAACCTTGCCTTTAAAAGCGCCATGAACAGAATCATACTTTAATAGATAAGCGTGGGTTTCTACAGGTGCCAAATCATTGATGGCAACAATTTCCACATCAGTCCGGCCACTTTCTTGCAAGGCGCGAAACACCAAACGACCAATACGGCCAAATCCATTAATTGCTAAACGTACAGTCATAATATTATTCCTTAGACATTTATATATTTAATAATAATCGTTGCGGGTCTTCCATGGCTTCTTTCACTTTCACAAGAAATGTTACCGCTTCTTTCCCGTCAATAATGCGGTGGTCGTAAGATAAGGCAACATACATCATCGGGCGAATCGCAATTTCATCACCACCCTTACCACTTACGACTACCGGTCGTTTTTCTATTTTGTGCAGGCCTAAAATACCGGATTGCGGTATGTTTAAAATAGGTGTTGAAAGCAAAGAACCATAAACACCACCATTAGTGATAGTAAACGTTCCGCCCTGCATATCATCCATGCTAAGCTTGTTGCTACGTGCTTTTTGTGCCAATTGGGCAATACTATTTTCTATGCCAGCCAGGCCGAGTGTATCCGCATTTTTAACCACTGGCACAACCAAACCGGCATCTGTGCCTACGGCCATACCGATATGATAATATTTTTTATACACCAACTCATTACCGTCAATCTCTGCATTAACAGCAGGCACATCTTGCAAGGCTTTGATAACCGCCTGAGTGAAAAAACCCATAAAACCCAGTTTTATATTATGCCGTTTTTGAAATTCGTCTTTATACTGAGAACGTAAGGTCATTACCGCGGACATATCAACTTCGTTGAAGGTCGTTAGCATAGCTGCTGTGTCTTGCGCTTCTTTAAGTCGTTCAGCAATACGCAGACGCAGGCGAGACATTTTAACGCGTTCTTCTTGTTCCGGTGCAACAGATACAGTCTTGTGTTTGCGGTTTAGACTGCTGATTTTGAGAAACATCTAAAACATCGCCTTTTGTCAAACGACCATCTTTACCACTGCCTTTTAAGTTATCTGTCGTGATATTATTTTCCGCGGCCAGGCGTCTTACAGCCGGGCCATTTTCTTTTTGGCTCGCAGAATCTTTCTTTAGTTTGTGATCTGGCATTTGAACAGCCTTTTCGGCAGGCTTGGTGGTTTGCTCAGCTTTTTTCTCACCTGCGGCACCGGCTTCAATTTTTGCAAGTAAGGCGCCCACTTCTACGGTTTCATCCGTTTGAGCAATAATTTCTTTTAATACGCCATTTGTGGGCGCAAAAACTTCAACAGTTACTTTATCTGTTTCAAGCTCAGCAATAAGCTCGTCTGTTTTTACAGCATCACCTTCCCCTTTAAACCATTGGGCAACCGTTGCTTCTGTAACGGATTCGCCCAGGCTAGGAACTTTAATTTCAACAAGATCACTTGACATACTGGCTTTAATTATAGCAACAAAATGAATTTACAAGGGGTTGACTGTGATGCGATGCAAAATTTACGTTTTATTAACGGTTTTTGTGACAGAATGTATAAATAATTTTTAACATATTTAATCCTATTTTCAATACTTACTATGGATATCCTTACTAAAAAAACTGTTCTGATGGAATATCGCAATCGCAATCTATCTGTTTTCGATGAAACGATGGATGAAGAATGCTTGACGCATGTTGCATTAGCGTCTGGTATGCTGGAAGGTATTCATATTGCTGAAACTACTGATTACTACGAAGCCTGGTCACATGCTTCCTCCCTTTTAAGAGATACGTTATATACCCCGGAAAGCGCGGAACTGGATGTGGAATATGCCGTTGGCCGTGTTAGTGGCATTATTTTTTATGAAACAGATGACCACGCTGAATCGATTCGCGCGGGTCGACAGGAATTATCTTCTATCAAGGAACTGGATAAAGATAATGGTAGTCAATTTAGCCAGTCAATAGACTACGAAATATCTTCTAACGAAAAACAGATGATTCGATCCTCCCTGGTGGGATAGTCAGCCCCCCGTATCAACGTTAACTCTTTTTTCATTTACGGAGTACTAATGTTTTGCTGGCACTATACATAGATGCCACGCTCACTCTCTTCTATTCCCGCTTTATCCGAAGCAATTTTCTTTCATCAATGTGGCAGATTGGCAGAAGCCGTTGTTATGTTTCGTCATGTAATAGAAGATAATCCTAATAATCACATAGCCTTGCATGGGCTAGCTGTTCTATTAATGAATGAACAAAATTACAAAACATCGCGAGACATGGTGGAAGAAGCTATTTCACTTTCGCCGAAAACACCGCACTATTATCGCACGCTGGCGCAATATTTATGTAAAACTAAAAGAGCTTTCCAGTGCAAAAAGTGCTTTTCGCACGGCTTTGTTTTTAGAACCCTTGCATCCTGATACATTAGTTGGTCTGGCAGAAATTGCCGAGTTAGAAAACGATTATTATAATGCCATTGCTTATTATCGGGAAGCATTAGAAGGTAACCAGCAATGTGGCTCTATGCATTTTCGCTTAGCTGAAAACCTTTATAAGGCCGGTTTCATAGAAGAATCAGTGCAATACTATGAGCGCTCACATCAACTGATGCCTTACTCTTTTAATATTATTTTGCGCTTTGCTGATGTTTTATTGCTAACCAGTCGCTATTTATCTTGCCGTAATCTTTTAGATTATGCCGCTGATTATTACCCCGCTCATCCGCAACTACAATACATCCAAGCGCTGCTTTATATGAAAATAGAATGTTATGATCTGGCGGTTTGTCATTTTGAATCAGCACTAGAACAGATGGAAAACGACCGGAATATTTTATTTCACTATGCCGAATGCCTAAGAGAATTAGGCGATGCTGTTAGTGCTGATAAAGTGACACAAAAAATAGAAAATTTAGATTAGGGTTTGTAATTAAACTATTTTTTCGAAGCCATAGATTTAACCAATTGCATAATATTTTGGCGGTCTTCTTCTTTTAACTTATAGTAATGATAAATAAATTCGATGGTTTCCTGTTTATTCAATGGATCATCTTCTATCAGAAGTTCGCCATCATTTTTTATACCATAAGCCATATCTTCTTCATCAGACAAGCTGGTTACCTTAGGTAAGGTACTCGTATATCCGTTAAAAAAGAAATTAATAGGAACGCCCAGAAGTTCAGCCAATTTATAAAGCTTGCTCGCACTGATACGGTTACTACCGCGTTCGTATTTCTGAATTTGCTGAAAGGTTAACCCCAGTGCATTTGCCAATTTTTCCTGGCTAATCCGCAACATTTTACGGCGAAAGCGAACTCTTTCCCCGACATATATATCTACAGGATCAGCAATCGTTGCGTGCTTCATACAATAGTATGTTAGCAGTACAATTTTAGGTTGTCAATTTACTACAGACTATGCAACTTTTCGGTTACAATAAACGAAGCTAAAAGCCGATAATACAAGCATTATCCACAATATGCGGGAACCATACCGGGCAAATAATTGTGGTTGGCCTGCTGTTGGTAGTAAACTATCAATCACGCCCAACTCACTAAGATTCAGTTGCTCTATAATGCGTCCATAACTATCTGTAACATAACTAATGCCTGTATTAGCAACACGTATCATCGGCAGCCGTTCTTCTATACTGCGCATACGTGTTAATGCGGCATGTTGATAAGGCCCTAAAGAATCGCCATACCAAGCATCGTTTGTTAGGCTTACCAGCCATCCTGGGCGCTGTTGACCTTTATTGGCCACTTGGCCGCTAAAAACACTTTCATAGCATATCAGTGGTGACAGGGATGGAATATCACCTATTGCCAATGTTTTTATCGTGTGCCCCGGCGTGAAATCATAATTATTACCCACCAATCCGTGATAAAGCCCCATAAGCTTGCTAAAATATATAACAACAGGGTTTGTTCTTAGTGGAATATATTCGCCAAATGGAACCAAAAAGCGCTTATCATAGTAGGGCATATTTTGGTTAGTATTTTGATCAAGTACAAAAATAGAATTATAGACTTTGTTTTCAGCATAGCGTGCAGCGCCCAATAAAAGTGTGCTACCTTCCGGTAGAAAACTTTGAATATATTGGCTTAGCCTTATGTCGTTACGAATATCGCCGCGAATAGACGCTTCCGGCCAGATAACAATATCGGGTAAAAAACTATTATCGTTTTGCGTGCTAATAAGTAATTTTTCCAAATTTTGTTGTGCAAAATCGGGGTCATCTTTTAAACCTTGTGGAATATTGGGTTGCACCAGGCGAATTTTTGCTTCGGTAAAAGTGGTTGGGTGTTGCCAAAGGCTGTAGTGCCCTATCCCATAACTTAACACAAAATACAAAACAGCAATAATAATTGCCCTGTGCTGTTTTAATGCAATGGCACTGGCAAGGAATACAATGGTAAAGCCCAGACCATATACGCCAATAACCGCTGCCGTCTGTGCCAGGGGTAAATTAGCAATTAAACTGTTGCCCAGGGGAATCCAGGGAAAATTAAATGGCCAGTAACTGCGTGTATATTCCACCAAAACCCACAAAACAGGAATGATGAATAAAGGTTTTTGAAATTTTAAAGCGTATTTAATTGCTACAGCCAATATCAAACCAAACAAGGCCAAGATTAATGCAATACCAAATTTTGCCATGGCTATTAACAGGCCATTGGTAATGCCTACCTGTAAGACTGCCAAGCTAATCCAGCTGATGGCGGTAATAAAATGGCTGAAAAAGAATAGATAGCCATTTATGGCCGCCACCCAGTAATTTTTACTTTGCCTTAGGCAATAAATAAAAAGTACAACGGCTATAAAGGCCAGATACCATTGGTTAAAAGGTGCGTGTGCGGCTGTTAAAAGTAAGCCTGCAACAATAGCAATGATACATTGCAATAAAAATTTTTGCATTATTTATAGTTTAGTGGCTGCATCATAATACGTTTAATGCGGCGGGCATCTGCGTCTGTAATAGAAAATTCCCACTGATCATTATACTGTATTACTTCGCCGCGTTTCGGGATACGCCCCAATGTCAAAAACACCAGCCCCCCAACCGTATCGACATCATCACGGTTGTCTTTATCTGTGAATAATTCTTCACCCAAATGACTTTCTAACTGCTCGACTGGTAACCGTGCATCCATCGCCAAACGCTTATCATCAAATTCCTGAATGGTGTAATCGCCGTTATGAGATTCTTTTTGCAAGCAAGCTAATACAGCATCCATCAAATTTTTTTGTGTTACCAGCCCGTCAATACCGCCATATTCATCAATAATCAGTGCCATATAAACTTTTTCGCGCCGCATCTCCTCTAATAGATCCAGCACCAGCCTAGAGCGTACTGTAAACAACGCTTTTTCAACCAGGTTGTCCAATGACTGTGGCTTTACGGCTTTTGTTACACTGCTGGCGATTGGTTTTAGTGTTTTGGTTTGGCCTAGTTTACCTGGCGCAATTGAGCCTAATAATAATTTGAAAACTTTCTTAACAGAAATGTAGCCTAATATTTCATCGGACGTATCCT
The DNA here is from genome assembly GCA_963706365.1 of uncultured Alphaproteobacteria bacterium. Classification (GTDB taxonomy): domain Bacteria; phylum Pseudomonadota; class Alphaproteobacteria; order JAJTHO01. The sequence continues at coordinate 1,330,390 of OY970150.1, read as the reverse complement.
GATAAACGGGATAGCGATTATAGGGGTACTGATGAATTCTTTGTATAATATTATCTAAAGGTTCGGTTAAATCCAGTGCAATAATATCTGCACGAGGAATCATAATATCGTACACTTCCAATTCCTGGATTGCTAAAAGTGGGTTGTCCGTCGATTCATCTGAGTCGCTATCATTAGCCATAGTATTCTTGTTATCGTATATTTTTTTCGTATGCCATCAAAAAGCACTGTCGTAAGGTGATGAAATTCCCAGCTGTGCCAGCAAGGTAATTTCCTGTTGTTGCATTTTATAGGTATCCCCTGTTACTTCGGCCTCATCATTCCGGTGGGTGTGTCCGGCAAGATGTAAAATACCATGAATCACTAAATGTATTAAATGATGCTCATAGTTTTTTTGCGCGGCTTCATGTTCTATTGTCTGTTTCGCTAAATAAATGATACCTGGTTCAGCATTATCTGTACTAGGAAATGACAATATATTGGTTGGTTTATTTTTGCCGCGCCAAGTTGCATTTAACTGCTGCACCTGTTGGTCATCGGTTAAAATAATCTGCACAGGTTTTTGGTAATCTAATGGCAGTTTTGCTAACCTTTTTTTAATAAAATCTGGAGTATTTTCTGGCCAGTTCGCAAGGTTATAAATTTCGACCTTCATAATATTTATATAATAAGAGTTGATGATGTAGATGGAAGGCTGAATTATGAGGAAATAAAGTTACACAGAGGCTGCGTAAAGTTTTCCCGTAGTTATCCACAGGTTTTCTGTGTGAATAGTCATCTTTCCCACAGATAGAATTTTCTAATAAACTTCTATTAACCCTGGAAAAAATCAGGTTATCCCCAACCACCCTGTGGATAACTTTTAAAAAGTGAATAATCTTTCACTTATGAACAACTTTGTGGATAACCTGTGGATAGTTTTGAAATTTTTAATATACGCTGTGAGTGAACATTCTTTTCCCCACTTATGCGCTAAAGGCTTGCGTATCCACCCTGTTGCAGGTTTAATAAAAAAGTGACTGCTGAAAGCCCACGTATTGTGCATTTTGTTTCTGATTCCACCGGTGAAACAGTGGTCAGAACAGCCAGAGCTGCGTTGATTCAATTTGATCAAATTAGTATTAAAGAATACATCTGGCCTTTTGTGCACACCCCCGGCCAATTGGAAGATACGCTTTCGCGCATTACTGATAATCCCGGCATTGTTTTATATACATTAGTAGGCAGCGATCTCCGGCGGCAAATGATTGTCTGCTGTGAACGCTACGGATTGGCGCATGTATCTATTCTTGGCCCGCTAACAAGACAGTTAGAAACCTATTTTGGGGAAAAACGACATGCGCAGCCGGGCAAATTACATGAATTAAACGAAGCTTATTTCAACCGAATTGATGCCGTAGATTTTGCCGTAGAACATGATGATGGTGCCGGAATGGATAGCATCCATAACGCAGAAGTTATTTTGCTGGGGGTTTCTCGTGCCTCTAAAACACCCACCTGTATTTATCTTGCCTATCGTGGGGTTCGTGCAGCCAATTACCCGCTTATTCCGCATGTCGAAATTCCCGATGAATTAAAGCTAATTTTAAAGGAGAAAAAGTTACTAGTTGTTGGTTTAATTCAAGATGCCAACCAGCTTTCACATATGCGCCATAACAGGTTAAAATATTTGGCTGATAACGTTCAGAATTATACTGATAATGAAACTATTCGTGAAGAAATAAAGTATGCTCGGCAAGTTTATAACCGTTACGAAATTCCCGTTATAGACGTATCTAGGCGTTCTATAGAAGAAACTTCTGCAATGATTATTCAAATGCTGCACAGTGACCACCAAATTCATACAATCAGTTATTAACAATGCCCCTTATTTTAGCATCTGGCAGCCCCATTCGGCAGCAACTTTTACAATCGACCGGTCTTGCCTTTGATATTGTTAAGCCAGACATTGATGAAAAACCGATTCAACAAATTTTTCAAGATCAACCTGCCCTAGCCGCCCTCAAATTAGCCTGTGTAAAAGCATTGGCTGTTTCAGAACAATTCAAGCCGGCTATGGTAATAGGGGCAGACCAAACACTATCTTTTCAGGGAAAACTTTGGGAAAAACCCAAAAGTTTCGAGGATCTCCGCCAACGATTATTATTAATGAATGGGCATTCACATCAGTTGTGTGGTGGCTATGCTATTGCCTGTAACCAAAAAATAGTGTGGGCACACAGCCATAAGACCCATCTTCAGATGCGAGCTCTGTCTATTTTGCAAATCGATCAATATCTGGAGCTTGCTGAAAAAAATGTTTTGAATAGTGTGGGTGGTTATCATTTAGAGGGAATCGGTATACAACTATTTGAATCTTTAAAAGGTTCTTACCTATCTATGCTTGGATTTGATATAGTACCTGTTTTGAACTTTCTAAGTAAACATAACCCCACCGATATAAAGGGAATAATTTAATGAGTGAACGTTCACTTATAAAAGGTAGTACACAATTAGTGGGTGTTATTGGTAATCCTATAACGCATTCACTTTCCCCCACTATTCACAATCACTGGATAAACAAGTATCAATTAGATGCTGTATATCTGCCTATTCAACTTACCGAGGTGAACATTCACTCATTTTTAAAATCAGTTGTGAAAAGTAATTTTCGGGGCTTTAATATCACCGTTCCTTTCAAACAAATAGTGTTTGAAATTATAGATAATAATGACAAGCTTTCCGGTATCCTAAAAGCCGCTAATACTATTTCTGTAGATGATAGCTTGAACAGCTATAACACAGATGTTGCCGGTTTTATGGAGCCACTAATAGCACATACAGAAAAGCTAAAAAATAAACGGGCTGTTGTTATCGGTGCTGGTGGTGCTGCACGGGCTGTTTGCGTAGGCCTAAAAAATCTGGGTATTTCCAATTTCACTATTATAAATAGAACAGTAGAAAGAGCCGAAACGCTTTTAAAAGAGCTTCATTTACAAGGATCAGCCGTGAGTGAATGTTCAATCTTCCCAAAAGATGTAGCAATTGTTGTCAATACTACTAGCTTAGGCATGAAAAATATGCCTGATTTACAATTTGATTTAACGCCGTTCGGCCAAGATACAATTGTTTATGATATCGTTTATAACCCTGCAGAAACATCATTATTAAAACAAGCGAATAAACAAGGCCTAAAAACTATTAATGGTTTGCCTATGTTAGTAGGACAAGCACAGCATTCTTTTAAAATATGGTTTAATATCTTCCCAGCATATGATGAAGATTTGGCATCACTGCTTAATAAAGCACTATGAATGTAATTGGTGTTACTGGCGGTTATGCTATGGGTAAAACAACCTTGGCTATGCAGCTACATAAGTTACAGCGCTCAGTGCTTTACAATGCAGATCAAGCTGTAAAACTATTATATAGGAATCCCTCTATTTTACGTGAAATAGAGTCTATAATCCCGCAAGTCTTTGATGCGAATACTTTAAATAAAAAGCAATTGGCCAATCTGGTATTCAAAAGTCCTCTTTTAAAATCTAATTTAGAAAATTTTTTCCACCCTATTCTGGAAGATCAAATTACCAATTTAATTATTAAGAATAATGATAAAAAAATTATTCTGGATGTGCCTTTATTATTTGAAGCTAGGTTTAATAAATATTGCGACAAAACTATAACGGCATATTGCAGCCCTGTAATTCAACAACACCGAGCCATTAAGTTTCGCTCTATTTCCCATGAAATGCTACAAAGCATAAATGCGGCACAGATGCCTGCCCGATTAAAAGTATTAAAGTGTGATTATACTATTAACACAGGGCAATCTAAAGGTGCTGTATTACAGCATTTAAAAATGTTATTACCTTATCTATGAGTAACGATATTGATATTCATTTTTTTGTTTGTACGAATGTTAAAAATGAAGACCCTATTACCGGAATAACCCCTAAGCATTGTGCTGGTGAAAATGCTGTCCAATCCTTAAAAAAATACCTAAAATTCATTGCATTAGAAAATGATCATATCGAACAGCAATTAAGTAATATTAGAATTAACAAATCAGGATGCATGGGAAGATGCGCTAAAGGGCCAATCGCCATATGCTATTATAGGCATAACGAAAATTTTGAGCAGAAATGGTTCCATTACCAAGATTCACATGAAATGGAAGAATTCTTATTAAACTTAGTATCCTAAAATGATCGATACCATCGCAGCACTTGCTACGGCACCTGGTTATGCAGGTGTAGCCATTATAAGAGTATCTGGTGAGCGTTCACTCGCAATTTTAGAGTCTATAACTGCCCTAAAAAACCCCACACATGGAAAGCTATATTTTAGACAATTTATAACAGATGTAAAAGTTGATACAGGTTTATGTGTCTATTTTAAGGCACCGAACAGCTTTACGGGTGAAGATATTATAGAATTTCATGTGCATGGAAGCACCGCTATCATCAATAAATTATTGGAATTTATTACGCAACAGCCCCATTGCCGATTAGCAAAACCAGGTGAATTTAGCCGTAGAGCATTTTTGAACGATAAAATGGATCTAACAGAGGCAGAAGCTTTACTGGATCTGATTCATGCAGATACAGAATTACAACGGTTGCAAGCATACAACGGATTAAATGGACGTTTCAAAGAACAATGCCTGGAATGGAAAACGATTTTGTTAAAACAGTCTGCAATTATAGAATCTTTGATAGACTTTTCTGATGAAGAACTTTCACATGAACTAAATTGGATTGATGAAAGTGAGCGAGTGTTCACTCATTTGCATGGCGAAATTGAAATACTTCTGAAAAAATCATCAGTATCCGAACGCTTAAGAGATGGCTTTAAAATCGTGTTAAGTGGGAAACCTAATGTTGGTAAATCAACTCTAATCAATAAATTAGTAGAACGGGAAGTTTCTATTGTAACGCCTATACCAGGCACGACCAGGGATATTATGGAAGTAAAACTAGATATCGCCGGCTATCCAGTTATTCTATCAGACACAGCAGGGCTCAGAGAATCATCTGATCTGGTAGAGCTCAAAGGCATCGAGCGTGCCAATCAAGCCATTGAACAAGCCGATATTCACGTGAAAATTGTTGACGAAATGAGTGAATGTTCACGTGAAATAATGGCAGATATCATTGTTTTGAACAAGATTGATACCCATAAAAATTATCAAAATATAGAAAACTGTATTCCTGTATCTGCCAGGCAAGGGATGGGATTGGAAAAACTGATAGAGGTTATAACCAAGAAATTACAGCAATTGTATCAGCCGGCAAATACACCAGCCGTAACCAGAAAACGGCAAAAAGATTTATTAATAGCCACTAATGATGCCTTATCAAAAGTAATCGAAAATTGTGAAAATCAAGCGCCTTTAGAATTACTTGCAGAAGATATAAGAATTGCGGTACAAAGGATATCTGAAATTGTCGGCGTTGTAGATGTAGAAGAGATGCTCGACCAGCTTTTTAGCCAATTTTGTATAGGAAAATGAAAACAAATTATGATGTTATAGTTGTTGGTGGTGGCCATGCTGGTGTAGAAGCTGCTTGCGCGGCCGCCCGTATGGGAGCTGAAACTTTATTAATCTCACAAGATATTAGTAAAATCGGTGAAATGTCCTGTAATCCCGCTATTGGCGGGCTTGGCAAGGGGCATTTAGTGCGGGAAATTGATGCTTTGGATGGCATAATGGCCATAGCGATTGACCAAGCCGGTATTCAATACCGTTTATTAAACAGAAGCCGGGGCGCAGCTGTACAAGGCCCTCGAGCCCAAGCCGATAGAAAACTATATAAAAACGCTATTCAGGAAATAGTTCATAATTATAAAAATTTAGACTTATATGCAGCTTCTGTAGAAGATCTCATTATTAAAAATGATAAAGTAGAAGGCGTTATTTGCGGTGATGAGTGCTCATTCACATCTTCTTCTGCTATTATTACCACAGGAACTTTTTTAAATGGTCTAATTCATATAGGTCAAGAAACAAGACCTGCCGGTCGCTGGGGGGATAAACCCAGCATTGGATTAGCCCAAACATTTAAACATTATGGATTTCCTTTAGGGCGATTAAAAACGGGTACACCGCCTCGAATCAATGCAAAAACAATCGATTGGTCAGCCACTCAAGTACAAGCTGGTGATGATAATCCTGTACCGCTATCATTCATGACACAGAAAATTACGGTTCCACAAATTCCCTGTCATATTACCCATACAACGCTAGAAACGCAGCGCATTATCCAGGAAAATTTGCAGAAATCTCCTATGTATAATGGCCAAATTGGTTCAAAAGGCCCCCGATATTGCCCATCCATAGAAGATAAAATAGTTCGCTTTGCCGATAAACCCACACATCAAATTTTTCTTGAGCCCGAAGGTTTGGATTCAAATACTATCTATCCAAATGGAATTTCTACAGCTTTACCGGCAGATGTTCAGAATAGCCTTGTGCAAAGTATTCAGGGGCTTGAGAAAGCAGAGATTTTGCAAGTTGGCTATGCCATTGAATATGATTACATTGATCCTCGGGCTTTAAAACATTCCTTAGAAACAAAAAAAATTAAAGGCTTATTTTTGGCAGGGCAAATTAATGGTACGACAGGCTATGAAGAAGCAGCAGGGCAGGGGCTTTTGGCTGGTATTAACGCCGCATTATTTGCGAGTGAACAATCACTCACCTTAGGGCGTCATGAAAGCTATATTGGTGTAATGATTGATGATTTGGTTACAAAAGGTACGCAAGAGCCCTATAGAATGTTTACTTCAAGAGCCGAATACCGCCTCCGGCTGCGCGCTGATAATGCTGATCAACGACTAACGCCCAAAGGCTTAGAATTAGGAATAATAAGTAATACCCGGGTTAAGCATTACAAAAATAAAATGAGTGATTATTCACTCGCATTAGATTTTTTAAATGAACGGCAGTATAGCCCGAATTATTTGAATGATCAGGGTATTGCAGTAAGGCAAGATGGTTTAAAACGTAGCCTTTATGAGCTACTAAAGTTACCCGATATAAATCAACAAAAACTAACAACTCTCGATGAAAATATTGGTAAAATTTCTCCTGCTATCTTTGAACAAATAAAAACGGATGCCGTTTATGAAAACTATGTAAAACGGCAAGAAGCGGATATTAATGCCTCTAAAAAAGACGAAGCCATAAAAATACCGGCTAATATGAACTATAAAAATATCGGTAGCCTTTCGAACGAGATGCAAGAAAAGCTTAGTTATCATCAGCCCCAAAATTTAGCCGCAGCAGGTAGAATTCCAGGGGTAACACCAGCCGCTGTGATGGCTGTGCTTCGCCATTTAAAAACCGGTTAATGTTTCTGCTGGATACAGCTAGTAATATAGTTCCTAACTATTCTTAAACGTTGGTTTACGTTTTTCTAAAAACGCGGCCATGCCTTCTTTTTGGTCGTCACTCGCGAAAGTCGCTTGGAATAGACGACGCTCAAAACGAACACCTTCTGTTAAACTAATTTCAAAGCTACGGTTAATTGCTTCTTTTACCATGTAAACAGCCGGGCGCGATTTTTTGGCGATAGTTTTGGCCACTTTAATGGCTTCGTCTAGTAATGCATCCGCCTCTACCACACGGCTAACCAAGCCAGCGCGTTCTGCTTCTTCGGCGTCAATCATTCTGCCAGTTAAACACATTTCCATGGCTTTGGCCTTACCCACCGCACGAACAAGGCGTTGTGTGCCACCGGCACCCGGGGGAATGCCTAAATTAATTTCTGGTTGGCCAAATTTGGCATTTTCGGCGGCTAGAATAATATCACACATCATGGCCATTTCATTGCCGCCACCCAAGGCAAAACCAGCAACAGCGGCAATAACAGGTTTACGTGTGGTGGTCAGACGTTCCCAGCCGTTAGTAATAAAATCTTCCAGATAGGTTTCTGGAAAGGTTTTATCTTTCATTTCGCCAATATCTGCACCAGCGGCAAATGCCTTTTCATTACCGGTCAGGATAATGGCACCAATTTCATCATCGGCCTCTGCTTTATCTAAAGCCTCCGTTAATTCTTTAACCACTTGGTTTGATAAGGCGTTTAAGGCATCGGGGCGATTAAAGGTAATAACCGCGATAGATTCTTGTTTTTCAAATAATACGACATTGCTCATGGCTTAAGCCTTAAATTGTTTTTGTTAAGATCAGGTAAACAACACTTTAATCATTAATACAAGAAACTGTTTTTATAGCGTGCGATAGCAAAACGAATCAGCACCCCAAGGGCAGCTGCAACAGGCACTGCAATTAATACGCCCATAAAGCCATAAAGTGCGCCACCGGCAAACAAGGCAAAGATAATCCATACGGGGTGTAAGTTTACACGTTCTCCCACCAATTTGGGAGACAGAACATTGCCTTCTATGAATTGGCCAAACAGATAAATGCCGGCAATAATGGCAATTCGTTCCCAGCTATCCACGCCAAATTGTGCGGTGGCTAAACCAATACTGGCAATGCCCCCAAAAATAGAGCCAACGTAGGGAATAAACGATAAAACGCCACTTAAAATACCAATAACTAATCCAAGCTCTAATCCGGCAATAGTTAACGCAATTCCATAAAAAGCGGCCAAACATAAGCAAACCAATGTTTGCCCGCGGATAAAACCGGCGATGGTTGCGTCAATTTCTTTTACCTGTTCCATAATCACAGGGCGATGTGCACGTGGTAGTATATCATGCACGCTTCGCAACATGGTTGGCCAGTCTCTTAACAAATAAAAGGCAATAACAGGGGTCAAAAATAAAATTGGCAAAGTGCCTAACACTCTAAATGTGCTGCCTATAATGGTGCTAACAAAATTACCGGCTATTTTGGCAATATCGCCCGCTTTTTCCTGCGCGGCATTTTGAATTTTTTCTTGTAAACCACTTTCATTACCAATAGCCGTTTGCAATTGCAGTAACATCGGTTCTATCTGTGCGCGTAGTTGATTGATGTAGCGGGGTAAATTTTCTGATAAGGCAGAAGCCTGTGCCTTTAACAAAGGCACTGTTGTATAAATAATACCTGTGAAGATTAAAATAAAGCCTAGTAGCACGATAGATGTTCCTGCCCAGCGCGGTATCTTGCGTTTTTCCAATTTGGCTACAAGGGGGGCAAGCAAATAGGCCAAAACAAGTGCGGCGATGAACGGCACTAAAACCGCTTGCAGCCAGGATAGCAAAAAGAAAAAGATGATCCCGATAATGAGCCAAAGCAGTGTTTCGCGGGTAGGTATAATACTTTTTTCTGACACATTTGTAAAATACGGCGCTTCTATTTCAAAGTACAGTTGATTATAAAAAGCCTTATATTATTAGCATGACAACCCTTTCACTACCTGTACGCCGCTGGCTTTTTGTATGTGCTGCCGCCATATTTATAATGATTGTTATCGGTGGTATTACCCGGTTAACAGGCTCTGGCTTATCTATGACAGACTGGCACCCCATCCACGGCGTTGTTCCCCCCCTTAATGAAATGCAGTGGCAAGAGGAGTTTGGTAATTATAAATTATCGCCAGAATACCAGAAAATAAACAAGGGGATGTCTTTAGCCGCCTTTAAACAGATATTTTTTTGGGAATATATCCATCGGCTATGGGGGCGATTCATTGGTATTATTTTTATTGTGCCGCTTTTATGGTTTGTTGCAAAAAAGCAGATTCCCAGAAAATATACGCTGCCTTTGTTTGGTTTGTTTGTATTAGGCGGGTTGCAAGGTGTCATTGGGTGGTGGATGGTTTACAGCGGGTTGATTGACCGGCCAGAAGTAAGCCATTATCGATTGGCAACGCATTTAAGCATGGCATTTTTGTTATATGCCTGTTGCCTGTGGTTGGCTATTAAGCCGCGGCATTCTGCCCCACGAAAGCAGCGAAACCAGCTTTTTGTAATATTGTTTCTATATATCATCACCGCTTTTATAGGCGCTTTTGTAGCTGGGCTTAAAGCTGGATTAATTTACAATGAATTTCCTTTTATGGGTGAAGGTTTGGTACCCAGCGAAATGTGGTTTTATCAGCCATGGTGGCAAAATTTCCTGGTTAATGAAGCAACCATCCAGTTTACGCACCGCTGGCTGGCTGTCATAACATGGCTGGCTGTGGCATACCTTGTATGGAAACATCGTTCAAAATCAGCTTTGGTATTATTGGGTTTTGTTACCTTGCAAGTAATATTAGGTATTGCCACATTGCTCTATAATGTGCCTGTTAGTTTAGGGGTATTGCACCAGGCCAATGCCGCCATTGTTTTAGGCTGTATTGTTTGGAATTTACGTATTGGCTATAGCAAATTGCCCGCGTAGTATCAGGCCATGCCATTAGCCACGGAACGTAAAATTGCCCTTCGATATTTAAAGCCTAGAAAAGGGGAGGGATTTTTATCTGTAGTGGCTGGGTTCTCCCTAATTGGGATTGCCTTGGGGGTGGCCACACTGATTGTGGTGATGAGTGTAATGGATGGCTTTCGCACTGAACTAATGAACCAGATTTTGGGGGTGAATGGCCATATTCAAGTAAATTTACCTGGGCGGGTACCCATTAATCAATATGAAAACTTGCAGGCTGAATTAAAAAAAATACCGATGGTGAAACAAGCCGTTCCTCAAATTCAGGGGCAGGCTATGTTGCTAAATCAGGGCAGGGCAGCTGGCCTCATTGTGCGCTCATCAGATCAAGCGGCCCTGCAAAGCCGCGAAAAATTTACGGATAGTTTAATTGCCGGTAGTTTTGATAATTTTAAAGGCGAAGATACCGTTTTCATGGGGGCAAGGTTAGCCGAGCAGTTCAATCTACAACTGAATCAGCGCATAACATTGGTTTCACCCACCTTTAACACCACGGCTTTTGGCCAAACACCGCGTTATAAAACTATGGTGGTGCGCGGTATTTTTGAGTTGGGGATGCATGAATTTGATAGCAGCCTTGTTCTGATCCCATTAGAGGCCGCCAGACCATTTTTCAAGATCCCGGATAATACCGTGGATGCTATTGAGGTCATTATTGACCAACCGGAAAATATTGAAGCTGCTTTAAAGGCTATTCAACAGCGGTTTCCACAGTTACAAGCTAATGACTGGCGCCAGCAAAACAGAAGTTTTTTTAATGCTATTCAGGTGGAAAGGAATGTTATGTTTTTAATTCTGACACTTATCATTCTGGTGGCGGCGTTTAATATTATTTCTAGCCTGGTGATGTTGGTAAAAAACAAATCCGCCGATATTGCCATTCTAAGAACTATGGGCGCTAGCCGTTCGATGATTACCCGTATTTTCTTTTTAACAGGTTTGATGATTGGCGGTACCGGAGCCTTACTAGGCCTTGTTCTGGGTTGGTTATTTGCCACCAATATTGAACCTATTCGACAGGTTTTAGAGCGTCTAACAGGCGCACACCTGTTCCCGGGTGATGTTTATTTCCTAAGTGAACTTCCGTCAAATCCGGATATCGCCAACGCCTTAATGATTACTTGTATGGCTTTATTACTGTCTTTATTGGCCGCATTGTATCCCGCATGGCGGGCAGGGCGTTTAAGCCCGGTGGAAATATTGCGTAGTGGGGAATAATAGACAACTTCTAATTCAATTGGCTAAGGGGCATTTCTTTTAACTTACTACGATACTGTGCCAGAAAATCGTTATACGCGGTAAGCTGTCGAAAACTTTCTTTGATAGTATCGGTGGAAAGTTGCTGTGATGTACTAGACGTATCTGCAATGGGTTGGGTTATTAGCTCAAAAGTTTGTTTGTAATCACTAGAAGCCATGCGCTTTTCATGGGTTTTGGCAACATATTGAAGTTCTGATTCTCGGCCAGCTAATGAAAGGCTTAAAGCCAAATTTAAAATATCTGTATCAGACGGTGGATTTTGCATTTTAATAGCTTTTTGCAGTGTACTGGCCGTCTTAAGATAATCTTTTTTATCCCAGTAAAGTTCTGCTTTTAGGCGTTCGGCCTGTAGTGTTCTATCATTACCCAAGGCAATTAATGCTGCATTTACAGAACCTTTCATGGCCAAAGCGCGTGCCCGTAAATAACGGCGATGCTGTTTTAGCTGCTCACTCATATAAACGCCGCGTGACAATTCCAGGGCTTGTAAGGCTTCTTGAGGCTTGTCATCCAGTAATTGCACTAAGGCCAACCTGGCACCAACAATGGCTTTATCCGTGCCCTCCAAACGTTTGGTAACCTGATGCTGCAATAAATCACCCGCACGAGAAAGCAGATCTACAGCCACCAGTTGATCAGCTAATTTCTGGATAATTTTATCTCCTTGATCATTTTCCGGTACAAACTCCTGAAATTCATCGAAAAATGATAATGCCTGTAGGGGAGATAGTTTATCGTTTTGGTAAATATCAGCAAATGTTTGCTGAATCTTTTGATAAAGACTGTTGAATTCTTCGCTATCGTACTGCTGAATGTTTAAGCCCTGCTTCCACACGGTTAACGCCTGGCGATACTGCTTTTGTTCCAGATACAATTCCCCCAACAAATTAATTAAATTATATTCAAAACGCCCGCCACGCCAAACAAAGCGTAGGCGTTCTAATTGCTCGATGGCTTCTTTTGGGGTTATGCGCTCGTTTTGCAAATCATATTCAATGTTATAAAGCCGGGCATTGCTGGCAACCCATCGATCGCGAGAGTTTACCAATTCTTTCCATAAATCTCTGGCTTTATTAGGCTTTCCAGCCGTGGTATCATAGCGTGCTTGTAGAAGTTTTAAACGCTCTTGCCGGTTTCCCGTGGGAAATTTATGTTTGAAATCTTCAATTAATAATTCTGCCATTCTTAAGGCTTCTGTACTTGGCTGATCGAATAATAAAGCATTGGCAAGCGGTTCAACCAAGGCTTGTGTGGTTCTAACGGGATAATCATTAGGAATAGCAACTGTAGGCTGTTTAGCTAATAAAGCTTTCGCTTTTTGAAGCTGTTCTAAAGAGCCAAGATTGGCAGCGTGCCACAAATTAAACTCTTTTTGATATTCTGGTGAAATTTTTGAATCTTGGAATAGTTTTTCAGCCTCGCTATAGCGCCCACTGAGAAATAATGTTGCAGCGCGCAATGGCAGGATTTCTTGTTGCAAATCTTCGGCTTCATTATTTTCCAGCAGTTGCTGTAAAATGCCGCCTGCTTCTGCATTAAAACCATGCGCAAAAAGGAATTTTGCCAGGGCAAAACGGGCTTCTTGCCGGTTACGTAAATGGCTGCGCAATATTTTGCGTTGCAGTTCCTGTTTCTTTTCATAAAAACTATCAGTATTACCCAAGCGCCATTGCCCGTATGCGAATAATTCTTCTGTTTTTTCAGTTAATTCTTCTTGCGGTTCTGTTAAAGCTGTTTCTAATTCCGGAGATTCGGCTATCTTTTGTTCTTTTTCCGTCAAACGCCCAATAATAACCTGATCTTTTTTTAAGTAGATGGATGGTAATTTTTGATAGGCGGCGACAGCCAAACCATGGCCGGTGGGCAGTAGATCATATAATGGGTAAGCATGGCGCACACCGCGATTATAAGGGCTGTTAATAGCGGTTGGTAAAATATAGAGGTAATCACCTACCAGCGGATCTGTCATTTCTACGGGTTGGCCATAGTCTTGCATTTTTGCAATCACGCGCTTGTATTTATTGTTGGGCACATCCAATTGCACTGGAATATTTTTAATTTGATAAGAGTTTGGCTGTTGTGAAGTGATAAACAGTTTATCTTCTTTAATAACGGCATAGGGCTGTGTGTCTAAAAATGTATCCAGGGAAACAAGTATAATACTGCTTTCCGTATGGGATATAATCTCTGCACCTTCCGGCAGTTGCTCGGCTGTGATAGGTATAACAGGTTGTGTAACAATCCATAAAAGCCCCGCCCGGGTAAAAGTTGCTAGCTTTACAGTTTCATCGCCTTCCGGCAAGGGCAATAAAAGACTTATATCACCGGCCTGGCTGTTAATTTTAATGGTTTCTTTTTCAACAGCAACTGGGGCCAACTTTTCCGGTGCTTTTTTTTCAACAACCTTCACTGGTACTGATTTTGCCTCAGCTTTAGGGGCTAAGCCTGGTTTCAAATCAATAACAATAGAGTGGCGGTTATTTTTAGGGTGATAAAAATGTCGGGAAACGCCAATAGCCGGTTTCAGTGTAAATTGAATTTTTGAACCGTCTTTTTCCGCCTTTGTGATATAACCAGAAAGCTGTTGTGCTTTTTTAATGCTACCGTCAAAAGTATTTGCAAAAGTGATGGTAAGTATATTACCATTTTGGGATAACTGATAATTGGTTTTCGTAGGATAATCAAAAACTAGTCGGGCATAGGAGTCATGCTTGCCGATACGCAGTTGCTCTTGATTAGCCGCAGTCATACCGCTCTCGGGTAAAACTGTTGTTAACAGCAAGCAAGTGTATAGTAAGTTTCGGAACATTCTTCTTTTTTCTTAAACTATAACATGCTCTAGTAAGCTGCCAACCAGCAAATTGAAAACCGCTAAGGAAAAAAGCCGGTTATGACAAAAAATAGACAATCATAAACCAGGCTTTAATAGTATCCGGTTATAATCGTACTTATATCATTCAGTAAGTTCCATAAAAATTATGCTATCAAACATTCTAGAAAAAACCCTACACCGCGCGCTTGATATTGCGAACGAGCGCAGCCACGAATTTGCAACTTTAGAGCATCTTCTGCTATCTTTAATAGAGGATCCCGATGCCTCCAGAGTAATGACTGCCTGTGGTGTGGAGCTTGAAATTGTACGCCAGCAGCTATCGCAGTACATTGATCAAGAGTTAAAAAACCTTATTCAGAAAAACCCGTCAGAGCCCAAACCAACCGCCGCCTTTCAACGGGTTATCCAGCGTGCGGTAATCCATGTACAGTCCTCAGGCCGTTCAGAGGTAACAGGCGCTAATGTTCTAGTCGCCTTATTTTCTGAAAGAGAATCGCATGCGGTTTATTTTCTACAAGAGCTAGAAATGTCACGCTTTGATGCCGTAAATTATATTTCGCACGGTATTAGCAAAAATCATAAAAAAGGCCGGCAAGCCGCTGATAGTATTGTACAGGATAAAGTAGGCGATTCTACAGAATCAGACAGTAACATTGAAAACTATTGCGTTAACTTAAACAAAAAAGCCCAGCAAGGCCGTATTGATCCGCTAATCGGGCGAGACAAAGAAGTTTCGCGCACGGTGCAGGTTTTATGCCGTCGCACCAAAAACAACCCGTTATATGTCGGTGACCCAGGTGTTGGGAAAACGGCCATTGCAGAAGGCTTGGCCCGTCGTATTGTCGATGGCTCTGTGCCTGATGTTTTATCAGGAACCCTGGTATTATCCCTGGATATGGGCTCTTTACTGGCTGGAACCCGTTACCGTGGTGATTTTGAAGAGCGCTTAAAAAACTTGCTACATGAATTGGAACAAATGGAAGATGTTGTGCTGTTTATTGATGAGCTGCATACCATTGTTGGTGCCGGTTCTACTAGTGGTGGTGCGATGGATGCTTCCAACCTGTTAAAGCCTGCTTTGGCACGCGGGCAATTGCGTTGTATCGGTTCTACCACTTTTCAGGAATATAGGAATTTTATTGAAAAAGACCGTGCACTAGCCAGACGTTTTCAAAAAATTACGATTAACGAACCCACCGAAGAAGATGCCATCAAAATTCTAAAAGGTTTAAAACCTTATTACGAAAAGTATCATAATTTGCGTTATAGTAATGATGCACTGGAAGCGGCTGTAAGACTATCTGCCCGTTATATCCCCGATCGCCGTTTGCCAGATAAGGCCATTGATGTGATTGATGAAACCGGTGCTTCGCAATATTTAAAGCCGCCTTCCAAACGTCGACGTTTAATAAAGGCTAGTGATATTGAAGATACGGTTGCTGCCATTGCAAAAATCCCGCCACAAAATGTGAATAAAGATGAACGCAAAGCGTTGTTAAATTTGAAACGTGACCTTTCTACGGTAATTTTTGGGCAAGAAGGCGCACTGCAAGTATTGGATAATTCCATTAAATTGGCGCGTGCCGGTTTACGCGATGCAGAAAAGCCAACCGGTTGTTATTTATTTACTGGCCCGACAGGGGTAGGGAAGACAGAAGTGGCAAGGCAATTGGCGCTATCCTTGCAGGTGGAATTGTTACGTTTTGATATGTCTGAATATATGGAACGTCACAGTGTTTCGCGTCTGGTAGGGGCGCCTCCCGGCTATGTTGGTTTTGAAGAGGGTGGTTTGTTAACACAAGCCATTGATCGAAACCCCTATGCTGTTTTATTGCTGGATGAAATTGAAAAAGCCCACCCTGATTTATTTAATATCTTGTTACAGATGATGGATTATGGCCGGTTATCAGATAAAAGCGGTAAAGAAATTGATTGCCGTAATTTGATTATTATCATGACCAGCAATGCGGGCGCTTCTGAAATGGCCAGGCCTGCGATGGGCTTTATGCAAGAAGGCCGAGAGGGCGAAGATACAGAGGCTGTAAACCGCCTGTTTTCACCGGAATTTCGTAATCGCTTGGATGCCATCATACCCTTTATGGCGCTATCGCAAGAAAACATGCGCCATATTGTTGATAAATTTATTATGCAACTAGAGGCACAATTGGCGGATAAAAATGTAACCATTCAACTAACGGATGCTGCACGCAAATGGCTGGCTGATAAAGGTTATGACCCTGCAAATGGCGCAAGGCCATTAAACCGTATTATTCAGCAAAACATTAAACAACAATTGGCTGAAGAAATTCTATTTGGGAAGTTAATGAACGGCGGAGAAGTGAAAGTTTCTGTAGAAAATAAAGCCTTGAAAATTACTTTTTATACAGAAGCAGAACTGAAAAAATTGAGTAAAAAAATACGGGAAAAAGTCAGCGAGTCTTAGAGCTTACACCAAAACCCACGCACAAGTTGAATTTCCGCGTAAGCTCTTAGGTGCCTATTCATAACCTTTAAAGGCTTTAATGACTTAACAACACGGAATATGCCATAACGTGGCATGATCACTAGCTTAAAGCTAACCCATTTTCGAAACCATACGCATTATGTTTTGGAAGATACAGCACAGCCGTTTGTGGCGTTGTATGGTGATAATGGTGCTGGAAAAACGAATATTTTGGAAGCTATTTCCTTGTTATCAATTGGCCGTGGTCTTAGACGCGCAAAGCCAGAGCATTTGAAGCAAAATGGCCATAATGAATGGGCTGTTTCCGCTAAAGTTCTTTTAAGAAATGAAGAACGCCAGATTGGTACGGGTATTCATAATAATTCCCCAAGCCGCCTGATTTATATGGATGGGGTAAAACAAAAGAGCCAGCGTGCTTTAGATGGCTTGCTGCCAATGATATGGCTGACCCCGCAGATGGACGGCTTATTTCAAGGGGCGGCAGGGGATCGTCGTCGTTTCATTGATCGAATGACCTATAATTTTTTCCCCAGCCATGCCAATGCCGTGCGCCATTATGAAAAGGTATTGGCCGAACGAAACAGACTGGTGAAAAACCGTATTAACAATGCCGACTGGTTTCAATTGTTAGAGCAACAAATGGTAGAACAAGCCGGTTTAATTTACCAAAACCGTTTGAAATCGATAGCGCTTTTAGAAAAATATCCTAATACAGATGGTTTTCCAGCTGTTAGACTCCGGCTATCAGGGCAGTTTTCTAAGCAGTGTACAACTAATTTAGAAAGAGGGCTGCAATTGTTTCAGCAGGATTTACAACGCAATCGTTGGGATCCTCCCCGTTATGGTGTGCATCGTGATGATGTGGAAGCAACACATATACCCAAACAAATAGCCGCCGCCTTTTGTTCTACAGGAGAGCAAAAAGCTTTACTTATTTCCATACTGTTAGCACAGGCCAGGGCATTGGCAGAAACCTGTCATCGCCCTCCTGTACTGCTATTAGACGAGGTAGCGGCTCATCTAGACGCTACACGTCGACAACTTTTATACCAAGAAATAACTAATATAGGTAGCCAGGTTTGGATGACAGCCACCTCTAAAATATTTTTTCAAGATATTACCGGATTGATTATTGAGGTGGTTTAGCCTTACGATTAGAGACTTTTTTCAGGCTTTTAACGGCTGCTTTGCTTAAAATTTCCTGCAAAATTAATCCTTGATCGCCTAACAATCTACGTGGTTTTGTTATTATCACTGCCATTGTAAAAGCCAGGCAAACACATAAGTCAATAAGCAAGACAATAGCAGCCGATTGATCGGCAATAGACCCTACCCCAAAACGCACCAACAACAGGCAAATTAACAATAAAATGGATAGTAACAAGGGGCCTGTAAAGCACTGGATAAAATCACTCCATTTAAGGTCTGTCGAAAGCTTTGTACGCCATAAGATCAGCAGCCAGTTTAGCGAAATGGCTAGACCTACTGCCCATGCTACGGCAATCATATCATATTGCGCTGCAAAGCCAGCGCCAATAATCATCATCATGGCATAGAAAAATGTATGGACTATCAGAAATTTTACCTTGCCGAGCGCCCGAAAATAGGTGGAAAATACTTTCCAGCTTACCCGAAAGAAAGTAAAGCCGCCAAGTACAGCCAATAGCTGGCCTGTTAATAGCCACTCAGGCCCAAACAATACGGTAACCAACTCTTCGGAAGAGACGATAAAAAAGGCAGATAATGGCAAAGAGAACAGCGCGGTTAAAGATAAACCGCGCAGTAATACTGCCTGCATACGCACTTGTTCATCCTGAATTCTGGACATTGCTGGAAAAACCAGACGATCTACAATAGTTGTATACATCGAAGAAGGGTAATCCATCAATCGATAGGAGCGGCCATAATAACCCAGGGCATCGGCACCAAAGTAACGCCCAACAATAACATTATCTGATTCCTGTGATAAAAAGGAAAAGAACCGAGAAACAAAAAAACCGGTACCCTTAGTAAATAAACGTCGGGCGCGCTGCTTTTCCCAATAAGGTTTCACTGGGTGCCGCGCCAGCCAATAGGTGATAATCACCATGGTAATACTTTTTGTAAGTTCCCCTGCCACTAAAGACCAATAACTGTAGCCTGTTAAAGCCATAGGAATAGTGATGAATAAAACACTGCCAATACTGCAGGAAGTTTGAATTATTGTTAGCAAAAATACTTTTTCATATCGCTGCATCAAAGCGCCGGAAATTGTATTAAAACCGGTTAACATTAATATTATTGATATAATAGGAATAACTTTTCTTAGTTCAGGAATATTCATAAAGTCAGCCATTAAAAGGCTGCTACCGCTAATAACAAAATACAAGCATATTGAAATAAGCATCGATAGTGTTAAACCAACACGAATATCTTTATCATCAATTTCCTTAAACTGAATAAGCGTTGTCGCAACCCCTGCATTGGTAAACATATTGGCAAAGTTCACCAAAATCATACCGGCTGTTACAACCCCAAATTCCGTGGGCGTTAGTAACCGGGCTAAAACGATTAGGCTGATAAAGTTAAAAATTTTCTGTAGAAAGGATAGGGAGCCGACCTGGCCGATTCCCTTCAACATTTTATTGGTGCGCGTCATTTGACTAAAAGATCCTGATCAGTAAAAATATTATCGGTTATTTCATGCGCCGGTTTTATAGTGCCATTAGCCGCCACAAAACGCACCTCTGCATCCATCGTGTAGCCCGTGGCTTTCTTAACACCCTGACGCATTTGATGAATTAATTTTAATACGTCCATCGCCTTGGCGTCGCCTTTGTTAATAATGAAATTGCCATGCAAGGGTGAAATCTGTGCCCCACCAGTTTGCAAACCACGTAGGCCAATATCTTCAATTGCCTTGCCCGGGGGGCCAACATGTTCATACATTGTGGGGTTACTTAAAAAGACAGAGCCACAATTAGGAAACTCTTTGGGAAATTTCTTGCGACGACTAGCCATAATATCAACCATTTCGCGGCGAATGCTGGCTGTTTCACCGCGTTGTAGCTTTAGAAAAACCTTCGTTACAATAGTGCCGGGCTTTTGCAAAGCGGAGCTGCGATAGCTAAATTGACATTCTTCTTGTGAAACTTCAAAATCGCTTCCATCCTGTGCAATGCCCTGTACGCGTTCTATATGAGTGCCAATTCCCTTGCGCTGGCTGCCGCCATTCATCACAACCAGGCCGCCCAATGTTCCTGGAATACCAATAATATGTTCCAGCCCTGTTAAACCGCTGCAACCAATATGTCGTGCCAGTTTTGGCACCCAAACACCGGACTCTGCCTCTACTTTTGTATTATTAATGCTAAAGGCAGAAAATTTTTTACCCAGTTTAACAACAACGCCATGAAAGCCATTGTCATCAAATAGTAAATTGGACCCATCCCCGATAATAATATAAGGTACTTTATGTTGCTGTAGGCTTTGAATTGTCTGCTTAATTTGTTGATGGCTTTCCGGCTCGATAAAATAATCGGCCTTGCCACCAATCTGAAACCAGCAGTTTTTAGATAAAGGCACCTGTTGCTGAACAGAAATACCTGATTTTGCTAAATATTTTAAAAAATTTGTATCGTAGGTCATTCTAATAGTTGACTAGTTTGTTGTATGAATATAGTGAAACTTCTTATAAAGTATTTATTTTTAATGTAATTAACAAAAAAAGATTATTATGCAACACACAGAAAACAACAGAAATATTAGTTATAAAATTCAAGCCTCTAAATTACAAGGCAAGGTGAAAGTGAGCGGCGCTAAGAACAGTGTTCTTCGTTTACTGGCTGCCAGCCTTTTAAATGACCGGCGCGTTGAGTTATCAAACTACCCTCACACCTTGCGTGATGCACAAATTCACCTTGGCATGTTAGAGGCCTTGGGCAAAAAATGCGAAGTTATTGAAGGCGAGACAGAAAGCCGGGTTATTATTACCGAGCCTGACCAATTGAAATCAGAACTGGTTTGGGAAGGGCGTTCTATCCGTAATACGTTGCTCATTCTTGGCTGTTTGACAGCCAGAACAGGCAGGGGTGTAGTACCTTTACCCGGGGGCTGTAAATTAGGCGAGCGTAAATATGATTTGCATGTAATGCTGTTAGAGGCATTAGGCGCTAAAGTTAGTGAAGACGATGAGAACTTAATTGCCGAAGCGCCAAATGGCTTGGTTGGTAGTGATATTTACCTACCGATGCGTTCCACTGGTGCTACTGAAAATGCCATCATGTGTGGCTGTTTGGCCAAGGGGAAAACCACTATTTGGGGGCCGCATATTCGCCCTGAAATCATTGATCTGGTAAAATTTCTACGTAAAATGGGCGCGGAAATTCATGTGTTTGGACAAGAACGTATTGAAGTATACGGCATTGAAAAAACACGCGGTATTACCCATCGTGTTATCGCAGATAATATGGAAGCACTAACATGGCTTGTGGCAGCTGTTGTAACCGGGGGCGATATTGAAATTGATGGGTTTCCAGTGGCTGACCTGGAAATTCCTTTAAGCTTCTTGCGGGAAAGTGGTGCAGAATATTATATTTCACAACCTAGTGTTAGTGGCCATTACAACGTTAGCCCCGATGAAAGTAAAGTTATTGTACGCGGCGGTAATTGCTATCCAGTTGAAATAGCGACAGGTCCTTTCCCGGGCATTAATTCTGACATGCAGCCATTATTTGCTGTTTACGGTGCTATGGCAAAAGGTGAAAGCCGGATTATTGATTTACGTTTCCCCGGTCGTTATGCCTATGCGGAAGAACTCGCAAAATTAGGAATGGCCTTTGAAGTAGAGGGTAATTTGTTGAAAATTTTAGGGGGCAATAGCTTAACTGGCCAAGATGTTACCGCGACTGACCTGCGCGCTGGAATTGCCTTATCTATTGCAGGCCTAGTGGCAGAAGGCACCACCACTGTACACAGTGCCTGGCAAGTAGAACGTGGCTATGACCGCTTTATTTCCAAGTTAAAAGCACTGGGTGGCAATATTGAACTTATAGAAGAATAAAAACCAGTCATCTCAACAACGCCTAAAGCTAGCAATTTATCTTTCCGCACTTTTTGTGCTGCAAATAATGCTATAATGCTTCCAAAATAAAGCCGTGTGGAGGCGAGAGCAAGTAAAATTGAGCGCCGTATATTCTTCATACATAAGCGAAATTTTGCGCAGCTCACAGCCTCTCAGGGTTTTATTTTGGAAGCATTATAGAATTTTAGCTCAAAAATACCTGAAAATCTAAATCACAAATTTTAGGTGACTAGTTCTTATTGTTAATTAATAACATGCGCTGCTGAGTAAAATTTTAATAAA
Source organism: uncultured Alphaproteobacteria bacterium (assembly GCA_963706365.1). Lineage (GTDB taxonomy): Bacteria > Pseudomonadota > Alphaproteobacteria > JAJTHO01. The sequence continues at coordinate 1,308,126 of OY970150.1, read as the reverse complement.
CCCGTTTCTTTGGCTCAATATAGCTAACTTCTTCCGTTAGGGTATAGTTATGCACAGGGCGATAATCAACTTTAGGCTTGCCGCCGCGTTTTTCCGGGCTCCAGGCTAAGGTATGTTTCATCCAGTTTTCGTCATCACGATCCGGGAAATCTTCTTGTGCGTGGGCGCCCCGGCTTTCTTTACGGGCATTAGCCGAATGAAGAGTAACAACTGCTTGTTCCATTAGGTTTTGAAGTTCTAAGGCTTCTACTAAATCCGTATTCCATACTGTTGATTGATCATTGACCTGAATATCATCTAGTTGTTTTGAAAGCGCATCAATCTGATCAGCACCCTCTTGTAAAACTTCAGATGTTCTGAACACGGCACAATTATTTTGCATTAAACGTTGCATTTTATCGCGCAATTCACCAACTTTTACGTCGCCTTTAGCATGCCGCGTTTTTTCAAAACGATCCAGCGCTTTTTCATGAATGTCGCTGGCGATAGGGGCATGTGCTTTGCCTGGCTTCATGGTTTCTGAAAGATAATTGGCAGCTGCACGGCCAAATACCACGATATCTAGCAAGGAATTACAACCCAAACGATTTGCCCCATGTACAGAAGCACAGCCAGTTTCACCAATGGCAAACAGGCCGCCGGCCACTTGGTCTGGATTTGCAGTCGTTGGCCGCAAGACTTCACCATTATGGTTTGTTGGCGTTCCGCCCATGTTATAATGCACGGTTGGCAGCACGGGAATAGGCTCTTTTGTCACTTCTACGCCAGCAAAAATTTTTGCTGTCTCACTAATTCCCGGCAATCGTTTATTTAGTGTTTCAGCACCCAAATGCTCTAGATGTAAGAAAATATGGTCTTTCCCTTCACCAACGCCGCGGCCTTCACGAATTTCCAGGGTCATTGCACGGCTAACCACATCACGAGAGGCTAAGTCTTTTGCGGAAGGGGCATAACGTTCCATAAAGCGTTCACCTTCGGAATTGGTTAAATAGCCGCCTTCGCCTCGGGCACCTTCGGTAATTAAACAACCCGCACCATAAATACCCGTTGGGTGGAATTGGATAAATTCCATGTCTTGCGCCGGTAAACCGGCACGTAACGCCATGGCATTACCATCACCAGTGCAAGTATGCGCCGATGTGCAAGAGAAAAATACCCGGCCATAGCCACCGGTGGCCAATACGGTCTGATGTCCGAAGAAACGGTGCAAAGTACCGTCCTCCAGACAATAAGCCAATAACCCACGACAGTTACCTTTATCATCCATCAATAAATCAATGGCAAAGTATTCGATATAAAATTCTGCATCATGCTTTAAACATTGTTGATACAGTGTGTGCAAAATGGCATGGCCGGTTCTGTCGGCTGCCGCACAGGCACGTTTAGCCATCTTTTCCCCCTGGCGCACAGTATGCCCGCCAAAAGGACGTTGATAGATAGTGCCTTCTTCTGTGCGAGAGAAAGGTACGCCCATGTTTTCTAGCTCAATGATGGCTGGAATGGCTTCACGACACATATATTCAATAGCATCTTGGTCGCCTAGCCAGTCAGCACCCTTCACGGTGTCATACATATGATCCTGCCAGGAGTCTTCACCAAGGTTAGCAAGGGCTGCTGCTACGCCACCTTGTGCCGCCACGGTGTGTGAACGGGTAGGAAAAACCTTGGTTACACATGCGGTGCTAAAACCTTTGGATGTCATCCCTAAAGTAGCACGAAGACCGGCACCACCGGCTCCACAAACAACAACGTCGTGATAGTGATCAATAATTTCTAATGCCATTTTTCTCTAAATACCTAGCCTAATATAATTTTTATAATGGAAACCATCGCCACCACTAGCATGATGTAACTAACAAATTTCAGTAATAATGTGCCAATAAGGCGTGACTTCTTACTATGTACATAGTCTTCTATCACTACTTTGACACCCAACATGCCATGATAAATAGAAACAACTGCAAATAATAACGCGATAATTCCTGCTATGGGGCGTTGTAGCCAAACACGAGCGTCAATATAGGCTTCCTGTGATAGCCCCAACAAATTGATCAAAAACCATAAGCTAAGGGGAATAAGCGCGATAGAGGTTATTTTCATCAGCCATGCGGCAGTTGTCCCACTGCGGCTTGAGGAATGTTTTTTATATTCCTGATAGGCATCAGGTGTTTTAGTGGAGGTAGTAGACATTAAAACAAAATTCCTATCCAGGTAATTAGGGTAAAGATAGCAGTTGCAATAAAAGTTATATAAGCCGTTTTATAAGCTGTCTTTAGTTCAAAACCATAGCCGAAATCCCATCCCAAGTGCCGAATGCCAGCAAAGAAATGATACCAGAAAGCTGCTGTCCAGCCCATTAAAAAGATGATGCCCAGCCAACTGGTCAAAAAGCCGTTAATGCCATTAAAAGTATCAATAGAAAAGGCAAGGCCGTATAGCCAGATAACCAGAAAGACATTGCCGATAGCCAGAATACTCCCGCTGATACGGTGAAAAATGGAAGTCATGGAGGTAATTTGCGGATTATAAACCTGCAAATGCGGCGAAAGAGGCCGATTTTTCGTAGAATGCTCGACAGAGTGTTCAGAGGTGGTCGTTTCAGACAAAGTAAAAATCCTTTACGGTTTGCACAAGTTATTAGATAGGGCGTTAAGTTTATAATGTCAAAGGTTGGGGAATAGAGATGCTATAAATAGGTGAACATAGAATTTTAACCCTGCCATACTAATTTAGGTTCTCTTGCTGCTTTTGTTTCATCCATTCGCTTGGTAGGGGCATAAATAGGGGCTTCTTTAAATTCGGCTTCGCGACCTTCTTTGGCGGCAGTGGCTAGTTCACGAATAACGGCGATAAATTCGTCCAGGGTCTCTTTGCTCTCGCTTTCTGTTGGTTCCATTAGCATGGCGCCTTTCACCACCAAGGGGAAATAGACGGTCATAGGGTGGAAGCCGGCATCAATTAAGGCTTTGGCAAAATCTAGGGTGGAAACGCCTAAATCTTTTTCGCTAAACAATACTTCGTGCATGCACATGCCTTTAAAGGGAACATGCAGCATATCACTTAGTTTTACACGTAGATAATTTGCGTTAAGCACTGCATCTTTAGAAGCCTGAGCAATACCATCAATGCCCATGGCCATCATGTACGACAGGGCGCGTACAAAAGTGCCAAATTGGCCATGAAATGCTTTTATGCGGCCAAAGCCATGCTTTTCGATAAGTTGGTAACAATCACCTGTTTTTTGCACCATGGGACCGGGGGCATGCGCTGCTAGCCTTTGGGAGAATACAACCGGGCCGCTACCAGGGCCGCCACCGCCATGTGGCGTGGAAAAGGTTTTATGCAGGTTAATGTGCATACAGTCAACACCTAACGCCGCAACATCCACTAGCCCGGCTATGGCATTAAAGTTGGCGCCATCACCATAAACATAGCCATCATTTTCATGTATAATGGAGGAAATTTCACGAATATCGCCTTCAAACAAGCCACAGGTGTTCGGATTGGTAATCATAATAGCTGCGACATCTTTGGTCATCGCTGCCTTAAAAGCTTCTAAATCAACACGGCCATGCTCGTTGGCAGGAATAGATTTTACTTTAAAACCACAGGCCGCCGCTGTTGCCGGGTTTGTGCCATGGGCTGATTCTGGAACTAGTACAGTGTTTCTCTCATTACCCACTGCCGCACGAATGGCCATCATGCCACACAACTCCCCGTGTGCACCAGCAGCAGGAGAAAGCGCCACGCTTTCCATACCTGTCATTTCTGTTAACCATTCTGAAAGAACGTGCATCAATTCAAGTGCACCTTGAACTGTATCTTCTGGCTGTAGTGGGTGGATATTTGCAAAGCCGGGAAGCCGTGCCACCTTTTCATTCAGGCGGGGATTGTGTTTCATGGTGCAGGAACCCAGCGGATAAAAACCACCGTCAATACTGAAATTCTGGCGGCTTAGCCGGGTATAATGGCGAACAACCTGAGGCTCTGATAAGCCGGGCAGGGGAATTTCGCTGCGCTTAAAACTACCTAGTTTATTGTTTGCTTCTGGAATAGGCGGCAGGTCTGTACCGCGTCTATTCGGTCTAGACTGTTCAAAGATTAACGGTTCATGGGTGTCTAATGCGCGGTGCGCCGAAGAAGTTAAATTGGCCATACTATTGTTTATAAGGCTTTTTAGAAAAACGTCTATAAATAGACCGAAGTTCTAGTTAAAAATCAATCGCACATTTATTGTCAAATGGGTTCTATAATCAAGTATCAAGAAAACTACGCAATTGGCGGCTTCGGCTAGGATGCTTTAGCTTGCGTAGGGCTTTTGCTTCAATCTGGCGAATTCGTTCTCTTGTTACGGTAAATTGTTGACCAACTTCTTCTAGAGTATGGTCAGAATTCATGCCGATGCCGAAACGCATGCGTAAGACGCGCTCTTCCCTCGGGGTTAAGCTGGCGAGTACCTTCGTGGTCGTATTTTTCAGGTTCCCATGAATCGCTGCATCCAAAGGAATAACGGCGTTTTTATCTTCGATGAAATCACCTAATGAGCTGTCTTCTTCATCACCGACAGGTGTTTCCAAAGAAATAGGTTCTTTAGCAATTTTCATTACTTTGCGTACTTTATCCAGTGGCATTTGCAGCTTTTTTGCCAGCTCCTCCGGTGTTGGTTCGCGGCCAATTTCGTGCATCATCTGCCGGCCTGTGCGTACCAGTTTATTGATGGTTTCAATCATGTGGACAGGAATACGGATAGTACGTGCCTGATCAGCAATAGACCGGGTGATAGCCTGGCGAATCCACCAGGTGGCATACGTTGAAAATTTATACCCACGCTGATATTCAAATTTATCCACTGCTTTCATCAGGCCAATATTGCCTTCCTGGATTAAATCAAGGAATTGCAGGCCGCGGTTAGTATATTTTTTTGCAATGGAAATGACCAAACGTAGGTTGGCTTCGATCATTTCTTTTTTGGCACGGTTAGAGGTTCTTTCCCCTTTTTGTACCATATTAACAACCCGGCGAAATTCTGAAATAGGCATGCCTACTTCTTCGGAAATTTCATAAATAGCTTCTCGTAAAATGGCAATTTCATCGCCGCTTTTTTCAATATACGAAGCCCATTTTTTGTCGATATCCTGAACACGTTCTACCCAGTTAGGGTCTAATTCAGAGCCGTAATATTCTTTCAGAAAGCTTTCGCGTTTAACACGGGCTTTTTCTGCCAGGCGCAATAGCTTGCCTTCCTGGCCTATTAACAGTCTATTCAGGGCGTAAAGCTGATCAACCAGCTCTTCAAGACAGGCGTTATTTAGGTGTACACCTTCTAACAAAATAGCCATCTCCTTGCGGGTGGCTTCGTATTTTTTTTCCTGTGCCGGATCAGGCTTTTTGCCCTGTTGCAAACGTTCAATACGCAATTTTTGTTGTGCCTGAATGTCTTCCCAAATAAGAGAGATTTTTTCAAACGTTTCCAAAACAACCGGCTTTAGGGTTTTTTCCATAATGGAAAGGGAAATAGTATTGTCATCTTCTGACTCTTCTTCATCCTCTTCCTCGGCGCGTTCACCGACAGTTTCCAGAACTTCATCTAGTTCTTCTTCTGTTAGTTTGGCGTCTTCATCTTCTTCAATATCATCACCTTCTGATAACTCCGCCAGTTCAGCCTGATGCTTTTCTTTTTCGGCTTTTTGTGCGGCAATGGTTTGCGCCGCTATCTCTGCTTTTTCGGCTTCTCGAATCGCATCTTTTTCTGCTTCAGCGGCTTTGGCCTGGTCTTTAACTTCGTCACTTTCCGCCACATAGGTGGATTCCAGATCAATAATATCTCGTAATAAAATTTGATCTTCCAATAAGGCATCGTGCCAGGAAACAATGGCGCGAACGGTTAAAGGGCTTTCGCATATCCCCTCAATCATTTCCTCGCGGCCTTTTTCTATGCGTTTGGCAATGGCTACTTCACCTTCACGGGTTAGCAGCTCTTTGTTGCCCATTTCGCGTAAATACATGCGCACCGGGTCGTCAGAGCGGCCAACAGCACTGTCATCAACGTTACCAGTTTTTACTTTTGCTGAGGAAACTGCACTGCCATCTTCGTTGATAATAACTTCGTTTTCATCACTATCGTCGTCATCGTCGGTAACCTCAATGCCTTGTTGACCCAAGAAAACAATAACATTTTCAATGGTGCTATCATCAATAGTATCCTCTGGTAGAATGTTGTTCAAATCGTCAAAACTGACCTTACCGCGCCCTTTCTGCCGTTTTACCAGCTTTCTTAGGGGTTCTTCAAAAGATTCAGGGATTGACACGTTTGCAATTTCTTGCTCATCCTGGTCTTGAGAATTTTCAGGAACGTTGTTTTCCTGTTTGGGGGAAGTATGCTTTACCATTAAGAAGTTATCTAATTATTATAAAATTTTAATCAAGACTAATGTCTGTATTGTGCCATACAAACATGCTTGCAATAACAACTATCGTACAAAAACAATAAAAAATTACAAAGAAAATTATTTAATGAAAAAATGGCAATGGATATTAGGGAAATTTTCTAACAAACTATGGTTGCGTGCCAGTATTTTCAGTTTAATTGGATTATTGGCCGCTTTAGCTGGTAGTTTATTAAACCAATATATTCCCGAAGAAGTTAGTCGAACCATTGATGCAGAGGCCGTGGAGGATGTTTTACATATTTTGGCCAACAGCATGTTGGTGGTTACAACGTTTTCCCTAAGCACAATGGTTGCGGCCTATGGTGCGGCAACGTCCAACGCCACGCCACGCTCAACGCGTTTGTTGCTGGATGATAAAACATCGCAAAACGCCCTTTCTACCTTCATTGGCGCATTTCTATATAGTATTGTTGGCATTATTGCATTGGATAGCAATGCGTATGGCAACGACGGGCGATTAATACTTTTTGGTATCACATTATTGGTAGTCGCCTACATTATTTTGACGCTATTACGCTGGATTGATCATTTGTCAAAATTAGGGCGGATGGATCACACTATTGCTTTGGTGGAAAAAGCCACAACAGATGCCATCGCAAAACATATTGAGCATCCTTATTTAAAATGCCAGCCTTTAAAGGAGTATCGGCCTGCAATTACCCACAAGCCTATTATTTCCACGGGAATTGGCTATGTAGAGCATATTGACCTGGAGGCTTTGTCGGCTATTGCAGAGGAGGCGAATATAGAGATATATTTACAATCCTTGCCAGGGCGTTTTGCTAGCCAATTGAACCCTTTGGCCTATGTATCAAATCCGCTGATTCAGCAAGACATAGAAGATGCTATTAAAGACGCTTTTGTGATTGGCGAGCAGCGCTCTTTTCAGCAGGATGCACGTTTTGGTCTTATTGTATTGGGGGAAATAGCCTCTCGTGCGTTATCTCCGGCGGTTAATGACCCTGGTACGGCGATTAGTATTATTAATAGTGCAGTACGGGTTTTATCACCATGGCTGGAAAAAATTGCTGATGCGCCCAAGGAATTGGTTCATAAAAGAATCCATGCGCCCACTATTGTTGTAGCGGATATTCTAGAGGATATTTTTCAACCCATTGCAAGAGATGGTGCTGGGCATTTAGAGGTTGGGATACGCCTGCAAAAAGGTTTGAAAGCCTTAAAAATTACCGTTGAAAAAAGTAATAATAACCCTGATGTGCTTGAAAGCTTGAAAATTCAGTCTAGCTTTGCTCTTTCCTATGCCAATCGTAAACTAGTTCTGGATGAGGAAAAGGCAATCCTGAAAAAGTATATATAAATACGATTAGGTTACTACTGAAGTTTTGAGATTCTCTTTTACTGTTTGGCTCATCTGATTGTATTGTTCTTTTACCATTTTATAACGTTGCAAGGCGCGATCATCGGGAATTTGTATCTCCTTTCCGTTTTGCATGTCACGCATAACGGAAACAACTTTTCCACTGTCGCTATCGTTAAAAACAGTAAGGGATTTCAGTGAAATACGCGGTCTCGCATCACTACCTTCTTTTGGCAATGACTTGTTGACATTGTTCTTATCAACGTTGCTGCTGCGATGCACAAATTTTTCTGATTTTAATCCGGCAACCTGTTGGGTTAGGTGCGGGTTACTAGTGGCAGCATTTTGTTCTGCCGGTATTTGTGCCGTTGCTTTTAAAGCTCTTGTACTGCTTTGGCTCTGCATGTTTGGCAGTGGCATGCGGCCATTGCTTAATTCGGGACCCATAACATTCTCCTTTCGTAGAAGGGGTTATAATGATATGTCGCGTTCCAGTTTTTATTATTATTGATGTGAGAATAGGGCAACTGCATACACAGTCGCCCAATCCTCTTTATGTGGTTTTAGAAACCATTGCGTATTAACCGATAAGACGAAGTAATAGCTGAGGAGTCTGGTTAGCCTGAGAAAGCATAGACACACCAGCCTGCATTAACGCCTGGTTCTTGGTGAACTCAGTCATCTCTTTGGCCATGTCTACATCTTTAAACACACCGTTCGCAGCTGTTACGTTTTCAGTAACGGTTGCAAGGTTAGACTGAACATATTCCATCCGGCTTTGTAACGCACCAACCTGGGCAACAGAGGTGTTCACCTTGTTGATAGCCAGATCAATAGCGTTAGAAGCAGCCTGACCAGCAGCAACAGATTCGATGTTTAGACCAGCTACACCAAGGGAAGCAGTACTCATGGAATCAAAGTTAATGCTAATTAAGTCAGTAGACTTAACACCAACCTGGAAATCAAGAGATGTTGAGTTACCAGCGTTTACTTCAAACTGAACACCACGAGCAGTTGCACTACCGATAGAGTTAACAGCCGCAGCAGCACTTGCAGTTGCATCTACAGTCAATTCAATACCATTACTAAACTTCAAGGTTGAGCTTGTACCAGCAGCTAGTAAACTGTTAGCGTTGCCTGTGTCCTGATCTTCCAGTGTTGCAGTATAAACGTTACCGTCTTCACCTGTAAGCTGGTATTCCAGTTTTTCTGTTGTTCCTGTTGTAGCATCAGCAGCAGTAAACTTTGTTGTCAAAGTATAAGTCTGATCTTTCGTTGCACCAGAAGCATCAATAGCAGCGGCAAAAGTAGCAGCACCACTGTTAATTAAAGCAGCAGCAGTATTTTGCTCGGCGGCATTACTACTAAAACTTACGTTGGCAGCTGCACCGTTAGACAGGTTAAAAGCAGTTTCCAGATCAGTTTTTGTTGCAGCAGCGTTCGTTAGAGGCGCTGTAGTTGTTACCATAGTAAAACCACTTTCACTATTGTTCACATCGCGAAATTCTATTTCGGTTGTGGCAACGGCGCCATCATCAACAATGCCTTCAAAGGTTTGGTTGCCAATGTCGATCTGCATTTTGATCTGGCCACCTAAAGCTTCTGTACGCACAGCTTTTACTTCACCACTTACAGCACCAGTAATACTAGCACCAGCGATTGTGAATCGGGTTGTACCTGTTGCAGCCAGTGTTGTTGTGCTAGCACCAATGTTACCGGTAACAGCTGCACCTTTAACAGTTTCAGACAAAATTTTGTCTCCACCGTTAAGCATCGCAATTCCGTTCATCTGTGTTTGTGAAGCAGTTTCACCGATCTGTGTGATCATTTGTGAAAATTCTTGTTGCGCAAACTGACGCTCGGAAGATGATAACGTACCGTTAACAACCTGTGTTGACAGTGTTTTCATCCGTGTTAGAAGGTCACCGATTTGTGATAAACCACCGTTAGCAACCTGTAATAGGGAAGAACCCTGAGAGGCGTTTGAGCTAGCTTGGTTTAGTGTCGCAATATCAGCACGCAACTTGTTACTAATAGCCAATGAAGCAGCATCATCAGATGCTTTAACGATTCGACTACCGGAAGATAGTTTTGAAATACTGGAAGCAGACGCCATCCCGGCTTGGGAAACGAAACGTTGGGCACTGGAAGCAGCGGTGTTGGTTAGAATTGAATTAGCCATAATATATCTCCTACTTGGAGTGAAAATACTGGTCGTCCTGACCTCTGACCGCGATAAAGGCTGATTATCCGATCAGGAAGGTTAGTTGCAGATAGTGTGCCAAATCGGCAACTTTAGTCGGAAATATTTGCCGTTTTCTGCAAATAGGCGGAAAATCTTGCCGATACAATCAATTTAGTTGGGTTTATAGGGCGTTTTTAAGGGGTATTGTAGGTAAATCGGCACATTTTGCCGGGCAGTGGCAATTTTTGCCGGGTAATTTTTGCCTAGTGTATCTATATTTTGAAATGTATAAGCACCATTACTAATCTAAATTGAAGTTCACCTATTAAATAGTTGTCATCCTTCGGCTGCGCTCAGGATGACAGCGTTTTTAAAGCACTGGTTACGTTCATAATGATTAATTTTTATAATGATCTACCTAGACTACAACGCAACGGCACCTATTTTGCCATCGGTTCAAAAAGCAATCGCCGCACAGTCACAGCAAGTAGGCAACCCCTCTTCTGTTCATTATCACGGCGTAGCAGCCAAGCAATTGCTGGATAAAACCCGAAAAGTATTGGCTAACTTTATAGGGGCAGGGGAAAAACAAATTGTTTTTACCGCATCGGGAACAGAATCAAATGCCTTGGCATTGCACCAACACGGGCATGTGTTGGTAGAAGCGACAGCGCATCCTTCGTTATTAAAGCATCCAAAGGTTGCTGTCATACCGGTTTTGGAAAATGGGTTAGTGGATTTAGCGCAGCTCAAGACCGCTGTTCAGCCAGATATGTTGGTTTCAATTACATTGGCCAACAATGAAACGGGCATTATTCAGGATGTTCAGGCTATTCAACAAATTGTGCATAAGCAAGGTGCGTTGCTGCATATAGATGCCTCACAGGCCATTGGCCGCCTTCCGCTACATTTTCTAAATAGCCAGTTTGATTATATGACTGTCTGTTTCCACAAAAGCGGTGGGCCACCAGGCATAGCGGCGTTGGTTGTGCATGATATAGATAAGCTGAAACCTTTATTCTATGGCGGTATGCAAGAGCATCGGCGGCGGGCAGGAACAGAAAATATGTTAGCTTTGGCTGGTATTGTGCCCTACGTCCAACATTCCAGCGTCATCCAAAATGGCAACGATTTCAGGCAACAAATTTTAAAGCATATTCCTAATGTGATTGGCAAAGAGACCAAATGCCTGCCTAACACGGTAAACATTTATATGGAAAATCTAAAAGCAGAAACGCAAGTTGTGGCGTTTGATTTAGAGGGTATTGCCATTAGTGCCGGTGCTGCATGCTCTTCTGGTAAAGTAACCGCTAGCCACGTATTAACCGCAATGCAGCATCCCTATGCTGATAAAGCGATTCGTGTTAGCTGGGGATGGGGAACCACGCAGCAGGAAATTGATCAGTTTATTAATTTTTGGCATCAAATGAATGATAATAGTTGACAATATTATTGTTGGCGCGGGCATTGCGGGTGCTTGTGTGGCCTGGCACCTAAAGCAAAAAGGCGAATCCGTTTACGTGCTAGATTCTGCTGGCATAGGGCAGGGAGCCTCCGGTAATATAGCGGCGGCGTTGTACCCTTTGTTTACCGCAGAGCCTTCGAAAATGGGCAGTTTTTATGTGGCGGCTTATGATTATGCCCTGAAATTTTATGGCGATTTGTTGCAGCGTATCCCTGTTATCTGTTGCCCAACAAAAGGTAAAGATGAGAGTCGTTTTCGCCGTATTGCAGCGCAACAGGAATTTGCTTCATATGCTAAATATGAAAACGAGAACTTAGTATATCCGCAAGGGGGCATACTAGAACCGCACAAGGTGCTGCCTGCTTTATTGAAAGATATTCCTATTATTAAATGTAAGGTTAGCCAATGGCAAAAAACGATTGAAGGGTATCAGATAGGCGAATACAATTGTAAAAAGCTTTACATTTGCAATGGTTGGCAAGCCAGTCAATTATTGCCGGAATTATTTATTATACCCGTGCGCGGGCAGATAACCGTTTTCAAAACAGCCTGCCAATTTCAGCATGTTAAATCGCACAATGGCTATGCTATTTCCTTAAAAAATAATTTAGGGATTGCTGGTTCTACGTATCAACGCCACTCTACAGATAAATCTGTACAAGATGAAGACAATCAACAAAATCTTCAGCGCTGGCAGAAAATGACTAATGACTACACCGCAGTCATTCAGGGGGGGAGAGCTTCTATTCGTGGTAGTTCAAAAGATACGTTGCCCTATTATCATGAGATAGCAGAAAATCTTTATGTTCTAACCGCGCTAGGCTCACGCGGCTTTACCACAGCCCCCTATTGCGCCCGGCAAATAACTTTACTGTAATTTTATCAAAAAGGCAGTGGAAATAGTGTTATTTTTATTATTAATCCGCTAACTTATCATTACAAGGTAATAACCAACTAAATTACTAGGTTATTATTGACAAAATTAGGAAACGATTCTATAAAAATATCATGAGTGCATTAACTTATCCTACAACAATCCCTGTTTTAAACGGTGATGAAAACGGTTTAACCGCCTATTTATCACAAATACGTAAATTTCCGATGCTTAGCGTGGAAGACGAACAAAAATATGCTATTGCCTGGCGTGATGAGCAAGATAAACAAGCGGCGCATAGGCTAGTAACCAGTCATTTACGCCTGGTTGCCAAAATTGCCATGAAATACAAAGGCTACGGCCTGCCGATGAGTGAAGTGATTTCTGAAGGTAATGTTGGGCTGATGCAGGCCGTTAAGAAATTTGACCCTGATCGCGGTTTTCGTCTTTCAACCTATGCCATGTGGTGGATCAAAGCCTCCATTCAAGAATACATTTTACATAGCTGGTCACTGGTTAAAATTGGAACAACAGCGGCGCAAAAAAAGCTGTTCTTTAATTTGCGGAAAATGAAAAATAGCTTGGCGAATTATGATGGTGAAACATCTCAGGATTTAACCAATGAGCAAGCCGATTACATTGCCGAAAAGTTATCGGTTACACGTTCAGAAGTGTATGACATGAATGGTCGTATGGGGCGCGGCGGGGATCAATCTTTAAATACAACGGTTCATACCGGTGAAGAGAGTACTGGCCAATGGCAAGATATGCTTGCAGAGGAAGGTGCAAACCAAGAAACTATTACACTTGAACGCGATGAGTATAACAAACGTTACAGTCAGCTTAGCGATGCAATGAATAGTTTGAATGCGCGGGAACGGGATATTTTTACGCGTCGCCGTATGCAAGATAACCCACCAACCTTAGAAGACCTTAGTGGCGAATATGGTGTCTCGCGTGAACGTATTCGCCAGATTGAAATGGGTGCCTTTGATAAAGTGCAGCGAATAATTATCGGGTCATAAGCCGGCTTATTAAAGAATATATCATGGCATCCTTATAAAACACCAAGGCCAGTAACTTGGCTGGACGTTTATAAAGTTTGGCCTTAAAAATAAGGCCTCGCCATAATAATTCCGCTGCTTGTTGGTAAATGATTTTTGATTGCTCAATATTACTGTGCTGAACATAATTTTCTGCCAATGCGTGTAAGGCCAAGCAAAAGTCTTTCGGTCTGTGGCGTACAATTAGCCAATCGTTTAAGAAGTAAACCTGTTTAAGCAACTGCATTGTAGCACTTTCAAAAAAACTCGGTAGATAAAGCCGCTTGATGATAGGGCGTTACAGCATTTATTCTATCTTGCCCATTTTCAATAGATTTCAGTGTTGTAATACTTTGGCTGTGTTTGCGATATTGCATTAAGTAATCTGGCATATTAGATATTTCTGCCAAAGGTAAAGAGGCAACAAAACGCACCAACAGTTCATAATCCTGTGCACGTCGGCAAGCAGGATTATAATTTAAATCATGCGCTTTTAATACATCGGCGCGGTACATAACGGTAGGATGACAAAAAGGATAAGAGAGCAGCATACGAAACCGAATCGCTGTATCACTTTTGGGAATAATAACTTTTCTGCCTTTTTTACCATCAGCATCAATCAGTTCATAATGTGCCCCTGTGATAATATAATTTAAATGCTTTTCCATAAAGGCTAATTGCTTTTCTATCCGGTTTGGATAGGCAATATCATCACTATCCATACGGGCAATGTAATGCCCCTGTGCCATGGAAAGGCCGCGATTCAATGCCGCTCCCAGCCCCTAATTACTAGGCTGTGATACAACAACTAAACGTGGATCATCTAAACTGTTTAAATATTCTGCTGAGCCATCAGTGCTGCAATCATTAATGATAATAAATTCAAAATCTTTAAATGTTTGGTTTAAAATGCTTTCTACAGCTGCCGGCAGATAAGGCATACTGTTATAAACAGCCATAACAATACTAACTATAGGAGGCATTGTTGGTATCTTTCTGCACCAAATGTTCCTCTATTAAGCGTCCTTTAGCCTCTTTATATAAATCTTTTTCGGTGTATTTCTGTAAGCGATGCTCTTGATAAACCTTTGCGGCAAGGTCAGGAAACAGTGCCAGCAAAGTATAGAGAACGAATTGCTGAGTGCCGCCGCCTTCTGTAGCCATGATCAGGATAAAAGAGACACAGCAAGCAATACCCAGATCACGGATCATATAAGTATCAGGGCGCAAAGAGCAACGCGCTATAAAGAAAAATGTGCGTATTAAAGGTAACAAATAAAACAGCAGGCCAATGATACCCAGTTCAACTAATGCCCGCTGAAATTCTGAATGAATTTCAACCTTAAGAAAAGTGGGGTAAGCACTGTAATTCCTTCTAATGTATTGCTTATACATATTGGTGCCAATGCCGAAGAAAGGATATTCATGCACAATTTCAAAGCTGCGTTCCCAGGCAAAAACACGTTGGGCATTGCTAGGGGATAATACATTATAAGTACCATCGTTGTTTAAAACCAGTTCCGCACTATCATCCTGTGTTACACTTTCGATCTGCCTTTTTATATAAGGCAATTCGGCAATAATGGGCAAAACGACGGAAAAGGCAAAAAGCCCAATGAATATAATAGCAATGTTTGCCGGCTTTTTAAATAAGTGTCCTCGCAGGCCTACAATGCCCAACAGGATAAATGTTACAAGTGCCGCTTTTCGTTCGCCGGATAAAACAACCAAGGGAACATAAAGAAATAATATTAAAGCCCCGCGCTTCGTCCATTTCGTAGGGGCATATTTATCTTTTAAAGCCAAAAATGTTGGAATTATGGGGAATATCGTGAATGCAAATTTCGCATCATCAAATTCTTTCCACCGCGAAACATGGCCATTTGCCAGATGCCAGATTACGACATAAGTCAAAATAGCTGTAATACCGAAACACATTGTTTTGCTGTAACGCAGGATCGTTTCGCGATTTACCGTTGTATAAGCAAAAATGACGAATAACAGCATGATCATTGCCTGAATACCTTCACGGATGACATTCGACATGCCTAAATGCCTGGCTTGCATAACATGGGTAAGGAAAAAGGGTAAAAGTAGTAAAAAGCAAAAGGGAATGCTAATTTTGTAGCCGCGAAACATAAACAACAGCAAATAATAGGCGGCTGAAAATATAATAATAACGTCAAATGGCTTCAGTTTCATGACACCAATATCTGCCTCAAACTGTGTCATCAGGGTAAGAATAGCGATGACGATAGGCATGCGTTAAACCTGGAATGTTTTTCTAATATCAGCAGCAATATGCTGCAGAATACGTTGCACAACAGGTGTGCTGTAAAGGGCATCAATCTTTTGCTGTTGTTGCTGAATCATTTGTGTTGTTTGCACGGGATCATGTACCGCACGAGCTACTTTATCGCAAATAGCTTCTGGTGTGGTTTCCTCTAATAGAAAAACAGTCTCATCATCACCGTAATCTTTTAAGCCCCCCAAGTTAGGGGAAATGACAGCATGGCCTGCACGCATCGCTTCTAGAACAACAATGCAAAGACCTTCTTGTGTGCTACTTAAAATAAAAATATCTGCTGGTTTTTGCGGCCAGTTGGAAACAAAGCCCGGCAAATTTAATTGCCGGGTAACGCCAAGTTTTTCCGCTTCTTCTTCTAACTGTTTTCGCTGGCTGCCTTCTCCGTAGATTGTTAGTTCCGCATTAACGCCAGCTTCTTTAAGCAGGGGCAGGGCGCGTAGAATACATAAATGGTTTTTAACGGTAGTTAAACGACCTGCACTAATCAATTGAACGGGGTCACTGGGTTGCCATTTTTCAATCGTTTCCTTTAAGGGTTCAAAGCTGACAAGGGGAACGATCCATACCGGTAAAATACCTTGCCGATGATAGAACTTCTTTTGCGCAACAGCTGCTGTTTCTTGGCAATCAGCAAAAATAGCATCGATAAAACGCCCCGTTAAACGGAACAGGGTTTCATAGATGGGTTTGGCCAAAACGGTGTTATGCTCAAATGATATAACCTCGGGTCGATATCTTTTATTAAACAGCTTAGCGGCTATGCGCCCCGCAATATTAGCCTGGGGCAGGGAAAGCACCAGAATTTGCGGTTGATGTGCCCGAATTTTTTGTCTTAGCCAGAAAACAGACTGGATCCATTCCTTTGGCCCCAGTCCATCTTGTGCTTTCATTGTCAAAGTTTGAATACCGCGTTGTTCAAATTCTTCTCGCAATGAGGCGTCCCCTTCAACAATGGTACAGATGGTTAATTCAAAATCTTGGAAAAAATTGTTTTCAACCAGTTTCAGTAAACCAAGTTCTGCCCCACCGCGATGAAAGCGGTTAATGAACCACCATAGTTTGGGGCGAAGAGTATGTTGAGCAGGGCTAGACATTATAGATTGTGAAAGTCTTTGTACCATTCAACAAAGCGCGGAATGCCATCTTCTAATCGGGTAGAGGGCGTAAAGTCATAATCCGCTTTTAGCTTATCAATATTCGCGTATGTTTCTTTTACATCACCTGGCTGCATGGGCATCATTACTTTATTGGCTTTTTTGCCAACCGCTTCTTCAACAATTTCGATGAAACGAAATAGTTCAACGGGCTTATTATTGCCAATATTATAAATTGTATGCGGTGCCCCTTCGCTGGGCGCTTTATAGTTCTTTACCATGGCCATAATGCCGCCAACGATATCATCAACATAGGTGAAGTCGCGGCGTAACTTGCCGTTATTAAACACTTTGATGGGCTGATCATTAACAATTTTATCGGTAAATAACCAGTAAGCCATGTCTGGGCGGCCATAGGTGCCATAAACGGTGAAGAATCGTAGGCCAATTTGATGAATGCCATAAAAATGAGCATAGGTTTGGCTCATTAATTCATCGGCACGTTTGGTGGCGGCGTATAAGGAAACCGGGTTATTTACCGCGTCTTCCTCACTAAACGGCACTTTAGTATTGCCGCCATAAACAGAACTGGAAGACGCATAAATCAAGCGTGGTTTTTGTTTGGCATGGCGGCAAAATTCCAGAATACTTAAATGGCCATTCAAGTTTGAATGGGCATAAGCAAACGGATGCTCCAGCGAATAACGAACCCCGGCTTGTGCCGCTAGATTAATAACCAGTTCAATATCATCAGCTTGTGGTAAGTTGTTTAGGCCATCCTGATTGGTAATATCCATTTCTACAAACTGGAAACCAGGCTTGCCTTTAAATTTTTTAGCCGAGCCTGTTTTAATTTTGGGTTATAATAGGTATTTAAATTATCAATCCCAATTACTTTATAACCGTTTGCCAATAATTGCTGGGTTAAATGATAGCCAACGAAACCGGCGGCGCCTGTTAATAAAATTGTCATTTAAAGTATTCCTTTAAATATTGTCATAAACCTGTTGGATGCATTCCACCATATTTTGGTGGCTCCATGGGGCAACATTCGTGTTCACCGCCGCCTTCTTTCATGCTGAGAATATAATGCATCATCCTGTAACACGGCTGTAATCTTTTTTACAGCATCAGGAATTTTTTGGGTAATAAAACCGTTTTTACCATCCGTTAAAATGCTGTCTAAGCCGTCTAGTTGTGTTGCAACTACAGGTTTGCCTGCCGCCAAATATTGAATAATAACGCGAGGCAAACCTTCGTGCGTTGCCATGTGTACGCACAAGGTCGTTGCAGCAATCCAGCCGGGTAATTCTGTTGTGTAACCTAAAAGGAATACAGAATCTTGAAGATTTTTTTGCTGAATAATCAATTCAATATTCTTGCGCTCGGCACCGTCACCGCCAACCAGCAGAATGGCTTCTGGCACGGCTTGCTTCACTTCTGCAAAGGCGGCTACAAATTCTGCAACGCGCTTGCGTTTTTCCAAGGTGCCAGACATTAGCAAGGCTTTGTAGTGTGTGGAATCTTCCGGTAATTTTAACCGTTTGGCCAAATCTATTGGCTTGGCTGTTTCGTAACGTTCCAGCTTCATGCCGCTGGGCACAACAACATGCTGGCTGTTATTCCCAATATTATTTTTTTTACAGGCGGCTTGCATGGCGGGGCTAACGTGAACAAAAGCGTCTGTAAATCGGCCGACATAACGTTCCAAAAATTTAAACAGCGTTGCTTTAACAATATCCGTATCCATAAAAGCCAGAATATGTACGCCATGCACAATTTTTGGCACGTCTGCGTGTTTTGCGGCTAATCGCCCAATAATACCAGCCTTGCTTTCGTGGGTATGCACCACATCGGGCTGTAATTTTTTTAGCAGTTTTTTAAGATTTAAATAACAACGTGCATCTTTTAGCGGATGAATGGGGCGAACCAGATTTTCTTCGATTATAAAGGCGATATCAGAATGTAATTCCGCTTGCATGGTCGGGTCAAAAGCGGCGCCGCATATTAAAGTTACCTTATGCCCTGCTTCGGCTTGCCCATTACAGGTAAGCAGCGTGTTTTCATCGGCGCCCCCGCGAATAAAACGTGTAATAACATGAACGATATGCATAAAATAAAACCTTAAAAAATATTTGCTACTTCTAGAAGTAGCGTGGGGCGACCCTTAATGTATCGCCTGGTAAAACCGGAATCGTGCTGTTTAATTCAAAAAGCTTTTCTGTCGATTCATCACGTTTTTTGATAAAGATCACTGTTCTATTTGCCCGGGTTGTAAAACCACCGGCTATGGCCACGGCATTAACAGTATCCAGGCTTGGTCTAAATTGATATTCGCCTGGGTTGTTCACTTGGCCTAAAATATAAAAAGGGCGAAACGTTAGTACTTCACCACTAACTTTGGGGTTTCTAAGAAAGCGGCCATCCAGCTGACTGGCGATAAAGGTTTCTAATTCACGAATTGTTCGGCCAGTTGCCTCAACGCTGCCTAATAATGGCAATGAAAAGCTGCCGGTATCATCAACAATAAACTGGCCAGATAAATCCAATTCATTATAAACATTAATCTTGATGGTATCGCCATTACCAATGCGATAGGTTCCCTGGCTTTGTTCGGCTACTTTACGGCTGGTATGCACTTTTTCCCCCAAAACAAAAGCGTTTAAAGAGGTGCAACCATTCAACAAGCCAATGGTTGGCAAAATTAAAATTAGGGATAATAAGGAATAAAAGCGCATAGTGAATTTCGTTAATAATATTTATATTTGGTCTTGTAAAACTCGCGGCTGCCACGGTCGTATAATTTCATGTCGTTTTCTTGTGTCAGGTTTAAAACAGAACCCAGAATTTTAACATTTTTTTCGCGTAGAATATCAACGGTATGTTGCACGGCAGTTATCGGTGTTTTTTTCCAGCGAGCCACAACCAGTGCACCGTCGCAGCAATTTAGCATATTCTGCATTTCGCGAACAGCCAGTAAGGGAGCAGTATCTAAAATAATCAGGTCATAATCGTTTTTTAAATTATCGATAATCTTATCAAAACTGCCACTTTCAAGCAATTCCCACATACTGATATGTTCAGATTTATCATTACCAGCGGGTAGAAAATAAAAGTTTTCAAAGGGGTTTACTTGTCGAATATAACTGTTGATATCCAGTTTTTCTATATCATTAGTACCATGGAACTGGTTTAAAGCATCTAGCAAACCGTCTTCTTTGGCAAGCTGTAAGCGGCGTGTGGCGCTGCGTTTTCTGTAATCACAATCAATTAGTAAAACCTTGCGATTCCCTGTTTTCTTCAACATGGATAATGCCAGGGCAACGGATGTTTTCCCCTCTGCTGGTATAGAAGAGGCGATGGCTAATACCTTCTTTTTGTCACCTGCCCAGGTGTGAATGTAGTATTCGGTTTCCTTGATAGACTGGTAATAATCAGAATTTTTGTCTGCCAGTAAATTAACCATGTTTTTATTGAAATTTTTAACCTGGGGAATGCAGTTTAAATTTTCAATACCCACATGCTGGCGCATCATAGCAGGGTTTTTAATGCCGCGAGAGAAAAACTCTAAAATACTGGCAAGAATAGTGCCAAAAACAGCGCCCATAATAATGGCCAAGGCCAGATTCAGTTTTAGATTGGGGGAAACGGGGGAGTACCTCTCAATAGCCGGTGAAATTATTTCACCATTGGCTTTTACTAAACCGGTTTGTAAATCGGTTTCCTTAAATCTCTCTAAAAATACCTGAAAAATACGGCGGCTGGAACTGGCTTGTTCTTCCAGCTGTTTTAGCTTCGGACGCGATTCTCTATTTTGGCTCAGCTCTTGCTTTATATTGATCATGCTACTTTTCAATGAAGCTAGCTTTTGTTGAGATACATTTACTTCATTTCTCAGGCTGCTAACAATACGGCCTACTTCTTGTTTTATCTGCTGCAAAACATCCTGTTCTTCTTCCAGAACCTTAATCATATTCGGGTGTTCGCTACCATAACGAGTCAATAGCTCGGCTTTTTCCTGTGCAATGTTGGCTTGCTGCCTTCTTAAGGAAGTGATAACCGGAGAGCTTAAGACGTCACCTAAAGATTCTGCATTTCGAAGCCCACTATCTAAAGCGCGCTGCGCTGTGTTTAAACGCGCCCTTTTTTCTGAAAGTTCACTTTCAAGTTGCACAACTTTCTGGTTGATTTCCAGAACTTGCTGTTCGGTAAGGTCTTCACCGCTGGTGCTTAATAAATTATTTTTAGATTTATATTCTTCAACCGCAGCTTCACTTTCTTCTACTTCTTTGCGCAAAACCTCCAGGCGCTCTTCCAGCCATTTGTTTGCCTCTTTGGTATCATTAAGCTTGCTGCTTCCTAGAAAGCTTAGGTAATTTTCCGCCAGAGTATTGGCGACGTTTTTGGATTTAACCGGATCTTTTGTTGTGGCTGCAATCTGAATAATGTAAGAACCAGCCAATAAATCAACGTCCAGTTTACCTTTTAGGGCGCTGATTGCTGATTCAATTTCTACTTGTTGTTGTACTTCGATATCAACAGGCGGGGCAGGGGGAGCGTCTGAGAAAACGTTGCGAACTTTTTGTTTAAACGTTTTAATTGTGCCCGGCGTTCTTAGCCGACCATTAAATTCAGGGTCTTGTATTAAGTTAAGATCCTTCACCACCTGTTTCAGCATGAATCGGCTGATAATAAGCTCTACCTGGCTGCGTAAAGCATTTAAATCACTAGTTGTTTGTGGCGAAACAGCCTGAATATCAACAACTTGTGTTTGTTGAATTTGAATTAAAATATCAGTGCTTGATTTGTAAAGTTTGTCTGTATTCTTCGTATGGAAAAACGCCAATAGGGCGAATAGAAGAATAATTAGACCAATAATATATTTACGGCGGTGGAAGAATAATAGAATTTCATCAGCACTAAAAACGATATCGAGGTTATTTTTCATGTCTTTTTGTAGGCTTTAATAATGTAAAAAAAAATGGTTGTCTTTAAAAATACCAACAGCATAGCTATTTGTTTGTAGCAGTACAACATAATATTGAATATTATATATTTTTTGTAATAAAGATGTGTTGGAATATTTTATTCTTCTTCAGCGGAACACCACTTGCCAGCGAGCGTAAAATCTTCTAAGTAGTCTTTGAAAATTCGGGGTGTAGCGCAGTCTGGTAGCGCATCTGGTTTGGGACCAGAGGGTCGGGAGTTCGAATCTCTCCACCCCGACCATAATTATTTAAGATCGTTATTGTATGATTGAACAACTTTTACAAAATTTTTGCCTTGCTGATTTGCCAGAGCCACTATCGGCTGCAACGGCGCAATACACCGCCTGTTTTGAAGCAAATGGCTTATTAATTGTTTCCGGCCAATTGCCGTGGAAAGAGGGTAAGGCGCATTACATTGGTAAAGTGGGGAAAGAAATTTCTTTGGAAGAAGCGCAAGAAGCCGCTTTTCTTTGCGGGCAAAATATTTTAGCGCAAGTGCAAAAGCATTTTGGTGGTTTAAATAAAGTGAGCCACTGTGCACGTTTGGGCGGTTTTGTTAATTGTACTGATGACTTTACCCAGCAGCCCGCCGTAATCGACGCGGCCAGCGCCCTGATGAACCACATCTTTGAGAAAAAGCATGCTCGCGCAGCAGTGGGCACTAATGCCTTGCCACTTGGTGTGGCTGTGGAAATTGAGGCAACATTTGTCCTCCGGTAAATTAACATTAGCCTTGCCGAAAGGCCGTATTCAACAAGAAGTACTGCCCTTATTAAAAGCTGTTAATATTATACCGGAAGACGACTTTTTTGATAAGGAAAGTCGGAAATTGGCTTTTCAAACCAATCAGCCGCATATCCAATTGATTGTTATTCGTAGCTTTGATGTTGCCACTTTTGTGGCTTTTGGTGGGGCGGATTTTGGTATTGCCGGCAATGACGTTATTGCTGAATGTAATTACGACCAAGTGATTGCGCCCTTGGATCTGAAAATTGCTGCCTGTCGTTTATCTATTGCCAGCCCTGCAGATGCACCGAATTATCATGAAATTGGTAAATTACGTATTGCCAGTAAATACCCTAATCTGACAAAGCAATACTTTGCCGAGCGCGGCATTCAGGTAGAATGTATTAAGCTGAATGGTGCGATGGAGCTTGCCCCCAGTGTAGGGCTGGCCGATTATATCGTTGATCTGGTTTCCAGTGGTGCCACGTTAAAGGCCAATGGTTTGGTAGAACGTGAACGCATTCTAGAGGTAACCTCAAAACTGATTATTAATCGATATGCCTATATAGTGCACCGCAACACATTGCAGCCATTAATTGATAAACTACAAAAGGCAATTAAATGATTGCGCGGTTATCTGGCAAGATCGTCCATATTGCCGAGGGTAAAGCTATTATTGATGTGCAGGGGGTTGGCTATCTGATGTCTTGTTCCTCCACAACCTTGGGGCAGTTGGCATTGCATCAATCCGCCGTGCTATATGTAGAAACGCAAGTGCGGCAAGATCATATTCAATTGTTTGGCTTTCAAAGTTTGGAAGAACAGGAATGGTTTAACCGTTTAAGTAGTGTGCAGGGTGTTGGCGGTAAAGTGGCCTTGGCGCTGCTTTCAACCTTAACACCGCAAATGTTGTATGAGGCCATTGCCGCGGAAGAAAAGAAATTGTTAACACAGGCAAATGGTGTGGGTGCCAAAGTGGCTGCCCGCATCATTAATGAACTAAAAGATAAAATTCCCGCGATGTTTAGTGTTTCTGAAACCAGTGGCGTTATGGCTTCTGCTGCCTCCGCTGTTGCTGAAGGAAACGCCATGGCCGAAGCCGTTTCTGCCTTAACGAATTTAGGCTATGAACGGCTGGAAACGTTTCGCATTTTGCGTTCTATTATTGATCAATCACCGGATATAAATAGCGGTGCGTTGATTGCAGCGGGGCTGAAGGAATTTGGCAAGAATAACTAGCCTGTAAAATCCAGTAACACTTTAATTTTTTCCTGCGAGCCAGTGTTGTCGATAATTACGTTTTTAGCCCCTTGCCGATTAAAGGCGGCGGCGGTGATTTGTAGTGGCAGAGCATAAGCCGGGTTGCCCTGTAAAATTAACTTACCGCCATAGTTTTTTTGTAAGGCTGTCACCTGTTCGATAACAGCCTGTTCAGCATCGCCGATTGTCATGGCTTCCAGAATGGCAACTGGGATGGATTTTGCTGAATAATCTGCTGTTATATACTGAGCGGGTATATTAGAAATCGGTGCTTTTTCTACTGCAATTTGTTGTGGTTTTTCAGAATATTGAATGGGAGGAATTGCCGGATTTGAGGCGCGTTGAGGCAGGGGCTCTTGAGGTTGAGAAATAGATGCATACAGATAATGCTCTGCTGCAATATGGTTTTTAGCCGGCGATATTTTAGGTGCTTGGGGTGGCAAATAATCATTTTGCAGTGCGCTGCCAGAAGAACTGTTTAACAAGTCAGCCAGGGCAGGGGGTAACATAGTGTTGGTGTCGGAACTGTTAGAAGTTGGCAAACTGTTTTGCCCACTGGGAACTGCGGGTGAGGTCGTTACCCATTGCTGATTAGGAATCGTTGCCGCCTGTGTTATGGCAGGAGATTTATTAATAACGGCTGTGGATGGTTGTAAAAGGTCAACCGGGTTGCTTTGCTGTGCCATGGTAGAAGGCAATAGCAAATTTGTGTCTATTTGGCTGGGCGCCATTACAGGTTGGGCTGCTACTGGTACAGCCGCTGGTGCGCTTTGATGGCCAAGCATATCAAAAGTACTTAGAAAAGCCACAGAATCGTCGGGGGTAGAGGCGCTATTTCGCCGCTGATATTCTGCCAAAATTTGCTGGCGCATCTGATTTTCCAGATTAGTGGGGGTGGCTTCCTGCGCGAAGCTTGCTTGTGGATTATTTAATAGAGCCATGCTTGATAAAATAGAGGCCAAAACCAGGTTGTTTTTCATATGCTTACTGCTGTTATTGTTGCTGATTGTATTATCAGCCTAGCAGTAAGATGCTTAATCAATCCTTAAGGTCATTGATTTTTTACATTTATGTGTGCATATGGTTTGCTATGTCAAAACAAGAAAATAAATTCGACTTTAATGAATGGTCACAAAATCTTTCCAGTATTGGTTTACAAGGGCGGCGTATGCTGCTGGATTTTATGGAAAGAAATAACGCCTATAACCTGGATGGCTCTAACCTTAGCAATGGTATCTCCGCCACGGGGCTAGGGGATAATATGGCTGTTATGCAGTCGTTTACAGAATTATGGACACACCTGATGAGCAACCCGTCAGAGTTGTGGCAGTCTCAAATGGATTTATGGAACAACTATTTCCAGCTGTGGCAGAATACAGCCAGCGCATTTTTCGGTAGTAATGTGGAACCCATTGCACAGCCGGAAAAAGGCGATCGCCGCTTTAAAGATGATGCCTGGAATGAAAACCTATTATTCGACTTTATTAAGCAATCATATTTATTATATGCCAACTGGACAGAAACACTGGTTGATAGCATGGACGACATCAGCGAAAAAGAACGCGCGAAAATTGACTTTTATGTAAAGCAATATGTCGATGCTTTATCCCCGAGTAACTTTTTCATGACAAACCCGGAAGTGTTGCGCGCCACCATGGAAAGCCAGGGGGAAAACCTTTTAACTGGTTTACAAAACCTGTTAGGCGATATTGAGCGCGGGCAAATTTCCATGACTGACTATAATGCGTTTGCCGTAGGGGAAAATATTGCGAATACGCCTGGAAAAGTTGTTTTTGAAAATGAACTATTTCAGCTGATTCAATATACGCCTTCTACGCAAAAAGTTTACAAAACACCCTTGGTTATTGTGCCGCCTTGGATTAACAAATTTTATATTTTAGACCTGCAAGCCAAAAACTCGATGATTAAATGGCTGGTGGATCAGGGGCATACTGTATTTGTGGTTTCCTGGGCTAACCCGGATGAAGCATTATATAGCACTAAATTTGAAGACTATATTTCAAAAGGTGCCATGGTTGCCGTTGAGCAAGCAAAAAAGCAAACAGGCGAAAAGCAAGTGAACCTGGTTGGCTATTGTATTGGTGGCACGATGAGCGCCTCAATGCTTTCCATTATGGAGCAAAAAAAGGATGATTCTGTAAAATCAATTACCTATTTCACCACACTGGTAGACTTTACTGACCCTGGCGATTTAGGCGTTTTTATCGACGAAGAACAACTTACAGCCCTTGAAAAGCGCATGAACAAAAAAGGTTATCTGGATGGCAAAGATATGGCCATGACCTTTAATCTATTGCGTTCCAACGATTTAATCTGGTCTTTTGTGGTAAATAATTACCTGATGGGTAAAGAGCCATTCCCATTTGATCTGTTATACTGGAACAGTGATAGCACGCATTTACCGGCGCCAATGCACGGTTATTACTTGCGTAACATGTATTTAGAAAACAAGTTGATTGAGCCTAATGCCTTAAGCATGTGTGATACACCGATTGACCTCTCAAAGGTAAAAACTCCCACCTTTATGCTTTCAACACATGATGACCATATTGCACCGTGGCAAAGCACTTATAGAGCAACACAAATTTACCAGGGTGATATCAAGTTCGTTCTATCCGGCTCTGGCCACATTGCAGGCGTTATTAACCCGCCGGTAAAAGAAAAATATGGTTACTGGATTAATGATAAATTACCAGAGCATGCTGAAGACTGGCTGCAAGGTGCTAAGCACTATCCAGGCTCTTGGTGGCCAGAATGGCAACTTTGGCTAGAAAGTTTTGCTGGTGAAAAAGTGGATGCGCGTAACCCTGAAAAGGGCACGCTGAAAGCTATTGAAGATGCGCCTGGGCGTTATGTTACGGTTAAGCATTAGTTTTTAGTTCATACTGATATTGGAAAGTGCCATAAACACTAAACTCTAATATGTATATGAACAAAAAACTATCTCATCATAGCTTGCTGTATGGTCTATAAATGCTAACTAAAATATGCGGCATTAAGGATAAAATAGCTTTGCGTGCAACGGTTGCACACAAAGCATCTTTCATGGGCTTAAACTTTTATCCCCTGTCACCACGCTATCTTAATGTTGCCGAGGCGCAAAGCTTGTTACGTTTTGAACAGTTGGGCGCAACACAGATTGTGGCGTTAACGGTAAACGCCAACGCCATGGTGCTTGGCAGTATTGTTGATAGTGTTAAGCCCAATGTTTTGCAATTACACGGCGATGAATCGCCTATATTATGCCAAGAAATTCGGCAGGCCTATAATCTTCCTGTGATAAAGGCTATTAGCATTCGTCAAAAGTCTGATTTAGAACTGGCTGAAAGCTATTATGGTCAGGTAGATTATTTATTATTAGATGCGCCTGTGCCAGAAGGTAGCCAGGAATATGGTGGCACCGGGCGAACAGTGGATTGGCGATTGCTAAGGAATTGGGATTGTCCTGTTCCCTGGTTATTAGCAGGTGGGTTAAATACAGCGAATGTTTGCGAGGCAATTCAGTCAACCAACCCTTATGGTGTTGACGTTTCCAGCGGCGTTGAATACGAAAAGGGGCAAAAAGATCCCGAACAAATAAAGCTGTTTTTAGAAAAGGTTCAAGCATGCGAGAAACTCTAAAAAAATATAATAAAAAAATGCGGTTTATGCATTGGCTGGTGGCTTTAATTGTGTTGGGGATGCTGGCAGTTGGTTTTACGATGGACGGTTACCCACTGGAAATAAAGCGCACGGCCTATGGTTTGCATAAATCTTTTGGTTTAACGTTATTTTTCCTGGTATTAATTCGTATTGCTATTCGCCTGAAAAGTAAAATTCCACCAGCCCCACGAGCCATACCCAAAAACCAACAACTTGCCGCCAAGTGGGCACATTATTTCTTATATGTATTATTACTTGTTATGACCATTAGCGGCTACACAATGTCTTCTGCCGGGGGGCATGGGGTGAAATGGTTTGGTATTGAAACAACGCAGTGGCTGCCTTTAGACAAAGATTTATCCAAAATTGCCTATACCATTCATGGAACAACAGCTTTTTTATTGGCTGGGTTAATTGCCTTACATCTGCTAGGAACATTGAAACACCATTGGCTTGACAAGATTCCTGTCCTAAAAAGGATGTTATGAGCTTAACACAACAGTTTAATGATTTTTGGACACAATACAAACCCTTGCTAATGAAAATTGGCCTAACTATTTTACTTATACCCATACTTATTTTTGGTGGCGGCGTTATATTTACTATTTTAGGGTTCTTTTTTAGTATTTTATTAGGATTTATCGTTTTTATTCTGGCCATCGGTGTTTTACTGGCGGTTTGGGGTTATGCAGACGTAAAGTTTGGCAAATTCTCAACCTTTAAGAAACCTACTAGCAAAACAGCTGATGAAGATAAAACAATAACACTTAACGCGACAGATATTACTGATAAAACTCATGAAAACCATTAAACTTGTTCAAAAATCTAACTTGCCTGAAAATGCCTGGTTTAAGGAAATTGGCTTTGAGGCGGCAGAAGGGGATGTCTGCTTAGCGCCAGAGGGCATTTGGTATGCAGGGGTAGAGGATAGTTTAGGAACCTGGGCTTTAGCACATTTACCAGAAAAGTTACCGCGTGGGGAATATCAGATAACAGAAGAGTTGGAGAATCCTACTGCTTTGTTACTCGGCTGGGAACTAGGCCGCTATCGTTATGGTAAACCAAAGTACAATAAGACCCTTAAATTGCAAGGGGCAGATAGCGAAAAAGTTTCGATTATAACAACGGCTATCTATCGTGCCCGAGACCTTGTCAATAGCCCCCCTAACATCATTGACCCATCTAGTTTGGCCGATGAAATTATGCAAGTGGCTGAAAATTATAATGCAGACGTAAACATTATTACGGGCGAATATTTATTATCTGAAAACTTCCCTCTTGTCCATGCCGTGGGGCGCGCCAGTAATATTGTACCAAGAATTGTCGATTTTCATTGGGGTGAAAAACAATATCCCAAGGTTACTTTAGTGGGCAAGGGAGTAACATTTGATAGCGGTGGGCTAGACAAGAAAACCGCCAGTGGTATGCGGTTTATGAAAAAAGACATGGGTGGCGCGGCACAAACGCTGGCACTGGCCGAATGTATTATGGCCTTAAACCTGCCAGTACAATTACGCGTTTTAATTCCCTGTGTTGAAAACAGTATCAGCAGTAATGCTTTTCGGGTGAGCGATGTTATTGAGGCACGTAATGGTACAAAAGTGGAAATTGGTAACACGGATGCAGAAGGGCGGTTAATATTAGCCGATGCCTTAACTGCGGCTACTGAAGAAGAGCCGGCCATAATTATTGATTGTGCCACATTAACGGGGGCGGCACGTGTAGCTGTAGGCACTGATATTGCTGCCCTGTTTACCAATAAAACCAGCTATGCCACAGAAATGATGGCAATATCGGAACGTTGGCAAGATCCGGTTTGGCCACTGCCGTTGTATGAAGGCTATCGCAAGAATTTGCAGACCCCAACTGGCAGTGCTGATATAAGCAGCACCGGAAAAGATAGCTATGCCGGTGCCAGCACAGCAGCATTGTTTTTAGAGCACTTTGTTGATGGTATTCCATGGATCCACATGGATTTCATGGCTTGGCGTTTAGCTGCTTTGCCAGGGCGCCCTTATGGCGGGGATGTGATGGGTCTATTAACACTATTAAGTTTTATAGAAGATCAAAAATTTTAGGTAATGGCGAGCCCTTATAAAACAGCGGCGCTTTTTACTATAATTCCCTTGGCGCTATTATTTATAGTGCTGGCATTATTGTCATTCTGGATGGAGCCATTTCGAGGCGATTTAACCAGAATTTCTGGTATGCCAGCCAACTTTTATGGTTGGAAAAGTGAACAAGTGCGTTTTAAGGAGCCCTTATTTGAATTTG
Organism: uncultured Alphaproteobacteria bacterium; assembly: GCA_963706365.1. Taxonomy (GTDB): domain Bacteria; phylum Pseudomonadota; class Alphaproteobacteria; order JAJTHO01. The sequence goes on along the minus strand of OY970150.1, from coordinate 1,278,479 downwards.
TGACGAACCCAAAACAAGCCAGAAAGCCTTATGAAATCATTGTACTCGGCGATTCTTTTTCACAAGATTTGGAACATGGCTGGATAAATTATTTGGCGGCATACACAGGCTGGTCAGCAGTGCGTTATGACATACGAACCGTTCGGCCAGAAGATATTATCAATACAAAATATTATCAGCAATCTCCGCCAAAATTATTTATTTATCAAACGGTTGAAAGGCGTTTAATAGAAAGGGCAACAAGATTAAAAACATATTGTATAGCCGACACACAATTGCAAAAAGCCCTTATACCATATGACTTTAAACCAAGGCCGCCACTTAAAACATTACTGACAAAACGATTGCACCCTAAACCAAAGCCTTTTCAATTCGACGCACCCATTCAATTTATCAAACAGCACCTATTCAATAAAAACAAGGTTTTAACAGCAGCCTTAAACACAACTGATTTGTTTTCCAGTAACAGACCCGATACCTTATTATACTTACGCGAAGATCTGGAAAAATTTCCGGTTACAGAAAAGCAAAAGACAGATAGTCGATGTGGGTTAAAGGATTTGCAGTATCTTATTGAAGCCAATGGGAAAACAAATTTCCTTGCCCTGGTAGCCCCCGATAAATCAAATATGTATGCCGATTATATGCCTGAGGGGGGGAAGTTTCAGAATGATATTCATAGTATTATCGCAGCACCTGTTAAAAGTATTAATTTAGATAAGCGTTTGAAACAGAAAATTCAGGAAAAAGTTCAAGATGTTTATTTACCGGATGATACACACTGGGGAAAAGCTGGTTATAGCCTTGTGGGGAAAAGTGTGGCAGAATATTTGCAATGAAAGAGCTTTTAATTGCAACCCATAACCCCGGTAAGGTTAAAGAGTTTGAAACCTTATTAGGCGGGCATGTTCAAAAAATTTCCAGTGCAGCTGACTATAACTTACCAGAACCGGAAGAAACTGGTAAAACCTTTATCGAAAACGCCCTATTAAAAGCAAATTTGGCATTTGAAAAAACAGGTCTACCCTGCCTGGCGGATGATTCCGGTCTAGCTGTTGAAGCTTTAGACGGTGCGCCTGGCATTTATTCCGCACGCTGGGCTATAACAGAGCAGGGGCGTAATTTTAATAAAGCCATGCAACGTGTGCATGCAGAACTACGAGATAAGCCTAATAAAATTGCAAGGTTTGTCTGTGCCCTGGCGTTTGTACGCCCAGATACAGAGCCGATGGTTTTTGAGGGTGTACTAGAAGGAAAAATAGTCGTTGCCGCCGGTAAAAACGGTTTCGGTTATGACCCTATTTTTCAGCCGCAAGGCTATGATAAAACATTAGCAGAATTGCCAAACACGTTAAAAGATAAGATTAGTCACCGTGCTAAAGCACTAGATCAATTTAAATCCCAGATCTTCAGTTGATTAATTTGGCGCTGCACCTTAAATAAGCTTCATGCCACAAGTTATATTTGTCGAAAAAGATGGTAATGAAAAAGTGATAGATGCTCCGAACGGCATTTCTTTGCTGGAGGTTGCGCACCAGAATAACGTAGACCTGGAAGGTGCCTGTGAAGGCTCACTTGCTTGTTCTACCTGCCACGTGGTAGTGGACAAGCTTTGGTTCGATAAGCTTCCCGAAGCTACGGAAGACGAAGAAGACATGCTGGATCTGGCATTTGACCTAAAGCCTGAATCACGCCTGGGATGCCAAATAATGATGCACGACGGCCTTAATGGCCTGAAAGTTTATCTGCCTGCCGCCACGCGCAACATGAACGTAGGCTAAGTCATGCGCTGGACAGACACCTGGGATATTGCCATTGCATTAGACGAAAAATTTCCGGATCAAGATGTATTAAAGCTTCGATTCACGGAATTACACAAAATGGTTTGCGAACTGAAAGGCTTTGAAGATAACCCACAAAAATCCAGCGAGAAAATCCTAGAAGCTATTCAAATGGCCTGGTTGGATGAGAAGGATTAATCCGATCTTGTTAGTTCTTCATAAGTTTGTTTAAACCACCTTATTTGCTCGGCAGAACTTCTTGCTAGCTGAAACGATCCATCTTTTGCAGGCAATAGTTTAGAGTCCTCTAGACCGATGCGAACGTTACAGTCTAATTCTTTCACAAGCTGCGGTAGGTGCTGTATGATTTCTTCTTCTGCACCAATTGTAATAATGGCCTTAGGATAATGGTGTTTTAATACACAAGCTGTGCTCAGAACTTTTTCTTTAATATCCGCATAAGCGGCCTCATCAGAAAAAATAAACAAACCTTATTCAGGCGATGCGCCGGTTCTTAAAATAGCAGAAAACTCTATTATAGGTAATTGATTTAAAAAATCCCCTGCTGACACCACTTGATTAAGTGTTTCCTGCGTTGTGATGGGTATTTCCGGTGTTATATTATGCTTTAAAAACAGTTCTCTCAAATATTTAGCATGCGGTTGTAATTTATTCGGGCAAAATGCATCAGACAATAAAACAGGCGGAAAAGTGCAAGAATCTGGTTCTAGTTCCAGGTGTTTAAAACGTTTATTAGGGGATAGCATACCTGATCTGTCGCCTGTAGAAAAACTAATTTCGACTTGTGAAGTTTGCCTCAAGGTTTCAGTTACAAATTTAGAAGCCTCTATATTAGGATGATCCTTTTGAGATCTTTCTACTGTACAGAAGTTGAAGCCAGGGTATTGGTAGCCTGAATCATTGATCACTTCGTTTTGGCGTGTGTGTAGATGAACAATACTTGCGCCTGCGTTAACACATTCTATGGCTTCTTCCAAAGTGGCCGCCGGATAAAATGGAATAAATGGGTTATCGTTATTGCCTATTGGTCTATAATAGCCATCCAGAACTTTTTCGATGCCCGCAAGTGTTTCTAGCTCATCCCAATAGCCTTCGCATTCTGTAAAGGGTATAAATACATCACCATTATACTGATTTTCATTATGAATTGGCCAGCCAAGTTTATCTTTGTCTTGCGATTCGTAACCGTATCTTTTTAAAATAGCCTTTGTTGGTTGTGAAATATTAGAATAAGTATGATTATATGGTTCTTTAATTAAAAAACCACCTTGCGTATTGTGCCACACACTACCAATATGGAAACGCTCAGAATTCTCTTTTGCGTCAGCAACACTTATATAGGAAGGGATAGAATAATCTCTATTTTCTAATGTTGAGCCAATAGGTACTGCTGTAATTTTCATTTAAATTAAAGATCTTTACTGATTTATTAATAGCCTCAAATTATTCGTCAATATTTTAATAAAATTATTTTTTTCCTAACAAATGTACATGAAAATGTGGCACCTCTTGGCCGCCAACTTTTCCGACGTTGGTTTGAAGCTTGTAGCCTAGTTCCAAACCTAGTTCCAACGCAATTTGATGCACTGTCTGGAAAAAGTGTTTTATTTCCTCAGGTTCAGCCAGTGTGCTAAAATCCATAAAGGAAATATATTCGCCTTTGGGTACAATTAAAACATGCACAGGCGCTTCGGGGTTAATATCATGAAAGGCTAAAAGATTGTCGTCTTCATAAACTGTATTACAGGGAATTTCCTGGCGCAAAATTTTGGCAAAAATGTTATTAGTATCGTACATGGAAACTTATACAGCCACGATTTCGCCAGATTTGCAAGGCCGTCGTTTAGACAAAGCTTTAGCCACATTGTTTGATAACTTTTCGCGTAACCGGTTGTCTAATCTGGTGGAAGCCGGGCATGTGTTAATTGACGACCAGCAATGTGCCGAAAACAAAACCAAGGTAATGGCCGGGCAAAACATTATTTTACAAGTGCCGCCAGCTATAGACACGGCACTTAAGCCTGAAAATATTTCATTAGATATTCTTTTTGAAGACGAGCATCTTATTGTTTTAAACAAAGCGGCGGGTATGGTGGTGCATCCAGCGGCAGGCAATTGGTCTGGCACCTTGGTAAATGCCTTATTATATCATTGTGGCGATTCAATATTAAACATCGGTGGTGAAAATCGTCCGGGTATTGTGCATCGGTTGGATAAAGACACCAGCGGCGTAATGGTGGTGGCAAAAACAGGTGAAGCGCACGCCAAGCTGGCTTATTATTTTGAGCAAAAAGAAATCATTCGCGGCTATCAGGCTTTTTGTTATGGCCAGCCTATACCGCCTGCGGGCATCATCAATAAAAATATTGGCCGCCACCCCAAGGATCGGCTAAAAATGGCTGTGGTAAACCCGGGTGGCAAAAAAGCTATTACACACTATAAATTAATAGAATCTTTTCAAACGTATTGCCACATAGAGTGCCGTCTGGAAACAGGGCGTACCCATCAAATTAGGGTACATATGGCGCACTTGGGTCATGCCTTGCTGGGTGATAAAACCTATGGTGGGCGTATGCCGGGTAATCTTTCGGAGATGGCTAAAAATTTACAGCGGCAGGCTTTGCATGCCTATGAGTTAGGGTTTATTCACCCCATAACACTAAAATCTGTGCTGTTTCAGCAACCCTTGCCAGAAGATATGCAACAACTGCTGCACAGTTAGCAGCATAATTTACAAATAATTAATAATAATTTGGCAAGCATAGAGGGCAGCTATGAAAACCTTACATCTTATTCGCCATGCCCGGGCTTTATCCCCTTTTATAGATGGGATTACCGCCGATAAAGCGCGCCGCTTGCATCCTGCTGCCATTCACCAAGTGGCGCATTTAGCAGGGCAACTACAACGTAGCAACAGCTTCTGCCCGGATAAGTTATACTATTCCAATGCATTGCGCTGTGTTGAAACCGTGCAGTTATTATCAGATTTTGGTCTGGTTTTTGATACCCAAATGATTTTAGATGAAGGTGTTTACGATGCGAATGCTGATGAGTTACTGGAATTTGTACAATCGGAAGATGATAGTATTTCTTCTATGGCCATTGTTGGGCACAACCCGGCGCTACATCAGCTGTCTTTAGCGCTCATTTCAGAAGGCGATGACAGCAACGTTGTTACATTAACAAACGAACTGCCTACCCTTGGCTACGTAGAACTGGTATTTGATGCCAGTTCTTGGGAAGAAGTGGGAATTTCCTCGGGTATTTTAGAATCATTTATTTACCCTAGTTTAAAGAAACCTTCAGCATTACTTAATATGCCTGATGCCCCGGCTGATCTTAGATTAGGCAGCCAGTATAATAAACAAGTTGTGGGCACAACCTGGTAATTTTAGGTGAAAACGCCTATATTTAACTTATGCGTTTCATTTTGTTTGTTGCAATATTCCTGTTTATGCCATGCGTTACGCAGGCACAGTCTTTAAATACAGCGCAACAACAACGGCAGTTGCAATCTAACCAGGCGCTGAAAGAAATATCGGCTTATTTAAACCAGCTTAAAAGCATGAAAGCACGATTCCAGCAGGGAACGCTAAATGATATTCAGCAAAGTAATTCGCAACGATTAATGAGTGGCCAGTTCTATCTGTCGCGGCCAAACAAGTTTCGTTTGGAATATGATCAGCAGCAATTATTGAGCCTCTCAGATGGTCGGCAGTATATTTTTTATGATGGTCGTTTGAAAGAAACCACGTATTTACCCATTGCACAATTGCCGTTTGCCTTTTTATTACAGGCCAATATAGATCTGCAAAACATGCAAGGTTTTAATGCCTTTGCAGAAGAAACAGCGGGCTATTATAACCTGTATGTAACCTCTACATCAGAGGATGGATTGGAAGTGCCGCCCATGACATTTGTATTTAATAAGTCGCCAGTAAGTTTAGACTCGTGGTATTACATGGGCAATGATGGCCAGTCTATTTACATTAAATTTAATGATAAGCAGGAAAACGTAACGCTTGATAAATCATTGTTCCAGTTTGTTGACCCTAAGATGATTCCAAATGTGCGGGGCAATCAACCGCGTTAGGAATGTTGGCCCAGGCGTTCGATCTCCCAATGTAAATCAATGCCTGTTTGTTCCAAAACAGTTTGCTTTGCAGCATTGCCCAAGGTTTCAATATCTGCCGCGGTTGCATTGCCGGTATTAATCAAAAAATTACAGTGCTTGTCTGAAAACATAGCTCCCCCGAGTTTTTTGCCGCGAAAACCAGCTTGTTCAACAAGTTTCCATGCTTTCTCGTTGGGCGGGTTACGGAATGTACTGCCACCGGTGCGGCCACCGGTTGGTTGTGTTTCTAAACGATTTTGCTGAATTTCTTGTAAGCGTTGATGGATATTTTCCGGTTTGTCGGTGTGTCCTTTAAAAGTGGCTTCTATAAAAATCCAGTCTTTAGGAATGGTACAATTTCTATAACTGAAGCCCATATCCGCCAAAGATAACTGATGTAATGTGCCATCAGGGGAGATCGCTTTACAGCAAATCAAAGTATCTTTTATTTCCGTGCCATAGCAGCCGGCATTCATTCGTAAATTTCCACCGATGCTGCCCGGAATACCTATTAAAAATTCCAAGCCGGCAATTCCTGCCTTGGCCGCTTCTTGCGCAACAAAACTATCTAATGTTCCTGCTCCAATCCTAATAAGATTATCATCTGTAGAAATACTATTAAAATTACGACGCAGGCGAATAGTAATCCCGGGTAAACCTGCATCTCGTATCAATACATTACTGCCACCACCAATAAAAGTTGTGGCTATACTTTCAGGTTTATTTTTAAGAAAATATTGCAGCTCTTGTATTGATTTTGGCTGATACAAAATTTCTGCATTACCACCCGTCTGAAACCAGCTTTGCTTACCTATGGGAACCTGGGGGCGGAATGCAATGTCAGGGAAAATTTTCTGTAATGCTGCTAGATCTGCCATGTTTTATTGTAGCAAGCTTTTGGCAAATGTCAGACCCTTATAAATGAAGCCTGTATAGGCCTGTACCGCCGTAGCACCGGCGGATAATTTCGCCTGATAACTCTCTTTATCCATAACGCCACCAACTGCAATAATCGGGAAGGTATCGCCCATTAGTTTGCGTGCTAAACTAAGACGATTTGTTGATAAATTTAAAAGCGGCTTACCACTCAAACCGCCGGTTTCAATGGCATGCTGGCTTAGTAAATTAGGGCGACTGATGGTTGTATTTGAAATAATCAGCCCATCTATTTTATAGTGTTGTACTTGTTCACAAATATAAGAAAGCTGCTCATCGTCTAAATCAGGGGCAATTTTTAAAAAAAGCGGGCACTGGGTTTGCCTGGTTTGTACAATACTATCCAATAAAACAGCTAATGCTTTGCCTGTTTGCCAATCACGCAAGCCAGGTGTATTGGGAGAAGATATATTAATCGTTAAATAGTCAGCTAGTTTTTCAAAAACATTAACGCCAACAACATAATCCTGCACGGGGTCTGTTGCCGTCTTATTTTTGCCGATATTGATCCCCAACTTAATACGGTTACGACAATCATCGGATAATTTTTCTATGTTGCGACGCACTATCGTGTGGCCTTTGCCATTAAAACCAAGTCTGTTAATAATGGCCTGATCTTCTTTTAGGCGAAACATTCTCGGCTTTGGATTGCCCGGTTGGGGCAGTGGGGTAACGGTGCCAATTTCTATATGGCTAAACCCTAATTTTGACAAATTTTCAACGCACTCCGCATTTTTATCAAAACCGGCTGCTAAGCCAAGCGGGTTTTTAAAAGTCAAATTGTTTGTTAGTTTTACAGGTTTATCTGTTGTTTTAAACCCTGCAACATAACCATATTTTAGACCTTTTGTTGCAAGATCATGTGCCGTTTCTGGTGGGAATAAATGTAAAAGTTTGGTTAGCAAAATTTTATTTGTCCATTATATGGTGATTCCAAAATAAAATCGTCATTCTAGCGCAGGCTAGAACCCATCCCTTTGAAGTATAAGTTATTGATACTTTCAAGGAATAGATTCCAGACAAACACTGCTTTGCAATATTTTCTAAAATGAAGCGGTTTTTAATTCATTCAAGAATAGCTAATTTGTTAAGGTTTTAGCATTTAAGACTCCGGTACAAGACCAGAGTGACGCTATCTAAACTAAGCTGCAGATTCTTCTGTTTTAGCTTCTGCTGCTTCAGCATCAGCAGCTTCTTTTGCTGCTTTTGCATCTTCTTCTTTTTTAGCTTTAGCTTTTAAACGATCTTGTGCTTTTTTACCTGGGGCTGATTTTTTAGGATCAGTATTTTGAACGGGTTTTTCTACCAAGCCTTTTTCGTTTAACAAACGTGCAACCCGGTCTGTTGGTTGTGCACCTGTACCCAGCCAATATTTAACGCGCTCTTCGATTAGTTTTAAACGCTCTTCGCTTTCTTTTGCCAAAAGAGGGTTATAACTACCGAGTTTTTCTAAAAACTTACCGTCGCGTGGGGAGCGTGCATCGGCTGCTACTACTCTGTAAAACGGACGTTTCTTAGAGCCACCGCGTGATAATCTTATTTTAACTGCCATAATTTTTTCCTTTTAGTTGATGTCATTCTGAAGATAGTGAAAATATACTTTATAAACATACGTTTGTTGAAAGTACAGATTCTTCACTACGTTCAGAATGACAGTGATTTTGTTTCTCGAATATCGCCCCATAAAGGATTTGATTCTTCAATTAACTTATTTTTCGTTCCCTTTTCCATCCCTTCAATTGCTTCTCTCTCATGATCATACTTTCTGCTGATGGGCATTGCTCTGCATAAACCAGTAAAGTAAGGCGGTATTTCTGTGCAAACTTGCTGCCAGTGCTATTGCCATGTTCCCATAATCTACGTTCTAAATTATTGGTACATCCAACATATAAAGTTGTTTTTCCATAATTCGTTAAAATATAAACCCAATACATTATCTATTCATCAATCTAATTCGTCATTCTGAGCGTAGTGAAGAATCGGTACTTCCCATATGTTTTTGTTATCAGGTTTATTATTGTTATCGTTTCCCCATTAATTGTTTCAAGTCCATATTTTCCAGATCATCCATGTCTTTACCGGTCATGGATTTTACTTGTCGCATCAAGGATTTTTTATCCATTTTGCTAACTTGCTTCATCATGCCCTGCATTTGCTGAAACTGTTTTAACAGCTTGTTCACATCGGTAACGCGGCTGCCGCTGCCGGCGGCAATGCGTTTTTTGCGAGATGATTTAATAATAGCTGGGTTGCGACGCTCGGCTGGTGTCATGGAGAAGATGATAGCTTCCTGGCCACGAATGCTGCCTTCGATGTCTACGTCACCCAGTTTGTCTTTCAGTTTCCCCATACCGGGAATCATGCCCATCAGGCTGCCGATACCGCCCATTTTACGCATTTGTTGAAATTGCATTAGCATGTCGTTTAAGTCAAAACGACCTTTTTGCATGCGCTTGGCCATGCGTTCGGCTTCGTCTTGATCAATTTGCGCGGCGGCTTTTTCAACTAGTGTAGCAACGTCACCCAGGCCTAGAATGCGGTCTGCCACGCGGTGTGGATAAAAGTCTTCCAGCGCCTCTAATTTTTCGCCCATCCCCATCAATTTAATAGGGCAGCCGGTAACCGTGGCCAAAGATAGCGCCGCACCACCGCGCGCATCACTATCCATACGGGTTAAGGCAACACCGGTAAGGTTTAGGGCGTTTTTAAAACTTTCCGCCACCTGCACAACATCTTGTCCCGTCATGGCATCGGCAACCAACAAGGTTTCATGCGGCTGGGCAATATTGGAAACAGCGATTACTTCACCCATCAGGGTATCATCAATATGCAATCGGCCAGCGGTATCCAGTAATAACACATCATAGCCACCGGTTTTCGCGGCTTTTAAGGCACGGTGTGTAATGGCCTCAGGCTTCTCCTGTTCAACAATAGATAAAGTATCAACGCCGGTTTGATCGCCTAAAATGGCAAGTTGCTTTTGGGCTGCGGGGCGATATACATCTAAGGAAGCCATTAGACATTTTTTATTATCTTGCTGCTTTAATTTTAATGCCAGTTTACCAGTGGTAGTGGTTTTCCCTGAACCTTGTAAACCAACCATTAAAATAACGACCGGTGCCGGGGCATTTAAGCTGACGGGCACATGTTCCGCACCTAATAATTCCACTAAATGGTTGTGAATAATGCTAACAACCATTTGTCCCGGGGTAACGCTTTTAATAACGTTTTGCCCCATGGCTTTTTCTTTTACTTCTTTAACAAATTGCCGGGCAACGGGCAGGGCGACATCCGCCTCCAACAGGGCAATGCGGATGTCGCGCATGGCATCGCTAATGTGCTGTTCGTTCAGAACACCGCGTTTTCGAAGGCCGTCTAGCGCGCCATTTAATTTTTCTGATAGACTATCAAACATAACAAAACACCAAGTGGGCGAACCTTCGCTGACTTAGTATGCCCTGTTTAGGCAGTTCATTCAGAAAAGTCAAATTATTATATTGGCGTGACTGGTTCTAATGCTTACTCAGCAACAGAAACCAGGGCAGGGCGCAGCAATCGGCCATTTAAGGTGAAGCCAATTTGCATAACAGTGGCCACATTGCCAACCAGTGTTTTGTCATCGGCGGGCACTTTCATCATGGCCTGGTGCAGATCATGGTTAAATTCTTCCCCCGCCGGGTTAATAGCCGTAATGCCATGCTTCTCAAAAACGCGGTGCAATTCTTTTTGCGTCATCAAAAATCCATCTTTCAGGGCGCTTTGATCAGTATCTGCCTGCATGGCTTTTGATGCCTGATCGAAGGCATCGGCCAAACCGAGTAAATCTCTGGCAAAATTAGTGATCGCATATTGATGTGCTTCCGTTTTTTCCTTGTCTAAACGACGGCGCAAATTTTCGGCCTCGGCATAGATGCGAACGTATTTATCGTTTAATACATCGCGTTCGGCTAATACCGCGGCAATATCATCTTCTACATGCGTTTCGTTATCTTGTTCAGGCTCATCCGGTAATTCGTTTTGTTGTTCCGGTACAGTGTTATCATTTTGCATAGCTCTTATTATATTAGAATCATTTATAGTTTTTCAAGATTGTTAATAAAGGTTATTAGGCCGGCTTTATCTGGTAATTGATTTTGTTGCAGCCAGTAAAGCCTAGCCTGGCATAGGGCTTTGCCGATGTTTTTACCTGATAAATCCGTATAATTTTTAACATCATGACCATTTAGCGGCATTATTGCCGTTTTGGCAGCCAAAGCTTCTGCCAAATGTTGGCTGATAAATTGTTTGCCAGTTTTTTCTTTTGTGGCCGTGTAATAAACCAACAATTGATAGTTTTCGTATGAGAGGTTTAGGAGTTCTTTGTAATCTAGCTGGTTAATGCCGGGATGATTGTACAGTAATTTTGCTGTCAATACCTGTTTAGGAGATAATTGCCACAGGCCAACCATTTCGGTATTTATGTTATCTAGTAAACAGCAAAGCTTTAAAATTAATGGGGGGCTAGCATGAATACTTTTTAAATACAGAAAATTAGCAAGATCAGTGGTTGCACCAGCAAACAAAACATCGGCAACCTTGGTTTGTTGTAGCATTGCTAAAGATTGCTCATAAGGCATTTTAGCCATTTCTTGTTGGATGCGATGGCCGGATAACTTTTTAATATTTTGTTTTAAGTTGGCGCAAGCCTCTAATGCTGCTCTATCCCATTTGCCTTTTTGAAAATGACCCGCGAACCGAAAATAACGCAAAATCCTTAAATAGTCCTCTACAATACGTTCTTCAGGAACGCCGATAAACCGCACCATGCCATTTTCCAGGTCTTCCTTGCCTGTAAAATAATCGTAGATTTTCCCATTTATATCTTGAGACAAGGCATTGATAGTAAAATCACGTCGTGCCGCATCTTGTTGCCAATCAGTTGTAAACTTAACGACTGGATAGCGCCCATCATGGCTGATTTCCTTGCGTAAGGTGGTAATTTCATAAGTGTGGCCTTTGTAAAAAACCATCACCGTGCCATAGGCAATACCTTTTGTTGCAATGGTTTTAATATTGGCTTGCTGCATCGTTTGCAACGTTTCTTGCGGTGTTGCTGTGGTGGCAATATCAATATCATGGATTGATTTGTACAGCAGGCTATCACGCACGCAGCCACCGATAAAACGCGCTTTGAAAGCCGATTGTTCAAGAATATTTAAAAGGTCAAGCCCCGCCTGCCACATCAGCGCAATTTAAGCGTGGCAAGGCCGAATAACGCCAGAACAAAGCTGATAATCCAGAAGCGCACCACAATAGTAGGCTCTTGCCAGCCCTTTTTTTCAAAATGATGATGGATAGGCGCCATCAGAAATACACGGCGTTTGCGTGTTTTATAAACATAAACCTGAATCATTACAGAAACAGCCTCTACTACAAATAAGCCGCCTGTAATGGCCAGTACTAATTCATGTTCAGTGATGATTGCAATGATACCCAACGCACCGCCTAAAGCCAGCGAACCGGTATCTCCCATAAAAACCTGTGCCGGGGGGGCGTTATACCATAAAAACCCCAGCCCCGCGCCAATAATAGTACCACAAAAAACCGCTATTTCACCGGTGCCTTTTACATAACCAAGTTGTAAATAATCAGCATATTTTACATTTCCCACTAAGTAGGCAATCAGGGCAAACACGGCGGCGTTAATCATAACAGGAACAATTGCTAGGCCATCCAAACCATCTGTTAGGTTTACAGCATTACTGGCACCCACAACAACGCCCAGTGCCACAATGGCAAAAAAGTAATGTAAATGAATAACTGTTTCCTTTAATAGTGGCACGGTTAGGCCATAGCGTAGGTCAGGTGTCGTTGCCTGTTCAGCCATAATCCAGGCAATTAATGCAATAATGGATTGTAGAAAGAGTTTTTTTCGGCCACTCAAACCATCGTGATGCCGTTTGGTCACTTTAAGGTAATCATCTTGCAGGCCAATCAGGCCATAACCGATGGTAACAATAAGAATTGGCCAGATAAAAGGGTTTTTTAAATCAGCCCAAAGAAGTGTGCTGATGCTGATGGCAAATAGAATCAGTGCCCCGCCCATGGTGGGGGTGCCCTGTTTGGTTAGTATATGCCCCTCTGGCCCCAGTTCCCGAATAGGTTGGCCAAATTCCTGCTTGCTTTTTAACCAGCGAATGAAAGCAGGCGCTGCTGCCCAAACAATGACAAGAGATGTCATTAAGGCGCCGCCTGTGCGGAACGTTAAATAGCGAAATAAATTGGCTAAACCCCCATCAGTTGGGTTGGCGCCGTCTAGAAGTTGCGTAAAAAGATAATAAAGCATGCAGTTTTTTTCTTTAAGAATAGACAGCAAAGAAAAAGTTGCAAAGGCAAAATATACTAGTGTTTCAGCAAAAATGGTTTATGTAAGAGGCATGACTACAAAAATGTCATTAGGTACAAGGTTCTATACCATGATGCATGGGGAATTGGTCGGCAAGGATCAATGGGGGAATAAATATTACCGTCGAAAATTTAAAAAGCTGCGCCATAATATGCTGAAAGAGCAACGCTGGGTTATTTATAATGGAATGGTTGAGGCGAGTAAAGTGCCGGCGGAATGGTTTCGCTGGATACATCATACTACTGATGAATTGCCGCCCAAAAATCCGAAACGGCATGCGTGGCAAAAACCTTATCTACCAAATTTAACGGGCACACCTTATACGTATCGGCCTGTTGGTTCTTTATTAAAAGAAGGGGAACGCCCACCAGCTTTGGGCGATTATCAGGCATGGAACCCAAAAAAGTTAGAGCATTTTGATGAATCGTAGTACTTTAGAAACATTACTGGGGGCTGTTGTTCTCGCCATCGCCTTGTATTTTGGCTATTATATTTACCAAAGCAATAGCGGTGTTAACAGCGGTGGTGAATATCAGCTTATTGCTAATTTCAGTAAAATTGATGGCGTAAAGCCAGGCACGGATGTACGACTTAGTGGTATTAAAGTGGGCAGCGTTAGAGATGTTAAGCTGGATCCTGATACGTATTTGGCTTCGATTCATATTAGTATTGATGATCAATATAAAGTGCCGAAAGATAGTGTGATTAGTGTTGCTTCAGAAGGGTTGTTGGGCGGGCATTATGTGGCGCTGGAACCTGGTGGTGAAGAAGAATACTTGGCTGATGGCGATACGTTTTCTTATACTCAGGCGCCCACCAGCCTAACAGATTTACTGGGTAAGTTTATTTTCTCAGCCACTAATGACACTGAAAAAGAAAAAAAATAACCGGGTTTTTGTTGCCTTAGATAGCACTGATTTATCGTTGGTACAAAAACTGGCGGATCAGTTAAATCCGCACGTTGCAGGCATAAAATTGGGATTAGAATTTTTCTGTGCCCACGGCGTGGCTGGTGTAAAAGCCATTGCGGCAGAAAATATTTTTCTTGATTTAAAGCTGCATGATATTCCTAATACTGTTGGAAAATCAGTAACTGCATTAACAAAACTAAAGCAAGTACGTTATGTTACGCTGCACACCAGTGGTGGTATAGAAATGCTCAAGGCAGCGCAACAGGCTGCTGAGCATATTCAATTGTTAGGGGTGACCATGCTGACCAGTTTGAATCAGCAAGATTTACGGCAGATGAATATTGCCGCAACGCCATTGGAACAAGTGCGCATCCTGGCGGGAATAGCAAATGCAGCAGGCTTATATGGTATCGTTAGCAGCGGGCAAGAAGCGGCAGAAGTCAGGAAACAGTATGAAAATCTTAAAATTGTTACGCCGGGCATAAGACCTGCTGGCAGTGCTGCTAATGATCAGCAGCGTGTATTAACCCCGCAACAAGCCATTGATAATGGTGCAGACTACCTGGTTATTGGCCGCCCTATTACAGAAAGTGATGACCCTGTAGCCACACTTAAAGCCATAAATATAGCGCTTGCAAAATAAAACCGTGAGGGGCTGCGAGCGGCGCAAAATTTCGCTTATTTATGAAGGATACACTGCGCTCAATTTTACTTGCTCTCGCCTCCACACGGATTTATTTTGCAAGCACTATAATAAACTTTCATAGATTTTTGTCTTAAATTAGTTTAAACTGGCAGCATGGAAGTTATCCCCTTCATTCTGCTTGGCATCGGTGCCTTATTCCTTATTTATGTTGTCTTTTTCTTCGTGCCGTTTGGCCTGTGGATAACCGCATTATTTTCTGGCGTGCCTATTGGTCTGAATACGTTAATTGGCATGCGGATGCGGAAAGTAAACCCGAATGCCATTATCAACCCAATGATTTCTGCCAAAAAAGCGCAGATTGACTTGAATATTGGTGCAATGGAGGCACATTACCTGGCGGGTGGTAATGTAGAACGAGTAGTACAAGCATTAATTTCAGCCCGCAGTGCCCGTATTGACCTACCCTGGCAACAGGCAGCGGCAATTGACTTGGCTGGCCGAGATGTGTTGGAAGCCGTGCAAGTTAGTGTTAACCCTAAAGTGATTCAAACCCCAAGGTAACAGCCGTTGCAAAAGATGGTATTCAGCTGGTTGCCTTGGCGCGTGTAACCGTGCGGGCCAATATTGAGCGTCTTGTTGGTGGGGCAGGGGAAGAAACTATTCTGGCCCGTGTTGGCGAAGGAACCGTTTCTGCCATTGGCTCTGCGGCCAAACATACCGATGTGCTGGAAAACCCGGATAGCATTTCTAAATATGTGCTTTCCAAAGGACTGGATTCTGGCACGGCCTATGAAATTTTATCCATTGATATTGCTGATGTTGATGTTGGCCGCAACATTGGGGCAGAATTACAATCTGACCAAGCCGAGGCCGACATGCAAATTGCTCAGGCACGTGCCGAAGAACGTCGCGCCATGGCGGTGGCGCTGGAACAGGAAATGAAAGCACGTACAGAAGAAATGCATGCCAAGGTAGTGGAAGAAGAAGCCAAAATCCCCATGGCCATGGCCGAAGCCTTCCGCAACGGCAACCTGGGTATTATGGATTATTACAAAATGCAAAATATTAAATCAGATACAGATATGCGCGGTTCCTTCGCAAAATCGCCTAATGGGGAGGGGTGATGGTGCAATGGAATGAAGATAAATGTAAATTGGAGTGGGGACAATTTAAGCAGCCAGAGAAAGATACTTTTATTGAAACTCTACAAATGAGGAAGTTTTTGAGCCTTAGCAAAGAATTAGATTTTTCTAACCCGTTACATAGAGAAAGATTTCAAGAATATGTTTTGCAGAGAAATGCTCTAGAATATGTTTTGCAGAGAAATGCTCTAGAATATGTTTATGGTATTGATTTTAAAGAAGATGACTTATCTAATGGAGGCCGATAAACCATGGAAACCTTCTTAACTTGGGCGATTATTATTTTTATTATTGCGATTAGCAATATCAATAAAACCAAGCGTAAGAAAAATAAGAAGGTAAGGACGAATACCGCTTCTTCACCAGTTAAAATAAGACAGCCTGCGCAAAACTTTGTGGAATCTTTTTCAAAACGCTATCGTGAAATGATAGCCGATTTCGATAAGGCAATGGAAAGCGATAGATGGAGTGTTCCGGAAAACAAAAAAGTTAAGGTACCCCAACAATCCCCTGTGCCGAGCTTAGCTATGTCAGAGACTAAAAAAGCTGAATTGCCTAAAAATATTCATGCTCAAAACGAAAAAACACCAGCGTTGCCCACAGACAGCTTATCTGAAAAATCGACTAGTGAAAATTTGCTGAAACCAAGAAAACCAAAAGTACTGTCAAAAGATAAAAATCATTTATTAAATAAAGTATCTCCTAGAAATGCTTATTTAGTAAAAGAATTATTGGATAAACCTGTGGGATTGCGTTAATCCTAGATTGTTGTATTGATAGCTAACTGCACAGCAATTGGCTGTAATCTAAGCAAACCGGCTCTGCCTACTTGGCTTATGAAATTTTTGTTTTATCTGGCCTTTTTGCCTGTATAAAAACAGCCTATGGCGCATTTAGACTTTGAGCAACCGGTTATTGAACTGGAAGGAAAAATTCAGGAGTTGCAGCGGCTGCATGCCGATGAAGATAATGATATCAATTTAGCCGATGAAGTGGCACGGCTGAATGAAAAAGTCGAAAAGCAACTACGCAGTATTTATAAAAAGTTGACTCCCTGGCAAAAAGTGCAGGTAGCCAGACATTCCGAACGGCCAAGGCTGAAAAATTTTCTAAAACATTTACTCGATGACTTTACGCCGCTGGCAGGCGATCGTCTGTATGGTGAAGATGCTGCCATCACCGCCGGGCTGGCAAGATTCAATGGCCATAGTGTGATGGTAATAGGGCAAGAGCGCGGTAATGATTTGCAAAGCCGCTTGAAACACAATTTTGGTATGCCAAGACCGGAAGGCTATCGCAAGGCGCAACGTTTAATGCGACTGGCAGAACGATTCAAACTGCCAATTCTAACTTTTATTGATACACCCGGCGCTTACCCTGGTGTTGGCGCGGAGGAACGCGGACAGGCCGAAGCCATCGCAAAAAGTATTGAAACTTGCCTGGATGTAAAAGTGCCAATGATTGCAACTATTATTGGCGAAGGCGGCAGCGGCGGTGCCATTGCCATTGGTGTGGCAGATCGTATTCTAATGATGGAACATGCCGTTTATTCGGTTATTTCCCCAGAAGGCTGTGCCAGTATTTTATGGCGCAGCGCCACCCATGCCAGCGATGCTGCCGAGGCACTCAAAATTACTGCCCAGGATTTATTGCAAATGAATATTATAGACGAAATTATCCAAGAGCCACTTGGCGGCGCGCATCGTAGCCCGGATGTGGCGCTGAATAACGTGAAGACATCTATCAACAAACAATTGGCTAGTTTGTTAGAAGAGCACAGCGATTCCTTTCCCCAATCCCGAAGAGAGAAATTTTTAGCTATGGGATCACAAGTAATATAAACGTTCTTAATTTGATGGAGAAAAAATATGGAATTTACCGAAGAAGAATATACTAAATTGTGTGGCGCTGAAACCCTAAGTGAAAAGGATGGGGATAGATTGCAGGAGTATTTAACAGAGGCTGAAACAAATTTAAGTGTTCGTCAAATTGTTGAGAAAGTAGACGGAATTTACCGTTTGATGACTAGAGCCATTGATCAAAGAACTGCAGAGGAATTACAGCAAGAAGCAGCACTACTAGAGGCTAGCTTAAGAGATGAAGGTTGGAGAGATCCTAGGTAACCTTTATGAAAAAAATCGCTGTCGTATTATTAAACCTGGGTGCACCAGACAAAATTGAATCCGTACAACCTTTTCTATTCAATCTATTCAACGACAAAGCAATAATAGGCTTGCCGCAGCCGTTGCGAGGTTTTTTAGCCAGGTTAATTTCCAGAAAACGCGCACCCATTGCCAGCGAAATTTATAGGGAAATGGGGGGAAGTTCGCCCTTGCTAAAAAATACCCAGCAGCAGGCCGATGCTTTGGAAGCTTCTTTAGGCGGGGATGTTGTAACCTATAAAACCTTTATCGCCATGCGTTATTGGCACCCGATGACAGAGGAAACAGCGCAAAAAGTGATAGAATGGCAGCCAGATAAAATTGTTTTATTGCCGCTGTATCCACAGTTTTCTACCACAACGACAGGCTCGTCTTTCAATGTGTGGAATAAATATTTTAAAAGCCGTAAGATAGAAATACCCACCACCACAGTTTGTTGCTATCCAACCCACCCGCAATGGGTCAATGCGGTTGTAACAAAGTTGAAAGACAGTGGCCATGATTTGTCGAAATACCGCCTGCTATTTTCGGCACACGGCTTGCCGGAAAAAATTGTAAAAGGTGGCGACCCCTATCAATGGCAAGTAGAGCAAACGGTTGCGGCCGTTGTGCAGCTGTTGCCTGAAATAAACGATCATATTGTTTGCTATCAATCACGAGTTGGCCCATTACAATGGATTACGCCAAATACCGAAGATGAAATAAAACGCGCTGGTGTTGATCAAAAACCTATTTTACTGATTCCCATCGCCTTTGTTTCTGAACATTCTGAAACGTTGGTTGAGCTGGATATTGAATACAAGGAAGTGGCTGATGAATATAAAGTGCCTGATTATCAGCGCCTGCCCACTGTTGACGCGCAAGAATTTTTTATTGCAGCGCTAAAGGAACGTGCACTTGCTGCGGCCAGTTCTGACAAGACGATTTTACCCCCGGCAGAATTTTCAAGCGGCCAATGCCCGCAACCGCATTGTAAGTGTATCAGTCGCGTTTATAATAACGCCCATGTCTAACCCTGCTGCATATATCAATAGTTTAAGAGAACAAATTACAAAACACGACACACTTTATCATACTAAAAATAAGCCAGAAATTAGTGATGCGGAATATGACAAGCTGGTTCTTGAATTAACGGCTTTAGAATCAAAATATCCACGCCTGGCGAAGCAAAGAGCCGTGGGGTCAAAACCAGCTGATAAATTTCAGAAAGTTACCCATCAGCACCCGATGCTATCGCTTGATAATGGTTTTAATGAGCAAGATATTGCTGATTTTATTGAGCGGGTGCAGAAATATTTGAAAATAGATACAGCCGTTCCTTTAACAGCAGAACCTAAAATTGATGGCCTATCGGCAAGTATTGTTTATGAAAATAGTCAGCTAAAATATGCCGCCACCCGCGGTGACGGGCGGGTAGGGGAGGATATTACCCGTAATATTTTGACTATTGCCGACATCCCACAGCAGATAAATTATACAGAATCCATCGAGATTCGTGGCGAAGTCTACATGACGCGTAACGACTTTATGCAATTGAACGAACAACAGCAACAGGCAGGCAAAGAACCATTTGCCAATCCTCGTAATGCTGCGGCTGGTTCATTAAGGCAGCTGGATGCTAATATTACTGCGGCACGTCCATTACATTTTTTCGCCTACAGCATGCCGCTAGTGCCAGAAAATTTAGATAGTCATTGGCAGGTTTTGCAGCAGTTAAAAAGTTGGGGTTTTAGTGTTAACCCGCAAAGTAAGCTTTGCCACAATATCACGGAAATAATGGCTTACTATCAACAGCTATATGCCCAGCGGGAGGATTTAGACTACGATATAGATGGCATTGTTTACAAAGTTGACGCGTTGGCTTTACAACAACGCTTGGGTATTGCCGGCCGTGCCCCACGCTGGGCAATTGCCCATAAATTTCCGGCAGAACAGGCATTGACAACTATTGATGATATCCATATTCAGGTTGGTAGAACCGGTGCCCTTACACCAGTGGCTTTTTTGAAGCCGGTTACTGTGGGCGGCGTGGTTGTCTCTCGTGCAACCCTGCATAACGAAGATGAAATTCAACGCAAAGATATTCGCCCCCGTGATAAAGTGGTTATCCAGCGCGCGGGTGATGTTATTCCACAGGTTGTGGAAGTATTAACAGACAATCGTGACAAAACTAGCCTGCCTTACAAGTTTCCCAGAAAATGCCCGGTTTGTCAGGGGGAAACAGAACGCCTGGAAGGTGAAGCCGTTCGCCGCTGTATTAATGGATTAAGTTGCAGTGCACAAATTATCGAGCGATTGATTCATTTTGTTTCCAGAAATGCTTTTGATATGGAGGGATTGGGAGAAAAACAGATACAATTGTTTTGGCAGCGGGGCTTTGTGAAAACACCTGCCGATATTTTTCGTTTAAATGAACACGAGGCCGATATTGCAAAACTGGAAGGCTTTGGTGAGAAATCTTTACAAAATCTGTGGAACAGTATTGAAGCACGCAAAGAGATAGCCTTTTATCGTTTTATTAACGCGCTGGGCATCCGCCACGTTGGTATTACGACAGCACGGCTACTAGAGAAAACTTTTGAAGAGTATAACAAGCTGAAAGAAACGCTTTTAAAACCAGATGCCGTTGAATTTCTAAGTAGTCATATTGACGGTATTGGCAGTAAAGCAGCACAGGCGTTGGTCGATTTTTATAAAGAAAATCGGGAAATAATTAATGATCTAGAACAGCAGTTAACGATCCTTAGCTATGTAAAACCTGATACTAGTAACCAGCCTTTAGCTGGTAAAACAGTTGTTTTTACGGGAACTTTACAAACTATTACCCGCGCGGAAGCAAAAAATAAGGCAGAAACAATGGGGGCAAAAGTGAGTTCCAGTTTATCGAAAAGAACAGATTTTCTGATAGCTGGTGAAAAAGCAGGCAGCAAATTAAAAAAGGCGGCTGAACTTGGGGTTGCTGTTTTAACAGAAGCAGCATTTGTAGACTTAGCATGATTACCTTACATCAATTTCACCCCGCTTTCAATTTACCCAATGGTAGCCCACCTTGTATGAAGGTTGAAACGGTGCTGCGGATGGCAAAAATACCTTATGAAAATGCCTATGCTGATAACCCTGGCAAAGGGCCTAAGAAAAAATTTCCTTATGTAACATTGGAAGACGGCTCAGAATTAGCAGATTCTAGCTTTATTGTGGATTATTTAAACAAAACCTATCAACTGGATAAAAATTTATCAGAACAACAGCAGGCAGTGGGCCTTGCTATACAACGAATGTTAGAAGATCATTTATACTGGTGCGCTGTTTATATGCGCTGGCTGATACCGGAAAATAGAAACAAAGTACTGGAAGAATTTTTTGCTGAAACCCCTAAGCTGGTTAGAAATATTATTGGTTACCAATATCGGAAATATGTGAAGGACTGTTTGTATAAGCAGGGAACAGGACGGCATACCTATAAAGAGATTACCCATTTAGGTGTGCAAGATATTCATGCCCTTAATGTATTGCTAGACGAGAATGCCTACTTATTAGGTGATACGCCTAGCTATTTTGATGCAACAGCGCATGCTTATGTTGCCAACTTAATAGAACCGAAGCTGAATTGCCCACTATGCGATTATGCAAAGCAGCAAAAAAATTTAGTAGCGTATCACCAACGAATGATGGAACGCTACTATAGTGCTTCCAAAATAAACCCGTGTGAAGGCAAGAGCAAGTAAAATTGAGCGCAGTGTATTCTTCATACATAAGCGAAATTTTGCGCCGCTCGCAACCCCCCACAGTTTTATTTTCAAAGTACTATATTAATAATTTACGCAGCTTTTGCTACGCCTTTTTCTAATGCTTCTAACATAGCATCGCCTAATTGTGCAGGGCTGTCGGCCACTACAATAGCAGCGTTTTTCATGGCAGCGATTTTATCTTCTGCGCCACCTTTACCACCGGCAATAATGGCACCGGCATGTCCCATACGTTTGCCCGGAGGGGCTGTTAAACCAGCGATGAAACCGGCAACAGGCTTTTTGATAGGGCTGTTTTTAAGGAACTCAGCGGCTTGCTCTTCTGCATCGCCACCAATTTCCCCAATCATAATAATACCTTGTGTTTCATCATCCTTCAGAAATAAATCAATACAATCAATAAAGTTTGTACCATTCACCGGGTCACCACCAATACCAATACAGGTGGTTTGGCCTAAACCATTCATGGTTGTTTGGTGAACGGCTTCATAAGTTAAAGTACCAGAGCGGGAAACAATACCAATTTTACCGCGCTTATGAATGTGCCCTGGCATGATGCCGATTTTACATTCATCTGGTGTAATAATTCCAGGACAATTTGGCCCGATCAAACGGCTGTTGCTGCCAGCAAGGGCTTTTTTAACTTTTACCATATCCAGAACCGGAATACCTTCTGTAATACAAACGATAAGTTCGATATCAGCGGCGATTGCTTCTAAACAA
Organism: uncultured Alphaproteobacteria bacterium; assembly: GCA_963706365.1. Taxonomy (GTDB): domain Bacteria; phylum Pseudomonadota; class Alphaproteobacteria; order JAJTHO01. The sequence goes on along the minus strand of OY970150.1, from coordinate 1,255,912 downwards.
GCATCGGCGGCAAACGGTGGCGGCACATAAATAACACTGGCATTACAGCCAGTTGCTTCTTTGGCTTCTGCAACAGTATTGAAGACTGGTAAATTAAGGTGCGTTGTACCCCCTTTACCCGGCGTTACCCCGCCAACCATTTTAGTACCGTAAGCAATAGCCTGCTCACTATGAAAGGTGCCTTGCTGGCCTGTAAATCCTTGGCAGATTACTTTTGTTTCTTTGTTTATTAATACTGACATGATTCTTCTCCTGTATAATTATCATCCCTAGCGTAGTCGAGGGATCCCCCTCTACTAAGCTCGAGATGACATGTTTCTTTAAGCTGCCTTCACTGCTTCAACTGCCTTCTGCGCCGCATCCCCTAAATCATTCGCCGCAATAATAGGTAGACCTGAATTTGCTAGAATATCTTTTCCTTTTTCTACATTAGTACCCTCTAATCGCACTACTAATGGTACTGATAAAGAGACTTCCTTAGCTGCTTCTACAATACCATTCGCAATGATATCGCAACGCATAATACCGCCAAAAATATTAACTAGCACGCCTTCAACATTATCGTCAGAAAGGATAAGCTTAAATGCCTCGGTTACACGCTCGCGGGTTGCGCCACCGCCTACATCAAGGAAGTTAGCAGGGGAGGAGCCATACAGCTTGATAATATCCATCGTAGCCATGGCAAGCCCCGCACCATTCACCATGCAGCCAATTTTACCATCTAGTTTTACATAGTTTAGTTCATGTTTTTTGGCTTCCAGTTCTGCCGGGTCTTCTTCACTCTCATCGCGAAGCGCTTCAATATCAGCATGGCGATAAAGTGCATTCTCGTCAAAATTAATTTTTGCATCCAGTGCCATAACATCGCCGGAACCAGTTACAACCAACGGGTTAATTTCAACCATGCTCATATCTTTGTCCAAAAAGGCTTTGTAAAGGCCTTGCACAAATTTAAAGCAGGATTTTTGTTGTGCTTTCTCGGTTAAGCCAAGGGCAAAGGCAACGCTGCGACAATGGTGTGCTTGCAGGCCTGCTGCCGGGTCTATTGAAAAGGTTTTGATTTTTTCAGGGGTACTTTCAGCAACTTCTTCGATGTCCATGCCGCCTTCGGTAGAGGCGATAATAGTAATAGCGCTGCTGGCACGATCAACCAGCATACCAAGGTAAAGTTCGCGAGCGATTTCACAGCCATCTTCCACGTAAACGCGCTGTACTTCCTTGCCTTCTGGCCCGGTTTGGTGTGTGACTAATGTTTTACCCATTAATTCATTAAAGGCATCTTTCACAGCGGCTACAGATTTTACTACTTTAACGCCGCCGGCTTTACCGCGGCCACCAGCATGAATCTGTGCTTTCACAACCCATACAGGGCCGCCTAATTTTTCTGCGGCTTCTAGGGCTTCTTGTTCTGTGTAGGCAACATAGCCTTTGCCCGTTGCAACGCCGTAGTCACGTAAAATTTCTTTTGCCTGATGTTCATGGATGTTCATGCGCTGCAAGATAGCTATGCAAATGTTAAAAAGCAAATAATATTGCAAGCCATTAAAAAGGAATGTATGTCCTTTCGCGTTGTTTGCAATTAAAAGCAAAGAATATTCTGCCTTGTCATCTTGACTGTAAAATGCCAAAAGGCGTAATATGCGTTTAGATAAAATTCCGCCATTTGGTTCAAAGAAGCAATCTACTGATGATATGCATGTGGTAATTGAAATTCCACAGGGTAGTGGTGCCATTAAATATGAAATTGATAAAAAAAGTGGCGCCTTGTTTGTTGATCGCTTTTTAGGCACGGCCATGGTTTACCCATTAAGTTATGGTTTTATTCCTGGCACACTTTCTAATGATGGTGATCCTTGCGATGTATTGGTTTATTCACATGTGCCCGTGATCGCCGGTAGTGTGGTGCGATGCAGACCTATTGGTGCCTTAAAAATGACTGATGAAAGCGGCCAGGATGAAAAAATTGTGGCGGTGCCGATTTCTAAACTGGGTAAGCAATATGAGCAGATTAAAAGTTGCGATGATTTACCACCTGGTCTGCCGGAACAAATTGAACACTTTTTTGAACACTATAAAGACCTTGAAAAAGGTAAGTGGGTAAAAACAGAAGGCTGGGAAGATGCAAAAGGGGCAAAGCGTTTGATAGAAGAAAGCCTTGAACGTGTGCTGAAAGATGCCGCCTAAATTAGACCCTTACAGGGTTTTGGGGGTTAGTCAGAGTGCGTCTCAGCAAGACATAACGGCTGCTTATCGAAAAAAAGCAAAGACCTGCCATCCAGACTTATTCCCCAATAACCAAAAGGCAGAAGATGATTTTGCGCTTTTGAATCAGGCTTATAACCTTATTGCAACGGCTTCTAAGCGAAAAGAATACGACCGACTAAATAAGCCGAAAACAGAAGCGGCAAAACCTGGTGCGCCTAATACGGCAAACAGAAGTAAGCCCGAACCCGAAAAGCCAATGAAGCGGGCATTTGAAGCCAAGCCCATTATTACGCGCGTGGGTAAAAAGCAAAGCCTGGATACTAAATCTAAACGAAACCCGATGATTATTGCGGCGGGCGCCTTGCTTGTTACCGTATTTCTGGCAACAATTTATGGTTATATTAAAACTTCTAGGGATTATAAGAGAGTTGCAAGACATACCGAATATCTTAAAAAATATGGAGAAATTCGGGATGGTATTATTATTGATAACACGAAAATTAAAGATGCTGAGCGGTTCCACCGACTAACCTATAGGTTTAATAGCCGGTTAACGGGTGATGTTACACAAAGTTTTATTTTATCAAAAAGCAAAGCGGGTGATTTTACGCTAAAAGACATAAATCAGCCGGCAGCACAAAACAAAGCGCAAGAAATATTAGAAAAGCCAAAAGAAATAACGATTGATGTGCTAACATTACCGGCGTTGAATGTGGCATTTCCGGCGATGTTCTTGGAGCGTGAATTCTTGAATGATAAAAAAATAGATGAACTGGACGATTTTGTAGACTGCATTAAAGAAGCGAATCGCAAGAAAAGCGAATTGGATAAATGTAGTTTTACTGTAGGGTTACCGGAGCCTAAAATTAGGGAAGATGCTAAATAAATGGATCATACCATTAGTATTGAAACATTGCTGGCGCAGTCTAGAACTGGCTTGCCGCCCAGTGGTCTGCCTGAAGGAATTTTTCCTTTAACACCATCAATTCATCCTTCAACAACCTACGTACGGCAAGTAAGTGATGCAGGCTATGCCCCGGGTCGTTTATATGCACGTGATGAAAACCCGATGTATGATGCGGTTGAATCGTTACTTATAAAGCTGGAAGGCGGCAATTGTGCACTGGCTTTTTCTTCGGGCATGGCGGCTGTAACAGCGATGCTGCAGGCCCTGCCACCAAACTCTCATTTAGTGGCACCGACAACCGCTTTTATTGGATTTATTAATTTGTTAAAACGCGCTGATGCACGCGGTGAAATGCGGGTTTCCTGGTATGATAATGCCTCTAAAGAATCCTTAGCGAATGCCGTGCAGGATGATACGGCCATGATCTGGGTAGAAACACCCGGCAACCCGACCTGGCCCATAACAGATATTGCTTACGCCTCTAGATTAGCCAAAAAGGTAGGGGCAAAATTAACAGTTGATAACACAATACCAACCCCGGTTTTAACAAAACCATTTGAGTTGGGTGCTGATTGTATCTGGCATTCCGCCACAAAATATATGGGTGGGCATCATGATTTGGTGGCTGGCTGTGTAATTAGCCAAGAAAATGACGATTATTTTAAAGAAATACTATATCTGCGTCGTTTGCACGGCGGTACTTTAGGCGCCTTTGATTCCTGGATGTTAATGCGTGGGCTGCAAACGCTTTACCCCCGCATGCAAATTGCCTGTAACAGCGCGCAACGCATTGCAGAGTTTTTAGAGCAACACCCAAAAATGGAAAACGTTTCCTACCCAGGTTTGCCAAGTCATCCACAACACAACATTGCCAAGCAACAAATGCGTGGGGGTTTTGGTGCGATGCTGTCTTGTTATATCAATGGTGGTAAAATAGCTGCGCTGCGCCTTATTCAAAATTTAAAAATTTTTCAATGCGCCACTTCCTTAGGTGGTACGATCAGTTTAATTGACCACCGTAAAAGTGTTGAAGGGGAAGATAGCCCTTTACCGGATAACTTACTGCGTTTGTCTATTGGCACTGAACGGTGTGAAGATTTATTACAAGATTTAGAGCAAGCTTTAGCCTCCCTGTAATGAATGACTGTGATACAACAGCGGTGATTGTGGCGGCCGGAAGCGGCCAGCGCTGTGGTGGTGGAATACCGAAACAGTTCCAAACAATAAATAACCGCTGGGTATTAGATTATAGCATTGAAAAACTGGCTAAACTGATGCCGGTCATTATCGTGGTTGGTAAGGAATGGCAGGAAATTGTACGGCAAACATACCCGCAACATCAGGTTGTTGTAGGGGGGGAAAGCAGGCTGCACTCTGTGCAAAACGCTTTGTCTTTCGTTAAAACAGCGCGTGTATGCATTCATGACGCGGCGCGGCCTTTTGTAAAAAAAACTGTAATTGAAGAACTTTTAAAACAACAAAGCCAGGCTGTTATTCCTGTAATTGATAGTGTTGATACACTGAAAATTGTTAACAATAATATTGTAACACAAACCGTTAATCGAGATTTTTATAAAAGGGTGCAAACACCGCAATTGTTTAAAACAGCGATTTTAAAACAGCTGCATGCAGACAACCAAGATAAAAATATCACTGATGATGCAGGGCTTTTTGAAAATGCTGGTATTGAGGTACAGACAGTGCAGGGGCATCCAGAAACTTTTAAAATTACCACACCCGAAGATTTAGCCCATGCCCGGCAATTATACGAAAAACCTATTGTGCGTATTGGCAGTGGTTTTGATGTCCATGCTTTCAGTGCGGGGGATCATATAATGCTCGGGGGTGTCAAGGTACCGCATCATCGTGGTCTTGCGGCACATTCCGATGGTGATGTTTTGTTACACGCCTTAATTGATGCCATACTTGGTGCTGTCGGGGCAGGGGATATTGGGTTGCATTTCCCGCCCAGTGATGCGCAATGGAAAAACAAAGCATCTTCTGTGTTTTTAGCGCACGCTTTAAAACTAATGCAGCAACAACAGCTTAAAATTGAAAATGTTGATTTAACTATTATTGGCGAAGATCCTAAAATAAACCCGTATCGGCAAGCTATTACCGAAAATTTACAGCATTTATTGCAAACAAAAATGATTAACGTAAAAGCTACTACCACTGAAAAACTTGGCTTTGCAGGCCGCAAGGAAGGCCTGGCTGTTATGGCGTCTGTGTTATTAAGAGGATTATGCAAATAACGGCGGGAAAGTGGCGTAGCCGGTTTATCATAACAGATGCCGCACAGAAAGTGCGGCCTACCGCTGCAAAAGTGCGGGAAGCAATTTTTAGTATTTTGGGGAATCAGGTGAAAGCGGCGAATGTTTTAGATATTTGCTGTGGAACCGGTATTTTAGGTTTAGAGGCTTTGTCGCGGGGGGCGCATCATATAACGTTTGTTGATTTGAATACCAAGCTGGTGCAGCAAAACATTGCACGGTTAAACTGCCAATCAGTTGTAACCGTTTATAAAAAAGATTTTCGCCGTTTAAAAAAGCCGCCGGAGGATACAGGTTATGACCTTATATTTTTAGATCCACCTTATAATAGAGGGATGGTAGAAAATATTTTGTCTCTCATAGAAGAAAGGAAACTGCTGAATGAAAAAGGCTATATTATTTCGGAACATGAAAAACAGCTGGATATTTCATTGCAAACCATACCTTTTCAAATTTGGAAACAAAAAGCCTATGGGGATACTATGGTTACTTTTTGGTGTCTTCCCCCAAGCTGCGCGGAAGAATAGCGTACATCGTACCCGGGTAATTCATGCGCCCCGCTGCCATTTCCGCGTCGGCACCCGCACCCCAGTAAAAATCGCCACGAATACCGCCTTTAATATCGGCTCCGGTATCTTGAATAACCATCATTCTATTGAGCTGGCCAATACCCACCCAAATGGGCAAGCCATAAGGCCAGTAAGCCGGGTCACCTGCCATACTGCGTGTGGGGGTAACTTCCACGCCCATTGCGCCAACCGGGCCACCTTCTAATTTACGAAAGAAAATAAAAGATTCATTTTTCCGCATCATTTTGTCGCCTTCCTTGGGGTTTCCCCGAAGCCATTTGCGAATGCTTTGCATACTCGCGCCTTCCAGCTTAATGTCACCGCGGCTGACCAGCACACGGCCAACGCCTGTAAATTTATGGCCATTACGACCATCAAAGCCAACAAAACGACGCTCGCCATTCGGTAATTCTATCTCGCCAGAACCCTGCACATGCAAAAAGAATACATCGACTGGGTCAGCTGCCCAGTAAAGTACTTTTGCATTGTTCTTGATTGCACCATCATAAATTTCAGCGCGTGTATAGTAAGGTACTAATTTACCTGAATTGGTTTTTCTTAGCCATTTATCGCCCCTGCGCACCACATTATTAGGCAAAGCATAAATAGGATGCTGATAAATACCGCCACGTTTTTCGCTAGCCCTTAAACCATAAGCAAAATAGCCGGTATATTTCCCAGTCGGTTCCCCTTTATAATGCACTTGATAAGGTTTCATGAACAGTTCCATGAAATAACGCGCGGCGTTATCAGTAAGAGGGGACGGTAAGCTGTGCAAAGCTTCGCAAACTTCTTCCCACTGTTCTGGCTTGTGCCAAAAGTTTTTCAAGCGCCGGCCAGAATTTTTTAAACCGATTTTATCACAGGATTTTTTGAAAGCAGTTAAGCCGTGAGAAGGCGTTGCTTCCTTCCAGCCGGGAAGGTATTGCCAATCAAGCGGCTGTAAAGACAGGGCAGGGCGTTGGGCTTGTAGTGTTGATGTGTAAAAGGAGGCTACTAGAAAGAATAGCAGCAAGAAAAGCTTATGAATATACATTTAGACGGCTACAGATTCCGTTGCTACTAGTATCCAGTCAGGTTTATCAGAAAGCAGATCTCTTTCAAAGCTCCAACGGTCAATAGGCGTGATGATAGAATCAGGTTCACCATCTACAAGGTTGTCTTCCTGGTCATAGGTGGCACTTATTTGCTCACTTTTAAATTCTACCGTAATGGTGGCGATATGCTGTTTGGTGTTCGTGGTTGCGTCCTGAAGTATCTTGATAATGTCGGCATCGGTAATTTTTTCCAAAGAAAATTCCATGCGGTGGCCTTGCTCTTTACGTTGATCAATTGCCTGAACAAAGCCATTATAAACAGTTGGCGATAGTAAAGACTGTAGTGTCGTTTTATCACTGTCGGCATAGGCGTTAATAATCATGTCAAAAGCGGCGCGCGCACCATTAAGGAATTTTTTCTCATTAAAGCCCGCGTCAATATAAGCTAATTCTTTTAGCTGAACATCCAGCGAAACAGGCCCATCCGCCGAACTGATTGTTGGGGTGGGCTGTTGATTCGTTTTTATTTTATAGGTTGGCGGTGCCATTGGCCGTGACTTGTTCTTCTGTTGATTTTTTAGCCTTTCTTCATCGGCCTGTGGCGGTTGCCCCATAATACTGCGGTATTTGAAGAAGAAAAAAGCCGCAATAAGGGCGAAGATGATAATATCGATAGCTAGCATACACGGTATTTTGTAAGGGATATATCGTATTGTATAAACCTTTTTTTAACCATGACTATGTGATAGTTTGCTTACAAGAACAACAACTGAAAGATTAATTATGGCAAAAGATATTGAGAAAACCAACGCGCAAGACCGTTTTATTGTTAATGGTCAATACATTAAGGATCTATCCTTTGAAAACCCAAACGCACCCATTTCTTTTCAAGATGATGGTGGGCAACCGGATATGGATATTCGTGTAGACGTTACAGCACGTAAAGTAGGCGATAATGCCTATGAAAGTGTTTTGAAAATCAGCGCCAGCGCACGTCGTGATAAAACAGTTATTTTTGTTACTGAGTTGGCCTATGCCGGTATTTTTACTATCGAAGGCGTAGCTGACGACAAGATTGCATCAGTCTTATTAATCGACTGTCCAGAAATTTTATTCCCATTCGCCAGACAAATTATTGCCGATGCCACACAGCAGGGTGGTTACATGCCGCTAATGCTGCAACCTATTGATTTTGATAAGCTGTATCAGCAACAAGGTTCGCAGAAGGATGCTGGTGAAAAAAAGTCTAATGCCGCCTCTGAAAAAGCGCGTAAAGTGCGTGAAAACGCGGCCTAAATAAATTTTGGAAGCTCTTTATAAAAATTCCTATAGTTAAATCCGTTTAACTGTGTCTCTAGAAATCCGGCTCATTTGAGCCGGATTTTTTATCGCATCACATCATGCCAAACTTTGGCGGCTGAATTCCCCCCCGTTACTTTATTCATGGCGCTGTTATCATCATTGCCCAGCCAAACACCGGCGATACCTTTTTCGCTGAAACCAATAAACCACGCATCGCGAAAATCCTGGCTGGTGCCCGTTTTACCATAAACTGTTTGGCCTTTTATTTGGGCTTGCTTACCCGTGCCTGCCGGGTAATTTACCACACCGTGTAATAAAGACCTTAAAGCGGGAAGATGCTGATTGCTAATAATCTGCCCGCCTTCGCCTTGGCGCTCATATAAAATTTTGTCGCCTTGCGTAATGCGTTGAATTGCCCACGGCTGAATGACTCGCCCGCCATTGGCAATGGTGGCATAGGCCGAGGTAAGTTCCGATAACGTTACCTCAACAGAACCTAAAGCAGTACTTAAATCATTTCTTAAAGGGGTGGTAATGCCCATCGAGCGCGCTGCTTTTATAACCTGTTTAATGCCTATATCTTGTGCCAGGCGTACAATGGGAACATTTAAAGAGGCCACAAAAGCCCGCCTTAAGCTAACATCGCCACGAAACTTTCCATCGGAGTTTTCCGGTTTCCAGCCTTTTGCCTCAAACGGCCGATCTGCAAGCACGGCATCCAGGCCATAGCCCTGTTTTAAAGCCGCCAATGCCACAAAAACTTTAAAGGTAGAGCCCGCCTGTCGTCTGGCTTGTGTGGCTCTGTTATATTGGCTGTAATTATAGTTTACACCACCGACCATAGCAGTAATTCTGCCGTCTTCCTCTAAACGAATGACAGCGCCTTGCGAGATGTTTTTATCTAAGGCATTTACCTTTACATATTTTTGTAAGGCTTCAGCGGCTTGATACTGGTAAGTGGGATTTAAAGTGGTGTGCACTTCAACATTTGCGGGTATGTCGCCTAAAATACTTTTAACTTGTAAAGCCACCCAATCACGAAAATACCATATTTCCTTGCCGCCACCGGCATTGAAAAAAACAGTTTCCTTGTCGTCTGCCTTCATATTGTCCAACACCACACGGCCTCGTGCACGTGCGGCATTCGGCGATTTAATCGGGTTTAGGCGAGAAGGTGCCTTTAAAAGGCCGACTAAAACGGCTGCTTCTGAAAGGGTTAGTTGCTGTACAGGCTTGTTATAATAGCGTTCGCTGGCGGCACTAATACCATAGGCACCGGCACCAAAATAAACCCGATTCAGGTAAAGATTTAATATTTGTTCTTTCGTTAAATGATAATCCAGCCAAAGTGCGTAGGCAACTTCCTTGATTTTGCGTTTATACGTTTTATCATGGGTTAAGAAAAGGTTTTTGGCCAGCTGCTGGGTAATGGTGCTGCCACCTTCTGCAATATGCCCTTTAAACGTGTTTGTAATGGCGGCACGCACAATGCCAAAAGGGTCTATGCCGTGGTGTTTGTAAAATCGACGGTCTTCTGTGGCAATTAAAGCCTGCACAATAAACGGCGGCATTTGTTCCACCGTCACAACGCCATTATAAAAAGTGCCGTAAGAGGCTAAAATATCATCATTATAATCCAGCACTGTAATACTGCTGGTGGATTTATCTGGTTCAACCTCCGCCAAAATATCATTAAGGGCTGGAAGTTGCAGGCCAAAATATAAAACAAAACCCGCAAAGATTAACCCACCCCAAATAGTAAGGGTTATAAATAAACTGGCAAGCCGCCAGAAAAAGGATTTTTTCTTTTTGATTGGGGCAGGCGGGGCAGTACTTTTTTTCTCTTCGCCACACTGGCAAAGGTATAGAGAAATTAATAGTATTGCACCTGTTTTTTACGCATTCGTCTTGCCATAGCCTTGCTGCTGGCAAGTATCTAAAAATTCTTTGGCTTGCTCAGCTAATTGATCTACTTCAGTCGATAATTTAATTTCTATTGACTCATCTTTGGTTGTAAGCTGACCCATCTTTTTTAAAAAATAGCTAGCAAATTTCGCTTGCTGGCTAGGCGACTGCATATCAGCTCTTACAACAAGTTTACCATTTTTTTGATCAGAATGTTCCACCACAGGAAAGCCAGCGCTGCTGTAAGTTTTCTCAACAGCTTCTCCGTGGCCAGCAGAAACACAATCACGATGATTTTCATAAATGTCTGGATCAATGGCCATACCAACCCTGGCTGCAGCCAAATAACCATACAGTTCTTTGCCTTGATAATTATCAACTATAAAAACACTTCCATATTCTAAAGGGCGATCCAGCGGTTGATCTGCTTCGTCAAAATAGCCTGGAATACTAGTTGTCTTTCCAAGATCATGCATGCAGCCAATCCCGATAATTTCACCCGATTGATCCTCTAAAGTAACGACACCACCCATCATAAAGGTGTCTAAAACCTGCTCGTAAGACCGATCAATATTAGCAGGGTTATGATCACCATTGATGTGTTTTTCAAAAAAATTCCAGACTTTATGAAATGCTTCTAGATCTTTAACCTGCATAGAAAAGCTTGTATTTTTGGGAGAGCGTTTAAGTGTTAACTGTTCTGTCATAATATTTTTCAAGTCACTTGTAATTTATTATGCATAAAAATCAACTTATTAAATGTTTTGCTGTGGCTTCTGCTGCATAGCAAATAACAGCAGAAGCCCCGGCGCGGCGAATGGCGTACAGGCTTTCCAGCAACGCTTCTTGAAAATCAAAGGCACCTGCTGCGGCGGCGTGTTTCAACATCGCATATTCGCCACTAACCTGATAGCCAATCAGCGGCACATGGGACTGTTGGCGAATTGTTGAAATAATATCCAAATAGGGGAGAGCCGGTTTAATAATTAAAAAATCAGCTGATTCTGCGGTGTCCAAGGCCGCTTCTATTAACGCTTCGCGCTGATTTCGGTAATCCATTTGATAGGTGCGTTTATCGCCTTGTAAGGCTCCCTTACTACCCACAGCATCCCGAAAAGCACCATATAAAGGCGAGGCGTATTTTGCCGTATAACTCATTATGGAAACATGTTCAAAGCCCTGCTGATCTAGCATCATTCGTATCGCTGCCACCCGGCCATCCATCATATCGGAAGGGGCAATAATATCGGCACCGGCTTGTGCCTGTATCAATGCTTGTTGGCATAGAACCCTTACGGTTGCATCATTTACAATCTGCTCCTCTTCAAGCAAGCCGTCATGGCCATGGTTGGTATAGGGGTCTAGGGCGACATCTGTAATAATACCGATATCCGGGCAATGCTGTTTAATTTCCTGAATTGCGCGGCAAATTAAATTATCAGGGTTTAAGGCTTCATCCCCCATATCGTTTTTTAAATGGTTGGGTGTTGCGGGAAAAAGTATAATAGCCGGAACACTTAGGCCTTTTACATATTCAGCCAATTGGCAGACAGGATAACGAAAAACATCTGGCAAACTATGGATGGCCGTTTTTTCCTGCCCATCATTAATGAAAATTGGCTGAATTAAATGTTGTGGCAGCAAGGTGGTTTCGGCTATCATATCACGTAACCAAGCGTGCCGGCGACGCCGCCGCGGGCGAATTGGCAGAAAAGAAGATGTAGAATTGGTAAATGTCGGCATTTAATCGTTTTAATTTGTAATATTTTTGAAAATTTATTTTATCATTTTGGCTTGATTTAATACACTTTTAAAGGGTATTGAGATAGAATAAAAAATAAAATTATCGGGAACCTACTGTGTTAAACGAATATCTTGAATCTTTCCGCGTCCTAGAGCGTGTTCACCGCCAATTTCTAGAAGTTATTAAAACAGAATTAGATCGCCTGAATGTGCAGGATATTAACAACGTACAAAGCTTAATTTTATTTAACATAGGGCAAGACGAGTTGACGGTTGGTGAATTAACAAACCGTGGTTACTACCTGGGTTCTAATGTTTCATACAATGTGCGTAAAATGGTTGAGAATAACTATTTAACGCAACAACGTTCTACGCACGATCGCCGTTCAATTCGGGTAAAGCTTTCAGACAAAGGTTTGAAACTGTGTGAAAACATGAATGGATTTTTTGAGCGGCACTCTAAGGCGCTTAATGAAAGCCCCATCAAAAAAGAAGAGCTGGATATTACGACAGAGACCATGCGTAAAATGGAACGTTTCTGGGGCAATATTATTACTTACAGTGCTTTTGCTGAAGACTAATTAGAATAAATAGCCTTAATATGGAAGTCTTGTTCGAGTTTATTGCACAAGGAGCCTATGTTAAGGTTATTGCCGTTGATGCTGATTCGGGGGAAGAGGTTTCGATTATTGGTGATGCTTCGCGGCAGCAATCTTATTTAGAGGATATTGCCCTAAAGAAGCTGCTATACGTTATGGAAAAAAAGAAGAAATTGCCGGTCGCCAAAACAGCCTATAAACGACAGCTGCCTAAAAGTGGCACAGATATTATTGTTTGAAGAACTGTATTAAAGCTTGCTGGTAAATTTCGGTTAAAGTTTTAATATCTGCCACATTCACTTGTTCATCCACCTGGTGCATTGTTGCGCCCACAATACCAAATTCCACAACCGGGCAATAGTTTGTTATAAAACGCGCATCGCTGGTTCCACCGCTGGTGCTTAACTCCGGTTTTCTGCCGGTTACTTTCTCAACGGCCACTGCCATAACATCAACGATTTTGCTGTTTTGCGTTAAAAACGATTCGCCGGAAATGGCAATATCAAAATCGCAATGCGGGTGAATGGCCTTAGCGGTTTTGATCAGCCACTGTTTCAAGCTTTCGCCACTATGATTCACATTAAAACGGATATTAATGCGTGCGGTTGCAGTTTGCGGAATAACGTTGGTTGTTGGGTTGGCCACATCAATTGTTGTAATTTCTAGATTCGATGGCTGGAAATGCGGCGCACCATCATCAAGTGGGTTTTCTGTCCATTTATTCAGAATTTTTAACAAGACGGGAATAGGGTTTTCTGCGCGATCCGGATAGGCCACATGCCCCTGTTTGCCATTTACCGTAATCGTTGCATTTATACTGCCCCGCCAACCAACCTTTATCATTTCTCCTAACTTATTAGGATTTGTTGGCTCACCAACCAAACAGGCATCCCAGTTTTCCCCCTGTATTTTCAGGTGTTCCAACATTGGTTTAGTACCATTAATGGCAATGCCCTCTTCATCGCCAGTAATAAGCAAGCTAATGCTGCCCAGCGGATTGTTTTTAATAAATTTTTCAACCGCACAAATGAAGCAGGCAATGGCTGATTTCATGTCCGAAGCGCCACGCCCATGCAGCACCCCGTTTTCAATATGAGCGGCATAAGGGTTATGCTGCCAGTCATCGCTATTACCTTCCGGCACCACATCCACATGGCCAGCAAAGCAGAAATGTGGTGATCCTTTACCCCACTTTGCATAAAGGTTATCCACGCGTTCTGTGCCTTCTGCCTGGAATGGCAATCGCTGGCATTGAAAGCCTAATGGCTTCAGAACATCTTCCAAAACTTCTAATACACCTTTGTTATGGGGTGTAACACTGGGGCATTGGATTAGTTGTTGGGTAAGGGTAATGGGGTTTAGCATTTACGAACTATTTGGTTGCAATATTTTGATTAAAGACTCACTGATGCCGGGCATTGTTTTAATATCTAGCTGGCCAATAACAGCTTTTATTTTATCATTTGGAACAGCTGATAACTTATCAAGAATAACAAAACTATCTTTTATTAAATTATTTTTGGGGGTCACTTGTATAAGTGGTCTGAAAGCGGAATATATTTTCAATTGAGGCTCTGCAGTAATAGGACAGCAAAGTATGCTTTCGGCACTTGCTAGGAATTTGTTTTGTAATACAAGCAAAGGACGAATCTTGCCTTAATCTCGCGTTAAAGTACCAAGTATAACCTGGCCGTAGTAATAAATCATTTTAGTTACTACTATTAAAATTTTCCGAACCGATAAAATCTGCGGGTGGGCTGTCATCCCCTATATTCTCGGTTAGTTCTTCCATAAAAAGTTCTATTTCTAGTTCTTCCTGCTCAGCAAGTGGAATACGTTCCAGCTTGGCCACCAGTTCAGCCTGCAATTGCTCATCTCGCATTTCAGGAATTCTAATCGTAACATTAACAAATGTCGGTAATGTTCCCTTAGTATGTGCTGGCGTTGTTTCTAGCATAACCAATAGTTTACTACACCCCCCTATAAAAAACAACAACCCCGTTGCGCCGCACTTAAAGCCATGCCACAAAAGGCCATGGATTATATCTTACAGCAGTTGATTAATGGTATAACGTTAGGCTCTATTTATGGGTTAATTGCCATTGGGTATACCATGGTTTACGGCATTATTGGGATGATCAATTTTGCGCACGGGGAAATCTATATGATTGGCGCGTTTATCAGTTTTCTGGCATTTGGGGTGCTGGCCAGTATGGGCATTACTGCAATTCCACTCTTGCTTTTACTTGTATTGTTAATTGCTATGTTCATGACGGCGATTTATGGCTGGGCTGTTGAACGTATTGCTTATCGCCCCTTACGCGGGCAAAATCGACTGGCACCATTAATTTCAGCAATTGGTGTTTCTATTTTTTTGCAAAATTATGTACAGCTTTCACAAGGCGCGCGCGTTAAAGCCATGCCGCCCGTGATAGAGGGAAAAACCATGCTATTTCAGGGGCCTGTCCTGGACGTTACCATTAGTAATATGCAATTAATGATTATTGCCACTACGTTGCTGGTGTTAGGTATTTTCTGGTTTATTATCAATAAAACATCGTTAGGGCGGTGCCAGCGTGCCTGTGAACAGGATATGAAAATGGCTGGTTTACTGGGTATTAATGTAGATCGCACCATTGCCCTAACGTTTATTATGGGGGCAGCATTGGCCGCGGTGGCCGGAATGTTGGTAACCATGCATTATGGTGTAATAGATTTTTACATGGGTTTCTTTGCCGGTATTAAGGCGTTCACCGCTGCTGTGCTGGGTGGTATTGGTTCATTGGGGGGTGCCATGTTAGGTGGGCTAATTATTGGTCTGGTTGAAGCCTTATGGTCAGCAATGCCATATTTCCTAGATGACATGGGTGCCTTCGGCGAATTCATCGCCCCGGTTTTCGGGCAAGCCTATAAAAATATTGCAGCGTTTCTAGTTTTGATTTTAGTTCTGACCATCAAACCGACAGGATTATTTGGAAAGCCGGAGGTTGAGAAGGTTTAAGAGCACCGGTCTTCTTCTACGGTTCGTAAAGCTCTAAGTAACTGATAGGCTGCTTCTATACTAACTTGTTTTTCAGAAACGCCTTGGGGAAGGTTTACTGCAGTATACCCACCATCGGAGTGGCTGATTTCAGCTAATTCACCGTTGGGATAGAGTAGCATAAGCGCATCATTCCCTCTTAGTGAAATAGTTGCTTCAAGGCCTATTACATCCTCATCATTTAACTGAGTTGTTGACTGTAGTTTTATTATTGGTTCTACCTTAAAAGGATCTTCTGCTAATCTCTCTGCTGTAGTTGCCGTTAATGTAGTATACTGGCCCCCGCCAGTAATATCGCAATTTAATGGATCTGAAGACTTTAGGTTGTCTGAAAGATATCTTTCGGCAGCCCCTAAAAATTGTTCAGGTGCCCCAGTTTCATTTTGAAGTAATTGTTCCATTTGATCAATAGGATCTGGCGCTGGAGTAGTGCCTTTAATATAATTTATCGTATCAGGATAGTTAGTTATCAAATAATTACAGGCTTTAATTCCCAAAGTTAGAGACACTGCAGCTTGAATATAGTCTTCTAAATTAGAATGATTGCTCATATGAATAATATAAAGGAAAATTTAAAAAATAGTATGTTATCGCACACATTGTGAATAATACTTTTATATTTCAGAAATATTTGTAATTTATACAGAATATGCTCACCCAATTAACCATAAAAGACTACCTCCTAGTCGAGCAACTCTCTCTGGAAATGCCACAGGGCTTTATCGCCATTACCGGGGAAACGGGGGCGGGGAAATCCATTTTACTAAAAGCGATTGCCCTGGCTTTGGGGGAACGGGCAGATGCCAAGGCGGTACGGAATGGGAAAGATCAGGCGGTTATTTCTTTAAGCTTTGAAACGGAAGCTTGTAACCCATTGTTAGTGGAGCAGGGGATTGAAATAGCCGACCAATTGCATATTCGACGTATTGTCACTATGCAAGGTAAAAGCCGGGCTTTTGTAAATGGTGAGCCAGTGGCTACTGGCTTTCTGAAATCTTTGTCTGCACATTTGATAGACATACAAGGGCAGTTTGCGAGCCGCTCTTTATTAGAGGCTGCCGGACATGGTCAATTGCTTGATCAAGGGTGTGGTTTACAGGCGTTATCTGATGGCGTTAAAGCTGCTTTTAACCAATGGCAGGCCAGTAAACGCAGTTTGTTGAATTTGGAAGAAAATTACGAACGTGCTGTACGCGATAAAGAATATCTGGAGCATGCTGCAGCAGAATTAAAAAAACTCTCGCCACAACCCGGCGAAGAAGATGCGTTGGCTGCCAAGCGCACCGCCATGATGCAGTTGCAGCAACGCTTAATGTTGCTGGACGATGTTTTGAACACGCTAAACCCAAAGGGGGATACTGATAAAAGGCTGGTAAAGGCACAGCAATTACTAACCTCCGCACCACATCAAACCGATCTGATGCTGGAAATTAATAGTTATATTGAAAATGCCTCTATTCAGCTAGGTGAGGCACAATCCGCCCTGGAAGGTTTATTGGCCGAAAATAGGGATGAGGAAGACGAGCCACTGGACATTATAGAGGAGCGTCTGTTTGCTTTGCGTGATGCGGCCAGAAAGTATCGCGTATCACTAGATGACCTGCCTGCATTGCAGCAAGATTTACAGGAAAAATTGTTATTAATTAGCCAGCACGAAGAGCAATTAACACAGGTACAGCAACAATGTCGTGAAAATAAAACTGCCTTCCAGCAACAGGCCGAAAAGCTGTCGGCTGCACGGCAACAAGCCGCAGCGCAACTATCGGAGCAAGTGAATAAAGAGCTTAAGTATTTGCACCTGCCTAAGGCAAAATTTCGGGTTGCACTGGAACGTTTGCCCTTTGAACAATGGGGCAGCTTCGGGGCAGAGCGTGTTATTTTTATGGTAAAAACCAACCCGGGTTTGCCGGAAGGAGCCATACATAAAACGGCTTCCGGCGGCGAATTGGCCAGATTGCTGTTAGCTCTTAAAGTAGCCTTAGTAACCCGCAGCGACGCCTTGCAGCCGCTGATGATTTTTGATGAAGTTGATGTTGGCACGGGTGGTGCCGTTGCCACATCCATAGGGGAGCGTTTGTTAAAACTTAGCGAAAGTAGCCAGGTGATTTCAATCACCCATTCTCCCCAAGTGGCAGCCATGGCTGATCACCACTGGCATATGGGGAAAGATCAACAGCAAGACACCACGCATACCAATCTGACTATACTTAAGGGGCAACAAAGACAGGAAGAGCTAGCCCGAATGCTCTCTGGCGCCACCGTTACCGATGCGGCACGACAGACTGCGGACAAGTTGTTAAGGCAACTATAGAACCCATTTGACAATAAGATGCATTATAGTTGCGTTGTTTACAAAACAGATAACAGGCTTTTAAACAACAATTGCCCATCAATGCCATAAGGCAAATATTTATCAAAGGCGCGTTCGGGGTGTGGCATCATGCCTAAAATTGTTTTACGCTGGTTAAATATTCCGGCAATGTCAGCGGTGGAGCCATTAGGGTTATTTGCATAGGTAAAGGCAATTTGTTGCTTATCTTGCAATTGTTTCAGGCCACTGTCATCTATACAATAATTCCCGTCATGGTGGGCAATAGGGATGTTGACAGGATCAGAAAATTGATTCGTGAACATGGTATTATCGTTGGCAATATTTAAGGGAACAGATTTACAAATAAAATGGCCGTCTCGGTTACGCCTTAAGGCACCGGGCAATAAGCCAGTTTCTGTTAAGATTTGAAAGCCATTACACACACCTAAAATAGGGGTGCCCTTGGCGGCATGCTTTATTAAACTATCAACAATCGGTGATTTTCCGGCGATGGCACCGGCGCGTAAATAATCACCGTAAGAAAAACCACCGGGCACTGCAATAAAATCAACATTGGGAATGGTGCTGTCACCATGCCAAATCATTTTAGGCTCAATACCCATAACATGCTTGATTGCAACGGCCATATCGCGGTCGCAATTTGAACCGGGGAAGACAAGAACAGCGGCTTTCATAAACTAGTTTTATATGGGTTTTTCATAAAGTTCCAATAGCTTTTCTAAATAGTTATCCTGAATGTTATGTTTCTGAAGGCCTTGTATGGTTTTTAGGAAATATTCCGCGCTGCTGCCAGCTTTTCCAGTGGCTGTTTTAATAATTTCCAGCTTACCCTGTATCGACAGTTGCCCGGCATATTGTGGGTGCGCGCAATCTGCCACAAAGGTGCGGACAGATTTCCCTTCCATGGGTACGATAACCTCATGATATACTTTGGTAACCATTTCACGTTCATACACTTTTTGATAATCGGCCTCACTAATTTCAAAAATAAGACCTTCACAGCAATCGCCCTTGTCTAAGCCTAAAACAAGGCCGGGCTTTTTATAGGTGCCACGGTAAACATGGGAATAAACGCAAAAGCGGCGCGAGAAGTTTGGCAGAATGGCTTTCTCTTCCTGAAGAACCTCAAAAGGGCGATCCCAAATGAGAGAGCCATAGGCAAAAAGCCATATAGTATTTGACATGGCGTGTTTTGAATACATAAATGAACCCCGTCAAGATGCAACCATTTAACCTCGCTGGAAAAACCTTTCAAAGCCGATTAATTATGGGCACTTCCCTTTATGCCAACCGGCAATTAATGCTGGACGCGCTAAAGACCAGTGCCACAGAAATTGTTACTCTTTCTATTCGCCGGGTTGATTTATCGGGGCAGGTTAGTTCTTTACCTAATATTTTAAAAGACCAGTATCAGTTTTTGCCTAATACTGCGGGATGCAGAACCGCCGCCGATGCGATTTTAACGGCGCAACTTTCACGAGAAGCTTTGAAAACAAATTGGATAAAGTTAGAGGTGATTGGCGACGAACAGACGTTGTTTCCCGATGTAGAGGAAACATTGCAAGCAGCGGATCAACTGATTCAGGATGGTTTCCAGGTGCTGGCCTATACAAATGATGACCCGGTGACGTGTCAAAAGCTAGCGTTGATGGGGTGTGCTGCGGTAATGCCCCTGGCCGCGCCTATTGGTTCTGGCGGGGGTATTAGAAACCCACACAATTTAAAAATAATCAGGCAGTTAATTAGCGTGCCGATGATTGTTGATGCGGGAATCGGCACGGCATCGGATGCTGCCCTTGCGATGGAACTGGGGGCTGATGCGATTTTATTAAATTCAGCGGTGGCAAAAGCAGAAAATCCTGTGGCAATGGCAGCGGCTATGGCCAAGGCTGTTGAGGCCGGTTATTTAGCAAGGCAAGCCATAAGAATGCCAGAGCGTTTAATTGGTAGTGCCTCTAGCCCGACAGAGGGGCGAATTCAAACATAAATAAACTTGACTAGCCTTACGAAAAAACGCTATGAAAACGGGCAAAATTTGAGTACTAAAAACTATGGCCTCCCCCTTACTTTCTCCAGATTACACCCCTTTGGATGATGAAGAATTTATGAATCCAATGATGAAAGAATTCTTTCGTCAAAAGCTGGAAAGCTGGAAAAAAGAAATTCTGGAAGATTCCGGTGAAACCCTACAGCATCTGCAAGAAGAGCAACTGCAAAAACCAGATATGACAGACCGCGCTTCTTTGGAAACCGAGCAAGCGCTGGAACTGCGGACAAGAGATAGGCAGCGTAAGTTAATTAACAAGATTAATGCCGCCTTAAACCGCATTGAAAACGATGAATATGGTTATTGCGAAGAAACAGGGGAGCCTATTTCTTTGAAACGCCTTATTGCCAGACCAGTTGCAACATTAAGTTTAGAAGCGCAGGAGCGTCATGAACGTTACGAGCGTTCGCATCGGGAAGAAATTAGTGAGGTTTCTTAAACTCTTAATTCCGCTGCTTGTATTAACTGGCTGCGCCGGTAAAGATGATCCTGATCTTTCTTCAAAACCAAAAGACAAACCGGTTGAAGAAATTTATCAGGAAGCATGGGATTATCAGGGTCGGTATAACTATTACGATGCGGCGCGCTTGTTTGAAGAAGTTGATCGCCAATACCCCTATTCCCCTTGGGCAACCGACGCACAGCTAATGTATGCTTGGTCTTTATACGAAGGCAATCGAAATGAGGAGGCACGTGTTGCGTTAGACCGTTTTATTGAACTGCACCCGCAACATGAATATGCCCCTTACGCCTGGTATTTGAAAGCAATCAGCTATTATGAAGAAATTACTGATGTAGGGCGCGATCAGGAAATGACAGAGCTTGCGCTAAAATCTTTAGAACAAGTGGAACGACGCTACGCCGACACTCCCTATGCCCGAGATGCGGCACTAAAACGTGACTTAACACTAGATCACCTGGCCGGAAAAGAAATGGAAATTGGTCGTTTTTATCAGAAACGTAACAACCATCTGGCTGCCATTGGCCGCTTTAAAAATGTTATTGATAATTATCAAACCACAGCACACACCGCAGAGGCATTACACCGCCTAACAGAAAGCTACTTGGCGCTAGGTTTACGAGAAGAAGCACAGCGAAATGCAGCTGTTCTTGGCTATAATTATCCAGGTAGTAACTGGTATGAGGATAGTTTCAAGTTGTTGAAATAATTATAAATCTATTTTAAATGTTGGGGTTAACCATGCATGGCTAACTGATTACCTGTAAACACTGTCTTGCAAGCCCCATTGAGAACAAAGGATTTAGAACCAGTTACCTGAAACTAGCAATTTATAGAGATTCCAAAATAAAACCGTGAAGGGCTGCGAGCGGCGCAAAATTTTGCTTATGTATGAAGAATACACTGCGCTCAATCTTAGTTGCTCTAGCCTCCACACGGATTTATTTTGGAATCTCTATATCTTTTCGCTAAAAATACCTGAAAATCTAAATCACAAGCTTTAGGTGACTGGTTCTAAGCGTATTCGGCTTTCTGTTAAGCTATCGATTTTGACCGGGTTCTGTCATAGCTGCAAGGGCTAATCTTTCGTCCGCAGGAGAAACAGGAAATTCAATTATATTGCCAGTTTTTCCAGCTCTTGCTGTTTCATCATGCCTTACAGCTTCAATCCTCTTGTTTAATGCACTAAGCATTTCAGACTGTTCCGATGCTGCTAATTCTACAGCAAGCTTATCTAGGTTTTCAACGATGCTGTTATCAGTTTTTAAAAAAGGTATTTGAGCAGGCATTTCGTCAGAAGGCAGGGGATCGCGAATATCAGTATTATATTTTTCATCGGCCGCTAATATATCAATAACCATGCCGGCATCAACATGTGGCAGAACTTCGTCACCACTGCTCATAAAGGCTCTAAATGTATCTTGCAACAAACGTAGCCCCTCTAAAGAAACCATGTAAACACTTTCCCCAATTGTGAAGGGGTACTGTGTATTTGTTTCTTTTTCAAATGTTGCGGTATTAGAAGCCATAGTTCTATAAAACCATTTCCCCGCTAAAAAGTCTGCGATATACATCACAAAATGAAGATACTAATGTTGCTAGATGATCGCCCGGGGAATTGTAGCCAAGTGCTGGGGGTGGGGCGGGCTTTACAACATCAGACAAACGGCGCATTGGCAGAATGGCGATTTTCCTATAATTGGTTTGGCCGATGGCCTAATATTTTAAGGGGTTGTTCCCTAAAAGGTGTGGTACCTGCTTTTGAGCCCACTTTAACGCCGGATATAATTATTGGTGCGGGGCGGCGTATGGCGCCACTGGCGCGTGGCCTTAAAAAGCGTTATCCACAGGCCTTTTTGTGCCATATTCTATGGCCGGAAACAGGTATAAAAGATTTTGACCTCATTGCCCTGCCGTTGCATGACAAACAAAAGTATCAGCAGCACCACAATACGTTTTTTACAAAGGGTGCTGCAGGCAAAATGTTGCCAGGTGATTTTGGCGCTATGGATGCACAACAATTTGCCCACTTGCCCCGGCCACACACCACTGTTTTAATTGGTGGCCGCAACAAGCACAATGACTTTACAATAGATCAGGCCAAACAGCTGGCGCGGCAACTGTGTGATTTACAAAAAAAATCAGGCGGCAGTTTATTAATAAGCACCAGCCGTCGATCAGGGGCAGAACAAGCAGCACTTATAAAACAACAAATAGTAGCAACTCCACATTATTTTTATGACTGGCAAAGCACGGAGGCTAATCCTTATCAGGCCTTGTTGAAAACCGCTGACCAATTTGTAGTAACCGACGATTCTGTTTCCATGCTGTCGGAATGTTTGGTGACCGGAAAACCAACGTATTTGGCGCCTATTAGCCAGCATAATCCGTTTGCTGTATTGCATGATGCATTGAAAAAAGACAGCGTAACCGTTCTGGGGCAGGGCACGGCCAAAGCCTGCCCTCCAATAGTGGTTGCTAATGATATTGCCAGCCATATTATAACCTTGAGAAAACAACAGAATAACGCTATGTCAGGCGCGTGACTTTAAGGATTGGAACCCGCAGCAGTCGACTGGCCTTAACCCAAACGCGGCTGGTGGCGGAGGCATTATTACAAACACTGCCAACACTGGATTATAGTGTCATCCCTATTACAACAACCGGTGATATTATAAAAGACAGACCTCTTTATGATATTGGCGGTAAGGCACTGTTTTGCCGAGAACTTGACCAGGCTTTATTGCGTCAGGATATCGATATTTCTGTGCATTCCATGAAAGATGTACCAACAGAATTACCGCCTGGTATTTCCATTGCGGCAGTGCTGCCGCGCGCTGATATTCGTGATACGCTTATTGGTGCAGAAAAACTCTCAGATTTACCAGTTAATGCCACGGTGGGCACTTCTTCCTTAAGGCGAAAAGCACAGTTATTAAAACATCGCCCTGATTTAAATATTGTTTCATTGCGCGGTAATGTGCCACGCCGGTTACAAGTGGTTGTGGACGGGCATATGCACGGCACTATCTTGGCACAGGCGGGTTTAGACCGCTTAAAGCAGGAACACCCTGGCTTAGTAAAAGACTGTAAAAATAAGCCCATTCCCATAGAAGCTATGTTGCCCGCCGCCGGGCAGGGTTGTGTTGGTATTTTATGTTTAACGGAAAAATTGGAGGAATACAGTTTTTTGCAGCAAATAAATCACGTAGAAAGCCTGTTATTGCTGAAGGCAGAACGTGCCTTTCTTGAAGCTATCAACGGTTCATGCCGAACCCCGGCAGCAGCCTGTAGCACAATAAAAGATAATCGTTTATCTATCAAAGGTTTATTGGTCATGGAAGATGGTACAGAAACAGTTTATGCCGAAAGACAAGGTTTAACAGTAGATGCAATGTTGATGGGGCGAGAAGTGGGTAAAGAAATTTTGGCGAATGCTTCCCCGGCATTGATTGCTTCCATTAGTTTATAAAGTTCATTGTATGACAGAAAACCCTTTAGAAAAACAGGCCCATGCTATGGCACAATCCATTTTATACAATGCAGCTGCTTTAGGCTCTAGCGTTGAAAACAAGGGAGGGAATGCACAGATGGCTGGTATGACATCTGCAGGCCATATTGAGCGACACTTAAAGATGCTGGAATCAACGAATCCCCGGCTGGCGGCGCTTGTTGCTGAAAGAATAAGTGAATTGCAAGAAGGTAGATAAAGATTATTTGCGATTTTCGTCAAAAACTGATTGCTGATATACAAAAAAATGGCTCTATGCCCATTGATCAATGGATGCAGCGCTGTAACGAGGCCTATTATAATCAGGCTGATATTGGTAAGGATTTTACCACCGCACCGGAAATTTCGCCGCTATTTGGTGAGGTAATTGGAGGCTGGCTTTATTATCAATGGCAGCGTTTAAAGTACCCTAAAGCCATCAATATTGTTGAGTTAGGGGCAGGAAACGGCACCTTGATGCAAGATGCCTTTCGCGCCATTCAAAATCTGGATCGTCAAAGAGTAACAGATAAAAAACTCTCAACAGTCATGTGTTTGAATATTTTAGAGCAAAGTACGAAATTAAAGAAAAGACAACAGCAGGCAATTAAATACCCTATAAAATATATTGATACCATTGAACAGCTGCAACCAAGCCCCACGCTTATTATTGCCAATGAATTTTTTGATGCCTTGCCAGTGCGGCAATATCATGATGGGCAGTTGCAGAGGGTTGATTATGACAGCGCACACAATAAATTTTTCCCGATACTAAAGGGCAATAATATTCAGGAAGAAAATATTGCGGCACAAATAATCGTTACAAGTTTAGCCACCTGTTTAAAACAATATAGTGGGGCAATGATAATGATTGATTATGGCTATTGTAATGGCGAAAAGGGGGATACCTTACAAGCGGTGAAAGATCACCAATATGCAGATTTTTACAGTGGCTGTGGCACGGTTGATTTAACAGCGCATGTTGATTTTTTAGCCTTGCAAAATATCTTGGCACAGCATGCTTTACAAAGCCGCGTTGTAACACAACAGCAATTTTTAAAAGAAATGGGCATAGAAATACGCTTGCAGCAACTTATGCCGCGCTTAAAAAATCCACAAGATTCTATTAATCGTGTGCAACGCCTACTTGACCCACAACAGATGGGTAGCTTATTTAAAGTATTAGAATGCGGCAATCATCTTTAATAAAAACCAAACACGGCTTTTTTGACAAGCATAATTCTACTCGTGAAATTATTGAACAGCATTTAGAAGGAAAGCTGTATCTTGTAAAACAAGTGCATGGCAGCGTAATAGTAGAAGCCCCATTTGAAGAAAAACAAACAGGCGATGCTTTAATCACTAATCGAAAAGGCGTTATTTTAGGCATTCAAACCGCTGATTGTGTGCCTGTGTTGGTCTATGATGCAGTGCAACAAGTCGTTGCCGCCGTACATGCCGGCTGGCGCGGTGCCTTTGATGGTGTTATTCAAAATACTTTAAAAGCCATGCAAGCTTACGGTTGCAAACCAGGCAATATAACAGCCGCCATTGGCCCTTGTATTCAGCAAAAATCCTATGAAGTGGATGCAATATTTTATAACCAGTTTGTAAAACAGCATAAAGCGAATAAGATATTTTTTCAGGATGCACAAAAAGTAGGCCATTACCTATTTGATTTACCAGCCTATGTTTTAAAGCAATTGGAAACAGCCGGAATAAAACAAATTGATAATCTAGCAGAAGATACCTATACCCAGCCAAAAAACTATTACAGCTATCGCTATGCTAGCCATAATTCTATTGAAATTGGGCGGTTAATTAGTGCGATTGTTTTGCCCAGTATTTAGGTGAAACGCTATGACGAACAGCGTTGTTGCACTGTGTTATTTGATATTCCTCATACTGGCATTGATAAGCCCCTTTTTGCCTATATATGCGATGCTAAGAATAGGAGTTCTTTCTATAGGTTTTTTCGGTATTGGAAAGCTTGTTGAAGGGCCTGTACACTGGTCAGATAAAGACTTTGGCTATGCCATAGGAATGGCAATGTTAACATTTTTCATTATTCTAGTCTTGGCGGGTATAATGATCCGAATAGCTCTGGCTAAAGCACGAAAACATTTTAATGCTCAGGCTGCTTTCAACCCTAATAATATTTTAAGCAAAACTTTGGAAATGCTCATCATTGCTGTTATTGGCGTTATGATAGGGTTAATAATGATAATGCTACTAGCCCAAGCATTGTCTGGCGTTAATAATGGCAGGAATCTTGATCTAGGCATTGCAGTATTTGCCGCCAGTTTTGCGGTTGTGTGTTTATTTGTAAGTAATAAGCTATGGGCTAGCTTTTCTTTTGCTGCCTTGTTAACGCTGGCTGTGTTGGCAGGTGTTG
The DNA here is from genome assembly GCA_963706365.1 of uncultured Alphaproteobacteria bacterium. Lineage (GTDB taxonomy): Bacteria > Pseudomonadota > Alphaproteobacteria > JAJTHO01. Next base: position 1,229,608 of record OY970150.1, on the reverse strand, counting down.
GCTCATACCAAACGAATCGTATTTTAAATGCAGCAGAAACCGTAGCCGATGGCCGAGCCTATTGTTTTACAACTGCTAACCAAAGCAGGCCAATCAACAGCTTAAAACAGCTTGGCTTCTTCTCTTTACCTAAATTATCGTCATATCCGCATCTTGGTTTGGTGGTATTTGATGAAGGGAAAGCTCAGCTGATTAAACATTGGTCTATCAGACAACAGGCATATATTAGCGCAAATGGTGTCAGTGGATATATTCCCACCTGCCACCCTATTAAAAATTACATCACTGCCTTAGAAACCGGCAAAATAAATTCTAATGTCTATGCTGTTGGAAATAAGACTTATCATATTCCTCCACATTTTCAACCACGCGCCTATATCAGTCGCCTGATTATTCAACAAGATATATTTGTAGAATCAAGCAATTCTGATCATAGAACAATGCCGAGATTGGAGCTCAATTACAACTTTTCTAAACCTTATATTTCCGATGATGCTATTTCTTTAGAAAAAATGCCTAATTTTAACGAGATTGATATTAATAAGTTAAAAGATAGTCTGGATATCGTAGTGGCTGGAACTGATGAGACAACAGGCATGGAAATTGTCATAGAATGTTTTGTAGGTACTTATAGGCTTCAACCTTGCAGAGCCAATGCCCTTAACAACAAACTGGCATACAGTTTCCCGCTTCCTCTTGATAAGGTACATGAATGGAAACAGGTTATGTTACAAGTTGAAGCATTATTTCAAAGTCTAGAAGTGTCGGATTTATGAATGGAAAAGCTTAGATAAAAACATAAATATGCTGTTGCTTAAATATGATGTGCATAGGTTAGGGTATGTTATAATCATTCCACTTTAAAATGGCTCAACTTACCAAATTGGCTTTGCAACGTTAATTAGGGAATATTTCCAGAACATTCTCAAATGTTTTCCCCTTAAAACCTGCGCGGGCAAAATCAGGCTTGCCGCCGCCGCCGCTGCCTAAAGCAGTGCCTAGGGTCTTGGCTAGTTTTCCGGCGTGCCCGGCACTTTCTTTGCCCGCGCTAATAAATAGTGTGCCTTTTTCCTCAGCATCAATATGCACAAATAGTAGATATTTTTAGGGTGATCTTCTTTAAGTTTATCTAGCTGGCCGGGAATACTATCTAGGGGTAAATGGCTGGCATCGGCTAATTGTATTATTGTGCCCTTCTAACAGCACTTCTTGCAATGATAAGGCGCCGCCACTGTTGCCAGATTTTAACAGTTTTTGATAAGCAGTTTTGCTTTCTTTCAATTCAGCTTGCAGCTTTTCCAAGCGGTCTGACAGTTGATTACTGGTGTAGAAAGCTTTGTGCCATTGCTTGTAATTGATGCCGGTTTTCCCTGGCTAGTTTAACGGCAGCCATTCCCACAACAGCGGAAAGTCGACGCACGCCACTGCCCAATGCTTCATCGGAAAGCAATGCAAAGCTGCCAATTTCAGCCGTATTTTTAACATGGTTGCCGCCACAAAGTTCTACACTGACGCCGGGAATGTCAATCACACGCACTTTATCGCCATATTTGTCCCCAAAAAAAGCCAGAGCGCCCAGCTTTTTGCTTGCATCCATTGTGAGGTCAGGCTTGTGCCCTACTGTCATGCGCTGCTAAGAATGCATTATTTACCCAGTCTTCTACGGCAATTTTTTCATCTGGGGTAAGGGCGCGATCAAACTTGATATCAAAACGCAGGCGGTTGTGTTCCACTAAAGAGCCTGCTTGCTTACAGTTTCACCCAGAATATTGCGAACCGCAGCGTGTAATAAATGCGTTGCGGTATGATGTACGGCTTTTTGCTGGCGGTTTTTTTCGTTAACAATGGCTTTTACCGTTACCGGAATATGCGTTATTTTTTCGATAACATGAATAATATCTCGGTCGGTTTTATAAACGTTTGGTAACAATAATAACTCGCCATCCTGAGCGTAGTCGAGAGGTGCCACCGCTTACGGTCCGAGATCCGCACAAGTTTTAGAGGGGTACAGAATACCGGCGTCGCCTGTCTTCACCACCACTTTCCACATAAAAAGGTGAACGTGCTAATACGACTTCTGTTGTATCCTCTAAGTTGCCGATATTTTAATACCTCGGTTTCTAGTTCTATTAAGTCATGCGTCACCAAGGTTTCGGAAAATCCTTCTTTTAAGACCACCCAGCCGCCCTCATCTTTAAATTTACCAGCGGCGCGCGATTGTTCTTTTTGTTGCTGCAGGGCTATATCAAAGCCATCCATATCAATAGAAATGCCTTTTTCCTCGGCCATTATGGTGGTTAAATCAATGGGAAAACCGTAGGTGTCATGCAATTTAAAGGCTGCATCGCCTGTAATTGTTCCGGCGGTGGCTGCTTCATGAAAGAAGCTGACGCCGCGGTCTAGTGTTTGAAAAAAGCGTTCTTCTTCGTTTTTTATCGTGTTTGCAATTTTTTGTTGCTGGCTTGTATTAATATTATAATCGGGTAAATTTTTAACGTGTTCTGCCACTAGTTTATAAATAAACGGCTCGTTAAAACCTAATTTTGTGCCATGCAAAACAGCGCGCCGTAAAATGCGACGCAAGACATAGCCACGCCCCTGATTTTCAAAGGCTGCCGCCATCATTTAATGTAAAGGTTAATGCCCGGCTGTGATCAGCCAGTACTTGCATGGCGGTTAAATAATCGCCGGTTTTTTCCTTGCCGCTTGCCTTGGCAACATAGTCAATAATCGGGCGGAACAGGCTGGTTTCAAAAATATTGCTTTTGCCCTCTAGTAGCGCGGTAATACGCTCCATTCCCATGCCGGTATCAACGGATAAAGCGGGCAGGGGCACCATCGAGCCATCTTCCTGGCGGTTGAATTCCATAAACACCACGTTCCAGAATTCCAGAAAACGGTCTGTTTCACCGCCCACGACATCATGGCCAAATTTTTCTTCGCCTTGGTCATAATAAAGTTCGGTGCATCGTCCACAGGGGCCAATGGGCCCCATACTCCAGAAATTCTCCTCATCGCCATTTTCAATATCGCCTAAACGAACAATACGTTCATCTGGCAATGTAGAAATTTCCTGCCACAGGCCGTAAGCTTCATCATCGTCTTTATAAACAGTGGCGTAAACCTTGTTGATGTCTAGCGGAAAATGTTGTGTTACCAAATCCCAGGCAAACTGAATGGCCTCGCGTTTACCATAATCACCAAACGACCAGTTGCCCAGCATTTCAAACCAGGTTAAATGCCGTCCATTACGCCCCACTTCATCTAAATCATTATGCTTGCCGCCCACGCGCATACAGGGCTGAATGGTAATGGCACGTTTATAATCGCGTTGTTCCTTGCCTAGCAAAACGTCTTTAAACTGGTTCATGCCCGCATTGACAAACAACAGGGTTGGATCGTCTTTAACGATAACATTGCTGGCCGCTATGTGCTTGTGGTCGCGCTCTATAAAAAAGTTTAAAAAAGTTTGCCGTATCTGGTTATGATCCATGGCCTTGCTTTTACACAACTTTTATTTGAAGGGGTAGGGGAATTGTATGAATAATCTGTGCTGTTGGCATAACGCCAGTCCCTGCCTGAGCCCTGAAAAGGGGGGAAGGCAGTTGCTGCTGCCTTACCGGGTATTCTAAAATAGCTTAACAAGTTCAACAACTAGTTCAGCCCTTACAATAGGTTGGTCAATGTCAACATTTGGGGGTAGCAATTTTGCTACCCCTATAACTTTATTGCATCAAGGCTTATTTTTCTGTAAAACCGTGAGCAAAACGCCCTATTTATAGATTTAGATTATGACAAAATTTACCCAGCCGGAAGTGCAAGAAGGAACAACGGACTCTCTTACAGATTTGCCACAAAACGAGCAAAAGCGCGACTTTTTAGTAATGGCCAGTTGTGCTGTTGGTGGCGCGGGCGCCGTTGGTGCGGCTGTGCCGTTTTTCAAAAGTATGGCACCGGCTGATGATGTGAAGGCAATGGCCACCACCGAAGTAAACCTGGCAGATATTCCGGAGGGAAAAGCGAAAGTTGTTATGTGGCGCGGTAAGGCTGTATTTGTAAAACATCGTACCGAGAATGAAGTATCTGCTCTGCCAGAAACCACGCAAAATTGATCCGGCGACGGATAAAGAGCGCGTGCAAAAACCTGAATGGTTGGTTGTAATGGGTAACTGCACGCATTTAGGCTGTGTGCCTTCTGCCAAAGATAGTGGCTGGGCTTGCCCTTGTCATGGTTCTGTTTTTGATAACTCTGGCCGTGTGACCAAGGGGCCCAGCGGCACAAAACTTGCCGGTTCCCCCCTATAAATTTGCAAATGATACGACGATTGTTATTGGATAATTATGGCTTCTGAATTCACCACCAATCACACCGGCGTTAAAGGCTGGATTGACCACCGCTTGCCGGTTTTTACGTTTATGGATCATTCTTTAAACGAATATCCAACCCCTAAAAACTTAAGCTACTGGTGGAATTTTGGCTCCTCTGGCTGGAATTTGCCTGGTCATCATGATTCTATCAGGCATCTTTCTAGCGATGAATTATGCCTCCAGCACCATGCTGGCGTTTGAAAGCGTTGAGCGCATTATGCGCGATGTAAATGGTGGCTGGCTGATGCGTTACATCCACATGAATGGTGCCTCGATGTTCTTCATTGTGGTGTATCTGCATATTTTTCGTGGGCTTATATTACGGCTCGTACAAACCACCGCGCGAGCTATTGTGGGGGCTTGGGTGTTGTTATTTTTCTACTAATGATGGCAACAGCCTTTATGGGCTATGTTTTGCCCTGGGGGCAAATGAGTCTTTGGGGCGCAGAAGTAATTACCAACTTTTTCTCGGCTGTGCCTATTGTTGGTAATGGTTTAACTGAATGGATACGTGGCGGTTATTCTGTTGATAACGCCACCTTAACCCGCTTTTTTGCCTTACATTATTTAATGCCGTTTTTAATTGTTGGCATCGTGATTTTACACTTAATTGCGCTGCACCGTTTTGGTTCTAATAACCCGTTAGGGATTGATCTTAAAGAGAAAGAAAGATAAAATTCCGTTTCACCCGTATTACACCATTAAAGATTTGTATGGCTTGGGTATTTTCCTGCTGGTTTTTTGTGGGTCTAATTTTCTATGCACCAAACTATCTGGGGCACCCGGATAACTATATTCCGGCAAACCCGATGCAAACCCCAGCGCACATTGTGCCTGAATGGTATTTCTTGCCATTCTATGCTATTTTGCGGGCCGTTGATTTTGCAACGCCATTGTTTCCAGTTGGGTTGGCACTTGTTAGGCTTTCCAGTTGTCCATCGTTTTATCTTGAAAACAAAGACAAGCATTTAACAGGCATTAAAAGACTTGGCTTTTGACATTCAGCAATGTGATCAGTATTTTCTTTGCGGTTTTTGGCGCCTTAACTTTTGGTAAAGCCTTTCAAAATAAAGAGCGACCGCTTGGGTATTGTACCAACCTTATTATTTGTATTAGGTGGTTTGGCCATAGCATTTTATTGTTTGTGCATAATATAGCTATTGACTCCAAACTTGGTGGAGTACTGGCAATGGGTGGCTCTATTGTTGTTCTATTCTTCCTACCCGCTTCTGGATACGCACCCTGTACGTTCTTCACGGTTCCGCCCTTGGCACAAAAAAATTTTCTGGTTCTTTCTTCTGGTCGTTTGGGTATCTAGGTTTTTGTGGTGCAAAGGGAACAGATGTTTCTGTTTACAACGCATTCACCAAACAATTCATGCCGCGCATTTAGATGGTGTTGTTAAAATTCCTGGACTACATCCCGATGATTGTTATTGGTCAGCTGACTACGGCCTACTATTTCGCACATTTCTTAGTTGTGTTGCCACTACTAAGCAAGTATGAGCCGCGTGTAGAATTACCCGATAGTATTGATGATCCGATTCTACCGGAAAATAGAGCTGGTGCTAAGAGCCCTTGAAAGTCGGGAGTGTTACCCGTGGTTAAAATATATAAAACGTAACAATTCTTTCTGCACAGCATCAGCTTAGCAACGGTCTTGCTGTTATCTTGCAGTCTCTCAATGCCATTGGCAGCCGAAGCACTAAAAATTCCCGAATATGATTTTAAGCATGAAGGTATTTTAGGAAAATTTGATGAGGCGCAATTACAGCGTGGTTTTCAAGTGTTTAAAGAAGTTTGTTCCACCTGCCATAGCTTGTCTTATATTCACTTTCGTAATTTGGAAGATTTGGGCTATACAGAGCAAGAAGTAAAAGCTTTTGCGACGAATATCAGGTGCAAAATAAATTGCCGAATGCTGACGGTGAAATGTTTATGCGTCCTGGCCGGGCATCTGATAAAATTCCCGGGCCGTACCAAAATGAAGCAGAGGCGCGTGCCGCGTAATGGTGGTGCTTACCCACCAGACTTATCCTTAATGACCAAAGCACGTGCAAACGGTAGTGACTATATCCGTGCGTTATTTCTAGGGCTATGTAGATCCACCAGCTGGAAAGGAGATTCCAGCAGGGCAATATTATAACAAATATTTTGCAGGTGGACAAATTGCTATGCCAATGCCCATGAGCGATGGCGTTGTCGACCTATGCGCAAGAAAATATTCCGCAAACCGTTGAACAGTATGCCACTGATGTTGCGGCTTTTTTAACCTGGACAGCAGAGCCGAAACTGGAAGCACGCAAGAACACTGGTTTGTGGGTAATGCTATACTTGTTGATTATGACAATTCTATTCTACATTGCCAAAAAACGTATCTGGAAAAGTGTTCATTAACCCTATATAAGTCGCCATTCTGAACAAGGTGAAGAATCTTTATTGGCTATAAACTTGTGCCAGAAAGCAAGATTTTTCATTCATGCTCAGCATGACAATTTTTAAAGAGCTAATTTACTATGAATTCCCCTATTATTACCATTATGCGCCGTGCGGCCGAAAAAGCTGCTAAAATTATGATTCGTGACTTTGGCGAACTGGAACATTTACAGGTACGCAAAAAAGGCCCTTCTGATTTTGTTAGTGTCGCCGATGAAAAATGTGAACGAGCTATTAAAGAAACGCTGTTACAAGCGCGGCCTGATTTTGGTTTTTTAGGCGAAGAAAGCGGCTGGACACCCGCTAAGGATGGTGCGCCACGCTGGATTGTTGACCCAATTGACGGCACAACCAATTTTCTGCACGGCATACCACATTTCTGTTGTTCCATTGCGCTGGAGAGAGATGGTAAAATAGACGCCGGTTTAATTTACGACCCGATTAAAGATGAAATGTTTTATGCCGAAAAAGGCAAGGGCGCTTTTCTTAAATGGTCGAAAATTAACAGTTTCTGGCCGTGAAAACATGGATGAAGCAGTGCTGGCCACGGGTATTCCATTTCAGGGGCATTGGGATATTAAAGAATTTAACAGCAAAATTGAAAAACTAGCCCCAAAAATTGCTGGTGTACGGCGTTGGGGCGCAGCTGCACTTGATTTAGCCTACGTTGCGGCGGGGCGCTATGATGCCTATTGGGAACAGGGTATTAAGCCATGGGATATTGCCGCCGGTATACTGATAGTCAGTGAAGCACGCGGAATAGTAACAGACCTAAAAGGCCAGCAAAATATGTTTGAAAATCAAACAATTTTAGCTAGCAATAAAAACCTCTATGATGCTTTTTTTAAGGTTTTAGCGGACTAATATTTAAACATTAATTTAATTTGTATTGAAGGTTTAATTAGTTTTTGTAGATAGTTAACGTTGTGGATAAGAATATAGGCGAAGCCATTAGTAGGGTGAGTTACGATTATTGAGTATGTCCTAGGCGTTGTTGAGATAAGGATGAAAAGCCTATTTTAGGAACAAAAATCCATGAAAATCTATCTTTTCCCTCTTATCTCAACAACGCCTAAACCATCTAAAAATGTTTTAGCCTCGTGATGTATTGCGTCTTTTTCCGTATCTGCCATGCGGTCTAAGCTGCTGTACATAAATTTCATGCGCTGATTCGGGCGAAATTTTTCTTCGTGTTGCATTAAAAAATCCCAGTATAAATAGTTGAACGGGCAGGCATTTTCCCCGGTACGTTTTTTATAATCGTATCGGCAGTTGCCACAATAATTCGACATTTTATGAATATAGTTGGCGCTTGCTGCATAAGGCTTGCTGCCTAAAACACCACCATCGCCATACAAAGCCATGCCCAAAGTGTTTGGCAGTTCTACCCATTCATAGGCATCGCCATAAACAATAAGATACCATTCGCAAACCTCTTCAACACTCAAACCTGCCAGTAAAGCAAAATTACCGGTTATCATTAGGCGTTGAATGTGATGGGCATAGGCGTGTTGCTTGGTTTGTTTTATTGCTTGATGTAGACAGTGCATGTCTGTTTTGGCATCCCAGTAGAATTTCGGTAACGGACGATTGGCATTTAGGGCATTCCGCTCGGCATATTCAGGCATTAAATGCCAGTATATGCCACGAATATATTCTCGCCAGCCCAGAATTTGCCTGATAAAACCTTCCACAGCATTCAGGGGAAGATCCTGTTCATAATAAGCCTGCTCGACTTTCTTACAGACATTATAAGGGTTTAATAGACCCGCATTTATATAAAAAGATAGTAGGCTATGATACAGAAAGGGTGTGTCTGTTACCATAGCATCCTGATAATCACCAAAGTGGCGTAAGGCGTTCTGAATAAAATAATCCAGTGCTTGTTCTGCCTGATCACTTGTTACGGCCAATTCAAAAGGTTCTAAATCACCAAAATGGTCGGAAAATTCTGATGCAACCAATGCTAAAACATCTTTTGTTATTGGATCGGGTTCAAAAGTCAGTGGATCTATTATTTCGGGATGATTTTTAGGAAGTTTCTTGCGATTCTGGCTATCATAATTCCAGGCGCCCCCCACTGGCTTGCCGTCTTGCATTAAAATATCATGCGCACGGCGTTGCTCTCGATAAAAATATTCCATACGCAATTCCTTGCGGTTTTCCGCCCATTTTTTAAAAGTTTGGTGGTTGCAGAAAAAGCGCTTATCTGGCCTAATTATAACCGGTATATTGAAACGGTCTGACAGGCTTTCTAATATTTGTTGCAATCGCCATTCGCCGCATTGTGTAACCACAATTTCCTGGTGGTTGCCCAGGCTTTTTTCAACAGCCTCTGTAATACTTGTTACACCTTTGTCATAGGTGAAATAACTTGATAACCTTTTTGGCGTAATTCTTCTGCAAAATGTCGCATGGCGGAAAATAGAAAAGCAATTTTCTTTTTGTGGTGTTTAACATACTTGGCCTCAGCTTTCACTTCGGCCATTAAAATAGTATCGTTTTTATCAATCCCCTCTAAACTTTCGGGGGATAGTTGATCAGCAAGAATTAAACAAAGTTTGGCCATGATTGTTTTATAGAATTATTTCTATATATAGGCCACTATGACAAAATTGGTTCTGGCGATTGAAAGCAGCTGTGATGATACCGCGGTGAGTTTAATTGGCGGTAACAGGACGATTCATTGTCACTTAAAGCAAACGCAAATACAAGAACACGCCGCCTATGGTGGTGTGGTGCCGGAACTGGCAGCCAGGGCGCATTTGGCCTATTTGCCGCAACTGGTTAAAGCGGTATTTCAACAAAGCGGTATAAAGCCGGAAAACATTGATGCGATAGCAGCCACGGCTGGGCCAGGGTTAATCGGTGGTTTGCTGGTAGGGGTTAGCTATGCAAAGGGGATGGCTGTTGCATTAGATAAACCCTTCATCGCCGTTAATCATCTAGCAGGGCATGCCTTAACAGTGCGAATGATAGAGGAAGTAGCTTTTCCTTATATGTTGTTATTAACCTCTGGTGGGCACTGCCAGCTTATGATTGTTCATAATGCAGATAACTATGAACTATTAGGGCAAACACTGGATGATGCCGCAGGGGAAGCCTTTGATAAACTGGCTAAGATACTGGATATTCCGTTTGATGGCTCCGGCGGGGCAGCGGTTGAAAAGCTAGCTAAACAGGGTGATGCAACGAAAATAGATTTTGCCATTCCCCTAAAAGGGCGCAATGATTTTGCCTTTTCTTTCTCTGGCTTAAAAGCAGCAGCAAAGCGCTTGTATGATCAACAGCCTGACATCAATAAAGCCGATTTATGTGCCGCTTATCAACAAACAATAGCCCGGCATTTAACCACTGTTTGTAATCGCGCCCTGCAACAATTCAGGCCAAAGCGATTTGTTGTTGCGGGTGGGGTTGCAGCTAATCAAACAATTAGGCAACAGCTAGAATCAAGCGCGTTAAAACATTATGCTATGTTCCATTGTCCGCCCATGCAATGGTGCACCGATAACGCCGCTATGATTGGCTGGGCAGCCATTGAGCAATTGAATAATGGCGCTGTATGTCAACTGGGTTTTAACCCTTCACCGCGCTGGCTATTGTATGATAAAGTATCGTAAATCATATATGCCAGAGTTAAAATTAGCTGCCGAAATGGCAAGAATTGAAACAGCACTAAACTAGTATTGAGTTTTATATCAATATTAAGGTATTGTTGTTATGATCATTGAACTAAAGTATTATATATGAACAGAAAAATTATTCCACACGTCCTTTCCGAGTCGCAATTACAGAAGAAACCATTATTTTCTTTAACGCCGCAAGATACTGTTGAGAAAGCTGTGGAGTGTATGGCAAAAAATAAAATTGGGGTTATTGCGGTTTTAGATGCCGAAGAAAAACTGAAGGGTATTTTTTCTGAACGGGATTTACTGAACCGAGTTGTTGCGGTGAATTTACCAATGGATACCTTACTTAAAGAGGTGATGACCACGCCGGTAAAGACAGTGCAACCAGATGACGATGTTCAGCATGCCTTAGGTTTAATGGATAAGCACAACTTCCGACACCTGCCTGTAGAAACAAATTGTAATATAATCGGCATGATTTCTATTAAAGACTTGTACAAGGCAATGATCAGCAATTTAAATGCTGATATAGAAGAACGCGAAGCTTTTATTCATGGCTCTTACTAGAAAATGGAAGCTGGGTGCTAAATTATTTTTAGCTCTTTTCTTACTTTTTCCAGGTTTTGGCTTCGCTAAAGATGTATACACAATTCGTTTAACCGGCCAAGTAGAGCCTGGTTTACAGGCTTATATTTAGCGAGTTATAAAAGCCGCTGAGCAAAGTAATAGTGTTGTTGTGCTAGATATTGATACACCCGGTGGGCGGGTAGATGCTGCTTTAGCCATCAAAAATATTTTACTAGACGCAAAAGTGCCCACTATTGCCTATGTAAACCGGAATGCATTATCGGCTGGTGCCTTGATAGCGTTATCCGCTGAAAAACTTTATATGGTGCCGGGGGGAACGATTGGTGCCGCTACTCCTATTATTGGAGATGTGAGTAAGAAAGCGCCGGAAAAAGTTGTTTCTGCCTTGCGTTCCGCTTTCGCTGGTGCCGCTGAGGCGCGTGGTAGAGACCCAAAACTGGCCAAGGCTATGGTGGACGATAGCATTGATATTCCTGATATTAGCAAGCCAGGAAAGCTTTTAACCCTAACAACAGAAGAAGCAAAAAAACTTGAATTTATAGATGGTGTTTCAATATCTTTAAGCGATGCTTTAAATAAAGCAGGTTTTGAAGACGTTAGGATATTTGAACAAAAACCGGCTTTAGCTGAAAATATTGTCCGTTTCATTACGCGTGGAGAGGTTGCCTCATTGTTAATGACAATAGGATTTTTAGCGGTGCTATTGGAATTTAAAGGTGCGGGTTGGGGAATTGCCGGAATTATTGCCTTGTTATGTTATGGCCTACTGTTTTGGGGGCATCATATTGCAGGGCTTGCGGGAGGTGAGGAAATTGCTTTTGTTGGTATTGGCATCGGGCTTATTCTTTTAGAAGTACTGGTCATTCCTGGTATAGGAATTGCTGGTATAGGGGGCGCGGCGTTGCTAATTTATGGTTTAGTGATGATGTTAGTGGGCGAAACTGTAACACCTGATGCAGTGATGGGCGCAATGCTTACTGTCTCCATAGCGGCGATAGCCTCTATTGTTCTGGCCGTTGTGATGATTCGGGTTATGTTCGGCAGGGCAGAAGGGAACAAGCTTATTTTAACTGATAGTTATGCGGATGGAAAAGCTGTGGCCACAGATCATGATATTAAAATTGGCGATAGAGGGCAGGCGACAACAATGCTACGCCCTGCCGGAATTGCCATAATCAACGGCCAGCGAATGGACGTGGTAACACAGGGGGATTTGATTGATGTAAACCAGGCGATTGTTGTGCATAGTGTTGAGGGGAATCGCGTTGTTGTGCGTAAAGATCAAACCTAGACAATAAGCCTTTTTTCAGCCATACACAGCCCCATGAAAACGGTAAAAGTCGCTTCCCTTTCCATCGCTCAAAATCGCCCATTTACCCTAATTGCAGGGCCTTGTGCCATGGAAAGCCGCCAGCATGCCTTTGATATGGCTGGTGCTTTGAAAGAAATTACTAATAAACTGAACATTCCTTTTATCTACAAGTCGTCGTTTGATAAGGCGAACCGCACGAGTGTTAGTGGCATTCGCGGTATTGGCTTAAAGGAAGCCCTGCCTGTTTTTCAGGATTTAAGGAAAGAACTGGATATTCCGGTTATCACAGATATTCATTTGCCAGAGCACTGCGCCGAAGTAGCAGAAGCCGTGGATATTTTACAGATACCAGCTTTTCTTTGTCGGCAAACTGATTTACTGGAAGCCGCCGCAAAAACTGGTAAGCCACTGAATGTTAAAAAAGGGCAGTTTCTAGCGCCCTGGGATATGGTGAATGTCGTAAAGAAACTGGAATCTTTCAATTGCGATAAAATATTATTGTGTGAACGTGGCGCTAGTTTTGGCTATAATACACTGGTTTCTGATTTTCGTTCTTTACCGATTATGGCTGAAACAGGTTATCCTATTGTGTTTGATGCTACCCATTCGGTACAACAACCCGGTGGTTTAGGCGGCGCCAGTGGTGGCCAGCGTCAGTTTGTTCCCACATTAGCACGTGCTGCCATGGCCGTGGGGGTAGGGGCTATCTTTATGGAAACCCACCAAGACCCCGATAATGCCCCCAGTGATGGGCCAAATATGGTGCCACTAGATCAGATAGAAGCTTTACTTGGGCAATTAAAGGCTATTGATGACTTAGTGAAAGGGTTTTAAGATTTTTTCTTATACCGCCCTTTGGCAGGTGCTTTTTTCTTTTCTTCAATTAATTCCAAGGCGCGTTCCAGCGTAACAGTCATCACATCGTCTGTATCTTTTAAGGAAGCAAAGATTTTACCCAGTTGTACATAGGGGCCAAAGCGGCCTTTGTTGGATAGAATTTCTTCGCCAGATTCAGGATCAATACCAACAGTGCGGGGTAGAATTAGCATTTGCACGGCTTGGTCTAAAGTTACAGAATCAGGATCAACGCCCTTTGCAATGGAGGCGCGTTTCGGTTTTTTGCCGCCCTTTTTGGCTTCGCCTAGTTGCACATAAAAACCGTAAGGGCCCTTTTTAACGGCAGATAATTTCGCCTGTATCAGGGTGATTGCCCAGTTCTATATTGCCTGGGCACAGCTTCCTGAATAGCTTGCTCTTCACCATCTTCCGATTTACCAAATTTCCGGGTAAAACTACAATCAGGGTAATTATTACAACCGACAAAAGAACCAAATTTTCCTAAACGCAAGTGCAGTTCCCCTTTGTTACAGGCCGGGCAAAGCTGTGCGTCTTTGCCATCTTCGCGGGCGGGGAACAGCAGGGTATATAGTTCTTTTTCAATAATTTCAATAACTTCGCCAATGCGTAAATCTGCGGTGCCGTCTACGGTTTCTTTAAAACCTTGCCAGAAAGATTCCATCACCTTTTGCCACTCTATAGTTCCCAGCAGAAATTTTATCGAGTTCTTCTTCCAGCTGTGCTGTAAAATCATATTCCACATAGCGCGCAAAATACTTGGTCTAAAAACGCTGTTACAACCCGGCCACGTTCCGCCGCCCAAAATCGTTTATTTTCAACTAATACATAGCCTCGATCTTTTAAAACTTTAATAATACTGGCATAAGTAGATGGCCGGCCAATGCCCAGTTCTTCTAGTCGTTTAACTAAACTAGCCTCTGAAAAACGAGGTGGCGGCTGCGTAAAATGCTGGTTGGGTGTTACTTTTTCAAGGGTAATAGCTTCGCCAACTTCCAACAAAGGCAAGCGTTTATCTTTGTCATCACTTGCTGCGGAATCGTCTTTACCTTCTTGATAAACTTTTAAGAACCCATCAAAAACCAAGACAGAACCAGTGGCACGCAAGTCTTATTTTCTTATCGGTGGAAATTATATCGACACCGGTTTGGTCAAATTCCGCCGGCGTCATTTGACAGGCCAGGGTTCGATTCCAGATTAATGTGTAAAGTTTAAGCTGTTCGTCTGTAAGATACTGCTTAACAGAGGCTGGTGTGCGGGTAATATCGGTGGGGCGAATGGCCTCGTGTGCTTCCTGGGCATTCTTGGCTTTTGATTTATAGAAAATAGGGCTTTCTGGCAGATATTTATCGCCAAAATTTTTACCTAATATAGTCGCGCATCGTTGTCCACCGCATCATCTGAAAGCTGCGTGCCGTCCGTACGCATATAGGTAATTAAACCAACAGTTTCGCCGCCAATGTTAAACCCTTCGTATAGCTTTTGCGCCACTTGCATGGTTTGGCTGGCGGCAAAATATAGTTTGCGGGCGGCTTCCTGTTGCAAAGTGGAGGTAATAAACGGTGGGGCAGGGTCGACGCTTGGTACGTTTTTTAGTAACATCCGCCACTGTATAAGTTTTGCGCCTGCACCTGATTGCACCGCATCTTTGGCCATTGCTTCGTTGGTGAGGTCAAATTTTTTCAGCTTTTTACTGTCTAAAACAGAAAGTTGTGCTGAAAACTTTTCTTTCTGTTGGCCAAAGCAAAGCGGCTTCTACATCCCAATATTCTTGCGGCTCAAACGCTTCAATTTCGCTTTCGCGCTCACAAATTAGGCGTAAGGCCACGGATTGTACCCGCCCGGCAGAACGGCTACCGGGTAATTTTCGCCATAACACCGGCGAAAGATGTAAAACCCACCAGATAATCTAGCCCGCGTCGCGCCAGATAGGCATCAACCAGCGCGTCATCAATTGTCGCGGGTTTGCCACAGCATGTTGCACGGCTTTTTTCGTAATTTCATTAAAAACAATGCGATGCACTGGCTTATCTTTCAATGCGCGTGCGGCGTTTTAACACTTCCAGTACATGCCAGGAAATGGCTTCCCCTTCTCTATCGGGGTCAGTCGCTAGATAAATTTCATCGGCAGTCTTGCACTGCATCGGTGATTTCTTTCATCAGCTTTAGTAGCCTTGGAATCCATCTCCCAATCCATGGCAAATTTTTCTTCTGGTTTTACGGAACCATTTTTTGACGGCAAATCTCGGATATGCCCGAAACTGGCCAAAACACGGTAATCGCTCCCCAAATATTTATTAATAGTTTTGGCTTTGGCGGGGGATTCAACAATAACAACTTTAGACGCAGCAGGCATAGCTTGGCTATAAAGGGGAAAACTTCAAAAATTGCAAGGGGGATATAGATTGCAGTATTAAAATCTAGAAATTTTAGCTTTATTTTATTGGATTTATCAATAATTGTATTTTATATTAATTTTATGGAACATGTTTTGGAGAAAGATCTTTGTGCCTTGGTTACTTATAGGGCTGCTATCATGAAACTTATTTACGCAGCAGACAATGCCAGTGATTCAATACCCGTGCAAAGTTGGCGTAAAAAATTTGGGGATGGATCATTCATAATAGGTGATTTATCGCCTTATTGGCATAGCGTTTTAGGAAAGAGAGAAAATCAGAATATGGTAACGGCAGCCAATATCACTGGGCTTTCTCGCGAAGAAATGTGCACCTTCTTAAACCTTTTTCCACCTATGCTATTGGAGATGTCAGACTGCGCTACAAGTTATTTGGAGGATAAAAACGTAGATAACCGATTGAAAATGGCACACATTAATCAGGATATTACCCAGCTTACTAGTCATGCATGGGTCAGTCCGTTTCTGCTTAATGTTTCCAAGCGTGGGAAAGATGTAACAAGCTATCATATGGCACCACAAGCTTTGATTGAAAAGCCTACTAAAGCAAACTTGAAGTTTTTTGATATTATAAAACAGATACATAATGGTTCTATAAGCTGCAATGAAGCGCATACAGCAATTTTCAGAGAGTGTGATGATAGTGACTCCTATGAAACGCAAGGGATCAGTAACCAAGTTTTTGATGACATAAGTGATTTGCTAGCGGATATAGCCCTTGAAGTAAGACATGAAGACGAAAAATTTATTACGCCTAACATTGTATTAGCTTATCTAGAGCATCAAGGGGTTGACTATAAAACGTTTTATAATGAAACACTTAATAAGGGTAAAAAAGCTATTGTTTTTGAACAATTTCCTGAAGAAGTTCAAGGTGTTTTAGTAGAGCTAGGTGGTGATTCTCCCTATCCTAAAAACGTTACTTACAAAATGAAAGACTTTAAAGACCCTGCTATAGATAGGCCAACCTTTAAAAAACAGGCAATTTTAGAAAGTCTTCAATGTATTGCCACTTTCAATAGAGGAATAGAGTTTTGTGCTTAAACGAGTGAAGCTTATACAGTCACCGCCTCTGCTACAATTTACTGATCCATTCACTTTCTCGTCAGTGAATCATGCATAAAGTAAATTTTTTCTCTGGCCTAACAGAGCCGTTTTTAGATGGCAGATCATATATGCCCGAAACTGGCCAAAACACGGTAATCGCTCCCCAAATATTTATTAATAGTTTTGGCTTTCGCGGGGGATTCAACAAAACCAACTTTAGACGCAGCAGGCATAGCTTGGCTATAAAGGGGAAAACTTCAAAAATTGCAAGGGGGATATAGATTGATAATATTACGGAATTTGCGTATAATAACTATTATGCGAACTGTTACATCCACAGAATTACAAAAGAATTTTGGCCAATATAGTGCACTGGCGTTACGTGAACCATTAATTATAACCAATAATGGGAGACAAACACATATTTTAATGTCTTTAGAAGACTGCGAGATTAGTCAAAATGAGCAACAGCCTTATCGTTTTAAAGGTAAAGTGACTCAGGAATTCGAAATGCTTATGCAAAAGCGTTTTAGTAAACATGCGGAAACAATCACTAAATTATCAAATTGTTAGATTATGCATCCAGAATGGATTAGCACAGCACAGGTTATTGCTGTTCACGATGCGCTGATTATGCAGGAAGGTGGAAGCCATGGCTTGCGCGATAAGAATTTACTGGAATCGGCTTTAAATCGTGCGCCAAACGCCTACGCCTATGGTGAACTAGATATCTGTATGTTAGCCGCCCTAGTGGCTGAGGGAATTGCAAGAAACCACGCATTTATCGATGGCAACAAACGGACATGCTATGCAGCAGCAGACTTATTTTTATTCATAAATGGCCTTGATCTACAGGTTGAAAAAGACAACGAGCAAAAAGAACTATTTGAAAATTTAGCGCAAGGCAAAATTGGCACTGAAGAATTGGCGGAATTTTACCGAATAAATACCATCAAAGCTTTTGATGACTGATTACATAGCAGCCTCAATCAAGGCTGCCTTTGCCTCAATTTGAGCTACTAAATGATCAACCACATCTTCATTTTTAATACGATGATCCTGTTTGCCCGCAACATAAATCATATGGGTGTTATTGCCGCCGCCTGTCATACCAACGTCAGTCATTAAGGCTTCGCCGGGGCCATTGACAACACAGCCGATAACAGAAACGGTCATGGGGGTAGTAATATGTGCGAGGCGTTTTTCCAGTTTTTCGACGGTATCGATGACCTGAAATTGCTGGCGGGCGCAGGAGGGGCAGGAGATAATGTTAACACCACGATGCCGTAAATTCATGCTTTTTAGAATATCAAACCCGACTTTTATTTCCTCAACAGGGTCAGCAGAAAGTGAAACACGAATAGTATCCCCAATACCATCCCAAAGTAGCGCGCCCAGACCAATGGCTGATTTTACCGTGCCAATTTGCAGGCCGCCAGCCTCTGTAACGCCCAGATGCAGCGGATAGTCGCAGGCCTTTGCCAAGGCACGATAGGCTGCAACGGCCAGAAAAACATTGCTGCCTTTCACACTGATTTTAAAACGGGTAAAGCCTTCATCCTCTAAAACTTTGGCATGTTCCAGGGCGCTTTCTACCATTGCTTCCGGGGTAGGTTCACTGTATTTTTCCAACAAGTGTTTTTCTAAAGAGCCGGCATTTACCCCAATACGCATGGCACAGTTGTTATCTTCTGCGGCCTTAATAACTTCACGCACGCGCTCTCGGCTACCAATGTTGCCGGGGTTGATGCGCAAACAGGCTGCCCCGGCCTCTGCGGCCTCAATGCCGCGTTTATAATGAAAGTGAATGTCGGCGATAATCGGTACAGAAACTTCCTTGATAATTTCCTTTAGTGCCTTGCTAGATTCTTCATCTGGCACAGAAATCCGCACTAAATCTGCGCCCGCATCGGCCAAGGCCTGTACTTGTGCAATAGTGCCTTTAACATCTGTCGTCAGCGTATTGGTCATAGACTGCACTGCAATTGGCGCATCCCCTCCAATTTTAACGCCGCCTACATCAATCTGGCGACATTTTCGACGGTTAATTTGCATATAGGGGCGATGTTGCATAAAATATGTATAATAGGCGAAAAGTGTTATGTCATCTGTTTGGGATTAAGATGTTACATATAAAAGGTTTTACTTTATTTTCTAAAGGCCGTAAGCATTAGATCAAAACAGTGTTTATCTGTTTCCAATAGGGCCGGTTTTTTCAAACAATTCACTATATAAAGCAAATAGCTTTTCTTCTATAATTTCTTGCTCAGCATCCGTCAAAACACCCTCATGTCTAGGCTTATGCGGCGCAGTCCTTTCTAAACTAGTACTAATTGCTGACGGCCCATACATTCCTGACGGTACGATGCCGCCTACAGTTTTTTGATGTTTGCGATTTCCACATATTATAGGAGTTTCTATCGCCGGTAATTTGTGTGCGTCTGTATTTTGTAATACCGGATTATTAGGTTGGCAGTGCTCCAAAATACTGCTTAAAACTTGGTTTGGATTGGTAACAAGGTCGTCATAGGTTATGCAAATTCCTTTTGCAGTTGAATCTATAATTGCAGGAAACATTTGCTGAAATCTTATGTAAGAATCGAGGTAGTATTGGAACGTTCCTTTTGAAAAACTAATTTGATCAAGTCTTTTATTTAACCGTTCTGCATGACTCGTGTAAATCAATTGTTTCCAGGAAGCCATGAAACCTAATGGTTCGCGGAAGAGAATAATATTTGTTAATGAGTTAGATTTCTCTCTTGTGTGAATAGGATATGTATATTCCTTATAATCAGTATCAGCCCTTATAATATCTTTAAAAACGAATGTCGTACCAGAAAACTCTTTTAATAGTTCTTTTTCTTTGTCCGAAAGTTTTTCATCAGACGCCCACTTGTAGGCAGGATAAAATAGAATTGTGCGACTCATTTTATGCGACGGCGCAACCTCTTTCGAATCTTGGCCTTGCTCAGAGGAATGTACAGTATTACCTTTTTTCTTTAGATAAGACGTCCAGCTATTATCTACATTACCATATATTGCAGAAACATCATGTTGATATTTTGCAATATAGCCAGATAGTGTTGTTTGAGGCTGGTGTACACCTATTGCGCCATTAATAGCATGAGTTAATGTCTGGCATAATGCCGTAGAACCAGAACGCGATGTACCAATAATGTATATACCTTTAGGCATAATTTAAAATTATCATTAAGATGAATATTCTATACTATTGCCTAGGCTAAAATTGTTTTGGCAATAAATATCAACAACATCAAATAACCTTGATAGGTGTGGATTATCTTCTCTCAAATAAGTTAAAATATTACCTGCTTGGGAGTTGAGTTTTTGCGATGACGTTAGCGAATTATTAGAAACATTAATTGATAATTGGCTGTAAACCCACAAGGGATTCAATGTAATAATATCTTTGTTTGTGCTACCTTTAGCTTTTTCTAATAAATTTAAAGTTTCTTCAGTAGTTTTACAGGCAATTCTTTCTGGTGCCGTTAGTAAATTTAAATACGTTTCCATTTTCTCTGGCAGTTGTTCTTGAATAAACGTTGGTAAAGTTGCAATATTTGCACAAGGGGGTTGTGTGGGTGGTCTGATTCCTGTTGATTCTCCAGAGTCTACATTCCAAGCTTTATAAGCAGCTTCTGGCAGAGCTAAATACCAATCTTTAATAACACTTGGGCCATAACTTAGTTCAAGTGTATCACATAGTTCTTCGAAATAAATTTCAGGAGCGCATTGCAACGCGGCTGTATCTACAACAACAATTGTTTTACCATCACGTTTTCTGGCTTCTTTTAGTATATCTAAGGTTTTATTATATCCTTCTTTGCCTACTAAAATTGGTATAGTTTCCAGAAATTCTTGTAAGTTAGGATGATCAATGAGTCCTTTTTCAAAATTATAATTATCATAGCCTAACGTTGAAAATATCTCATCTAAACCAGTAAAATCATTGCTATCTAGACAGTATTTCAGATATTTCTCCCAGCTATCATAACCGGCTTTTGAAGCCACGTTATGCGCTAGGTATCCTATGGCTGCATCTGTAGTATAATTGTCAGCCTTTACATCTAACCCTAATATAGTGCTTGAGATAGGATCAAGAAGCGTCTGCTGCTGTCTAACTATACCCTTAGATAATGATAGGGAATGCTTTTGAGGATCTCGTGTTACAAATAGCATATGCTTGGAAAGCGATAGATATTTTTTTAAAACTTCAGGATGACAAGCTTCGGCACTGTTTAATTTTACCAGAAGAGTAACAGGGTATCCAGAATCATCAGCGGGTTCATGATCAGTAAAAGTTTGGTGTAAATTTTTCCAGTTGTCATCTGAGCCATAATCATAGTTTCTTGTTCTAATTTTGCGTACTTTGGTAGTATCATTAATATCCGGACTATGTGTCAAAGCGCGAGTAACCATGTTGGTAGAACAACGAGATCCACCAAATTGTAGTACAAACTTTACTTTTCCCTCATTTTTAAGTTGTATTAATTTATCATAGTAAGATTGTTTCATGTAGGGTTAATAATACTTTTAGTTAATATATATCAATATATTATTTTTAAATAATGCTATTTTTCGGGTAAAAATTTTTACGCTTTGGCAAAATGAAAAATTTAAATGAATTTGTATTTAGTTTGTTTGCTTTAGGGCAACGACCCTGCGCATAAAAAATATTTACATGGTATGAATCTTGACCCCATCTATATGCCCGCCTATAACGCAAGCGTGGCGGCACCCTGGTTACCAGAAATTTTATTTTACATCTTCAGCATTTTGATTGCTGGCAGTGGCTTGATGGTTATTTCCGGCCGTAATCCGGTGCATTCTGTATTATTTTTGATTTTTGCCTTTGTGAATGCTGCCGGTATTTTCTTGCTAGCGGGGGCTGAGTTTCTGGCGATGATTATTATCATTGTTTATGTGGGCGCGGTGGCCGTGCTGTTCTTATTTGTGGTTATGATGCTGGATGTGGACTTTGCACGGTTGAAAGCAGAAGCAAAAGAAAGCGGCAAGGGGCGGCTAATTGCCATGCTTGTGGGCTTTATCTTTCTGGCAGAACTTTTCTTATTAATCAGCAGCCGCGATGCTGGCCAGGTTTTGACGGCGGTGGCTGATCCTGTTGATAATACAAAAGCTTTAGGCGCTATTCTTTATACAAACTATTTCCTTGCCTTTCAGGCGGCTGGCGTTGTGCTGTTGATTGCGATGATTGGGGCAATTGTTTTAACATTGCGCTATCGCGCCGGGGTAAAAAAACAGAATATTAAACAACAAATCTGGCGAGAGCGGGAAGATTCAGTAACCCTGAAAGACGTGCCTGTTGGGCGCGGCACGGGTGAGTTAACTAATCTGGAGTTTAGGAACTAATGTTTTCAGCAGGCTTAACACCTACCCATTTTTTAATGCTTTCGGCCATTGTATTTACTATTGGTGTGTTCGGAATTTTTCTGAATCGAAGAAACGTCATTATTATGTTGATGTCTGTGGAACTGATTTTGCTGGCTGTAAACATCAACTTTGTAGCCTTTAGCGACTATTATAACAATTTAACAGGCCAGGTGTTTACCTTTTTTGTTTTAACGGTGGCCGCCGCAGAAGCGGCCATTGGCCTGGCCATTCTGGTGGTTTATTTTAGAAACCGTGGTGATGTGCTGGTGGATCACGCAAACAGGATGAAAGGCTAAACATGGATGCTTTAGCTGTATTTTTACCCTTAGTCAGCTTTCTAATTGCCGGACTTTTCGGCAAAACATTAGGGGCCATAACAACAAATTTTATTACCTGTGCGTTACTCTTAACAGCAGCAGCCTTTTCTATCCTTACATTTCACGATGTGGCGTTAATCGGTAATACTTCGGTAAAAGAGCTAGGAACCTGGATCGCGATTGGCAATTTTTCGGTGGATTGGGCGTTGCGTTTTGATGCCTTAAGTACATTAATGATGGTGGTTATCACCAGTGTTTCTGCGATGGTGCATATTTACAGCATCGGTTACATGAGCCACGATAAAAGCCGCCAACGCTTTATGGCCTATTTGGGGCTATTCACCTTCACTATGCTGATGCTGGTAACCGCGAATAACTTGCTGCAATTATTTATGGGCTGGGAAGGGGTTGGTCTGGCTTCTTACCTGTTAATTGGTTTCTGGTTTCATAAAGAAAGTGCTAACAAGGCTTCGATCAAGGCATTTGTAACCAATCGGGTGGGGGATGTTGGCCTTATTTTAGGAATTTGTGGGCTTTATCTGCTAACTGGTAGCTTAGAATTTGATGCTATCTTCAAGTCTTTAGATGATATAACCTCGCAACAGGTTGAATTTTTTGGTATTAATGCTCCTGCTCTGGAAATTATAGCTATCTTGCTATTTATCGGGGCTGTTGGAAAATCTGCGCAATTGGGGCTGCATGTGTGGCTGCCCGACGCGATGGAAGGGCCCACGCCGGTTTCTGCATTAATTCATGCTGCAACAATGGTAACCGCCGGCGTCTTCTTGTTATGTCGGGTATCGCCTTTATTGGAATATGCGCCTTTCGCACGCGATGTCATTATATTTTTAGGGGCAAGTACGGCTATATTCGCCGCCACTATTGGTCTAACGCAATATGATATTAAACGCGTAATTGCCTATTCCACCTGTTCGCAATTAGGGTATATGGTCATGGCCGCGGGTCTGGGTGCTTATGGCGGGGCAATGTTCCACTTATTCACGCATGCCTTCTTTAAGGCGCTGTTATTTTTAGGTGCCGGTTCTGTTATTCATGCTATGTCAGATGAGCAAGATATGCGGAATATGGGGGGGCTGGCAAAACTGATTCCCACCACATTTGCTCTCATGTTATTGGGTAGTTTGGCGCTGGCCGGTATTCCACCATTTGCAGGATACTATTCTAAAGACATGATTATTGAATCTGCCTGGGCTGGTATGGCACACCCGCATGCAGGTGCCAGTGCCTGGGTTGCACAATATGCTTTTATTATTGGTGTATTAGTGGCCTTAATGACAGCCTTTTACTCTTGGCGCCTGCTTATTATGACCTTCCATGGCAAGCCACGTTGTAATGATGTTGTGGCAGCGCATGTGCATGAATCTGGTCGGGTTATGCTTATCCCGATGTTTATCCTGGCTATTGGTGCGGTATTGGCGGGTAAGGTTGGCTACGAATACTTTGTTGGTCATGAAGCCAAATCTTTTTGGAAGGGCGTTTTGGCTTATAATGACGTTGTGCATCATGCCCACGATGCACCTGTTTGGGTTAAAAAATTGCCCTTAGTAGCGGCTATTTCCGGGATAGGATTAGCTTACTTACTTTATTTGGTTATGCCCAACTTGCAGCAACGCATTAAAAGTTCTTTCAGTGCATTGCATAACTTGTTTTTTCATAAGTGGTATGTGGATGAATTATACAGTGCCGTGTTTATTAAAAACGCTTTTTGTCTGGGGAGGCTTAGCTGGAAATTGTTTGATAGCAAGCTGATTGACGGTCTGCCCAATGGGGCAGCTTCTTTAACGCGACGCTTATCCGGACGCACGAGTACTATGCAAACCGGTTATGTGTATCATTATGCTTTTGCCATGATTACCGGTCTAGTACTGTTAATCGGTTACTTTTTACTTATAGGAACAGGTAGTTTAGAAGGTCTATGGAACTAGCATCAATCCCGTTATTGACCCTAATCACATTCCTGCCGTTAGTCGGGGTTGTTGCTGTGCTGATATCCAGCGGTGGCACCGGCAATGCCCGCCCAATCGCCTTGTTAACAGCTTTATTAAACTTGCTATTCGCCATTGTTCTGTGGCTGAATTTTGATAGTAGTACAGCTGATTTTCAATTTGTTGAAGAACGCGACTGGCTTCCCGCCCTAGGTATTTCCTGGCGCGCCGGCGTTGATGGTATTTCACTGTTTTTTGTCGTGCTAGCAGCCTTTCTAACGCCCATATGTCTAATTGCCAGCTGGGATAGTATTAATCATCGGGTGCGCGAATATATGGCGGCTTTCTTGGCTTTGGAAAGTTGTATGATTGGTATGTTCGTGTCGCTGGATGTGATTACATTCTATATCTTTTTCGAGGCAGTGCTGGTACCAATGTTCCTGATTATCGGCATCTGGGGCGGGCAAAACCGTTTCTATGCTGCCTTCAAGTTATTTCTTTATACCTTGGCGGGCTCTGTTTTAATGCTAATTGGCCTGCTGGTTTTATACCGGTATGGTGGCACAACTGATATGACCGAGCTGCTAAAAACAGCGGGTTTAATTATCCCCGCCAGTACACAAAACTGGCTGTGGCTGGCATTTTTTGCGGCTTTTGCCGTTAAAGTGCCCATGGTGCCGGTGCATACTTGGCTGCCAGATGCCCACGTCCAGGCGCCAACAGCGGGCTCTGTTATTTTGGCAGGGGTGTTATTGAAAATGGGCGCTTATGGCTTTCTGCGTTTTTCAATACCGATGTTGCCGCTGGGTACCGAAACGTTTATTCCATTAATTTTTACGCTTAGTATTATTGCCGTCATTTATACCTCTCTTATCGCCCTGGTGCAGGAAGATATGAAAAAGCTGATTGCCTATTCCTCTATTGCGCATATGGGTTTTGTTACCGCTGGGTTGTTTACCCTAACTACAGAAGGTATGGCAGGCGCTGTTTTTCAGATGATTAGCCATGGTATTGTTTCCGGCGCTTTATTCCTGTGTGTCGGGGTGGTTTATGACCGACTGCACACTAGAGAAATTGCGCGCTATGGTGGTGTGGCGCACATTATGCCGAAATATGCTGTATTATTTCTGGTGTTCACTATGGCGAGTATTGGCTTGCCCGCTACCAGTGGTTTCGTTGGGGAATTTCTAGTACTGCAAGGTTCTTTTATGACAAACACCTGGCTGGCATTGCTAATTGCGACAGGGATGATTCTTGGTGCTGGCTATATGCTAATATTATACAAACGTGTGATGTTAGGTGAAGTAGTACATGAAGATGTTAAAACCATGCCTGTTTTAACAGTTAAAGAAAAAATAACCCTGATTCCACTGGCAGTTATTACGCTATGGATGGGCATATACCCGGTACATTTTTTAGAGCCTATGGAAGCATCTATAGAAAATCTGGTGGAAAATTATAATAGCATGGTACAAAGGGGATCGTAATGCTGGAGCTGTATTTACCGGAACTATTTTTACTTTGTGCCAGCTTATTACTTTTAATGGTGCACGTTATACTAAAGCCTTCACTTGGAACATTAGCTTGGGGTGCCTTTGCAATTGTAACTGGCGGCATTGCGGTAATCTGGCTAAGCGATAGCAGTGGTATTTTATCGCCGGCAATACTGTCTTTAAAACAGGATGTCTTTGCCCATTCGCTGCAAACAGGCATTTTGGCAGCTGTCGGTATTACGGCTATCTTATCATTGCCTTGGCTATCTGCTTTGCAGGCTAGTGTAGGCACTGTGCCGGAAACAGAAAAATATTTAAACCACACAGGCGAATATTTTATTTTGATGCTGCTGGCCGCCCTAGGTATGTGTGTGATGGTTTCTGCCAATGACTTTTTAATGCTTTACATTGGTCTGGAAATGCAAAGTTTGGCTTTATACGTTTTAGCGGCCTTTCATCGGGATAAGTCTACCAGTAGTGAAGCGGCTTTGAAATACTTTGTTCTAGGCGCGTTGGCTTCCGGTATCATGCTTTACGGGATAAGCCTGTTATACGGGGGCAGTGGTAGCATTTTGTTTGTCGATGCTATTACCAATATAGATAATCCGCTGAGTATAGTGGCGATGCTATTTGTGCTGTGTGGTGTGTTATTCAAAATTTCTATCGTGCCATTCCACATGTGGACACCGGATGTTTATCAAGGTTCCCCAACCCCGGTTACCACCTTTTTTGCTGTTGCCCCTAAAATCGCCGCGTTTGGCCTTTTAATACGCCTGCTATCTGAACCCTTTTTATTGGCTAAAGCAGAATGGCAAATGGTTTTAACCGTGCTGTCTATTTTAACCATGATTGTCGGGGCGCTGGCCGCCATTCAGCAGGATAATATTAAACGATTGCTAGCCTATTCTTCTATTGGTCATATGGGCTATGCTTTAGTTGGCTTGGCAGCGTTCAATAGCGCGTCTAGTATTTTTTACCTGATGGTTTACGCCATTACCAGCCTGGGGGCTTTTAGCTGTGTATTGTCCATGCAACAACAGGGAAAACCAGTGGAAAATATTGATGCGCTATCAGGTTTGGTAAAGCATAATCCTTTCCTGGCGTATTCTTTGGGTGCTTTGATGATGTCTATGGCGGGTATCCCTATTTTTGCGGGCTTTCTTAGTAAATTTTATATCTTTAAAGTGGCCGTAGATGCCAACATGATTACGCTAGCGGTCGTAGGGGTTCTAACCAGTGTCATCGCCTGTTACTATTATTTGCGTATTTGTAAAATTATGTTTTTTGATGCACCACTGGAAGGCGGCAACATGGATGCTTTACCCAATAACTTTTCTGGTAAATTTATCGGTTATGTTATCGGGGTTTCTGCTATCTTCTCCGTTGTGTTTATGATTTTTCCAGCGCCACTTTTCTGGGAACTTGCCAGTATAATTACCAGTAGTATAGCCTTTTAAATGGTTAATCCGTTGCAATTAGTTGGTGCCAATATTCTAAGATTGTTTGAATCAATCGGGCAAATTACCTTATTTTTAATATACAGTTTATGGGCATGCATCACGCCACCCTTTCATTTAAAAAATCTTGGTCGACAAATAGTTGATATCGGTTTTTATTCCTTACCGGTTGTCGGCTTAACCGCCATTTTTTCCGGTATGGTTTTGGCCTTGCAAAGCTATACAGGCTTTTCCCGCTTTTCCGCAGAGGGGGCAATTGCCTCCGTTGTGGCGCTTTCTATTACACGGGAACTTGGCCCCGTACTAGCTGGTTTAATGGTGGCCGGGCGTGTAGGGGCGGCTATCGCAGCTGAGGTTAGCAGCATGAAAGTAACCGAGCAAATTGACGCCTTAACAACCTTATCGGCCAACCCTATCAATTATTTAGTTGCCCCCCGCTTATGGGCCGCCACCCTGACCTTACCATTACTGGTTTTAGTGGCGGATAGCATCGGAATTTTAGGCGGCTATATCATTGCCGTTTATCAACTAGATTTCAACGCGGCGGGTTATGTAAGTAATACTATTGATATTCTGGAACCTTTAGACATTATATCTGGCCTAGTAAAAGCCGCAGCCTTTGGTTTTGTTATTGCCTTGATGGGCTGTTACCATGGTTTTAACTCTGGCCGTGGGGCACAAGGAGTCGGCGCAGCCACAACCCATGCCGTAGTTTCGGCTTCAATCTTGATTTTAGTGCTAAATTTTGTTATAACTGCTCTATTTTTTGGAGTTTAATTATGGATGATGATGAAGTATATAAAATTTTAGCAAAGGATCGCAGGTCTGATTATGAAATTAAGCAATTAGCAGATTATCATTCAAATTATGAACTAAAAGAGGAGGGAGACGGAGATATTGCAAACGATATTGCTGCAGCAGCTTCGTCTGACAGACGATTAGAGACAGCCATTGAAACATCTCTTGTTTTTAAATCTGGAGATCCTAGGGCAACAAAAGAAGCTTTTGAAGATGTCTATCATCTTGTAGACTGGGATAATAGTAAAGATATTGGATGAACAAACAAACCATCCTCAAAAACCACGCCATGCCAATTGCATCCCCGGCTTACGGTAAGCGAGGATACCGCTTTAAAGACCGGGAATATTTTATCATAGTTTATGAATCTTGCCCTGATGCGATTCGTAGTGCTTTGCCTGAATCACTATAGAAAATAATACAATAAAAGCTTAAGTTGATATTTCATGATCAAGCGGCTTCTATTAGCAGAAAACACACTATTTTATCAAGATTTGTCGGAAAAGTTAGACTGTGAACACCGCCAAAATAGTGATGAAATGGCAGTTATTATCATTACAGCAATGCCGGTAAAGTCAAAAGCACATGCTGTGATCGCTATTAACAATCAGGATGCTGAATATTCTTTTTCTTTACCAATAAAATTAATGGATATTATGAAGTGTATTGATAAAATTGAAGAAAATGGGTTTTTGGTGCAGGATTATTTTTGTGATACGCAAAATAGAGTACTGCATAATATTTCCGAGCAGCAGAAAACCGCTTTAACAGAACGTGAAAGCCAATTGTTGCATTATCTCTATCATCACCCAAGGGGCGCCGATAAGCAAACTTTTTTAGAAGCCGTTTGGCAATATGAACCTGAGGTTGATACCAGAACTGTTGAAACGCATTTAAGCCGTTTAAACCAGAAATTCCCTCACCTACAGCATCAAAATGGTGTCTATAGTTTAAGCCTTTAGCAATTGCAGCATTAGGGCTTCTGGCTGTCTTAACCCCGACACTTTTTTATAAGGTTGCATAATGATTTCCGGTTGCTCCTTAAATGTTTCTAGCAAGGTTGGGTGAATGTAGCTGCTTTTTAGAATACTAACCGTATTGCATGTGTGGTCAGCTACTTGTTCAATAATGTGTTTTAGAGTCAAAGATTCCTGTTTTTTGAAGGATTGCTGCCAGTATTGCACAAATAAAGCACAGGATCGCCAGGTTCGGAATTCTTTTGCCGTCATATGAATGCTGGAAATATCATCTAGATAATCATTGACCATAGCGGGCGTTACCATGGTTTGGCCAATAGTAAAAAGTGGATCTTCCAAGCCGTTGTGCAAATGATAAAATGTTTCTAAAATTTCCTGAACGGGCTGGTGGAAAATCGGGCGTTCTATTTCAACACCCGCTTTACCAGTGAATTCTAGGCTATCAGTTTTAAAATGTTTTTTGTGAAGGGTGATTAGGCCATAGGTTTGATGTTGGCGGGCAGATTGCCAGTTGCCAATACGCAGCCCCGTATAATCGAGTAATTTAACAATACTGGCCAATACAAAACCAGGGGTATCTGTCCCTAACTTCAAATCACGGTTTATACGTCGGCGTATTTTTGGTAATTCCCTGCCAATAATCTTGAGGCGTGCATACTTTACTTCATCTCGGAAATTTTCCCATTTGGAATGATAAAAATATTGGCGATTTTTGTTGGTATCCAGGCCAGTGGCTTGCAAATGAAAACGCTTGTTTGTTGTCATGTGCACGTCTTCATAAACGGGCGGAATGGCCAGTGCCTTTAGGTAACGTTTTTTTTTGACACAGGTAATCAGCTTACCCTTTTCCAGATACTTAAAACCCCGCCCGTGTTTAAGGCGTTGTACCTGCAAGTCATTGGGGGAGGCCTGTATTAGGCCGCATGTGTGTAGTTTTTCAATCATTACAAATATTTATTTTAAAACGCCCTATTGCCGTTTTTGTATTAGCATAATAAAAGCTTTGGCATATGCGGGAATTTATCAATACCCTGCGCCCGGTATTTTATCTATGTGGTATTTTGTTAACAGCGTTGGCTGCGACAATGTTACTGCCCATTTTGATAGATTTTGTATTGGGCGAAACGGAAAAAGCAGAGCAGGATATTACAGCTTTTACGATTGCCGCTATTGTTACCGCCTATTGCGGTCTGTTAATGGTTTTTACGAATCGACAGCCAAAAGTAACTCTCAGTATACGACAAACGTTTATTTTTACCACGCTGATATGGCTGTTAATGCCCATGTTTGGCTGTATCCCATTAATGATTAGCTCGGTTGAACTAAGTTTTACCGATGCTTTTTTTGAGGCCATGTCTGGCCTAAGTACCACGGGTGCTACAATTATTATAGGTTTGGATAACGCCCCCCCCGGTTTATTACTGTGGCGGTCTTTGCTGCAATGGCTAGGCGGGGTTGGTATTATTGTGATGGCTGTTGCTATTATGCCTGTTTTGCAAGTGGGGGGAATGCAGCTTTTTGGCACAGAGTCTTCTGATATGTCTGAAAAAGTAATGCCACGCATTAACCAAATTACCGGACATATCACCACTATTTATACCTTTATGACGTTAATGTGTGCCTTGCTTTATTTTGCTAACGGCATGAGTGGATTTGATGCTGTGAACCATGCAATGACAACCGTTGCTACAGGTGGTTTTTCTACGCACGATGCATCTTTAGGACATTATAACAGCTTTCCGGCAATCAGTTGGGTTGCAACTTTTTTTATGTTTATTAGTGGCATTCCTTTTCTGCTATACATTCGTCTTAGTCGGGGGGATATTGGCGCGTTTGGTGATGATGGACAGGTGACTGTTTATATTCGATTTGTCATAGTAACGATTGTTGGGCTGGCTCTGTTTCGAGCCTCAGTAGGGTATGGTGGTGCCGAGCCATTTTTAGTTACATTACGCACAACGGCTTTCAACCTTGTTTCCGTTATCACAGGAACAGGCTATGCAACCGCTAATTACGATCTATGGCACCCCATGGTTGTAGCCGCCATTTTGTTTCTGATGTGCGCTGGTGGCTGTGCCGGGTCTACCACCTGTGGTATTAAAATGTTTCGCCTGCAAATTGTTTATGGTTTGGCGCTGGTACAAATGAAAAAACTGCTACAGCCGCATGGTGTTTTTCATCCGTATTATAATGGTAGAAAAGTAAATTCTAACACAGTGAATGCGATTTTAGCCTTTTTAGTATTTTACGTTATGTCGATTATTATCACCATGTTTGCCGTCAGTGCCTATGGATATGATATGAAAACTAGCCTGTCTGCAGCTATTTCTGCTTTGTCAAACGTGGGGCCCGGGCTGGGTGAAATTATTGGCCCGGCCGGAACCTATACCAGTTTTCCTGATGGTGCCAAATGGGTGCTAAGCCTGGGAATGCTATTGGGGCGGTTAGAATTTTTCACAGTGCTAGTCATGCTAGCGCCAACATTCTGGCGTCGTTGACGTTATTAACTATTTTCTATATTACATAGCTATGCATGTTTCGCTAACCCCAGAGAATCAAAATATTATCCACAGCAAGATAAATTCTGCAGTCCAGTTGTTGGATATGAATGATGCGTTGTATTCTAAAGAGTTGATGGCAGCTTTACATACAGGATTGGATAATATTAAGAATGGTTCCACAGTTCCTTACGATATGGCAAAGATACAAAAGAAGTACACGTTAGAATAGAGAACAATGTATCTATAAATCTAGATGTATTACCTTAATTAATGATTGAACTTTCTTAAGAAGTTATTCGGATAATGTTTATATTTTCACCATTTGCATGATACTTAGTAAAATGAATTTTAATGAGCATTCGCCATAAATTATGAACACAAAAAAACTACACATCAAAACCTTTGGTTGCCAAATGAACGTTTACGATTCTGAAAAAATCGCTGATGTTTTAAGGCCTTTGGGGTATGAATCAACAGGGACGCCGGATGATGCGGATATGATTCTGCTGAATACCTGTCACATTCGGGAAAAAGCGGCGGAGAAGCTTTATTCGGATTTGGGGCGCCTGAAAGTCCATCAGGATAAACGCAATGCCATGCTTGTGGTGGCTGGTTGTGTGGCGCAGGCAGATGGTAAAGAGATGCAGCGCCGCGCGCCTTATGTGGATGTGATTGTTGGCCCGCAAGCTTATCATCGATTGCCAGAATTAATTGCCAAGGCACATCGCAGCCGCGGGGCTGTGCTAGATACAGATTTTCCCACAGAAACCAAATTCGATTTTCTGCCCATTAATGACAATCCGGCCAATCCTTCAGCCTTTGTAACCATTCAGGAAGGATGCGACAAATTTTGTCATTTTTGCGTGGTTCCTTATACACGCGGGGCGGAATATTCCCGCCCTGTAAAGGCGGTGATTGATGAATGCAAGAATGTGCTGCAACGCGGTGCCAGTGAAATTGTTTTACTGGGGCAAAACGTGAATGCTTATCATGGTGAAGATGGGCAGGGGAAGATCGTTGGGCTTGGGCAATTGATCCGTGAAATTGTTGATAAAACTGGCGTGCGGCGCATTCGTTATATGACGAGCCACCCCAGAGATATGAATGATGATTTAATTCATACCCATGGCGATGTACCAGAACTTATGCCCATGCTGCATTTACCGGTGCAATCGGGAAGTGACCGTATTTTATCGGCCATGAACCGCAAGCATACGGCTGATAGTTATCGCCGAACCATTGATAAACTAAGAGAAGCCAGACCCGATATTATTTTTAGCAGCGATTTTATTATCGGCTATCCGGGTGAAACATTAGAGGATTTTGCGAATACCTTAAAACTGGTTGAAGATGTGCGTTTTGAAGCCGCCAGCTATTCTTTTGCCTATAGCCAGCGCCCTGGAACGCCTGCTTCAGGCTTGGAAGATCAGTTGCCTGATGCGGTAAAAAAACAGCGATTACAATCGTTGCAGGAGTTGTTAGGCAAACAACAAACCACTTATAATAATAGTTACGTGCAAACAACCCAACTAGTTTTATTTGAGAAAACCGGTCGCCACCCCGGGCAACTAGTAGGCCGCACCCCGCATTTTCAAGCCATACATGTAGAAGGTAATGAGCGTTTAATAGGGCAGATTATGCCCGTAAAAGTTACAGCCGTGCAGGGGAATGGGTTGATTGGGGAACGGGTTATGGCAGCGGCGGCGTAACGACAGCTAGCCCCTAATTACTTAGGGGCTGGCAACTATGAACTAAAGAGTATGAGAAGAAACCTTATGGCTTCTTCTCATATTTTTCTTTCAGTTCTTTTTTTCTTTTTTCTTTCTTTTTTGTTTTTCGCGCATTTGATTTTATAACTTCCTTTGCGCCTTCACCTGGTTTAAGACCCATGTCGAGTACCTCAAATTACAAAACTAAACAAGAAAACAGTCATCCCTTAGCCTAAAGTGTTTTATGCACCTTACTGCATCATTTAAATGGCTTGAGTTCTGACAGGATTCAAAATAAATATAATGCCGATGCCGATGCCATGCGTTTTGTCACATATTCCAGTTCATGATAATTAAAAATTAGTGATTTGAGGGGCAGTTTAGGAATATGTTGAGCAAAATGCAAAATACTGTATAATATACTTAATGACAAATGGCTTGGGATTGCCCGATACGATATTATGCTATGCAGCTGATCAGCCTTGTTCTTCCTGTGATAAAAACTCAAAAAACAACGTGGCAATATTTTGAGCGCTTTTAGTACTAGTATCATTTTTCTTATTATAAATGTTGATGAAAAAGTGCCCATGATGGCACCTATAACTTTTTTAAAACCTTACCCTTGGATAATCCATTCATGACTGAAACCGTAAAAACCTTAGAATTTGATAACAATCGCCATCTGGCTACGCTATTTGGGGAAGGGAATCAAAACCTTAAAGCTTTAGAAGAAAAATTTGATGTTTCTATTATCAGTCGTGGTAATCAGCTGAAAATTACCGGTGCTGTAGAAAATATTGCAGAGGCCGAAAAAACATTATTGTCACTTTATCAGCGTCTTGAAAATGATATGCCTGTCACTATTGGCGAGGTTAAGGGGGCGGCACGTATGCTGGCCAATGGTGGCAATGATCAGGATTTATCCCTAAAATTAAAAACGCAGCGCAAGGTTATTATGCCGCGTTCGCCGAACCAGGCCGAATATATTCGGGCGCTTAATAAATATGATTTAACGTTTGGCTTAGGGCCAGCGGGTACAGGAAAAACCTATTTGGCCGTTGCAAAAGCTGTTGAAATGCTGATAGCCGGAAAGGTAGAACGTTTAATTTTGTCTCGCCCGGCTGTAGAAGCCGGCGAAAATCTTGGCTTTTTACCAGGGGATATGCGCGAGAAAATTGACCCCTATCTGCGCCCACTTTATGATGCTTTAAATGATATGTTGCCGCCAGAGCGTGTGCAACGCAAAATGGAAGAGGGGCAAATAGAAGTAGCGCCGCTTGCTTTTATGCGTGGGCGAACCTTATCCAATGCATTTGTTATTTTAGACGAAGCACAAAACACCACCAGCGTGCAAATGCAGATGATTCTAACCCGAATGGGGGAGGGCACCCGCATGGCGGTAACAGGCGATTTAAGCCAGGTAGATTTACCCAAAAATGTTATGTCTGGTTTAAGGCAGGCCGTTTCTATTTTAAAGCCTGTTAAAGAAATAGGTATGATAGAATTTGATGATGCAGACGTAGTAAGACACCCGCTAGTTGCCAAAATTGTTCGAGCGTATCGCAACAATCAATAAAGAATTATAATGTCTAAGCTTTATATTGTTCGTCATGGATTATGTACGCTTACAGCTAATAACTATACTGACCTGACGCCTGAAAATCATTTTCACGGATTATATCATCCTACGGGAACACGACAGATGGTTATGATGGGCGGATATCTAGCGGGCGAAGGGATGACGTCTGATTGTGAAGTGTATGTTGGTGATAACTTAAGATGCGTAAGCTCAAATTATTTAATATGTAAGGCCATAGAAGAGCCAGATTATACCGCCGAAAGTATAGAAGAATGGATGAAAACATGCTCAATCAATGATGAGAGACAAAAAGCAATTGAGTGCAGCAGAAATACCGAGAACAGCTTTATAGACTTCGTTTTTTGCGACCGCGATATATTATGGGTATCAAGAAGCCAAGAAATTAGCGAATTTTTACAAAGTTTAATTTACGGTCAGAAAATAGACTATAATAGTTTTGAAATGATACTAGCATGTCAATTGGAAACCCCCTATGGCATGCTGGGACAAGGGAGTTGTTTGGAACTTACGGTTAATTCCCAATATGAAAAATTGGAAAATGCAAAGCTGATATGTTTGGCGCAAGATAATATTTATAATGTTTCAGATCAGGATTCTTCTATTGAAATACTAACGCTTGATTCTACATCTTTAGACGATAGAAAAGCGCTTAATACTTTTTTGCATAACTACTATAAAAAGCAATCGTATGATAATACTGAAGCACAAGCACTACAGGACTTCATGTTAAAAATTTTATCGGAAAGAGTTAGGTAGTTTGGCCTAAAAAAATCTATCTAATTTTTGCTTTATGTCGATATTCCCATGGGTTTAAAACCGGAACATTGGTTGGATGAAAGTCATCGACGTTTCTAGTGGCGACAGTCATGTTATGTCTGGTGGCAATTGCTGCGATCATGGCATCACGTTCTGAACGGGGGGCTGGAACATGGTAACTGGCACAAATTCTGGCTGCCTCAACATCAAAAGCAAGAATTCGACCAGAAAAACTGGGGAGAACAATTTTCTCAAACCAATACCTTAATACAGAAGCTTGTTCAGTACTTTTATGTTGTAGTAGAAGGATGCCAAGTTTTAACTCCATAACAGTGTTGGCGGTAATGAAGCAATCTTCAGTGGCCACACTGCTGACCCAGCAAACAACGTTTTTATTCGCTTTGTCGGATAGTGCTTTTCTAAGCTCAGAAACTACATTTGTATCAAGTAAGTACACTATGAAAAATCTGCCGGCTTAGGGCTTATTCCGCTCATTTTAGGGGGATCAAAATCTATATCTGCTGCTGGCTTATAGCTCAATAATTCAGCAAGTGATCTATTTTGATTGTAATTAGCATCGTACATATCTTCAGATATTACAACAAATTTTGTACAATCACGATCTTTTACAAAAATGACGTTTTGTGTAGCAAGTGTTTTTTCAACTAATTCAAGGCTTTTATTGAATTCTTTGCTGTTAATAACGACTTTATTCATTGAGCCAATAATACTAAATTATGACGATATATTCAATAACTTATACTAGTATACCTTAATAGATAAGAGATAGGTATAATTTGATAATTTACTAAAACTTTTAAGTTATTTGCCACTAACAATACGCTCAATCAATTGTTTAACTGTTGGAATAAAGCCATTATTGTAATAGGGATCCTGTGCAAATTTATAGGCGTTATGGCCGGCAAACATCAGGCCATCTTCCACAGCGCCGCCATGCCCCATTTCCTGTAAGGTTTTTTGAATACAGAAAGAACGCGGATCAGCCCGTTTACCAGTGGTTCCCGCTTCATTTTGTGCCCAGTTACTGAATTGGCACATGGAAAGACAGCCCATACAGTCAACCTGATCTTTATGAATCTCTTGCGCACTTTCTTCTGTAACGAAAATCAATGTGTTGTCAGGTGTTTTTAAAGCTTGACGATAACCATTTTCTATCCAGCTGTTAGCCTTTTTATGGTCATCTGCCGTTAGGTAAACAGCCCGTCCACGCGGTGGCAGTGGTAAGGGCGTATCGTGAATATCGGTTGCAGCGGATGTATAGCTAATCTGCCGCTCTGAGCGGCCAATTAAATCTTCTAAAAACTCATTTTGTACTGCAGAAGAATAAAAGCCAGTAGGGCTAAACTTATTTAAAAAAACATCGCCTTTTTTAAGATTAAGCAATTTTTCTTTCCAGCCTTGCGAAATGGGGCTTTCTTGCGTTAGCAAAGGCCGGGTGCCAAATTGGAAAGCAACCGGGGCAACATCAGGGTTATCAATCCAGTCTTCCCAATCGTCCAGATGCCACACACCACCCGCCATGATAATAGGGGTTGTTTGTAGCCCCGCTTCATTCATCATTTTGCGTAGGGCGGCAACACGCGGGTAGGGATCTTCGGGTATATTGGGATCTTCACTGTTACTAAGGCCATTATGACCACCAGCACGCCAGGGGTCTTCATAAACAACGCCACCCAGTAAATTACTGAACTTATGAAAAGAGCGTTTCCATAGGGCGCGAAAAGCACGGGCACTAGAAACAATGGGGTAATAGTGTACGTTATACTTTGCTGCAATTTCTGCCACTCTGTAGGGCATACCGGCACCACAGGTTATGCCGTGCACAAGACCTTTGGTTTTTTCTAAAATGCCATGTAAAATACGTTCGGCAGCCGCCATCTCCCATAATACATTCATATGGATACGGCCGTTGCCGTTGGAATGTTCAAAGGCTTCTTTTGCTTGTGCTTCGCCGCCACTAATTGAATAGGCAATTAATTCTTCGTGCCGCTCGCGGCGGGTTTTTCCATGGTAAAACATGGGAATAAGATTTCCATGGCTATCGTAGGAATCTGCATTCACACCGGAAAATGTTCCAATACCGCCTGTTGCTGCCCAGGCGCCTGAGCTCATGCCATTGGTAACAGCAATACCTTTCCCTCCTTCAATAAGAGGCAAAACATCCGCACCGGACATATGTAAAGTATTAAGGGCTTTCAAAAGCGACTCCTGTCTACGAGAAACATTAATTTGCCATTAATTATGGCGTAAATGTGCCACAAAGAAAAGAACATTGTCGCTACTTTTCCATTATTTTGCTTGTCAGCGCAATAACTAGCTTGCTAAGCCTAATATATTTGGAGGCCTTTAAATGAAAAATACTGTCACGTTGTTGATTATTATTGCCGCTGTTTTGATTGCAGCAATGCTCTTTTTTGGGGACACGATAAAAAGTGCCAATGAGGAAGAGTTAGGTAATCTTGGTAATGATATTAAAGAAACAGCTGTTAAAGGTATTAACCAGGTACAAGAATCTGCTGCTGATGCTCTTAATAATGTAAAGCAGGCCGCGGCGGCTGGTGGCGATAGTGCACGGCAAGCGGCTCAGCAATCTATTGAAGAAGTACAAGAAACAGGCCAGGCCGCCATTCAGGAAATAGATGAAGCAGCCGCAAAGGCAAAACAGGAAGTCATTGAGTCTGTGCAGACAACAACCAAAAGTGTGCAGCAACAAGTAGAAAATGATATTGTAAAAAAAGCTGATTCAGTGGCAGAAGAAATCAATGCTCGCGCTGAGTCAGCCAAGAAATCTGTTGAAGAAGCCGTTAATACAGCCAAGGAGCGTGTTGAAAATACAGCAAATTCAGTGAAAAGCGTTGAAGAAGATGTTGAAAATATGAAAAAAATTAATGGTGTCAAAGAAGAAGGCCTTGTTACCCCATAATAACGTTTAGAGGCCTCTTTATAAAAGATTATGGACAGGCTCTTAGCGCCGACCAAACAGTTTTTCGATATCGTTCAAATGTAATTTTACATAAGTGGGGCGGCCATGATTGCATTGGCCGGAATGAGGTGTTTCTTCCATTTTTCTGAGTAGGGCATTCATTTCTTCCTGATGCAGAACACGCCCGGCTTTAATACTATTTTTGCAAGCCATATTGCCGTAAAGTTCATGCAGACACCCCGTTAAAGATAAGGCGCTGCCGTGTTCCTTTAACTCTTCCGAGATATCCCGAACCAATTGTTGTGCATCTACATTTTTTAATAAGGCGGGCACTTCTTTTATTATTATAGATTGGCCAAATGGTTCTATTAGCAGACCTAGTTTTGTAAGTTCCTGTTGTTTTTCAAGAATTAATTCCTTGCCTTTTGCGTCTAAATCAACAATTTCTGGCGAGAGTAAGGCTTGTCGCCGAATACCAGTTTGTTGCAGTTCCCGTTTCATAGCTTCGTACGTTAAACGTTCATGTGCCGCATGTTGATCAATCAATACCAAGCCGTCACTTGATTGAGCCACGATATAGGTTTTATGAATTTGGGCAACAGCCGCCCCTAATGGATAATCTGTTAAATCCTTTTGCATCGGGGGTACATCGTGATTTGCAATCGGAATATTTTCTTCCCTTAAGGGCTGCGTCATTGTTGTTACAAACGATTGTGCTGAGGGCGGAATACTATTGCTGCGCTGTGGCTGATACGAAAAAGATGGTTGCGTAACCGGGGCAGGGCGTTGGATCGCCGGTTGAAAGGCATTCAGGGTTTGGCCGGCAATAGTGGTAGAAGCTTGTTGACTATTAGCCTGTAATGTTTGTCGTAAAGCGCTTATTACCAACCCACGAATGGCCGCCGCATCTGTAAACCGCACTTCTGTTTTTGCTGGATGCGCGTTTACATCAACATACTCCGGATTAATTTCTAAGAACAAAGCAACATAGGGATGCCTGTCTCGGCTCAGAAAATCCTGATACGCCACCCGAATGGCGGCATTGAGTAATCTGTCTTTTACAGGGCGACTATTGACAAACAGAAACTGCATTTTTGCATTACCGCGATTGTAAGTAGGAATGCTGCCATAACCTTGCAGTTTGCAATCTGGCTTTTCCACTTCGATACGGGCAGCATTATCTGCAAAATCTTTGCCCATGATGGCCTGCAGACGTGCCAAATGCTTTTCTGCGGCATAAGACAGCGTTTTGCGGTTGTTGTGCTCTACGCAAAAAGAAACTTGCGGGTTTGCCATGGCAAGTTGCTGAATAACTTCATGGATACGTGCAATCTCAGTGGTGGTTGATTTCAGAAATTTTAGTCGTGCTGGGGTTGCATAAAAGATGTCGCGTACCGTAATGCAGGTACCTGGCTTGCAGGCGGCGGGTTTGACCGGTTGTACGCTACCGCCCTCTACTGTAATTTGGTAGCCGGTTGCTGTATTGGCGGTACGAGAAGCAATTTCCAGCCGACTAATGGAACCAATAGAAGGCAAGGCCTCCCCCCGAAACCCCATAGTCTTAATATTCACCAGGTCATTATCCGGCAGTTTGGAGGTGGCATGTCGTTGCACGGCCAGCGTCAATTCTGCTGCCTGCATGCCTTTACCGTTGTCCTGAATAACAATTTTGTTTTTCCCACCATCTGTAACCTGCACAAGAATATTAGTTGCCCCGGCATCCAACGAATTTTCTACCAGTTCTTTTACAACGGAAGAAGGCCGTTCAATCACTTCCCCCGCCGCAATTTGATTCACAAGATGAGTAGGGAGTAGCCGAATAGTTCCTTTATTGATTGTGTCAGAAATCATAGCCAAATTCATAAAGCTAATCTAATCTAATAGAAACCATTTATTTCAAGGGACTAACTAATGATTTACAAGGATTTTCCTTGCTTTTTAGCTAGTTTTAGGGCAAAATTTGGTTAAGGAAATATTAATAAAAGGATAAAGTAAGTTTGGCAAATCAAACATCATATGTAGATAGAACAATGTTGGCAGCAAAAGTGCCAGCTGCAGAACGCCCCGGTTTTATCAACGGCGAACTATGGTCTATTCACAATTCTTTGGCTGCCGGAGAGGGAATTAATGAGGGAATTCGACAGTTTACTATTTCTTGTCAAAACTTAAGGCAGCAAGTGTCTGCCTATGTAGGCGCATCAAACGATACAGACAGGGCAAGAATTGGCCAAGAGATTAACCAGACTTTAAGGGCTATCAACGACCCCCAGCCTGTAGAACTTACAAACGGCGGTTACGGGCCAAAACCTCCGGCGTTTGACACTAGTGTCATAGGGCCAATTTTAGCGATCAGCAACCTTGCACAGACAGAACGCAAGAGCAATCTTGATCAATTGTTACAGGGGGCTGCCCATAAACCAGCCTGGTTAGATATACCAGAATCGCGGGATAATCCTAAAGGGGATCGGGTTAATAATTTCTACGCCCTGGTTACTTCTATTGTTGGTCAAGAAGGGCTTAGAGAACTAGCTGAAGGTATTGATTATCTTACAGAAGAGTGTCCCTTGTTGACTGATGATTCAGCCGATGAATTCACACAATTTGGAAAGTATAACCTTGAAGATTTCAAAAAAATAGGTACAGCCTCTAAGGCAGCTTTATTGCGCGCTGAGATGCGTCCTGAAGACAAGGAAGCTCAAAGCACTGTTGATAGATACATCGCTGATCATTTCCTACCAGATGCTTCGACTGGGCGTGGAACTTCTTACTTTGACGTTCGTAAGGCGGCTTCTAAACGCCCCTCTCCGGAACTTATAGCAAATGCTGATCAAAACTATGTAAATTCCATTAAAAGTGATTTCAAAACCTTATTCCGGGAAGCCAATGACCGAACAGTCGGTTTTACTAATAAAGACGGCATTCAAAAATTGATGCATGCCGGTGCAAAATTAAAGGATACAACGGCAAACCCTCTGGCTGACAAATACTTTTACGATAACCCCCTGCCGTTTATGTCGCCAGAACAAAGTGGAAAAACAGCGAAAAGATTTTTTCACGGTGTTTCTGATTTTCTGGATCAGGGGTTGGTTGGTTCGTTGGGTTCCATTGCAGGAACAGTTTTAAAGGGTGCAACTTATCTAGCCATTGGCATTGGGGTGTTTATTGGGGCTGGCGCAGCACTTGGGCTTGTAGGTGGGCTTGTTGCAAATGGTTTAAGTTTTGCTGCAATTGGCGGTGCTTTCAATGGCGGTATGGCTGTATTATCGACTGTTGGCGCGGTTGCCGGGAATATGTTTGGTGCGGTGGCAGCCACAGCCGCGGCTTTTGGTAGCGCCTCGCCTGTTATCCAGGCAGCGGTAACAACAATGGCAGCAGTGGGCGCCCTTGCTGGGGGCGTTATGCTGGCTGTTCCAGAATGGTCAACCTTAAAAACCCGGTTCCATAACTTTTGGGAAAGCCATTTAAGCGAGGGGCCAAGAGCGCAGGCAAAAGAGGCGGGCCTTGCCATGGCGGATGAAGCCTTTGATTACCTAAAAGATGCTAGTGCCCCTATAGATAGGCTGGCTGCGTTAGCTGATCAAGACACGGGGCTATTCAAAGCTGTCGTTGCAGATATGGTGGAAGAATCTCCTCAGCTATTTTGTGGCACCAGTGTTGATCCTACTGATCGAACAATTACCTTGCCAAGTGGTGAAACAATTGAAGTTACACATCAGGAAGCAGCCAAAGCCAAAGCGCAGATCGTTGCGGATAAATTATACGATAAACTAGATTCACTACAG
Organism: uncultured Alphaproteobacteria bacterium; assembly: GCA_963706365.1. GTDB lineage: Bacteria > Pseudomonadota > Alphaproteobacteria > JAJTHO01. The sequence goes on along the minus strand of OY970150.1, from coordinate 1,187,266 downwards.
GGGCGTGACAAAGTAAGACTAATTCATACGGTTCTAAGCTTCGCCAAGGGGGACAACCAAGTTTATAACAATATGTCTAAATGGTATAGCCCTACAGGCCGTATCATGGCGCGCCGGAAATGTGGCTTGCCTGATTTTAGAATTGATGATAATGGCAATTCAAAGCTGGATTTCAATGACCTGGAGCCAAGTATTATTGAGATGCACCAGTTTGTTGGAAAGACAGCGCGTGCCAGCATCCAAGAAATTGATAATCTTATTAATGGTTTTGATACCCAGCACAGCATGGGTTTGAATATTGAACACCTGATAAGTCAGGAGCATGTCGATCAAACATTGTTTGCTGCAAAGTCAGCCATGCGGATATATAGCGCCATAGAGGAGAAGATGGAGGCTGGTTCAGCCTTAAACCTGGACGGTATTGGTATGCATCCATGGTGGCGTACCAAATTGAACCATGCTCAGTCTATTCCTTTAATAAAAACAGGGCGAGAAACCGCAGAACAAGCCTTGGCTGTAGATTTTGCGCTAAACAGCCTTGCCGTTTCCTTTATTGAAATAAAAAATATTGCGGATCATGTTATTAATAGCAATGGCCGTGGACCTGAAGAAGCTGAGCAAATGCTATATGCTTTAAAAGGTTTTAATAAAGCTTTAATTGGGGCTGCTGCTGCGGGGGCAAACCTTAAAAGTATTTACATGCCGCCACAGTTGATCAGAGAAGTTTGCGGTGCGGAGCATATGCATGAAAAGATGCATTTTGGTGATATTGCATCGGTTTGCTTAGGTAAGATTTATGATCTAAGGCAAGGTCGGCAAAATAAGCTGGGTGGTAGAGATAAATACGCTTTATCTTTTCTGAAACTTTCTGACAGGCAATTAACAATTGGCCAGCATCAAGTTAAATGTAGTGATGAGGTTAGAGCCAAAATGGGACAAGAGATGCTTTTCGCTTCTAGTGCTGTTGGCTCCATTGTAGGAAGCATGAATAAGGAATTTGATAAAGATGGTGCTGAGTTAAAACGCGCCCAGGCTAAAGGGGAAAAGCTGGGACCTGTCCGCTTTTGTATTCACCATTTTATGGAGTTCTTTACCGGGCGTAGTCCCTTTGCGATGGATTACGGTAATATGCGTATAACCCACCCTGATAGCCCAGCTTCACACGGTGGTTATGCCGAAGGCTTGACATCAAATTTACTTTGGGCAAACCATATGGACGAAACAGCTGCATTTGTTACCAATATGCAGCACGAATACGGCAGAGATATAAAGCCAGGCAATATTTGGGAAAACTTTTCGGATTTGATGTTTCCAAACCTTTCAAAGCCCGAGCGTATTAATAGTGGTATTAATAGTGAAGAACAGCAAAGGGATATGGTTGCATTTTACCAACAGTGTCTTGATCAAGAACTACCGGATAATGCGGGGGCACATCCTGACGAGATGATGAACTATGATATGGCTAGTATTGCTACCTCACCAAGCCGCCCTAGTAATTTAAATGGGCCTACACCAGATGGTAGCACACCAACGGATTATATCTCACGGGAGCTTAGTGATTTGTTGGCAATGTCTGGTGGCCGTTCAAGCTCTTAATAATCTTCTCAACAATAAAACCGGCCAGCTGAACTTTAGACATTGTTTCTAAAGTTTGATGGCCTGTTGTGGTTACAATAATCACTTGGTTATAGTTGCTGCCAAAAACAGGATTATTTTGATTGACTTCATTTAAAATCAGCCAGTCACAGCCTTTGCGTTTTAGTTTTTGCTGGGCATGATCTAAACCGTTTTCTGTTTCAGCGGCAAAGCCGATTAGCAAAGCGGGGCGTTGCGGGTGTTTGGCTAAGGCGGCTAAAATATCTGTCGTTTGCTTTAAGGTAATTTGCAGCGTTTCTTGATCCGCTTTTTTCTTTTGTTTCTGTGTTCGAGGATGTTCTGGTGTCCAATCACTAACAGCAGCGGTACATACAGCTATATCGGCGGGTAAATTGGCTAAAGCAGCCTCATGCATTTGTTGTGCAGATTGCACGGAGATTACGTTAATATTTTCTGGTGCTTTAACACTGCATTTGCCAGCAATAATTGTAACATCAGCCCCCGCGTCCTGGAAAGCTTTTGCCAAAGCCATGCCTTGTTTTCCAGAAGAATGATTACTGATATAACGAATAGGGTCTATGGACTCTACGGTGGCACCTACAGTTAACAGCACTTTTTTACCTTGAAGGGCATCAGATTGCCCTAGAAATTGCTTAATATGATTAAGCATCACAGGCGGTTCAATGAGCCGGCCAGCGCCATATTCACCACAGGCCATGCTGCCACTGTCGGGTTCAAAAACGGTAACGTTGCGGCTGCGGAGTGTCTGAATATTTTGCCGAGTAGCGGCATGTTCCCACATACGCACATTCATGGCGGGGGTTATTAAGACGGGTTTATCGGTGGCTAACAAAAGCGTTGTGGCTAAATCATCGGCTATTCCATGTGCTGCTTTGGCCATGAAATTTGCGGTTGCTGGGTAAACTAATATAAGGTCAGATTTGCGGGATAAGGCAATATGCCCCATTTCCATTTCCGATGTCATGGAAAGCAGTTCGGTGTGGACTTTTTGTCCCGCGACACCGGCAACGGATAAGGGGGTAACAAATGCCTGTGCTGATTTTGTTAGAACAGGCGTGATGTTAAAGCCTTCTCGATTGGCCAGGCGGATAAATTCTAGCGCTTTATAAGCTGCGATGCCGCCTGTTATAATAATAGTTATTGAGACCGTCATTAAAAATTGCTAGAAGGCAGGGCCTTGGGTAACGGGTGCCTGTTGTGTTGGCTGTGGTGTTGAAGGTACCGGTGCACCACTTGAATTAGTAGTTGTATTTGGATTGCCGTTTCCTAAACCACCCCCATTACCACTTTGCCCACTATTTGGAATAGGCGGCATGGTTGGTCTAGAAAAACTACCTGGTAATGCTACGTTACCAACATTATCCATTTGTGTTAGGACGGCGCCTTCACCAGTTAGATAGGTTAATCCACCTTGAATGGCAGCGATAACACCAAGGCCAGCAACAATGCTGAAGGCAATTCCCCAGCGCCATTGACCCATCATGGCAGATATAGCAAGGCCAATTGTTGCTAGCGCACCAATACCATAAAGAATGGTTCGGCCAGCGCTATAAGTTGCCTCTGAAGCTTGCTCCCCCGGTTCAAATAATTGCCGTACAGCGTCTTCCTGATTTTGTATGGTAATGGCGTTATCCACAAACGTTTCGCCGACAAATAAAATGCCTAAGGCACCTACAACGGCTATAATCCATTTAAACGGAAAACGGCCAGAGAACCCAACAATAGCCAGGCCAACTATAGCGATGCCGGCAAAAGCTTGAATAAGGCCTTTTAAGTCAGTGGAAAGAGAACTTCCAAAAACAGCGCCACTTTGATTGGTGCCGTCTTCATCTAATTCTGTTGCAACTGTGGTAACTACTTCTTCTAAAGTATTTGCTTGTCTATCTGTGCCGACCCGCAATATCCAGTTTTGAATAGAATAACCTTTGTCTAGTTCTACAAGTGATAACAAGATTAATGCGGCAATAATGGCAAAACCCCAGCCCCATGGCACTTTACCCGTCATGGTCATGGCGGAAACGGCCATAATGGCAATAATAGCCATGGCTTTTAGCAGGCGACGTCCTTGTAAAATGACTTCGTTACCTTGTTGAATAGCCACTTCAAATTGTGCCCAGCTGTCAGCGGGGATGAAAAGGTAAATAGACAGCAATAATAAAATAAAGCGCATTATGCCGTTACTCCCATGTATTCAATAAGCTCGTAGGCACCAGCTGCCAAGCCCAGCCCGGAAATAATCATAAAGAACCAGCGCCATTGGAAACGACCAACAAAGGCCATGGCGGCTAAACCCATGCAACCTAATGCACCACCAGAATAAACAATATATTTAAAAGAGCTACTTGATTTAAAGGCAAGAGTTGCCGCGTCAGCAAAGGGATCACGGCCAGACTGATCGCGAACAATTACATCGCCTGTTTCATAGGTATTATCAAGTAATGCACTGATATCTGGGAAGGCAACAATAATTAATAGGCCGCCAACAATACCCCAAGCCCAAGGCCATTTCCAACGTCCTAAAATAGCAAGCGTACCCAGGCCAATAACCCCGATAGCAGCAACACCATAAGCAATAAATTTTGCAGAGTTGGCTGTTTTATAGGTAAGTTCATCGGCGTTCGTGAAGAGCGCCTGCTGATTAACTTCTAGGTCTGGATCAGTACCGAAAACAACAATTTGACTGGAAGCGGCAATAATAGCCAGCCCGCCAACAATAGCAATTAGCCAGCGCCAGCGAAATTCCTTACCAAAAGCCATAAATGCTAGCCCCAGCGTTGCACAGGCTGCCAGGCCATAAGATATTTGAATCATTAAACCGTGCGATAAGGTAGCGGCAGGCGTTATTTGTGCGAGAGGGGAGGCGGATAAGGGTGTTGTTAGAAAAAATAAAAACAACCCGATATAACAGGATAAAGCGATACTGCTGCCAGTTTGGCAAAAGTGTCGGTTAATCATGTTTTTGAGTTTTTTCATTACAGGTTTTAATCTTTACTTAGGTTTAGATGAAATAATTACTTTCGCAATAATATGTGTAAGGTATTTAAAATAAGAGTAGGATATGAACTAATTTCATATCCTACCGAATCTAGTCATGCATTATGAAGATTGACTAGTTGTCACCTCTTACCCTGTCAGCGTTTTGTGCTTGTCCTAAGGCATCTTTATCACCAGTCAAGTATTGAACACCTAGGTTAATACCGGCGATCAACACAAGACCACCAATTAGACCAAAGAACCAAACCCACTGGAAACGACCAAAAAAGGCCAAAACACCTAGCGCCAAAGCACCGATAGCGGATCCACCGAAAATAACATTTTTCATATCACCTGCTAAGTTTTCAGTAGTATCTTCCAAAGCAGAAAATAATTGGCCTTGACCACGATCTGCGCGGCTTTCACCCCCACCAATCTGCCCCCATGCCTCACCATCTGCTGTGGCATAGGCACTTGTACTAAACACGCCCATCCCTACGATTACGGCAAAAGCCATCATTAATTTTAGTAAACTTTCCATTTTACTTCCTTTCATTTGTTTAAGTTATAGAATTTTATAGGGAGATGATTCTTTCTTTTAAATTCTGTCACCATTATTTTTCGCGTGACATAAATTTAACGTCTAGGCTCATTTACCTAAAGGAATTCCGGTAATTAGAAAACAGAATCAATATTTCCTCTGTTATCAATTACACCTTGTTCACCAGTCATGTATTCTATGCCTAGTTGAGCGCCGGCGATAACCAACAGCCCACCTATTATACCATAGAACCATACCCAACTCCATCGCCCGACAAAGGCCATAACAGCGAGTCCTAGTGAACCAATGGCCGCACCACCGTATAGAACATTTTTCAAGTCTATTGCAGTGTTGTCAACCAAGGCTTCGGTAGCTTTAAAGATTTCTCCGCCGCCACCGCTGGCATCAGCACCACCAATACCATTGGTTTCAAATGCTTGTGCCATGACGCTATCCGTGCTGATTAGTAATAAACCAATCAGTAACAAACTGAACAGAGGTATTCTGTTAATATTTGTGATAACCATCACTTATAATATAGGGTATTTTAATATGTATGTCACGTACTTTTTAAACGTTTGTTAAGAAATGTAAGTTATTGTAATTAAAAAATAATAATTCTATGCATCGTTGCCATCTTTATACCTTACTCTTTACCGTTTCTTTGTTGAATGGTTGCCAATCTGTTTCCTTTGATGAAGCTGCTGTGACCATTGATACACAGCAACAATCTTATCAACAGAATATACCGGCACCATTGCCACCTCGTAACATTACAAAACCAACGCAACATGTGCTGCAAAAATCCAGTAAGAATTATTTTCAATTTAAGCCGGTGGTAGCTTCGCAACAGTTACCGCAATCGCGGATACCAGTGTTAGAATTTGAAGCGGCAATGTTGTCTGATGTGCTGATTCAATTGTTAAAAACGGTAAATTTAAAATTGGCGATTGTCGATGAGATGCCAGACAAACGCCTGTTTGACCTAAGAATTGCGGGCACCTTTGAGGAAGCGATTGACAAATTAGCCATGGAAGCCGGCTTTATGTATAGGCTGGAAGATGGCGTGCTTTCTATTGCAGCTAGTCAGCAGATAAAATTAACCTTGCCGCCATTAGGCTTTTTGAATGAACCCTTGTCGCAGGAAACCTACAGATTTCTTATAAGTGACCTAGAAAGTATTCTGAAAACCCGCCCATCATTTAAACATAATGAAAAACAGGCATGGCTTGAGTTCAAGGCAAATGCCGCACAATTGCAGTTAGTAAAAGGCTATGTAACAGCTTTCAAAAATGAGAAGCAGTTAATCGCTTATAAAGGCAGCCTGCTTAATCTGGAAAAACCGCTAAAGCCTTTTAAGCAATTAATAGATTCTGATGATGTTCTTTTCAAAGCAACGCAACATCCTTTACTTACGGTAAATCAGTTAAAAGGTGTTGCTGCGGTAAAATCGGAACAAGATTTTTTAGCCAGCATTATTTCCGGTCATCCTTTAAGCGTTACGTTTAACTGCGATAATAAAAAGAAGATTCGCCTAGATATGCAACCAAAATGGTTTGGCAATAAATTAAAGAATAATATTTTTATGCGTAATTGTAACGATGAAAAAGATACAATTACCTTAACCAGCAATGTGAATGAAAATCAGTTGATCTTATTATCGCCACAACAAATCATTGTTTTAGAGCCGCTGGTACTGTCTTTTTAATTATTATCTAATCTTGTTAAGACAATCTTTACCGCTTATCATTAAACCAAACACAATAAAAACACAGGATAGAACATGGCACAAGATGCACACGACGTATATATGAACACACTGGTTCCTATGGTGGTAGAACAAACCAACCGTGGGGAGCGTTCCTATGATATTTATTCCCGTCTGTTAAAGGAAAGAATTATTTTTCTAACAGGCCAGGTGCATGATAGTGTTTCTTCGCTTATTTGCGCACAATTACTTTTTCTGGAATCTGAAAACCCGAAAAAAGATATATACCTTTACATAAATTCTCCTGGCGGTGTTGTTACCTCCGGCCTGGCAATGTATGACACCATGCAGTATATTCGCCCGGATGTGGCAACACTATGTATTGGGCAAGCGGCAAGTATGGGTTCACTATTACTGACAGCCGGTACAAAGGGAAAACGTTTTTGTTTGCCGAACTCTCGTATTATGGTGCATCAACCTTCCGGTGGGGCGCAAGGCCAGGCCACTGATATTGAAATTCATGCCAAAGAAATTTTGGACTTACGCAAGCGTTTAAATCAGCTTTATGTAGAACACACGGGGCAAAAACTGGCGGCTATCGAAAAAGCCATGGAACGTGATAACTTTATGACTGCAGAACGAGCCAAGGAATTTGGCCTGATCGACGAAGTCGTGCAAAGCCGCGCAGCCGTTATGGCGGAAGCTGAAAAGTCATAATTACCCAATCCATAACGCTATCGTGATAGGCTGTTAAAACAGTAACAGCCTATCATTATTTTAATTTGATGTAGTAAACGGATCTATGCTAAGAACTCCCTATTAAAAAAGGGATAAATATGGCAAGAACAGCATTAGTAACAGGTGGCACACGCGGCATTGGTGCAGCAATTTGTAAGGCTTTAAAAGAGGAAGGCTATAACGTGGCCGCAAGCTATGCCAACAACCACGAAGTTGCGGAAAAATTTACAAAAGATACCGGTATTAAGGCGTATTCTTTTAATGTTGCTGATTTTGACGAGTGCAAGCAAAGCGTAGAAAAAATCGCTGCGGAATTAGGCTCTATTGATGTTTTAGTTAATAACGCCGGTATTACACGCGACGGCATGTTTCATAAAATGTCGCCAGACGCCTGGAAATCGGTTTTGGATACCAACTTGCTTTCCTGTTATAATATGAGCCAAGCTGTATTTAGTGGTATGCGAGACCGTGGCTATGGGCGGATTATCAACATCTCTTCCATTAACGGCCAGGAAGGGCAGTTTGGGCAAACCAATTATGCTGCTGCCAAAGCCGGAATGCTGGGCTTTACGCGCGCCTTGGCTTTAGAAGGTGCGCGTAAGGGGGTTACGGTAAATGCTATTGCGCCTGGTTATATCGGCACAGAAATGGTTTCTGCCATTAAAGAAGAAGTACTAGAAAAAATTATTGCCAAAATTCCCGTAGCACGCTTAGGAAAACCCGAAGAAATCGCCCGCGCTGTTATTTTCCTGGCCGATGAAAAAGCCGGGTTTATTACCGGGGAAACATTGTCTGTTAATGGCGGGCAACATCGTAGTTAGTTAACTCATCGCCAGCATCCGCTCTAGCGGTTTCAAAGCCGCTAGCCTTTTTTCCTCAGATAACTGAATCTCCGGTTTTAAGTCCCTTAGACACAAATACAATTTCTGCATCGTATTTAATTTCATATACGGGCAATCGTTGCAGAAACAGCTGCCGTCATTGCCGGGGAGGGGAATGAGTGTTTTATGCGGGGCGGATTTTTGCATTTGATGTAAAATGCCAGGTTCTGTGCCAATAATAATTTTATTTTGATCGCTGGTTTTGACATAATTCAATAAAGAAGAGGTGGAGCCAATATGGTCGGCATAATCTAGAATATTGGCGGGGCATTCCGGGTGTGCAATAAAAACAGCATCGGGGTGACGTGTTTTTAGTTTGACCAATTCCTTTTCGGAAAAGCGTTCATGCACCATGCAGGCGCCATCCCATAAAACCATATTGCGGCCAGTTTGTTTATTTAGCCAGCTGCCCAGATGTTTATCTGGCGCAAAAATTATTTTTTGATCTTCGGGTAGTTGATCAATAATAGATTTTGCATTGGTGCTGGTAACAATAATATCAGAAAGGGCTTTTATATCAGCTGAACAGTTGATGTAGGTTAATACCAAGTGATCAGGGTGGGAAGCCTTGAAAGCAGCAAATGGTTGCGGCGGGCAGGAGGTTTCTAAAGAACAGCCGGCTTCCATATCAGGCAAAACAACCGTTTTTTGCGGGCTAAGAATTTTGGCCACTTCGGCCATAAAGCGCACCCCACAAAAGGCAATGACTTCGGCCTCTGTATTCGCTGCCTTGCGGGAAAGATCTAGTGAATCACCAATAAAATCAGCAATATCCTGAATATCATCATCCTGATAATAGTGCGCCAGAATAACGGCATTACGTTCTTTTTTAAGTTCGTGAATGGCGTCTTCTAATTGTGGTAGAGAGAGCGTTAGGGGATCAGGATAGGTGCGTTTCAGCATTTCTAGCACTGATATGGCTATTTTTCTTATAAATTTCAAGGTTTAATAAATTGTAATATAAACAAAACCTTATTAAGTTGCCGAAATGGTTGCTCATATAAATACCATTGCATTTCAAGGTATTGAAACAATTGATATTGATGTGCAGGTGCATATTGCCGGCGGCATTCCGGCTTTTAATATTGTTGGTCTGCCGGACAAAGCGGTGGCTGAATCGCGGGAACGGGTACGTGCCGCACTGCAAGCCATTGGCTTAGCATTACCGGCGCGACGCATTACCATTAACCTGTCACCCGCCGATGTGCCTAAAGCCGGCAGCCATTATGATTTACCCATTGCACTTGGGCTATTATGCGCCATGGATATTTTATCGCAGGAATGGTTGAACGATTTTGTGGTTTTGGGGGAACTGGCGCTGGATGGTCGCTTAACGCGGTTAGTGGTGTTTTGCCCGCGGCGATGCATGCGATAGTAAAGAGTGCGGCATTATTTGCCCGATAGCGAACGGTAGCGAGGCTGCCTGGGCTGGGCAGGATATGGCGGTCGTTGCGGCCAGCAATTTAATTGAACTTAAAAACCATCATCAGGGCACACAAATTTTGCCGCACCGTCGCCAACAGTGGAGAACATACGCACGTCTTGCCAGATATGTCTGATGTGCGTGGGCAGGTAGCGGCTACGACGAATGCTGGAAATTGCAGCAGCAGGCGGGCATAATATGTTAATGTGCGGGCGCCGGGCGCTGGTAAATCGATGTTGGCGTCCAGGTTACCAGTATTTTGCCGCCGATGTCGCCAGAAGAAGCGCTGGAAGTTAGCATGGTGCACAGTATTGCGGGCGAGTTAAAAGACGGTAGCCTGGTTGATACACGCCCATTTCGAGACCCGCATCATTCGGCTTCGCTCCCTTCATTAGTCGGTGGCGGTCATAAGGCCATGCCGGGGGAGATTTCGCTAGCGCACAATGGTGTGTTGTTTCTCGATGAAATACCAGAGTTTAACCGCGCGACACTGGAATCATTACGCCAACCTTTGGAAACCGGGCAAACCAGTATTGCCGAGCCAATGCGCATGTGACTTATCCGGCCAGATTTCAACTTATTGCTGCGATGAACCCGTGTAAATGTGGCTATTTATCCGACCCGGATCGAATGTGTCGCAGAGCGCCCCTTTGCGCCGCTGACTATCAGAGCAGGCTATCAGGGCCTTTGCTAGACCGCATTGACCTCTACCTTGAAATGCCGCCTGTTTCGGTCAAAGATTTAACAAATATGCAGCCGGGCGAGGGTAGCGCAACTATTTTGAAAAGGGTTTCCCGTGCGCAGCGAAATACAGCTTGAGCGTTATAAAGATTGCATAATATTCGTACTAATGCCGCAGTAAATGGCGAACTATTATATCAAGCATGCGATGCCTGATGATGATGGGAAACAATTGTTGGATCAGGCGGCTGAAAAATTAAAACTATCAGCACGATCTTATAACCGGGTATTAAAAGTTGCGCGAACGATTGCTGATCTTGATGCATCGGAAAATGTAAAAAAGTTACACATTGCCGAAGCAATCCAAGCCCGTAAATAACTGTATGCTTGATTCAGGTATTAACGATATTTTGCACTGCAATAAATTCCTGTGGCAAAAATACCGCTGATATTTAAAAGAAAAGTTATGTTGCGGTGCACAAATGGATTGACTTATTCTTTTTTAATGGTATTAGTCTTATAAACATTCATGACAGTAGTCATAATTAAAAACTAATACAAGATGCACCAAGAAAAATCATGGCCGTACAAAAGCAAAACAAATACAGGGTCTGCCACAAACACCAGTGCAAACACAGCAGATAGTGCTGCAAAAGCCGCTGAAAAAGTAGCAAACGATATTAAAAACACAGCGCAAAAATTTCAGCAAAACATGCAGAACTACAGCGCAAAACAACGCACAAAAATTCACAGAACATGCTGCGCAGCAAACTGCACAATTCCAGAAGCTTTAACAAATGTTCAGACAGTCTAATGGCGTCAGCATCTGTACAAAACACAATCGAAAATGCTTCTGAAAACTATAATAAAGCGTTTTCAAAACTACCAACAGCAAACACAGCAAATTGGTTCTTCTGTGCAACAAAGCATTCAAGAAGCAAACAAGCATTCTCAGGAAAACATCAACTCTATGGTTGAAGGTCTAACACGCTAACAAAAAGCTGCGAGCAAATTGGTTCTGCTTACTTCCAGTTAGCGCAAAACATTTTTGACTCAGAATGTAACAGCTGCTAAATCTATTATGCAGTGTAAAAATGCTAATGAAGCTTTTGACATTCAAAGCAACACAGCGCGTAAAAACATGGATCGCATCATTAACGAAAGTGCTAAAATTTCTCAAATGGGCATCGAAGCTACAAATCAGGCTATTGAGCCAATCCAAAACCGTATCAACAACGTAGTAGAAGCCAGCTTTAACAAAAAAGCTGCTTAATTATAATTGTTGATTAAGAAGAAAGGTGGTGCATTTGTGCCGCCTTTTTTGTTTTTGATAGTATATATTTTTTAACCAAAGAACGTTATTCGCAGCGAAGGCTGCGAATCATACGTGCCTGAGCACTTTAGAAGATTATGATAGTTCCATACTAGTGCTGCACCGTCTACAGGTTGATAGTCAGCCGGAATGGATTCCAGCCTGCGCTGGAATGACGATTTGTATACGGCTATTCTTTCAAGTCATTTCCCCGTTTTATATGCCAACACGTTAAAAACCTTATCAGTCAAAGTATCATACTATTTGATAAAACGACCAGCGCCCCCCAACGCGAATGTAGAATTTTATTAGCGCATGTTCTGGATAAACCAGTAACTTGGTGTTTAACCCATGATAATGATATGGTTTCTGCATCTGCGGAACAGCAATTTAAAAAACTATTGACCTGAGCGATTAGCCGGTAAGCCATTATCAAAAATTTTGGGTGTAAAGGAATTTTATAGTTACCCTTTTTATACGTCTATGGACGTTCTAGACCCGCGCCCTGATACTGAGTTACTTATAGATACGGTTAAAAAACATACAGCAATCAGATAAAGCGTTTGAGTGTTTAGATTTGGGAACAGGCAGTGGTTGCCTTGTAATAACGACTATTAAAAGAATTTCCAAATGCGGTTGCCTGTGCTGTTGATCAATCAGCGGAAGCACTTAAAATCTGTGAAAAGAACGCGGGTTATCTAGAAGTGATAGATAGACTCGAACTTAAACAGGGGAGTTGGTTTCAGCCAGTGTCTGATAATAAAAAATTCGATGTTATCATCAGCAACCCGCCTTATATTTCAACCTCTGATATACTACAGCTGGATAAAACAGTTAGAAACTATGACCCTCTACAGGCTTTAGATGGTGGCGAGGATGGGCTCGATTGCTATCGGGAAATTTTGCAACATAGCCGCTAACTATCTATCTACAAACGGTTTGCTGTTACTGGAAATAGGGGAGGGGCAGGCAACCGATGTTCAGAAAATAGCAGCAGAAAACTAATTTGGTATGCATTGAAATAGCAAAAGATATCGCGGGTATAGAGCGCGTGCTAGTCTGTCGCCTCAAAGAATGTGTAGCTTAGCGTAATTGTCTCTACTTCTTTCAAATTGCGATCCTCTTCCAGTTTTGGATCGATAAAGAAATCCACCGGTAACGTTGCTTTTTCGCCAGCTTGCAAAGGTTGTTCATCAAAACAAAAACAGCCAATCTTCTTAAAATATTTCGCCGCTTTTAAAGGCACAACATTAAAAGTAGCAACGCCAGTATAAGGTTTGTTGCCATTATTTATTGCGCTGTAAGTAGTAGTAAAATGCGTGCCAGTACGCGCTATTACCTGCTTCTGATCAGGATAAAACTGCCATGGCAGGTCGGGGGATGTATCAGCATTAAAACGAATGGTTAAAACTTTTTTGCCTGGTTTGATCGGCGTGTGCACAACCTGTTGTGGCGTGCCGCCAAAGCCGGTTACCTTGCAAAATAAGTCATAGAGCGGGACGGAAGCGTAAGCCAACCCCAACATAGAACTAACCAGTAAGATTAATACAATAAGTGTTTTAAGATTCGGTGTCATACGCTTCTAATATAGGCAGCAGTTGCTTTAACCCCACCCCGGCGCTGCCTTTTATTAAAATTTTATCACCTGATTTAAAGCCGGTAATAATAATTGTTTAACGGTTTTTGCGTAAGCATACTGTTGTGCAGTTGGCAACTGATTATATAAAGCTTTCATATCAGCTCCCACTGCGATAATATTCGGTATATGCTCTAGATAGGGTAATAGCTTTAAGTGATAGTCTTAGCGAATCCTTGCCTAACTCCAGCATATCTCCAATGATAGCAACGTTACCAGTAAAATGTTTTAAGGATTGCTGCATTGCAACAGGGCTGGCATTATAACTATCATCAATCACCGTCAAGCCATTTTCAAAACTATAAATTTTGCCGCGTCCTTCCCCCGGCTGCCAGTGTTTTCAAACGGTTTTCTGCATCAGGTATATCAAGAAACTGTGCAACTTGCAGGGCAATACGTGCATTATAATTAGCAGCGGCATTACCAAAGACTTATGGACGGGGCAGACTGTTTAATCGTGATAACATTTAGATCCGGCCTATGCGTTTCATATGTATTGCCGGACAACAGCGTTATCCGGGATAAAAATAGTGCCATTTAATTTAATGCCCAGACAGATGCTGGCTTTCTCGCGGGCAATACCGTCTATATCGTCAAATGCTTCCAAATGCGCTGGCGCAATAATAGTAATAATCGCCATATCCGGTTGCGCCAAACGGCTTAATGGCTCGATCTCACCCGGGTGATTCATGCCCATTTCAATAATGCTATAGGGCGCATCCAAGGGCATATTCGCTAATGTTAGCGGCACACCATAATGATTATTCAAATTGCCTTTAGTCGCATAGGCATCTAAAACCAGCTTGAGCATTTCCTTGCAAGTTGTTTTCCCAATACTGCCGGTTATGCCGATTACCAGATTTTTAAAACGCTGGCGGTTATAAGCCGCTAATTGCTCTAGCGCGGTTGTCTGTATCAGTAACATTAATATTGCCTATAGACTGATCCGAAACAATAGCCGCAACTGCGCCGTTCGCAAGCGCCGCTTCCGCATAAAGATTACCATTAAAATTTTCGCCCTGAATGGCTAAAAATAATTTCCCCCGGTGCAAGCGTTCGGCTGTCAATAGAAACGCCTGTTGCCGTCCAGTTACCCGTAACGGATGTGCCTAGAGCTTCTGAAAGACTAGCTGTTGACCACATCTAAAATAACTTGTTTGTCGGAGAAAGGGATTGTTTGCTTGCCGATAATTTGCCCTTGTCTCATGCCCTTTACCAGCAACCAGAACAACGCCATTATTGTTGATTAATAGCATAAGTAATAGCCGCTTTCCGATCACCAATTTCGATAGCATCGGGGCAGGCAGCTATAATTTGCTGACGAATAGCCGCAGCTTCCTCTGTCCGGGGATTATCATCCGTGACAATAACACTGTTCGCCTGCTGCTGGGCAACACTGCCCATTAATGGACGTTTCCCTGATCACGATCACCGCCACAGCCAAAGACAACCGTAATAGGGGCATGGAAATGACTTTTTAAAGAAGTAATAGCTTTTTCTAAAGCATCTGGCGTATGCGCGTAATCAATAAAATATATTTGGTGCAACCTGTTGCAATCGGCCTTCAATACATTTTATAGTGCTAATTTTGTTGATAATAACTTGCCAGTTATCACCGCTAGCTAACGACAAACCAATAGCCGCCAAAAGATTTTCAGCTTGAAAATTGCCGTATAACGGAAGAGTCAATGCTGTTTTCGATAGAATTATAACGTATTGCAAGCGAAAGGCCGCTGGCTGTTGCTTCTGTTTTTAAAAGCTGAATATCTGCCTGAGAATCTTTGCCGTAAGTTATGATCTTACGTGTGTGATTAATTTAAGCAGTCTTTGTCCCCATACATTATCAATATTAATAACACTGATTGCGGCGCAAGAGCGGTAAATAGCCGCGCCTTTGCCTTAAAATAGTTTTCTTCTGTATGATGATAATCCAAATGATCACGCGATAAATTAGTAAAAGCTGCGGCCTTAATTTTGAGGCCATCTAGCCGATATTGATCCAAACCATGGCTAGAAGCTTCTAAAGCCACGGTGTTAATCTGCTGTTGTTTTAAACTCACCAAGGTTTTTTGTAAGGTAATGGCATCAGGCGAAGTAAGGCTGCCGTATTGGGTGCCCTTTTGGTGGTGATACCAATAGTGCCAATGGCGGCGGCATTATCGTGCAATTGCTGAAATAACTGCGCCACCGATGTTTTGCCGTTAGTGCCTGTTACGGCGACTATAGTTTCAGGTACTGGCTGATAAAATTTTGCGGCTAGTTTAGCCACTTTCAGGCGAATATTATCCGTTAAAATAACAGGAACTTGGCAATCAACTTGGGTTCCGTCTTCAAACAAAACGGCCGCGGCTCCATTCTCGATGGCTTGTGGGATAAATTGCCGCCCATCAACAGTATTCCCCACAATAGCTGCGAAAACATCGCCACGTTGTACCTGACGGGAATCTATCGCAATGCCGGTATAAGCAGAATCCATAATGGTTTTGTACCATGGGTTAATATGCTATACTATGGTTATGTTGGCAGTAAATTTAGCAGAATTTCAAAATAATATAGAATCTATTTTGTCGTCTCTTGGCTGCGGGAATTCGCTGAAATTGAAGAAAGAGCTGAAGTTTTTAGCATAATGCAATTTAAGCCACAAAAAGTTAAAAGCTGCCACACAATCTGAAAACTGTTATTACCATGCCTAAAAAAATAAAACATATCTGCACTGTTTGCGGTGCAAGCCATGCCAAATGGCAGGGGCAGTGTGAGGGGTGTGGTGCCTGGAATACATTGATAGAAGAGCAGCCTGACGGCGTTGGTAATAAAAAAATTCAAAGTGGTAGCACGTTAAAAGTTACAGATTTACAGACGTATGAAGAACCGTTACCGCGTTGGGAAACGGGTATTGGTGAATTAGATCGCGTTTGTGGCGGCGGGTTAACGCCGGGGGCAGCCGTATTAATTGGTGGTGATCCGGGCATTGGTAAATCTACCTTATTACTGCAACTATCGGCAGCAATGGCAGAGCGCCAGACGGCACTGTATATTACCGGGGAAGAATCAACCCAACAAATTCGCCATCGCGCCGTGCGACTAGGCGTAGAACACACGCCTGTTAAACTGGCTTCCGCTAGTAATCTATCAGATATTGTCGCCACTATTAAACAGCAAATGGCGAAACAAACTGGTATGGTGGTAATTGATTCCATTCAAACCCTTTATGCCGATGTACTGGATTCCGCCCCCGGCACCGTTTCGCAAGTGCGCTATTGTGCACAGGTATTGGTAAAGCTTGCGAAAGAACATGGTTTTTGCCTGTGGCTGGTGGGGCATGTAACCAAAGAGGGGGCGCTTGCTGGCCCTAGAGTTTTAGAGCATTTGGTTGATACGGTGCTTTATTTTGAAGGCGACCGCGGCCAGCAATGCCGTATTTTACGTACCGTAAAAAACCGTTTTGGCGCCACCGATGAAATTGGCGTATTTATGATGGAGGAAAAAGGCTTGCAGGGAGTAGAAAACCCCTCGGCGCTTTTCCTTTCGCAACGCGAGCACCCGGTTAGTGGCGCTGCTGTGTTGGCTGGCATGGAAGGCACACGTCCTGTGCTGGTAGAAATAGAAGCACTGGCCGCCCCATCGCCTTTGGGCACGCCGCGGCGCACAACAGTTGGCTATGACAATAGCCGGCTGGCCATGATTCTGGCAGTGCTGGAAACACGCTGCGGCGTTTCTTTTGCCGGGCGAGATGTTTATCTAAACGTGGCGGGTGGCCTTAAAATTACGGAACCGGCGGCTGATTTAGTCGTTGCAGCAGCGCTAATCTCCTCGTTGAAAGACGTTCCTTTGCCCGACCATACCATATTATTCGGTGAAATAGGTTTAACGGGGGAAGTGCGCACTGTCTCCCAAGCTGGATTGCGTTTAAAAGAATCCACACGGCTAGGTTATAGACAGGCTCTAATCCCGCAAATACCCAAAGCCGGTAGCCAGGATATTAAAGTGACTTCGTTAAGTAGTGTAATGGAGTTGGTTGCGGTTTTGGGGTGATAAATAACATTTCCTAATTTTTCTCCCTATAATATGTTTGGCTAAATGACGCAAGAATCAAGACCATTTTGGAAACGGCTGCGCAAAAATCCTCTTGCTGACACTATGGTTATTGGTAGCTTAATAAGTCGTGGTGTTGCCCTAGAAAGAACAATAGCGGCTGGAATAAACTACTCACATGGTAACAGTGGCCTGGCTGATCTATGTATGGAGCAGGCTAGTAATGCAGCGCTTGTTTCCGGCCTAGTTTCGCCAGGGTTATTGAAAGCCGGAGCAATGTTGAGAAATCCTGCTTGGCTAGTACCCTATACTTTCAGGGCAGCAACAACAGCTATGGGAATTACTAATCCTAATATAAATATTTTGGATACGACCATACTTGATTATGCCGTTTATTCGGTTTTCGGTCAGGCAGCTATGTCAACAGCTGTAGAAAATAAGCAGGCAGGCAAACTAGAAATTGATCCTGAAACACCTGTTTTTAAAACGTTAGCGCTTTTGATAAATACTACTGAAGGAAAACAAGCCATAAGGGATACAATAGCGTATCCCATAAAAGCTACTATGACCGTTGCTAAAGATTGCTGGGATCATGGATTTATTAATTATACGAAGGCAAAACTGTTTGATAGAAACGCTGCCGCTGATCCAGAATTTAATTACATGGCAAGGATTGCGCACCATACAGCAGTCGCTAGCCTATACTTTGGAGCCGAAGCAACAAATAGCCCTGTAATGAATGCCGCAGCATTAGGACTTACTATATCTGATGTTGTTACTAATTTAACAATTGACCGCAAAGAAGCAAAAGCCTTGGACAATAAATTGATGAACTGGAAAAACAATTTAGAAATTGTTGGCGCCTTCAAACGTGTTCCATTCTTTCAACAAAATGAGGCCGCCAATATATTATTTTACGCTATCAATTCGATGACAATGGTTTCTAGTGGATTGGCGAATACATTGTGGCTGAAAGATAAAGAGCAATTATCAGAATATCTTGGTATAAAGCATTTAAAGAATAATCCAGATCACCGCCAACTTGCATTAACTACAGCTACTGGTGGTATGATTATGGCAGGCTTAATAGGGGATCATTCACCAGCTTTAGATGCACTTACTCTGGGTTGTGGGTTTGCGCTAATGCTGGATCAACATGCAACAGCCGCTAAAGATGGTGAGTCTTATGGGGAACTTTACCTGAGATCTAGACGTGAAGTATGTGAATTTCCTGATGAAGAACAATCGCGCTAATCAAGGAGCCGGGTTGGGAATCTCATTATGCACTTGTTCAATTTTCGTAATCGCTGCCTCTGGCAAAGTAATATTGATACTATCAATATTTGTTTTAAGCTGATCTAAGGTTGTTGCACCAATAATATTGGTGGCTACAAACGGCTGTTGGTTGACGTAGGCCAAGGCCATTTGAGCAGGGTCTAGATCATATTCTTTGGCTATGGCCACATATTTTTCAGTGGCTTTTAGGGCATGTTTGTTTTTATAGCGGCTAAAGCGTTGAAAGAGCGTTAAGCGAGCATTTTCCGGGTTTTGGCCGTGTAGATATTTGCCTGTTAACATACCAAAGGCCAAGGGTGAATAGGCCAATAGGCCGACACGATCACGAATTGCCATTTCCGCCAAACCAACCTCAAAGGTACGGTTTAAAAGATTGTAAGGATTTTGAATGCACATGATGCGGGGTAGGCCAGCGGAGCGTGCCTGGCGTAGATATTCAGATACACCCCATGGTGTTTCATTCGAGATACCAATGTATTTGACCTTACCGGCCGTAATAAGATCTTCCAGCACTTTTAATGTATCTTCAATAGCAACAAAGCTGTCATCTTGCTGGTGTTTATAATCCCGTTGGCCAAAATTATTGGTGGATCTGTCTGGCCAATGGATTTGATAAAGATCTATATAATCGGTCTGTAGACGTTGCAGGCTGCTATCAATAGCTTTTTCGATGTTTTTTCGGTTAAGACAGGTGATGTCTTCGCCACGTAAATAACTGAAATTTTCGGAACGGCCTGTTACTTTGGTGGCTAAAAAGATTTTATCGCGGTTGCCGCGTTCGCGCATCCAGTCGCCAATATAACGTTCGGTGCGGCCTTGTGTTTCCTTTAAGGGGGGAACAGGATACATTTCTGCGGTATCAAAAAAGTTAACGCCTTGTTCCAAAGCATAATCCATTTGATTAAAGGCATCTTGTTTAGAATTTTGTTCCCCCCATGTCATGGTGCCCAAACAAATGGCTGAGACTTTTTCGCGAGTATTGCCTAAGGTATTAAACTTCATAGCTCTCTATGTAGGGGGTATAACATCAGTTTTCAATTTTATCTGCTTGAATACGTTTAAAGAAGCGGTCAGCACGCAAATTAAACGGCAGTTTCCAAACTTGCCAGAATTTTACATTACAACAAACCGAGAAGAAAACCAAATCAGCACGACCCACCAAATTTTTGATCGGTACATATCCAAGATCCGGGGCTCGGCTATCTCGCGAAGCATCGCGATTATCACCCATCACAAAAAAGTGGCCTTCTGGCACTTTAAAGGTACGCGTGTTATCTAGCTGGCCATAGTTGCCGGCCATTTCAATAACACTATAGGTTTTGCCGTTTTCCAGCGTTTCCTTATATTGCTTTACATAGCGAATGTTTCCAGCCGGGGAAGTATCCCGATAATCAGCAACTTTCTCGCGTTGTATCGGTTTACCATTAATGTAAGGCTGGCTATCAGTTACCTTAACCGTATCGCCCGGTAAGGCCATGACACGTTTGATAAAGGCAATATTTTCATTGCCAGGTTCCCGAAAAACCACCACATCGCCACGTTCCGGCATTTTAAAAAAAACCCTGTCTTTCAAAAGTGGAAATGGCACCGGCGTTGAGTACATGCCATAGCCATAAGATAATTTGGAAACAAATAAATAATCGCCAATTTTCAAATTTGGTAACATAGATTCCGAGGGAATATGAAAAGGCTCATAGGCGCAGGAGCGAATCAACAATACCACAGCGGCCATAATAATAAGAGAGCCCCAGCCTGATTTTTGGCCAGCTTTTTCTTCGGACTCTTTGCTTGCCCTATTATTGTTATTGGTCATGCACTTTTTGTTTAACGGCGTTTTGTTGTAATGACTATACAAATGATTGCTGCCTTGCAAAAAATTGCTAATATTTCTAGAAACAGTTAATGACAAAAACTGGGATAAAAGTTGCCATTATTATGGGTAGTCAATCAGACTATGAAACAATGGCGCATGCCGCGGCAATACTAAAACAGTTGGATGTGCTGCACGATGTTAAAATTGTTTCTGCGCACCGCACGCCTGACCGGCTTTATGAATTTGCCAAAAACGCTGTATATAACGGCTATGGCGTTATTATTGCCGGGGCAGGGGGCGCTGCGCATTTGCCAGGCATGGTTGCAGCCTTAACTACTTTGCCGGTGTTAGGGGTGCCTGTGGAAAGTAAAGCCCTGCATGGCCAAGATAGTTTACTTTCTATTGTGCAAATGCCAGCCGGTGTACCAGTGGGAACCTTGGCAATTGGCAAAGCCGGGGCGACTAATGCGGCATTGCTGGCGACCTCTATTTTAGCGTTAAATGATGACAAGCTGGCTGACAGATTAAAGGCGTACCGCCAGAATCAAACCAACAGCGTGGCCGAGATACCACAGTGAATATAGGTATTTTAGGCGGCGGGCAACTGGGTAAAATGCTGGTAGAAGCAGCTGTACCACAGCACGAATGCCTGGTTTTCACACCCATTGCCGATTGCCCGGCTGCAACGGTGGCCAATACTGTTATTGCTGATTATTCCGATAAAAAAGCTTTGGAAAAATTTACGCAGCAAGTTGATGTTATTGGCCTGGAATTTGAAAATATTCCGGTAGAAAGTTTGGAGTATTTGACCACGCTAAAGCCTGTCTTTCCTAATGCAAATGTTTTAAGGATTAGCCAGGATAGACTTTTAGAAAAGCAGTTTATTAAACAACAGGGGGTTGCCACCGCACCGTTTTTGCCGGTTGCCTCTGCCGCGGCTTTATCGCATGGCATTGGTTTGATGGGGCAGGGCATATTAAAAACGCGACGCTTTGGCTATGATGGCAAGGGGCAAATAAAAGTATCTCATACAGATAACACAGAAAAAATCTGGCAGGAATTAAATGGTCAGCCTGCTATTTTAGAGGGGATTGTTAACTTCGAGGCTGAAATATCAGTTATAGTGGCGCGTGATCAGCAGGGGGAAACAATGGCCTGGCCGCCGGCCTTAAATCACCATGAAGGTGGTATCTTGAGGCGATCTTTGGTGCCCTGCCAACAGCAGGAACCTGTTGTTAAAGAGGCCACTGATATTGCGAAAAAGCTGGCAATAGCCCTGGATATTATCGGTCTGCTGGCTGTAGAGTTTTTTGTTGAGGCAAACGGCACAATTAGAGTAAATGAAATAGCCCCACGCCCGCACAATTCAGGGCACTGGACGATGAATGGTAGTAAAACTAGCCAGTTCATGCAATACATTAACTGCTTGACTGATACTCCGCTGGGTAACACAGATTTGTCTGTGCCCTCTGTAACAATGCACAATATCCTGGGGCAGGATAAAGAAGAACTGATAACTTGGCAGGATAAAGCAATGCAAAATAATAGCGATATAGCAATTCATATATATAATAAAAAAGACTGGAAAAATAATAGGAAAATGGGTCATGTTAATGTTTTAGGTGATGATAGTGCCAAATAATTCAACAGTCGATAGTAATGATATTGAGCGTTTTAATGCCCTGGCTGCACAATGGTGGGACGCTAATGGCTCTTTTAAGCCGCTGCACCAATTTAATAGTATTCGCCTGCAATATTTGAAACAGCAGATTTGTGCACATTTTGATAGGGATGCTGAAGCGCTGCAGCCCTTAGCAGATTTAACAATTCTGGATGTGGGGTGTGGCGGTGGCTTGCTTTGTGAACCGCTGGCCAGGCTTGGTGCCATTGTTACCGGTATTGATGCCGGGGAAAAAAATATTGGCGCGGCTAAAGCGCATTTGGCAATGGATAACAATGATCTTGATATTGCGTATCATTCTACAACGATAGAGGCCTTTAATGAAAAAGACTTTGATGTTGTTTTAGCCATGGAAATTGTAGAGCATGTCGCAGATGTGCCATTATTTGTAAAAGAATGCAGTGAAGCCGTGAAAGAGAACGGCCTGTTATTTATGGCTACTTTAAATCGCACTGCAAAGTCACTATTACTGGCAAAGTTCGGCGCGGAATATATTCTTAGGCTATTACCCATTGGTACGCATGACTGGCGACAATTTCAAAAGCCTTCTGAATTGAAGCAGTATTTTGAACAAAACAATGTTGCAGTGGCCAGTACCCAAGGCTTTTACTTTAACCCTATCAGCCTGATACGATCTGAAAATTATCAGGGCGGCTGGACATTTTCTGATGATTTATCCATGAACTATGCCATAAAAGGTGTGAAAACCGTATGTTGAATCTGATATTGAAACAACGTCTTCGCAATGGAAAGGAAGACCCGCAACGCTGGCCAGAACGTAAAGGGTTTTATACGCTTCCCCGCCCTCAAGGCCAGTTAATCTGGTTTCACGCGGCCAGTGTGGGGGAAAGTTTATGCATTCTTCCCTTTGTTAAATTGTTGCAGCAAGAGCACCCCGAGTACCACATTATGGTAACAACAGGAACGATCACCTCTGCGACATTAATGGAACGCCATCTATCCGGCACTGCTTTTCATCAGTTTTCCCCAATGGATAACCCAAGATGGGTAAAGCGGTTTTTGAAGCATTGGCAGCCCAACATTGCTATCTGGGTGGAATCAGAATTATGGCCAAACTTGGTGCGGCAAACAGGGCGTGCTAATATTCCAATGTTTTTGATTAATGCGCGCATGTCGCCCAAAAGTTATAGTAAGTGGAAAAAAGCCGGATTTATAGCCAAGCGTATTTTAAGCAAGTTTGACATTATAATGGCGCAATCCGATCAAGATGCACAGCATTACACTAGCTTGCTTTGTGATCCTAATAAAAAAATCATGGTGACCGGCAACTTAAAATGGGATGCAGAAGTCGTCGCCTACGATGAGGACGCATTGCACAAACTTCAAAAAGCCATAGGCGACCGCCCTTATTGGTTGGCTTCCAGCACCCACCCACCAGAAGATGACTATATCGTTCAGACACACAAGGCTATTCAGCAGCAATATGATGATATTTTAACGATTATTCTACCTCGACACCCACAGCGGGGTAGTGCTCTGGTAGAATCAGTAAAGCCCTACAGTGCTTGTCAGCGAAGCGAACAACAACTACCAGATGCCCAGACCGCTTTTTATATTGCAGATACAATTGGGGAAACTAGCTTATTTTACGCATTATCTCCCATCGTTTTTATGGGAGGTTCACTATTCCCCCACGGCGGGCAAAATATGTTGGAACCTGCAAAGCAGAATAGTGCGCTAATAACAGGGCCTTATACTCATAATTTTATACTAATTATGGAAACACTGCAAAATAGTAACGCCATTACTATTGTAAAAGATGCCGAGGCTTTAGCTGACACGGTTTGTAGGTATCTGAATAATAACTTACAGCGAAAGGCAGCACAAGCTGCTGCTATGAATGCGGCCGCACGGCTGGGGGGTGCCGTAGAAAAAACGTATAATCATATTTTACCCTATATTAAGGGCTCAACTCATGACTAAAGCAGCACCGGACTTTTGGCAAAAAGATAATAGTATTGCCAGCGCAGTGCTGTGGCCCATTAGTAAAATTTACCGTACCGGCGCACGGCTAAGGCAAACCTTTTCCCGATACACACAAATAGATGTACCTGTTATTTGCGTGGGTAATGTTGTGGTTGGCGGGGCAGGTAAAACGCCTGTATGTTTAGAAATTGCGCGTGTTTTACAAACTAAGAATGTAAAAGTACATTTTTGTAGTAAGGGCTATGGGGGAAGCAAAACTCAACAGCCACTGGAAGTGAAGGCAAGCCATACGGCCAGTGAAGTGGGTGACGAAGCTTTGCTACTAAGAAAAAAAGCACCTGTTTGGGTTGCTAAAAACCGGATTGAAGGAGTCAAGGCCGCATCTGTTACAGAACCTGATGTTATTGTAATGGATGATGGTATGCAAAACCCGACAGTGGTGCGCGATTACAATATTGCGGTGGTTGACGGTGGCTATGGATTTGGCAATAAAAAGCTTTTACCTGCCGGCCCTTTAAGGGAACCAGTGCCAACGTTCCTTGATCAAACAAACATGGTTATTATTATTGGCCGCGATGAATATAATATCGGGATGCTCATTGGATTAAGGCATAATATTCCGATATTGCGCGCCGAAATTGCGTTGAAGGTTCCCCTAAGTTTATCAGGTAAAGCCCTGTTACCCTTTGCCGGCATTGGTAGGCCGGAAAAATTTTTCCAAAGTTTAGAAGAAAAAATAAGAGGCACGAGTTGTAAAGTGGTGGAAAAAATTTCCTTCCCGGATCATCATGCCTACAGCGACAAGGAAATAGCCAAATTACAACGACATGCTAGTCGTTTTGATGCACAACTGGTTACCACTGAAAAAGATTATGTTCGCTTGTCGGATGATCAGAAAACGGGAATTGTACCGATTCCCATGATTTTAGACTGGCAGGATGATAGCGCACTTATTCTGGAAGAATCTTTATTAAATGTTATAAAAAATTATGCTTAATTTTCGGCATATGAACAGAAAAAAAATTCGTTATTTTTTACAGGCAGTTCTGGTTATACCGCTATATTGTTTTTTGTATATTTTGCCCATAAGATGGGCGTCTTCATTAGGCGGTTTTTTTGGGCGTAACGTTGCTTATCATATGCCGATTACCAAGGTAGGATTTAAAAATATTCAGGCCATATACCCAGAAAAATCTCTACAATGGCAGCAAAATATCATCAAAAAAAGTTGGGATAATCTAGGGCGCACGTTCTTCGAGGTGCCCCACCTAAGACGCATTCAAATGGGTACAGATATTCTGATAAAGGGTATGGATATTCTGGAAAAACAAGACAAGCCTATTTTATTTTTCTCTGCGCATTTTGCCAATTGGGAAGTGTTGGCAAAAACGGCTAAATCTGTGGGGTTTCCATTCAAACGTATTTATCGAAAAGCCAATAACCCCTATGTTGAAGATTTTATTCAGCAGCGGCGTGGCAAAGAATCTGGTGATTTTATTCCCAAAGGTAAAGAAGGTAGCAAAAAACTCATTAAGGCAATTAAAGAAGGTCATAACATTGGTATGCTACTCGATCAAAAAATGAATAACGGTATTGAAAGCCGTTTTCTTGGGCGTATGGCAATGTCACCTAACGCGGCCGCTTCTTTGGCGCATCGTTTTGATATTGTGCTTATTCCTGCCTACGTTCTAAGAACCTATTCTCCAAAAGGGCAGGCACAATTTATCGTGCATATTCTACCACCCTTGCAACCGCAAGAAACAGTAGCTGAAACGGTTCATGCGATTAACAGAATTATGGAAGGTTTTATAAAGGAATACCCGGAACAATGGCTATGGGTGCATCGCCGTTTTCGGGATGTGCATTATGATTAGAAACTTCTGCATACACAATCACAGAATAACCAATTACGTAAAAACTTGTTAAACAGCTTTATTGGAAGTCACCACAGCTTCTGCTAGTACAACACATTTATTGTCGATCATTTCTGCAAAACCACCGGTAATTTTTAAGCTTTGTGAAATAGTTTTGTCATCTTTTTCATAAAGGTATATTTCCCCTTTTTCCAGCGCGCTAATAATAGGGGCGTGATCTGTTAATAAACCCAATTGCCCATCCTGTGCAGGCAGAACAGCCATTTGCACAGTGGTTGAGCTATGTATCTTTTCCGGAGTAATAATATCTATGGTAAACATAATTTGTAAAAACGATATAAATTAAGCCGCTACTTTGGTTGCCATGCCTTTTGCTTTTTCTATCGCTTCTTGCATGGTTCCCACCATATAAAAGGCACTTTCCGGCAAGTGGTCGTATTCTCCGTTAATAAGGCCTTGAAAGCCTTTAATGGTATCATCCAAAGATACAAACACACCAGGTGATCCAGTAAATACCTCTGCTACATGGAAGGGTTGCGAAAGGAAACGCTGAATTTTACGGGCACGATCAACAATTAGACGGTCAGCATCTGATAATTCATCCATTCCCAAAATAGCAATAATATCTTGTAAAGATTTATAGGTTTGCAGGATTTTCTGCACTTCTCGTGCTACTTTGTAATGCTCGTCGCCAACAATCTTGGGATCCATAATTCTGGAGTTGGAATCCAGAGGGTCAACCGCCGGATAAATACCTTGTTCCGCAATAGCACGGTTTAACACGGTTGTCGCATCCAGGTGGGCAAAGGAAGTAGCCGGGGCAGGGTCAGTCAAATCATCAGCCGGCACGTAAATAGCCTGTACAGAAGTAATAGAACCTTTGGTCGTAGAAGTAATACGTTCTT
The DNA here is from genome assembly GCA_963706365.1 of uncultured Alphaproteobacteria bacterium. GTDB lineage: Bacteria > Pseudomonadota > Alphaproteobacteria > JAJTHO01. Next base: position 1,160,208 of record OY970150.1, on the reverse strand, counting down.
GTAAATCACCCATCTCGGTGGATAGCGTAGGCTGATAACCCACTGCGGAAGGAATACGACCTAACAGGGCAGATACCTCAGAGCCAGCTTGTGTGAATCGGAAAATATTATCAACGAAGAACAGCACATCTTGGCCTTCTTCATCACGGAAATATTCTGCCATGGTTAGGCCGCTTAAGGCCACTCTTGCACGCGCGCCCGGTGGTTCATTCATTTGTCCGTAAACCAAGGCAGCCTTAGAATTTTTGCCTTTAATATCAATAACACCAGAATCAATCATTTCATGGTAAAGGTCGTTTCCTTCCCGGGTTCTTTCCCCAACCCCGGCAAAAACAGAATAACCACCATGCCCCTTGGCAATGTTGTTAATTAATTCCATAATTAAAACAGTTTTTCCAACCCCGGCGCCACCAAACAGGCCAATTTTCCCCCCTTTGGAATATGGCGCTAAAAGATCGATAACCTTAATACCAGTTACCAAAACTTCTGTTGAGGTAGACTGTTCTGTTAACGGCGGGGCAGAACGGTGAATAGGCCAGCGTAAGTCTGGCACCTTCACATCGTCGCGCTCGTCAATTGCATTACCGGTTACATCAAAAATGCGGCCTAGCACTTCTTTACCCACCGGTACAGAAATTGGCTCACCTAAATCTCTTACGGGGGCACCGCGTACCAGGCCATCGGTGGAATCCATAGAAATACAACGCACGGTATTTTCACCTAGGTGGGATGCTACTTCCATTACTAAACGCTTGCCATTATTGTCGGTTTCTAATGCATTTAAAATAGCGGGTAGTTGGCCTTCTTCAAAGGTTACATCCAATACGGCACCAATAATTTGGCTGATGTGTCCGGTTGCTTGTGTCATAGTGGGTCTTTTAACGATAATTAGAGATTATGGAAAGGGTAAAATTATTTGTAAATTATTCAATAGTTAATAGGCTAAATAGGACTGTTGATTTTCTATAACTGTATCAAACCAATTTAGCGTAGCGACAAGAGATGAAGTGGTATAAATAACCTTTCCCGATTCACCGGCTGTTTTTCCTAAAAATACACCGTTCAGGCCAGCTTCCTCAGCAGCTGTTACATTCGCTTCATTATCATCTATAAAAGTAATCAGTGGATCTTCTACGTTTAATGCGGATGAAAGGCGCGTCTTTATAGCCGCAAATGCTGCTGCGACTGGTTTCGCAAGGTAGGCAATATCGTCTGTTCCAAACCTTAAAGTTGTCGGAACTAATTCTTCATGTTGATCCCCAAGTAGTATAGGTAAAGTACGGCTGATATGTTCGCCTAGGGAATTCGAAAATATAGCGATCTCTATTCCATGTTGTTGCTTTGCCCGTCGAAAAGCTTCAACAAGCGCTTCATTATATGTTAAATGTTCAGCAGGATCAACGGCTGCAAAAACGGCAGTTACATAATCATCATATTTTTCAGGATAGTTTTTCTTTGCAAGAGACCAAATACTTTCACCAGGGTTGTCTAAAAGTAACTGTTTATGAAAAGATCGAGGGTTACCGCCTACATCTATTGCCGCTATTTTTCCGTATTCTAATGTTGCGGCATTTACATAAGCAGCAGCAAATTCGCTGTCTAGACTATATAAAACACCATCAAAATCACACAGCAAAACGCTTTTGTGCATTATGTTTAGGCTTCGGCCACAGTATCTTCTTCAGCGGGTTCTTCACCTTCAAACCAGTGCGCCCGGGCAGACATAATAATTTGATTGGCATCATCGTCAGTCAAGTTTTCGTTTGGTAGTAATTCCTGCAATTCATCGGCTGCTAAGTCAGCTAAATCATCCAGGGAAATAATGCCTTTTTCTGCCAATTCAATGGCCATGGTTTTAGGCAAACCTGCAACAGTTACAAGCTGTTCATCAAAGCCAAGCTCTTCTCGTTTCTTGGCATATTCCTGCTCTTCTTTCTGAATATAGGCTTGTGCGCGGTTGATAAGCTCTAAGGCGATGTTGCTATCAAAGCCTTCAATTTCCATCATTTCTTCTTGCGGCACATAGGCAACTTGCTCAATATTTTCAAAGCCTTCTGCCACCAATAGATGAGAGATAACTTCGTCCACATCCAGCGCCTTTTTAAAGAAATCGGATTGCGCTTTGAATTCTTCCATGCGGCGCTCAGACTCTTGCGCGGCGGTGAGAATATCAATATCCAGCCCTAGCATAATAGCCGCTAAACGCACGTTTTGCCCGCGTCGGCCAATAGCCAGTGAAAGTTGATCTTCTTCAACAATGGCTTCAATTTTACCTTTTTCCTCATCCAGAATAACTTTTTGCACTTCTGCCGGTGCCAAGGCGCGTACAACAAGCGAAGCCAGATCTTCTGACCAAGGAATAATATCCACTTTCTCACCCTGTAGTTCTGAAACAACGGCTTGAACCCGGCTTCCGCGCATTCCCACACAAGAGCCCACAGGATCAATAGAAGGATCAGAAGTGTAAACACAAATTTTTGCACGGCTGCCAGGATCACGTGCCACGGAACGAATTTCAATGGTGCCTTCATACACTTCCGGCACTTCCTGCATAAACAGTTTGGCCATAAATTGCGGGTGGGTACGGGATAATAAAATTTGTGGCCCGCGGCCTTCTTTGCGCACATCGTAGATATAGGCACGCACGCGATCACCCTGGCGGAAAATTTCCCGTGGGATTAACTCATCGCGGCGAATATAGCCTTCTGCTGTTCCCATATCAATAAACAGGTTGCCAAATTCCACGCGTTTCACCACGCCGTTAATAACGTCACCAACCCGGTCTTTAAACTCTTCAAACTGGCGCTCGCGCTCTACTTCGCGCACTTGTTGAATAATAACGCCCTTGGCTGTTTGCGCTGCAATACGGCCAAAATCTAGCGGTGGTAATTCATCGATAATCTCATCGCCAACAACAGCCCCTTTTTTATAGCGTTGTGCTTCTTGCACCGTCAGTTGTGTTGTCTCTTCTTCAATTTCCTCCACCACATGCCGCACACGTTTCAGAGAAATAAAACCGGTTTTTCGGTCAATTACGGCACGAATATCATGCTCTTGCCCATATTTTGCATTCCCAGCTTTTTGAATAGCCATTTCCATGGCATTCAAAATATCTTCTCGCGACAATCCTTTTTCATGGGCAACGGTATCAGCAATGTGAAGCATTTCAAGTGTTTGCATATTTCTTCCTAACAGGTATTAAAAAAAGTGGTCTCTTTCGAGCCACTTTGCATGGTAAATGTATAGGCTGTGTTGTCTAAGGTTACAAGAAAAAATTTCTAAGAGCTTGCGCGGAAACCCACGTATAAGTTGAAAGAAGTATTTTTCTGCGAAAATTTCTTTGGGAAAGGGCGGAATAGTGGGCTATTTCGCACCTTTTTCAAAGGAATTTGCAGCGAAAAAGACAAAATTCAACTTTTGCGTTGGTTTTGGGGCAAGCTCTAAGGGGGGGGAGCAGGTATTTTCTTTCTACTTTTTTAATGCTTATCAACTCCTCCAAATTCTATTTCTTGATATAATAGTGTGTTTAATAGTTGGCTACTAGTACGCATTTCAAGAACCTCATTATAGACAGGATAAGCTGTTTCAGAAAGGAAGGCTTCTACCTTTGGCGAAAAACTATTAGGTGGGAGAGCCGTATCTTTTTGAGGATCAAATAAACGTATGTGGCTAGATAGAAAAGCAGATTGAGCCCAGTGATTATTGGTCATTTCAGAGCGCCAATCAATTTCGTCAGGTATCTCAGCATAAACATAACCATATCTATTGATTAAAGGTTCCCATTCATTCGTTGCATTTTGTGGCCAATTAAATTGTTTGGCAATTAGATTCAACATATTGATGGGATCCTTTTGTACATCAGAGGCATCTATGATAATGATATTTTCGGGATGTTTTACTCTTGCTGTTTCAATATAACTTAAATAGCGCTTATAATTAGGGGCACTCATATTGATATAGCCATCTTCAGCTAGTTGAGTATCGCCACCATTATCTCTGGAAAAAGCGTTTATACAAGAACGAGCATGTAAAGTGGGTTCTCTAACCATAAAAATAATATTGTCGGTCAGCAACATTAATCTCTCAAAGTCATTCGGTTGAATAACATGCAGCATTTCTTTCAATGTAATATTGGTTTGTGTGTGGGGATTTTCTTCTATACGCGCTTTTGTAAAATTTAGAATTCTTTCGCATACATGGTCGAAGTCTCTAGTATTAGGCGGGTAACAAGGCTCCGACATTAAGCCTTGTGAAAATTGTGACATGGCACCTAATACAGTATTAGATAGAGTTCTCGGCTGTGATAAAATAGCGGTAATTGTTACAGCTGGGTTTGCCTTCAGAAAGGTAAGCAATTTATTATAAGACATTTTGTTAGCCTTGAATTTCCGAGAGATGAATGTAAAAATATTCCTGTTGTTGTGGAAATTTTTGATAGTGCTCATTAAGAATTTTTGGGTTTTTACTATCTGGTATAGCAGCTAAAAAAATAGCACTATCCATAGCTGATATAGGCGCTGCAGCGGACGGGGCATTCGGGGGAATATTATCGCAAATTCCCATCATCATTACGATTCTAGCCATAAAATATATTTTATATTAGACTACTGTTTATTAAAATATTGTGTGAAAAAAACAAAATTTGTACGCAAATGGCTGTATGATGCTTTGAAGATAGTTGTTCAATAAAGTAAATTTTTTACTATTAATAATAGTAAAACCCGAATTGGAGCGGGTGAAGGGATTCGAACCCTCGACTTCAACCATGGCAAGGTTGCGCTCTACCCCTGAGCTACACCCGCGCTCCTTTAACGAATATGCAACATAGCGCCTAAGTTGGGGAGTGCAACAATTTTTTAACTATCCATTATAAATTGTTTCACGCTTTCAACGTTGTTCTCCAAAACAGTGTAATATTCTTCCATACTTAAAATATTATCCAGATGATGAGGCAGTTGGGGGGCAATACCGGTAGCGGCTTTAACGGCTTCGCCGAACTTGGCCGGGTGCGCACAGGCCAGAGAAACTACACGTGCGCTAGTGTTATCTTTGAGATAATGTTTAGCGGCGGAAACCCCCACGGCTGTATGCGGGTCTATCAGCTCGCCTGTTTCTTCAAAAATCCGGCCTATGGTTTCAGTGATGCCGCGATCATCAAGCTTGTAAGCAGAAAATTGTCGTTGAATACCTTGCAACAGTTCTGGTGCTAGTCGGGCTGTTTTTTGTTGCCGAAATTCTGCCATGATGTTGTTTATCTGGTTGCTGTCTCTGCCCGATAACTCATAAAGCAGCCGTTCAAAATTACTGGAAATTTGAATATCCATACTGGGGCTTAGGCTGGGTTCTACTTCACGCATGCTCATGTCGCCCTGGTTAATAATGCGGGCTAGGATATCGTTGCGGTTACTGCCGGCAATTAGGCGGTCAATGGGTAAGCCTATTTGTTTGCCTACCCAGGCGGCAAAAATGTTTCCAAAATTGCCGCTGGGTACACTAAAAGATAACGGACGTTTTTTATCAGCATTTAGATTGATACAGGCGTAGGCGTAGTAAACCACTTGTGAAAGAATGCGCGCCCAATTAATGGAGTTAATAGCGGAAAGACGCATTTGATGGCGAAAATTCAAGTCAGCAAATGCGGTTTTAACAATATCCTGACAATTGTCAAAATTGCCTTTGATGGCAATATTGTGCACATTATCTTTTTTTACCGTGGTCATTTGTTTGCGTTGCACGTCAGAAACACGACCATGCGGGTGTAATATAAAAATTTTCACACGTTCAGAAATCATGCAACCGTGAATAGCTGCTGAACCGGTGTCACCAGATGTGGCGCCTAGTATGGTGATAGTGCTGTCGCGTTTGTCTAACAGATAACCAAACAACTGCCCTAGAAATTGTAGCGGATAATCTTTAAAGGCTAATGTGGAGCCATGAAATAATTCAAGTAACCAATGCTGGCCAGAAAGCTGTTTTAGCGGGGCAATGGCCGGGTGATGAAAATTTTTGTAAGATTTTCCAATGATAGCCTGCAAATCCTCTGCCGGTATTTCGTCGCCGACAAAAGGCTGAATAATATGAAACGCCAGTTCCTGATAGCTACAGTTTTTCAGCGCCGCATAATCTATTTGTGGATAGGATGCCGGCAAATAAAGCCCACCATCTTCGGCCAGGCCAGTTAAAACCGTGTCAGAAAATCCTAAAACAGGGGCTTTACCACGGGTAGAGTAATATTTCATAGTAAAGTATTTATAGTTGCTGATATATAAACTGTCATGCGTTACGTTTCGGCTTTTTCTATCGGGCTTATTTCAGTATTCATAAGTGGCGTTGCAACGGCACAGGATAATGGCGCAAATATCAAGCCCCTGGAACAGTCGCAGCCAGAATATAATAGTATTAAGGCACAAAAGCGGGCGGCTAGTGAGGAGTCTTTATTACCGTCCTGGCTTTCGCCACAAGATGACAGTTACTTAACCCTAAGTTTTGAAAATGATATTTTTTCTAATACAGACCGCGGTTATACCAACGGGGTAAGAGCTGCTTATGTATTGCCGGAAAATGCGTTGCCTGCACCGGCTGTGTTACTGCTGGATGCCATTCCGGTTATTGAGCCGCACAGTAAAAAACGGGTTGGCTTTGAAGTAGGGCAAAGCATGTTCACACCAGAAGATATTAGTGAAAAAGCGCTGATTAAAGATGATCGCCCATATGCTGGTTGGCTTTACGGTAGTTTGGTTGTCAATGCCGATAGTGGCGATACATTTGACCAGCTAAAACTGACCTTAGGTATTGTGGGCTCGTCGTCTTTAGCAGCACAAACGCAAGACGCTGTTCATAAAATAACCAACAGCCCCGATCCGCAGGGGTGGGATAATCAATTACACGACGAGCCGGGTATTGTTTTAACCTACCAAAAAGCCTGGAAACAAGAGTTTCGAAGTGATTTTTTAGGTTTTGGGCTAGATTTTACACCCCATGCTGGTCTTTCTTTAGGAAACGTTTTTACGCATGCAGCACTGGGGGGTACCATGCGCTTTGGCTTTGATTTACCACAAGACTATGGCCCCAGCCTAATTAGCCCCTCTATCACTGGTAGTGATTTCTTTGTTCCAACAGATACTTTTGGCTGGTACTTGTTCACCACTGTTGAAGGGCGTGCAGTTGGCCGCAATATCTTTCTGGATGGTAACACCTTTAAAGATAGTCATTCGGTTGATAAGCGTTATCTCGTTGGTGATTTGCAAACCGGTATCGCCCTAACCTATAAATCTTTAAGAGTGGCCTACACCCACGTTTTCCGCACCGAAGAATTTCGCCAGCAAGATGCTGGAGAAAGCTATGGCGGGATTACGACAACTTTTCGGTTTTAGTTTTTAATATGAATAATACTCAAACTGTCTCTGTCAATCTTTCCCAGCATACTTATGATATTTATATCGGGGGCAGCCTGTTGCCAGCAGCAGCTATTCTAATAAAGAAAGCATGCCACAATGTGCGCAAGGTAATAGTAATATCTGACCAGGACTTGCCGCCACAATATTTGCTGGCACTGCAAGATAGTCTGCAAAAAGAAGGGATTTCTCAAACTTCTTTCTTCTGCCAAGCAGGGGACAGCCAGAAAAATTTTAGCACTTATCAGCAACTAGCCAACGATATTCTTGCCAGTGGGGTAGATCGGCAAACAGTGTTGATTGCCTTAGGCGGTGGCGTTATTGGCGACATGGGGGGATTTTTGGCGGGAACGTTGTTGCGCGGTATTCGGTTTGTGCAGATTCCTACAACGTTGTTATCGCAGGTGGATAGCAGTGTGGGGGGGAAAACCGGCATTAATACACCGGCAGGTAAAAATTTATTAGGCGTATTCTGGCAGCCGCATTTGGTATTGATTGACACGGGTTTACTGCAAACCTTGCCGCACAGGGAACTAATGGCCGGCTATGCAGAAATATTGAAATATGGCTTAATAAATGACCGCCCCTTTTTTGATTGGCTGGAAAATAGTGGGGCGGATGTGTTGAAACAAAAGCCAGATGTTTTACAGCAGGCCATTACAACCAGTTGCCAGAATAAAGCCAATGTCGTGGCCGAAGACGAACGGGAAAAAGGGCAGCGTGCCTTATTAAACCTGGGGCATACTTTTGGCCATGCGATTGAAAATATTTTAAATTACGACAATAGAATGCTGCATGGCGAAGCGGTGGCCATTGGTTGCCTGATGGCTTTTCGGCTTTCCGTAATGTTGGGATATTGTGATGAAGCCGACTATCAGTTGGTGCGAAAGCATCAAGAGCGTTTAGGCTATCCTGTTACTTTGCCTACTTTTACAAACTGGAGTGTCGATACATTGCTGGCGGCAATGTATAAAGACAAAAAAGCAGATCATAATGCCCTAAACCTTGTATTAGTAAAGGGGATTGGCAAAGCGTTTATTGCAAAGGATGTTGATGCGGCGTTGATTAGAAAAGTTTGGGCGAAATTTATTTAAAGCTTATCTTGAAACGTGTAATCAGAATAATGCACCACGGCAATAGTGAGCAAAAATAAAATAAAGCTAATAAGCGTTGTCCAAAGCAGTTTTTTCCTTAAGTGCGGTTTGTCTGGTGCGCTATCCGCATGTCCTGCTTCAATAATATCTGGCGGGGAAGAGCCAAAGGGCAAAGCCATTAGAAATATTACCCACCAGATAACAACAAATACGACAATGGCGGAAACAGGGTTCATTAGGCAACAATATTCACAATTCGCTGGGGCACAACAATAACTTTACGCGGTGGCTTGCCGCCTAAATGGCTTAGAACATTGGGCAGGGCTAATGCTAGCTCTTTTATATGCTCGTTGCTGGCATCAATGGCCACGGTAATTTCGCCACGGCGTTTGCCGTTTACTTGCACAGGAAGTGTAACCGTATCAACGGTTAAGTATTGTTGATCGGCTACTGGCCATTGCTCAGTGGTTAGTAAATTTTGATGCCCCAATAAATGCCACAGCTCCTCACAGACATGCGGGATGAACGGTGACCATAATTTTAACAAAATTTCCAGGGTTTCTTTTGAAACAGTTTTGGCTTTTTCCAATGCATTGGAAAATTCTCTTAATTTGGCAACAGCTGTATTCATGGCAAAACTATTTAAAGCCTGCGTAACATCGTCAATGGTGCGGTGTGCTAACTTTAATATATCTTTATCTGATGTACTAATTTTTGCTGTAGACACTAAGCGATAAAGCCTATTCACATAACGCCAGGCGCCTTCTACACCTGCTGTTGTCCATTCCATATCACGTTCGGGGGGGCTGTCTGAAAGCATAAACAGGCGAGCCGTATCGGCGCCGTAGGTGTCTATGATATAGGCAGGATCAACAACATTGCGTTTAGATTTGCTCATTTTTATGGAGCGCCCAACCGTGTGCTTCTGTGTTTCTGCCTCGTGCGGGAACAGCCATTTGCCGGCTGCGTCCTGATAAGTGGCATGGCAAACCATGCCTTGTGTCATCAGGTTTTTAAAGGGTTCATCAATATTATGATAGCCACAATCGCGCAAAGCTTTGGTGTAGAACCGTGCGTAAAGCAGGTGAAGAACGGCGTGTTCAATACCGCCAATATATTGGCCTACTGGCAGCCATTGATTAATTTCTGCTGCTTGCATGGTTGGGCTGGCGAATTTTAAAAAATACCAGCTGGATTCAAAAAAAGTATCAAAAGTATCTGTTTCGCGCTGTGCCGCTTTGCCACATTTGGGGCATTCAGTATTTTTCCAGGTAGGGTGATGATCTAATGGGTTGCCTGATTTCTCGAAACTAATGTCATTGGGCAAGGTGATAGGTAAATCTTGCCGGTTAACGGGCACTACGCCGCAATCGCTGCAATGCACAACGGGAATAGGGCAGCCCCAATAGCGCTGTCGGGAAATAAGCCAGTCACGCAAGCGCCAGGTTGTTCTACTTGCGCCTTGTTGTTGCAATATCAGTTTGTCGATGGCTATTTTTTTAGCGGTTTCAACTGGAAGACCATCTAAAAATCCAGAATTAATGATAAGACCATCGCCCGTATAAGCCTCATTTTTGATGGAGCCGCCTTCAACCACTTGCCTTATAGGTAGGTCATATTTCTTTGCAAAATCATAATCACGCTGGTCATGCGCCGGGCAGCCAAAGACGGCGCCGGTGCCGTAACCCATTAAAACAAAGTTGGCGACATAAACAGGCAAAGGGTCTTCTGTGAAAGGATTTTTTGCGGTGATATCCAGTTTAAAACCGCGCTTTTCCTGTTTTTCTAGAGCCGTTTCGCTCGTGCCAGATTGCTGGCATTCTTTAATAAATTGTGATAATTCCGCGTTATTATCTGCTATTTTTTGTGCCAACGGGTGATCAGCCGCCACGGCAATAAAAGCAGCACCGAACAAAGTGTCTGGCCGAGTGGTAAACACAACTACGTTATCAGCATTATCCAGATCAAAGGAAATTTCTGCGCCTTGCGACTTGCCAATCCAGGCGCGTTGCATCATGCGCACCTTTTCTGGCCAGCCATCTAATGTGTCTAGATCTTCTAATAATTCTTCGGCATAATCGGTAATTTTTAAAAACCATTGCGAAAGCATTTTTTGCTCTACCGGTGCGCCACTGCGCCAGCCTTTGCCGTCTACCACTTGTTCATTGGCCAATACCGATTGATCTACTGGATCCCAATTCACCATGGCCTCTTTACGATAGGCCAGGCCTTTTTCCAAAAAATCTAAAAAGAATTCCTGCTCGTATTTATAATAATCTGGTTTGCAAGTGGCTAATTCGCGTGACCAGTCATAACTTAAACCCATGCGTTTTAATTGCTCGCGCATGGCCGTGATATTCTCATCCGTCCATTCCGCCGGGTGACGGTTGCGTTCAATGGCGGCATTTTCTGCCGGCAGGCCAAAGGAATCCCAGCCTATGGGGTATAAAACATCGTGCCCCTGCATGCGTTTCAGCCGCGCAATAACATCCCCCAGCGTATAATTACGCACATGCCCCATGTGAATGTTCCCAGAGGGGTAGGGGAACATTTCCAAAACATAATAAGGGTTATTGGGCGTTATTGCTGTAACAAAACACTGTTTTTCCCGCCACTGCTGTTGCCAATTTTGTTCAGATTTTCGGATGTTGTAACGTTCTTCAACCATTATTCCGTAGCCAGACTCGCCTGTTTCAACTGCCGTGCACGATTCAGTATGGCATTCTCCAGTTGTCTGGCCGTGGCTTCATCGGCGGGTACGTCAACCCAGTCATTCATAGCGCGTTGCTGTTTAAATAAGGTTAGACGAATCGCGTCAGAGCGTAGAACCTTTCCAATAACGAAAGCATTGGCCTTGAAGCGTTCGTCGGGAGTAACGCTGTGCCAGTCTGTTAATATGGTGCCACCAAAGGGGTCAGCGCTGGATAGGGGCATAAAAGAAAGGGTGTCTAGGGTAGCTTTCCATAAAAAGGCATTAACGGTAATACCCACATTGTCGCCGGCTTCTTTATCCGGGCCGCCAAAAATAAGGAAGCCGCGCTCGCTGCCACTGACAGTGCCTTGTTCGATTCGGCGTTTTTCCGATTGGGTTTCTGGCGCAGTGTTTTCGCCAGAACCACTGAAATAGGAACAACCAGGAAGTAAGAGTAAAGCGGTTAATATCCAAACTTTTTGCATGCGTGTTTTTACCAATGCAATGCACTAAGGTCTATCACTAAATCCTTATGCGATGGTCTATTGGCATACAATTTGCATCGTTCAATATGTAAATAACGTTAACAAATCTGTAATCAATATAATCAATGGTTGAATTGTATGAATAATAAATCTACTTTTAATAGTGCTATCCATTTATCACCCCCTACAAACCCGCAACGATGGGTACCTAGCCAGAAACAACAAGTACTGGCTTGTATCATGATGGGAAAAATCGGTTTTCAGGAGGCTTTAAAGCGATATACTTTATCTATTGATGAATTGATTAGCTGGTACGCTGAACACCGCAAAGAAGCTATGGCCTTAATTTAACGCGTGCAATATGCTCTAACTACGGTTAAATATCCTCATGGATAAAATTGTACACGAGCTTATTCCCGCCCTTATAGCTGTTCTGAAAGCAGATCAACGCGAGGAACTTTATGACAGCCTGGGTATTGACCCCGCTTCACTGGTGGCCACTGGCCTAAAGCTGGCAGAAACGAAGCAGCTGGTACAAATTATGATTGTAATGGCTAGAGAAGCCATTCAGCGCCAGGAAATTGACCTGGAAATTGATGAAACAGACATCGAAAAAGGTATTCTGAAATACGAAATTGTTGGTGATGAGCAATATGTGGCGTACCTGAATATTATCGCTGGCGAGCTTTCTAAGCATGGTCAGCAAGAATTTGAAAAATCACCTGATTTCCATATGACCGCTGCTGTTATTTCAGGCGCACAGGAAATTGCCTCTGTGCTAAAGCCAAAGGCCTTTAAAAAACTGATGGATGAGGCGCAAGAAGAAATGGCAAAAGAGCAACCTCAAACTAGGGGGTATGCTGAAAAAACACGCGACTTTTATAACAATTTGCTTGCCCTTGTTAAAGAAGCGCTACAAGAACAATCCGCTTAATTATTTTTAAATGACATTTGCCACCTATCTAACATTATTTCGTATCATAGCCTTAGTTCCTTTAACCATAGGCTTGCTAGCCGGTTGGTATTGGCTGGCATTTATTTTGTTTGTGCTGGCCGCCCTAACGGATTTTTTTGATGGCTGGATTGCTCGAAAATATGATCAGGTAACAGATCTGGGCACTATGCTAGATCCTATTGCCGATAAATTGATGATAGCCACCGTACCATTGGCTTTGGCGGGTGCTGGCGTTCTGTCTATATTGGGTATTCTGGCTTCCCTTGCTATTTTATGGCGAGAGTTTTTAATCGCCGGCCTTCGGGAATTTCTGGGTAAAAGAGGGGTTGCCGTGCCGGTTACAACACTGGCCAAATATAAAACGACGTTACAGTTAATCGCCTTTGGGTTATTTATTTTACTGCTGGCTTTAAATACTGGCGGCTTATTAGTCGCTGAGTTACTTATCACTGCTGCTGCTGTTTTAACATGGGTAACTGGCTGGCAGTATTTAAAAGTAGGCATGCAAAGCACTGATATTATTTAAGTATGCAAGACTGCTTAAACCATATTAGCCAACTAGCCAGAACAGCGGGCGAGAAACTACTGCAATACTATAAGCAAGATATTGCTATTGAGTATAAAAGCGATAATTCACCGGCTACTGTTGCGGATGTAGAAGCGGAAAAAATTATTATTGCCGGCCTAAAAGAGTGGGATGACAAAATTCCTGTAATTGCAGAGGAGCAAATGTCTGCCGGGGAGGAGCCTACTATAGAGCCTGGCGGCCAATTTTGGTTGGTAGATCCTTTAGACGGCACGAAAGAATTTATCCGGCAAACAGATGAATTTACAGTTAATATCGCTTTAATCAGTAATTATCAGCCCATTTTGGGTGTAATATACGCACCGGTTTTTGATGAACTAACCGCGGGTATTGTAGATGATAAAGCCATCATACACCCAGCGCCACAAGATAACCTAAAACTCATCACTTCGCGCTATAGCAAACCCATTAAACCGCCCCATGAGGCAAAAATATTATCGCATGTAAAATGTGGTAGCTCCCTAAAGTTTTGCCGTATATCAGAAGGAAAAGCCAACTATTACCCCCGCTATGGCCGCACAATGGAATGGGATACTGCAGCCGGACACGCCATCCTAAAATCTAAGGGCGGCAACATTATGGCCATGGAAAAGGGCAAGGTAATGCAAGAGTTAGCCTATCAGAAACCGGGTTTTCGCAACGGTGGGTTTTTGGCTTATGTCTAGATATAATGATTCCAAAATAAAACCGTGAGGGGCTGCGAGCGGCGCAAAATTTCGCTTAGGTATGAAGAATACACTGCGCTCAATTTTACTTGCTCTCGCCTCCACACGGATTTATTGTGGAATCACTACGGTATTAATTTGACTCTTCTAACTCCAAAGTAACCATAATGGGAAAATGATCTGAGCCCACGTGTTCCAGCCGGTTAATGCTTTTCACGGCGAAGTGATCGGAGTGAAATAGATGATCTAGCGGCCAACGCGCAAACCAATGGTTGGCATTGTAACTGTTGAACAGGCCGCGACCACGGCGCGGGTCTTTTAAACCGCTCATAATACAAAAACGGCGCGTCGTTTCTGACCAACCCACATCATTTAAATCACCGGCAACAATGATAGGCTCTTCTGGCCGTTCTTTAATTTCTTGGGCGGCCACCCATAGCTCAGTATCACGCCCAAAGGCGCTATTTTGCGGGCGCGGTGGCCTTGGATGCACGCCGTAAAATAAAATTTCCTTGTCATGAAATAGAATTTTTGCGCGGATAGAAGGAATATAATCTTTTACTAAATAGCGCACTTCTGCTTCCTTGAAATCATACTTACTATATATAAGGAAGCCGCTGTGCACCTCGTTGGGGTATTCTATATGGTGCGGATATTGCTCCTTTAAGGGCGCCATTGCCTGATGCCAGGCACTGTTTGTTTCGATCAACATTACAATATCAGCATTGTGTTTCTGTATCATTTTTAATACTTTATCATAACATTCATTTTCCATTTGAATATTAGACATAAGTAGCGTGATATTATGACCATTACCTTTTGCTGTGCGGCTGTCATTATGAGTGAATGCCAAATATGGCCAGATATGTTTAGTGGTATGAATAATAGCTGTCACATTCAGCAACAGCGCACAAAGCGACAAATAACCTAGCTCAGTAAATAGCAATTCAACAACCAGAATAATCAGGCTGATAACAAGTAAAAATAAAATTTGCAGCTTGGGAAAGTCAAAAGCCCTTAGCCACCAGCGCATGCTGTGTATTTCTGAGGCTAATGCTGCCAGGCTAATAAGAATACTTATAATAGCATTTGAGAGAAAAACGATCGTCACACCACGGTTTTAGCATTGATATAAATAAACAACACCCCTGATATTGTCTAGCAGGGGTGTCGGTGTAATAACTTTAGGCAGCGTTTTTGTAGTAGTTATTGACTGTATCAAAATAGGCCGTGTCGGCAGGGCTTGGAATCTCATCCTTATCGATTCTCGGCGCATTTTTAAGCTGGTCTTCGGTAACATTAACAATAACGCATTGTTCTGCTTCGTTCCAGCCGCACAGATGATAGGGGACAGCTACATGATCTTCACCCATACCCAGCAAGCCGCCGAAAGCAATAATGAGATGATTAACTGTTCCATCAGGGCTGATAGTCATGTCATTTACAGTGCCTAACTTCGTCATGGCATTGTTTTTAACGTCTTTGCCAATAGACTCTTTGGCATAATATAAATTTGATTGTGTCATAAATGATTCTTTCCAAGATTTTCAAAAATTAACATGTCACAAAGGTAATCAATTGTCGTATCTGTAAAACTATAAAACTTATTAAATTTGCATAAATTGATGTGTTCTTTATAGACTTTGCTGTTCTTAGTATGGATGCTTGAACTTGGAATGCTAATAATAAGTTTTGAACACGTAATTGAAGGACAATACAATGGACATTATTCGTATCATTTTAGCAATTTTCTTGCCGCCGCTGGGGGTCTTTTTGCAAGTGGGTTTAGGTAAACATTTTTGGATCAACATCATACTAACAATTCTGGGTTATATACCCGGTATTATTCATGCTATTTATGTTATTCTTAAATACCCTGAGACATCAGCACCTCTCTAATGAGCTTTCGTTATGACCATTGATGGAAACATAACATCGCTACAGAAAATCGAGCGGCTATCACGTTTAATGGATAGCCGCTATCGTATTCCGGGTACGCAAATTCGCTTTGGTTTGGATAGTTTGTTGGGTTTGATTCCAGGGGTGGGGGATACAATTGGTGCCATAACCACAGCCTATATTATAAAAGTAGGTCGTGAATACGACTTGCCGCGACGTCATCAGGCCAAAATGTTATGGAATTTATTGATTGATTGGTTTATTGGCTTGATCCCCCTTGTGGGAGATATATTTGATATCGGTTTTAAGGCACATCGTCGTAATGTTAAGATTATAGAAAGCCATTTAGAAAAACGCCAAACATTGCATTCTTAAAGAGTGGTCATTAAAAATCTTTATGATTAAACACATCAAGTTCCCGCCTGTTAAGTTTGCCAAGCCTAAACTGATTCATGTTGGCTACGCGATTGCTGCCGTTCTGGTGGCTTGTTTGTTTTCATTTACAATAAAATTCTTTTCGGTAGAAACGTTTACAAGCAGTGATATTACACGCAACACTGTTCATAACATTTCGCTAGCGTTTCTTATCGCCTGCATGTTTGCGGCCGGCAGATTTGGTTTCGTTGCCGGATTTATTGCGGCGATTTTTAGCTTTTTTATTATTAATTACTACTTCTTTGCGCCGTACAATAGCTTTCTTATTGAATCAATGGCAGTCAAAATTAACCTGGCATTATTTTTAATGTTCACAATGTTGGTAGCTGCTTATACCAGCTTTCAGCGGACGCGCTTAAATATACTTAATATCCGAGAAAAACAGGTTTCTGACTTGTATCAAATGACAACGGAGGCGACCAATGCAGAAACCAGAAATGAAACTTTTGAAATATTGGAATCCAGTATTTCTACTATTTTGAAAGGTAAGGCGACTATCCATGTGCCCGACCCTTTGACATTGCGCGGCATGCCAAAGCCGGATAATCTTGGTAAGGAAAACGAGCATTTGTTTGATGAATGTTGGGAAAAATTGGAAGCCACTGGGCGTTTATATCGGTTGGCGTATATATCAGAATGGCGGTTCGAGCCACTTTTTACGCCAATTGGCAAAGTAGGTGTTTTGGCAATACAATTTGATGAAGAGCTTATTATTACCCCTGATTGGAATAGACTGATAAAAGGAATTGCTGCTCAGACGGCAACTATTTTACAGCGTATTGAGCTGAAAAATCAAATGCACGAGACCCGCATCAGGGAGGAACGTGAAAAGCTGCGCTCTTTGCTACTTTCCAGTGTTTCACATGATCTAAAGACACCGTTAGCATCTATTATAGGTAGCTTGAGTGTTTATCACAGCATGTTTGATCGACTGAATGAAGAAAAGCGAGATATTTTAACGCGAACAGCATTGCAAGAGGCGCAAAGACTGGATAGCTTTATCTCTAATATATTAGATATGACAAGGTTGGAATCGGGCGCCGTAAAGTTTCGGCCAGAATGGTTTAATGTAGAATATGCCATTAACAATGTTCTTAACCGTATGAATGAACGTTTAAATCAGCACATTGTAGAAAAATACCTGACACCTATAGAAGTTTATGCGGATAAAACTTTATTTGAACAAATAATACAAAATTTATTGGATAATGCCGTAAAATATACAAAGAAAGGAAGTTTAATACGTATTTGTGCAGATCTTGAGAAGAACGAAGCAGTGATTAAAATTTATGATAATGGAAAGGGGATTCCTGAAGATCAATATGAGGCGATTTTTGATAAATATTCTCGCCTTAAGCGGGAAGACAGTCAAGAAGCCGGTACAGGGCTTGGTCTTGCTATTGCCAAGATAGTAATGGAAAGGCAGGAAGGGCGCATTGCTGTGAATGGCAACCCGGATGGAGGGGCTGTCTTTAGTTTGTACTTTCCAAAAGCAAAAGCTTTTTTAAACCAACCAAATAGCCAGGAAGTTAGTGATGGAAATTGAAAATAAAACCATTTTAGCCATAGATGATACATCGGCCATTAGAGTATTTTTAGAAATTTCGCTTGAAACGAAAGGCGCTAATTTTTACGGCGCTGAAACGGGTGCACAAGGCCTGCAATTGTTGAAAGAAAAAGAACCCGATATGGTTATTTTGGATTTGGGCTTGCCAGATATAGACGGCTTGAAATTACTGCCAAAAATAAAACAGGAATCAAGTGCGCCTGTTATTGTTTTAACAGCGCGTAGAGAGGGTGAAACAAGAATTGAATCTCTAGAAAATGGTGCAGAAAACTATCTAACAAAGCCTTTTTTTATGAGCAGCTTGCTTGAAGTCATAAAAGCTGTTTGATATTTTTCTGCAACTAATTATTAATACCAATTAGATAAAATTGTAAGCTTTTACTTGTTTTGAAGCTAAAACCCGACTACATTAGTCAGGGTAATGACGTAACGTAATTCCAATTAACTAAAAACACTTCCTCAATTGGCAGTAAACCAATCTATTTAGACTATCAGTCTACGACCCCGGCTGACCCGCGCGGTTGTGGAAGCAATGTTGCCGTGGTTCACCGAAAAATTTGGTAACCCACATTCCCGTAACCATAGTTACGGTTGGGAAGCAGAAGAGGCCACTCGAAATTGCCCGCGAACATATTGCCAATATTATAAATGCCAACCCGAAAGAAATTATTTTTACCAGTGGCGCAACAGAAAGTAATAATCTGGCCCTTAAGGGCGTTGCGAGTTTTTATAAAGAAAAAGGCAAAGACCATATTATTACCTGTGTTACAGAACACAAATGTGTTCTGGACAGCTGCCGGCAATTGGAGCAGCAAGGTTTTCAGATTACTTATCTGCCTGTTCAAGAAAATGGTCTGATTGACCTAAACACATTTAGAAAACGCTATTACAGATAAAACTGCTATTGTTTCTATTATGGCGGTGAATAACGAAATTGGTGTTATTCAACCGCTAAAAGAAATCGGTACACTTTGTCGCAAGAATGGTGTATTTTTTCCATACAGATGCGGCGCAGGCTATTGGCAAAATCCCGATTGATGTTGAAGAAATGAATATCGATATGACTGAGCATTTCCGGTCATAAAATTTATGGCCCCAAAGGCGTTGGCGCGCTTATTTGTTCGCCGCAAGCCACGCGTGCGATTAAACGCACTAATTCATGGTGGCGGGCAAGAACGCGGCATGCGATCTGGTACACTATCAACGCCCTTATGCGTTGGTTTGGGTGAAGCCTGCCGTATCGCAGCTGCAGGAAATGGCCAACGAACAAGCACGTATTGCAGATTTGCGCGATCGTTTTATGGAAATTACCCGCAACGTTTGGATGATATTTATATCAATGGTGATGCAGAACAACGTATTCCCGGTAACCTAAATATAAGCTATGCCTTTGTAGAAGGTGAAAGCCTGATGATGGGCATTAAGGAACTGGCGGTTTCCAGTGGTTCTGCCTGTACTAGTGCCTCTTTAGAACCTTCTTACGTTCTGCGCGCTTTGGGCGTTGAAGAAGAACTGGCACACACCAGTTTGAGAATTGGTTTTGGCCGGTTTACCACCATGGAACAAGTAGAATATGCTGCCAACGTAATTTGTGACCGAGTTGACAAACTACGCGCAATGTCGCCATTATATGAAATGGTGAAAGAAGAAGGCATTGATTTAAGCACTATTGAATGGGCAGCGCACTAATAGAGCGCTTTTAAAAACAGTAATAGAATACAAAAGGTAAAATACAATGGCATACTCAAACGAATTAATCGACCACTACGAAAACCCGCGCAACGTAGGATCTCTGGACAAAAGCAATAACAAAACCGGTACAGGTCTGGTTGGTGCGCCTGCTTGTGGCGATGTAATGAAATTACAAATTCAGGTTGGCGAAACGGCGTGATTGAAGACGCCAAGTTTAAAACCTTTGGCTGTGGCTCCGCCATTGCTTCCAGCAGTTTGGCCACTGAATGGTTAAAAGGAAAAAGCCTTGACGAAGCCGGCGAACTGAAAAACACCCATATTGCCAAGGAATTATCTCTACCCCCCGTTAAAATTCACTGCTCTATTCTAGCAGAAGACGCCGTAAAAGCAGCTTTGGAAGATTATCGTTCCAAGAATGTTACACCGAAAACGGTAGAAGAAGTGGCTTAGTTACGCTATCTCTAAACCAGTTTTTCCTCAATAGCATCAATCATTAACCCTGCAATATCCAGGCCAGTGGCGGATTCTATGCCTTGCAGGCCGGGGGAGGAATTTACTTCCAGAACTTTTGCACCAGTATTGGAACGTATTAAATCCACCCCTGATACAGCCAGACCCATGGCTTTTGCTGCGGCTACGGCAATTTTCTTTTCAGCAGTAGAAAGCTTGGCCGGTTTTACAGTGGCACCCAGGTGAACGTTGGCACGGAATTCGCCCGGTGGTGCTTGCCGTTCCATTGCACCAACAACTTTACTGCCGATAACGAAGGCGCGTAAATCACTGCCATTTGCTTCTTTAACAAAGGCCTGTACCAAAATATTCGCTTTAATACTCTTAAAGGCACTAATCACACTTTCAGCGGTTTTATTGGTTTCAGCCAAAATGACACCAGTTCCCTGGGTGCCTTCTAACAATTTAATAATCAGCGGTGCACCGCCAACCATTTCGATCAAATCTTTAGTAACATAAGGCGAGCCTGCAAAGCCGGTGGCTGGCATATCAATTCCCTTACGCGACATACTTTGTAAACTGCGTAATTTATCACGGGAGCGTGCAATAGTGTCGGCTTCATTAAGGCAATAGGTACCAATCAATTCAAATTGTCTTAATAGGGCGCAACCATAGAATGTCATTGATGGGCGAATACGCGGGATAACTGCATCAAGATTCATCAATGATTGCCCGCCACGGTAATGGATTTTACCGTGCTTGGCATGTACGTTCATGTAACACTGACTAATATCAATAAACTGAATTTCATGTCCTTTAGACTGCGCTGCTTCCATAATGCGGCGGTTGGAATAAAGGTTGGGGTTACTGGCTAGTAAACCGATACGTAAAACTTTCTGAGACTTCTTATTGACTTTATAAAGCCCCAAAGCATCATCATCGGCTAATTGTTTTGTGGTGCAACTTTGTGCCGGATCAACAAGAATGCGATCTTTCATGGCTTCCCTGCCTAACAGCATGCGATAGCCCATGGCATCACGGTTCGTTAGGGTTACTTCGATATTCCAGGTTTTATCACCAATCTTGACGGGTGTTCTAATAACAATGCGCTTTTCTTCTTCGGCATTAGAGCTGCGTACCACACGGTGATCAACCATTTCAGCCACGCAACGTTTGATAACACGACGGTTTTTTTGAATGGGGTGCACATCAAAGCGCACCATTTCCTTGCCATTTTCTATAAAAGGGTAAATATTATAGGCATGTAGTGAAGATGTCTTTGCCCCTGAATCAATACGTGCCTTTACAGCTGGTAAATCAAGCTCTGGTAAGGATAGCCATTCTTCACTACCAATGATCTGTTTTTCCATTGAGGATTACTAGAATGATTCACCGAAAGATACTATCAAAAACTGTGACAATATTTGCATAGAAGTGGTGGAGATGTTATATATGAAAGAGCCGGAAAATATTAAGTTACCTTTAGAATTATAATGCCACTACCACCCCCCATTACCATTACAGATTCAGCTGCACAACATGTGCAGGCATTACTTAGCCAACGCGATGCGCCTGCCTTGGGTGTGCGGGTTGGCGTAAAGAGCAAAGGCTGTTCTGGCATGTCTTATACCCTGGAATATGCTGATGCCCAACAGCCTTTTGAGGAAGTAGTGGAAGACAAAGGCGTGAGAGTATTTATTGACCCCAAAGCAACACTTTTCTTAATAGGTTCTGAAATGGATTATCAGGAAACAGATTTGGAAGAAGGGTTTACCTTTACAAACCCAAACGAAAAAGGGCGGTGTGGTTGTGGTGAATCTTTCCACGTTTAAGACGGAAAGTACCCTTTTAACATTTGTCTTTTGTGCCCATAGCCTGGAATTTTTTCAACAATAAAACCTGCTGTTTCTAACCCTTTTCGCACTTTGGCGGCGGCTGTAAATGTACTGAAAGTTGTATGACCACTATGCTGTTTTGCCATTGTTTGAAACAGTTCTTCTGGCCACATTTGCGGGTTTTTTGCCGGCGCAAAGCCATCTAAAAACCAGATATCCACTAGTATGTCTTGTTCTGAAATTTCTTTTAAAGCCTCAAGAATATCCATGGTCATGAAGTGAAGCTGTATATTCTTAAAACGGTAAGATGTTTGCTGATAGGGGGAATACTGTTCAATAAAAGACTGTTTATAGTTTAAGGGCAAAGTTTTCAGCGCATTGTGTATATCCTCTGGCCTTAGCGGATATTTTTCTATGGCATAGTAATGCACAGGTTGTTGCGCATATTCCAGAACCTGTAAAAAATTTAACCCGGTGCCAAAGCCCGTTTCCACAATGGTTAGTGGCTGTTGTTTTGTGCGTTCTAAAAAATCACTTTGTTGCAGAAAAACATAGTGGCTTTCGGCCATGCCGTTTTCTTTCGAAAAATAAATATCATCAAACTGCCGTGAAAGTGGCTGGCCATCCTTCGACCATTTCACAACGCCATAAGGTTTATCGGCTAGCATACAAGGCAATAGCCACGGCGTTAGAAATATTCAGGCTGGCAATGGGGGGCAGGGTAGGCAAGCGCATCAGCATATCACATTTTTCCAGAACCAGTGGGCGAATACCTTTACCTTCCGCCCCAAAAACCAGGGCAGCTTTTTCCACTTTTAGGCTTTCATTATTCAATGTTTCTTCTGCTTCTGAATCAAAGGCCGCTACCCAAAAATCGTATTGTTTTAATTGTTCAATCAACCGGCTTAAATTAACAACACTTATTAATGGCACATGTTCCAAACCACCGCTGGCTGATTTGGCGATGATAGCATTTTCTGATGGGCTATGTTTATCTTGAACAAAAACCGCATCAATATGAAATGCTGCAGCAGAACGCAAGATAGCGCCAATATTGTGTGGGTCTGTCACTTGATCCAGAATTAAAACACGGCTTGCCTGTTTCATTATATCTTCTGGGTGCAAGTTGGATAATCCTTCCACTTGCAGGATAATACCCTGATGCACAGCACCCTTGGGCAGAATGCTATCAATCTCTTTTCGATCCGTCATTTTAATATCCAGCGATGACGCATCAAAACGTTCAAGTTTATGTGAGGCTTCTTCGGTTAGCAGCAATCGAAATTTGCGCCTGTCTTCATTCAATAAAGCAGCCTGAACGGCATGCAACCCATACATCCAGTATCGGCCATCTGTCTTTTTTCCGCTTTGCTTATTACCATATGATTTTCTACGCGCCATAACAGCAGGGGGTAACGTAAAAAAGCAACAAAGGCAATTGACTAAAATAGTCTAGAGCGATTATAAGGGACTGCACTGTTGGCGGGATGGTCGAGTGGTTAATGGCAGCGGACTGTAAATCCGCCCTCTTCGGAGTACGTAGGTTCGAATCCTACTCCCGCCACCAACAATGTCTAATCAATTCTTTCAACTGATCAGCATGCCTTTCTATAGCAATATGCAACTAAAATGATCCTGGTGGGGAACAAAGCTTAACTCTTCTTAATATCCTCATAGGCATCCAACGCAAGTTTACGTGCCTCATAATGATCCACAATAGGTTCCGGGTAATTTTTGCCTAATACAATGCCAGCTTTCTGAAGCTTTTCGGGGTTTTCCCAAGGGGCATGAATAGCATCATTATCTAACTTTGCTAGCTCTGGCACCCATTTACGAATGTATTCACCTTTTGAATCAAATTTTTTGCTTTGTAATGTCGGGTTAAAAACACGAAAATAGGGGGCAGCATCCATGCC
Organism: uncultured Alphaproteobacteria bacterium; assembly: GCA_963706365.1. Lineage (GTDB taxonomy): Bacteria > Pseudomonadota > Alphaproteobacteria > JAJTHO01. Next base: position 1,136,543 of record OY970150.1, on the reverse strand, counting down.
GCAACCGGCCACCCACTGCCAACTGGCGGTGTTATTGGCCGGGTCGGCATCCACCAGACAATCCCAAAACCATTGTTCACCATCCTGCCAGGGAATAAGTAAATCTTTGACTAGTAAGGATCCTACCAGCATGCGGATACGATTATGCATCCAGCCGGTTGCCCAAAGTTCACGCATACCGGCATCCACAATAGGGTAACCGGTTTGACCTTTTTGCCAGCGTTTTAATTGGTCGTCGTTTGGATTCCAGGGGAAGTTTCTATACTCTTTCCGCATGGATTGATGCTTAATATCTTCAAAATGATACAACAAATTATAGGAAAATTCGCGCCAGGCAACTTCTGATAAAAAATGCTTGGCATCTTTGTTGCGAAAATCATAATCTTTCATCACCCGGTGCCAAATTTGGCGTGGGCTGATATGCCCCCAATGCAAAAAGGGCGAAAGTTTTGAGGTGGTCAGGTTTTCATTAATACGCGATGGAATATTGCGGTTATCTTTGTAACCTTCAATGCCATTACTTAGAAATTCATTTAGATACTGCCAGGCGCCCCCTTCCGACATCACACCGCTTTTGCCATCTTTAATGCCCCATTCTTCTCGCATTTGCACCGCCCAGTCGGGGTTGGTGGGTAAGAAATTCCAGTTGGCTATATCATCCGAATGAATATTTTTTGCAGAAGGAATGGCATCGGGAACTGGTAAATCTTTTGCAAATTCCAGTTCCTGAATAGCTTTCCAGTAAGGCGTAAAAACTTTATAAAACGTATCGCTTTTGGTTTTTAACTCCCACGGTTCAACTAAAAGCAGGCCATTGGAACTGTGGCATTCTGTGCCTAGGTTTTCTTTAATGTCCTGGTCGCGCTGACGTTGATGCGGCGTATAGCAGCGATTCCAGAAAACGGCTTCTGCGCCTGATTGTGCGATAAGTTCATTCAAAACATCCTTAGGGTTTCCCCAACGGAAAACTAATGTATTCCCCTTCTGTTGCAGGGCATTTTTAAGGTTTTCCAGGGCATAGTGCAGCCACCATTTTGAAGCTGCGCCATAGGGTTCCGGATCTGTTTCGTCCCAGATGAAAACAGGTAGAATGTGTTCGCTTTGCTCGATGGCACGTGTAAGGGCGGGGTTATCGGCTAAACGTAAATCTTGCCGAAACCAGACGATAGATGTTTGGTAACTCATGCAAATAACTTTAATCTTTTTAGGCTTTCTTCCTTACCTAAAATTTCCATAATTTCAAAATTACTGGGTGCCGCATTACTGCCGGTTAAAGCGATGCGCATGGGCACGGCAAGTTTGGCAATTTTAATACCTAAATCTTTTGATAAATCTTTGCAAAGATTGAAAAGGTTTTCATGGTCCCAATCTTCAGCAGAAGATAGTATTGAAATAACCTGTTTTAGCCAGCCTTTGGTTTCATCGGTTATTTCTTCCAATACTTCTGCAGATGGCTGCGGATTGCCTAAATAGATAGCGGCCATATCTGCCAGATGCATTGTTGTTTTAGCACGCTCTTGTAAAGCGGCAAAACCCTGTTTATACCATTTTATTTGTTGTTCTGATGCATTGTATTGACTGATGTCTACCAGCGGTAGTAAATCTTCAACAGGCTTGTGGCGAATATAATGACCGTTGATAAAAGTTAATTTATCCACATCAAATTGTGCAGCGCCTTTGCTGATATCCTCCAGTTTAAATTGTTTTACTGCTTCTTCCAGGTTAAGAATTTCTTGCTCGTCGTCTTCCGGGTGCCAGCCAAGTAAAAGAAGATAGTTTACCAGGGCTTCTGATAAGAACCCATCTTTGCGCCACTGTTCTACGCCAACTGCCCCATGACGTTTTGATAGTTTGCCACCGTCACTGCCGTGAATTAAGGGAATATGGGCGAATTCCGGTATATCCCAACCACAGGCTTTATAAACATGATATTGCCGGAAAGTATTATTCAGATGGTCATCGCCGCGAATGACGTGGCTAATATTCATGTCATGATCATCTACGACCACTGATAGCATGTAAGTTGGCGTGCCATCTGCTCGTAAAAGTACGAAGTCGTCTAGTTCCTTGTTATCAACAGTAACCGAGCCTTGCACTTTGTCTTGAACGGTTGTTTCTCCATGCAGGGGCATTTTAATGCGAATCGTATAAGGCTTGTCATCATGATCATCGCGTTCTCGCCATTCTCTGTTATAACCGCCGGTTTGCAGGCGCATGGCTTCCAGTTCTTCTGCTGTGCAAAAACACTTATAAGCTTTACCTTCTGCTAACAGCTTTTCGGCCACTTCCTGATGCCGTTGAATGTTTTTAGATTGGTAAACCGTTTCATCATCAAAGTCTAAACCCAGCCAACTTAATCCTTTTAACAGGGCTTCCGTGTTGGCCTCTGTTGAACGTGCCGCATCAGTATCTTCTATGCGTAACAAACACTTTCCCCCGTGATGTTTTGCAAATAAATAGTTGAACAAAGCGGTTCGGGCAGAACCCACATGTAAAACGCCGGTGGGTGAGGGGGCAAAACGGGTAATAACAGTCATGCGGTTTATATAATTCACAAGACAACCATCGTCATGGTTTAAATTTTATTCCTAATCGGGAATTTATAATAACTAAGATCATATTTTGGAAGCAATAGATCAATTCGTCTACCAGCGAGATTTTCTTTGGTAAACTGGCTTTTATATCAGCCTTCAAGTCATTTATAATATTTTCTATTATTTTTCAATGAAAATCTATGGGACTGATCTTGTAAATAACTTGCCCAGCACAGAAACCAGAAACAACGCCTGTAACATGCTTAAAAATAACTGGCGGCTTTCGGTATTATATAGCAAGTTACTGATAAGATTGGATATGATATAGGTAGCTACTGTGGCCACGGCGGCACCTTCTGCGCCATATTGCGGAATGAGTAGCCAATTTAATAACACATTCACGAATAGGGCTAAAACAGAGCGCAGGCTGATGAAGCCTATATGGTTGTAGCGCAGCCCCCATTGCGATTGTAACAGGCCTATGCACATAAAAGGCAAAGATAAAATGTGAATGTTCAGGATAGAGATAGAGGGGCTATAGGCAGTGCCGTATAATAATGGAATAAGATAAGGGCTTGCAGCCCAAGCGCCTATAACCACCAGCCAGCAACCCGCACAAAGATAAGTCAATAACGGTTTTAATTGTGCATAAAAATTATTTTCCGGCTTCAAAAGACTCGGGGAGAAAGAAGCGACCAAAGCTACAGGTATAGCGTACCAGACTTCTGACAAGGCGCTGGCCGTGGTGTAATACCCTACAACTGTTTGCCCTTGCATCGCCTCCAGCATAAAAACATCAACACGCGTGTAAAGGATGATAGACAGGCCACTGATGGTTAGGGGAAAAGAAGTTTTTAGAAGGGCGAATACATCTTGTTTCACAGCAAATTTTTTTGGAAAAGAAATGGTTGGTAAATTAGCATTTTTTAAGAAAAAGTATAAGCCAACCAACAAAGCAAAGGCTATTTCCAAACCATACACGAGGCAAAAATCTGTCAGGGATCCTTTTGTTATAACAAGATATATGCGCGCCACACTTGCAAAAGTTAAGGAGGCCAGCTTCGCATACATGATATAGCGGCTTTCCAGCTTTACCGCGAACCATTGCTCAACGCAATCCAAAGGCTGTAAAAATAACAGAAAGCTAAAAGGTAGTAAAACATGTTGCAGGGAGGCGGGTGTTTTTGGCAGTAATAAGATGAATATTGCCCAGGAAATGACAGCTAAAATAGTTTTGGCTAATAATGCTTGTAGCAGGTAATGATTAGAGTGCTTAGGATCTTGTACCATGTTGCGCTGCAGTATTTGATCTATGCCTGCCCTTGTAAGGGTGCTAAAAACCAGATGATAGGCAATAAGGTAATTATACAAACCAAATTCAGCTGGCCCCAAATAACGTGCCACCCAGGCCAGAACTGACAAAATTAACACAATGCGCAAAGCCTTTTCCAGCAATAGCCAGCCTGAATTTTTCAAGGCCGGGGCAAAGCGAGCAAGTGAACCCAAGGGCATTAACGTTTTAGCATTTTACGTAATAAAATTTTCCATACCGCTGGCCGAATAGCCTTTCTGTAATACGCTAGGTCTCTATCGCGGTCACGAATAACAAATGGGGGATGTTTCAAGGGGAATTCCAGGTTGCCAGTTGGTAAATTGGAAAATTCGTGGTCGTTGTTAATTGTGTGTGTGGCCTCAGCACCAAAACCGATATTACTAATTAGGTTAACGTCAGGAATGATGCAGTAACTACCGGCTGTTATGCGAGCAAAAAACCATTGATAATCCCAGGTATCGACCTTTTTATCTGCGACACTTTGCCATTGATGCAGCCAGTAAACACGTTCTAACGGTTTTTCAAACAGCGCCGCTAAATAGCTTTTTTTATTGCGCAAAAAAGCAGGCCAAGCTTTCATATCGCCGTCGCGCTGTTGCCAGGCATCGCGCCAGGTTGCCCAGCCCCAAATGCGATTATATTGTGAAAAATAGTAGCTGTTACCCGTTCGAGTGGTGGCAATAGAGTTCGTGCCGCCTATTTGCATCACCCTTTTGTCATGACGATAATAAGGTAAAAGTTCATCGCAAAATTTCAGAAAATCCTGGCTGGGGATGCAGTCATCTTCTAAAATAGCACCTTCTTCCACGTGTTCAAAAAACCAGTCTATAGCTTTTATAACACCCTGTTTGCACCCTTGGTTTTCTTTGTGAAACAGTGTTTTAACATCGCATTCCCAATTTATAGCGTTAACCATTTCCTGCACTTCTTTACACCTTTCTGCTTCGCCATCTTTATGGGGGCGGGGGGCGTCTACTGCAAAAAATAATTGTTTGGGTTTCAACTGCTGTAACCGCTCAAACATTTGCCGCGCATGGTTGGGGCGGTTAAAAGCGATAACAAGAACAGGGGTATGATACATTTTATTTTATAGCGTTTTTCAGGAAATCTTCTGATAACTGTCGCCAATCGTTAAGTAAAGGTTTTACCTCGCTATAATCGGGCGTTGTGGTTTCAAAAACCTGCTGCATTTCTGTTGCATTAGTCGCAAGCTGATCTTTTAGGTGTAAACGTTCCAGTAATGTTAAGGCTTTTGTACGGCGGCTAGGGTGCAGGCAGGCACAAAAAGGTATTTCTGCTTTAATGGCAAAAATAATACCATGAAAAGAGGCGGAAACGACATATTTTGCTTTTTGCAGATAAGCAATCCATTCAAACGGATCCAAGTTTAAAACATTTTTGTCTGCCCAGGGCATGTAATAACCCAGTGAAACAATCTTTAGGTTGCGTTCTCTGGCATAGTTTTGAATATGGGGAATGTATTGTTCTTCCAGAATAGGTGTATATAATACCAAAGTATCGTCATCTTGTGCGGCTTCGCCAAGGTTGGCAGAACTAGTTTCCGGAAAGTCATATAAGAATGTCGGATCGACAACAATAGTTGGTTCAATACCGGTTAGGGACTTTACAATATAAGCAGAATTTTCATCTCGTACAGATAGGGCGCTAAAATTCTTCAGTAGATTACCCACGCTGGCATTCGGAATGTCTGCCAGTTTTGTATTGCCAAAACTGGGCGCATAACTAATCAGCCTTTGGCCTTCGAGCCCTTGGCCAAAATAGGCCAAATCGCCACAGCTTAGGGTATTTTTTAAGTTCCATATTTCATCACTGCCAATGACAATGGCATCAAAATGGCCGATATTTTTCAGCGAAAAGTAAAAAGCGGTTTGATCAAAGTACTGTTGATGCGCTTTTTTAAACGTGGCTACTTTCTGCCATTTTTGTTTTATTTCTGGCAAGCGTTTAGCCACCAACGTCGCACGCTTTTCCTTATAAAAATGTTTGAGGGAGCGATAGTTAATGATTTTAACCATATGCCCCAGGCTTTTTAGGTATTGCTGACTGGCGTAGGCCTGTAAAAACGCGCCATGGTTTGCGCCGTCATGGAAAGTAAGAATGCCAATATTCATCGTATAACCGTTATAATTTCGTCTAGTGGGCGGCGTAAAGATTGCGCCATGGAAACTGTTTCATTTTCAGGATAATGCCCAACAGCTAGCATGAATAGTAATTCATGCGATGAATTAAAATCTTTAATTATTTTTCTGATATTCTTGTCTTTTTTTGGTGTGGTGCACCAGTTCATACAGCAGCTGGCTAATTGTTCGCTGCTTAAGCCATAAATCAAACTCATGGCAAAAAGGCCGCCATCAATATAAACCTGGTTACGTTCAATGGCACTATCAAAAATAGAAAGGTCGCAAGCAACTAGTAATAATGTTTGACATTGATGGCCAAAGCCACGGTTACCATTTTGCAGTGATAAAGCTTTTTCAATCAGTGTTTTATCTTGCAAAATATATACACGCCCCCCTTGCCTGTTGCAAACAGAAGGGCTGCGTTGCGCCAATCGAATCGCGTGTTTAATCTGCTCTATATCAACTGGTTTGTCGGAAAATTGCCGCACACTATGGCGGTTTTCAGCCAGTGTTTCAAAATTACCGGCCATTGCTTTTTTAATGTCAGCGACTGATTTGGTAATTAAGCCCCCGCATGGAATACTTGTACTATCTGATGCAGATTCACCGGCTTCGTTGATGCTAAAAACGGATTCTATTGACTTACCTAATGCGCCTAGATCATGGTCTTTTTCCTGATGAAAATCATAATAAGCTTTTAAGACACCAAGTGCTTTTTGCCGTGCAAAATCTGGAATATTGGCTTGGTGGGTTTTTAGCAAATCAATCAGGCTATAAACCATTGGTTGGCCATAGCCCAAGCGGGTTTCCGGCAACGCCATGCCTTTTTCCACAACATGTGCCGTTGCAACAATTTCCGCTGCAATTTTCTCGCGGTTGTTGCGGGTAAGGGTGCGAGAATATTTTAAATAGCGCGTAAAATCGTAATAATAGGTATTAATAAGGCCGGGGAAACGCTTAATCGCACGACCAAAAATAACCACTTGCGGGCAATGTTGCTTGATCAGGTTTTTGATCATACGTGTTCTTAAGGGGTTCGCCTGCAGTATTCCAGAAAAATTATCTGTTTTTGCTACCATCGTTTGCTTTGTGTGTTAAAAGACGATCCATGACCCAAAAAGTTGCGTTAATTACCGGAATAACCGGCCAGGATGGTGCCTATTTAGCAGAATTACTGCTGGAAAAGGGCTATATTGTGCATGGCGTTAAACGCCGTTCTTCTTCTTTTAACACCGGGCGTATTGATCATCTTTATCAAGACCCGCACGAGCAAGATGTAAAATTTCATCTGCATTATGGAGATTTAACCGATTCCACCAATTTGCTAAGGCTAGTGCAACAAACACAGCCGGATGAGATTTATAACCTGGCCGCACAAAGCCATGTACAGGTTAGTTTTGATACTCCTGAATACACCGCCAACGCCGATGCAGTAGGTACATTACGGTTGCTGGAAGCAATTCGTATTTTAGGTTTGGAAAATAAAACACGTTTTTATCAGGCTTCAACTTCTGAACTTTATGGAAAAGTACAGGAAACGCCACAATCAGAAACCACGCCATTTTATCCGCGCAGCCCTTATGCTGCCGCAAAGATTTATGCTTACTGGATTACCGTTAATTACCGTGAAGCCTATAATATGCATGCCAGTAACGGTATTTTGTTTAACCACGAAAGCCCGTTACGCGGTGAAACATTTGTGACGCGTAAAATTACCCGCGCAGTTGCAGCTATTACACATGGTAAACAGGATACGTTGTATCTGGGTAATATGGATGCCAAACGCGATTGGGGGCACGCGAAAGATTATGTGGAAGGCATGTGGCGGATGCTACAGCAGGATGAACCGGATGATTACGTTTTAGCCACTGGTCAAACGCAAACCGTGCGCAGCTTTGTGGAAAAGGCCTTTGCCCATGTTGGAGCCACTATTGACTGGAAAGGCCAGGGCGAAGCAGAGCAGGGGATTGATAGTAAAACTGGTAATGTGCTGGTTAAAATAGACCCACGCTATTATCGCCCAACCGAGGTTGACCTTCTGCTTGGTGATGCCAGCAAAGCAAAAGAAAAACTAGGCTGGACAGCCACGCATACGCTGGATGACCTGATTAAAGATATGATGGAAGCGGATCTGGCAGAATTTAGGCAATTGTCTAAGGCAGCCTGATGCAAGCCGATATTGAGGCGAAGCGGGAAAATTACAACAGCTACGGCAACATTATCCTGAACAAGCGGCGTTGCTAGGCCTTGCTAGGCGTTGTTGAGATAAGGATGAAAAGCCTATTTCCAGTCTTTTCGCCCCTAAAATATAGCCAGCATCGCGCCGTGTTTCCGGCGTATCAGGAAGAGCAACAGCAAGAGCCTTGCAATTACTTAAAAATTAAACCCCTGAATATACACAAATTGAATTACCCCGTAAATACTGTTAAACGTAAGCCACTATATGACCTACTCATTAAAAAATAAAAAAATCTGGATAGCCGGGCACCGTGGGATGGTGGGGGCTGCATTGTGTCGGCAGTTGGCAGATGAGAACTGTGAGATTTTGACGGCTAGTCGTCAGGAAGTGGATTTGCTGGATAAAACGGCATTGCTGGCTTGGTTAAAAAAAGAGAAGCCAGATGCGGCTATTATTGCGGCGGCTAAGGTAGGCGGAATTTTAGCGAATAAAGAGCATCCGGTGGAATTCTTGCAAGATAATTTAGTAATCGCCAGCAATTGTTTAGCCGCTGCGCATGAAACGGATATGGAGAAGCTGCTATTTTTAGGCTCTACTTGCATCTACCCTAAACACGCCCCGCAACCCATGCCGGAAGATTGTTTGTTAACTGGTGCGCTGGAGCCAACAAACCAGTGGTATGCTTTGGCAAAAATTGTTGGGGTTAAACTATGTGAAGCTTATCAACAGCAATATGGCCGCCGGTTTATCAGCGCGATGCCAACAAATTTGTATGGTAAGGGCGATAATTATGATCTGCAAAGTAGCCACGTATTACCGGCCTTGTTACGCAAGGCACACGAGGCAAAGCTATCAAACGCAGAAACGCTAATGGTGTGGGGAGATGGCAGCCCCTTGCGAGAATTTCTGTATGTTGATGATCTGGCTGATGCGCTCGTATTCCTACTAAAAAATTACGAAGCAGCAGAAACAATTAATGTGGGTTCCGGGCAGGAGGTTAGTATTAAACAGCTGGCTAAAACGGTCAGTACTGTTGTCGGTTTTAAAGGAAAATTGGTTTTTGATGCCGAAAAACCCAATGGCACGCCGCGTAAATTAACGGACTGTTCTAAAATACATGCTTTAGGCTGGCAGGCTAAGACAAGCCTGGACGAGGGAATTAGACAAACATATGCTTATTATTTGCAGGAAGTTGAATCTATTTTACACAAACGCACGGCTTAATAAACGCTGTCATTATGCCTTTAACGTCCGAAGCATTATTGTGGATTGTCATCCAAATCCCCCTAATTTTCTTTTTGCTGCGCTTTTTTACGGTGCGGGCACAGGTTAGTGAGGCCGATGATTTTGGGATGCTTAATATCTTTATGACAATGAGCATCATTTTAATTGGCCAGCTATTTTTGATTGGTGCGATGCAAAAAGTTGATTTTATAGGCCTGCTACTGGTTATTGCCGGATATTATATCGGGGTCTGGGTGGCAAGTTTTGCTTTTAAAACGAAAGAGAATTTTAGAACAGCCTTACCATCCGTTATTCAGGGTGTCATTAAAGCAGATAACGCGCACTATTTTGTTATTGGTATCAGTATAATACTGGTGCTGGTTTTTGGTAGCTTTTTCAGCATCAAGCAAATTTTGGCAGGCAGCCCGGATGATCGACTGGTTATTGCCGATAGTAACCGGATTATCGATATTGTTAGAAGTGGGGCATTGGGGCTCTACTTACCCCTGCTATTTTGCTTTTGGTTGGTTCTGAAAGAACGTTACCTGTGGCTTACTTTCCTTCCCTATGCCGTTATTAAACTGATGACCGGTGCAAAGGGAGCGTTTTTCGGTATAATTTTCACGTTTATGCTGGTGCGTGGTGTGGTGCTGGGGAAAAAGTCTTTTATAGAAGAAATGAAACTAGGGTTACCGTTTGCTTTATTAGGGCTGGCCGGTGCTGTGGGGGTGGTATTATTTTATGGAAAAGGTCTGAGTGGAGCTGTTCATGAAATTGTGACACGGTTGTTTTTATCGGGGGATGTTTACCTATATTCCTATGTTATTGGTGATTACAGAGAGCTGTATGGCCACTATAACCCGGTTGGCTACATCTTGCATCCCTTTCTAAAAATGGTGGGGCTTAGTGGCTATGATGATCCCTTAGGAAACAAACTAATGGAACAAATTCGCGACGATGCGCGTTTTGGCCCCAATGCACATATTAGTATGGTTTTTTTAACGTTAACCTACGGCAATGCAATGCTCAGTAGCCTATGCACTTTTTTCGTTGGCTTCATTGCGGTGGCATTAAAATATGGTGCGTTTAAAATTTTACAAAGCCAGCGACTTTACCCCTTTATGAAGCTGGGGTTATTTTTTGCTTTATTCCCCTCCGCCTTGCTATTCATCGATATGGGGGTTATGCAACAACGCATGATTACTGTTGTATTGGTTTTAATCATTATTGGTGGCCTTTTTGAAGCAATTATGTCAAAACCTTCTAAAAAATTAAAAACTAATGACCTTAACCGAACAACCGCAACCTGATATTACCATTCGATCTTTGGTGGAACATACGCTAAGGCACTGGAAAATTATTGTCATCGCCATTGTCATTTGCTTGTCGCTGGCGGCATTATATTTGGCCAAAACACCGAAACAATATCTAACTTTTTTTACAGCAGGCCCTAGTGAGTCAAATCAAACAAGTGGCGTGGAATCTATTATTGCCAGCACTGCAAAAAATAGCTTGTCCTCTTTGATTCCTGATAATCAGGAAACCAATGATTATACCTATTTTCAAAATCTCTTAACCTCAACGGCGGTTACAAAAACGCTTAGCAATGATGCGCGTATTATGCGGCATATGTTTGCCAGTGAATGGTCAGTAAAAGAGGAAACATGGCGGCCAACCGGATTCAAGCAAGGTTTAAAGGGTGCGTTGAACAGTATTTTTGGTTATCCTGCCTACACGCCGCCTGGAAGCTATCGCTTGGCGCAGGCTTTACAAGAAACTATGATAGTAGCAAAAGTCGGTAAAACTGACCTTATTCGAGTACAATATTTTACACCTGATCCAGCATTTGGAGTTTATCTTTTAGATGAACTTTTTAAAGCAACGAACGATTATTTAAAGAAAGAAAAGATGATTGTTTTGCAAAAAGGTTTGAATTATACCCAACAGCAATTTCAAAATAATGCACAGGTTTATTTAAAAGATGCTTTGTCTAATGTGCAGCGTTCTATGCAATATCAATTGGTTATGCTGAAAGCTGATCAGCCCTTTGCAGCGGTTTTGATTGATTCTGTAACAGCCAGTGACAGACCAGTAAAACCTGGTTTGTTGAAAACCCTATTTTTGGGGATAGTTATGGGTTTCGTTATCGGTATGGGAATTGTATTTCTAAAATTGTTGCTGGGTAGAAAAGAATTTTATTAGGTTCTATGGAGCAACAGTTCGCGCTATTCATTCCTACGCTTAATGCGGTTAGTCAAAATTGGCGCTATAACTTAGAGGCTATTCGCACACAATCAAAACAGCCGGCACGTTTTATAGTGGCAGATTCCGCCTCTAGTGATGATACGGTATCGATTGCTAAAGAATTTGATGCAGAAATTTTATCCATTGAGCGGAAAAATTTTGATCATGGTGGCACTAGGCAATTGTTGGCTGAACAGGTGCCTGCAATTCCTTTCTTGCTTTATATGACACAAGATGCCTGTCCGGCGAATCCTCAGGCATTTGAGCATTTACTGAATACAATGCAGCACGAGAACATAGGCGCTGCTTTTGGTCGGCAACTGCCACATGATAATGCCAATGCCTTGGCCGCCCATGCCAGGCTTTATAACTATCCGCCTGAAAGTCGTACTGTTTCTTTGGCTGACAAGAAAACATTAGGCATTCGTGCCGCTTATCTTTCTGATTCGTTTGCCATATACCGGCGAGCAGCTTTAGAAAAAGTAGGCGGTTTTCCTGTACCTGTCATGTTTGGGGAAGATATGCTGGTGGCGGCAAAAATGCTAAAAGAGGGCTATAGTATTCGTTATGAAGCCACGGCACAAGTGCACCATTCCCACAACTATGGCATTAGGGAAGAATATAATCGAGCACAACAAATTAAAGTGATGCATGAAGAACAGCGCTGGCTAATAGAAGAATTTGGCAAGGCAGAAGGCCAGGGGAAAGCTTTTATTCTTAGTGAACTAACATATGTGCTGAAACACAAGCCCGCTTTATTGCCCAAAGCCTTAGCCACAACGGCGGCTAAAGTGGCGGGCTATAAATTCTAGGTTACTTGAGACGTTGTAGACATCATTTCATCACTGGTCTGAATGACTTTTGAATTCATTTCATAGGCACGTTGAGCCGTGATCATTTTAGTGATCTCGGAAACCACATTTACGTTAGAATTTTCTAAGAAGCCCTGCATAACACTGCCATAGCCAATATCACCTGGCGCACCGGGAATGGCGGCACCACTGGCGGGTGTTTCCAGGAATATGGTGTCACCAATGGCGTCTAAACCGGCATCATTAGGAAAAATAGCAATTTCCAGCTGGCCAACAACCGTTTCGGCCACCTGGCCTTGCTGTTTAACAGAAACTTGCCCGGCATCGTTAATGGTTAGAGAAACCATATCATCGGGAACTGTTATGCCGGGCTGCACAGTGTAACCGTCTTGCGTTACGATTATGCCGTCTGGTGACAACGCAAAAGAGCCGGCGCGCGTATAAGCGGTTTCGCCATTGGGTAATTCCACCTGAAAATAACCACGGCCATTCACAGCAATGTCCAGCTGGTTTCCTGTTTGTTCTAAGGAACCTTGTTCCATAATCCGGTACGTGGCCGAAGTTTTAACCCCAAGCCCCAATTGAATACCAGCAGGCACGATAGTACCTGTATCACTGGATTCCGAACCCACACGGCGTTGGTTTAAATATAATAAATCCTGAAATTCAGCGCGCTGGCGTTTGAAGCCGGTGGTTGTCATGTTGGCAATGTTGTTGGAAATAACTTCCACATTCGTTTGCTGTGCCATCATGCCTGTGGCGCCGATATTAAGTGATCTCATGCAAAGAGGAATGCAAGAGATGTGCCAAAGTGTCGGTATAGGTAAACAAAAAGTTGCTGCGGTTTTATTTTGGAAGCACTAAAGTACAAATCCTTCACTCTGTTCAGGATGACTAGGTATTTATTGTGTAACTATATTTTTCAAATTAAAGTGTTATTGCAGGCTTTGAAGCAGCTGATCTATATCAACAGTAGCAAAGCCTACGGTGCTATCAGCTATACCATAGGGTAAGAATAATTTGCCATTATGCACCAGGCTACCGCAGGTATAAACCACATTAGGTACATAGCCTTCACGTTCTGCATCGGAAGGAGATAGAATAGGTTCTTGAGAGCGGCCTAAAACCTTAGTCGGGTCGTTTTTATCTAACAGCATGGCGCCAATGGCGTATTTACGCATCGGCCCCACACCATGGGTTAATAACAGCCAGCCTTCATCCAGCTCAATGGGGGAGCCGCAGTTGCCTATTTGTACCAATTCCCATGGGTATTGAGGTTCGGCTGTTTTGATGCCATTATTCCAGGAAAACAGGTTGTCGCTGTATAGAATAAATAAATTTTCATTATCCTGGCGACCTACCATCACGTATTGATCATCTATCTTGCGCGGAAATAGTGCCATTCCTTTGTTGCGAGAGGCTGAGCCATGTAACTGATGCATTTCAAAATTGGTGAAATCTTTTGTTATCAGCATTTCAGAGGCTATGGCTGTACCACTGTAGGCTGTATAGGTACCGTAATAAACCGGTTCACTGTCACCATGATCGAATTTTACAAGGCGTAAATCTTCCAGGCCATTGCGTTGTGCTGCTGTAACGGGAAATAGTACGGTTTCTTGCGGGCATTGCTCTGCCTGGCACACTAGATTTATAATGCCGTATTCATCCACTGCAGGTTCAGCCGCAACAGAAAAAGATGTTACTGGTTTTAGCTTCATTTCACCATTTGCTGTTAAAATACCTTCGCGGAAGGTGATGGAAGAAATATGCCCTTCACCCACTGCCCTTAAAGACATTAGAAACCGCAATTCCCCGTCTGAAAGATCAGACTGATTAGGGTGCGGCACAACGCTGGGGTTCATAAGTGCCGCAGCCTGATAAGAATATTCATTGCAAAAGTAAGCGCCAATCACCGCGCGTTCGTCTTTGCAAGAAGTGGGTTCTATTCTCAGGTATTCAGCGATGCTGGTATAACGCGCTTCAAAAAAGTTGCGAATCTGGCGATGCCGGTTTTCAAAATCTTTTAGTACTAGCGAAAGCTCTGCCTGGATTGTTTGCTGATCCATCGCCTGTACCATGGTGAAAATACGTCGTACACGTTCTTCAACCACCGGGTTAGAGGAGCGAGGCTCAATAGCGACTTGAAAGTGACGAATAACAACGGAAGATGGATTAGCATACAGCCTATCCGATAAACTATGTACAATAGACATTAGCTATTACTTATAAGGTTGCAGACCTGCTGTCACGTTCTGTTTTTATAACAAGTTGCCGCATTGACATAATTGCAAATTGTAAGGACAAAACAGATTCTGCCCCCTGATTAAGATTGACCCGATCCATATGTAAGCCATCGTAACAACTACCATCAGCCATGGCAATGCGTAGCCCTAAATCGTTATAGCCAAAATACCAGTTGAAAGCTTTTTGTGCATAACCCCGCCATTGGCTATCGGCAGAAACTGTTATTGCCGCATTACAGGCATCTATCATTGCCCAGGCTTCCAATGGTTGTTGATCGTAGGGGCGCGGATGCACGAAGGGCTTGCCAAAACTTTCTGTGCCTACCGGGCGAAAATTATTTTGGCCATTGGTTTGTATGGCAGCAAGCCACTCTAATGTTGCTAGGCCATCTGCAAGCATTGCGTTATTATGCAGATATTTCCCTGCGCGAATAAGTGCTTCTGATAATCTTGCATTATCATATGCTAACACAGGTTCAAACCAGTACCATTTCTCATTTTTGGTATCATTCAGGATGTCTTGCAATCGCTGGGCAAAGCCTTCAATGAGTTGTCTGGATTGTCGATGGCCTGGAAAAACGTTGGTGTAACTAATGAGCCCTAGTATGGTAAAGGCAATGGCGCGGGGGCTGGAAAGCTTTGTGCTGGCTGGAATAACACGCTCGATAAGGCCCGTCGCCCATAATTTTAGGTTATGGTCATCTGTTCCGGCAATGACACGACCCAGTGACCAGACAGCACGTCCGTGGCTATCTTCGGAACCCACATGCTCCAACCAGTTGCGCTGGTAATCCATGAAATTACGGAATACATTCGAGTCTTCATCCCAGGCAAAATCTACGAAAGAAGCACAGGTATCTATAATTTTCTTCGCTTGTTTAATTTGAATATCGGCACTTTTAGCGTCGACCGCCAGCATTAATGCACGGGCATTATCGTCTAAACAATACCCATGGCGCCGGTCAGGAACAGAAGATCGGCTATGTTGCAGGATACCGCAACTATCTGTTATTTTGCTTACGGCTTTTAAATTTGGTTTTGTTACAGCTTTGCCGGCTGTACGCAAATGTTGCACTTTTCCCGCGGTGGGTTCTGCCCAGGTTTGGGTAAACAGATCTATATAAGTTTTACCCACCACTGGCCATATCATCTGGCGTCCGGCCTTGTAGGCGGCATTGCGTAAACGGTCACAATGCGTATCATCAGCCAGCAACATATTAACTGTTTTAGACAGGGCGTTACTGTCATTAAAAGGCACCAGTTCACCAGTTCCATTGGCTAGTAGTTCACGTGCGTGCCAATAGGGTGTTGAAACGACAGCTTTGCCCATGCCCACAGCATAGGAAAGGGTGCCCGAAGTTATTTGTTGTTCATAGGTGTAGGGTGTTACATACACATCTGCGGCGGTTAACCAGGCTTGCAAGGTTGCGGCATCAACAAATTTATTTACAAAATGTACATGCTCTGCCACGCCCAGTTCTTTTGCTTTTTCCTTTACTTGCTGGCGGTAAGCTTCCCCTTCATGCGCAATTAAATGGGGGTGTGTTGCCCCCAAAACAATATAGGTAACATTAGGGTTTGCCAGCACAATTTCTGGCAAAGCCTCAATCATGTTTTCGATGCCCTTATTGGGGGATAATAAACCAAATGTTAAAATAACTTTCCGTCCACTAAGCCCAAAACTCTGCTTTTGCAGGGCAGGATCCAAAAACGGTAAATCGGGAATGCCATGGGGAATAACGGCAATTTTACTATCGGGTATATGCCAGGTATTGTTTAATATATCACGCCCCATTTCTGTCATGACAACCAGGCGGCTGGAATGTTCAGCCAGTTTGTCCAAAACGCGGCGCTGGTCAGCATTGGGTGTTGTTAAAACCGTATGCAAAGTTGTGGTGATGGGCGCGCGTAAATACTCGGTTATTTGCAATAAATATTCCCCTGCTGCGCCGCCATAAATGCCGAATTCATGTTGAATGGAAATAGCATCAGGATCCAGCGAATTGATATGGTCAACTGCTGCTCTATAATCATCGCGATTATTCTGCTCAATTTCATAATCAACATATCCCGAATAGGCATACTTCTGCCCTGGATCATTCATAACAATAGAGCTTAAACGCATTTCGGGGCTTACCGAATGTAAGGCTGCCCGCAAATCAGCGGTAAAAGTGGCTATACCACATTTGCGTGGGGGAAAATTACCAATAAGCGCAACATGGTTAACAGAGGGAGAGGGTAAAAGAGTCATAATTATTATTCTTGGGTTATTATATTACTACGCACCGCGGCTCTTATAATTTCGGTGTCTTTTGTGGCGGCCAAACTATATCCCCCGGCTATTTCAAAACATTGATAGGGCGCGTAGGGGTGGCCATCTAACACACCGGCGCCATCAACAATAATGAGGCAGCAGGAACTGGTCGTTAAAAAGGTTTCTTCCCCTGCCTTAACGGTAATATATTCTACTAAAAAAGGAATATTTCTATCTGGCAATGGTTTCACAGGCTGAACATTGAGGATGGCTTCTTTAAGAGCTTGCTCTAAATGCAGTTCACGAGGCCGGCCATAGTCATATAATCGCCAGGTTATATCGCTGGTTTCCTGCACTTCAACAATGGTTAGTCCAGGCCCCAGTGCATGAATAGTGCCCGATTCTACCATAAAACTATCGCCGACTTTGGGTTCAATGCGGTTTAATAATTTTGTTAGGCTGCCATCCAGTGCCGCTGCTTTTAGTTGCACTGTGGTTGTGTCTTTCATTAAGCCTAAATACAGAAAGGCACCTGGCTCAGCTTTAGTAACATACCACCATTCGTGTTTGCGCCCCTCATTTTGCGGGTGAACCTGAATAGATAATGATTCACTGGTTTGTAGCCACTTAATAATTATATTTTCTGCACGAAAAATAACTTCGCCTAAAGGCTGTGCATCTTCAGGCGCGGGAATACTGTCTCTACGTCCCCAGGGTTTTGCAACATATTGCGGTATTAACGCGGCAGAAGGCATGCAAATTCCATTTAATGATTGTTGTAAATATTATAACATCTACTAATTACCCTAAATGATCCATTCGTTTTATGAACTATTTTGTAAAGAACGTGTTAACTAGGTTGCCGCTAAGCGCTTACCCCAAAACCCACGCACAAGTTGAATTTTGTCTTTTTCGCTGCAAGTTCCTTTAAAAAAGATGCGAAATAGCCCACTGTTCCGCCCTTTCCCAAAGAAATTTTCGCAGAAAAATATTTCTTTCAACTTATACGTGGGTTTCCGCGCAAGCTCTTAGAACAACGATTGTAATGTTTACCCTTGTTGAACATTCACTATTCACTTGACTCTGCAGGTATTTGAACTAATAGAAAAATACATGCCTGTTGAGCTCTCACTTATTCCTAATTTCACTATTGAAGTGAGCCCTTTACTGGCTGCATGTAAAAAATCATTACTTATAATTGATGCACTACAGGATCTGGAAGCGCGAACATGACATCATCTGATAGAAATCATCCTCTACGCATTTGCTTTATCGCAGATCATGATGTAACCAATCCCCATTTCTGGAGCGGTACGCCGCGCTTTATGGATCAGTCGCTACAGCGTGACGGTGTAACTACTCGTTCCATTTCACTACGACCTGTTCAGAAACTGGCGAATATAGCCAATCGGCTTACCAAAATGATAACCGGTCGCTCGGCTTATTCTGAAAAAGCGCGGTGGCTGGCGCGATGCAAAGGATGGTATGCATCATGTAGGTTGTTCTTCTCAGGCTGTGACGTTGCCATCATTGTGATTTCAGCACCAACAGCCGCCTATATTATAACGCGCAAGCCCGTCTACTATATCACTGACGGCACGTATCCTATCATCAGCCGTCATTATCATTCATACGACAATTATCCGGCGTGGGTTAAACGCAATTCGCTTTATTTTGAAACGCGGCTTTATCAACGTATCACCGGATGCTTTATCAGCTCATCATGGGCGGCCGATTCAGCGGTGGAAGAATGTGGCGCTGAGCAGGGGCGTGTCCATGTCATTCCCCTTGGCGCTAATTTAACGCAGGATGTTATCGCAAGTTGTAAACGCTTACCAAAACAACGAAGCGATACAATAACCCTGCTATTTGTCTCAGCCGATTGGAAGCGAAAAGGTGGCAATACGGTACTACGTATTGCTGAATTACTGATAGAACGCGGACTATCAGTTGAATTGTTGTTAGTTGGAAAACATGACCATGTTGACCTGTCAGCTTATCCTTACGTTAAGGATATTGGCTGGCTATCTAAACATAATCATGAGGATGTTCGCCGTTTGGCACAATTATTCCAGGATGCACATTTTTTTGTCATGCCCACAGAAGCAGAAGCATTTGGCGTTGTATTCTGTGAAGCCAGTGCCTTTGGTACGCCGTCATTGGCATATCGTGTGGGCGGTATTCCAAATGCAGTGCAGGACGGCAAAAACGGTTATCTTATTGATCCTAATCAGGGTGCAGAAGCTTTTGCTGATCGTATTGAACAATTATGGACCGGCTCTAAAGAAGATTATGATGCATTGTGCACAAGCACCCGCCACTATTACGAGCAGCGCCTCAATTGGAATGCATGGGGTGATACGGTCTTATCTGTTATTAATAAGACCATGAATAGGCTCTAAAAATAGGCTCGCTAGTTTGAGGTGACTGGTTCTTATTCATTACCTGACAATTTCCTAATAGCCAGGCGCATGCGATCATGTTCGGAATCGACAAACTTTTTGGCACTGGTATAGGCGCGATTAATTTCAATCATGTTGGTCATTTCAACAATGCTTTCCACGTTGGAACTTTCGATCATCCCTTGCTGAATTTCAAAAACTTCCAGAATCTCTGGTTCCTGACGTGTGGAATATAGGCCATTTTCCAGTTTTGCCAGTTGGCGCGGATCGGCGAATTGCACGGGCTGAATACGCCCGATGTTAACATTATCGGCGTTTACAACGCCATTTTCTGTTACCGTAATATTTTTTGTATTTTCAGGAATATTGATGGCATTGCCGTCAGCATCTAGCACTTCGTATCCTTGCTTAGTCGTCAATGTTCCTTCAGGGTCTAATTGAAAACTGCCAGCACGTCCATACTGGGTGCCTTGCGGTGTTTTGATGGTAAAATAGCCTTGGCCATTGATGGCCAGGTCTAGGGGGTTTCCGGTGGGGGTAAAGGTGCCCATGCTTAAATCACGTACCAGGCCAAAATCTTCTACATAAGCAATTTTATCGCCTTTACCAAAGGTGCTTTTTTCCAGATGCGGGGTGAACAGGGGCGCTTCTGCCTTAAAACCCGGGGTGTTCATATTGGCCATATTATTGGCAACAATATCCATCCGGCGGCGTAAGGCAGTTAAATGCGAGGTTCCGATATAGCTTGCGGCTTCCATAGTAACCTTATATGCAAGGAACGTGCCGAATTTCATGCAACAAGCACTTATAGAGGCCAGGCAAGAACATGAAGTGCCTGTTGGCGCTGTTTTGGTAAAAGACAATCAGATAATAGCCCGAAGTGCCAACCGTGTTGAAACCGACAAAGACCCCACGGCACATGCTGAAATGATTGTTATTCGACAAGCTTGCCATTTATTGCAAACAACCCGGCTTTTAAATTGCCAGTTATACGTAACACTAGAGCCTTGCGCCATGTGTGCACAAGCCATTGCCCATGCCCGCATCAGCCATGTATATTTCGGTGCCTACGACCCCAAAGGCGGCGGGGTGGAACATGGCGCAAGAATTTTTCAGCAGCCGACCTGTCATCATATACCTGAAATAATGGGTGGCTTGGAAGAACAGGCATGTAGTGATTTATTAAAGCAGTTTTTTGCTGGCAAACGCGGTTAAATATTTTATATTGCCGGTTACAGCTGACCAGACAGGCGCGGTTATTGTAAAATAGTCGAGGAAAGTCCGGGCTCCGGGAACACACGATGCTGGGTAACGCCCAGGCGCATAGAAATATGCGACGGAAAGTGCCACAGAAAATATACCGCTATATTCGTATAGTAAGGGTGAAATGGTGCGGTAAGAGCGCACCGCGTTACTGGCAACAGAAACGGCAGGGTAAACCCCATCGGGAGCAAGCGCAAATAGGAATAGTCTGCCAAGGCGCTTTTGCAAATTGGCATTGCTGTGTTCCGCAAGTGCTATTCGGGTAGCGTGCTAGAGTGTAATGGTAACATTGCATCCAGATGAATGCCTGTCACCGTAGCGATACGGCACAGAACCCGGCTTATCGGTCAGCTGTTTTTATTAATAAAAAATAGTCGGTTGGATATAATATAAAATTATTTTATACCCTCTTGCTATGACATACACATTACAAGGTGAAACAGGAACTTGGGAGATTGTGGTAGGCATGGAGGTACATGCGCAAGTAATTTCCAATAGTAAGCTGTTTTCTGGTGCTGCCACGGAATTTGGCGCAGAACCGAATGCACAGGTTTCGTTTGTGGATGCCGGTTTTCCAGGCATGTTGCCGGTTATAAACCGTGTATGTGTAGAACAAGCTGTAAAAACCGGTTTAGGCTTAAAGGCACAAATTAACGATACTTCGGTGTTTGACAGGAAAAACTATTTTTATGCGGATTTACCCAGTGGCTATCAAATTTCCCAATTCACCCAGCCGATTGTCGGGGAAGGCGTTGTTACGGTTCAATTAGACGATGGCCAAACCAAGGACATTGGCATAGAGCGATTGCACCTAGAACAAGACGCGGGAAAAAGTATTCATGACCAACACCCTGAAAAAAGCTTTGTTGATTTAAACCGGGCAGGGGTGGCGCTAATGGAAATTGTTTCCAAGCCTGATGTGCGCTCGCCAGAAGAAGCCGGGGCTTATCTGAAAAAGCTACGCACTATTTTGCGCTATCTGGAAACCTGTGATGGGAATATGGAGCAAGGCAGTATGCGTTGCGATGTCAATATTTCTGTGCGCCGCAATAGTGACGAGCCATATGGCACGCGTTGCGAAATTAAAAATGTTAATTCCATCCGTTTTGTTATGCAATGTATTGGGGTGGAAGCGGCGCGACAAATAGAAATTCTTGAAAATGGCGGCAAGATTGATCAGGAAACTCGGCTGTTTGATCCAAATGCAATGGAAACACGCACTATGCGCTCAAAGGAAGATGCGCACGATTATCGCTATTTCCCTGACCCTGATTTGTTGCCTTTGATCCTAGAAGAAGGTTTAATTGACAAAATTAAGGCCGATTTACCAGAATTGCCGGATGTCAAACAACAGCGCTATCAACAGCAAATGGGTTTAAGCGCCTATGATGCTGCGGTATTAACAGAAGAAAAAGAAACGGCGGCCTTCTTTGAGGAAGCGGCGGAAGGTCGAAGTGCCAAGTTGGTCGCTAACTGGATAACCGGAGAGTTATTTGGAATTTTAAAGAAAAATAATCAGGATATTGCTGATTCTAATGTGGCGCCAAAGCATATCAATGCCCTGGTGGGTTTAATTGAAGATGATGTTATTTCAGGTAAAATTGCCAAAGATGTGTTCGCAAAAATGTATGAATCTGGCGACATGCCTAAAAGCATTGTGGAGCGCGAAGGCTTGCAGCAAGTAACGGACACCGGTGCCATTGAGATAGAAATTGATAAAATTTTGGCGGCAAACCCTGATAAAGTAGAGCAATACAAAGCAGGGAAAGATAAGTTATTCGGCTTTTTTGTGGGGCAAACCATGAAGGCCATGCAAGGCAAGGCGAATCCACAAGCAGTTAATGAGTTGCTGCAGAAAAAATTATCGTAGGAATATTTATGACTGAATCACCAAAAGTTTCCATTGTTAGCGCCTGTTATAACCGTGGGTCAACTGTTCATACATTTGTTTCCAGCTTGCTGAATCAGAACTATGACAATTTTGAGGTTATTATTGTTAATGATGCCTCTAAAGATAACACCCTTGAAGAACTAAAAAAATTTGATGATGATCGCCTGAAAATTATTGATCAGGCAAACACCGGCTTTACGGTAGCGATTATAAACGCGGTGCAGGCGGCGAAAGGGGAATATATCGCGGTGCATGGTTCCGGTGATATTTCTTTGCCAGATCGTATCGCAAAGCAAGCTGCTGTAATGGACGAAAAGCCCAATGTTGGGGTGGTGGGTTGTTATATAGAAGAACTTTCCAATGATGAAGATGTTGTTATGCTGGGAAATGATCTACCATTTTTTGAAACATTGGTGAGCAGCAACCTGTTTTCACACGGGGAAGTGATGTTTCGGAAAAGTATTTATGAAAAATGCGGCGGCTATCGCCCGTTTTTTACCTTTGCTCAAGACAGGGATTTATGGCTGCGCATGAGTCAGTATTGTGATTATTACATTGTGCAAGAGGTTCTATATCACCGTGAAAAGCAGGAAAATGCCGTTAGCCAAAACCCGGAAAAGCAGTTATTCCAAGCTTGTTTATCTAGCTTTGCCGTGCAATGTGCGGAACGGCAAAAAGCGGAGCAACATCCGAAGGGCGACATCTTAGACCGTTACGGCAAAGATGGTGTTTTCTTAAAGGAACCATCTGAAGAATTGGCACGGCGTCTGGCCGGTATCGCTATTACACACTACAAAAATAACAATCTGGAAATGGCAAAAATCATTGCGCGGAAGGCCATTGATGAATACCGCTGTAAGAAAACTGTGCTGACCTATGCTGCTATTGTAGGGGCAAAAAACCCTTTAGTTGAAAAGCAGTTTTCTAAACGTATATTAAGCCGGTGGAGGTGACCCTAGATAGCGCGCAGCTATAAAACAGTTGTTCCTCTAAAGGCAGTCTGCTATCAGATTGTTAATGCAAAATTTATATTCCAAGGTTATTAGCAACGTTAAAAAACTAGTATTACCTGCCTTGGTTGCTTCTGTTTTGGGGGCATGTACATCAAATTTTGAAGGCCAAAACCCCATTGTTGTGGCACCTAATAAAACCACGACAAAGCCCTATAAGGCACCAAAATTTCAATCAAAACAAGTTCCTGCACCCTCTAATATAAGCGAGCCTGCAGTAACCGATTTCAAAACACAATTTGTGGTGCCAGAGCGCACGGCGGCTTTGTTACTGCCATTATCCGGTCAACACAGTGGATTGGGGCAGCGCATGTTAAATGCGGCGACCATGGCACAACAAGACATGGGGCATCGTGGCTTTAAACTATTACCTATTGATACAAAAAGTACGCAAACAGATGCAATTGCCGCGGCACAACAGGCCGTAAGCGCCAATGCCGATATTATTCTGGGGCCTATTTTCGCTAACCATGTACAGGCCGTTGCCAAGGTTGCCGGAAATATACCTGTTATCAGTTTTTCCAATAACCCTGACGTTACTTCTAGCAATGTCTATGCCCTGGGCTATCAGCAACAAGAAGCCTTGTTACGTGTCTTGAATTACGCACAAAAAGAAGGCTTTAAGCGTTATTTTATTATGGTGCCAAAGGGACGTATAACTGAATCCGTTACACAAGCCGTTGAGAAATTTGCCAGTGAAAAGTTTGCTAGCATTTTACCGTATACGCCGTTTGAGCCCTCTGTAAATGGCATGAATAAAGTGGTAAAAGATTTAGCGGATGCAACAGCATTACCGGAAGATACAGATTCTTATAGTGTAAATCGGGAAAAAACGGCTGTTTTGGCTGTTGTTCCCCCCTCACAGCTAGAGAGCCTGGTGTCATTGTTGCAATATCATGATATTGATACAACGCGTGTGCAATTATTAGGGAATCTGGGGTGGAAAGTGCGTTATGCTATGCTAACGCCAGAATTGAATGGCGCCTGGTTTGCTGCGCCTGCCGACGAAGCGCGCCAAGATTTTGACAAACGTTATGCAGCGGCCTTTAAGGAAATGCCAAAAGCGCTGGAATCTTTGGCTTATGATGCCGTGGCCATGGCGGCTGTGTTGTCTAAAGATGACAAGACACCTTATTCTCCCTTACGCTTGCAAAACCGTAATGGTTTTCAGGGGGTAGACGGTTTGTTTTATTTAAGACCAAGTGGCAAGGTTGATAGAAAATTTGCGGTTTTTGAAGTAACACAAAGCGGCTTTCGACAAATCGGCAAAGCACGCTGATTTAATCATTTAGCAAAAATCATATATCGTAAAGGATAGATAATGAAAAAACTGGAATTATGGCATAAAATTGTAATTGGCCTTATTTTGGGCATTATTGTCGGCTTTGCCGTGCAGCCGTTGAATAAAATCCAGCTGAAGTATAGTGATCGTATTGATACTGCTGCGGTTAGCACCTTGGCTACTAGTGCTAATATCAGTGAAGAAGAGGCAATGAACCTGCTAAGCCAGGCACCGGTTCTTTATGAATCAGAAAGTATTGGCGTAGAGGATGATGTTGATGCTCGTCAATCTAATTTGATGAACCTTTCCCCTAGTATAACACTTATAAACCGCACGGATAAGGAAAGTGCAGCCCAGATTATTAATGATCTGAAAGCAGCAGGTGTTTATGCGGAGGCTCGCAACTGGGCTGCTAATTTAAAGTGGATTGGTGATATATTTATTAACCTGATTATGATGGTTATTGTACCCCTGGTACTGTTTTCCATTATTTCCGGTATCATCTCTTTAGGCGATCCTAAAATGCTGGGCCGCATGGGGGCAAAGGCCATTACTGGCTACGTTCTTACCACGATGATTGCTATTTTAATTGCCTTCGTTGTTGCCAATGTTTTGCAACCCGGCGCAGGTGTGCCGGAAACATTAACCGCTGACCTTAATATGGCAACGGATACGGGAGCCTCTGAAGTGCAGCGCCCAAGTTTGAGTAGTATTGTTTTGGGCATTGTGCCGAAAAACGCTATTGCATCTATGGCGGAACGCCAGATTTTGCAGGTTATTTTCTTTGCTGTGTTTGTGGGGGTTGCCATTGTATTGATTGGTGAGCAGAAACTGCCAACAATTTGCAATATTGTGCATGAATCCGCCGAAGTATTTTACAGAATTATCGAAATTATTATTGGCGTAGCGCCCATTGCTGTTTTTGCCCTAACGGCCTGGGTCATAGGGGTGCTGGGTGTAGAGGCTGTTGTCGCACTCTTAAACCTTGTGTTAGCGGTCGTAACCGCTAGTGGCATTCAATATGCTGTTATATTGCTGGCTATTTTATTGCTTGGTCGATTGTCGCCGAAACCGTTCATTAAAAAGGCTTTTGACTTCCAGCTATTAGCCTTCACGACAAGTAGCAGTAGTGCCACCATTCCAACAACCATGAAAGTTTGCGAAAGCAAATTGGGGGTTTCCAAAACCAGTTCAGCGATGATCATTCCGCTGGGCGCAACGGTTAATATGAATGGTACAGCCATTTACATTGCTGTGTGTACGGTGTTTGTGGCACAACTGGTTGGGGCAACACTATCGCTGGAAGACTACTTTACGATTTTAACAACGGTAACATTACTCGCCATGGGAACAGCTGCTATTCCTAGTGCCTCGCTTATTATGATGCCTGTTGTGTTCGCCGCTGTTGGCTTACCTATTGATGCAATTGCCTTAATTTTGGGGGTAGATAGATTCCTGGATATGTTAAGAACATCATTAAATGTGACTGGTGATGCTGCTGTTGCAACAATTATTGACCGCTCGGAAGGGCGGCTGGATGAAGAAATTTATTATAGCAAGTAAAGGTTATTACGAAAATAACTTTGAAAATCATTCCTGTAGTAACTAAATAGATAGCATCAACTACGCGCGTACATTTCAGCAGACAATTGAACGTATAAAACAAGAAGGACGTTATCGCACCTTTATACCGGTTAAGCGGCAAGCTGGCTGGCCACAGGCCACCGATAAAGACGGGCGCACTATTGTTGTTTGGTGCAGTAATGATTATCTGGGCATGGGCAATCACCCCGAAGTATTAAAAGCCATGCAGCAGGCCGTAAAATATTATGGTGCCGGGGCAGGAGGAACGCGTAATATTGCTGGGAATAGCCCCTTACATTTGCAACTGGAAAAAAGATTGGCCAATTGGCATCACCAAGAAGCCGCCCTTGTTTTTACTTCTGGTTATGTTGCTAATGAAGCAACGCTTTCAACATTGGCACAAATTTTCCCCGGTATCACCTATTTTTCTGACAGCAAAAATCATGCCTCAATGATTACAGGGATCGCCAAGGGCGTTAAAATGTTTGGCGGAAAAAAACAAATTTTTCAGCATAACGATACTGCGCATCTGGAATCTTTGTTAAAAGAATGCCCGATAGAACAGCCAAAGGTTATTGTCTTTGAATCTGTTTACTCTATGAGTGGTGATATTTCCCCTGTTAAGGAAATGGTGAAACTTGCTAAAAAATATAATGCGTTAACCTATTTAGACGAAGTGCATGCCGTGGGGTTGTACGGTAATAATGGTGCCGGAATTGCACAACAAGAAGACGTTTCGGTGGATATTTTACAAGGCACGCTGGCCAAGGCAATTGGGGTGTGTGGGGGTTATATTGCAGGCAAAGGCACAGTTGTTGATTGTATCAGAAGCATGGCACGCGGTTTTATTTTTACCACCGCTTTATCGCCAGTGTTGGCGGCGGCGGCGGATAAAAGCATTGCATTATTACAAAATACTAACCTCAGGGAACAACATCAACAGCGCGTGCAGGAAACCAGGCAAGCTTTGGCAGCCGCTAATATCCCCTTAATGCCCAGCCCCAGCCACATTATCCCGGTAAAAGTAGGCGATGCAAGGCGCTGTAAAGCCATAAGTGATTATTTATTGCAAGAAAAACAGATATATTTGCAGCCTATCAATTACCCCACCGTGGAAAAAGGAGCCGAGCGGCTGCGTATTACCCCTTCACCATTTCATACAATAGCGATGATTAAAAATTTAACCGATAGTTTACAAGAAGCATTTCAGCATTATGAGTAATAAAGCCATTTACGCCGGAACTTTTGACCCGATTACCCTGGGGCATTTAGATATTATCCGCCGAGCCAGCCGCATCACCAATCAATTGGTTATAGGTGTAGCGCGGCATACGGGTAAGACTATGGCATTCAGCCTAGATCAGCGTATAGCCTTAATTGAAGAAACTATTAAAGCCGAGAAAATGCAGAACATTTCTATTAAACCCATCGAAGGGTTGCTGGTTGATTTTGTTCGCGATGAGGGTGCTAAGATGCTAATTCGTGGCTTGCGTGCCGTGGCCGATTTTGACTATGAATTTCAGATGGCAATGATGAATGCCAGGTTGGCACCGGACGTGGACACAGTTTTTTTAATGGCTTCTGAAAAACACCAGTTTATTGCGTCGCGTATTGTTAAGGAAGTCGCCAAGCTAGGTGGCGACGTTTCCAGCTTTGTGCCGCCTGTTGTACTAACCGCTTTAGACAAAATGTTAGAGCCGATTGCCTAAATATTTTATAGTTTTTTTACAGTTTTTCCAAATTTACTAAGCGTATCTTGACAAACATAGGCCTAAAGTTGGTGCAAAGGAGTCATAAAATGAACACAATTACTTTTTTAGACGAAAACGCCGTATTGCCACCCTTTGATGATGTGGAAACAATCATTGATAGTCTTTCAGAGCAAGATGACATGAATCACCTGATAAACGATCTACCCATTGACGAATAGGCTGTAAATGTCTATGTCTGAGACATCAGTAACAGGAGCAAGAATGACTACCTCAACGGTAAAAAAGACAGATGATGTTTCCCCTGAAATTGGGATGAGCCAGGAAAACAGGAAAGCCGTAGCAGAAGCTTTATCCGGTATTCTTGCCTCTACTTACACCCTTTACATGAAAACCTTGTATTACCACTGGAATGTAACAGGGCCGTTATTTCACAGCTTGCATGCGTTGTTTGAACAACATTACGAAGAGCTACATGCTGCTGGTGATGCCATTGCTGAGCGTATTCGCGCGTTAGGACATAAAACTCCTGGCACCTACCATGCTTTTCAAAAGTTATCGCGTGTGAAAGAAGATCAAACGTTGCCCGCCTCTGCGATTGATATGGTCAATAACCTATTAGAAGCAAATGAAATTTGTACCGTCCATGCGCGTGATGTTTTAAAAATTGCCGAAGATAACAAAGACGAAGTTAGCCTGGATGCAATGGTGGGGCGTATGTCTACCCACGATGAAGCGGCCTGGATGCTGCGTGCAATTACCGAGCAATAGGTTTTAGCATGGAATCAGTTGCCGCGGGCGGTTTTTTATTATGGATTGCTATTCTTATAGTACCCATTGTTTTACTAAAGTTATTGATGACGTTTACCCGCAAAACAAAAAAGGAGCAGGCAGAATTTAAAGTAAAAAATATGCCTGACCCTGATCCGGAACCAACACCGGATCACCTTAATACCAATCCACACAAACCAGAAAAATAAAGGAAATTATCATGAAACACACATTAAGTATCTTTGCCCTAGCCACAGTTTTAACAATGTCTGCATGTGACAATCAAACACCAGCAGAAGAAGCCGCAGAAAATATGGAAGAAGCAGCAGAAAATATGTCTGACAGCGCCAAAGCAATGTCTGAAGATGTTCAGGAAAGCGTTGAAGATTCTATGGAAGAAGCTGAAGACGCCATGGAAGAAACAACGTATTAGTTTCTTTTTGAATTATTAGGAGCCGATACTGCGGTTGCAGTATCGGCCGCTTTTCTTATTATGACTGAAGTAATCTCTGTACAGCAAAATGATCGTCACAAAGGCGGTCATTTTGGTATATTTGGTGGGCAATATGTTGCCGAAACCCTGATGCCACTGATTCATGAGGTTGCCCAAGCTTATGAAGAGGCAAAGCAGGATATTAATTTTGCCGAACAATTGCAGTATCTTTGGACACATTATGTTGGGCGTCCCAGCCCGCTATATTATGCTGAAAAATTAACCGAGTATTGTGGCGGTGCAAAAATTTATTTGAAGCGTGATGAGCTTAACCACACGGGCGCTCATAAAATAAACAGTTGTATTGGCCAGATATTGCTGGCGCAGCGAATGGGTAAAAAGCGTATCATTGCCGAAACCGGCGCAGGGCAACATGGGGTGGCCACGGCCACTGTTTGTGCACGTTTTGGTATGGAATGCATTGTTTACATGGGGGCAGAGGATGTAGAGCGCCAAAAACCTAATGTTTTTCGCATGCAATTATTAGGGGCAAAAATTATACCCGTTACTTCTGGCGGCGCAACCCTGAAAGACGCCATGAACGAAGCAATGCGCGATTGGGTTACGAATGTGCGCGATACATACTACCTGATTGGAACCGCCGCCGGGCCTCACCCCTTTCCCACGATGGTGCGCGATTTTCAAAGTATTATTGGTATAGAAACCAAAGAACAAATGCTGGAAGCGGAAGGACGTTTGCCAGATTCCTTAGTTGCCTGTATTGGTGGGGGGTCAAATGCCATTGGCTTATTTTACCCTTTCCTAAAAGATGATGTTAAGATGACTGCGGTGGAGGCCGCTGGGAAAGGTATTGAAACAAGTGAGCATGCTGCCAGTATTGCTGCTGGATCCCCCGGTATTTTACATGGTAATCGCACTTACCTGATTCAAGATGAGGATGGTCAGATT
Source organism: uncultured Alphaproteobacteria bacterium (assembly GCA_963706365.1). Taxonomy (GTDB): domain Bacteria; phylum Pseudomonadota; class Alphaproteobacteria; order JAJTHO01. The sequence goes on along the minus strand of OY970150.1, from coordinate 1,106,265 downwards.
AAAAATGCCCATTCCATTGCGGCGGGGCTTGATTACCCTGGCATTGGCCCGGAACATGCCTGGCTGTACGAAACTGGCCGCGTAAAATATGTTAGTGCCACTGATGATGAAGCGGTGGATGCCTTTAAAAAGCTATGTCGTATAGAAGGCATTATTCCCGCACTGGAACCAGCACATGCGTTGGCGCATGTATTGAAATCAGCACCAGAGTTGCCAAAAGATCACCTGATGGTACTGAATCTTTGTGGTCGTGGGGATAAAGATTTATTTCAAATGATGGATTTGATAAGCACCGAAAAGAAATAATTTAGGTGAGAGAACTCGTGTACAAGCAGACAATGTGAACGAAATTGCTGAACGGTTTGCTTCACCCGATCAACCCTTCAGCCGCCTTTCGTTCCCGGTACGCAAATCAGTTTGGTAGTAAAATAAGTAGCTATGACTTCATTAGTACTGTGGAAAGTAGAGCAGGGAAAACTTTATGTGGATGGTAAGTATGTACCATTTGACTATGACATTGGGAGATTTAAGCCAGGCTCAGAAATTTATCCCATTGAGGATAAGCTTTTAGTTGTCCTTTCTACAGCAGAGCGCAACGGCGTCCTACTACCACTGGAGAAGCAGCCTAAGCGTGGAGATATAGACTATGCACGAAACGCTTACTGTGTTGACCTTCGAGGCAATATTCTATGGCGAGGCGAGGCATTGAGATTGATAAACACATATGCTGGGTTCAATATTAAATCTCCTTCGAATGTGATTGCAATTTTCGATCATGGGCAGCAATGTGAGATTGATATGGAGACTGGTAAGTTAAAGCGTAAACCAAATGATCCACCGGCTTCAGAATGGTAAACAATATCCACCAATAGCTGAGTATCCAACTGTAGCAGCAAGCCACCACCAAACGCTACCACTGCGATTCACACCAACAGTTAAAACAACACCTCTATAATTTTATCAACGCCTCAAAACACTGAAAGGTTTAACCCCCTATGAGTACATTATTTCTTGCTGGCAATCTGAAACCGAAAGGATTAAATTTAATCCTATACATCATAGTCCGGGACTAAACATATAGAAGCACTCTATATCTAAAAAGATAACGCATTTTCTAGAACATCTAACAAAGGCTTGGATAAATTATTTTTATCAATTTGATGATAGTAAGTTTGAGCCAATGCACGGCATTGCTCGATAGTATTATATTTTTCGATATAAGCCTGTGCGCTAATAAAATCGCCATCCGAAAAATCACCTTGCCCAATGGTGCGTTGCCAAAAATATTTTTCCTCAGGGGTTGCCTTTTGATAGGCATAGATAACAGGGGCTGTCACTTTCTGTTCTAAAAAATCATTACCAATTTCTTTGCCTGGCACCGCAACATAATCTCTTACATCATCGCGAATTTGAAAAATAATACCCAGAATACGGCCATAGTTTTGCATGTATTGGATATCTGCTGTATAACCTTCCTCTGCTGCAAGAATGGCACCAGTGGTACAGGCGGCTTCAAACAAGGCCGCTGTTTTCGCACTGATAACTTTTGAATAGCCTTCTATAGTCGTATCCAGATTCCCTGTTGTAACCAGTTGCAGAACTTCCCCCTCCGCAACAATGGCGCTGGCTTGGGATAGGGTTGCCAATACCTGCAAACTTTCACCTTTAACCATTAATTGAAATGCCCGGCTAAATAGGAAATCACCAACCAGTATACTGGCCTTGTTACCCCAAATTGCATTAGCCGTAGCATTATTACGCCGTTGCTCACTTTTATCAACCACATCATCGTGTAATAAAGTGGCGGTATGAATAAATTCAACGGCTGCTGCCATCCAGTGTGCACGGATACCGCTATAGCCATAACTTTTAGCTGCTCCTAATAACAACAATGGCCGAATACGCTTGCCGCCGGCATCAATGATATGGCTGGAAAGTTTGGGAATCAGAACGGCCTGGCTGTGCATTTGCTCCTGAAGCACTTGCTCAACCATCGTCATTTCATCATGGACGTACTGCTTTAAAGTATCAAGCTCAGCCATTTATTTCAAACTACTTCGTGCAGGCATTATCATGCTAATAGCATTCTATAAAACGTCTGTCGTCTATTGTTTAAAAGAATTTTTTTGATCTTCGATAAAAATTTGTGTCGGTTGATGCGTAGAAATTTCCTGTTCTTCAAATAGGGCATAACTGGCAATAATAATAGTATCACCCCGGTGAACCAACCGTGCAGCGGCACCATTTAGGCAAACTTCGCCAGGCTCTCCGTAAATGACATAAGTGTGAAAACGTTTACCATTGTTACAATTGTAAATGTCCACTTGCTCGTAGGCGATCAGGTCAGCGGCCTCGCATAATTTTTTATCAATGCTGATAGAACCTTCGTAGGCAAGATCAGCGCCTGTAACCACAGCCCGGTGAATTTTTGACTTTAATAAAGTGCGTTGCATAAACTTAAATGAGTTTGGCCTGCTGCATAATATCAGTGTAATCAAATTGTTGCATGGAAGGAATGACGATATCAGCTTCGGCTAAAATATCAGGTAAACCGACCCCCACTGCAAACATACCCGCGCTTTTAATAGCTTTAACACCGGCGGCGGCATCTTCTATGCCAATACATTTAGCAGGGCTAATATCAAACGCCTGGGCGACATTTAGAAATACATCTGGTGCAGGCTTGCTGTTGGGAATTTTAGCTGCATCAGCAACGTAATCAAATTGATGGGCAATACCCAGCTGCTTAATGACGTTTAAAGCATTTTTACTGGCAGAAGCTAAACCAACCTGATGACCATGATCATGCAGTTTGTTTAGAATATTTTCTACATTAGGTAAAATGTCTTTGCTGGAGATTTCATGGATACGCTGTTTATAATCCTCGTTTTTTTTGTGCATTAATTCTTCAATTTCTGCCTCAGAAAATGTTTTATCAAGGCGTTTTAAAATAAAGTCTAGAGAGCCACGCCGATCAACACCTTTTAATTGCTCGTTATCTTTCAAACTAAAATCAACGCCCAAACCATTGGCCAGATCTTTCCAGGCGAGATAATGATAATGGGCTGTATCGGTAATAACGCCATCAAGGTCGAAAATAAAAGCGGGTTTAGTCATGGTATAGTCTTGTAAGCGCTAGGTTGTTAATTATCCAGTTGAAATGATTCACTATCGCCTGCAGCTTCCAGCGCAACTTTATGGCTGTAATGAGTTACAAGACAGGCTTCACCTTCTTGCAATGTATAGGTTGCGCTATTTTTATCAACTTGCACATGGATAACAGCTTTTTGGAAACGAATATTAAAACTGTATTTATCCCATTTTTTCGGGCAATGCGGTTTAAAGCGTATGCCGTTGTCATACATTTCCATGCCAGCAAAACCCATAACAATATTAGTATAAGAGCCTGCCATACAAGCCGTATGCAAGCCATATTCCGTATTGTGGTGCAGATTATCTAAGTCCATTCGTGCGGTTTGTTCAAAAAAGTTATAGGCTTCTTTATATTTACCAGCACGGGCACATTCCACACTATAAATACAGGTTGATAAGGTTGAATCATGCGTTGTTAAAGGCATGTAGTATTCCAGATTATTTACTCGGGTTCCTGAATCAAACTGATGCCCGAGCAATGCCATAGCCAAAACAGTATCGGCCTGTTTCAATACTTGATGACGGTGAATGACCAAGGGGTGATAATGTAATAAAAGCGGGTGATTTTCTTTCGGGGTATTCTCAAAATCCCAACGGGGTTTGCCTAAAAATCCATCGTCTTGTGGATTAATGTCTAAATCTTTGTCATAAGGCAAATACATATTATCTACCGCTTTTTTCCAAAGCTCTAGTTCAGAATCCTCCAAACTAATTTTTTCAGTAATTGCTTTTGCCGCTTCTGGATAATCTTGTTGAGCCTCTTTTAAAATATTTAAGGCACCACGCAAATGCATTTGCGCCATGGCATTGGTATAGAAGTTATTGTCAACCATGGCCGAATATTCATCGGGGCCCGTAACTTCATTAATGCAGAATTTGTTGTCTTTGTAGGCGCTGAAATGTCCAATATCTGCCCAAATACGCGCTGTTTCCAGCAATATTTCCAAGCCGCATTCGCGCATAAATTCCCAATCTTGTGTAACGTCATGGTAAAGTAAAATAGCGTAGGCGATAGCCGCGTTTATATGGTATTGCGCTGTTCCTGCCGGGAAATAAGCCGAACACTCATCCCCGCCAATGGTGCGCCAGGCAAACAAGGCACCTTTTTTATGCGACATTTCGCGGGCACGTTTGCGTGAGGCATTCAGAATGCTGTAACGATAACTCAGCAAACTTTTCGCAATTTCGGGCATACTGTAAACGAAGAAAGGAATAATATAAATTTCCGTATCCCAAAAGTAATGACCATCGTAACCGGGCCCTGATAGACCTTTGGCGGCTACAGAGCGCTTACCATCACGCCCTGCGCTTTGAAAAATATGAAACAGATTAAATCTTAATCCTTGTTGCAGTGCGGCATCTCCTTCTATGCAAACGTCGGCATATTTCCAGTAGTCTTTCAGAACTTCAACTTGTTCTTGAACAATTTCTTCAAAATCTTTGTGGCGTATTTCTTCGATAGACTGTTGCAGCTTTTCAATAATATTATCATCTTCCCCACGGTTGCCCGCCGCATAGGCAATATTTTTGGTGATTTTGATGGATTGACCATCTTTCAAAAAAGCTGATGTTTTTGTCGAGATACCATCCGGAGTATGTTCTTTGTTTGACTCGGCTGCGGTATGTGCATGAGAAAATTTATTTAATAAAGCTGAGCCAACGATAAAGCCACTACCTTCCACTTCATGCAAGAAATGTGCGTAATTATCGTCTGTTTTATGGGTGACGTAACGCAAGCTTTCTTCTGGCGAAATATGCCCCGCTCTTGGGTCAACACTGTCTTTTTCATGTTTTTGTAAATGATGAATGCCTAACAGCGATTCCACCACAAATTCTGCATTAAAATTAATCGCAGTAATGGTTGTTTCTTGTAAAATAATATTCTGATGCTTTAAAGAAACCAGACGCCTAGAAGTGATTTTAACCTGCTTATCTCCCCCCAGTTGCCAAACAGTTTCGCGCTCTAACACGCCAGTGCGAAAGTCTAGGGTTCTTTGATGGCTGTGTGAGGACAAAGCGGATGGCATGAATGGCACACCATCAATAAAAATATGTAAAGCCTTGGCGTCCGGTACCTGTAGCATTTTATTATTATGGGTGGCAAAAGCGTGGGCAACTTCTTCGTAATGAATCAAATCATTCATATAAATGCCGTTTAAATAGGTGCCTTCACAAGAATCTGGGTTATCGGAAATCCCCTCTTCAAACGTTCCACGCGTGCCGATAAAGCCATTGGCTAAACTGAATAAAGTTTCAGCCAACACAAGGCGCTCAGCATGCAAATCATCTACATGCAGTTGCCAAGGATGATAGGTGCTATCTAAGGGAGAATCAAATGTAGGGCTCATAAATTAATACACATATTTGTAGGGGCGAGATATTATAGATTGGGAATGCTTTAAATGAAAAAGTATAGCCGTTTTAGCGGAATATTATTTTGAATACAAATAATATAAAGCATTGTTTTGTAATATTTATAGTATGCGGAAAACTTATTTAGGTAAAGGTGCGGGTATGGGAATAGGAATAGCTGTTTCCTTGGCATGAAAACGCTGGTTACTCTGGCTGCCTTTTGCGGTGGCAATGCGTTTATCATAACGTTTTACCATGGCGCGGAATTTACTTAAATCTGCACCGGCCAGCCTATTGCTACCTAAATTCAGGGTTTGCGCCGGATTGATATGCACGCCATTTTTCAACACTTCATAATGCAAATGCGGCCCCGTCGAACGGCCACTGGTGCCTATGTAGCCAATAATCTGCCCCTGCCGAACTTTTCCACCTTGTTTAATGCTGGGGTGATAGCGGCTCATATGGGCATAGGCTGTATCATAGGTATTATTATGTTTAATACGAATGTAGCGCCCATAGCCCCCTGTCCAGCCTTTATTCCTTATGGTTCCTGCCCCCGCCGCCCGAATGGGGGTGCCAGTGGGGCCGGCAAAATCAATACCTTTATGCAACTTGTTATAACCAAGTATCGGATGCCGTCTGTAACCAAATTTTGAACTAATACGCACACCATCCACCGGCGTCTGTAATAAAGAACGCTTAGTAAATTCTCCATTGCGGTAAAAATAATCTATTTTGCCTTTTTCTGGTTGGAAACGAAAAATTTCATAGTCGCTTTGGCTTAATGTCAGCTTGGCGTAAAGAATATCGCCGGTGCGTAATACTTTTCCGTCTTCATCTTCAAACCGTTCATACAATACCGCAAATCCATCGCCGCGCTTCATATTACGTTGAAAATCGATGGTATAACTGAAAATACGCATCATCTTTTTCAAGATAGAATGGGGGGCGCCCACCTGATGACCAGCATCATAAAGTGTGGTTCTTAGGTAAGGTTCAGCGGCATAGGCCACCAAACGTGTAAGAGGGCGCTGTATGCTGGCGGCTTGATAACTGCCTTCTGATGTTTGGTAAAGCAATACATCGCTTTCCGCATTTAGGCGAAAAAACATACCGGCCAGTTTCTTTTTTTGAATGATGGCATTGGGTTTGGGGTGTGCCATAACCAAATTAAATTGCTGGCCAGGCTGTAGACGCCCACGCCAGATTTTAGAAAGCGCCGCACTGGCGATGGTGGCTTCAATGCCTGTAATATTGGCATTGCGTTGTAGCAAGGTTATAAGCGTATCGCCACTGGCTACTTCAACCAGTTTTTCTTCCAGGTCGTATTCTGGAAAAGCTGTAAAACGATGCTTTAGGCGGGCAAAATCGCGTGATTTGTCTTTTGGTAAAACGGTGGGCGGAGGCAGGGGGACAAAAGCGTTGCGGCTTCGTAAGGAAAGCGCTGTCGCCGCATCTCGCAGTAAAGGGTTTTCTAGTCCCTGTTCGTCAAAAAGCCCGCGTTTGTTGGGTAAGAAAGCACTTGGTAACAGGTTAGATTTTAGAATATCTTTAGAAGTTGTTGTATCTAGAGACGAATCAATAAGCTTAGAAACGGTTAGTGGTTGCGATTTCATATACCAGCCGCCAGAAAAAACCATCATACTACTGATTGTTAGAATAAGGAGTAAACCGGGACGCACCCCTTTACGAGTATTTTGCTGTACAGCGAGCATTCGAGGCTCAACATAGCAAACATTCTTCTAAAATCAATTCATGTAAATCAAAAATCCTTATTCCGTTTTAACAATAATACCGCTAGACAAGTAAAAACTTAAAGAGGATCTTTTTATGAAAGAAATTGCTATTGTTGCCGCTTGCCGTACTCCTGTCGGGGCTTTTTTAGGCGGTCTATCGACTGTACCCGCCCACGAGTTGGGCAAAACCGTATTAGTAGAAGCCATGCAACGCGCCAAGGTGCAAGCATCTGATATTGACGAAGTGATTATGGGGCAGGTCCTCACAACCAATTGTGGGCAAAACCCGGCAAGACAAGCTGCGGTGGCTGCTGGTATTCCAGTGGAAAAAACGGCTTACACCATTAATCAGGTTTGTGGTTCTGGCTTGCGTGCCGTGGCATTGGCGGCACAAAGTATTGCCTTGGGCGATACAAAAATTGCCTTGGCTGGCGGGCAGGAAAACATGAGTTTGTCACCCCACGCACAAAATATCCGTAATGGCCAGAAGATGGGTGATTTATCGCTGGTTGATACCATGGTAAAAGACGGTTTATGGGATGCTTTTAATAATTACCACATGGGTATCACGGCTGAAAATATTGCCGAGAAATTTCAGATTGATCGTAATACGCAAGACGAATTTGCGCTAAATTCGCAACAAAAAGCCGCTAAGGCACAGCAAGATGGCAAATTTAAACAGGAAATAGTTGCCGTTAAAACAACGGTACGCCGCAAGGAAGTGACAATCGAGCAAGACGAACATTTAAAGCCCGACACAACTGCTGATACGCTTTCCAGCCTACGCACCGCTTTTAAAAAAGATGGCACGGTTACAGCCGGTAACGCCTCTGGCTTAAATGATGGTGCGGCTGTTGTTTTATTAATGAGCAAGGAAGAAGCCGAACAACGCGGATTAAAACCTCTGGCAATTATCAAGTCGTGGGCAACCGCCGGTGTTGACCCTGAAATTATGGGAACCGGGCCGGTTCCTGCCAGTAAAAAAGCACTGGAAAAAGCCGGTTGGCAAGCTGCCGATCTGGACTTAATTGAAGCCAACGAAGCCTTTGCCGCCCAGGCCTGTTCTGTGAATCAGGAAATGGGTTGGGATACAGAAAAAGTAAATGTCCACGGCGGCGCCATAGCCCTAGGCCACCCCATCGGCGCCAGCGGCTGCCGCGTGCTGGTAACCCTGCTACATGCCATGCAACAGCGTGATGTTTCCAAAGGACTAGCAACGCTGTGTATTGGCGGTGGAATGGGGATTGCTATGTGTGTGGAGCGGTAGGTAGTAATACGCTTTATTACAACGTTCTTAAAACGGCCTCCGCGCTACCATAAGCGGGGGCTGTCTTAAGTTCACCCCCCCAGAGAAATTTTGCACACCTTATAAAAACTAATATAGCCAATTGCCTCTTTAAAAGAGACAAGAAGATGTGCACATCACGAAACGTCTTTCCACCGTATGGTGGAAACCATGCCTGAGGCTTTTCAGCAGCTTCAATTTCAGAGGAATGGGCTCCACCCTGCGGTGGAGCGACGGCTCATATCATTTCGCAAGATGTTTCCTTATTCTAGCAATTGGTTATATTCCAAATACAATGCCAACATCAAAGTACCCGCCAATACAATCGACCGAATAGCGATAATTTTGATACCATATGCACATGGCTGCAATCGTATTTGACTCTTTAATATATGCCAACAACCTACAACAAGCTGGTTTTTCAGAACGACAAGCGGAAGTTTTAGCAGAAGAAAATACTGCCGCCATTGAAAGTAATTTTGCAAGTAAACAAGATTTAAATGATTTAGAATATTATTGAAGTTAGAAATGTCTGACCCAAAGTCGGAACTACATAAATGGTATATTGACACTACTTTTGCGGCGGTTAGTTTAGTTGTTACCCTTACAAAACTCTTATAGAAATACAATGCGCATCCACATACAGGGTATGTCTCATACATTATTTGTATTGAATCGCCTAAGAACACAATTCAAAAATTCTATAGCAAAATCAACTTATTAATGCTATGCTGTATCTCAATATTACTCCTAGCCTGTTGAATAACTACGCTTTTTTTTAGAATAACCTTATCGGCCTAACCGCTGGTAGAGTTTGCATAGAGAAGAAGTGGATGTGTTGTTCTTTAAGGTTGGGGTGTCTTTTGTACACTTCGATTCTTTAAGGAGATTTCGATGAACTTTTCATTTTCTCGTTTTCGCAATAACTTTTTCCATGACCTTGTTGGAGCTTTTTCCGTTCTTCTTGTCTTTTCAGTTGTTCAAGCCGAGCCTAGTCAGGCGCAATTGGGATCGCAGTACGATCCTCAAACCGGTCAAGACTCGGGCCTGTTTCAGACGCTGGAAGATACTACTGAAGAAGTCTCTTTGCTGGATTTGGCCACTATCAAGGGGTACATCCGCCAAGCAGAGAGCTGCTACTTTTTCCAGGCTAGTGGAACTCCTGAGAACTTTCAAGGGCTTGCTGCGATTTTCGACTTTCAAGAATTCGAAGAGGCACAGGCTTTGGCGTGGTTTGAGGCGAACCAGGAACACCTTCTAGCTGGCGACTTTGAGTATAACGAAGATGGTTTGCTAGTCACTTTCCGTACCAGTGAGAGCTTCATGCGTCTGTTTTGCTTCTAAATTTTTTTAGAGCAATCCAGATACTATAAACTCAAGACAGCCCCCGCCCCACTATAGGCGGGGCTGTCTTACGTTTACCCTCCCCCTAGAAAATTTACACCCGCGCCCCCATATAAAAATCAATGTCCCAAAACACTATCTCCGTCAAAGGCGCCCGTGAACACAACCTGAAAAACATTTCTATAGATTTACCGCGGGATAAACTGATTGTTATTACGGGTATGAGTGGTTCGGGGAAATCCTCGTTGGCGTTTGATACGATTTATGCGGAGGGGCAGCGGCGGTATGTGGAGTCGCTTTCCGCCTATGCTCGGCAGTTTTTGGAAATGATGCAAAAACCGGATGTGGATTCTATTGATGGTCTTTCCCCGGCTATTTCCATTGATCAAAAAACCACTTCCCGTAACCCACGTTCAACCGTGGGAACAGTGACAGAAATTTATGATTATATGCGGCTGTTGTTTGCCCGCGTAGGGGTGCCGTATTCTCCTGCCACTGGCCTGCCTATTACCAGCCAAACCATTTCACAAATGGTGGATCGGGTGCTGGAAATGCCAGAGCGCACCAAACTGTTGTTGCTTGCCCCCATCGTGCGTGGCCGTAAAGGGGAATATAAAAAGGAGCTGGAAGAACTGCAAAAAAAGGGTTTTCAGCGGGTAAAAATTGATGGTGAACTGTATGAAATTGACGCCACACCAAAGCTGGATAAAAAACTAAAACACGACATCGCTGTGGTGGTAGATCGCATCGCCGTGCGGCAAGATATTCAGCAACGCCTGGCTGATAGTTTTGAAACCGCATTGCAACTGGCCGATGGGTTGGCATTGGTGGAAAATGCTGAAACAGGTGAGATTACCACTTTTTCTGAGAAATTTGCTTGTCCGGTAAGTGGTTTTACATTGGAAGAAATTGAACCGCGCTTGTTTAGTTTTAACAGCCCGCAGGGTGCTTGTTCTGCCTGTAACGGCTTGGGGAATCGGCAATCTTTTGCAGAAGAGTTGATTATTGATAAAAACCTGAGTTTAAAAGAAGGCGCTGTTATTCCATGGACACCAAAAAGCAACCCGAAAAACGGTGGTTATTATTTGCAAATGCTGGCCGGTGTCGCAAAACATTTTAACGATGATATTAAAACTCCGTGGCATAAACTAAAGCCGAAGACACGCGAAGCCATTTTAAATGGTAGTAAAGAGCGTATTGAAATTGAATATGACGATGGCTGGCGTGCTTATAACACGCTTAAGCGGTTTCCCGGCGTCATTCCCCATTTGGAAAAAAAGTTGCGGGAAACTGAAAGCGATTGGGTGCTCAATGATCTATCTAAATTTCAGATTGAATTACCGTGTGAAACTTGTCAGGGGCATCGACTAAAAGATGAAGCGCTATGTGTAAAAATTGCCGACAAACACATTGCTGATATCACGCATTTATCTATTGGTGCAGCGCAACAATGGTTTGATGCCTTAGAGCAATATTTAACGCAACAACAGCAAGATATCGCCACGCGTATTTTGAAAGAGATTCGTGAACGGCTAGGGTTTTTGCTAAACGTTGGTCTAGATTACCTTTCACTAGACCGCAAAGCTGGTACTCTTTCTGGTGGCGAAAGCCAGCGTATTCGTTTGGCATCGCAAATTGGTTCCGGCTTGTCCGGCGTATTATATGTGCTGGATGAACCCAGCATTGGCCTGCACCAGCGCGATAATGACCGATTATTAGAAACGCTGTATCATCTGCGGGATTTGGGTAATACCGTGTTGGTGGTGGAACATGATGAAGACGCCATGCGTGCCGCTGATTACCTTGATTGACATGGGGCCAGCAAGCGGGGATTCACGGCGGTGAAATCGTTGCGCAAGGCACCGCCAAAACAGGTGATGAAAAACAGTAAAAGCGTAACAGGGCCTTACCTGACAGGTAAGAAAAGGATTGAGGTGCCCGACCCAACGCCGCAAGGGCAAAGGTACATTTCTGGAAATTACTGGTGCATCGGGGCATAACCTGCAAGATGTTTCGGCGAAATTTCCTTTAGGAACGCTTACCTGCATCACTGGGATGAGTGGTTCTGGTAAGTCAACTCTGGTGATTGACACACTTTACGAGGCCATGCGCGAGGCGGTGAATGGCTCTAATGTTAATGCACAGCCGTACAAACAACTAAAAGGTGCGGAACATATTGACAAGGTGATTGATATTGACCAATCCCCCATTGGCCGCACCCCGCGTAGTAACCCCGCCACCTATATAGGTGCTTTTACCCCGATTCGAGACTGGTTTGCTGGCCTGCCGGAAGCAAAAGTGCGCGGCTATAAAGTGGGGCGTTTCTCCTTTAATGTGAAAGGCGGGCGGTGCGAAGCCTGTCAGGGTGATGGCACCATCAAAATTGAAATGCATTTTCTGCCAGATGTGTATGTGGAATGTGAGCAGTGCAAAGGCAAACGCTATAACCGCGAAACACTGGAAGTGCAATGGAACGGCCACAGCATTGCCGATGTATCTGGCCATGGACGTGGACGATACCGCTGTTGAAATTTTCCACGCCGTGCCAAGCATTTTTAACAAGGTTAAATTGCTGCAACAGGTTGGTTTAGGCTACATTAAATTGGGGCAACCAGCCAATACGCTGTCTGGTGGTGAAGCCCAGCGCATTAAGCTAGCGAAAGAACTTTCCAAACGCGCCACCGGCAAAACATTGTATATTTTAGATGAACCCACCACCGGCCTGCATTTTGAAGATATCAAAAAACTGCTAGAAGTGCTGCAAAAACTGGTTGATCAAGGTAACACCATTTTGGTGATTGAGCATAATCTAGAGGTCATTAAAACCGCTGATTATATTATTGATCTGGGCCCTGAAGGCGGCAATCGTGGCGGTGAGATTGTGGCAGTGGGAACGCCGGAAGAAGTGGCGGTTTGTGAGAAAAGTTTCACGGGGGGGTATTTGAAGGGGTATTTGGAAAAACTTAAAACGCTAGAAGTTGCCTAGGGGGCAAATAGAGGAGGTTAGTTCAAGTAGATTTTTATATTTGGTAACAAATTATTCGATACCCGCCTGACGCGCGAATGATTCAAGTGCTAGGTGCAAGTTTTTATCATGTATTTCAAGTGTTCCTTCTTGTGAGGCCTTTACGAAAGCTGTATACATTGTTGCCTGCGGCGATGCGAATGAGGTGGATGATTTTTGATGGTATGATTGATCAGGCATAGCATATTGTGACCTATCATCTATATTATCACAATCCAAATCTAACATGAGCTCTAGGCTTATTTCATCTACGCTTTGTGTAGATATGTAAAAATCACTAGGCATAACAACTTCAGATTTCTGCCAAGGATCTGATGAATTATCCCCTAGATATTGAGTAATTGATTGATTGGTACTACCAATACAATTTGCCTCACTTGTACCAACTGTAATCCATGTTTTAGGATATTTTTCGGCCAAATAGGTACTGTGCTGATATAATTCACCTGTCAATTCTGATTTTTCTTGCGAAAATTTTTTATTATATTCTGCTGCTGAAACAAAGTATACACCGTGTTTAGAGAATTCCTTAGTTGCTGTAATATAAGCACCAAATTTTAGAGCTTTGTCTCTGTAAAGAGTGCGATCTTCTAGCGTGGAATTTGGCATCAAATCTTCAAAAAGCTCTATTGTATGAGCATCTTGTGATTTTGATAGACCATTATCAGTTATATAGTCTCGATAAGTTAGAAATAAATTCTCAGCTAATGAGGCAAATTTTTCTTTGTAATTGTAAGAGGAACCATGATGATTTTGAACAATAGATTTTATAACTTCTTCTTCAAATACAATAGTTGTTGCATAGTTGACAGCTTTTAAATTTGGATATTTTTCAGATAAATCAACGATATCATTTAGATTAGATACTTGAAGCATACGTATATCTAATATGTCACCAGCTTGAACCTGTAAAAGCTGCTCGATTGTCTTTTCATGTTCATAATCGTGGCCTAATACAACCACAGTTGGTTTATCAGAAGTTTTTAAGGAAACATCACCCGGTTGTATGGCATGGAATTCTGAGGAGGTATTAGCCCTGCAGCCAGTGGCTGCCAGCAAACTCACAGCAAATAAAGAATTTAAAAATCTATTATTTATTTTATCAAACACGATAAAATATAACACTAAATTCATTAAATAGCAATGTACAGGCCTGTGGTAGTAACTAAACTAGCAAAAAGCTTCAATAAAAGTTCGCCACCTTAGGCGTTGTTGAGATAAGGATGAAAAGCATATTTCCAGTCTTTTCGCCCCTAAAATAGGCTTTAAATAACCCAGCTAATATATTAGCCGAGTTGTTTAAAGCCTATTTTTAGGAACAAAAATCTATGAAAATCTATCTTTTCCCTCTTATCTCAACAACGCCTAGTAGAAAATAAGATGGCGATAATAGTTTTTTTGGGTTTATTTATATATTAAATCTAACCCGTAACCTGAATCAATTCAGCAATCATTTCATCGGCGGTACTAATAATTCTTGTATTGGCGGAATAAGCCCGCTGGGTGATAATCATGTTTGAAAACTCTTCGGCAATATCAACGGTAGACATTTCAACACTGGAGGAAATAATATCACCAGAGCCACTGACACCAGCGGTACGTAGGATAAATTCACCGGCTACATCGGTTTGGGCATAGGCATTACCAGTGCGAGGGTCTAGGCCGTTAACGTTGGCAAAATTTGCTAAGGGTATTTGATACAACGGTTGTTTCTGGCCATTATCAAAAATGGCTGTCAGAATTCCCTTGTTATCAATATTTACCCCACTGAAAGAGCCGAAACGTACACCGTTCTGGTTAATGAAACGAGGTAAAGAAGTCAGCGTCATACTGGGTGATTCCTTCACCAACATTAGAAATAGCCGGGTCGTTGTTAAAACGACCAAAGTTGAAACCGATTTTTTGATCGTTGGAAGCACCAGAAGCACTAAAATCAAAACCTACGTCCAATGTTTGCGTATCATTGTTATAAACGGTATCCGGCAAACCGGCAGCGGTTAAACTGGGGTCGGTAATTTCTTTTAATGTACCATCTGAATTGAACTCAACTAACAAATAATCATAATTACCAGCAAGAGCAGAAGGTTCTGCGCTGTTTAGTTTGTTAGCGCCAGCTGTTAGTGTATTCGCGGTATCTACGGCTACGCCTAGAGAATCGTACACATCATTAATAACACCATTTTCACCGGGGTTAAGGGTTAAGTGCCATTGGTTAACACCAACGTGTGTCATGGTTAAACGAATGGTTTGGGCAATTCCTAACGAGTCAAACACCACCACATCAGAGGTTTCTCTGGCGGCTGGTTCTGCGCCGTCACCATCGGCGTCAAAAGGTGCGTTTGCAGGCAAGTTAAAACCCATATCAATTTGTGTTGTAGCACGCGGCGAACCGGTCACCTGGCCAATATTGACAGTTTCCAAACTAATGATAGAGGAGTTATCAGTAGGTAGATTACCGTTTTCGTCTAGTGGCCAAGCCTGTAGGTAATAACCGGCTGTGTTTACCAGGTTACCCTGTGAATCAGGCTGAAAAGAACCCGCACGGGTGTAAAGGTATTCATCCCCGACAATAGGATTGGCGTTTTCATTCACAATCATCATGCCGCGGCCTGAAACCGCAAGATCAGTTTCTGATAACGTTGCCTGCAAAAGCCCTTGCATATCAATTTCATAGCTAATATGCGTGGTTAAACCACCGGGGGAGTGACGGGTTGGGGTGGATTCTGTCACAAAAGTGGCAAATCCTGTGTCGATACGCTTGTAACCAACTGTATTGGCGTTGGCGATGTTTTCAGACACCGTTGACAGTTTTTGTGACTGGGCATTTAGACCGGATACACCGGTAAACATTGAACCTAAAACACTCATAATAATCTCCTAAAGTATAAATTTGTTAGTTGTTGGGTTGTCTGACAGCAACGACCTGGGTAATCGGGCGCTTAATGCCGTTGACGGTTAAAAGTGGTCTACCGTTATCATCTTCGCTAATGGCATCGACCTTGCCACTGATGATGGTGCTTAGGCCTATCGGCGGGGTTTCTTCATCGGCACCTGCCGCAATACCGGCGACGGTTACTTTATAATTACCGTCTTTTAATGGGTTGCCATTGGCATCGCGGCCATCCCATTCCAGTGTCCGAATCCCCTCAATTGCCTCGCCTTCCAGCGTGCGAACAATCGCGCCTTTTTCATCAATAATAGCGGCTGTTACTTCGCTGTAACTATTATCAACCAGGTATTGGAAAGAAGCCTTGCCATTTTCAAGGGTAAGGCTGTTTCCTTCCAAATCAACAACTTTTCCTAAATAGCCAGTGGCTTGAATCTGTTGATTAGTCAGGTTAGAGTCAACCAGATCAGAAAGATAACCGTTTCCGATGATAGATTGCTCCACGCCAGAATACTGTACCAGTTGCTGTGTAAACTCAGAAGTTTCCATGGGCTCTAAAGGATCCTGGTTTTGTAGCTGCGTTGTAAGCAGTGTCAGAAAGCTGTTAAAGTCGCTGGAAAACTGTGTTTGTGAATCACTGTCAGTGGCGAATATGGGTTCTTTAACCCGGCTTTGTGGGATGATTTCCATGTTATTCTCCTTAAATTCTCACATCTACACCACTGCTGGTGATGTAAGGTTGATAAGCGGCTGGTCTTGCAACAGGTTCAGCTTCAACAGAAACTGTTTCTTGCACTTGCCAATCGTTATTTTGTTGTTGGGCTAATTGCTGCTGACGATCACGATATTCTAAAGAAAGACCGCCATTTTGGGTGTTTAAGCCAGAATCAGCTAGCAATTGTTCCAGGTTTGCCATGTCTTTTTTTAGCCACTCGTAAGTGTCGTGGCGTTCCACAGCTAAAACGGCTTGTACGGTGCCATCTTGTGCTATGGTCATGTTCATTTCTACGTGGCCAAGGCTGGCAGGGCTTAGTTGTAAACGTAACTGATCTGTTCCGCTGTCTACGGCTTTGCGCATTTGCAGGGCAATTTGCTCGTGGGCGGGCTGGGTTGGTTGCCCCATTAATTGCTGAGCGGCTTTGTGTACCGCTGTTTTACTAAGGTTATTTTGCCGCTGAATGGTTTCTAGCCATTCAAAGGGGTTTTCTTCCAAGTCAGAATAGGCCGCTTCCGTTTTTTCAGCAGAAGCTGTTTCGAAAGCCAAATCAAAATCTTCTGAGGTTTTTAGCTGCGCTAAGTCTAACTCGTTTGTTAAATCATTCGCAATCGTAACATCAGCAGTATTAAAGGTTGTGGCACCATTTGTGGCGGCAACCGCGTTAAACAGGTTCGGTTGTTCTACACTTAACTGAGCAGCAGCATTGTCAATTAATGCATCTGATTGCAGTTCATAGCGTTCATCCGGCATTTGAATGCTATCTTTTAAAAGTTGCTTTGATGTAGTGGCTTGTTGGGCTGCCACCAGGTTAACAGGCTGACTGTCTTCAACAGCATCGTTGGAAAGGGTAGCGAGTTGTTCAATAATTTGTTGTCTTGCAACATTTTGTTGTTGCTCTTTAACGACTGCTGTTTTTGTATCTATTGCTATATCAGCAGTAACTTGATTGAATGCAATATTTTTTTCCGTTACTTGCTGTGCAGTTACTGTATTATTAAATGGCTGTGGTTGGGCATTTTGCATGCTGGCCAGTTGCTGTTGTGTGGCTTGTGGTGCCAGGGCAAAACCATCTTGTGTTACAGGTGTTTTTGTAACAACAGCATCAATTTCTATTGTTTTTTGAGAAGTATTCGCCGACTGCATCAGTTGGCTTAGTTGGGGGATATTTGTATCGGTATTTTGCTGTGCTGCAGGCTGCTGTAAAATCTTTGCCAAGGCAGGGTTCTGTTGAATAGCAGCTAGAATGGCATTATCAGAGGCGCTGTCCATTGCGACCTGCTTTTGTAAGGCTGCAGTGGTTTGTTTAGTTTCAGCCGCCTGTGCATGGTTAACAGATTGCTGAAAAGGATTGTATAGTTGAATAGGCTGTGTGGGAACTTCCTGCTGTTGTGGCACAACAGTTTCTATTGTTTGCTGTGCCTTTGTATTTGCGGCCTGTGTTTTTAAAGAGGCGCCCAAGGCAGCAAGCGGTTTGTCTGATGACTGTTGCCCGCTTAACAAAGCCAGAAAGGCCTGCATCGCCTGTTCTTGTTGTTCTTTTTCTATAACAGGCAATGCGGGGCTGGCTTCTGCTGTTTCTTTAATAGATGTCGCTGTTCGCTGATTCTTTTCCTGGGTATTTTTAATTCCGGGCAAAGAATCTACTTGAGACGGTTTTATTAAAGGCATCATGGCAGAAAGTGTGATGCAAGAGGTGTGCCAGTTTTTATCTTCCGTTCATAAAGATAGGCCGCCATGAAACCACTAAAATTGTTTATTGCGTACAATTCATATGTTATAGTAATAACTATGCATGCTATTTTCCTATGACTCTAGTAATAGCCTGAGCAATAAGGAAAAGCATGGTATTGATTTTGTAGAAGCGCAGGAAATATGGGCAGATAGCCAACGTATTCGGTTTGAAACAAATCATCATCATGGCGAGGAAAGGGAACTGGTAGTAGGGGAAGTAAACAATAAATTGTGGGTAGCTGTCGTTACAAGTTCGGGTAATCAAATTCGAATTATTTCTGTTCGGCGTGCCCGTAAAAAAGAAGTTTTGTATTATGATAAGGCAAATAACAACAGCAGAATTTGATGAAAAATTTGATAACGGTGATGATATTTCTGATTACATTGATTGGGATTCAGTAACCCGACCTGGGCAATCGATAGCGGTGCCTTGTAAGCCTGTTAATATTGACATGCCGGTATGGATGATTAACCGGCTAGATAGTGAAGCCAAAAGACTAAACATCCCTATTGATTCCGTCATCAAAACATGGATAGCGGAACGCTTACAATAAAAATAAAGCGGCTAGCCCTAGTACGGCAAAAAAACCGACAACATCTGTAACAGTTGTTAAAAATACGCCCGACGCAATGGCCGGGTCAGCACCTATTTTTCTTAACCCTAGGGGGATAAGCGCACCGGCAATACTGGCGAATAGCAAGTTTATAACCATGGCTGCCGCAACAACCATGCCGATTTCCGGCCTGTTAAACCAGATGCCTGTAACAACGCCGGTTATTACGGCGAAAATAAGACCATTTAAAATACCAGCGGTAACTTCTTGCCCGATAACCCGCCAGGCGTTTTTGGGGTCTAGCTGCCTTAAAGCGATGGCTCGAATCATCACGGTTAGGGTTTGCATGCCGGCATTACCACCCATACTGGCCACGATCGGCAAAATAATGGCCAGGGCAACAAGTTGCTGAATCGAATCTTCAAACATGGAAATAACCATAGAGGCCAGAATAGCGGTAAGCAGATTGACAAAAAGCCAACCTGCCCGGCTTCTTACCATTCGAAGCGAACTGCGGTAAAAGTCTGTCTGTTCCCCCACACCGGCCATCCGTAGAATATCCTCCTCCGCTTCCTCTTCAATAACATGCAAGATATCATCAACCATAATAACCCCAACCAGGCGTTCGTTATTATCCAGTACAGGTAAAGAGGCCAAGCCATATTTTCGGAAAACATAAGCCACATCTTCCGCATCTGTCATCACGTTGGTGGTGTGCAGCTGGGTGTAGGCAATATCCATCAAAGATGTATCGCGGCTTTCTTTTAATAGTGCGGCAAGACCAACCGCGCCTACCACCCGATGGCGAATATCGCACAGGTAAACGGTATAAAAGTTATCCGGTAATGTTTTATTATCACGCACATGATCAATGGTTTGCCCCACTGTCCAGTATTCTGGCACCGAAAGCACCTCACGTTGCATCAATCGACCGGCAGAATCATCCGGGTAATTCAGCGCTTCCTGCAACATTGCCCGATCTGTGGCTGGAATAGCGGCAAGAATTTCCTGTTGTTCGCTGTGGGTTAAATCATCCAGCAACTCAATGGCATCATCGGTTTCCAGCGTTTGTACAGCGCGGGCAATTAACTCGGTATTGGTGGCCAACACCACCTGTTCCCGCACGGTTTCTTCAAAGTAGGGTAATACCTCTGATAAAACATGCGGTGGCAAATTTTCTACAAGCTGCTGGCGCTGTTCCCCTTCAATGGGCTGTAATGCTTCTGCAATATCCGCCGGGTGTAAGTCTTTGACAGCCTCCAGAATATCCGGCACATTGCCGGCTTCCAACAAAGGCAACAGGATTTGGATTTTTTCTTGTTCTTGTGCTGTTGTCATGAGGCAGGTTTAGCATGATTCACTGGCCAATTCATCAAATATGTATTTGTTTGGAATTTATGGTATCAAGCATCCATGATTCGTTTTTACCCTAAGGCCGGACATGTATTGATTTGTAATTACAACACCGGTTTTCAGTTGCCTGAAATGGTAAAGATTAGGCGTGTTATTATTATTTCCCCTAAATCATATAACAAACAACTGTGTATAGTAGTACCCCTAAGTACGACACCCCCGCAAGAAACAAAAAATTATCATGTTAGATTAGCTTCAGACAAATATGCATTTCTGAATAACAAACAAGTATGGGCTAAATGTGATATGGTTTCCCATGTCTCTTTAAATCGTTTAGATAGATTAAAAGTATTTGGCGTGTATCAAACACCTGCTATTCTTGATGAAGATTTGCAAATGATTCGTAAAGGTGTTTGCAAAGCAATAGGTTTATGATATATTATGAGAGTACCCTGAGTAATCAGGCTTGAAACCCCGCCACTGAGCGGGGTTAGTTTTGAATAGCCAACCTATATTAGCCACCGCCCCCATGGTAGATTGGACAGATCGCCATTGCCTGTATTTGTTTCATTTGCTTGTGCCGCAGGCTACGCTTTATACCGAAATGATTGTCGATAAGGCGATAATTTTTGGTAACAGTAAACAGCTTTTACAGCATGATGTAAGAAACCAGCCTGTTATTTTGCAGTTGGGTGGCAGTAATCTAAGAGAAATGGCCGCAGCGGTAAAGATAGCAGAGGATTATAGTTATACTGGCTATAATATTAATGTTGGCTGCCCCTCGAAACGTGTGAAGGCAGGGGCATTTGGTGCTTGTTTAATGGAAACGCCCGAAATTGTTGCAGAATGTTTTAAAGCGATGGCACAAGAAACTAGCAAGCCAATTTCCATTAAAACACGCCTGGGTATTGATGATCAGGATTCACAAGAATTTCTTTATAGGTTTATAGAAATAACCGCAAAGGCCGGTTGCAAAGAATTTACCATTCATGCACGTAAAGCTTTGTTGGATGGGCTGTCGCCAAAACAGAATCGAGAAGTGCCCCCCTTACAATATGAACGTGTTTATCAATTAAAACAGGATTTTCCCGAACTGCATATTACAATCAATGGTGGTATTAATACGCTAGAGGGGGCAGAGGCACATATTAAAAAAGTTGATGCTGTGATGATCGGGCGACTAGCCTATAAAAAGCCCTATGAGTTTGCGAAATTAGCCCATCAACTGAATTCAGTTTTACAGCTAGGTCAAAAACACAAGCTGTTGTCACGACAAGAGGTGCTTGAGTATTATAGAAACTACATACTTGCGAACCAAGATGTGCCGGTAAGTATTTTAATTAAGTCATTGGTTGGTTTGTTTTACGGGGAACCTAATGCCAAACAATGGCGAAAGTTACTCAATGGCAAACATGATCATGCAGCTATTACAGCAATTTTATCAAAGTATACGAACAAAGCCTAAAGGTTTATTTCTCTATAAAAAATAAGCCTTTAAAACTTTCTTTTAGCCTTTAAGTATTATCTATGGTTGAAAAAAGATATTATACGGATCGTGATATATTGACTGGATTAATAAATACTTACTGCAATAAACAAGGTATAACTCGAGCAGCTTTTGAGAGAGAAGCTGGTATTGGAGGCCGAAGATTAATAGGCTATTTAGATGGACAAAGCACAACCACTACGATTTCTGCCGAACTTGGGGAAAAGGTGGCAAATACTTTAGGGGTGCAAAGTTCTGATTTTAGTGAAGTTGCTACAATTTCTAGTGGAAAACTTAGTGAGCAAGTTGCAGAAAGTGGAATGCCCCTAGAAGAATTTGCTACAAGAATGGGAATGACAAAACAGCAACTCATAAATTACATGGCCAAGGATACAAATCCGCGATGCTCTCAAACAACAGCAGATTTCGCGAATGCATTAAAATGTAATATTTGTGATATTACAATGGATAGATATTAATCCCTAACTTTACATCCGTGGTAATGTTACACCGCGTTGCCCCATATATTTCCCACTACGGTCTGCATAGCTTATTTCACAAGGCTGTTCACCTTTTAGAAAAATAAACTGACAAATACCTTCGCCGGCATAAACCTTGGCGGGTAGGGGGGTGGTGTTAGAAATTTCAATGGTTACATGACCTTCCCAACCCGGTTCCAGTGGTGTTACATTTACGATAATACCGCATCGCGCATAAGTGGATTTACCTAAACAAATAACTAAAACATCTTTGGGGATTTTAAAATATTCCACGGTGCGTGCCAATGCAAAGCTGTTGGGTGGAACAATGCAAACATCAACGTTACGCTCTACAAAGCTATCACTCGTGAAATTTTTGGGGTCAATGGTGGCGGTATCCACATTGGTAAAAATTTTGAATTCCGGTGCTACACGTGCATCATAGCCATAAGAAGACAAACCATAAGAAACAATCTTATCACCATTATCGCCAGTTCGGCTTTGCCGTTCGGCAAATGGTTCAATCATCTCATTTTTTAAAGATTGCTGGCGAATCCAGATATCACTTTGTACGGTCATGGCTTTCTTTAACGTCTTTTTGCGCCTGTTGAAAGGCTTTCCGCTTCTTTAAGTTTTCACGCATCGCCACCGCTTCTCGCTCTTTACGAGCTTGTTCACGCGGGGAGTCTTTAGAGCTGCTCATTCTAAAATAGTACAGCAGTGTAGATTAATAGCAAAGCATTAAGGTTATTTAAAATAAATCTAAATTATGTTAGAATAGGAAAATTTTAATAGGAGTTTTTTATGTTATCGCCACTTGAAGTTGCTAAAAAAGTTGAACAAAAATCACATGAACGTTACGAGAAATTGCTTGCAACCTTTGTAAAGGGACTTATAGAAATGCCCGAATCTTACCTCGATAACGAAAGTTTTATAAAAACTGATGGTCATGATTTGTATGTGGCGGCTGTCAGTATTGCGCCTGAAAATAATAATAGTAGTGAGTTAGATGATGATTTTGACAGTAGTAAGTTAGTGGCAAGTTTTGCAACACTGGGTGAGATATTGAAGCCTTCTTTGTTGCAATTGGCGAATACCGAAGTTAAAGAAAATGTTAAAAGCTGAGGTGAAGAGATTGAAGATCCTGTATCTCATATAGAAACTAGTGTTCGCAGCCACTTTGACTTGTTAAGAGATGAGGCAACAACAGAATATGCCCGTACCCATGTCTCTGGAGTTGATCAAGCCTTTGCCACTATGAATTGCATGTTGAACATATCGCGCTAGAAATTATTAAATAAATATTTGCTTTAAAGCAAAGTATTTGGTACACACCACACCAAATAGCCGTTCCAGGCAGGGTATTGCCTTGACGGTGTTGTTAATGATAGAGGAGAGAAAATGCCCAAGTTAAAGACTAAGTCTGGCGCAAAAAAGCGTTTTAAGGCAACCAAAAGTGGTAAAATATTGGCGGGTAACGCTTTTAAACGCCACAATTTGCGCAAGCGTTCCCAGAAAATGAAACGACAAAGCCGTGGCATGCGCGTATTAAACGCCAGCGATGCCCGCATTGTACGTAAATATCACCCATATATATAGGAGAGTCGCATGTCTAGAGTTAAACGCGGCGTTACCACCCACGCCAGACACCGTAAAGTTATTAAAGCCGCCAAGGGATACTATGGCCGCCGCAAAAATTGTTTTAAAACTGCTAATCAGGCCGTTGAAAAAGCCGGGCAATATGCCTATCGCGATAGACGCGCCAAAAAGCGCACGTTTCGTGCACTTTGGATTCAGCGTATCAATGCAGCAGCCCGCCTGCATGACATGACCTATTCACAATTTATGAATGGTGTTCATAAGGCTGGTATTGAGCTAGATCGTAAAATTCTATCTGACATGGCAATTCACCAGCCAGATGCTTTTGGTGCAGTTGTTGAGCAGGCAAAAAAAGCTATTGCAGCTTAATTGTCATTCTAGGTGTAGCAGAAGGATATCTTTGCTACTATCAAGGTGACTCGCTTCTTTGATATGCAGGACTTACAAGACCAGTGGCTTTCTAAAATCAGTAATGCCTCTTCCTTAGAAGAGCTAGAAAGCTATCGTGTTGCTAGCCTTGGTAAAAAAGGTGAAATTACGGCAGAACTAAAAAATGTTTCTAACTTGCCTGCGGAAAAACGTCGAGAAGCAGGGCAGGCAGTCAATGTTGTAAAGCAAGCTGTTGTAAAGGCAATTTCTGAACAGAAAATTGTTCTGGAACAGCAGGCATTGGATGCACGCCTTGCAAATGAATCAGTAGATGTAAGTTTGCCCGCTGGCCAGGCCTATCAGCCCACACAACAGCGGGGAAGCCTGCACCCCATTCCTGAAACAATTAATGAAATTCAGGCCATTTTTCAAAGCATGGGTTTTGGCGTTAAAATGGGATCAGATATTGAGGATGATTTTCATAACTTTACAGCCTTAAATATTCCGCCAGAGCACCCTGCGCGGCAGATGCACGACACATTTTACATAAAAAATACAGATGAACAACTGCTGCGCACGCATACATCGCCAGTACAAATTCACACAATGACCAACGAAAAACCGCCACTGCGTTTTATCGTGCCAGGGCGAACCTATCGCGCTGATTCCGACCAAACCCACACACCGATGTTTCACCAGGTTGAAGGTGTTGTAATTGAACCCGGCATTCATATGGGACATCTGAAAGGTTGCCTGCAAGAATTTTTAAGTCGATTCTTTGAATTGCCTAATGTGCCCATGCGCTTGCGTCCCAGTTTCTTCCCGTTTACTGAGCCTTCTGCTGAGGTGGATATTGCTTGTCGTCGCGAGAAAGGCCAATTAATTATTGGGGAAGGTGATGACTGGCTGGAAGTTTTGGGCTGCGGGATGATTCACCCGAATGTATTAAAAAGCTGTAATCTTGACCCTAAGCAACATCAAGGTTTTGCTTTTGGCATGGGAGTTGAACGCTTAGCCATGTTAAAACGGGGTATTCCTGATTTAAGGGCATTTTTTGCTACGAATATGAACTGGTTAAGACACTTTGACAGTTAACTAAAATAGCTTCCTGTTCTGCTGCTAATAATTCATTTAAATCGCTCAAGCTGCTTATTGTCCATTGACCATTATCTTGGCTCAAACCCTTCGTATCATGATCAACGTATACGGTATTAAAGCCTAATTTGTTAGCCACTTGAATATTTTGCCAACTATCATCTATAAATAATACATCTTCAGGCTTCCAGTTTAAAACTTGCAGGGCATAATCAAAAGCATACTGCCTGGGTTTTGCCTCAAAGGTAAGATTATCAACGCCAATTAAGTGACTATCTGTCAGAAAATTACCGCGATCTGGTATATAATAATCCATGGCATTTTTAAGAAAAGAAAAAGGAGAAGTGGACAAAACAGCAGATGGCTTGTCGAAGTGCCTTAAATAATTAAGAAAAATTCGGCTATGTTTTAACTGTTCTTGAACAGTGGGATTGTCTTTTGCTTGTGTAACTCGGTCTAAATCGTAGCAATAGGCAATCATTTTTTGCAGAACAAGATCAGGGTTATCCTCTTTAGGCAGTTTGGAATAAGATGGTGAATCGTCTTGTGCATAAGAATCTAGCAGTGTTTTGTAAAATCCTACCAGGGTACCGCTTCTGTTAGATCTATTAAAGAATCCCGCCGCTTTATCTTTTGCTTCTTCAATAGAAATATTGAAATGATCAGCAATAAAAGCGGTCATATTATCTATTTGCTGGTACTCAAAAGGCTTAGGGCTAACAACGCCATCAAAATCTAATAGTAAGCGAGACTTATGAAAAATCTGTAATAAAGGGTGTAATTCGTTCATAAAATTATATCTGTAGGGGGCATAGCCCATTGGTGTTTGAAAAACAAAAAAAATTCATATAAATAAATGATGTCTGATAAACGGCCAACTTTAACACAATTAGCCGATGCTATATTACCACCGTTTGATCGGCAAAAAAGGCAACAAATGCTTTTGGGGCAAACATTAGCATTAAAAAATTTACCAAAAAATACGCAGAGTAGTGCAAAGGAAATCTGGCAAGAAGGAAGTAGCCGTCTCTGGCAATATGGTGATCCTAACAAACCTGCAGTACTATTCATCCCCTCCCTTATAAATTCCTATAAAATTCTAGATTTATCGCCATCGCGTAGTGTTGTGAAATATTTGGCGGCCAATGGTTTCAACCCTGTAATTCTGGAATGGGGCATTTTAACAGCGCAAGAGTATGACTTTGCATTAGAAGATTACCAGCAGCGGTTGCAGCGTGCGTGGCAGGTGTGCAAGCCAGAGCACATCGCCGGTTATTGCATGGGCGCTACGTTTGCTAGTAAATTGATACAGCAGCAAGAGGGGATTACCAAATTACTGCTAATTTCGCCTCCTGCAGATTTTAGAGAAATGTTGTCTGATCAGGAACATCAGCAGCTGCAACGCTTTTGGCCTTGGTTACAAGAAGTTATCCGGCGCAACAATTATTTGCCTGCTGATGTTATTCAATATCTACTGGTGGCGCGCAACCCGCAGCAAGTGGCGAAACGGTATCAGAATTTTGCAGTGCAATATGAACATCTAACAGATACAGAACGGCAAAGTTTTGCCCTGATAGATGCCTGGCTGACGGCAGCAATGCCATTGGCAAAAAAGGTAGCAATGAAAACTATTGGCAACTGGTATTTAGATCGGTTGTCTGTAATTAAGCCAAACCCACAAAGCACGTTAGTGATTACTGGTGAATATGATCATGTGGTGCCCTTTGCTGCGTCGGCTCCTTTAAAAGAGAATATAAACAGTACGCATTATCATTTTCCTACTGGCCATTTAGGTTTGGTCGCCGGTCGTAAAAGTTTAGAGACTGTTTGGAAAAAAGTTATTGAGTGGTTATAGTATCTTATGCCTAGAATACCAAAAATTGGTTTAACGCTTGATTTTGAAAACGGTTCTGAAAAACCAGGAAGTTTTTCAAAGCTGGATTACTTTGCTATTCGCGATAATTATTGCCAGGCAGTTGTGGATGCAGGCGGTATGCCTATCCCCTTACCGCATTTTATGGATTATGTAGATGATTACGTAGCCATGCTGGATGGTTTGATTGTAACAGGTGGCGCGTTTGATGTAGACCCGGCGATGTATAATGGCGGCGATAAACATGCGACAGTCATTTTAAAACAGCGCCGTACTGCCTTTGAAGTTGCGGTTTTAAAAGCAATGCTTGCGCAAGATAAGCCGGTTTTGGGCATATGTGGCGGCCAGCAATTGCAGAATGTGGTGCTGGGCGGCACGCTGTTTCAACATATTCCTGATAGTTTTCCGGATTGCTTAGAGCATGAGCAACCCAACCCGCGGCATGAACCCGGCCATTCTGTGCGTATTCAACCCAACAGCCAGCTAAGGCAAATTGTGCAGGCTGATCGTCTGGAAGTAAACAGCGCGCACCATCAGGCAGTTGACCAAGTGGGAACAGGCGTAAAAATTACCGCCAGTGCCTCCGATGGTGTCATAGAAGCCATTGAGCATAACGGTTATAAATTTTGTATTGGGGTTCAGTGGCATCCAGAATATTATGTGAACAATGGTGATAAAAAACTGTTTAAAGCCTTGGTGCAAGCATGTCAGAACTAATTCGAATCGCCAAAGCTATGGCAGATGCCGGCGTCTGCTCCCGTCGAGAAGCAGAAGCCTTAATTGAACAGGGCAGGGTAGAAATTAATGACGAAACTGTTGAAACGCCGGCCACAAAAGTTTCTGTTGCGGATGTTATTGCATTGGACGGTGAAATAATTCGACGACCAAAGGCCAATAAAGCCACAAAATTATGGATGATGCATAAGCCAAAAGGATTTTTGGTGACCAACCATGACCCGCAAGGCAGGCAAACAGTTTTTGATTTAATACCCAAACACTTTCCGCGTTTAATCGCCGTTGGAAGATTGGATTTTAATACTGAGGGGCTGCTATTGTTCACCGATAATGGTGCAGCAGCCAGAAAAATGGAGTTGCCAGAAAATAACCAAAAGCGGGTTTATCGTGTGCGGGTGCAGGGAAAAGTAGACGAGAACACGGTGAAAATATTGGCACAAGGCTTAAAAGCCGATGGTGTAAAATATCGCCCGGTTTACATGAAAATAGACAAGGAAATGGATAGCAACACTTGGGTAACGATGACGCTGACAGAAGGAAAAAACCGCGAAATTCGTAAGATTATGGAACATTTCCATCATCCTGTTTCCCGATTAATTCGCGTTGCGTATGGTGATTATAAACTTGGCGATTTACCAGTGGGAAGAATCGTTGCTGTCTAACGCCCTGCATATTGTCGCTACGCCTATAGGAAACCTGGGCGATATGACATTTCGAGCCGTAGAAACCTTAAAAAAAGTCGATTTAATCGCGGCGGAAGACACCCGGCATAGTGGTAAGCTGCTAAAACATTTTGATATTCAAACCCCCATGCTATCGTTGCATGATCATAATGAGGCACAGCGACTAACGCAGCTGATACAGCGGCTGCAAAATGGTGAAAATATTGCGTTGATTAGTGATGCAGGTACCCCTCTTATTGCGGATCCTGGCTATAAACTGGTGCGTGCCTGCCACGATAACGGTATTACAGTCATTCCTGTTCCCGGTGTTTCTTCTGTGACCAGTGCGCTATCCGCGTGTGGCTTACCAACTGATGCTGTTTCTTTTTACGGTTTTTTGCCCGCGAAATCGCAAGCTAGGCAAAATGCATTGGGGCAAATAAAAGCTAAACCGGAAACACTGGTATTTTTTGAAAGCGCGAAACGACTGCAAAAAACATTGCAAGACATGCAGCAGATTATTGGCAATGACCGGTTGCTGTGTATTTGTCGGGAGCTTACGAAATTACATGAACAAATTAAGCTGGCTACCATAGAGGAACATTTGCAGGATAGTATGCCCACACTGGGAGAGTTCGTATTAGTACTGGAAGGTGCAATGCCGCAGTATCTTTCGGAAGAGGAGCTGAAAAATATGATTAATCAGTTAAAGGGAACGATAGCACCCGCAAAAATCGCTGCACAGCTTTCAGAGCAATGTGATAAATCGCGCCAAGAAATTTATCAGATGATTTTGAGGAATTAGTTGTTAAGTCATGAACTTTAAACAGGGTACTCTGATCTAATTAGGCTTTTTGAATTTTAAGCCTTTAACCCTAAGTTTTACAGCCTGCCATAAAATAGCGCCAGAAACCTTAAAGGTTAGAAACGCATATTGAAAACTATATTTAAAAAGGTTTTGGCGCGTAAATGGCTGTTTTCCACCATTGTGAATAGCTACTAAAACTAAATCATCGTTGTTATCAAACAGCCCTATTTTTAAGAAATACTGGTCATTTGGTGGTATTAGTTCCATTTTATAATAGCCCTCCCGCGGGGTATAAGGCGAAACATAAAATTGCTTTTGCATACCATGTTTATGGGGCGAAGCATCTGCAATATATTCCACATAACAATGTTGGTGTTTATAGGCGTTGCGAACCTGGTAAATAACCGCTTTTAATGCCTTATTATCATAGCAAAAATAAACCGACAGCGGGTTGAAGACATAACCAATAAAACGCGGAAAGCATAAAAGTTGAATACGTTGCGGAATAAAATTTAATTGAGATTCTACCCAGGGACGTAGGTTTTCATTGCTATGGCCGCCATGGTCACGATTGTAAAACGACCACAATCCCCACCTATTTATTTTAAACAGGCTATTTTTTGCTGTTTCTAGATTATCAATATCAATTAATGTAGAGAAAACACTGTATGTAAAACTGTTTTTAACAGGTTGGGGGCGATGATGATAAATTTTACCGCTGTATAAATAATGCGCCATCCATGCTGTTATGAACATTCTTTTGCGCTATAACAATGGTTATGATTGATGCAAATAGATATAAACAGACATTGGGTAGTTTTCCAACAGGCGTCTGTGTTATTACGATGCCGTTTGAAGACACTTTTCATGGCATAACCATTAGTTCGCTGTCGGCTGTTTCTTTGTCACCACCCTTGGTTTCTTTTTGTATTGAACATAATGCCAATAGTTATCAGCTTTTGGAGAATACAAATAAAATTAATATTAATATTTTAGGTGCGTCGCAACAAGATATTTGCTGGCATTTTGCCAAACATGGGAAATGGCGTGAAGATTTCCCTTATGAGCATTTAGAAGGTTTACCTGCTTTTATCAATGCAGCAGCTACAATGCACTGCAACATATCGCAGCGTATCAAGGCAGGGGATCATGATATTATCATTTGCGAAGTTGTAGACAGTGTTGCAAATCTAGATGTTAAACCAATGGTTTACGTGCGTGGGAAGATTATATGATTGAAATTGTACTAGATACAGAAACCACAGGAATCAGCCCGGCTAAAGGCCATCGAATGGTGGAAATCGGCTGTGTAGAAATTGAAAATTATGTTCCAACTGGCAGAATTTATCATCAATATATAAACCCGGAACGTGATATGCCGGAAGAGGCTTTTCGAGTGCACGGATTATCAAGCGAATTCCTGGCGGATAAACCAACATTTGGCGAAGTTGTAAAAGATTTTCTGGCATTTATTGGTGAAGATCGACTGGTTATCCACAATGTTGCCTTTGATATGGGGTTTATTAATTATCAAATTAGCAAGCAAGGCTTTAAGAAAATCCCTTTAACCCGCTGTCTAGATACTGTAAAAATGGCCAGGCAAAAATTCCCCGGGGCGCGTGCCTCCCTGGATGCCCTTTGCCAACGTTTTAAAGTGGATAATAGCAACCGGGAAAAACACGGTGCGCTCTTGGATGCTGAGTTATTGGCCGAAGTGTATTTAAATTTACGCGGTGGACGACAACCAAGCATGAATGTTGAAGTGAAAAAAGATAATAGCCAGCTAATTGCCCAGTTAAATAGAGTGCCGGTTGCGGCGCGTGCCTTTACGATTAAGCAAGAAGAGCAGCAGGCGCATCGGCAGTTTGTACAAGATGATATTACAGACGCCATTTGGCAGAAATACTGGTAGTTATTTATGGTAAGGGTGTGACGTATTGATACATTCTGCCCGATATAATTGTTCACATAATACAACACGTGCCAGTAAATGCGGCAATGTTATGTGGCCGAATGATAGCAATAAATGCGCCTGCTGTTTTATTGAATCACTTAACCCCTCAGAACCACCAATAATGCAATAAATACCTTTACCATGGCTAAGTGCTGTTTCAATTTTGTGGGCAAATTGCAGGCTATCAAGTAAATTCCCTTTACTGTCCAAAGCAACAATATAGCTGTTATCAGGTAAGTCACTTTCCAGCCATTGCTGTTCTCGCCGTGTATCGCCTTTAAACTCTTTTGTTTTCAGGTTAATGCTTAGGCGGCAACGCTTAATGTATTCATCACACAACTGTTGGGTTGCTGAACGTTTATCGTGTCCAATAGCCTTAATAGTAATCAAATAATCATTTCCTTGCGCCCTGGTGGCGGGGTAATTTTTATTTGTGTAATTTGGTTTTTTTGGCGACGTAAAATCTCAAAGCGGAAGCTATAGAAAGAAAATACCTGGCTAACTTCGGGTATGCTGCGGGTTTCCAGCATAATAAGCCCGGCAATGGTGGCGGCTTTATCTTCAGGTAAATTCCAGTCAAATTCACGGTTCAAATCTCGCACCGTAACAATTCCCTGCGCCACATAGCTGCCATCTGGTAACGGGCGCACGCCTTCTACCGGCGCATCCATTTCATCAGAAATTTCCCCGACAATTTCCTCTAAAATATCTTCCAGTGTTACAATGCCCATTAAAGCACCGTATTCATCAACGATAATAGAAAAATGTTCGCGTCGTTTTTGAAAGGCTTGTAACTGGTCTAACAAATTGGTGGCATCTGGCACAAACCATGGTTCGCTTGCCAATTCCCGAATATTTAATTCATCAATGTCATTAGTATTACGAATGGCACGCAATAATGTTTTAGCATGAACAATACCAATAATATTATTTGGCTCATTTTCCCATAACGGTATGCGCGTATAGCGGCTGTCCATCACCGCTTCTACTAGTTCACGGGTTGGCATGTTAATATCCAGTGTGAATACACTTTTACGGTGAATCATGATTTTATTCAAATTGACATCGTCTAAATCCAGAATGCTGCGCAACATGGCGCGTTCGTGTTGCACATCTTCCCGATCCATTCGTTTGCCATGTAAATCAATAGCGCCCCGCAACTCTTCATCACTCATATGCGAGCCAATATCGTTACCGCCCCGCACACCCATTAGATAAAGCAACCCATTAGCCAGGCTTTTTACTAGGGAAGTTAGTGGCCGTGATATCCATAGCCATACACGTATAGGTTGTGCCACTCTCACAGCTAAAGCATCAGGGTTATTAATGGCATAGGTTTTCGGTAAAACTTCGGCAAAAATCAGCACGGTAATGGTCATCACAATCGTGGCGTAGGCAACCCCGGCCTCGCCAAATAATTCTGTTAATGCCGATGTTAATAAAGCGGTTGCCAGAATATTAACCAGGTTATTCCCCAGCAAAATAGAACCAATTAATGATTCACTATCTTGCCGCAATTTATTGACAATCCCCGCGCGTTTATCCCCATTCTTCGCATTCTGATGCATCGTTGCCCGGCTAGCCGCCGTTAAAGCCGTTTCAGAAGAGGAGAAGAAAGCGGAAAGAACCAGCAGAAACAACAGTATAGCTATCAATACGATAACAGAGGCAGGTATAGGATCCATTGTACTAGTTGTTAAACAACTGGATGGAGTGATGCAATAAGGGAATTTAAGCCCGCTGGCTAAATGATTCCGGTTTTTTGTTTAGGGATTCATTATTATCAGCGGTTTGTTGAATTAGGGTGGTGCTGTTGTTGTTTTGTTGTTGTTCAATTTGTCGCCAGGTGGCGGCCATTTCTGTTAGGGAATTTACCATCGTATCGCACGTATCGGCACAGTTTTTGATGTTAATACGGGTAATTTGTAATAATAAGTTGGTGTAATAGCCTTCCAGAATATTGCTCATTTCTGCGGCGGCTTCTTCGTGGTTTAGGCAGCCACTTAAGCCCGTAATAATTTTACTGGCATCTTCAGTGGCTTTATAACGTAGTTCAAATTCTTGTGCCTCGGCATGCACTTTTGCGCGGCGAATATGTTTGGCGGCTGTTTCTAAAAGTCTTGCAACCTGTTCTGCCGGCGACATGCTTTGCACATTATTTTGCTTATAAGCAGCGGCTGCATAGGGGTTATGACGCATCATTAGTTTTTGTTATTCATCGCGTCAAATTGGGCTTCCAAACTTTGGGAAATGCTGTTTAAAACAGAAATTTGCTGTTCAACCGCTAAAAATTGAGAGGCCAAACGTTCGCGGTAAAGTTCAACGCGTTCTTCAATATCAATAATTTGATCTTCCAGGCGACTGGTGCTGTCTTCTAGTTCTTGTTTTACCGTGGCGATATTACCGGTACTGACATTATTAAATGACTCTAGATAACTACCTAATAAATCGGCGATACCCTGCGTTGTCTTTATGGTGGTAACGGCAGCGGGGTCACCGGCATTAACGACAGCACCCAAATATCCAAAGGCAAATCCTTCGGCATCCGTATCATCCGGGCCATAAATGATACCATTAGCAATACGTGCTGTATACGTTTCACCATTAAAATCTATTTCAGCAGAGAGTGGTTTGCCGTCTACATCGGTTTCTAAAACGCGTACTTCCAAATTACCAGCGGCGCCTGAATCGGGGCGGGACAACACCTGAATATTATTATTTGAATAGGTGGCGTTAAAGGAGAATAGATTACGAATTTCATCGCCTTTTTCAACAATAGCGTCATCCAGAATTGCATTGTCAATTTCCAGCAGATTATCTTCGTTCAGTGTAATACCGGCTTCACGCAGGTTATTAATACCATCAACCCCACCGACTGCCGAAGCAATAGTATTTTGCGCCCGGCTCATTAAATCGCGTAGGGTACTATCATTAAACAAGATAGATTCTTCAGGAATGGTTCCATCTGCATTAATATCTCGCTGCACTTTTCCAAAGGCCATCATGTTATTGTAAGCATCAACAAAAGCAACAATACCGTTTTTAATACTTTCGTTATTTTGCGTTACACTAACGGTTAGTTCACTAGTTGGATCAGCAGTAAACAAATCAAAAGTAACACCATCCACAAGATCCTTGATAGAGTTCTGCTGACGAGTAATGGTTATGCCATTGTATTCCAGTTCAGCGGAAAGAGCTGTATCGGTTTTACCAGAGGCGGCAAGGGATAAATCTGTCAGGATTCCTGCATCACTACCGGTTAAATCAATGGCTTTTCCTGTTTCGGTGGCTTGTAAACTTAGTTTATAGGTTGTGGCATCTACTTTAACGATACTGGCGCGTACGCCGCTGTCTCTTGTTGAGGCATTAATTGCATCACGAATAGATTCCAGACTATCACCGGTTGTTAATGCAACCGTTTCGCCGTTAATAACAAGGTTGCCATCAGTTGTTACTGGTTGATCAGTTGTGGCCGAAAATGTTCCACCACCGTTAATAACGTCCGTGGTGGCTAAACGATTAACGGTAAGAGTAAACTCCCCCACCTCGGCATTTTTCGTCGTGGTAATAGACATCAGCGAAGCAGGTGGGGTACTGCCATTGGACTGTGCAAAAGCGGCCTTGCTTTTAAATACATCAGTTCCACCCATGGAAACAGTAGGGGCACGTAAATTTAAAGCCGCAGATTCTAAGGATTTTGAAAGTGTTTCCAGTTCGCCAAAAGCGGCTAGTTTTAGGGCATTCTGGCTGATATCAGCCTCTTTATCTAAAATAGGAAGACGTTTTACCTGTACCAGGCTGTCCATCAACCCGGTTAAGTCAACCCCTAGAACATTACTTCTTAGGCTGGGTGCACCATTATTGAACTGTAGTTCACCAAAACTTGTTTCCATTACCTTTTAAATTTATCAACAAAGTGTTAAATAAATCTTATTAAGTAGTAACTTATCGGGTAAAGACCCAGTTCTTTTGGTCAGAAAGAGCGTCATTGTATTGATAGCCATCTGTATTGAAATCCTTTAGTTTTTCAATATCGGTAATGCTATTTTTCACAACATAACGTACCATTAAGCCCCGTGCCTTTTTGGCATGAATGGCCACAATTTTGTAATCATTGCCCTTTTGCTCTTTAAAAGCTATTTCCAGCACAGGTTTTTTTAGCGCAGCGTTATCAACTGATTTAAAATATTCTTGCGAGGCAAGATTAACCAAAATATCGGTTGCTTGTTTGTTTAGGTTATCTGCCAGTTGCTGACCCCAAAATTCATATAAGTTCTTTCCCCACTTGCCCGCCAGTTTGGTGCCCATTTCAAGGCGGTAGGGTTGCATTAAGTCCAGCGGTTTTAAAATACCGTACAGGCCAGATAAAATTCTTAAATGTTGCTGGGTAAATAAAAGCTCTGATTCGGTAAAATCAGCGGCGTAAATACCCTTATAAACATCGCCTTGAAAGGCCAGCAAAGCTTGTTTAGCGTTTTGTGAGGTAAAAGGCTGTTGAAAATTCTGATAGCGTTGTTCGTTTAACTGACCTAGTTTTAAACTGATGCTCATTAAATCAGCAATTTGATCGGCAGTATAACCTTGTAAAACATTCACTAGCTGCTGGCTTTGCGTTAGAAACTCTGGCGCCAAATAATGACCTTTTATTTCAATATCAAAGTCAAGACTTTTGGCAGGAGAGACAAGCATTAGCATGCCTGTAAAGTAGGCGATAAGCCTTTGGCTGTAAATATATAGTGCTTTCAAAATAAATCCGTGTGGAGGCGAGAGCAAGTAAAATTGAGCGCCGTGTATTCTTCATACATAAGCGAAATTTTGCGCCGCTCGCAGCCTTTCACGGTTTTATTTTGGAAGCATTATACTTTTTTCAACTTATACGTGGGTTTTCGGGTAAGCTCTTAGCGCCTGTTGATGATCTTAAACGCTACCTACTTTTCTGGCTGGTGTAGGTTTGTCTTCTTGCTCTTCTGATGCGGCCTTGCGGCGTTGTTCGGCGGCTCTTTTTTGGGCGGCTTCGCGTTCTGCTTCCATACGAATGGCATCTTGCTTGGCTTGCTCTTCTTTTTCTTCCTGTAGGCGAATATGGCGTTTAATAGATTCTTTTAATTCTTCTTGGCGCTTTTCATCTTCGTATTCTTTTTTACGTAATTTCAAAGCATACTCAGGAATATAAGACGCGGGCACCATATCTTCTCCGCTGCCAAAAGCTGGAGCATAAACCAACTTTTTCAGTTCTTTATGCGCATAATAGGCAGGGGTATCACACTTAATAGGACGGTTTTTATTGCCCTGATAAAGCACATAGTGTTTACCAGCCGGAATAGACATAAAGTCTTCTGGCCGTAGCAAGGGCTGCCCCTGTAACGAACGTTGAATATTAAAGGCAAAGGGGTTGGTTTCTTTTGATAAACCGTGGGTTCGGGATTTTGAACGTAGTTCCAACGTGTATTGACCCACCATTTCGGAAAAACGTTTTGCGGTAACCTCGTTGTTCAACGGTAGAATTACTTTGGCCGCGGTTGTGGAAATCACTGTTTCCATTTCATCTTCACCGTATTTTGCCTTAATCTGGCCCAAATCCTGCCCGATCATCAAATAACTTACGCGCTGACCACGACCCACAGCCGGGCCATCAATCAAGGCCTGTAGTTTGGGCATCTGCGGAAACTCATCCAGCACAAATAACACATCACAAGGCCCTAGTTTATCACCATTTCGTGCCGTACCATTTGGCGGGTGTGCCACCAGATAGGCAGACAGTGCTTCAACCAGCAGGCCTGTAATAATACCCAAAGAACGGGCATCTTCCTGGTTTACACAGATATAAACCGTTAGGGGTGTCCATTTACCAGTATTCGGGTCTTGAATGCCGCGAAATTCTTTGAAAGCAAAATCACTTTTCATGGTACGGTCGCGCACCGCACTGTTACGGAAAATAATTAAACCACTATCCATCGTAGAAAGAATAGAGCCACGCTCTTTATCCGGCGTGTTGGCAATGGCGGTTAATTCCATCACCGCACGTTTTGAATAATCGTTTTCTTCGGCTTCGTTGGCCGCGTTGCGCAAAAAGTCTTTCATGGGATCCATCCCCATCACGGCCATGGGGCCACTCTTGGCGCGGGCTTCTTCCTGTTGCTTTTCCGCCCGACGAATAGAGGCTGTCATCCAATCTAGCAACATGGGAATAGAGGGTTCTTTACCAACCCAATCTTCTGGCAAGCCATCATAATTGCCAGACTCACATTTACCGACCAGGTAGTGAATAAAACCAGCCAGTGTTGCCCGCCCTTTTTTCGTCCAGTGCGGGTCAGCATTTCCCTCTGGCTCTTCCACAATAATACCGACAAGTCGTTCAATATATAAATCGCGGTTTGGTCCCTTGGGTGG
This sequence comes from uncultured Alphaproteobacteria bacterium, assembly GCA_963706365.1. Classification (GTDB taxonomy): domain Bacteria; phylum Pseudomonadota; class Alphaproteobacteria; order JAJTHO01. The sequence goes on along the minus strand of OY970150.1, from coordinate 1,068,677 downwards.
CATAGAGAGTGGCGACAAGGCGTTCCAGCGAGGCAAGAAGATGCCTTTTTCCGGTTGATCAGAGGCTGCCCATTCCAAACGGAAGCAATGGCTGTGCCTGGAACGTGCATGGCTGGTTTGATCAAATAATTCCGGCTTTACATCGTTAATCAACATGGAAACTTCATTGTTGGTTAAAATAGTTGGAATAACGATAGCGGTGGTTTTACCAGTACCAGGTGGGGCAACACAAAGCACGGAAAGGGTTTCCGGCAGCATCAAAAATTTCTTTTGCCATTCGCCCAAAACAATCAATGGCTTTTTAGCACCCAGCAGTTTCATCCGCATAATATCTTCGGTTTTCGCCATGCGGGCATTCCCCAAAGAAGTATTCGCAAAGGAGCCAGGGTTGCTGGCTGCCCAGATGAAAAGGAAAGTTATACCGCTGATGGCAGAAAAAAATATTTCTGTTGGAAAACCAAAAATACGCCAATCGTATTGATCGAACGTCTTGTTATCCATCCAGCCACTGTAAAAGCCGTAAAATTTAATGGGGTTAACAATGGTCTTGAGATAGTCAACCACCATTTCTGTGGTTCCGGCTTTAACACCATATTTCCAGTAGGCAAAACTGATGGTTGTAAGAATCAACATCCCCAGATAAATGGCAATAGCAATACCCAGCCCTTTTAAAAGGTGCTTGATGGCGACATCGCGCTCACCAGTATCAGCAGCTTTATTAGCCATAACAGTTCCTTTTAACAGCAGGCATTAATAACCATACTGTTTTGAATGTCTTATTATTTACCTGCTTCAACAAACTTTTTCTCCATGTCGGCGTCGCGTTGCAGGGCATAGGCCTCATTTTCAGCGATTTGTCTTTGTTTTGCAAGCTCTTGTGGTGTTACCCCTTCTCTGGTGGCATTATAAATGGCACTTTTTACAATATTCGGTGCATCCACAGCAGTAATAACGCGCTGGCCGCTGGAACGGTCAATTTGCACAATACGGCCAAAAGAGCGAGATAGAATTTCTACTGCTGCTTCGGAATCTAGCCCAGGGTCGGCCTGTGCTAGGTTCTGCCAGAAAGCACGTAAAGCCATTTCCGGGCTTTCGGCGTGAATGGTTGCCATAAAGTTTGAGTGGCCAGTGGTCATCAAACGATAAATACTTTTAGAGTTCACAATAGAAATCTCCCCACAGATAATAATATCAGGGGTCATCCGCACAATAGTATCCAAAATATGCGTATAGGTTACGGCGTTGGCTGATTCTGTTCTGGAAACCACAAAGTGTACCCGATTGCGATGGGGCACCATAATTTCGCGCGTATCTTCCACCGTAATTAAGCGACGATCCCGGGGAATATATTCCACCAGGGCATTCAGGAATGTTGTTTTACCCGTCGATGTTGCACCGGAAATTAAAACGGCTTCCCCTTCATCAACGGCACCGATAAGATCTTCGTAAGGGAAGTCTGAATAACGTTTTTTCTGGTTGCGTTCCAGTTTTGCGGCTTCAATTTGTTTTGGCTTTTCACCGGGTTTTAGCTGGAAATCATCCAACCGGAATTTGTGTTCGGCATTAAACCGACGAATACACATGGCAATGCCGTGCGTATCTTCCATACTGTAACGCACGTTGGGGCCCAAAATAGCTTGAAACCGATGTCCACCAGGCAAGGTTGCGGCCAGGATTGGCACCGCGTTCATGTTAAAGCTTTGATCAGTTACATTGGCCAGCATGCGGCACAAGGCAAAAATACGATTCATGCTAATGGCTTCAACTTCAACCGGTGTCCAGCCTTCGCCACGAATTTTTACAAAAATTTCGCCAGGCCGGTTAATGGCAATTTCCTCATTGGCAGGGTCATCGTAGTAAACCTTGAATGGCTCCAGGGCGCGTAATAGCAACTCATTGGTTAATGCGGTATTTTCTCCTAAGCCTGCCATTTTTATCTATTTCCTTTGTTATATAGCACTACAATTACTGTAGTGCAGGGGGGCCAAAATTTTGTGCGCCTGCGCCTAAAGCTGGTGAAGAATAAGGGCCACTTAAAGCGTTTTGCTCGTTTTGTGCGCCGGCTTCGGCAACACTTCCTAAAATTTCTGCTAAACGTACGGCGGTTTCACTGTTTTCACCTCGTTGAATGGTTCGAATCAGTTCAGAAGCACGCGCTGCAAGATTATTCTGGTTAGCCAATCCTACCATTTGTGTTGGTTTTCTCAAAATAATATCTTGCGTCGGAATCACATTAAAGCGTGTACCGGCAGGCACCGTAATAACCGGGCGAATATCAATATTTTCCTTAATAAGCTGGGCAGAGATTTTTAACAGTTCATCGGCAAATTGTCGGGCGGCGAATTCTTCTCTACTAATTTCTTCCACACGAACCGTGCTGAAAATATCGCTGCCTAAATCACCAAAGCCACGCGTTACAACGGTGCCATCACTGGCGGCGTAGTTGGCTGCGATACCCAATGTACTAATGAGCAATGGCAAGGCAAACCGGTCAAAGTAGCGGTTATCCAACTGGCCAATTAAACCCATCCGCCCCATAACATCCATGGAAGGGGCGTTTAATAGGTTAATGCCAACACCATCTGGGCGAATAAGACGAGACCATACAACACCTAAACGGGTGTTACCCTGCTGGGTTAGAGATTGATAGGTGCCTGTCATCCGTGAGCCAGCCGGAATCAGAATATTACGGCCTTCTGCACTGTAAACATTCGTTTCAATAACGCCTACGGCACGTCCGCCACTTAACTGAGAGTTAATAGTGCTTTCCAACACGGCAGGAATATAGCGATCCATCGTTATCATGCGTGTGCGGTTAACAGGCAACGTTGATTCGGTGGCTGGAAAACCAAGTTCTCCATAACCTGGGCTGGTGGATGTATAGGGTACGTCGCCTAAGTCAACACCGGTTTGTAATACTTTTAAAGTTCCAGTACCCCGTTGCTGTTGCAAACGTTGAGAGTTTAACCATAACGGTGATGGCGGGGCAGGGGCTGCGGGTGGAATATAAACTTGCTGTTCTGGTGCGGGCGGCTCTTCACCATTACCCATTAATTCTATCAGCATCGGGCTTTCCGGTGCTGTGTGGGTAATAATAACAGTTGTTTTATATTGTCTAGGCTGGCCGGGAACAAAAGTTACATTAATACGACAGATTTTCTTGCCTTCTTCCAATACTTGCCCTGGGCGACATTGATTTTCCAAGCTGAAAACATCTTCTTCACTGGCCAGGCGCACATCTTCAATGGTCAAAGGCTTGTCCCCATCGTTTGTTAAAACAATAGGAAGATTTAATTCGTCGCCAACCCGAATAGTTGAAAAAGAAAGCGTTGCGGGTGTTGCTATTAAATTAGCCTCCTTAATTTCAGGCGGCTGGGTGCGATTGATTAAATCAATCAGCTCCCGGTCAACATCGGCATTATCAGCCTTTTTTTGCTCAGGTGGGGCGTCATCCCCACAAGCCGTTAGGAAAATAATGGGAAGGGCGAAAAGAAAAGTACGGTTTAAAATATACATATAATAATATCAGATTATAATTGTGCGCTACATCACAATAATACCTGATTTATATTTAAAAACAATAAAAATTTATCTTTTTTATCGGTTTGGTTGATTTTCTTTATGTTTTTAACGAGGAAAAGGGGTTTACTTGGGGGCTAGCAGAAATATAGTGCTTCCAAAATAAAACCGTGAGGGGCTGCGAGCGGCACAAAATTTCGCGTATGTATGAAGAATATACTGCGCTCAATTTTACTTGCTCTCGCCTCCACACGGATTTATTTTGGAAGCACTATATTACTCAACCAGTTTTGATGAACATGGTTCCATCTTTAATATGAACTTTACGCACCTTAGAGCTTACCCAAAAACCACGCACAAGTAGAATTTCGCCTTTTTCGCTGCAAATCCCTTTGAAAAAGATACAAAATAGTTCGTTATTCCGCCCTTTCTCGAAAAAAATTTTCTCAGAAAATATAGTGCTTCCAACTTATGCGTGGGTTGCCGCGCAAGCTCTTGAGATTAACCTTTTTCAACCTGCTGAAAGCTCAATTCAACTGGTGTGGCACGGCCAAAAATAGAAACTGAAACCTTAAGTTTGTTGTGGGCTTCTTCCACTTCTTCTACCACACCGTTAAAGCCTTCGAATGGGCCATCAATAACGTTCACTGTTTCACCCACTTCATACATAACGCCGCTGCGTGTTTCGGTGAAGCCTTCTTCCAGTTGTGCGCGGAAGCGTTTTGCTTCGGCATTGGAAAGTGGCACGGGCTTACCTTTGCCGCTACCGCCTAAAAAGCCGGTAACACGGTTAGTGTTTTTAACCAAATGCCAGGTTTGATCTGTCATGGCCATCTGGATCAAAATATAGCCAGGAAAAAATTTCTTATCGACATCAACTTTTTGGCCGCGACGCACTTCTGTTACAGTTTCGGAGGGGATAACGACTTCCCCGAATAAATCTTGTAGGTTATGTTCCTCTGCTTGCTCCATAATATTGGCCGCAATTTTGTCTTCAAACGTGGCATAAACGTGAATAACGTACCAGCGTTTGCGTAGTTCTGAATCTGTATTTTCTTTTGCTATAACACTCATGATAAAACCTTAATTATATAATTTTTTCCACTGCCCAGGCAAAAAATGTATCAATGCTAAACAGGAATAAAGAAACAAAGACAACCATGATAATAACCATAATCGTGCTTTGAATCGTTTCTTTGCGGGTTGGCCAAATAACTTTGGCCATTTCACCTTTTACATTGCGAATATACTGCGCGGGTGAAACATTGGGGGCTTTGGCAATAGTATCATCTTCGGCATACGGTGCATGGGCGTCTTGCGTTCCTTTTCGCTTGGCACTTTTGGGCGCTGCTGAATGTTTTGCTCGTTTGCTTTTGTTTTTAATATCCGTTGCCATAGTAACTTTCCTTTTATCATACGCCATAAATGGCAGGAGTAGAGGGACTCGAACCCACAGCCCCTGGTTTTGGAGACCAGTGCTCTACCAATTGAGCTATACTCCTATAAGCCTTTTCACATGCGTACAACAATTTTACGCTCTGGTTCGCACCGGAAACGCTATTCGGCGTTCTAGCAGGGAAAAGTATTATTGGCAACCAGGTTATCTATCTTAAAATAAACAGAGTATTTGACCATTACAAGAATTGCCTTTATAACCTCTTCATTAATTTATGGCGGGTGTAGCTCAGTAGGTTAGAGCATCAGTTTGTGGTATTGAGGGCCGCGGGTTCAAATCCCGTCACTCGCCCCATATTTTATTTGTGTAAAAGATTAATTTCTTCCTCACGGTTTTCTGTAAATAACGGAAATTTATTTGTATTTTCTTCCTGTTTTATCAGTACTAATCCAATTTCCTTACAGGAGGATGCCATTGTAGCAACAGATTTTTCATTTTCTTTATTAAAAAGCGGTATGCCTGTTTCCGGTAAATTATCACCTGTTACAATTTCCAAACCTTTGCGAACAATACCGCGATAATGGGTTCTGGCGGTTAGTTCTTGCCCCAAATAACAACCTTTTTCATAAGAAATAGCGTTCAAATTATCCAGCCCATATTCCAATAAGATAGCTTTTTCGGGCATCATATCACGGCTGCCATCAGGCACCTTGGCTTGAATGCGTTGTGTGTCCCACAAATCAAAGGCTATTTCCTCTAATTGCTGTTCTTTTAAATGGCTGTCAACAGCTGCGCCCATACCATCCTGACGGCTTTTTAAATTTTCGACGGCGTTTTCACTTAATAAGGCCAGGTATCCTAAATCTTCATGACGTGGATCAGCAGAGAGCAAGCTATCTGGCGGTAAAAGGTTAGACGGATCACCTTGTAGAAAATGAAAAACATTCAAATAGTCAATATTTTGAATATCAACAGCGGCTCTTAGCTTATACATTTTTAGGCGCTTGACCAAATCAGCCGCGCGTTTTTTCTCCGGCGTTAAAAAATAACTGTTCCCTTGTTTGAAAATATGAAAATCATGCAGAAATTTCCCCTGTGCCGTCAGGAAGCAGGCATAAATGCAGGGTTGATGATCGAGTAAATAAATGTCGTTGGTCATTAACCCTTGCAAGAATTTGGCACCGCCAATGCCGTTTACGGCAATAACAGTACGATACGGATTAATACAAACTTGGATCATGTCTTTTTAATTAAGGAATTTCTGCATATATTCAATGATATGCTAGATTTTCAACGCACCGCTGACGCTTTAATTAGCATTGCCCGCCCCATTTTATTAAAAAACTGGGAGCAATTGAAAAAACAGCCAGACGCAATGCAAACGAAACAGAATGGCGAACTAGTCTCCAAAGGAGAGAGGCAAGCCGAACTAGCGATGGTAAAACATCTTAAACAGCATTACCCGGAGCATGGCATTATTGGTGAGGAAAGCGGTATTTATAATATACAGGCAGACTATTGCTGGGTGATTGATCCCATTGATGGTAGCTCAGCAATGCAGCAGGTGGCCAAGGGCGGGGCAGGTGGCTTTGGTATAATGGTCGGGCTTTTGTACCAGGATTTGCCAGTGCTGGGTTGTGTACATGATTTGTTAAATAATAAAACCTATAGCGGCACAGAAACCAATATTATATCAGCTACTGCCCCTTATAAAATAGCAACTACAGTGCCTGATGTGATGTTTAAAACCGCTAGCCAGCAAAAAGCATTTCAACACGTTAAAGAACAGCATAAGATTATAACCAATCTCAATTGTTTAGGATATGTTGATCTTATGCTAGGAAATGTTGAAGCTGTATGGGAAGGAGATTTGGCTTTTTATGATATTGTGCCGCTCATTGCCCCACTAGAACAGGCTGGGATGGTTATTACCGATGAAAGAGGCAACGCTTTGGATTTTTCCCGAGAACATCTAAACCAGGAATACCGGATTTTTACGGCAAAGCCGGCGGTGCATAAAGCACTATTGCCTTTGGTAACGCAGGCGACAATGAATCTGGATAAGCCAGCCGAATCCAGATCAGCAAGCTCTATTTGGGGCGGGAAATTTCCAGGACTATAAACATGATAGAAAAACTAGCGCGCCCTAACATACTGGCTTTAAAGCCTTACAGTTCAGCGCGATCTGAAAACAAAAATCAGAACATTACTATTTGGCTGGATGCCAACGAAAACCCCTGGCCGCCCTATGGGTTTGAGCAAGCGATGTCTCGCCGTTATGCAGACCAACAGCCCCCAGGATTGGTAACAGCGATGAGCGCAGCCTACGATGTTGATACGGAACAATTATTAATTACCCGTGGAGCCGATGAGGCCATTGATTTACTTATTCGGGTTTTTTGCGAGCCGGGAATAGATAAAATTCTGCAATGTTCGCCTACTTTTGGCATGTATCAAGTGGCGGCAGCAATCCAGAATTGCAGCACTGTTGATGTCTCTTTAACAGAAAATAATTTTCAACTAAATACCCCCGATATTATTGAAAAATTACCAGCCGTAAAGTTACTTTTTCTATGCTCGCCTGGTAACCCAACTGGTAATTTATTAAAGATTGATGACATTAAGGTCATTGCCCAACAAGCCAGCCAGCATATTATTGTGATCGATGAAGCCTACATAGAATTCAGTGAAGAAGACCGTCGCAATAAACAATTGGCGTTAATAAAAAAATACGAAAATATTGTTTTACTTAGAACATTATCCAAAGCCTATTCCCTGGCAGGGGAACGTATTGGCGGTATGATTGCGCACCCGGATATTATTAATTTATGTCGCCGCGTTTTACCGCCTTATCCTTTATCGTTAACGGCTGCTAATATGGCAACCAAAGCGCTTTCTCCTGGCGGGCTAGTGGAAAATAGACAGCGCATAGCTCATATTGTTTCAGAAAGACAGCGCATGGAAAAAGCATTACAGAACATGCCTGCTGTTAAAACTATTTATCCCTCAGACAGCAATTTTCTATTTATGCAAATGCATGATGCTCGTTTGGCTTTAAATGCTTTGGAATCAAAGGGAATAAAGGCCAGAGATCGCAGCACCGCTATTGCTAACCATATTAGGCTAAGTATAAGTCTGCCAGAACACAATAATGCTGTGTTAGCCTGCCTGAAATCGCTATAAGCGGTTATGACCGCAGTATTGCAACTGGATAATATCACGCACACCTACCATCAGGGCAGTAAAGACATCACTGTTTTACATGATTTTTCCTTAAAGATTAACAAAGGAGAATCCGTTGCCTTGGTTGGGGCATCGGGGGCTGGAAAATCTACGTTGCTGCACATCGCAGGGCTGTTGGAAAATCCTGTAAACGGCACGGTTAAAATTTTTGGCCATGCTGCTAGTAACGAGCGACAACGCACCAAATTTCGTGCAGATTATTTGGGCTTTGTCTATCAAGCGCATCGATTGTTACCTGATTTTAGTGCCTTGGAAAATGTGATGCTGCCGCAATTGCTAAAAGCAAAGCAATCTAAGCAAGCAATCAAAGAACTGGCGATGAATTTGTTAGAAAAATTGGGGGTTGCGCATCGCTCTACGCACCGCCCTATGATGCTTTCGGGTGGTGAACAACAACGCGTTGCCATTGCTCGCGCCCTAATTCACAGTCCAGCTGTTTTGATTGCCGATGAGCCTACCGGCAACCTAGATCCTGAAACAGCCGATACCGTTTTTAAGCTTTTAAGCGATATAGTAGTAGAACGCGGACTAAGCTTATTAATGGCCACGCATAACTACCAATTGGCCGATAAGCTGAGTAGGATTGTTAAACTATAGCGCTATGAGTAAAAGATTGCTGCGCACATTTAATAGGTCATTCCGCCGCAGGGTGGAATCTGTGCCTGAGGATTTTCAGCAGCTTTGATTTTAGCGGCATGGACTCCAGCCTGCGCTGGAGTGACGGTATTGTATTTTGAAAAGTGTGGTTCTAACATATACCGCTCTGTCGTTCCAGCGAAGGCTGGAACCCATGCCGTAGAGTTTGAAACATATTCTGCATTACCGTATAAATAACATGTCCAGCGGCATAGACTCCAGCCTGCGCTGGGGTGACGGTTTTATGCTTTGAAAAGTATGCTCTAAATATACCGTTCCGTCGTTCCAGCGAAGGCTGGAACCCATGCCGTAGAGTTTGAAACATATTCTGCATTACCGTATAAATAACATGTCCAGCGGCATAGACTCCAGCCTGCGCTGGGGTGACGGTTTTATGCTTTGAAAAGTATGCTCTAAATATACCGTTCCGTCGTTCCAGCGAAAGCTGGAACCCACGCCGTGGGGTTTGAAACATATTCTGCATTACCGTATAAATAACACGTCCAGCGGCATAGACTCCAGCCTGCGCTGGAGTGACGGTATTGTATTTTGAAAAGTGTGGTTCTAACATATACCGCTCTGTCGTTCCAGCGAAGGCTGGAACCCATGCCGTGGGGTTTGAAACATATTCTGAATCGCCGTATACATAACACTTTTAGATGCATAGACTCCAGCCTGCGCTGGAGTGACGGTTTATATCATTTGGCGAGATGGTTCATTATTGAAGCAGTTGGCTATATACGATAATTTTAGGCATACCGCTTTTCCAAAACCTGACTATAGCGAGACATGCCGTAACAAAAAACAAAATAGATTAAGCCGGTAAATATAAAGGCCTCCACGTAAAAAGGGCGCCAGGGGGCATCGGCTAAGGCGGTTTTGGTGGCTAATAGTAAATCAAATAGACCGATGATCATCACCAGAGATGTGTCTTTGAAAATACCAATAAAGATATTAACTAAAGGGGCGATAACGCGTTGCAAGGCTTGCGGCAAAATAACCAGTTGTGTGCGTTGCCGGTAAGATAACCCCAAGGCTTCGGCGGCCTCAAATTGGCCGGTGTGCAGGGATTGCAAACCACCACGAATAGCTTCGGCCACATAAGCCGCGGCGAATAATATAATAGCAACTTGTGCGCGCCAAAATTGGGTGCTTTCAATTCCCTGTGGCAGGAAAAGCGGGAACAGAAATGACGCCATAAATAATACGCTAATCAGCGGCACACCCCGCACCAGCTCTATATAACCAATGCAGAAGGTTTTTACTAAAGGCAGTTTTGAGGTGCGTCCAAGCGCCAGCAGAACGCCTAAAGGAAAAGCCCCGGCAATGCCTAGCATACTTAGTAAAAAAGTTAACGGCAGGCCGCCCAAGTTATCGAGGTCAAGTAACCAGAGACTAAAAGGCAAAACCACCACCCAAAGCCACAGGCGATTATAATGTTGTTTCAACAGCCAAAAAGCCGAAGCTATCAGCATGGCCAACCATAAAACCTGTACCAAAGCAGGCTGCCATAGCTGATCGTTAGGGTAGCGGCCAAAAAGTATAAACTGGAATTTTTCCTGAATAAACGCCCAGCACGCACCACCATTTAATAAGCATTCTTTGGGTGTTCCTGCCCATGTGGCGTTTAAAACACCCCATTGGAACAATTGCCAACCGAAATATAGGCCTAGTAATGCTAATACAATCCGAATTATCATAGAGATCCCTCGACTGCGCTTGGAATGACAGAGTTGGTCATGTGGCCAACCTGCTGTTAATCCAGTTGCTGATGGCCGAAACGGTTAGGTTAATGGTTAAATAGGTTGCCATGATAAGGGCAATACCTTCCAGGGCTTGGCCGGTTTGATTAATAGACACATTGACCACGCTAACCAAATCGGGATAGCCAATAGCCACCGCCAGTGAACTATTTTTAATTATATTAAGGAAAATACTGTTCAGTGGTGGAATAATCAGCCGCAAGGCCTGTGGTAAAACCACCAGCTTTAACTGCTGGTTGTGGTGAAGGTTCAAACTACGCGCTGCCTCCCACTGGCCTTTATCAACAGCATTAATACCGCTGCGCACCACTTCGGCAATAAATGCGGCGCTATAAAAAGTTAAAGCGGTTAGCAAAGCCATAAATTCTGGTGAAATTTTAACGCCGCTACTAAAATTAAAACGGTTTAAAACGGGTGTATTCCATTCCACCGGTAACGCAACCAGCAGTGCAATAATCACAGGGGTTGCAACCAGCCCTGCAATGGCAACATGATGCTGCACACGGCTGTTTAAAGTATCTGCTGTTCCCGCTTTAGCCCTGTTTAATAAGGCCTTACTGAAATTCCAGCCCAGCCAAATAAGTAGAAAAAAACCAATTACCTGTACCAGAAATAGCATTATTTGTTCCGGTACAGGAAAATAGAAGCCCCGATTATTTAAAAAGATATTGGGAAGTGGTTCATAACCAACGCGTGGCCTGGGTAAGCTGGTAAAAACGGTATACCAAAAAATAACTTGCAGTAGTAAGGGCAAGTTACGAAACAGTTCCACATACCAGCGCCCGAATTTATGGAATCGACTGCGCGACAAAATGCCGATGAACGTACCCACTAAACTGGCGAAAATAATGGCAATAAAAGAAACTTTTAATGTGTTAAGAATCCCGACGCCTAACGCCCTGGCATAGCTGTCCGTAGGGGTGTAGGGCAAGAGATGTTCAGAAATATCGAAGCCAGCTTCCTGTTTTAAAAAATCAAAGCCCACACTGATGTTTCGGTTTTGCAGGTTGGTCACGGTATTATCCACCAGCCACCAGCCAACGAACAATAGCCCGCCCAGCAGCAAAATTTGCCACAACAGCGCCCGAGAGGAAAGTTTTGCCTGCATTGCTTTTGTTTTACCAGTGCCCTAAGAAAATAAAAGCCCTTATGTCCCTATACCTTCATCATGATACGCGCCGCCAATTGCAAACCTATTGCGCCATGCTGCGGCAGTGGAATCAACGGATTAATTTAATTGGCCGTTCAACAGCAGATAAGCTGATTTTAAATCACATCAGCGATGGCTTTGCGGTGATAAAGCATTTAACCAAACCAGCCAGCACGATTGTTGATATCGGCAGTGGCGGCGGCGTGCCTGGCATCGTGATTGGTATTGTCTGCCCAAAGCATCAAGTGCATTTGGTGGAATCCAATATAAAAAAATGCGGCTTTTTACGTAATGTTATTGCAGAACTAAACCTTAAAAATGTTTCGGTGCACCAACAACGCATCGAGCAATGCGCCTTGCCACCCGTAGATATTTTCACTGCACGCGCCTGTGCCGATTTACAACAACTACTGGAATGGTCTTTACCATTAAGTCGCCAGCAAACGCGTTTTGTTTTTCTAAAAGGCGAACAGGTGCAACAGGAAATAGAATCAGCGCATCCATTTATTATGCAAAACGATTTAAATGTGCAGCACTTTTTACTGAAAGGCCGAAAACATATGGTCTTGGCAAAAAAAGGCACCGCTTAAAATAATCGCCAGGAATAAAAGCATTGCTGAAAAGAGTTTTATTAGACACCAATATTTTAATTGACCATCTGCGCGGTGTTGAAGCTGCGGCTATTATTATAGAGCAAAGTTCCTATCACGCTATCAGCGCCCTCAGTAGAATAGAAGTTCTGACAGGTACGGATAAAAACGCACCAGACATGCAAATACTAGATTTTCTGAACAGGTTTGATACTCTTGCCGTGGATATAAAAATTGCCGATGCCGCAACTACATTCATACAGCATTACAAACTAAACATGCCGGATGCCATTATTGCTGCAACAGCAAAAGTCCACAATTTGATATTACTAACAAGAGATCAAGAACTATCAAAAGTTGGTCTTAATACTGTAGTGCCTTATGCAATTTAAATTTGTAATGAATGAACTTTAGGAGTCTCTGCAAAAGACTCAGATAATTTGGTAAAATTATAGGCTTTGTCATTTAGTAGAGATAGGGTGCTGATTTCAGGATTTTTGGTTGTAAAATATTTTTTAATGTTGGCAGTGTGTTGTTTTATGTGGATTTTGGTCGCAGCTAGGCTGTGTTTAGAAGATCGTTTCTGCAAATGTAGAGGTTTTGTAAGGCGCAAAGAGTGGTGAAGATACTGGCATTCTTTTGTAGGCCTTTGTATTTGAGTTTGTAATGTCCCCACTGGTTTTTGATGGTTTTAAAGGGGTGTTCGACTTTTGCACGTAAGCTACTATGCTTTCTGTTACGCTTTTTTTGTTTGTTAGAAAGGGGGTGAGATCGGGCACCTCTATCAGCAATGCCGTAGTGTAAACCTAGAGCACGGGCACCGCGTTTCTCGGCTTGATCACCATAAGCGCTATCGCCAAAGATAGCGGTCTCATCGCCGTGGAACAGTTCTCGCATACGGGTTTTGTCATGTTCTTTGGCCGTGCTAAAAGCGACGCTGTGAACGATAGGTTTGCCCTCGGCCTGCACGCCAATATGGCCCTTTGCACCAAAATACCAGCGATTATTTTTCTTGGTGCTAGTCATTTCAGGGTCGCGTTCCTTGGCTTTATTCTTCTTGCTGCGCGGCGCTTCTAGCAAGGTGGCGTCTACAATGGTACCGGCTTTCAGCACTAAATCGTGTGCTGATAAATGACTATTTACCACCTCCAGTATTTTCTCCGATAAGCCATGCTCTTGCAACAAATGACGAAACCGTAAGATTGCTGTTTCATCTGGCACCACGCCGCCAAAACAGTCAAACCCTACAAACCGCTGGAATGACAACCGATCATACAACGCTTCCTCCATACCAGGATCACTCTCCCTGCGGGGCATTCTGCGGACTTACGCCATGCCACTGGCATGACGGTTCCTTGAATTATGCCAAAGCTGCAAAAAATGCACCCGCAACATCAAACCCAAATCATGCGGCTTCCGACCACCCACGCCCGCCTTATAATGCGGCTCTATCGCTTCCCTCAAACCGTCCCACGGTACCACCAAATCCATCTCTCTCAAAAACTTCTCCACTCGAAGTTCTTTCCGTTTATTACTCTCTAATCGTAAGCTTTCCTGCATCTCTCATTATTAACATATCTTACACAGTATTCAAACTTTCGCAGAGGCTCCTATAGATAATTGTTGCTTACGGTACTTATCCTTGTAGTTAAAAAATCAATCTAACATATGGATGTTTAGTCAATGGGCTCGATGAAAAGATGCCGATCAAGTAACCGTCAACCGCTTAATCTCATCTCGTAATCTTGCCGCTTCTTCAAATTCGAGGTTGGCAGCGGCTTCCTGCATGTCTTTTTCCAATTTGATGATATGCGCCTTGATGTCTTTAATATTTGCCTTTTTATCATCGTCTTTGCCTTTGGCACGATAACCTTCCAGAATATCACCAATTTTCTTGGTTATGGTTTCCGGGGTAATATCATGCTGTAAATTGTGCGCCAGTTGCTTTTCGCGGCGGCGGCGGGTTTCATCTAGCGCGGCTTTCATAGAACCTGTTTCTTTATCCGCATACAAAATGGCGCGGCCTTCAACATTACGCGCCGCACGGCCAATGGTCTGGATTAAAGAAGTTCGGGAACGCAAATAACCCTCTTTATCTGCATCCAGAATAGCCACCAGTTGGCATTCCGGAATATCTAGGCCTTCTCGTAACAAGTTAATGCCAATCAACACATCAAACACGCCCAAACGCAAATCGCGGATAATTTCAATACGCTCGACAGTATCGACATCACTGTGAATATAACGTGCTTTCAGGCCAGCTTCATGCAGATATTCTGTCAACGCCTCTGATAATCTTTTGGTTAGCGTGGTAATTAAAATACGCCCGCCTCTGGCCGCCACTTCCTTGCATTCGGTAATCACGTCATCCACCTGATGCGTGGCAGGACGAATAATCACTTCAGGATCAATTAACCCGGTAGGGCGCACAATCTGTTCCACAAATACACCGCCGGTTTGCTCCAGTTCCCATGGGGCAGGGGTGGCAGAAACAAACACGGTTAATGGCCGCATTTTATCCCATTCTTCAAATTTTAAGGGGCGGTTGTCCATACAGGATGGCAGGCGAAAACCATATTCTGCCAAATTACTTTTTCGCGATCTGTCGCCTTTATACATTCCCACTACCTGTGAAACCGCCACATGGCTTTCATCAACCATTAGCAAGGCGTCTTCTGGGAGGTATTCAAATAAGGTAGGGGGCGGCTCACCTGATTTTCGGCCAGACAAATAACGTGAATAATTCTCAATACTACGGCAAGTACCCGTTGCCGCCATCATTTCCAGATCAAAAGTGGTGCGTTGCTGAATGCGTTGTGCTTCGATAAGTTTGTTCTCAGCCTCAAATTTTGGCACCACTTCGGCCAACTCTTGTTTAATGCTGCGAATAGCTTGTTGAATCGTAGGGCCCGGCGTCACATAATGGCTGTTGGCGTAAACTTTTACAGATTCCAGTTCTGTAATTTTTTCACCGGTTAAGGGGTCAATCTCGTAAATAGCTTCCAGTTCGTCGCCGAATAAAGACAATCGCCAAGCGCGGCTGTCATAATGTGAAGGGAAAATTTCAATACTATCTCCGCGCACCCGAAACGTGCCACGCCGAAAATCGATATCATTTCGCGTATACTGAATTTCTGTTAGCTTGCGCAGAAAATCACGCTGATCAAGAATCATGTCTTTTTCTAAAAGAATGGTCATTGAGGTGTAGCTTTCCACTGAGCCCAAACCATAAAGGCAGGAAACACTGGCAACAATTATGGTGTCACGACGTTCCAACATGGCGCGGGTGGCGGCATGACGCATACGATCCAGATTTTCATTAATGGTGGCTTCTTTTTCAATAAAAGTATCTGAACGGGCTACATAGGCTTCGGGCTGATAATAATCATAATAGGAAACAAAATACTCCACGGCATTATTCGGGAAAAATTCTTTCATTTCGCCAAATAATTGCGCCGCCAGTGTTTTATTCGGTGCCATAATCAGGGTGGGGCGCTGCACTTGCTCAATAACATTCGCCATCGTAAAGGTTTTTCCCGAACCTGTTACCCCCAGTAAAACCTGATTCTGCTCGCCCGCGTTAATACCCTTCACCAGCTCATCAATAGCCGCCGGTTGATCGCCACCAGGCTGAAAAGGAGAAACGACTTTTAGTTGAGACACTCTTGTTATTTAGGTATAAGTATATTATTGGCAATGGCTGAATTTTGATTAGTGAAACGCCAATTAAACAAATTCTAAATTTTTTAAATTATTAAGTAATGAACTGCCATGCTATTTGAACAAGTTGAAATTTCTGATTATAGCCAGCTGCGAGAGGATTCTGTTAAGAGCCGTATAACTGAACTATTCAAAAGAGATGGCTTTGTCGTTGTGGTTCATGCGGATGAGTATGAAGACTTTTCAATGGCTGAATTAAATGCTGTTTTTGGAGAGGCTGTTGCAGACCGGTCATTAAGTTCCTGGGTCAGTACATCAGTGGGGGATGAAATTGTTGAAAATGGCGAATTTTTAACCTCTGCTGGGCGTAAAACTGTAGCTATTGAGACTGGAGAACTTACTAGTCATACAGATAAAGCCTGGCTTGGATACGAAAATGTCGAACCTGTAATTGCCCTATCACAGCATCAAACGGCTTCGGAAGGCGGGGAACATGTTGTAATACCCCTTGATAGAGTTATTGAAAAATTAGCGAAACAACATCCTCAATACTATAAAGCAATGTTTGCAGAAGATGCTATCGAGATAGATAGTAAATTGCCAGATACAGTCATGATTAAAAAGCCATTGATGTGTGTCGAAGATGGTATTGTTAGGGTAACTAAATTCAACGACAGAATGGCCAGAGTAAAATTTGGCTCACTTGACGCAATGATGGGGTATGAGTTAATAAGAGAATTTGCAGATAGCCTGGAAAATCAAGTCGTACTTCCTGCTAAAATAAATCAGGCAGTACTTATTGATAATTATCGTACTGCCCATAAAAGAACAGATTATACGGAGATACCTTTATATAATTATCCCGAAACCCTGCGTAATACTACAGAAGAACAAAGAGGGATTGCGATAGCTCGGAATTTATACGGAGATCGATCTGACTATTGTGTTTACAGTGGGTGTAGGGTTAATGGTAATATGGCTTTTTATGGGAATGGTATTCAATGTGGCTATAGAATAGATGGTTCAAAAGTATCTCCTCTATTAATAGAAAATGATAGTGCTACAGACGGTAAATTTTTACACTATGAAAGGCTGAAAAGAATAATTGAAGAAAAAAAGCTAAGACTTTTCTCTATAGAAGGCCTGCCTCGTAGTGGTTCAACCATTTTATTAAATACTATGTCAGGCTTTACTGATCTGGCTGTTAATCAACCGTTTTTGTATATTAAAATGAAAGCTGCCCAATCTTTGCAGGGCTCATTAGAAGCTGATGAAATTTTTGACTATGGTTGCGCTTTTATTGCAGATCATGCAGAGAAATTATCTGTAGGCAGTACTCTTGAAATAAAGGATTTTAGCAGAAATCTTCCCGAACCTTTATATAAAGAAAAATGGTTGCCTATGGTTGATCATACTGTATTTACTATTCGTCCTCCTCATGAACAAGTTGCCTCTTATATACTAATGAGACTGGATGGTAAATTAAAGGCCGGCGGTAGTATTATGAAAAATAATAACTTTTTTCCTGATGGGGTGGAGCCTAAATACTACGATTCGTTAATTGAAACTTTGACACAGCATTATGATGCACAGGAGCGAAATATTAACATAGCTTCTGAAGCTAGTAGCAATATAACAATAACGGATTTAACCTGCTTGAAATTTGCACCATCTGAAACCATAGGTAATCTGTTAGATAAATTAGGAATAGCCGGGCAAGAATTTAACCCTGAGTCTTTTGAAATAGAAGTAGTTGACCCATTCCCTAAAAGCAGAGCCGCTGTTCAAAAAGCTTATGGTGGAAAGATTCTACCTATTGAAATTGGTTCGCAAACTAGTAAAATTTTAAATGATGAAAAATTGCAGCTTTTACTAGAAAGAGCATTAAAAGTCTATAGCGAGGCCTTTCTAAATTCAAGAAATATTGCTTTATCCAGCCAATTATTGGCTAAGGCATCATGGGGAAGTGAGCTGCCTTTAGAGGCTGTTGACCCCTTAGTCGCATCTTTACTTAAGATAGACGCGAATGAATCGGCTTTACTAATGAGTAATATTGGTGAGCGCTCAAGAATTAGTTGATGCATTTATTGTCAAATGGGTTCTATATAGTAGTTGTTTAGTTTTCTTCGCATCCTGTACGACAGTATTAAGCAGCAAATTTATCCCCTAGCATACTCGATAGACTCTAAATACGTTAGCATTTCCCTGTAAGACTCTATGTTTAATGCAGACCTTACGTTTTCGGGTAAATCCTTTTCAAGTTCAGGGGTTAATACGGTTATTAAAACCGCAATAGCTTCTCCTTCGTGATGGCTTTTAATGCCATCGGGGCTTAGTGGGAAGTGTAAGTCTAAATCAGATTTGATTTTTTCATAAAGAATTTCTAGAGTTTGCCCATTTACAGTGGATTCGTCTAACAAGCCATGTATAAGAGAAAGAGGTTCATTTCCTAAGTTTTGTAAAGAGGGGTGCCTCTTTCCGCGCGAATATGAAGATTTACCTGAAAGATATTTTTGCCATGCGCGACGCATTGCAGCATCTTTCATTGTCCTTCCGCGAGATGTTTTGCCCATAAGATTTAGGCGTTGTTAAGAAAAGACTGGAAACATGCTTTTCCCCCTTATCTCAACAACGCCTAAAAATTATATTCTTTCGAAAAAACTTTATCATATTCATTAATAAGATTTTGCAGGCTGTTAAAAACCTTTTTCAAAATTCTCAAACCGCTGTTTCCAGCGAATTTCCTGAAAATTTGAATCCACTTATATGCCTTCAACCTCTTCCGTTTCTGCCACATGTGCCACTGAAATAACATTTTCGCCTTCGGCAACGTTCAACAGCATCACACCTTGCGTGGTGCGGCCTGCAACACGTATTTTATTAACTGCAGTACGAATCATCTGGCCGCTTTGTGTAACCAGCATAATTTGGTCATGTGCGCCAACCGGGAAGGCGGCAACAAGATCGCCTGTGCGTTTGGTGCAGGCCATGGCTGCAACACCTTGCCCACCACGGCCAGCTACGCGGTATTCATAGCTGCTGGTACGTTTGCCTAAACCGTTTTCCGTTACGGTTAGAAGCACTTCTTCCTTGGCTGCCATTTCTGTTTTGCGTTCTGCTGATAGAGTTCCAGCCTTGTAGGCGTCGCGTTCTTCGGGTGTAGCATTGGTGTGGGTTAGAATAGATAGCGAAATAACCACATCGTCTTTAATTAGCTTAATGCCTTTTACCCCAGTGGAATTACGGCTGTTAAAGACCCGTAAGCAGGTAACCGGGAACCGAATACAACGGCCATATTTGGTGGCCAGGAAGATATCGTCGTTGTCCGTGCAGGTGCGAACATCCACCAGCATTTCACCGCTTTCTTTCAGCTTCATAGCAATTTTACCATTGGCTTTAATATTCAGGAAATCTTTCAAGGAATTGCGACGCACGTTTCCTTTAGACGTTGCAAACAGGATAGAGTGATCGTCGTTAATGTCCTCTTCATTAGGTAAGGGCATCACCGTGGCAATGCGTTCACCTGGTTGCATGTTGGGCAATAGGTTAATAATCGGTTTACCGCGCGCCTGTGCAGAACCAAGGGGTAATTGATAAACTTTATACTGGTAAACCTGCCCAAAACTGGTGAAAATTAAAATGGGTGTATGCGTGTTGGCGACAATCAGATGACTAACAAAATCGTCATCACGGGTTGTCATGCCAGATTTTCCTTTACCGCCGCGTTTTTGTGCACGGTAGGTGTCTAGTGGTACGCGTTTAATATAACCGTTATGAGAAATGGTAACGGCCATATCTTCTTTGTGAATTAAATCCTCCAGATTCTTTTCAAATTCATCTTCGGAAATTTCGGAAAGTCTTGGGGTATTAAATTTCTCTTTAACTTCCAACAGTTCTTCTTTCAGCACAGTCATCAACTTCTGACGTGAACCTAATAGTTCTAGGTAGTAGAGAATATTATCGGTAACTTCTTTTAAATCAGCCGCAATTTTATCGCGTTCCAAGCCGGTTAGACGGTGCAAGCGTAATTCCAGAATTGCTCGCGCCTGTGTTTCTGTCATTTTATAGGTATTATTTTCCTGTAAACTGGTTTCATCCACCAATTTAATCAGTGGGGCAACATCATCGGCCGGCCAGGCACGGCTCATTAAGCCTTCTCGTGCTGTTTGCGGGTCAGGGGCATTACGAATTAACGCAATAACTTCGTCAATATTGGCAACCGCGACGGCAAGACCAACCAAAATATGGGCGCGGTCGCGCGCCTTGTTCAGTTCAAAAATAGTCCGGCGACGAATAACAACTTCACGGAATTCAACAAAAGCCTGAATGATTTGTTGCAAATTCAGAATTTTCGGCATGCCGTTGTGCAGTGCAACAGTGTTAACACCGAACGATGTTTGCATCGCTGTATGGGTATAAAGTTGGTTTAAAACAACTTCTGGTTCAATGTTGCGCTGCAATTCAATAGCTACCCGAATACCATTACGGTCTGATTCGTCCCGAACTTCTGAAATACCTTCAATTAATTTTTCTTTTGCGCATTCACTAATGCGTGCAACAAGTTTGGCTTTGTTTACCTGATAGGGAATACTGGTAACAATAATACTGGTACGGTCTTTGCCTAAGGGTTCAAACTTTGTGTTTGAACGCATAACAACCGAGCCTTTACCCGTATGATAGGCAGATTTAATGCCGCGCCGCCCTAGAATAGTGCAAGCGGTTGGAAAATCAGGCCCCTGAATATATTCCATCAGGCCGTCTATAGTAATAGCCGGGTCATCTACATAGGCGCAACAGGCGTCAATCACTTCGCCCAGGTTGTGGGGCGGAATATTGGTTGCCATCCCCACGGCAATTCCCCCACCACCGTTTACTAAAATATTAGGAAAGCGCGCCGGAAGAACCGCTGGTTCTGTATCAGAATCATCATAATTGGGAATAAAATCAACAGTGGCTTTATCATAATCCATCAGGATGTATTCGGCCACTTTCTGTAAGCGTGCCTCAGTATAACGCATAGCCGCCGGTGAATCACCATCCATGGAGCCATAATTGCCTTGCCCATGCACCAGTTGCACACGCATGGAAAAATCCTGCGCCATACGCACCATGGCGTCGTAAATCGCCATATCACCATGCGGGTGATATTTACCCATTACATCCCCAACAATACGCGCCGATTTACGGAATGGCTTGGTTGAATCATAACCGCCTTCCTTCATCGCATATAAAATGCGTCGATGCACCGGCTTTAAACCATCGCGAACATCAGGCAATGCCCGGCTGACAATCACACTCATGGCATAGTCAAGAAAAGACTTCTGCATCTCGTCTTCAAGGGTGATACTTTCGATATGGTCGCCAGTCGGAGGGGTAGTAATTTCAGTCATTAATTAGTTGTTAGCAAAGTTGCAGGGGCGGGGCAATATATGTAATTTAATCTAGTTTTATTAATTGATTTATATAAAAAATTATGATAATTAGCTTCACTTTCAATTTTCATAGGTAAAATTTTATGGCGACTGCTGCTGTGTCTACAACTGATCACGATCAAGAGCGGGAAGAATTTTTGAAAAATAGTGAGCACCTTAAAGAATTGCTTGGCTCTGACGTAAAAAATATTCTTATAAATATTTATAAAAAGACATTGAGTGGTCAAGCACTTAATCAGCAAGAGGTAAAAGATGTTGTTGATCTTGCCCAAAGAACCGGTGGCGTATTAACCCTTTCAGAAGAAGCAAAGTATAATGGTGTTCAAATTTTCCTGACACCGAAAGTTTCTGAAAATATAGAGGGAAAACCTTCTCTAAATATTACCTTTGACACCAATAAGTCAGGTGAAAAAGTAGTTTTCATTAACTTCCCTATGACGCAATTTCAGTTTGATTGTTTGGCAAGGTATGGCTCTGACACAATTATATGGAGTGCTACGCATAATGAGTTGTTACCAGAGCGTGTTGCAGGGCTTACAAAAGAATTTAGTGATTTAGCAGAAGCAAATCCTGCAAGCTTGAGCAGTACTGAGATTCAGATTATGGAGATGGTATTACGTAATCGGAATCAGTTGCCGGATGAGTCGGAAAAGGCTTCTCTGTTATCAGTTCAACAAGCTTATATGAAATCTTTAGCAGGAATGCCGCTTACAGAATGGGAGATGTTAAATGTTGTTAAAGCCGGGCATGACCAGGCGTTTGATCGTTATGACGAAGCAACTGTAAAACTGTTCGAACTTATTAATGAACAGGAATTAGAGTTAGATTCTATCAGAGTTTGTGCGCTGGATCAGGTCGTTTTAGGCGGCAAAGATAGAGTAGATTATCAAAGCCTAACAGATACTAAGGTTGAATCATATATTGATTGGCATTCAGGGCAGATGCCTTTTGAAGCATCAGATTATAGCATAACAACTCCTACAGGAGGTCAATCTTTTTATAACCATCCCCTCATTCATGGTGTATATCAAGATATGGCGCGATATGATCTGCCAACATTCCATATCGGAGAGGAAGAAAAAGAAGATGGTAGCATTACTAAGGGTATTAAAGCTAAATACTATAGACAAAACTGTGCATTCCTTGGTATTCCACCAAATGATAATCAATACGTTTTAACGATTCAAAGAGGTATTAATTCTCAAACTAAAAGACGCTTGGTTTTAGAAGCTAATAGTGCTGACGAAGCCGTTGAAGATGTCCAAAAATTCATTGATGAAACAAAAGAATCCGGTAAAAAACTGGTTTATACTGGTGGCCGCGCGGTTCCCTATAAAGATCCTCTAAATTCTTTGAAACAAATTGTAAGATTTATTGAAGAAAACCCACATGGATTAGGGGATGACACAAATTTTCTTGTTTTACTGGGCTCTACCCGATTGAAAACGCCAGGGCAGCCTGAATATCAGCAGGAAATACAGGACTATTATAATTCATTGCCGGAAGAGGTTCAGGATAAAGTTTATCTTAGAATTGGCCAATCGTATGACCCTGGTAATTACGCAAAATTCATGACGCAGGCGGATGTGTTTTTGCAGACCGTTGCCGAAAATACGCAAGAAGGTTTTGGCCTGCAAGCACTAGAAGCCATGGCTGTGGGTAATGTTTTCGGATACCATCAGGATGCAGCCGAAGCAGTGCAGGCTGATTTTATAGATTTTATGCATAGGGCTGTCGTAGCTAAAATGCAGGGAGAAAGCGCATATCAGGTACATTTCAGCCAGGCAGAAGAAAGAGCGTATCCTTTTGAACTTGATTTAAGAGAAATTGGTGCCTACGGTCAATTGGCTGTTACTTCTCTTGCTGCCACAGTCAGAAAAATGTCAGATCATCAGGTTATTCTACCTTTTGATCCCATGAAAGAGTTTCTGAACAAGGCTATTGTAAGTGTTGAGCCTGGTATGGGAATGGCTGAGGCCTACAAAGATGGCATGTTTAATTGCAATAGCACCGCTGATGTGCCAGAGGCATTGACCTTGGCTTTAACCGCTTCTGAGCAAGAAAAGGCAAGTAGGATGTCTCTATTTATTCAACAAGTTGAAGGTGTAACCGGTGAACATTACGGAAATCTGGTTAATAGCTTTTTTGCCGAGCGCGCGGAATTAGCTGGTTAAGAACGATTTATTTGCAAGGATGACACTAAATAAAGAAATCATAAGTAATAGCTAGACAATTAAAATATAGCCTATAGTTATTTTCCTAATAATAAAAATAAGGATATAGGCTATGGCGACACCGGTAATTAGTATTGCAAACAGTAGTATTGTTGAAAGTAGTGAGGGGTATCCCAAATTTCTTTTCGATGTTTCGCTTTCTGAAAGTTCGTCAGAGACTGTTTCTGTTGGGTTTCGCAGCGTTGCAGGAACAGCAACGACCAGTGCTGATTTTTCCCCTGATGCTGATATCTTAACCTTTGAGCCTGGTGAAACCAGCAAGCAAATTACTATATTTGGTGAGTATTTTGGCGACAGCCTAGATGAAGCAGATGAAAATGTTGTTATAGAGTTATTCAACCCTAAAAATGCTTTATTAGAAGGGGGGAACCCTGTTTTAAGTGCCAACGGTATAATTTTAGATGACGATGGTACGGGGATTGACCGGGCGTTATTTGTTTCAAGCCCCTTAGTGGTTGAAAGCAATACTGGTACAAAGCAAGCTGTTTTTACAGTTACATTATCAGAGGCTTTCACGGTTGATCGTACCTTTGGTTTCCAAACGGCAAACGGTTCCGCAATTGCCGGCGAGGACTATGTAGCACAAGACAGCAGCATTGAGTTTTCTGCCGGTGAAACCGAAAAGACAATTGCGGTGAACTTAATTACCGATAGTGATTCTATCCCTGAAATGCACAAAAACTTTTCATTGGTAGTAGACCCTATTTCCGGCATCGCCAACGGAGTAGATGCAAACGCAGGTATTGCCACCATCATTGACCCCAATGCAAAAGATGGCAGTGATGATCCGGTTATCAATGTTATTGGCCGCGGAATAGCAGAAAGTGCACAAGGGTATCCAGAGCTACAATTTATTGTAACGCTTTCTAAGCCTTCACTATTTGATGAAGTTTCTTTGAACTATCGTACAAAAGATGGAACAGCGCAGAGAGCCAGTGATTATTCAGCGCAAGACGGTACGATTGTTTTTGCCCCCGGCGAAGTGCAGAAAACAATTAGTATTTTCGGGGAATATTTTGGGGACAGCCTCGACGAGAGCGATGAAAACATTGTTCTGGAAGTTTTTGACCCTACCAATGCTGTGCTGCCAGAAGATACACTCGTGTACAGAACAACAGCGATTATACAAGATGATGATGGCACTGGTTCTAATCGGGCATTATTCGTATCAAACCCTATACTTGTGGAAGGTGATAGTGGCAGCAAGCAAGCTGTGTTTGATATTACTTTATCCGAGCCATCAACCCGTGAAATTAATCTAAATTTTTCTACCAAAGATGGTTCTGCAACGGCAGGGGAAGACTATACCGCGAAAAGCGGTATTGTTACATTTCTGCCAGGGCAAACGGTTGCCAGTGTAAAAGTGGATGTTTCTGGAGATAACAAAGTGGAAGTTGGGGAAATATTTTCCCTGGTCGTGCAGCCGACAGCAACAATTACGAATGGAACAGCAGCTTCAACAGGCGAAGCCACTATTCTGGATGATGATGCCGGTAATGGAACCTTACCTGTTATTAACATTGAAGGGCGCAGCGTTCTGGAAAGTGCAGAGGGATACCCACGAATTCAATATCTGCTAACGTTGTCAGAAGCACAGCTGGATAATGAAGTGCGGGTAGAATATCGTACAAAAGCAGACACAGCCGATACAACCCTAGACTTTTCTCCGACAAAGGGTACGGTTACCTTTGCACCAGGAGAGACACAGCAGATTGTTGATGTTTTTGGCGAGTATTTCGGCGATAGCCTGGATGAAACCGATGAAAGTATTACACTAGAATTGTTTAACCCGGTTAACGCGGCTTTTGCCAATAACGAAACAGCCTTGCAGGGAACAGGTATTATACTGGATGATGACGGTACAGGTTCAGATCGTTCTTTATTTGTTTCAACGCCATTAGTTGTTGAAGGCAATAGTGGCCAAAAACAGGCTTTATTTGAACTAAGATTATCAGAGCCTGCCGCCACAGAATTAACACTTGATTACGTAACACAGGATGAAACCGCTGTTGCCGGGCAAGATTATAAGGCGACATCAGGACAGGTAACTTTTGCAGCGGGTCAAACCTTTGCCAGCGTAGCTGTTGATGTTTTTGGTGACAATACTGTTGAAAATAAAGAAACCTTTAGTTTGGCGATTGGTGCGAACCGCGCTATTGTTAATAACACTGGTGGTATTCAAACGCAGGCGCAAATTTTAGATGATGATGCTGGCGGGGGTGATCTGCCTGTAATTAATGTGGAAGGGCGTTCTGTTATTGAAAGTTCGTCTGGCTACCCTGAAATTCAGTA
Source organism: uncultured Alphaproteobacteria bacterium (assembly GCA_963706365.1). Taxonomy (GTDB): domain Bacteria; phylum Pseudomonadota; class Alphaproteobacteria; order JAJTHO01. The sequence goes on along the minus strand of OY970150.1, from coordinate 1,042,762 downwards.
TGTATTAACCCTATCAAAGGCATCGCCAACATTTGAAGTGGCGGTTTCTTATAGCGTCGAAGATGGTACCGCAACTGCTGTGGACGACTATTCAAAACCGGCTAATGGCCAAGTGCGTTTTGCCCCAGGGCAAACACAGCAGGTTGTCACTATATTTGGTGAATATTTTGGAGATTCCATTATTGAACCGGATGAAACAGTTATACTAAATTTATTCGACCCCATTAACGCCGAATTAGCCGGCGGTGTTAGCACCCTTGCAACCGAGGGAACTATTATTGATGATGACGGCGAAACAGGAACCCTTGGACTGTTTGTGAATAACCCCAGTGTTCAAGAGGAGAATAGCGGCACAAAGCAGGTAACCTTTAATCTTGAACTATCAGACGAAGCGCCAGAAGCTTTCAGTGTGAACTATAAAACCATTGATGGCACAGCGATGGCGGGCAGCGATTATACAGCAGATGCCGGAACCATTAATTTTGCAGCGGGTGAAACAAAAAAATCAGTTACTATCGACGTTATTGGCGATTTATTTGAAGAACTGGACGAGAAGTTTTTAGTAAATTTTCAGTCAGACTATACGGGTTTTAATAATAACTCTGTGAATGTTAATGCCGTTGCGACCATCGTTAATGATGATACGGGGGCAAAGCCTATTATTGGAACCGAAGGACGCGATATTTTATTGGGAACGGATCAGGATGATGTTATCCAGGCCGCTGCGGGGAAAGACTTCATCCATGCCTATGATGGTAATGATACCATTAATGGCGGCCAGGGGATTGATACCATTATTGGTGGATTTGATTCCGGATCAGTGGTTATTGACAGTGTAACAAATATCGCCAGCCTTTCAGGTGGGGGAGACATTATAACCGGTGGTGCCTCGACTGACTTCTTTAAATACAATAAAAAAGGCAGTCGCGATGAAGGGGCTGATCTTATCACCGATTTTGAAGATAACCTGGATAAACTGATTGTTTACGGCTCTCATACCTTGGCCGATGTGGCGAACGGTACTTTTGTGAACTTTGGTAATAATCATGGTATTATTGTTGAAGGTGTGAACAGTGCAAACTTGCAGGATGATATCATCAATTTGACACCTCCAGAACTAAGATAGCTTTTGATTCTCTGACGTATCGCTGGTAAAGACAGTTATGCTAAAGATACACATCAAAAACCTGCTACTTTTTGTCGTGATGATGACTGTTGCCGCAACAGCGCAGGCGCAGTTATCTCTCGATATTAATAGTGGTACCATACAGCCGTTGCCTATTGGAATTCCGGCATTTGAGGGGGGGATTCGTGGTAATGAAATTCCGGTTGTTATTGCGAACAACCTGAAAAATTCTGGCTTGTTCCGGCCTGTTGCAGTGGGAGAGGGTGCCACCGCCTTGCAGGGCGTGCCGGATTGGGGACGCTGGGAAAATCTTAGTAGCAATTTTCTGGTCAAGGGCGCGGTTATGCCAGAAGGCAACCAGTTGCGTTTAAACTTCGTTTTATTTGATGTGTTGAAAAAACAGCAGCTATTGGGTTTATCGTTGGCCACCACATCAGAAAACTGGCGCCGGTTGGCGCACATGGCGTCTGATGCTATTTACAAACGTATTACCGGTGAAGACGGTTACTTTGATACCCGCATTGTTTATGTTTCAGAAACCGGCAGCAAGGTTGATGCTGTGAAACGACTAGCGGTGATGGATCAGGATGGTTTTCGCCACCGCTATTTGACAAACGGTAGCGATTTGGTCTTAACGCCGCGTTTTTCACCTACTGAGCCTGTGGTTACTTTTTTAAGCTATCGTGAAAAACAGCCGGCTGTTTTTATGCTGAATATTGACAGTGGCCGTATTGAAAAGTTGGGCAACTTCCCGGGCATGACCTTTGCGCCGCGTTATTCACCCGATGGCAGACGGTTAGTCTTCACTCAGGCCAGCCAAGGGAATTCTGATATTTATGAAATGAACCTGATTACCCGGCAAACACGACGTTTAACCAATAACCCGGCTATTGATACTTCTGCTTCTTATTCGCCCGATGGAAATCAAATTGTATTTACGTCTGACCGTGGCGGTAGACAGGCGATTTATGTGATGTCTGCCAGCGGGGGGAACGCCAAGCGTATAACTTTTGGCAGGGGGGATTACTCTACACCAGTGTGGTCGCCACGGGGTGATTTAATTGCCTTTACCAAAGCAACCGGTGGTATGTTCCATATTGGTGTGATGCGTCCCGATGGTAGTGGCGAACGTTTGTTAACGCAAAGTTATTTGGATGAAGGCCCTACATGGGCACCGAATGGGCGTGTACTCATGTTCTTCCGTGAAAATCGTGGTGCAGGGGCAGCGCTTTATACCATTGATTTAACAGGTAGTAATTTACGCCGTATTCCAACCCCGGCACGTGCCTCTGACCCGGCTTGGTCTGGTTTGAATCCTAATTATTAGGCAAGCAAAAAGATAGAGTGCTTCCAAAATAAACCCGTGAGGGGCTGCGAGCTGTGCAAAATTTCGCTTATGTATGAAGAATACACTGCGCTCAATTTTACTTGCTCTCGCCTCCACACGGATTTATTTTGGAAACACTATAAAACCCGAGCTTTTGTGTGAACAATGCTATGAAAAAACTGGAACAATTATAACAATGATTTTTACATTAATTGGTACAAAGCAACACTATCAGGCTTATCAGCAAACACTTAGTGCTATTGAAAAACAGGGTATTGCCCTAAAGCCTTTTGACGACTTTACCGTACAGGCTGTCGTTACGGATAAACAACAAACAATCTTGCAGCCATTACTAGCATCGCCGCAACCGATAGATTATTTTTTTCAACCTGCCGATAGAAAAGCAAAAAAAATTCTGCTGGCGGATATGGATTCTACCATTGTAACCAGCGAAACGCTGGATGATTTAGCTGCAAAAGCTGGCGTAGGGCAAAAGGTAGCCGCCATTACCACTCGCGCGATGAATGGCGAAATTGATTTTGTTGCCGCCTTGCATGAACGTGTGGGGCTTTTAGCCGGTTTACCAACTTCCTTACTGAAAGATGTTTGGCAGGAAATTGAATTTACAAAAGGCGCAAAAGCTTTGATTCGTGGCCTGAAAAAAGAAGGTATGACCTGTATTTTAGTATCAGGTGGTTTTCACTATTTCGCCGACCAGGTAAAGGAGGCTTTGGGCTTTGATTATGCCTATGCCAATACTTTAAATTTTGATGCAGAGACACTGGCGGGTACGGTAAAAACACCAATTTTAACAGGACAAACTAAAAAAGAAATTTTACTGAAACACTGTGATGATTTAGGCACGTCTGTTACGATTGGCGATGGTGCGAACGATTTGCCTATGTTATTAGCTGCATCAGAAGCAGGTGGGTTAGGTATAGCGTACCATGCTAAACCTGTTGTGCAAAAGCAGGCAAAATATAATTTGCGCTATGCAACATTAGAGGCTGTGCTGCCTTTAGTTCGCATATAGAATCTTTATAGGAAGAATTGGTTATAAAGCCCCATGCCAGATGAGACAAATCAAAAAACAACCGAAGCGGCCACCAGTGCTTCTGATGTTTCTAACAGTATTACTGATTCAATAGATGGTATTGCCAGCCTACCAGCCTTGATACCCGCCTATATTGGTATTCCTGTATTTTTGATTGGCTGCACAGTTTTATGGATATTAAAGCGCCGGGCTGCCCGAAAAAACCGTAAAAACCCTTTTCGAATTTTTGTTAACCGGTTGACCGGCCCTTTCTTTGTTTTATTGGCCTTGGCAGTTACCAAAAGCTCGCTGGCATTACAAAATTATTATTTGCCTGACCCCTGGAACAAGCATGCGGCACATGGTTTAACCATTGCGATTTTAATCAGTATTGGCGTCATTATTTTAAGGGTTATCAAGGCAAGCCGTGTTTTGATTCTGCGGCGCTATGACAAAGATAGCGCCGATAATGTGCAAGCAAGGCGTATCTATACGCAAATTGATGTCATTAGTAAGGTTTTATCCTTCTTTATTGTTGTGCTAACCATCGCTGCTATTTCGCTAACGTTTGAAGGCGCTGCCATTATTGGTGAAAGCCTGTTAGCATCCGCTGGGGTTGCCGGTATTATCCTTGGTTTTGCCGCGCAAAAAACCATTGGGAATTTGTTTGCCGGTATTCAAATTGCTGTGGCACAACCGATTCGTATTGAAGATGTGGTTATTGTTGAAAACGAATGGGGATGGATTGAAGAAATTAATCTAACCTATGTTGTCATTCGTATCTGGGATTTAAGACGTTTGGTAGTGCCTATTACCTATTTTACAGAAAGGCCATTCCAAAACTGGACACGTAACCAGGCAGAAATTATGGGCGCCGTGGTTATGCACACCGACTACAGTGTGCCGTTAGAAGCAATTCGCAAAAAAATGGAAGAAATTATTACGGAAACACCATTATGGAATGGCCGTGTAAAGGTTTTACAGGTGATTGATTGTCATGAACGTACAATTGTTTTACGCGCCCTAATGACCGGTAAAGACGCCCCAACAACATGGGATTTACGTTGCCATGTGCGGGAAAAAACTATTGAATGGCTGGCAAAAGAATACCCGGAAGCATTGCCCAGAACACGGATGGAAATGGAGTATCAGGAAGGCAGCTTGCCTGGTAACAAGGCCAACGGCAATGCTGGACATCAGCAAGCATTTAGCGTATAGAAATGGCCATGCCCCATTCAGCAGATATGCCGTTGACAATTAAAAAATATGCCAACCGCCGTTTATATAACACTGCAACCAGCCAATATATTACGCAGGAAGACTTGCGTGAAATGGTGCGAAAAAACGTCGAGTTCGTTGTAAAGGATGCGAAGTCTGGTAAAGACCTTACGCACAGTATTCTGATTCAAATTATTTTTGAACAAGAAAGCAATTTGGGGCAAGACATTGAACCCATGCTGCCGGTGAATTTTTTGCGCCGCATTATCAGTTTATATGGCGACAGCACGCAAACCGTGGTTTCAAAATACTTGGATGCAAGCATGGCCGCTTTTATTGAAAATCAGGATCGCATGCGCGAATATCTTAAAGCCATTGGCTTTGGGAACTGGCCTTGCATCGGGGCAAAGTTTTGGCCTGAATAATAATGTTAGTAACACCATTAAGGCGATGACACGCAATAATATGAGCATGTTTCAAAACATGTTTACGCCGTTTAAATCCTTGTCATCAGGCAACCAGGCAACCGAATATAAAAGCATCTCGCCAGAAGAGGAACTTTCGCAAATTGAGCATCAATTACAAGAATTGCAACAACGTATTGGTGTGATACAAAACAAGCAGGCGACAGAAGGTGCGGCTTAGTTTTGTCGCGTGTTTATCTGTATGATACCACATTAAGAGACGGCGCCCAAACCCAGGGCGTTGATTTTAACGTGGCTGACAAGGCTGCTATTGCCCATGCACTGAACGAAATTGGTATTGATTATATCGAAGCGGGCTGGCCAGGGGCAAACCCCACCGACAACGCCTTTTTTAAAAAATTACCGGCTTTAAGTCATAGTAAATTTGCCGCCTTTGGCATGACGCGGCGCAGCGGAAAAGCCAGCGATGATCAAGGATTGATGACTGTTCTGCAATCAACGGCACCCGCCGCCTGCCTTGTAGGAAAAGCCTGGGATTTTCAGGTGACAGAAGCCTTAGGTATTACACGGGAAGAAAATGTACAGCGGGTAACGGATTCCATTCAGCAGGCAACCTCTTTAGGCAAAGAGGTTATTTTTGACGCCGAACATTTCTTTGACGGTTATAAAGAAAACGCCATATACACACTAAAAGTTTTGCAGGCTGCAAAAGAGGCCGGGGCGCGTTGGCTGGTATTATGCGATACAAATGGCGGTATGTTGCCCCAGCAAATTAAGGCGATTATCAACGAAATAACCCCGAAATTTGACGGAGAAACATTAGGTATTCATTGTCATAATGATACGGAAAATGCTGTTGCCAATTCTTTAGCGGCTGTGGAGGCGGGGGTTCGTTTGGTGCATGGCACCATCAATGGCCTTGGTGAACGCTGTGGCAATGCGAATCTGATCTCTATTATTCCAGCCTTAAAATTGAAAATGGGCTTTGATGTTGGTATTGATGACCTACAATTAAAAAAATTGGTCACCTTATCAAGGTTGTTAGATGAGCGGCTGGATCGTATACCCAACCGTCAGCAACCTTATGTGGGGGCTTCTGCTTTTGCCCACAAAGGCGGGCTGCATGTTTCAGCCGTTGAGAAAAACCCGCGCTGTTATGAACATATTGAACCTGAACAGGTGGGCAACCAACGTGTTATTGTCGTTTCTGACCAAGCAGGGCGTTCCAACATTTTATCACGCTTAAAAGAAGTTGATATAAATCTAGAGCAATACAGCACCGAAATAATCAACAGCCTGGTTGATTTAGTAAAACAGCAAGAATTTGAAGGATATGCCTATGATACCGCAGGCGCCAGCTTTGAGTTACTAGCAAGACGGCATCTTGACCAGTTGCCAGAATTTTTTAACCTAAACAGTTTTCGCGTTATTGATGAGCGTCGCTGGAATGCAAAAGGCGATATTATCACCTTATCAGAAGCCACTGTTAAAGCCACTGTTGAGGGGACCAATCGGATGTCTGTGGCCGAAGGCAATGGCCCGGTAAATGCCCTGGATAAAGCCTTAAAAAAAGTATTATTAGATCATTACCCGCAGCTAAATAATATTAACCTGGTAGATTACAAAGTGCGTATTCTAACAGCCAATCAGGGAACCCAGGCTGTTACCCGCGTATTAATTGAATGTGAAGATGAAACGATAGACAAGCACTGGTCAACTGTTGGTGTTTCTACCAACGTGATTGATGCCTCTTATCGTGCGCTGCAAGATGGTATTATTTGGCGGTTGTTGCAGGGGTAGGTTTATGACAGTACTAGGCTTAAGTTCCTGAGAAATGGATTCTAGCCTTCAGTAGAATGGCCGCTCTATGTTTTATAGCTTGGTTTAAGGGGGTTACAAAGAGCGAAACGCATTACGTTTTGTTCGCAATACAGGGTCTAGTAAATATTGCAGAACTGTCCTTTTTTCAGCAAGTAAGTGCACCTCTGTAACCATGCCGGGAAGTATAGTGTATTGACTGTCGGCGGTATCAAGAATCAGTTTGACGCGGTAATAGGGCGGTTGATTGGAATTATCTTCAATACTATCCGCACTAATTTCCAGCACTTTGGCCTGTAGTGTGCCATATTTCATATAGTTAAAGGCAGTGACAGTAATATTGGCTTTTTGGCCATACCACACATGCGCACGGTCTTTCGGGTCAATGCGAGCCTCAATTATCAGGTTATCATTACTAGGGGTAATTTCTGCTAATAGTTCGCCGGGGCGAACGGTGCCACCAATCGTGTGAACGTGCAGGCGTTGCAGAATACCGTCTACGGGCGACAATAATTCGGTACGTAAGACAACGTCATTGTTGGCTTTCAAGCGTTCTTGCAGTTGGGTAATTTCCAGTTTGGTCTGGCGCAATTCCTCTAAAATAGCATTTTTTTGCTCTGCTTTCGCCGCATTTAAGCGCCCTTGTGCCTCACTTAATTCTGCTTGAGTAGTGGGAATGCGGCGTCTTGTGCCGCTTATGTCTGTATTGAGGCTATTAACACGCGCTTGCATATCTAACATTCTATTTTGCGAAGCAGCACCTTTTTCAACTAGGCGTTTAACAATATTGAGCTGGCTGGTGGCCGTAGAAAGTTCTTGTTGTAAATTACGAATGCGAGTGGTTTGTTCTGATAGAATACTTCTTTTTTGCTGAATTTGCTGGGTTAAGATACGAAGTTCTTGGGCTTGTTGTTGTTTGCGGCTATCGTATAATAATTGCTCGGTGGCGGCTTCTATCGGAAATTCTGGCTTTTTGTTTTCTGCCTCGGCTAGCAGGCGGAATGCGTCGGTTTTCCAAACTTTGAAGCTTTAATTTATTTTCTTCTAATGTCGCTGTATTATTTTCATTACGAATACGAAACAGTGGTTGGCCAGTGCTGACTTTCTGGCCTTCTTGCACTAGAATATCGGCAATAATACCACCTTCCAGGTGTTGAATTTGCTTGTTCTCACCGGCTGAAACAGTACGGCCAGTGCCGTGCACCGCGGTATGTACTTCTGCCCATGCTGCCCATGCAATAAGTAAAATGACAACAAAACCTGCCAGGTAATTAGCTTTTAACCAGAATTTATCCATGCTTGGCCTGCTGATTTAGGATGGTGTTTTTATCGCCAAATTGCTGTACTTGCCCGTTTTCCAAAACCAGAATTTTATCTACTAGGGAGAGCAGCGGCGTGCGGTGGGTAACAAGGACAACTGTTTTATTTTTTAAAGCAAAACGCAAATTTTGTACCAGTTGCAGTTCCATTTGATGATCCATCATGCTGGTGGGTTCGTCCATCAACAAAATATCAGGTTGTCTTAATAGGGCACGTGCCAATGCCAGGCATTGCCGCTGGCCGCCAGAAAGGTTATGCCCGCCGTTATCCAGCATTAAATCCAGCCCATGCCCGGTGGCTTTTATAAAAGTGGTTAAGCCAACCAAATCGAGTGTTTTAAAAAGTTCCGCATCGGCATATTGATGTTCAAGGCATAAATTATCGCGCACACTACGTCCAAAAAAATAAGGGTGTTGTTCAACAATACCCATTTGTTGGCGTAAATGGGCGGGTGCAATGTCCTTGCGATCATCCCATAAAACACTGCCGGAAGAAAGGGTGCGCTCTTTGGATAATATTTGTAATAATGTGGTTTTGCCTGCACCACTGCTGCCTACAATTGCCAATTTTTCTTTTGCTTGTAAACTAAAGTTACAATTTTTTAAAATAGGATCAACGGTTGCATTTGTTAGGGTAAGTTTTGGTGCAAAGGCAATAGCTGCCCCAGTGCCTTCGTCAGGAATTTGCATCACCTGATTGATGTGTTTTAATTCCATAAGAATTTTTGGACGTTTGGCTAATAATTCACCAATCGACATTAGTGGCGTTAAAATACGGGCACTTAGCAAGCTGATGGCCAGCAACCCACCAATACTTAATGTTGAGGCCTGCACCTGATAAACACCGACCATCATTAACAACACCGTGTTAAACAGCAAGCAACTTTGTGAAAGGCTCATCACCATTTGGTATAGAAAAGTCATTCTGCTGTTGTTAATTGCGGCTCTGCTGCTGGCTGTTTTCCAATCATTGATAAAAGGCGTATAGTGGGCTAGTTGCCGAATGGTTTGACGACCTTGCAGAAGATCAGCAACCGTTTGCAATCGTTCTTCTGTGGCTTCCTGGCTATGAACCAGTGCCTTGTTTAATTTATGATGAAACGCTATTTGCAGGGCAATTAATGAAAGGCCAACCCCCAAAGGCACCAACGCCATGGGTGGGCAGATAAGATAAATGATTAGCAAAAAGACCAGTACAAAAGGAATATCAACAGTTGCCGGAATTAGTAATTGAAACCGATAGCGGCAAATTTCTTGCAAGCTGTTTAAATGGTAATTTGTTTTGGCCAGATTATGTTGCGCTGGTATTTTTAACAGGTGCGTCATAAACGGCTGTTCTAATTCTTGCAGGGTTTTGCTGGAAATATGCTGAATGATATAATTACGGCTAGCCTTAAATAGGCTGTCAAATACCAAGACCATGGCCATGCCGGAAAACAATACCCACAGGGTTTCGATGGCAAAATTGGGAATAACTTTGTCGTAAACTACGCGGGTAAATAACGGCAGGGCAACAGCTAGCAAATTTAGAAACAGGCTGGTTATAAGAATATCGCGCAACAATGTTCTAGGAATCTGCAGCGCCTCCTTTAAGAAAAAAGCATCTTTATGTTCCATCGCTATTTTTCTCTGTATCCACAGGCGTTAGGGGTCTTGCAGTACTATCACAAGACAAAGTGCAGAATTCTGGCAATAGCAAGCCTGTCAAACGATTGGCCGTGTAATGGGCATTCACTACTTCAGATGCCAATCGAAACTTTTTTACCTTGGCAGAAAAAATCCGTTCTCTCGCCTCTACTAAGTTAATGATATCCACATCACCATCGCCATACTGAAATTGTTCGATATAAACCTCTTCCAGCCGTTTGTTGGCTTCGCCTTCTTCCATAACTGATAGAATTTCCTGGCTGCTGCTTTGCAGCTGGTTCATGGTTTGTTCTACTTGTTGTTTGATTTCGCGGCGCAATTGTACTTGCCGTGATCGTACCTCTTTAATTTTGGCTAGCTTTCTGTCCAGGGTTGCGGCGCGTAATCCACCATCAAATAACGTATAGGTTAACTCCAGTTTGGCACTGGCGCTTTCAGCTTTGCCGGTGTCACCACCTTGGTCGTCAGCACGGCTACCATTTACAACAAAATCCAGATTAGGGTAGTAAGCGCCTTTTGAGCTATCCATGTCATATCTTGCGGCTTTTAACTCAGCTGTATTTACTTTTAGCTCGCTGTTATTATTAAAGGCCTGTTTAACGAATATATCGTTATCGGTATTGCGTAGAAAAGTTGCCAAATTACTTAGAATAGGCAATGCGGCATCGAAAGGTTCTACATCGCCAATCAGAAAAACCAGAGCGCTTTTAGAATCCGCCAAAGCTGCTTCAGCATTAATTAATTCTTGCTGTGCATTGGCAACGCGTGATTTTATATAGTTTTTTTCAGCTTCTGTTGTGTCCCCTTCTTCAAAACGGGTATTAACAATATCAGCAATGGTTTTTAGGGTTACTAAATTTTCTTTTGCGGCAATAACGGTTCGCTGAAACTGATACAGCTGCATATAAATTTCAATCGTGCTGTTAATCAGTTCTTCTGTAATTTTATTCTGGTTGAAAGTTGAGGCTTTTACCTGTGCTAAACGTCTGGCAACGGTTTGTTTGGTTGTGTAACCATCAAACAGCATTTGCCTAATGTTTAAACTGGCGCTTTTACCAGTGTTGTAACCACTGGCTTCAACGGCACCCTGCCTTAGGGCAAAACGATCATTATATTCGCGGCCAATATCGGCTTTGGCATTAACTTGTGGCTTATAACCTGATTTCTCTTCTGCTACGGTGGCTTCGGCCTGGGCAATTTGCGCGGCGGCAATGCTGCGCTCTGGGCTGTTAATAATAGCACGCTCTATCACTTCGTGTAAGGAAAGCGCCTGGGCATTTTGAGCAATAGCCAGTGATAAGAAAGCGGTTCTAATATGAAAGGAGAATATGGCCATATGCTCCCTCGTTTCCGGTGGTGTCTGTCAAAATTTTCAGTTCCACATTTTCTGGTTTTAAACCTGCCTGAATTAGTAAATTTCGCACGTTCAAAGCACGGTTCAGGGCGATTTCCCGGGTGGCTGCATAATTTTGCGGCACATAAGCTTGTAACTGTACTTTTCTTACATTGCTTAAATAAGATTTTATAGATTCTGTTGTTTCGGGCAATAACGTTACGCCAAAATCATTAAAAGTAATTTTAACGCCGTTTTCTTGCTTTGAAACAATTTGTGATTCTGACTCCCCTAAAATAGATTTTACCCGAACCATATCTTCAACTTGTTTTTTAAGCTGACTATTTTCCAGTAATACCTGTTTGATATCAACATTGTTTATGTCTTCAATAACCTCTTGCTTAGCATCTGAAACAGCTTTTTCTTGCTGTTTTTGCGCCATCAAGAAAATGATGGTTGACGTCATCATCATAAAGAAAACGAACACGATGATAACGGTGGAAAGAATATCCACAAAACCAGGCCAGGGGATCGTGCTTTCGGGATCGTCTGACATTTTAACCCACCTTTAAAGAAATCGGTTGATTGGCCGCATCCAGCTGTTGTTTTAACACCTGTTGCATTTCCATAATAATCTGGCTGGTGGTTTCTGGTGCTTGCTTTTCCAGTTTGTCTTGCTGAATGAGTCTTTCCATTAAGGAAACCATGGCGGCATAGGATTCCAGCAAGCTATTTAAGGTGGTGCGGGTTTTATTGCTATCTACACTGCTGTTAACAATATGCTGGCTAATACTGTCTTGCGAATCGGCAATAATATTGGCGACATGGCGCACATCATTGCCTAAAGATTGGTGAATTTCTGGCAGCGAAACGACTCTTTCTCGTATTAATTGTGCTTCTTGTTTCAGGCCAAATACGGCTTGTTCCATGCTATCAGCCAAGCGCACATTTACTTTGCTTTCATTACTAATCACCGATAGGGCGGTTTGTTGCTGCTGCGAAAATCTGGAAAATTCCGTCATAACTTCTGTTAACTGTACAAACATGGTTTGTGACTGTTTGCGTAGGCCGGTTAGAACATCTTCCAGGGCGGCCACCACGGTTTTATTGTGTTGTTCAATTAATTCTGCCGGGTTTAATTCTGCTTTTGGTTTTTGTTGTACTTGCGGAATGCGGGTATCTATCCAGATACCAAAATGTTCGATAAAGTCGTTCATTCCCTTACCGCAAAAACTGTTTAGCAGACCACCTAATAAAGAGCCGGACAGCCCGAATAGTGAGGCACTAAAGGCAACCCCCATACCTTGCAAAGGTTTACTAATGGCTGCAAGGAAAGATTCCATGCTGCCTTCTTCATTCAAATCACCCGTTAAGCTTCCCATAGCTTGACCAACGGCTGTAATGGTTTCAAGCAAACCCCAGAACGTACCAATCAAGCCCAGCATAACCAAAACACCTGCTAGGTATTGCACCGTGTTACGCATGTTATTAGACCGAAAACCAACTTTCGATTTAATTAGCATTGCCTGCTTGTCATCAAACTTTACAAATTCATCTTTACCAATTTCATAATTGGATAAGCGCTGCTGGAAATAATAGTTATCAATATAACTACCACGTAATTCCTTAACCAGTTTCCCCTGCACCTGTGCAGCAGGATTATCTTCAAAGTTTTCTATACGTTTTAAAAGGTTGGCGGCGCGTTGCACATGGAAGATGTTGTTAAAAGCCATAACCACAACAACCATCATGGTGGTTAAAATAAGGCCGTTCAAACTGACATGCGATTGAAATCTTTCAATCAGATCCTCACGCATAACAAAAGATAAACTGAAAAAGGCCACCAGTGTGACCCACATTTTATGCGGCACATACCAGCCAATTTGACCAGTTTGTAACGTGCGTTGCTTGTTATTATAGTTGTTTTGCACCATTTTACGCTCTCTAAGGTGCAGTATGGTGCGATAAGATTAAATTTTTATAAACCTGTCGCTATCAGGATATGCCTAGGTAACATAGACGTCCAACTGTGCCACTTGTGTTACACCGGTATTAAATTCATAAACAGTATGGTTGCCTGTCGTAGACGATGAAACGGTATAACTACCGCCATTAACGGTTAAACCGAATAAGCTGTTTACATCTAACCGCAAGGCATTGTTAGAATCTGTTAGGCCAACAACTTCGTCGCCATCAATAACAAAGTTGCCGCTGTTGGTATTGGCGCCAAGAAAGTTTAGGGTTTCCACGTTGTCGTATAACGTATCAAGAACCCCCGCATCTGTACCAACAGTACCACTGGTGGCTGTAACAGTGTCGTTTCCTGTGGCAAAGTTTAATTTTAGGGTGCTGGCGAATAATGTTGCCGCGTCACCTGTTAAACTATCGTTGCCAGAACCTGTATTAATACGATCAATATTCAAGAAGGTATCGGTATCAATGCCTGCACCACTGGCGTTGTTGGTGGCTAGATCTATATTAACCGCACTGGTTTGGGCAGTATAATCTATTGTATCATCGGTGCCTGTTCCACCATTCAGGGTATCATTCCCGGCGGTGCCTACAAGGGTATCATTACCGGTTCCGCCAGACAACGTGTTGCCCCCCACATTGCCCGTTAACAAATCATCATAGTTAGAACCCGTTAATGATTCTATGCTGTTAAATGTATCGGTTCCGCCATCACCATCGCTGGCAGTATTGGTTGTTAAATTAGCTGTAACACCGCTGCCTGCGTCTATATAGCTAACGGTATCTGTATCATTACCGCCATAGAAGAAGTCATTTCCTCCTAAGCCCCGGAATGTATCGTTACCGGCATTCCCATAGAATGATTGACCATTGGCATCACCAATGAAACTGTCATTACCATTGCTGGTTCGAATTTCTTCAAAATTAGAGATATTGTCGGTATAAACACCATTTGTAACTGTTTCTGCTGTAAGGTTCACTGTTAGGTTAGAGCTTGTGCCACTACCAGCATTATAGGTTAAAATATCGGTTTGATTGCCACCGTCTATGGTGCTGCCATTAACGTAGGCCTCTACCGTATCATTACCGTCACCGGCGTTAATAATGTTGGTGTTATTGGTGGCATAGGTTGTATTGCGGTCAATAATCAGATCATCGCCTGCGCCACCTGTAAGCGTGTCGGAACCATCCTGGCCATAAAGTATATCATTGCCACTTGTGCCGGTAATATTATCGCCATTGGAACTGCCGTAAACGGTGCCAAAACCTTTTACCAGGCTGCTATTTGCGCCAGAAGTTGCAGTGGCAAAACCACTGCCATTCAAAGTGGATAAATCCAGAACCACAGCGCTGGCCATACCGTCAAAACGTAAAGTGTTCGTGCCACTACCGGCATCTAAGCTATCGCTGCCCGCACCGGCATAAATGGTATCATTGCCACCATTAGTAACAATGGTGTTATTACCGGCATCATTGCGCGTATCAATGGTATCATTACCGCCGCCTGTGGTAATATTTTCAATATAGCGAATACTGTCGGTGCCATAACCAGAAGTAATGGTTTGTGCGGTGGCAGACTGGCTGTTTAATGTAACATTTACAGCTGTGCTATTGGCACTAAAGTCAACAGTATCACTACCAGTGTTCCCATCAAGGGAATCGTTGCCAGCATCGCCATAAAAAGTATCGTTACCGCCACCACCATTAATGTTATTAGCACCAGCGCCACCGGTAAACGTATCATTACCGGCAGTACCGATAATATTTTCTATACTATTAAGGCTGTCCACCTCGCTGCTGGAAGCAAAGCTAACTTGCCCATAGCCACCAACCAGATTGGTTAGATCAACCGTAATGGCATTAGCAGAATAAGCGTAATCAGCCGTATCTGTATCATTGCCCCCTTCAAATATATCATTACCACCCCGGCCACTGAAGGTATCAGCACCACTACCACCATAGAAAATATCAGCGGTGCTGGAACCTATAAAAGTGTCACCCGCGGTGGAACCGGTAAATGTTTGAATGTTTTTCACCAAATCTGTTTTGGTATTCTGCGTAATAGTGGCAAAACCACTGCCGTTTACGCTAGATAAGTTAACATTAATAGCCGTTGATGTGGCTGCATAAGACAGGCTATCGTTACCGGCTTCACCGTCAATGGTGTCGTTACCTGTGCTAGAAATTATCGTATCATTACCGGCGCCGGCATTTAGGGTATCACTACCGGTGCTGCCTTTTAAGGTGTCATTAAAGCCAGAAGCATTTAAACTGGTAAAATTACTGATGGTATCTGTGGCACCGCCATCATCAATGGCTGTATTGGCTGTTAAATCAATACTAACACCAGCAATGGCATTGGCGTAACTCAATGTATTGCTGCCCGCACCACCATTTAAAATATTGGCGCCAACACCGCCCTCTATTGTATCATTACCAGAACCACCCGTAACATTTTCAATGCTTGTTAAGGTATGTGTTCCCAATAGTGTGCCGGTTGCAGAACCTGTACGTAAACTAATGTTCAGGTTTTCGCTGCTGTTAACATAAGTAACAGTATCTGTATCGGCGCCACCATCATAGCTATCATTACCATTGGTTGCGGTGAAAGTATCGTTGCCACCTAGGCCACCATAAATATCGTTACCACTGGTGCCAATAAATGTATCGCCAGCGTTCGTTCCCCTGATGGCATTAATATTAATTAATGTTTCCACATTACCGTCATTATCGGTAACCACACTGCCAGCAACACTAACACCTTGTGATAGGGATACATACGTTGCTGTATCATAGCCACCACCGCCGTTAATTGTATCTAGGCCTGCACCGCCATCCAGAATATCATTACCAGAACCCCCTGATATTGTATCATTACTGCTGCCACCGGTGATAATATCATCAAAACTGGAGCCATTAATAATTTCGATACTTTTTAATTTATCTGTTTCGCTGCCCACTGTTGCATTGGCAAAACCATTAGCGTCAACAATGTTCATGTTAAGGTTAACGCCACTAGAGGCACCGGAAAAACTTACAGTATCATTACCATCGCCACCATCCAGCGTATCATTACCGCCACCACCATTTAGAATGTCATCACCACCGGCACCCAGCAAGGTATTGGCGTTATTATCGCCGGTTAAAATATCGTTGCCTGTGCTACCTTCAAGAATCTGGATATTTTTTGCTTTGTCTGTTTCGCCACCTATAGTGATGTTGAAAAAGCTGTTACCGTCGCGCACAGACATATCTGCGTTAATGCCTGCACTACTGTTACTATGGCTTGTGTAACTTAGCTTATTCGTGCCGGTTCCACCATCAAAGCTGTCGGTGCCGGAATTGGCATTAATAGTATCATTGCCATCGCCTGTTTCATAAACAGTACTGGCGCTATCATCGTTAATAACATCGTCATAATCTGTGGTAATAACGGTTTCGAAATTACTTAAAGTATCGGTAAAGCCACTACCCGTAACACTGGTAGAAGAAGCTGTTATACCGCTGGTTAAATTACTATAGTCCACGATATCATTGCCATTGCCTCCATCCAAGGTATCATTACCTGTGGTGCCAATTACAGTATCGTCTCCGTCATTAGCTTCAATAATATTGTCCGCTGTACTACCAATTAGGGTGTCATTATTCACACCACCGACAACACTTTCAAAACTAGTAAAGTTATAAGTACCAAAGGAACCTGTGGCTGTACCGTTTTGTAAATCAACAACAACAACAGCGGTTTCAGCAGCAAAAATTATTTTATCCGTACCATCTCCTCCATCAATGGTTACAACGCCTCCGCCACTGCCACCTCCTGACCCGCCGCCAGATCCCGGATTTGTTCCTAAACCCGCACCACTGCCACCGCCGCCAACAACTTCGTCGTTACCGGCTGAACCTTTATAAAGTTCAACATTACGCACCAGGTCATATTTTCCAGAAACAAAGTTAATGGTTACATAGCCTGTGCTTGCAACCGTTGTATAATCAATACTGGTAATCGTATCGGTAGAATTGACATAGGATATGGTGTTGTAACCCGTTCCACCATCAATAATATCATTACCGGTGGTAGAGAAAATAGTATCGTTACCGCCGCCACCAATGACTTCGTCATTGCCGGCATTTCCTTCTAATTGGTCACTAAAGTTTGAGCCAATTAATATTTCCATACTTGAAAATGTATCATTACCATATCCTGTTGAACTGTTGCTCAGTAAGCTGGCATTTACCGCATTTGTTGCATTGGCATAACTAACCGTATCAATACCAGCGCCACCCGCCAGAATATTATTCCCACTGTTTCCTAGCAAAGTATCATTGCCAGAACCGCCCGTGGCGTTTTCTATGTTGCTAAAAGATTGAGTAACAGCACCCGTGGTGGTGCCATCTTTTAAATTAATTGTAACAGCATCTGTTTGGGTTTGATAAGACAAAGTGTCTATGCCGCCAGCACCATCAATATTAGTAACTGATCCACCACCAATAAGCGTATCATTTAAATTGGTTGCTTTGACAGTTTCAATATTTGAAAAGGTATCATTACCATTATTTTTTGTAACGGTACCGGCAGAAAAATCAGCTTGGATGGCGGCTGTGCCTGTTTGATAGCTTAAAGTATCGGTGCCACCACTGCCATTATAAGCATCGTTGCCAGCACTGCTGTAAAAAGTATTGTTTAGATTATCACCTGTTAAAGTGTCATTGAAACTTGAGCCAGTTACTTCTTCTATGTTACGTACCGTCAATGTGTCGCCAGTGGCTGATTGACCAGATCCCTGTTGCAAGTTTAAAGTAACACCACTGGTTTGCTGTGTAAATTTTAGATGATCAATACCATCGCCACCATCAACACTGTCATTACCCGTGCCTAAATCGATGGTGTCATTACCGGCGCCTGCTGTAAAAGTGTTGTTTTGCGAATTACCTGTTAGGGTATCATTATAACGTGTACCGATAATGTTTTCGATATTGCTAATGGTATCAACATCATTACTGGCAAGATTAACGGTGCTGTTGTTTAAGTTAACGGTAACACCGCTGCTGGAATAGGTCTCGCGATAGGCATAGGAAACTGTGTCACTGCCCGCGCCGCCGTCTAAAGTATCATTCCCCAGATAGCCTGTTAAGGTGTCATTCCCGGCACCTGTTTTTAAGGTGTTGTTACTATTATTACCCGCTACTGTATCATTACCACCGCCAGTGGTAATATTTTCAACTTCCCGCACCTGGTCAGTTTGGTTGCTGCCAACAGTTAATTCAATGTAACCGGCGCTGTTTGCAGGGCTCATCAAGTCAACGTTAACATTGCTGTTACTGTCGCTGTAGGTCAACGTATCAATACCATCGCCAGCATCCACAATATTATTACCGGTGCCAACGTTTATAATATCATCACCTTTGTTGGTACGTACAAAGTCATCACCCTTGCCGGCATTGATTATATCATTACCGGAACCAGTCGTAATACGGTCATTGGTAAAACCGCCGGTAACATCTGCATTACCGTCGCCTGTTAAAATAATATTGCCATTCGGGTTTGTATCAAAAACCCAACCTGTAACGCCATTAACGTTATAGGTATAATTGTTTTCCGTAACATCTTTCACCGCCACAGGAACAACGATTGAATCCGTTAAACTAGGGTAGGCGGCTTCTACAACGCTGCCGTTACTTTGCGCAATAGAATCAAAGGTAATATTAAAAGTTTGCACATTACCATTGGCATCAGCACTACCAAAAGCGGTGGGGTCGTATTGAATGATAAATTTTTCTACATCCCCTGATAATGTGTTGACATCAAAGCGATAGTTACCGCTGGAATCGGCTGTATAACCCACAAGATTATAGTTGTTGGGAATACCTTTAATAACCAGTGACGTTAAATCAAAACCATCTGGCACAGTGGGGTCGTATTCAATGACTCTAGATAGCAAATTTTGATCAATAAAAGTGTTGTTATCAGCCACGATTACAACATCACGATTATGGCGGCTGGTATCAATAAATTCTGCCTGAATTTGTGTTAAGGCACTGCCATCAATGGTTGCGGCCTCGCTACCGCTTCCCCCCAAAAAGGTTAGGGTGCCGTTATCCGCAAGGGATTGGCTAGCTGATATTTGCAACGCTTGTACCTTTGTATCAAAAGCAATTGTTCCGCCATCACTTTGTTCTACAATTAATTCAGATTGCACCGCAGGGGGTTTAAAATCAACCGGCGGGGCGGCTTGCTGGATTGATTCTTCTGATTCTGCATTGCTGGTAAATTTTTGAAAAACTTTTTTCGCGCCCAGTTCAAAATTCCCTAGCGTTTTATTGCTCGGTGCATTGGTACCTTTTGAAGCACTGACCATATTTTCGCCAACAATTTCCTTTGGCGGCTCCATAAATTTAAATTGTTCGTTAAAATCGGCTTCCTTCTGCGCAATTTCTGCTGCCTGTTCTGCTTCCTGTAACTTTACTTCGATGTTTTGCAATTTTTGTTGCAAAACTTCCTGCGCGGCTTTTTCTGTTGCAGGGGTTTGCATGCTGGTTAAAATTGCGACATCTTTACCCGATACATTTTGCACCAATCCAACGCGGCCTAATAAAATATTAGGATCAATAGTTTGCCCCTCTACAATTAAGTTCGGTGCATCTTGTTCAAACAGGGAAACCGCCATGCCAGATAAAATAATTTGCCCACCATTTGGTAAGGTCAAAATCATATCACTGCCCAGAATGTCAACCTGGGCTTGGCTAATATCTATATCAAGTTCAATGGTTTGGCCGGGTTCTGCATAAACCTGCTTTTGTTGTCCGGCCGCCGGTGAAGATATTTTTTGCATATTTCCCAACTATAACAACAGTTTATTAAACTGTTGTTAAGGATTTATGCTAAAAATTTCTTAAACCGTATCAAATGGCTTTCTGCGAAAATCGTGGGTGGCTTCAATTTTGCGCACTGTGCCAGAATTGGAACGCATCACAACAGATTGTGTTTTTGCGCCCGAGGCTGTCATCTTAACGCCCCTTAGCAGGGTTCCATCTGTTACGCCTGTGGCGGCAAACATCACATTGCCATGCGCTAATTCATCAAGGCTATATTTATGATCAAGATCGGTGATGCCATACTTTGCCGCACGCTGCTTTTCATCATCGTTACGAAATAATAAACGCCCTTGCATAAAACCGCCAATGCACTGCAGGGCTGCGGCTGCCAACACACCTTCCGGTGCGCCACCCGTGCCAATATACATATCGATACCGCTATTAGGCTCAGAACAGGCAATAACCGCACTAACATCGCCATCTGCAATAAAGTGAATACGAGTGCCTAAATCACGAATTTCCTGTACTAAATCTTTATGGCGTGGGCGGTCTAGAATACAAACCACCACATCTTCGGTGCGCTTGCCAGTTGCTTGTGCCAGGCGGGTAATGTTTTCGGTGGCACTCAAATCCAAATCCACCAAATCTGCTGGTAAACCGGCACCAACTGCAATTTTTTGCATATAAACATCCGGCGCATTTAAAAAACCGCCTTGTTCCGCAATGGCAATAACCGTCATGGCATTAGGCAGGCCATGTGCCGTGATCGTGGTGCCTTCTAGAGGATCAAGCGCAATATCAACATGGGGGTAATGCTCTTTAAACGCATCATCTTTGCCCACTTCTTCACCAATATAAAGCATGGGCGCTTCATCGCGTTCGCCTTCTCCAATAACAATGGTGCCCTGAATAGACAGGCCGTTTAAGGCGGTACGCATGGCATCAACAGCAGCCTGGTCGGCAGCCTTCTCATCACCACGCCCCATCCAGCGCGCGGAGGCCAATGCAGCCCATTCAGTTACCCTGACAGTTTCAAGAGCCAGGTTTCTATCCATTGATAATTTCATGGCGCGTTATATCCCTAAGTTATTGATTCTGCAATAGCTTTCCATATTTCTTCTGTGCCTAATCGCTTTTCACTACTGCTGGATAAAACATTGTTGATAGCCGCAGGCTGCTTTAGGCAATAAGATTCCGCCTGTTTTATCATCTTATCAATGGCGGGCGTTTTTATTTTATCGGTTTTGGTTAAAATAATTTGCCAGGGAACGGCGGCACTATTCAGCATCTCCATTAGTGGCTTGTCGTTTTCCTTAATACCATGTCGGCTGTCAATTAACAAAAATACCCGGCGCAAATTAGCACGACCCTGTAAATAATAATTGGTCAGGGTTGTCCAGCGTTCAATTTCATGTTTGGGTGCCTTGGCATAGCCATAACCGGGTAAATCCACTAAATAATAGCTACTATTTTCTGGTTCAAAAAAATTTAATAGTTGCGTGCAACCTGGCCGACCCGAGGTTTTGGCCAGTTTTTTTTGACCCGCTAAAGTATTCAATAAGCTTGATTTTCCTACATTAGAACGCCCGGCAAAAGCCACTTCAGGTTTATTAGCGGCGGGCAAACCATCCAGATCAGCCACTGATTTTAAAAAATTTAACATTACTGTCATAATTAATGTAATAAGACATTAAAATATATAAAATCTTTAGTTTTATATATTTTTGCGATATGTTCTATGGAAGACTGTGACTGAAACTACCTTTAAAGACCTTAACTTACACCCTTTGACCCTCAAGGCATTGAAGGATAGGGGGTATGAAATCCCTACTGAAATTCAGGCCATTAGCATGCCTGTTATTATGGCTGGCCAAGACCTGGTGGCCATTGCCCAAACCGGTACAGGAAAGACCGCTGGTTTTACTTTGCCAATGATGGAGCGGTTTCTAAAAGGGCGTTCCCGTGCGATGATGCCGCGTGGTTTGGTGTTGGCGCCAACCCGCGAAATTGCCTTGCAAGTGGAAGAGAATTTCAAAGCTTATGGCAAATATCATCATTTTACCACCGCGCTATTAATTGGTGGTATGTCGCCTGTTTTACAGGAAAAGGCATTGGCCAGGGGTGTTGACGTAATTATCGCCACGCCTGGCCGATTGCTGGAACATCTTGAAAAAGGTAAGGTTATTCTGCAGGCCATTGAAATGCTGGTCGTTGACGAAGCAGATCGTATGCTGGATATGGGGTTCATCCCTGATATCGAAAATATTATTCGTTTGCTGCCACCGGTGAGACAAACTGTTATGTTTTCCGCCACCATGCCCGATGCTATTCGTAGCCTGACAGAACGTTTCTTACATTTAGCCAAGGAAATTACCGTTACACCAAAAAATCTTACCGCCGAAAATATCGAGCAATTTGAAGTAGTCTGCCCAAAAGTGCAAAAAGCGAAACAGGCATTTTTGCTGGAAATGATGCAACATCAGCGAATTGTGCAGGCTATTATATTTGCCAATCGCAAGGTTGAGGTTGATGCAATTGCAAAAATGTTAAAGCAAAAGGGCTATAACGCGGCTGCCATACATGGTGATTTTAGCCAAAGTGAACGGATGCAGACCCTGGCTGATTTTAAAGAATCAAAGATAGATTTATTGGTTGCCAGTGATGTTGCCGCACGTGGTTTACACGTACAGGGTTTGCCTGTTGTCATAAATTATGACGTGCCCAATAATCAGGACGAATATGTGCACCGTGTGGGCCGAACCGGCCGTGCCGGTGCCCTGGGCAAGGCTTATACCCTGGTATCAGACTTGCAACAGGAGCAATGGAACGAGATAAAATCCTATACTAGTGCGACTATCGCAACACTGAATATTGGAGAGCCAGAAAAGCCAGCGGCTGAGAAAAGAGAAAAAAAACCAGCAAATAGTAAGCCAGTACAGGGTAAATCGCCAGATACTAAACCAGCGATTAAACAGTCTAAAACAGCTGCTACTAATGGTTTTTGTGAAGATCAAGAGGCATTAAATGCAATTCCGGATTTTTTAAAATAGCCTAAAATTCTATAGGGCGAGGATCATTGATAAAGCGCTCGTACAAGGCACGGTCATGATCGGTCACACCGCCATTATCGACAATTTCCGCTTTTAATAAAATAACAAGTTCAACGACTTCTTTTTCCTGTTCGCGGGTGCCGAATAATAAATTAAATCCGGGAATACGACTAATAAACGGCACGCCTTGATCCTGGTTGCGGCTACGCTCTTGCATCAACCCACCCATTAAAACAACCTGGCCGGAATCCATGTGTACCACAGAATCAATTTCGCGTACCTCAACCACAGGAATACTGGATTTTACCTGGTTATTAGAGGCAATAGAAACAGCCGGATCATCCACAAATGATTGGATGCGTGAAATGGTTGGCCTTAGATTCAGCATAATTTTTTGGTTGGCTTTATCAATAGCCGGTTGCAAGGCCATCACCAAGCCAACGGGTACGGTTAGAATTTTACTGGAAGTATTGGTGCGGTCTGCTTCATCCAGCGTGCCTTCTACGCGTTCAAATTCTAGCTGGAAAAATACCTGATTTTCCGCCACTTTCATAATAGCAGGCTGGTTATTGATGATCGTTACACGGGGGCTGGAAAGAGTGCGCGTAGAACCAAAACTTTCCACAGCACTAATTACACCTGAAAAATCGCCGGTTCTAACACCAACAGCCACGTCATTATTAGTGCTATCTTCAAAGTTTTGAATCGGGTTATTAAGCACCGGGGAATCGAAGCGTGCACGTGCGGAAACCGTGGCGGCACCAACATCAAACAGGGTTTGCCAGTTTATACCATTGCGATAATCATCGTTTAAAGTAACTTCCAGGATTTTGGCTTCTACTGTTACCTGGGAATTTACGCGTTCTCGTAGTGTATTTAAGAAATCTAGCACACGTCGGTGTTCTCCCTCTGTTGCGAAAACAGAAACAAGGCCAGCCTGGCGGTTACTCGTAATACGGGAATAGGGACCCACGCGGCTGGTGGTGCTGATACCGGCACGTTCGCGCACAGCTTCCTGCCCGGGAATGCCCAGCACAGTTGACAACGGGTCTTCTGCCCCGCCGCTTGCATCGTTCAGCATTTTAGCAATATTAGATTCCACTACTAGCCAGAAATCAGCATCACTAGTCGATTCAACCAGGCTATTAGAGCCGTTATCTGCAGCGCTGCCGCCACCTTCTTGCCCAAAGGAGCCAGAGAACACATCAGTAGAAATAGAGGTTTGGCTGCTGCCGCGGCGCAATAAGTTTAAGAAGTTGACTTGATAGTTAATAAAATAAGGCGTGTCTTGTTCAATTTTTAGAAAATTGCCCTCAAAACGATAGCGTAAACCGGCGGTGCGTGTAATGCCTTCAATCACCTTGATGAAAGGTTCGTTATACGCGGTAAAGTTGATGCCGCCTTCAATATTGGAATCCAGCTTAAAATTTAGGCCAGATTTTCGGCTAAGTTCAAACAAAACTTCTTTTAACGGTATATCCTGGGTGACGGAAATAGACACTCGTTTTGTTTCTGGCAGGTTGTTAATTGGAGGAATAAAAGTAATCGGGTGCATCGGCGGGATAGCGGCTTCATTACGGCTAGCCAGGGATTTTGCCTGTTTTTGAGTAATGGCATCTTTGTATTCTTCACGGCTAAGACCTGTGTCAGAATCATAGATATTAGGATTCAGGCGTTTGTTATAATACTCGCAACTGCTTAGCAGCAAGCATATACTGACACTGGCTAAAAGCCTGGCAAAAGAAATATCGCAACCCATCATTATTATTGCTGTTAGAATAGTTGGATAGGGTTAACATTTCGTTAGCCGTGTTATCTACTGTAACTAACTATATAGTACTTCCAAAATAAACCCGTGAGGGTCTCTGAGCGGCGCAAAATTTCGCTTATGTATGAAGCATACACGGCGCTCAATTTTACTTGCTCTCGCCTCCGCACGGATTTATTTTGGAAGCACTATAAAACACTTTGCAGAACAGTGGAAAATTGTTCCATTTCTGCATCTTTCACCAGTTCTGTAACGGCAATAATTAACTGGTTTTCACGACCTTGATACCATTTACCTGCATCAAGCCCCGCAAGCATACCATGTTGTTGCATAGCGTTTAAAACATTGGCCGCGGGCTTGGGTAATTCAATTGTAAATTCATTGAAAAAGTTTTTATTGAGTATTTTTACGCCTTCAATACGGCCTAGCATTTCAGAAAGCTGTACGGCCTTTGCATGGTTCAGATGCGCTAAATGCGTATAACCTTGGTTGCCTAACAGTGATAAATGCACCGAAAAAGCCAGGGCGCATAGGCCGGCATTGGTGCAAATGTTGCTGGTGGCTTTATCGCGGCGAATATGTTGTTCGCGTGTATTAAGCGTAAGAACATAACCACGCTTGCCGTCTCTATCAACGGTTTCACCACATAGGCGGCCAGGAATTTGCCTAATATATTTTTGCTTGCAGGCAAACAAGCCAATATGCGGGCCTCCAAACCCCATCGGCACGCCAATAGACTGGCCTTCTGCTGCCACAATATCAGCCCCCCACTCACCAGGTGGTGTTAGTGCACCTAATGCAACAATTTCTGTTACCACTGCAATAAGCAAAGCACCATTTGCATGGCAGGTATCGGCCAGTGTTTGATAGTCTTCAATACTGCCAAAAAAGTTTGGATACTGAACAATAACGCAGGATATATCCTTATCAATAGTTTCTGGTAGTTGCTGCACGGTTTCAACATCAAAGCCAACCATGCCAGCATAGGTGTTCATCACTTCCCTGTAATGGGGATGTACGCTTTCTAAAACGATAGCCTTTTTTCGTTTTGTGACTCGATTAGCCATCATCAGCGCTTCAACCGCTGCTGTGGAGCCATCGTACAGGGAGGCATTAGCCACATCCATGCCGGTTATCATCGCCACTTGGGTTTGAAATTCAAACAGCACTTGTAAAGTACCTTGCGATACTTCCGGTTGATAAGGGGTGTAGGAAGTTAAAAATTCACCACGCTGAATAATATAATCCACAGTGGCCGGAACATGATGTTTATAAACGCCACCGCCAATAAAAAAGGGCATATCGGATTTATTTTTAGCGGCTAACTGCTGGAAATAGCGATCAACTTCGAATTCCGGCATTGTTTTAGATAAGCCAGTTTTTTCAATATACAGCTTGGCACCATTGGGGACATCAACAAAAAGCTCTTTAGTGCGATGAATGCCAACGGCTTCGCGCATTTCATTGCGCTGGTTTTCGGTATGGGGTAAGAAACGCATAATTTTATCGGGTATTAAGGGTACAGGTTTGTAAGTACAAAAGCTTGTTTTTATCCAATCAGTTCTTTGTATTCGTCTTCTGTCATTAAGGCATCAAGCTGTGCGGCATCACTTGGTTTTATCTTAAAAAACCAGCCATCAGTTTCTGCGGCTTCGTTCACTAAAACAGGGTTGTCGTTTAGCGCCTCATTGATGGCGGTAATTTCGCCACTGATAGGGGCATATACTTCGGATGCGGCCTTAACAGATTCTACTGTGGCTGCTTCGTCGGTGGCTTCAAATGCCGCACCAATTTCAGGCAGCTCAACATACACAACATCACCTAGTTGTGATTGTGCATGCTCCGTAATACCAATGGTATACGAGCCATCGCCATTATCTTGCAGCCATTCATGTTCTTTTGTATATTTTTTAGTCATAGTATTTTCCAGATGCCACTTAGGCCTTAATTTCCTTTTTGTACCGATGTTCAACAAACGGTAATTTTGTTACAATTAAATCAATTTCTTTACCGCGTACTTTTGCCGTATAGGCATTGGCTTTTTTACTGACATACCCCATGCATATAGGTTTTTGCAGGGTGGGAGAAAAGCCACCGCTGGTAATTTCGCCCACTTTTTCAAGCCCTAGAAAAATTTCAGCGCCTTCCCTTACCGGGGCACGGCCTTGTACAGTAAAGGCCGTTAATTTACGTGGGGCACCATTTTTCTTGCTGATCCTGAATACGCGCAGCACCCGCATAGTTTTGTTCGCGCCCTTTGTTGATAACCCAGCCTATACTGGCCTCAACAGGGGTGGTTTCTTCGCTAAGATCATGGCCATATAAACAAAGACCTGCTTCTAAACGCAGGCTATCTCTGGCACCAAGGCCAGCCGGTTTGGCGCGTTCTGTATCCACTAAATCATGTAAAAAACGTTCTGCCGCCCGGCTGGGAATAGAAATTTCAAAGCCGTCCTCACCGGTATAACCGGAACGACTAACATAAACAGGCACGCCTTTATATTCAATGTCCATACCATGCATAAAATGCAATGCGCCGCATCCGGGCAGCAAAGCGGCTACAGCGGCTTCTGCCCTGGGGCCCTGCACCGCAAGTAAAGCATGTTGCGGCATCGGGCGCAGGGTTAAATGCCCTGGCAGGTTATCCCCAATGGCCGCAAAATCATGTTCTACGCGTGCGGCATTAAAAACCAGGAATAAACAAGGTTCATTGTTGTGAATGCGGCGTGTCACCATTAAATCGTCAATGATGCCGCCTTGTACATTCAATAGAACTGTATAGCGCATACAGTTAAGTTCAAGATTTTGAATGTCACCTGGTACCAGGGTTTCCAGATATTTATCGGCAGCCTTCCCCAATTAGCAAAGCTTGCCCCATATGGGAAACATCAAAAACGGAGGCTTCTTCCCGCGTGTGTAAATGTTCCTGCATAATGCCGTCTTTGTATTGAATGGGCATTTCATAGCCGGCAAACGGCACCATTTTCGCACCTAGGCTAAGATGTATATCGTGCAGCGGTAGTAGTTTTGACATAAATCTCCTAATCGTTTATGCCCTCTCTGTCTTTCGCTATTAAACGGCCTGAAAGATTGACTTCTTCGGCGTGGTAAACCACTTTCCAGAGGCTACATTACCCTACAGTCCGGTGACCTGAGCGTTTCCAGGGCGGTTGCGCCTTCGGTATCGTAAACGATTCTCCCGCAGGGGTAAAAGTAACGGCATCTTTATGATGGATTATAATGGCTTGGTCAATGGGTTTTCTATAATCCTGCTAATTGACACTCTTGCTTTCAGCCAGTTTCTTACTTTCTTTGCGAATGGGGCGCCTAACGGGGCAAACTTCCTGCATAAAGCCGTTCAGCGTATTTGCCAAATTATCTTGCACCAGTTTGTAATGCACAAACTGGCCTTTTTTTCACTAGTTACAAGCCCGGCATTTTCCAAAATATTTAAATGCTTGGATAAAGATGGTTTTGAAATTTCAAAACGCTCGGCAATTTCGCCGGCAGTTAAATCAGTGTGCGATAAATAAGCCAGAATGTTGCGCCGTACTCCGGAAGACAATGCGGAGAAGATTTTTTCATTAAAGGGGTTGTTGCGTTTTGTCATAAGATTCTATTCATATAAGTATAGCACACTGGCGGGCAATAGCACCAATTGTATTTAACCTATTGACTAAATAACTAAAAATATGTTATTTAGTTTATTAGTTAAATATTAATATAGTGTTTTTACAGGAGATTTCAATGGCACAGCAAGCTTACAAACAAAATATCGTTTATTTGCCTGAAACACCCTCCAGTATGCTAAGCGAACATCTTGGTGATCAATGGCAAGAATTGCATGCCAATATCCAAGCCCGTTTTATGCACGACCCTGCAGAAAACGAATTGATTCATTACAAAGGACATATGGACACACGCTGTTCTAGAACCGGCTGGTTGTTTGCTGTGCTAACCAAGATTATCGGCAATCCATTAACGCCGTTTGAGGGGGATGCCATTCCTATGGATGTGAAATTATTTCGTTGTATAAAACGAAAAGGCGTATGCTGGCAGCGTACTTACCATTTACCAAACAAGAAACCTTATACCGTAACAAGCGTAAAAAGTAGCGATAGTAAAAGTAAACATTTGTTAGAATGCGTGGGCGGCGGTTTTGGCATGGTATTGCGGGTGTATGCTGAAAACCAGCAGTTACATTTTAAAGGGGTGCATTATTTCTTTCAAGTTGGGAAATTCCGCCTAAAGCTGCCGCATTTTATCACCCCCGGCCAAACACATGTAATCCATGAAGACAAAGGCAGTGGCCAGTTTCGGTTTACTATTCGCATGACACACAAACAATTGGGCGAAACATTTTTTCAAACTGGTCTATTTAAAAGAAAGGTAAACTAATGGAAGCTATTCTTATATTTTTAACCGTGCAAGGGCTTTTGGGAGCCTTTGACATGTTTTATCACCATGAATTAATAGAAAAGTTGCCTTGGCGTAAAACAGCCGCAAAGGAGATGTTGTTACATGGCGTACGTAATATGTTTTACGCCGTGGTATTCATCAGTTTTGGCTGGTTTCATTGGCACGGTGCGCTGGCCTGGGTATTTGCAGCCATTATTTTAACAGAAGTTTTGATAACATTGTGGGATTTTGTTGAAGAAGATCGCAGCCGAAAACTGCCCGCCACCGAGCGTGTGACCCATGCAATTCTAACCCTAAACTATGGTGCCATCATTGCCCTGTTTATGCCTATTTTATGGCAATGGAAAGGCCAGCCTAGCGGATTTTTTACTGTAAATTACGGTTTTTTATCTTGGGTGATGACGTTGTATGCCCTGGGTGTTTTCACATGGGGTATTCGGGATTTAGCCAGAGGTTTAAAACTAAGTAAACCACAGCCAGTTAATACCTTTGAATTTCCAATACTGAAAAAAATGCACCAACGTATCCTCGTTACAGGCGCAACCGGCTTTATTGGACAACGCCTATGCCAGGAACTTATTAACCAAGGGCACGAAGTAACGGTTCTAACGCGTAATATTTTAAAAGCAGGAGACAAGTTTACAGGGCGCGTTACCTTTATTGAATCACTGGAATATATTCATAACCATGAAAAAATTGATGCCATCATTAATTTGGCTGGTGAACCGGTTGCCAAACGCTGGACAGCGAAAAAACGTCTTAAAATTCGCGATAGCCGCATGCAAATGTTATATGGCCTAACCGGTTTAATGGAACGGTTAGAACATAAACCAGATCAGTTTATTCAGGCCTCTGCCATCGGTATTTACGGTATGCATGCAACCAACGAATACACAGAAAATAGCCAATTGCAGCAAGATGGCAGCTTTGCTCAACGTATATGTATGGAACTGGAAGAAAACCTTCAGGCTGTTACAATCCCCACAACAATTTTGCGGATTGGACTGGTTATTGAAAAAGACGGTGGTGCTTTAAGAGAGCTGCTAATTCCCTATGATTGTGGGGCAGGGGGGGCAATTGGTGATGGCCAGCAATGGTGGTCTTGGATTCACCGCGACGATATGGTCGGGCTTATCTTGCATTGTTTAAATAAACAGGTGACAGGTGTTGTGAATGCAACCGCCCCGCAGCCTGTGCCGCAAAAAGAATTTGCCAAAGCTTTGGGCAAAGCCATGCACCGCCCCGCGCTTTTACCGATGCCCCTTTTATTGGTAAAAATTATTTTCGGTAAAATGGGTGAAGATTTAATGGCGAATGGTCAGAAAGTTTTGCCTACACAAACCGGTGGCTATCAATTCCAATATACAAACATCAACCAGGCGTTTAACGCTATTTTCAGGAGTTAACAATGAATAACACAGTCTATTTTGTCTATGATGGCGAATGCCCCTTATGCAGCATCGAGGCTTCACACTACCGCATGAAAGAAACTTTTGGTGAGCTAGAAATCGTTGATGCGCGCACCCAAAAAGACCACCCCGTTATGCAGGAAATTCAGGATGCCCGCATTGATTTAGATGAGGGCATGGTTTTCAAATATAACGGCCAACTTTATCAGGGGGATGAGGCCTTGCACATTATGGCGAAGTTGGGCGCCAACAAAGGGCTGTTAAATGTGTTTAAAAACAGTATGTTTAAATCCAAACGCGTTGCCCGAACCTGCTATCCATCCATGCGGGCAGTGCGTAATATTACTTTGAAATTATTGGGTAAGAAGAAGATTCGGAATTTGGAAAACTACTAAACCTAACACAATAACCCCAATTTATCCCCTAAAAAAACATGCATTTTATTTAAGGCACCGGCTTCAAGTTGTCGTACCCGCTCTTTGCTAATTCCCAGTTTTTTGCCAAGCTCTTCTAAAGTGATACCATCTTCCCGAAGGCGGCGCTGTTTTACAATTGTTTGCTCTCGTTCGGTTAAACTGGCTAGTGCCAGGTTAATATATTTATGGCGGGTTTCTGCATCAATACGATTGGTGGCGAGGCGTTCAGGGTCGGCTGTTTCATCCACTAGTAAATCTTGAATATCAGTATCTGAATCATCAAAACATTTCATGTTTAAGGATTGATCGGACATATTGAGGCGGTTTTCCATTTTTTCAACCTCAACAAGCTTAACACCTAGTTGCCTGGCAATCTCCTTGCGTCCTTTATCACCCAACTCTTCGCGGTTGGTTTCTTCAATTTTCGAACGCAAACGCCGCAAATTGAAAAATAGCGATTTTTGCGCAGAGGTTGTTCCTGTTCTTACAATAGACCAATTCCTTAAAATAAAATCTTGCATATAAGAGCGAATCCACCAGGTTGCGTAAGTAGAAAAACGAATATCGCGGGTATAATCGAAACGGTTGGCGGCTTCTATTAAACCGATATTGCCTTCCTGAATTAAATCACCCTGTTGCAAGCCATAAAAGCGGAATTTTGCGGCATTGCTTACAACCAATCGACCATGGGCTAAAATCAGTTTGGATAAAGCAGCCTCGTCTTTGTCTTCCAGCCAGCTTCTGGCGAGCTCTATTTCTTCTTCTTTATCCAGCAGCTTTTTTTTCATAGCTGAATTAGCAAATTTGCCGTGTTCTAAGTTTGACATACTCTTAATACGGAAATGTCACTCAAATGGATCACTATTTTTTAAAATAACCAAATAGTTGCTTTGTTAACTATTATTAAACTTTTTTAGGATAGTTTAATAAATAGATGTCGCTCCATATCAACTTGGGCCTTTACTTTTAAAGTAAAGGCTCAATTTTTATGCGGCTAACATTGTATCAAATGCTTCTTCCCAACTGCCTGTTGTTGCGGCCTTGGTATATTCCGTGGCACGGCTTTCAAAGAAGTTGGCATGTTCCACACCGTTCATGATTTCATCAATCCAGGGCAGGGGGTTTTCTTCTATATTATAGATCGGATCTATGCCCAAGTGGATGCAAACGACGATCAGCAATATAGCGAATGTATTGTTTTACCTCTTCACCCGTTCAGGCCCTGAATGCCGCCCATTTCAAACGCCAGATCAATAAAGGCATCTTCGTGTTCAACAATAGTTTTACACGCACTGGCTAAATCGGCGCGTAAACTATCGTCCATCACTTCCGGGTTTTCTTGCAGAAAGGTTTTAAACAAGCGAATCACAGAGGTACAGTGTAGGGTTTCATCACGTACAGACCAAGAAACAATCTGCCCCATGCCCTTCATTATATTATGTCGCGGAAAGTTCAACAACATGGCAAAACTGGCGAACAGTTGCAAACCTTCAGTAAATGCACCAAACACGGCCAGCGTTATGGCAATATCACGCTTGGTGTCCACGCCAAACTTTTGCATGTAGTCGTATTTGTCTTTCATTTCCTTGTATTGCAGGAAAGCGGAATACTCAATTTCCGGCATGCCAACGGTGTCTAGCAAGTGGGAGTAGGCGGCAATATGCACGGTTTCAATATTCGAAAACGCTGCCATCATCATTTGCACTTCGGTGGGTTGAAACACTTGCGAATAGTGCTTCATGTAACAGTTGTTCACTTCCACATCGGCCTGGGTGAAGAACCGAAAAATCTGGGTAAGCAGGTTGCGTTCGCCCTCGGTAAGGGTGCGCTGCCAGTCTTTAACGTCGTCGGCCAGCGGCACTTCTTCCGGCAGCCAGTGGATGCGCTGCTGCATCAACCAGGCATCGTAAGCCCAGGGGTAGTTGAACGGTTTGTAAACAGGACGGGATTCTAATAGACTCATAATTTATTTATAGAGTTATAGATTAGGCTGGCAACAAGGATTTCTGAAAAGTATTGATAAAGAAGATTATTATTTTTATTAGCCTTTTTCTACTTCGACTAAGCGCAGTCGCTTGACTTTGTTAAGTTTCCAGGAAATACATGGTGCCGATGATAGGATTCGAACCTACGACCTACGCATTACGAATGCGGTGCTCTACCAGCTGAGCTACATCGGCATGTCTTCCAATACTTCCGTTTACAATAGATTGCTTGTTTCTAAAAACCTGAAATACCGATAACAACAAAAACATGCAATCATATTACTGTGAATCCTATGATGGTTTTCTGTTGGAGCCTATCAACACCCTAACAAACTTGGCATTTTTTATTAGTGCTGTTTTGCTGTTGCGGTTGAAAAGCAAACATTACTCTACAAATATAATGAGTGTTCTAGTCTTTTGTATTGGGCTGGGCAGCACGATCTGGCATGCAACCCAAACGGGGATAGGCCTTGCAATGGATAGTGGTTTTATTGCGATACTAATCGTCTATTACCTCTGGTGCTATACGCGTTATATAATGCATTACAAAACTGCGATTGCGTTTTTAGTCATTGCAACCACTTTTGCAGGCATTGTAATGATTGGCAGTTTACAGCCGTTTGGCCGTTGGGGGCAGGGGCTAGGGTATTTATCACCACTGATTGTTATCGTATTAATTGGTTGGCAACGATTTCAAAAAGGATATCTTTATGAAGCTAAAACTTTATGGCTAGGTATGGGGATTTTTGTCTTATCGTTAATGTTTCGCTCGCTTGATAGTTGGGCATGTGCTTATGTTCCTGTCGGCACACATCCGCTGTGGCATCTATTAAATGCCACTGTATTATATATTTTAATTGTCAGTTATAACCGTTCTGTACAGGCGTTAACTGTAAAATTCTAAAACACGAATGATTATGGTATATTTATATTAGCTTTGTTCTTTTGAACATATGTTTGAAGATATTGAGCCACTGGAAATTGTACAAGAACAGGCAGCAGGATTTGTAAAAGAATTTATTGCCTTCTTGCCACAAGGCTTGGCGGCACTTTTATTCCTATGTTTCACATGGCTTGTTGTAAAACTGGTCAGGCTGATATCTCGCAAAACTATCGGAAAATCGAATATGCGGCCTTCTTTAAAAGAAGTTAGCAAAACGATTATAACCATTGCCATCTGGGTTTTTGGTATTTTAATTGCTGCAACTATTGCCATGCCAAACTTGACGCCAGCTAAAATACTGGCGGGGCTGGGGCTAGGTTCCATTGCGGTCGGTTTAGCCTTTAAAGATATCTTTGAAAATTTTATTGCCGGCATCATGATTTTATTGCGCGAACCAATGCGCCTGGGAGATTATATCGAGATTAATGATGTAAAAGGGCAAGTTAAGAAAATTACAATTCGTGATACATATATTCGGCAAACAGATGGTGAACTGGTGATGTTGCCTAATGCTATGCTGTTTAAAAACCCGGTACATGTATTAACTGATTGGGATACGCGGCGTGTTACCATTATGTGTGGTGTGGCCTATGACGAAGATGTGGATAAAAGCCGGGAAGTTATTAGAAAAGCGGTTGAAAACACTGAATACGTTAATAAAGATAAACCCGTGCAAATTTTCGCGCAGAGTTTTGGTTCTAGTAGCATTGATTTTGAGGTAACCTGGTGGACTGGTTCAAAACCAGTAGACGAGCGGCAATCGAAAGATAACGTTGTTGCGGCTGTGAAACGTGCCCTAGATAATGCGGGTATTGAAATACCGTTTCCATACCGCACTTTAACCTTTAAGGAAAATCTTACAATTGCTAAGAAAGAAGCCATTGAAGGATAAAATTATTGAATGACTTCCCCGATTTTACAGGCTTATGCCATTGGTGAAACAAGTTGCCCTTTAGATAACAAGCAAATTGTCAAATATCTAAAAGATGATCAGCTGGCATGGGTGCATTTAGATGCCTGTCATCCAGACACAGCACGTTGGTTGCACACCCATATTAATTATCTGAGCCCCATCATTGTAAATGCCTTACTAGAGGAAGAAACAAGGCCGCGACTATTGGCATTAGGAGATGGCGTATTGTTAATTTTGCGCGGTGTAAATCTTAACCAGGATGCAGAACCGGAAGACATGGTTTCCATTCGTTTATGGATTGATTCGCATCGCATCATCAGTATTCAGCGACGCCCTCTAAAGGCAGTTGGAGACATCGCGCAACGGCTGGAAGAAAAGCCGGATCGGGCAACAAATTGTAACGGCAGGGGATTTTGTTTGTAACTTGGTTCGTCGCCTATTTGCCCGAATGGAATCGCCTTTAACGCAGCTAGATGATGATACGGATGTTATCGAAGAAGAAGTTTTAGCCAGTGCGAGTATCAATTTAAGAGAAAAAATTGTAGATATTAGAAAGCAGGCCATTTTGTATCGGCGTTATATGGCGCCACAGCGCGATGCCATTGACCAGCTAAGAATGCAGGAATTAACCTGGCTGGATGAACATAATAAACGCTATTTGCAGGAAAGTTATAACCTTATTACCCGCTATGTAGAGGATCTGGATGCTATTCGAGAACGTTCGCAAATCGTTAAAGATGAACTGGCCAATATGTTGTCAGACAAACTAAACAAAAATATGTATATTTTGTCCGTTATTGCGGCCATCTTTTTGCCACTGGGCTTTTTAACAGGGTTGCTGGGTATTAATGTTGGGGGAATACCCGGCTCAGATAACCCACAAGCCTTCGCACTATTTTGTCTGATACTCACTGTTTTAATAATTTGCCAAGTACTATTATTCAAGCGGTTGAAGTGGTTTTAGCCAGAATCTTTATGCATTTTTGACATTCTTTAGAAATCGGTTATAAAGCCTTCCTATGATTTTTTCTGTTCGTACCATTTCTATGGTAACTACGTTGTTTCTGTTGGCAATTGTTGCTTTGTTCGATCCTTTTTCAAGCACCGCGCAAGAAAGTAAATCTATTAAGTTACAAAGTACCGATATTCAAAAAGATGAAGTTTTAGGCATGAAACATGTTTATAATGGGTTTGGTTGTTCCGGTAAAAACGTTTCGCCTACACTAATGTGGGAAAACGCGCCGGAGGGTACCGAAAGTTTTGCTATTACAGTTTATGATCCTGATGCCCCGACAGGCAGCGGCTGGTGGCACTGGATTGTTTATAACATTCCTGCGGATATGACAGAATTGCCGCAAGATGCAGGCAGCCATATCCATAATATTCACCCTAATATTATGCAGGGACGTAATGATTATGGCGGATTAAACTATGGTGGTGCTTGCCCGCCTGCTGGTGACGAAGCGCATCGTTATATTTTTACTATTTATGCCTTGTCTAAAAAGCAACTGGATGTGCCAGCCGATGCCAGTGCAGCCATGATTGGCTTTAATATTAAGGCTAATAGTATTGCAGAAGATAGTTTGGTGGCAACTTACAAGCGTTAATATATAGCACTTGTAATCACTATAGAATCCTAAAAGCACATCCTTTATGCTGGCGGTAAATGCCGCGTCCTTCTTCATTGTTTCCGCTGTTTGCTGACCTTGCTACTATTAAGGGGATTGGCGAAAAGCAACGCACGGCTTTGGTAAACCTGCTGGGTGGGGTGCGGGTGCTGGACTTACTTTTGCATTGTCCAAACACTTTACAAAGCCGCCGATTGTTACCACGATTGCAGCAACACGAAGGCCTGATAACTTTGGAAGCAAAAGTGCAGGATCACCGCCCGCCTTCACAAAAAAGCCGGCCTTACTATGTCAATATGGAAGATAGTACAGGAAAGCCGTTTAGTTTGTCTTTTTTTCATGCCCGCGGGGATTGGCTGCAAAAACAACTGCCTGTAGGTGAAGTTGTGGTGGTTAGTGGCCGACTGGAATTCTACGGTTATGGCAATTCGCAACGTCTTTCTATGCCGCACCCTGATTATATTGTAGCGCCCGATAAAATAGATGAAATCCCCCCTCTGGAACCTGTTTACCCGTTAACACAGGGCATTTCTAATAAAGTGATACGAAAATTCATAAAGCAAGCGTTGCCACTGGCGATGCAACAGCCCGAATGGGTAGATCGTGCCTTATTAGCCAGGGAAGGGTGGCCAACCTGGGCAGCCGCCATTCAAAATTTACATAACCCCGTGGATGAAGAAGATTGGTATAAGGCAAAGCAGCGTTTAGCCTTTGATGAATTGTTATCGCATCAGCTGGCTTTAAATTTGGTGCGCCAACAAACAACACAACTGCCAGGGCAAGCATTAATAGGCGCTGGTAAACTAGCCAAGCAAGTAGAAGAAAATTTACCGTTTCAACTTACAGGCGCGCAGCAGCGTAGTTTGCTAGAAATTCGCGAGGATTTACAGCAACCACAGCAATCTTTACGCCTTTTACAGGGAGATGTGGGCAGCGGTAAAACAATTGTGGCCTTTTTGGCCGCCTGCCAGGCAATAGAATGTGGTTATCAGGCCGCTATTATGGCGCCAACAGAAATTTTGGCGCGGCAGCATTTTGAAACAGTTTTGCCGTGGGTGATTGAAAATAATCTATCACATGTTCTGTTAACAGGCAGCGTAAAAGGCAAGGCACGCAAAGAAGCTTTGGAACAAATTGCGGATGGTTCTGTGCCGTTAATTATTGGTACGCATGCGTTATTTCAAGATAAAGTACAGTTTGATAAGCTGGGCTTTGTGGTGATTGACGAGCAACACCGCTTTGGTGTGCAACAGCGTCTATTACTTTCTGGTAAAGGCACTAACCCGCATATGTTGGTGATGACGGCCACCCCCATACCCCGCACTTTATTACTGGCTAATTATGGGGATATGGCCACTTCCAAGTTAGATGAAAAACCAGCAGGCAGGCTACCCATTGAAACACGGGTTATTCCTAACCAGCGGCTATCAAATGTTATTGAATCTCTCAAACGTTCTGTTACCAGTGGCGCGCAAATTTATTGGGTTTGCCCCTTGGTGGAGGAATCGGAAAATCTGGATATCGCGGCTGCTGAGGAGCGTGCTGATTTACTAAAAAAGTTTTTTGGTAATGATGTGGGGTTGGTGCATGGTCGATTATCCGGTGATGCAAAGGCACAGGCGTTGCAGGATTTTCAGCAGCAAAAAATAAAGATATTAGTGGCTACCACTGTTATCGAAGTGGGCGTCAACGTACCTAATGCCACGATCATGGTGATAGACCACGCGGAACGTTTTGGCCTAGCGCAACTGCACCAGCTGCGTGGCCGCGTGGGGCGTGGAGAAAAAGCTTCCTTCTGTTTATTACTTTATGAGCCGCCTTTATCGAAATCCGGTAAAGCCCGCCTAGAAGCAATGCGTGATTCGGAGGACGGCTTTTATCTGGCAGAACAGGATTTAAAATTACGTGGTTCTGGCGATGTGCTGGGCAGTAGACAAAGTGGTTTTCCCAAACTACGCTTTGCCGATTGGGTAGAAGATCGAAAGCTATTGTATATGGCCAGCGATGCGGCAAGGTTGTTATTAAAACAACTGGAAAATCAGCAAGAAAGTAAATCCCTGCAAGAGCCGGTTATTGCATTAGATGGCGTATCAGGCAATGTGAACGCAAGGGATAAAGCAGAAGCCGCAAAAACTCTATTGTATATGTTTGAACGACAGCAGGCGGCAGATTACTTGCGGGCGGGTTGATTAGGCTTTAGCGGTAATGGGTTCACAAAACTTACGATCTATCTGAGAGCCGGTTTTTGCTTTTTGACCCTTTTGAATCGTTTTTAAAATTTCTTTCATGCTCTCTGGTGTTAAGTCTTCATAGAAATCGTCGTTAATTTGCACAACCGGGGCATTAACACAGGCACCCAAACATTCAACGCGTATGGTTGTAAACTGGCCGTCTTTTGTGGTTTCGTTCATACCAATTTTTAAATGCTTTAAGCAGGCTTCCTCGACAGCATCAGAGCCCCTTAGCCAGCAAGGTGTGGTGGCACAAAATTGCACCAGATTTTTACCCACTGGCCGCGTGTTGAACATGGTATAGAAACTGGCCACTTCAAAAGCCTTGATTTCTGGCTGGTCTAAATAGTTCGCCACATATTGAATGGCTTCAGCAGAAAGGTAGTTATTATTCTGACGCTGTGCTAAATCCAACAAAGGCAGCATGCCGCTTTTTTTGCGATCCTCAGGGTAACGCGCCAGAATTTCCTGCGCCTTGGCTTCATTTTCTGCGGTGAATTTGAAATCAGTCATTAGCTGCAATATAAAGGCATTTACGCGGTTATCCAGTTTAAACTATATCCGGAATGGGTTGCCGCGTTCTTATACGATTATGCATGTGATATAATGCTGTAAATAACAGAACGGCAATAATAATGCTTACAAAAGCCGTTACCAGAATCGTGCCAATTAAAAAGAGTAGTGTTATGCGTTGATTCTGGTCTTTCCAGTTATCTTTAAAAGGCTGGCTGTCAAATATATTATAGCCAACCTTGATAAGAATACCGCTGAAAACCGCCATAGGAATATAATTAAGCCAGGGGGCTGTTAGGATCGCGAGTATTAAGGCAAAGATCCCGGCGGAAATGGCTGCCCAGCGGGTTTTTGCCTCTTCTTTTAACAAAAGAATACTAGGCGCGGTTGATTGTGCGCCAGGCACCCCTCCAATAACAGCTGTGGCCATACCCGCAATACTTTGCGCCCCAAGATCGCGGCGATGATGGATGGCACCGCCTGTCATACGGGCAATAATCAGGGCGGTAATCAAGGTATCAAGGGCACACAAAATGGAAAGTTCTGCGGCAAAGGGCAGGGCAGTTAGAATGGTTTCACTGCTCATCGGGAACAGCCATTGCTGTTGCAGCCAGTTCGTTGAAAGAACTTTTTCTCGAATACTATTTTCTGTCGATAATAAAACAACATCAATGTCGAGCAGGTGAACGCCCAGGGTAATAAGCAGCAATGCCATCAATGTGCCCGGCACAATACTCCCATGCTCAGGGAAAAGTTTTTCCAGCAGTTTCGGTAATAAAAAGCTGCACATTAGGGTTAGTAAAATAATAATAATATTTTCTATGCCGTCGGATAACCAACCAAATATTTTTGTGAATTCCAGTTTCCAAATTAGAACGGCAATACCGCTCATAAAACCGGAAACAACAATATTAGGCACTAGGGTAACGTATTTCCCTAGCCGAAAAACGGCACCAACCATTAAAAAGATAGCGGATAATAGAATTGTTGCATTTATAAAATGTGCCGGGTTAATATCAGCATGCAGGCGCGGTAAATCTTTTGTGGCAAATGCATAGATAACCGCCATTGCGGCGGCCATAGGGGCTGTGGGGCTGGAGTTCTGGATTTTTGTGCCGCTTAGAATTGCAGAAATTGTTGTTATAATTCCCGCGCTTAGCATGCCGATCCAGGCGCCACGACCGGACAACAAGCCCATAGCTGCGCCTAAGTTAAGGATCACGATTGAGACTGCCAAACCAATCAGGGATTCCCGTATAAAACTTTTCACCCTTGCTTGATAGCTGCACCCTATCAATAAAACAAGGCAACATGTTTTAGAACTGTTGCAACGATTCATAGGGCGCTGTATGCATAAATGATGCGAATAATTATAAAAACATTGCCGGCACTTTTGTGCTCAACAGTCCTTTCTCATGCAGTTATGGCACAAGATGTCATTAACACCGCACCCATGACCCCTATTACCAAAACGAACCGCGCGTCCTCTGAGCCCATTCCTGTTTATACGATTAATAGACAGGTTGACGATCTGGTAGGCAGCCAAGTTCCACAGGTTACAGAAACACTGGAAGCCGGTTTAACCGCACGTTTAAGTGACCTGGAAGAAACCGTGCGACAGTTAACAGGGCAGATAGAACAACAAAACTATCAATTGCAAAAGTTGCAAAGCGAGTTGCAAGCCAAAACGCAATCAAACCAAGTTAATAATGTGGAAAAACCAGCGGGCGTTGCTGCCTATTCCGGTAGCTCTGAAATTGGGCGAACCATCAAGGAGTCTAAAAGTAGACTAGCAACGTCTTCAAGTGAAAACCTGGTAGAAAACCAAGTGGCTGCTGCTGTAACGCCAGATGCATTATACAGCCAGGGCTATAGCTTGGTGCAGGATGGCCAATATGAAAAAGCCGCACAAATATTTGAAACTTTTTTAAAAAAATATCCTACGCACAACCTGGCGGATAATTCTCGCTATTGGTTAGCGGAAACACATTATGTGCGCCAAGAT
The DNA here is from genome assembly GCA_963706365.1 of uncultured Alphaproteobacteria bacterium. GTDB lineage: Bacteria > Pseudomonadota > Alphaproteobacteria > JAJTHO01. Next base: position 1,001,452 of record OY970150.1, on the reverse strand, counting down.
TTCGGTTTGGCAGCCGAAGAATTTCTGAAAGTTTATGAAAATAACCCAAAGGGTAATAAAGCAGCAGACAGCCTATTAAAGCTATCGCTTTCATTAGGTAACCTGGGCAGTAAAGATGAAGCTTGTGTAACTCTGGATAAATTAAAAGAAGAATACCCAAACCCAGGCCGTTCTATCAGTGACCGGATTGCGAAAGAAGAAACTGAACTTGGATGTAGTTAAATATTATTCACTCTGCAGTGATGATAATGGTCGGAACGAGAGGATTTGAACCTCCGACCTCTCGTCCCCCAGACGAGTGCGCTAACCAGGCTGCGCTACGCTCCGACTAATTCTTAGTGCTTTTATAGTCAATGCTTTAAAATTGCAAGTATTGCTAAATGACTTGGTCGTGCCTAGATTAGTAATAATGTATTCTAAAACCACCCAACATATTAAAGTGACGGCACAGCCTGTTTTTATGGAACATCAGTCTGAGCCAACACACAACCAATATTTCTGGGCCTATCATATTGCCATTGAAAACACGGGTGATAAGGCGGTGAAGCTGCACTGGCGAGATTGGAAAATTATTGATACTAATGGCTTAATCGAATCCGTTAGTGGTTCTGGCATTGTCGGGGAATCCCCCCTCATACAACCGGGGCAGACCATTCGTTATACCAGTGGAACCCCTTTAAAAACCCCTTCTGGTATGATGATGGGGCAATATTTGATGGAAAATGAAGATGGAGAGAATTTTGCTGTTGAAATTCCTGCTTTTTCGCTAGATAGCCCTTATCAATCGATAAAATATCAGTAAAAGACTATTATGACAAAACCTACCAGACAAGAGGCCGAAGCTGCGGTCAAAACCCTTTTAAAATGGTCAGGGGATGACCCTGAGCGTGAAGGCTTATTAGAAACCCCTAAACGTGTTGTAAAAGCCTATCAGGAGTTCTTTGCCGGGTACGATCAAGATCCCATCGAGTTTCTGAAAAAAGCCTCCTATGATGCGGCCGGCTATGATGATATGGTTTGCTTGCGTAACATAAAGTTTGAATCGCATTGCGAACACCATATCAGCCCTATGCTAGGCTTTATTCATGTGGCCTATATTCCTAACAAGCGTGTAGTAGGCATTAGCAAACTGGCGCGTGTGTGTGATGTATTTTCAAAACGTTTGCAAATTCAGGAAGCCTTAACCGCACAGATTGCAGATGCGCTGGAGGAAGGTTTAAAGCCTAAAGGTGTTGCGGTTGTTATTGCCGGGGCACATCAGTGTATGACAACGCGTGGTGTTTATAAAACTGATATGGACATGGTTACACGACGCTTTACAGGAAGGTTTAAAACCGATCATGATTTGCGCCGTGAGTTTTTAAGCTTTTTAAGAATCTGAGCCTGCTTATCGCTTGATACGTATATCGCGTTTTTGATGATTGATAATCTTTGTGCCTTTGATATTGCTAATAATATCTTTGTATACACTGTTTAACTCTTCTTCATCATCTGCGCTAAAGGCGTGCTCTGTTGAAGAGGCACAACGTTCGTAACCTTCCCGGGTTAGTTGCTGTTTACTTGAGTTACTGCCATTCGTATTAAAGTAGACTGTGTAGATAGAATTATTTATGTCTCCATCTTTAAAGGAGTCACAACGTTCTTCAATTTTGGCTAATTCTTTTAAAACTTCACTTTCATTATTTGGAAATGTGTAAAGCGAACCATTATCGCGAAAATATTTTGTTGGTTGACCATCAGACATCAGAATGAAAATTTGCTTGTGTTTTAAATTGGTAGGCATTTTGTATTCATCGAGTAAAGCTATTGCTTTATCAACACCCGCTCTTGTATTGGTACCACCTGCAACTTTGTATTTCGATTTTGTGTCATTTTGAAGTTTTTTGTAGTCACTCGTAAAAGCGTTTCCAGCGCTGGTATTTTTTCTCGGCCAGTTTATATCGTTACTATAAATAACCTGACTAACCACAATATTTTCTTTTTTATTCTCAGGAATGTCTTTTAATAGCGCTTCAAAGCTTTCAATGGCCGTTTCTCTAAGTACATCGCCAGCTTTTTGGCCATTTGGCAATCTATTGTTCATGGAACCAGAAGAATCAAAGATGTAGACAATTTCGTATGTCGTATGGTTCAATTCTTCAATAATCGCATGGCCACTGCCTGCTGATGTATCAATAACATAATTTAGGGCTAAAATTTCTCCGCTATTATAAAATATCTTATCAATAACAATATCAGCATCAATGCCTGCAATATTGTCGGTGGTGGCGTATTTTAAATCAATATAATTAAGGCCATTTTCTCGGTTCAGATTATAATTATAAACGCGTTTTAATGTTTCTTTTGCTGTATTCATAGAATCGGTTGATTCTTCACCCTTACGAATTTTGTATAAATATTCAGCCGCTGCAGAAATAGCCGATAAATCGGCGGCGTTTTGAACATGATTCTTTTCTGTGATAGTGTAGGCTGAATCAATAGAATAGCCGACAAGCAAACAAAGTGACCCCAATGTAATGCCACTTAAAATGCTGAATACCCCAGCAGTTTTTTTGTTAAATTGACTAAAAAAGTGTTTCATAGAATATAAAATATGTAAGAATCAATTAGTCAATTATGTCTTAAAATATTAATTTAAGTAATATCATGAACTTATTTGATTAATTATTAAGTTTAAACATATCATTAATTAATTTATAAGTTATTAATTTTAATGACTATTTGCATTATAAGAATAAATTTTAGATGACACGTCTTAGCACAAAACAACGCGCCACAGCCATTATGAAAATCTTGGCAGATACGATGCCTGCGCCGCAGACAGAGCTTAATTATCATAATCCTTATACGTTGTTAGTGGCTGTTACATTATCGGCTCAGGCAACAGATGTTAGCGTTAATAAGGCAACGAAAGAATTATTTCAGCAAGTTAAAACCCCGCAACAGATGCTCGATTTAGGGATTGATCAACTAATTCAACATATTCGTACCATTGGTTTATATAACGCCAAGGCGAAGAATATTATCGCGATGGCTAAAATCTTAGTGGAAGAATATCAGGGGATAGTACCAGAAACGTTAGAGGCATTAAAAAAACTTCCTGGCGTGGGGCGAAAAACGGCTAATGTAGTTTTAAATGTGGCATTTGGCCAGCCAACTATTGCGGTTGATACACATATTTTTCGTGTTGGTAATCGCACCGGTATTGCCAAAGGTAAAACACCGGATGAAGTGGAGCATAAGCTAATGAAAGTCATTCCACCCCTTTATCAAATGCATGCGCACCACTGGCTTATTTTGCATGGCCGTTATACCTGCAAAGCCAGAAAGCCTGAATGCGGTGTCTGCGCGATTCAGGCTTATTGTACTTATGGTAAAAATTTATAGTGCTTCCAAAAATAAATCCGTGTGGAGGCGAGAGCAAGTAAAATTGAGCGCAGTGTATTCTTCATACATAAGCGAAATTTTGCGCCGCTCGCAGCCCCCCTCACAGTTTTATTTTGGAAGCACTATAGCGTCTAGCGAATTACACTAACGAAATTATCAGGTGCCCACTCATCGCCGGTTTCATCAGGCGCATTACTGGAAGGTAATGTTGTTGTTTTAAATTGGGGAATTGGTACAATTGATCTTGGTTCTGTTTGGCTAGAAAGGCTAGGCATTGTATCGATAGTAAGTTCTTCTACTTCCGGTGCAATGATAGTGGTAGAAGGGGCAGGAGATGGCTGCATGGAAGATTGGCGCATAGCATTCAAATCAGCGGCTCTTACGGTATTAGCATAAGTTTGTTCATTGGCACTAAGTTCTGGTATGCTGGTATCAACAGAATACTGCCCACCCATGGCGCCACGGGTAATGCCCTGGTTGGCTAACTCGTCACTGGTTGGCGCGCCTTTACGGCCAAATACTCTATCCCAAAAAGAAGGCTCTCTGTTATCGGCGCGTCTTAGGTAAGGCTGTGGTTGTGCTTCGATGACCTTAAAAGGAAAAGCCTGTGGGGCTGTGCCGCGGTAGGCACAAATAACACGACGGCCATTGCGTAAGGTAAAATCCCCAACCGCCTCGGCAACAATAATATTACCGGTTTCGCCAATTGTTCTGCTGTTTACAACGGTGTCAACGCCATCAACCACTTGGTGGATAACTGGGCGTTTTACAGAATCAGCTTTATCGCCATAATCAAAATATGTCCAGATACCATCGTGATACACACGCTCTGGCGCGATGGCGATATCCTTGGGGTTTTGGGCATAGAGTTTCATGTCGAATTGTAGGTTAGACGGGTCAAAATCTATTGTTCTAAGGTATTCAGCCTCACCGTCTTTTGCTTTGGATTTAGCAGCGCTTAGAAAGCTGCTCATACTGCTGCCAGAGCCAGCATTGCTTTGATCACCAAAACCGCTATTACCATTATTCCCATCTCGAATCGGGTCGTTGGCACGCACATAGACTGTTAAATCACTTAAATGTTTCGAGTTCCAGCCTTCGGAAATCAGGTAAAAGTTGTAAATGTTACCAGATGTACCGATAACCGTCATATTACTATCAGCACCAGCATGGGTAGGGCGCACTACTAATACGTTCTTTTTGACTCTAGAGGCTTCAAAAACCATCGTGTCCCCTAAAATGATACGTTCAACTGTTTCCCAAGCGGGCAATTCGATAGTTGTTGTCATAAATTCACGAGTAATGACACGCATTACAAAGTCAGCACGCCAGATATAGCGCATAATCCCTGGTGCTGTTTGCCCAGTTCTGGCTTGAGGGGCAGACCATTTTTTCTGAATAGCACCAATGGGCAAGGTGGAACTACGATTCATTGTTGGGTAGTTACCAGATGCTTGTTGCTCTAGTGCTTGCTCATTTTGTGATACAAAACCACCACCGCCACTGGGGGAAGGCGGGTTTAATAATGCTGCGGAGCCGCTATTGGATGCGCCAGAAGGGGCATTGCCAACGCCTGACCCACCCAGAGGCGGTCGAATTTGGGCTTCTGCTGATAATGCAACAGTAATGGTGGCGGCTAATAATAATTTTAAAGTATGATTCATAGTATTGCTCATTTTTACTTCCTGTAATCTTAGTTCTCCCGTTGCACGCTGTACGATATTACTCGGAAGCCAAACGGATTCAGGTATTTGTCCTGGTTGGTTGTATCTTGGTTAAAGAAGCCGTAGCGTAATTGCGCTACCCAGGTCATTTCTTGCTGATTATTACCAAAACGGTCATAATCAATGGTTTTAAATTTTACGGCCACAAAATTTTGGGTATTACCGCGGTTTGCGCCTAAAATTTCAACTTTTCTGCTAAAACCTTTACGTTGTAATTCTTCATAAACGGGTTGTACGCTTTTGATGAATTCAACATGGTCTAGTTTGTTCATGCGGGATGCCAGGTAAACTAACCAACGGTTTTGCTGTTCTTGTGCATCCGACAAATATTCCTGGCGAATTTTAACAAATTCCATCGCCAGTTTTTCCACAAAGATGCCAAAGCCGTTTTGAACCATGGTTGCAGGCATAATGCGTACAACCTGATTTTCTTCAGAGCTAAAACTCACGAGAAAAGGTTCTACTTTTTTTAATGGCATCATGGCGTAAATGGTTAAAACCAAAACAATGTTTAATAACATGCTGAGGTAAAAACCGATGGCAAACACACGGGTTGTCCACAAATGACGGCGACCTTCAAGAACAGGTACTCGTACATCTGCAGGATAGGCACCGATTTTATCTTTATCATTACCGCTGCGATCTGCCGGTTTAATCATGGGATTAACCGAAGGCTTTAGCCCTAAAAAACCTTTCTTGGTATTTTGTTTCACCATTAGGATTGATTCCAGTTTTGTGGGATTTCAAGACAGGCGCATGGGCTACGTTTTAATTCATCAATCTCATACCCTATACCAACAGGTTCTGGCATTTTGTCTGAACGACCTAGAACGCCATTACAACCTGATAAGGTTAAGAGTATTAGTGACAAGTGTATAATTTTACTCATATTGTTTCCATATTTTGTGCTTATATGCACATATTATAATATATTCAATTTTAGTTATATGCAAGGTTTTATTTTAGCCTATAAGTAGAAAAAGAGTGTTAATTAAAACATATAATATGCTGAAAAGCTTTATTTATTTTCAATTGACCAGTTCTTAACAATATTATTTAACCGTAAAAAGGAAGATTTTGATAAGCAAGCCGGCTTAATAAGCTTAAAATTAGCTTCTATTGTATTATTAATGGCGCAACGTGTGGCCGTAATATAGTTATTTTGCTGATCAACTTGCACCATTTGTTGCACAACTTGCCGCATTTTATTTTCATAAAACTGGCTGTAATTCAGCAATCCTTGCAAATAACTACCGCTTAAATGGCTGGTCAGGTTCAAATCGGCATTGTCAGGAAACCGAACAAAGTTCTTGCCGAATTTTCGTTCTGCCTGTTTTAAAGATTCCAGCCGGCTGCGGTCATCAACATTATAATGATACGATAATCGGTCTAGCCCGGTGCGATCAACCAGTTGATCAAAAGAAGTGAGTCGGCGCCGGCTAGACTGCCAGTTTATTATGCTTTCCGGCATTTGTGTTTGTAGATAACCTTGTAAATTCACTGCCTCTTGTTTTTTTGTTAGCAGTTCATTGATTCGCTGTTGTCGCCTGGCAGGGTCTTGAATTTTGCTGGCTTCTAAGGCGCTTTGTCTTAGCAAGCGATTGTAAGCACTAATATTTTGCCGTTGCGACTGCCATTGTAAGCTGGCTTTATCGTTAGGCACCTTGATGCTGTTTTCCAAACGCTGACGCAATACGGCCAGATTATTACCAGCAAGCCAATTAGGATCGTCTATACCAATTTGACAAACGGCGTTTTTAACCACTGGCGCCACATCAAAAGGCACGTCACGCTGTAATAGGTTGGCTATTTGATAATTAGGGCTGGTTATGTCTCGGACACCTCTAAAACATCGGGGATTTTTGTCTTGAATCACTTGAATAGTTTCAGCAGTTAAAAGATCTTCACGAAACTGTTGTTCTTTTTTATATTGGCGTCTCAGGCTTTCCAGCAAGCCTTTCTCGGCAGCTAAACGATCAAAAGCCAGAGATTCAGCTCGTTTATCAGCGTTTATAAAATTTTGTATCAGGGTATATTGTTTAATTTTATCACTATTCATTGTTGCTGACGCATCGAAGGTTTGAATCGGGCGGCCAAACTGGGCTGGATTCTGGCGAAACGCTTCCCACAGTTGCATGGGGTTGCGGCGGGAAGCTTCTAAATTACAGCCGCTGTTGGTGGATAACAAAAAGTTTTTTACCCTGCCCAGCGCATCATCAGCATCTGCGTAAATTTTAGAAATAAAGCGAAAAAGTTCTAGCTCTGCCTTGTACTTTTGTTGCAAAGCCTGTTCATGGGCAATGATGGTATCAATATTATAAAATGGCTTGTTGGCCAGATATTCATCTAGCTTGTCTTGTAATGTTAATAAACTTTGTTGCGTGCTAACAATTTTTTCGTGAGCAGCGATGCAGGCTATTTGTTGTGCTGATAAACTTTGACTGCATAGCAGTAAGACTAGGAGCAATTTGTATCTGAAAAGACGCACTTGCTACCTTTTACTTTCATTATAGTTCAAAGCGGTATAAATTCTGCTTACGGAAAAACTATCAACTGAAGTTGCTGTAGAAATAGACTGTGGCTTAGGCCAGTAAAAATTTTGTAGAAAGCTTATCAAGATAAACATATAAATGCCCTAATCAAACACAGGGTTTCCATGAACTTCAATTTTTCTGGCGGCATAACCCCAGTGTTCAGTAGCTTCCATTAGGCGAATATGTTCATGAATCATCATCCGATCTCGCGCCATGGAATTTAGCAAAGCTTGGTCAAGCCGACGACAGCCGGAAGAGCCAACTTCTTGCGGCATGATGGTGCCCAAAATATCTAATAGACCACTGCCGCCTGTACCAATATGATAATCTGCCGGGTTGGCGGTGTTACAAGGAAAATTGGCTGTATTAAAGGCAACGGCATATTGAGCCAATCTTATACGATAATTTTCCAGCATTGCCAGGGTTTGCGTGGCCATGGTGGCAGTAATAAGCCCGACATCTTCAACATAACGAGTGCGGCACCAATCCTGGTTTAATTTCTCTGTTTGGGTTTGCTGGCGATAGGTTCCCGGGTTTGAAATAATGTTAGATATTTGTACAGCCAAAGCCTTTTGTAACCAAGTTAGGTAAAGAGGGTTGGGAGACAAACTACCGGCACTTTCCACCAGTTTCTCTGGTGGTTCTGGAATAACTTTGTCTCTTACTAACATCGCTATAGGCATAATACACTTGCTGCGATAGCTTATAATAGTCGGGTCAAATCCACTGATTGGGGAAGGAATTTCACCTAAACCCAGCTCAATTTCCTCGCCAATTGGCCCAGTGCTTAGCATCCAGACCAATACATTTAAACCCGTTGCATCTGTTGCTGCCTGTAAGCCGCCAAATCCTTTAACGTATTCTGCCGACACTTCTTTTAAGATGCGATGCGTCTCTCTATCCACAACAGGGCAGGGGCCACCACAGCAACAGGCATAGTTTTGTAATTTATACTTTGGTGCCAAGCAGCTTATAGGATTACAAAAAAACGCTGCCTTTGCCGTTGTGCAGAGCACTAGCCCCAACATCATTGCCATAAACGTGATTGTTAAATATCGCATAGCAGCCCCTAAAAGTTGCTAACCGGTGCAGCCGTTTCATAAACCGTTAAGGCACCTTCTGTATATTTATTCTGTGCGGCTGCTTCCAGTTGCAGCATGCTCATTAACAAACTGGTATAGTTAATAGCAGATTGCACCATAATATCTTGACGCAGATTAGAAGAGCGACTCATAAAACCAATGATAGTTTGACAAGCTTCATCTTTTTCGAAGTCTTTACATTCCCCAGATAACTCATCACCAAAAATAAATTTACGGCGGAATGTGTCTAAACCGGCTAAATAAATTTGTGAACGAATGGCCTGGTTACGGGCAAGGTTAACAGCGCGCTGTTTCCCTAAGGCAATAGAGGCAGCCACACAATCAGGTTCTACTTCGCCTTCATTATTGGGGTCGCATCTACCAACCATTTCAGCCACTAAAATTTCTCCTGCATCCTGTGCATCAGGAATTGCCCATTCTTTCCGTTGCTCTTCCGACATCTGATTAACCGTGGCGGGGCCACGAATATCATCTCGTTGCCCGCCAGATTCAGCACGATTTGTAATTGTCGTTCTTAGTTTTTCAATATCTGTTGCACCTTCCAGACTTTGCATAAAGTCTGCCTGGGCTTGGTTAATCGGCCCCATAGCCACTTCAACTTGGTTCCTTAACATTTGGCCAAATGTGGGAATTTGCAGTGCACTGGGAATATTTTTAAGCTTTGCAAAAATAGTTTCAACATTTTTGGCAATGCCTTTAATCGCATCAACAACGCTAAATATTTCTTTTAATCCAAAGCCACCCAATAAATCACTAACAATATCATTCAGAAAATCTTGTGGTTTTAGTATCTTCCCCAAATCTGTACCTAATAAATCGCCTAAAGCATCTTCCAAAAGCTTTCCGCCTGTAATATCAGCAATGATTCTTTGTGCTTCCTGGGTTACGCGATCAATTTCGCCACCAATCTGGTTAATTTCGTTATTTGCACCATTTAGTGTACCTAAAATATCACTGCCGGGCACAGTGGGTGGTGTTGTTCCTGGGTATCGTGCAGAACCAGGAATATTGCCTAGTGCGGGATTAGATTTGCTAGGATCAGGAGTAACTTTGTAACGGCCATCTACGGTAGGTGCTGCTCTGGCAGCACCAGGATCTGCCTTTGGAATTGGCTCTACTTTTGTGCGTCCATCAATATTAGGGGCAGAAAAAATTCTGTAAAGGCACATCATTATAACTATCAATTACTTTTAATCCAGAGCTAGGAATATCGCGCATCGTCAATTTTTGCCCAGTTACAGCATTGTTTTTATTATTAAGGTTACTACTAGGCGGCAAGGGCTGGCCAAATTCGATAGGCTCACTTTGGCGTGGCGCACTGCCACTGCTGTTGGGTAGAGGTTGCCCAAATTCTATCGCTGCACCAAATTTAGACTGTGAAATAAGATAATATCCCTCATAGGCTTTGACGGCATATAAAGGTAGATTAATAATTTCTGTTTGTGAACCAACATAACCAGTCGCTGTTAAAACCGCTAAAATATTTTCACAAATGGCCGCTTGTGTAGACAGCAAACTTTTAAATCCTTCATTCACAGTCGCTTTTTGCTGCAACAATTGGCTGTGGGTTTGTTGGTCTGAAACAGGAACAGGTGCAACAAGCCCGGCTGTTGCCGTGCTAAGTGCACTTTTACCAAAGTTTGTCGCGGCATTCACTAACTCGCTTTGAATGCGGTTTGAAACTTGCTGGGTAAAGGCGCCAATAATATCGTCCGGCGCCGGGCATGCAACTTGCGCCTTTGCCTGTATGGGTGCCAGTGTTATTAGGCCGGTGGCGGCGATAACAGATAGCTTTGATAAGAGTTTGTGTCGCATTGTTCTTTTCCTTTAGGTATTTGTATCCAGATAAATATTCAGCCATTCGGGGCCGGCTTCATCCATTAGGCGCGTCGCCAAGGCTCTGGATGGTTCATCGGAGTAGTAGATTTTTAGTAGGGGGCCTAGGGCACTTAGATCAGTATTTAGAATAACGGATTCGCCGGTGGCGCGTTTCATCAATACAGAACGTGGCATTGCCTTGGCGGCGGGTAGCTTGCCTTTAATATAAAGCCATTCACGGTCTGTTAAACCCCAGTCGGCGTATTCACGCTCTTGTGCCTGTGGGTTCATAAAGAAGAAACTGGTTTGTGCCTGTCCACGGATCGTTTCGCCCAGGCCAGCGGCGGTAATCGCCTCAGGCCGCTGGAAGGCAGAAATAACGGCAGCACCCTTTTTCCGATACTCCTGCAACATTTGCATGAAATAGGTTCTAAACATCGGGTGGCGCACTACAGGTTCTGTTTCATCAATAAAGATCAGGGCAGGGGATCTAGTTTCGGTAATCGCTGACTGAATTCGGTGCATCAGGTATAAAATAACCGCCCGCGCCAAATCATCATGTTCATAAATACGTGTAAAATCAAGCGTTACCAGTCTTTTTGAGGTTAGATCCAGCGTATCCCGCTCTGCATTAAAAATGGAACCATACACAGTAGGGTCTACCCATTTTTGCAATTCTTTTCTAAGTGGAAGTGATTTACTGAAACAGGCATCATAAATATTGGCCAGCGAACGTCTTTCCGCCGGTAGGCCAGGGTTTTCATAGGCCGCATCAATCGCAAAACCGATTTCTTCCACTGTATCCGGGTCTTCCAGGCCGGATAACGCCTGTAAAAAGGCTCTTAAGAAAGAACGGTTGCTGGGGTTGTCTGTTAATTGAAATGGGTTCAATGTTGAAATTTCAGACGACATATCCGATTTTTCAAAGGTAACATAACTGCCGGAAACCGCATGGGTGAAGATGTAACCACCCCCATGCCTATCCACCATGTAACAGCGTAAATTATCATGTCGCATCGCCATACCGGTTAAAAAGTTTACCAGTGTTGTTTTACCGGAACCGGTTGGCCCAATGGTTACAGCGTGTGCCACAGCGGCGCGATCCATAGAAATATGAAACTGGAAGGAATAGGCGGTACCGGAAGAAGTTCTAAAGTTGGCAATGGGCCCATCTCCCCAATCGGAGCGCGGTAAACCAATAGGTGGGCGTTCCAGCGTTACATGCGTGGCAATATTGCGGCTAAACAATTTCATGGGTCGTGGCCAAATTTTATAACCAGGGAACTGACAAAACCAGCTGGCTTGCGCAATGGCACCTTCACGAACAGGTTGTAAACCAAAGTTGGTGGCCGCACGTTTAATGGCCACTTCCGTGGCTTTCATTTCTTCCCGCGTTTTACCAAACACAAACACGTTCATCATATAACGGCTCATGCTTTGGGCATCATCAGACGAACCTTCCACACGGTCTAATGCTTCTTCAAACTGCCGAGCCGTATTAGGGCTGAAACGCTGCGAAAGGGATAAGCGATAGTGTTGTTGCAGGGTAAATGTGGCTTTTGTTTTGCTCCATGGCTCAATAATTTGGCTAATAATAATTTCGCCTTGCACCGTATTCATGGAACTAATCAGTTCTTCATAGGTAAAATCACCCATAGAACGAAAACCAATAGAGGCACAAAAAACTTCATGGTCGCCAGAGCGAAAACGAATAACACCGTTATCGCCACCAAATTCAATTTGATCCGCTGTGATGGCTTCAGAGGCACCACTACCGACACCACTGGGCGTTGGTTTGGTAATCGGGCTAATAACACGCCCTAATATAGATAGCGGACGACGTTGCGGGTCAGCATTATGCTGCGATAATTTTTTTGGCCCGTATTTATGCAATACAGTTTCCGTGGTGGCGGTGGCACCATTTAACTTGCTTTGTCCATTCCGCGTTTTACCGGGTAAGGACAACATAATAATCTGCTTATTGACAAAAGCTTCTTGGAAAGAGTCATTCCAGCGGCCGGCAATTTCTCTTAATACCGGGTTGGTGTGGGTTGTTAGGGCTTTGGAATCGCGTTGTTCGCGAATGGTGATGGCGCGGATTGTTACGCCTGTATCACTTAAGGCATCTACCCAGTCTTTTCTGGCAAGAAATAGTGCCTCACGGTCTGTGGGGCTTAAAAAGGTATCTTCCAAACCACGGCATTCAATCACCTGCATGATCGTACCATCACGGCAGACAATGGTCACGCCGTCAGGCTCTACCCGTTCAAAGGGTAAAAATTCTGAAAGGCGGGTTTCTTCTGGGTTTGGTAGCACTATTCGGCCAACCGCTGGCACGGCTAGCCCGGCAAAGGCCAGGGCACCAATACCGGCACCCATCATCGCCATAAGCATGGCGGGTGTGCTGATGCCGGCGTAAATACTATCTCGAACCGCTTGAACGGATTCTGCTGCTTGATCAGGGGACATATTTCCGTGTTTTCTCTTTAATTAAATTTTTGGTACCGCGTCTGGTTTTCAGCCACGCTTGTACAACCGTTGTTAAATGCGGTTCGCGTGCCGTTTGCCCGGCAATTGCAAGGTGTGATATAACCATTCCGATAATGAATATTAACGGGTTTGCACTAAAAAAGGCTAAACCATAGACCATAAATAATACCCATACCGAAATATTTATCATGGCCGGTAATTGCGGTACGAATAATAGTAATGATGGATAAGCCACCGCTTTTAAAATTTTTTCAGGCATAGTTTTTGTATCACTTTTAGGTATTATATCACAATTTTTATATAAAAGTGTAGTGTTTTTTACATTGCTTTTTTATTGTGTGTTTTACAAATAAATCCTATTCATCAAACATGAAAGTAAGAATCTATGCACCTGCTAAAACAGCCATGCAATCTGGGCAGGGAAAATCAGATGGTGATGTGTGGGTAGTAGAAGGTATTCCCCAAACAGCCAAAACGCCTGATTCTTTAATGGGGTGGCCAACAGCCCGCGATACAATCAGCCAAATAAAACTATATTTCAAAACTCAGGAAGAGGCTGTGCAATATGCAACAGAAAAAAACTTAAGCTATATTTTACAGCCAACACATCAGCGTCGACTAAAACCGAAAAGCTATGCTAGTAATTTTACCGGTTAATTAGAAAAGCTCTGTGCCCAAAGTAAAATCTCTTAACGCCTTTCTGTTAACACAGTTTTTAGGCGTCTTTAATGACAACGTCTTTAAAATGATGGTTTCCTGGATGATTATTAATCAATACAGTGATCAACTTGAGAAAAAGACGCTGTATTTATCATTAGCTACCGCTATTTCTATAATCCCTTTTGTGCTGTTTGCTGGCTATGCCGGTTTTTTAACTGATCGTTTCAATAAAACCCGCGTGTTACAATTCAGTAAGGCAGCAGAAATTTTGGCTATGTCAATGGCTCTAATACTCTATGCCACCACTAAAAATATTGATCTATTCATCGTGGCGCTGTGCTTAATGGGGGCGCAATCAGCATTCTTTAGCCCAGCAAAATACAGTATTGTGCCAGAAATTGTGCCGGAAACGCGTATTACTCAGGCGAATGGCAAGCTAACAATGCTGACCTATTTGGCAATTATTTTAGGTAGTGCCGCTGGTGGTCTTATTTACGATATGTCGAAGGATACCCCTATTTACATGGGGTTGTTTGTTTTCGCTATTGCTATTTTGGGGGTTATTGCCGCTGTAATGATTCCTAATTCCCCTTACAATGGCAACCCGGCGAAAAAGTTTCATTTAAACCCGCTGCATATGGTTATTAAGGCCATTCCGATGATTCGCTCTAATCGGCCTTTAAAATTTGCGGTTTTAGGAAGTTTTATGTTCTGGGCTTTAACCGGTTTTCTCTATTTTTGCTTATTGCTATTAGGCGAAGACGTGCTGAAAGTAACTGAAACACAATCTAGCTTATTATTTTCCTTCGTGGGGCTGGGGATTGCTTTAGGCGGTGTTTTAGCTGGTCTAAAAGCTGGCGAACGTAGCAGACTTTACCTTTGCCCATTGGGCGCAACAATGGTGGCCATAGGCTGCATAAGTGTTTGGTTTATCCAAGATTCCTACTGGATAGCCGCTATCATCATGTTTCTTATTGGCATTGGCTGTGGTATCTACATTGTACCCGTTGTAACTATGTTACAAAAAGCATCCGCAGCCAGCGAGCGAGGCCAGATTATTGCCACCTCCAGTTTCTTTGATATTGGCGGCGTGGTTTTTGCTGCTCTCCTTAACCACTTTATCCACGGTGAAATGAAAGTACCCCCTAATCATTCAGCGGCACTGGTGGGCATCGGTATTTTGACAGTTATTATAATTAGCCGATTCGCACATCCAAGATTTTACAAATATGCATTTCGAACGTTTGGTTCTTAAAGCTTATACGTGGGTTTTGGGGTAAGCTCTAAGCGGGAAACTGTTTTAAGGCTTTTTCCACATGTTGTAAAATATTTGACTGATCGGTTTTGTAACGCTGTAAAAGCTCTTCTGTGGCACGGGTGGCATAGGTGATAACCATTTGGCGATACTCTTCTATGGCATTAGCTTCCATAGTGGCTAGCTTATTGGCCAGCTGCTGTTTGTATCGTTTTTCTTCTTGTGCGATAAAATCTTTTGTTTGTTGTTGCAAAATTTCTGCTTCTTTTCTGGCATCTGCCATTAAAGCTTCTGTCTGTTTGCTACTATCGCGCTGTTGCACTTCGTAAAAGGAGAGACGTTCTTGTGCTTGTTGCCGCAAGTCTTTTGCTTCTTGTATACGAGACTTAACCGTTGCGGCGTGATCATCCAGTTTCTGGATTATAGAACGCCCCACGGGGCGATAAGCGGCAGCTACAAAAATTACAAAGGCGATCAGATATATAAGATAACTATCCATTATGATAAAACTTCCTTCACCACATTTTGCGTTACAGAAGGACTGATAGATTTTCCTGATACTTTTTCATAGGCATCACTAGCAATTTCACTAACTATTTGCTGAATTTCCTGCATGCTTTGCAGGCGCGCTGCTTCAATACGCTTCTCTGCTGACTGTATGGCAACTGCATTATCAGCAGCACGTTTTTGCTGCGCATCTTTCAACTGTTCGGCAATATTTTTACGGGTTTCATCTAAAATAACATGCGATTTCTTTTTCGCCGCCTCTTGTTCTTGGCGAAAGCGTGCTTCTAAATATTGTGCTTCTTTTTGTAATTCTTTCGCCTTGCGTAGGTCATTAGAAATGCGTTCTTCCCGATGTTCTAAAACGTCTACCAGTTTAGGCAGCGCCATTTTACTGACAACGTAATAAAGAGTACCAAAAATAACCACTAGCCAGAATATTTGGCTGCCCATATATTCTGGTTCTAGTTGTGGTAATGCTGATTTTGTCGCGTCTTTCGCCACAGAAAAGCCTTATGATATAACCATAATTAGTGCCAGTACCCAGGCCAAAATACCCAGAGCTTCGGTCACTGCAAAGCCAATGTATGTCATTGTTTTAAACTTTGGCTCAGCTGATGGATTGCGCGCTGTAGCATTGATATAACTACTAAAAATGTTTCCTAATGCTAAGCCAACGCCTAGAATACAAAGTAATCCCAGACCAGCACCGATATATTTGGCAGCTTCCATTTCCATGTTTATTCTCCAGTTTTTTTCCTAATTAAAAAATTTAGTGCATACTTATAGCGTCACGCAGATAAACGCAAGATAACAATGCAAAAATATACGCTTGTAATGCGGCGATAAAAAATTCAAAGCCAATAAACACGATAACCGCTGCAAAAGGTATAATTCCCAATAATCCGGCACTTATAGCCAGCCCAAGCATAACCTTTATCAAAATGTGACCAGCAAGCATGTTCGCAAACAAACGCACCGATAACGTAACAGGCCTGATGAAAAAGGAAAAAACCTCGATAGGGAAAATGAGTGGCACGATAATTAAAGGCGTGCCACTGGGCACAAATAAGCTGAAAAAATGGAGACCGTGTTTTACAAAACCTACCACAATGACCAGCCCTAAAACAAAGGCAGCCATAGCAAAAGTAACGGCAATATGGCTGGTAAAGGTAAAGCCGTAAGGCAGCATACCCAGCATGTTTCCAAAAAATACGAAGGAAAATAGCGTGAATACAAAAGGGAAAAATTGTCGTGCATCTGGCCCGGCAGTGTCCTTGACCAAATCAACTAAGAATCCGTAATACATCTCGGCTAAAGATTGCCAGCGGCCAGGTATCAAGGCACGTTGTCGCATAGGAATAATCGCCAATGCTGTGGTTAAAATGGCGGCAATGACCATAAACAACGCTAAATTGGTAAAGGAAAGATTGATGCCTGCTATTTCAGGCATGGTAAGTAAGGGTTTGATTTCAAACTGTTTTAGGGGGTCGGCCATAACTAAAAAATATCTTTGGATTGCTTATTAACGTAACGTATCATGTTCATAATGCCGGTGATAAAACCAAGCAAGGTAAAAATAATAGTTAGCCAGGGTGATTTATCAAATTTTCCATCCAGCCAATGACCTATCCAGGCACCACTTGCTAAGGGAACACTAAGCTCAATGATTATGCGTGTTGCGATGCGGCTCCCCTTTGCATAATCTTTACCGATACTGTTTTGCTGCCGCTCCTCATCAGATAGCTTTTCAAAGTTTTCGGCGGCTTCAATGCGTTTAGCCAGTTCTTCTAAATCGTTTGAAGGGTCAGACATTTTATTAATAACAATCAAAATCAAGTATAATTATTATTTCTTATCCTGAAATTTTAACAACAGCATCTCTAGATCATGTTTGCCACTGAATGTCATGGTAATTTTACCACCACTGCCGACGGGGCGGATAGTGGTGGGCAACCCGGTAAGACGCGCAAAATTTTCCTCTAACGGCTGTAATTGTTCTGCCCAATGGGTTTTCATCTTACGAGGGGCAGCCTTAACAACTGCTGGTTTTTCCTTATGCTCTTTTACCAGTTCTTCAACCTGACGCACATTTAGCCCTTGTTCCACAATGCGTTGCGCCAGCGGTAAAGCTTGATTTGGAATAGTAATTAGGGCGCGGGCATGGCCAGCACTCAACTGTTTATTTTCAACCAGTTCCCGAACTTCTTCCGGTAAACTTAATAACCGCAATGTATTGGTTACGTGGCTAAGGCTGCGACCAACAATTTTACTTAGGCCTTCTTTGGAATATTTAAATTCATCCATCAGGCGCTGATAGCCTTGTGCCTCTTCAATAGGTGTTAAGTCTTGCCGTTGTACATTTTCGACCAAACCGATTTCAAGCGCTTGCGCATCGGTTAAATCCTGAATCAGCACCGGCACTTCTTTTAAACCCGCAATTTTTGCCGCCTGCCAGCGTCTTTCCCCTGCAATAATTTCAAACTGGTCTTTTTTTTCTAATTTCCGAACCAGCAGTGGCTGTAAAATGCCATGTTGTCGAATAGATTGCGCTAGCTCGTCCAGCTCCTCTTCCCGGAAATGCATGCGGGGTTGATAAACACCGGGCTGTAGTTGCGTTAATAACAATGTTTGCCCACCGCCTTGCGGTTTATCGATGTTTTCTAGTTTATTATAGGGGGAAACCTCCTGGCTTAACAGCGCCGAAAGCCCTTTGCCCAAAGATTGCGGTTTTTTTGTTTTTGTCGCAGTGGCCATAATTTTCTATAGCACTGGGTTTTGTATTGGTCGAGTTACATGTTGAAAATAACTTAGTTTTAGTATACGGTAGTTGTATGGATTGGGAGTTCCCGGTCGGTAGCGAGCCTTAATAAGGCTCGCTATTTTTATATGTTTAGAATTTTTGGTTTTAAAATATCAAAAGCACGGTTCTTTTGATGGCTTCTTAAAACCCCTAAAGTTATTGGCCTTGCGGTTAAATCCGCGATTTGCAGCCCGGCCTGATTGGATTTTTTACTAACGAAATGAAGCCTGTATTTCATAGTAATATCGTTTATTAAGCCCTTATAAGCACCTTTTAGGTGTGGCTTTTTCTTCATGGTATATTCATGCTTTTCGAGAATTAAATTAAAAGCCGTTCTCAGCATTTTGTCTTCTTCATGGCCGCGGCTTTCGCAAATAATATCAATAATACCGGAAACATTTTGAGACTCTAAAAGGTTGTTTAGCTGCATTACACATTGAAATAGACTATGTGCATAAATGTTTTCTTTGGCGACTTTTGAAAAATTTTCAACAAGAAAGTTCTTATTAACCATTGATGCTGCGATATGAAATGGACTATTTTTCATGAACTTAGAAATATCGTTCATAAAAGATTTGAGAGTATTTGGATTGCTGAAAATACTGTAGTGCGACGCCATGCTTTTTCTAATATCATGTTCGTGTAAAATGACTGTGTCATGTCCCCAGTACTTAAATTTAAGTTGCTGAAATTCTGGAACAATTTTGTTTATGTACACATCTTTCTTAAAGATACAAAAGCAGAGACAGAAGTAAGGGTAGGCAGCGTCAACTTTCTTTAGGCCATGGTCGCCACTTTCATCAACATAAACAATATAATCGCTATACATCGCCATATTTTATTACCATTTGAAAAACAAACAACCTTCGTTTAATAAGACACCATGCAAAAATTTGAAACATTACAAGGCATCGCAGCGCCTTTGCCGATTATGAATGTCGATACAGACATGATTATTCCGAAACAATTTTTAAAAACGATCAAACGTACTGGCCTAGGTATCCACCTGTTTCACGAAATGCGTTACGACCAGGAAACAGGCGAATTACTTACCACGTTTATTCTTAACAAGGCTCCCTATAACAAGGCAAAAATTCTTATTTCCGGGGATAATTTTGGCTGCGGCTCATCCAGAGAGCATGCCCCCTGGGCTTTGTTAGATTTTGGTATTCGTTGTATTATCGCCCCTAGCTTTGCTGATATTTTTTATAATAATTGCTTTAAAAACGGTATTTTACCCATTATTCTGCCAAAGGTAGATGTCGATGAGTTAATGAAACAGGCAGAAACCCGCGGCAACCAGGCACAGGAAGGCGAGCATTTTACCATTGATTTACCGAGTAACACCGTAACCGATATCAATGGAAAACAATACACTTTTGAAACCGATGATTTTCGCAAGCATTGTTTGCTGAATGGTTTGGACGATATTGGCCTAACCATGCAAAAAGTGGAGTATATTGATGATTACGAAGCAAAGGCGCAGCAGCAGTATCCTTGGCTTTGGGGGAATAAGGTTGCAGTGTAATGACAACATATAATATTTTAGTTTTACCCGGCGATGGAATTGGCCCCGAAGTTATGCGGGAAACCGTTCGCGTGGCGAACGTTATCGGCGAAAAATTTGGTCTGACCTTTAATATTGAGCAAGATATTGTTGGCGGAGCAGCCATTGATGTGCACGGCAAGCCTTTGCATGAAAGCACGCTCAACAACGCGAAAAAGGCAGATGCTGTTTTGCTGGGGGCTGTTGGGGGGCCGAAATGGGATAATGTTGATTTTTCGATACGGCCTGAAAAAGGCTTGCTGGCGTTGCGCTCAGATTTAGAATTATTTGCGAATTTACGCCCGGCCATGGTGTTTGATGCACTGGCCAAGGCTTCTAGCCTAAAGACAGAACTGGTTGCCGGGCTGGATATTATGATCGTTCGGGAATTAACGGGCGGCGTTTATTTCGGGGAGCCTCGCGGTATTATCCAACTGGAAAACGACCAAGAGCGTGGCATTAATACGCAAGTTTATGACACTTATGAAATTGAACGCATTGCTCGGGTTGCGGCCGATTTGGCACAAAAGCGCGATGGGCGGTTATGTTCGGTAGAAAAAGCCAACGTGATGGAATCTGGCCAGTTATGGCGCAAAGTTGTGACAAAAATTTGTGCAGCAGAATTTGCTGATGTGGAACTTTCACATATGTATGCAGATAATTGCGCCATGCAGCTGGTGCGCGCCCCAAAACAATTTGATGTAATCGTAACAGACAACCTATTTGGTGATATTTTATCAGATTGTGCGGCGATGCTAACCGGCTCTTTAGGCATGTTGCCTAGTGCCTCTCTAGGGGCGGAAATAAACGGTAAGCGTGCGGCAATGTACGAACCCGT
Source organism: uncultured Alphaproteobacteria bacterium (assembly GCA_963706365.1). Lineage (GTDB taxonomy): Bacteria > Pseudomonadota > Alphaproteobacteria > JAJTHO01. The sequence continues at coordinate 980,790 of OY970150.1, read as the reverse complement.
ACACGGTTCAGCGCCTGATATTGCAGGGGAAGATAAAGCCAACCCGCTGGCGACTATTTTGAGTTTTGCCATGTGTTTGCGTTATTCCTTTAACCAGCCAGATGCCGCCAACGCGATTGAAAATGCGGTATCCAGTCGTTTTACAAGATGGTATTCGCACCGGCGATATTATGGGCGACACTGGCGGCACGATGGTAGGTACAACGGGCATGGGCGATGCCGTTAATTAGTGCGATTAAAAAGCAGTCATAAACAATGAAATTTTCCCTATCCTGGCTTAAAGAATATCTTGAAACTGAGGCAACTGTTAACAAATTGCAGAAACTCTAACTCAAATCGGTTTAGAGGTGGAAGGCGTTGAACGTCCCGCTGAAGCCTTGAAGAATTTCTTACTGCACAGATAATAACAACAAAACCGCACCCTGATGCCGATCGATTGCAAATTTGTACAGTCGACAATGGCAAGGAAACATTACAAATTGTATGCGGCGCCCCTAATGCGCGGGCGGGGCTTAATGTGGCATTGGCGCCTGTTGGCGTAACCATTCCCCATGGCAATTTTAAAATCAAGCAAAGTAAAATTCGCGGTGTCGATAGCTGTGGCATGTTATGTTCCACGGCTGAGCTGGGTATGGGCGAAGATAGCGACGGTATTCTTAGAGCTGCCGGAATGCAAGCCAGGGCAAGATTTGGCATCTGTTTTAGGGTTAAGTGACGTCATCATTGATATTGCCATTACGCCTAATCGCGGGGATTGCTTTTCTGTATACGGTGTGGCGCGTGATTTGGCCGCTGCTGGTTTAGGTGTTTTAAAATCACTTCAAGTAAATAAAACTGATGTTGCAGCAGAAAATTTCGTGCGCATTGAAACGAGTCTATGCTCAGTTTTTGCTGCCCTGAAAATTGAAAATGTTGAGAATATTACAGCACCAGAATGGATGCAGCACCGCCTAAAAGCTGCTGGCAAAACGCCGCGCGGTTTATTAATTGATGTTACCAATTATAGCACATTCGCATATGGCCGCCCACTGCATAGCTTTGATGCAGATAAAGTACAGGGAACACTTATTATTAAAGAAGCCAGTGGGGGTGAATCTTTTGCGGGGCTAGATGATATTGAGTATACCCTGCCTGGGGGTGCTATAATAATTTGCGATGATAGCGGCATTGTTAGTCTGGCCGGTATTATGGGTGGTAAATCTACGGCTGTTTCTGAAACGACACGTCGTATTATTTTAGAATCCGCGGTGTTTGATACGGCCAGTATTGCTTTAACAGCGCAAAAACTTAATATTCATACGGATGCAAGACAACGGTTTGAACGTGGTATTGATGCCAGTTTTACAATTGACGGTTTGTTCCTAGCCGCGCAACATGCGGGGGGGCAAGCAACGGGTTATCAACTGGCTGGCCAATTACCCGATGCCCCCGCTTTAATTGATTATAATTATACCGATTTAGAGAAAATTAGCGGTTTATCACTGCCTGAAACAGAGGTTTTAGGCATTCTTACAAAACTTGGTTTTGAAAAAAAACACGGAAAACTATCTGTCCCCCCCTGGCGGCATGACATGAGTGGTGCCCATAGTGCCGGCGCGGCTGATTGGGTGGAAGAAGTTTTGCGCATTATTGGCTATCAGGAAATTCCTGCTACAAAATTACCGGAACGACCTTTTATCAATGCATCTAAGAACCCAACAGATCAGGCGCGGTTTCTATTAAAGCAACAAGGTTTTCAGGAAGCGTTAAGTTATACCTTTTACAGCCCTGAACAGGCCGAATTGTTTGGTGGCGACATTGAATTGGCCAACCCGATTAGCCGGGATTTATCCTTAATGCGGCAAAGTTTATTGGCTAATTTACTGCAAGCAGTGAAAGCAAACCAAACAGAGCGTGGCCAGCTTTATGAAACAGGTGCTGTGTATTTTGCTGATAGTCAGCAAGAGCATTTTTCTGGTGTTGAGTGGGGCAACCAACAGCCGGTACACTGGCAATCAACCGCTCAACTTGTTGATACCTTTACAGCTAAAGCCGCAGCGTTGAATATATTACAGCAATTTAGCTTAGAAGAATCTGCCCTGCAAACCAGCGTGGATGATTTATCAAGCTGGTATCATCCGGGGCAATCAGGTCGTTTGATGCTAGGGGCAAAAAACTGTGTGGCGCAATTTGGTATGCTGCATCCAGCCTATCAGCAACAGCTGGATTTACCCGATACACCTATTGCGTTATTTGAGGTTTATCTTGATAGCCTACCACAACGCCAACAAAAGCCAAAACCGTTTGTTGAGAATTCCTTGCAAGCTGTTGAGCGTGATTTGGCTTTTATTATCGATGCTGATTTACAAGCGGAGCAACTGTTGCGCCTGGCGCGCGGCTCTGACAAAAAACACATTACAGACGTATTGTTATTTGATGTCTACCAAGGAAAAGGCGTTCCAGATGCTAAAAAATCGCTGGCAATTCGTTTAAAGCTACAACCGCAGCAGCAAACTTTTACGGAAGAAGAGATTAATAAAATTACCAGTAATGTAACAACGCAGGTTGAAAAGAAACTAGGCGCAACGCTACGTAGTTAGGTGTGTCACTAAATTATAATGCTTCCAAAATAAAACTGTGAGGGGCTGCGAGCGGCGCAAAATTTCGCTTATATATGAAGAATACACGGCGCTCAATTTTACTTGTTCTCGCCTCCACACGGATTTATTTTGGAAGAACTAGAAATAGCCCGCTATTCCGCCCTTTCCCAAGGAAATTTTCGCAGAAAATACTTTTTTCAACTTATACGTGGGTTTTAGGTGGCTGGTTTTTAATAAATACTATAGGGAAAAAACTTTTCTGTAACTTGTTGATACGTACCATCCGCATGAATTTCATTGAGAGCCTGGTTAATTTTTTGAATTAATACCTGGCTATCTTTGCGGGTGGCAACAGCAATACCTTCATCAACATAATAACCTTGGCCTCTAAAGCCATAATCTGCACCGTCTTTAGAATTGAGCCAATTACTTAAAACCAGGGCGTCGGCTAGCAAGGCATCGACACGACCATTTTTAAGATCAAGAATGGCTGACTCCTGCGTGTCGTAAAGATTTATCTTAATATCACTACCAAATTTTTCTCGTAAAAATTTTGCACTGGTTGTCGAACGTTGCGCCCCGATTTTTTTACCGGCTAGACCTTCTTTTGAAATAATCAGTGTTTTATCTTTACGGGTTACAAATCGAATAGGAGTATTATAGTATTTATCACTGAATAAAACAGAGCGTTTGCGATCTTCTGTAATAGAGATACTGGCAACAATAGCGTCATACTTTTTGGCCATTAGGGCGGGGATAAGACCATCCCAGCTTTGTGCTGTATAAGTGCATTCAGCCGCCAGTTTTTTACAGATAGCCCGGGCTATTTCAATATCAAAACCCTGTAATTCGCCACTTTGGTCAATATAATTGAATGGCGGGTAAGCGCCTTCAGTTCCAAAATGAATCGTCAGATTCTCGCGGTTCTTTTCGGGTGGGGCTTCTTCTTGGCCACAGGCTGTGAATAAAATAAAACTCAAAATTATTATAAAACGCATAATTTTTCCTCAATCGTTCTTATTAATACAGACAATACGGCTTTTGAAAAGTACCAAAAGTTTATAGCCCCAGAAACTTTCGACACTCTGAAGTAGAGGGATTAGTGAAAATATTTTCCGGTTTGCCTTGCTCCAAGATTTTTCCCTTGGCCAGAAACATGATGTTTGTAGAGATATCACGGGCAAACTGCATTTCGTGGGTAACAAGAATCATGGTTCTGCCTTCATCAGCAAGGTCTTTAATTACCTGCAAAACCTCGGCCACGTTACCGGGATCCAGGGCAGAAGTTGGCTCGTCAAATAGAATAACTTGTGGATCCATCGCCAGCGTTCGTGCAATGGCGGTGCGTTGTTTCTCTCCACCAGAAAGACGCGCCGGGTAGGAATGAATTCTATTGTATAATCCTACCTTTAATAACAGACGTTTTGCGGTTTCAATAGCTTTGTCTTTTGGCTGACCCAAAACATGGATGGGGGCTTCGATAACATTTTCTAAGACCGTTTTGTGTGGCCAAAGGTTAAAACTTTGGAACACCATACCAACCCTAGAGCGTATACGGTTAATTTGTTTAAAGTTCCCGGGTCTGCTGTGGTGATGGGTGCGGTCTATTTCAATGAGTTCGTCTTTAATACGAATTTCACCCGCATCAGGAACTTCCAGCAGGTTTAAGCACCTTAGCAAGGTGCTTTTACCCGAGCCACTTCGACCAATTAAACTAATGACATCGTGATCATTCGCTTGCATTGAAATACCGCGTAAAACTTTTGTTGCGCCAAAAGATTTTTCTAAACCAAGCACCGATACGGCGGGCACATCTTTAAAGATATTTTTGTTGGATGCTATTTGCCTTTGCCGCAAGGCCTTTTTTCGTTCTTCAGCTGTTTCCTCGGCAATTGGCAGTTGCCGCTCATGCTTTTCCTCCTCCAACAATCTTTGCCGTTTAATAGAAAAAGAGAACATAGCTAGATGATTTGTTTTACCTTATCAATTATGTCTTGCACGGTTGGTAAGGCTAGCTTTTCCAGGTTTGCTGCGTAAGGTAAAGGAACGTCTTTTCCTGTTACCCGCATAACCGGCGCATCCAGATAATCAAAGGCTTCTTCCATTGCTAGTGCGGCCATTTCTGCGCCAATACCACATTGTGGCCAGCCTTCTTCGATGGAAACAAAGCGATTGGTTTTCTTGACAGAATTTATAATAGTTTCGGTGTCTAGCGGGCGTATAGTTCTAAGGTCAATCACCTCAGCAGAAATACCTTCTTCCGCTAATTTTTCCGCTGCTTCTAAGGCCATTTTTACCTGCAGAGAAAAAGCCGTTAGGGTAACGTCTGTACCTTCACGAAGAATAGCGGCCTTGCCGATGGGGATAATGAAATCGTCATCATCGGGCACGTCAAATTCCATACCGTAGGTAATTTCGTTTTCCAAAAAAATGACCGGGTTAGGATCACGGATTGCAGCTTTTAGCAAGCCTTTACAATCAGCAGCCGAGTAGGGGGCAACCACTTTTAAGCCGGGGCAGTGGGCATACCAACTGGAATATTCCTGGCTATGCTGAGCGCCAACGCGTGAGGCGGCACCATTAGGCCCCCGAAACACAATTGGGCAACCCATTTGTCCGCCAGACATATATAATGTTTTTGCGGCAGAATTGATGATTTGATCAATGGCCTGCATAGCAAAGTTGAAGGTCATAAACTCTACAATCGGGCGCAGTTTCATAAATGCAGCCCCAACAGCCAAACCGGCAAAACCATGTTCGGTAATGGGGGTGTCAATAACGCGTTTGGCGCCAAATTCATCTAGCAGGCCTTGGGTAACCTTATAGGCGCCCTGGTATTCGGCCACTTCCTCGCCCATAACGAAAACTTTTTCATCACGACGCATTTCTTCAGCCATGGCATCACGTAAGGCTTCGCGCACTGTTTGACGCTTCGTCGATTCCGGGCATTCTTCTGGCATTTCCTTGGCTGGGTCAGGCGTGGTTGTATTGTTAGATTGCTGAATGGCAGGGGTATTAGAGCGGTCTGGTACCTCTTCACCTTCGCGTACTAAAACAGCGATAGGTGTATTGATAGCGACATTTTGCGAACCGGCTGCAACAAGAATTTTTCCTAAAATACCTTCATCAACGGCCTCTACTTCCATAGTGGCTTTGTCGGTTTCAATCTCGGCGATTACATCGCCGGCTTCAATAGTATCACCCTCTTGTTTTAACCAGGTTGCTAAAGTCCCTTCCGTCATGGTTGGAGACAGGGCGGGCATTAACACGTCTGTTGGCATGGGTTAAAGTTTATAAAGAATATTATCAATAGATTCAAGCGTTATAGTTAATAGGTAGAGCATCAGTTTAAAATATTTTTTTGAGGTATGGGGTTAGGCACGGGGCACGAGGGGTAACATCTAGGGCAGCCCCCTCTTGTTTTAAAGACTTATCAATAAAATATTTACATAAAACCCCGTGCCTAACCCCTAAACCATCTTGAACAGATTTTTCAAATTGAGACAGTGTCAGTGAATTACTGGCTTAGTTCTTTTAAACGTTCTTTGCAGGCTTTTAAGTCCAGCTTGCCAGTTGCCATGCGCGGGATTTCTTTGAGTTGATGATAATGTGATTGTTTGGGTTGCCATAGTTTTGGTAAATCACTCTCTTTCAATGCTTTGAATAATTCAGCAGGGGATTTTTTGTCGGCGTAGAGCACATGAATTTTGTCTTCTGTGTCTGGAACAACGGCCACTTCCTGATGTTCCAGAACATCTTGTAACGTTTGCTCAATTTTGCCATGTGGCACCATCTCGCCACCAATTTTTGAAAAGCGTGATTGTCTGTCCGTTAAAAATAAAAAGCCGTCACTATCTAAATAGCCAATATCGCCAGTATTATACCAGCCATTGTGTAAAACTTGGCCTGTTAAACTTGGCTTGTTGAGATAGCCCTGCATGCGTGCGGCGCTATGGATCAGAATCAGCCCTTGTTCCGTGGGCGCTAGTTCCTGCATGGTCTCCGGATCTACGATTTTAACAGCAACGCCGGGGATAGGCATACCCACGCTTTTTTCACGGTGCCCAACCTGTGTTAAACGTTTTGATTTGTAATCTGGCATATTCACTGCCGCCACGGGGCCAAGCTCAGAGGCGCCGTAGCCTTCTAATATATGCGTATTTGGTAATTTCTGATGCAGAATTGTTGCCATTTTCGGTGCCAGCTTTTCGCCGCCGCATACCACCAGGTTTACAGATTTTAAAGAACCACTACGCGCATAGCCCGCGGCAAAAGTGGGCGTAGCAACAATAATGCCAATATGTTGTTTTTCGATATGTTCCGCCACTGTTTTAAACTCAAGTGGGTTTGGGTGAAAAAATACGCGGTTATTGTTTAGTAAGCAATACCACTGGCAAACAGTGTAACCAAAGGCATGGAAAAGTGGTAAAATACCAAGCATTGGCTGTTTGGGAACTTGCTGTAGCAAGGCACCAAAACTACTGACGTTACAAAGAATCTGCCGGTTTGTCAGGCAAACGCCTTTAGGTTCTGCAGTGCTGCCGCTGGAAAATTGAATCGTTAAAATATTATCAGCCAACTGATTTTTTAGCCAGTGTCTTTTTAAAATAGGCGAAGGGAGCAGCCAGAAAGCCAGTAAGCTAAACAAGCGTTGCATACCGCCTACTTTTTTACGAAAATCTTCTAAATAAAGGTAATTAACATTGGGATATTCCGGTATTTTCTTTAAAAATAAACGTGAAGTAACGACGCGTTCTATCCCTGCCTGCTGGATAGCACTTTCCATGGATGCCTTGCCTAAAGAAAAATTTAAATTAACAACGGCACGGCCAGTAAAAGCAATGGCCAGGTTGGTTAATACTGCGCCTGCCGCGCCTGGTAATAATACGCCAATAGTTTTATCGTCAGCTGTTTCTGCCAGATGTTTTGCAAGCAACCGCGCACCTATCGCCAGTTTCATGTAATTAAACTGTGTGCCAGTAGAATCAGCCATAACCTTACTAAAAGGATGATCCTGCGCTTTGCTTAAAAAACGTCTGGCGGCTGTTTCGTTATCAGCCAAATGTTCGCTCATGGCAATACTGCCTAGCCAGGCAATATTCTGGCGTATCTTCCAAGCAGGTGTTGTTCCGGCTAGGGGCTGCCCAACATGCAATGTTATTTTGCGACGCTTGAAACCAGAGCGCTTGCAAAAGAATTTTTGTTCGGAAAAACTGAATTTGCTCCCCTTGCGTAAACCGCCAAAAAAGCCATGAATGTAGACTGGCAAAATATTAATATCCAGATCCTCGGCAATGACCTCGATGCCACGTCGAAAGGGGCGTAACTGCCCGGTTCTGGTGATGCTGCCTTCGGCAAAAATACAAACAGTGCCGCCATTAGCCAGAATTTCTCGCGTTTGTTCAATGCCGCGCTTGTTTTGGCCAATAGTACCCCCAAAAGGAATAGCGCCCGCTTTTTTTAGAACATATCCTAATACAGGTAGTTGAAACATATCTGGCAGCACCATAAAATGCGTACCCCTTGGCAATAACCACGCCATAATAATGCCGTCTATATAAGACTGGTGATTGGCAACAACCAATGTGCCGCGCATATCTTTGGGTAACTGGCCAAGTCGATTAATTTTATAGCGCCAGAGCAATAATTTGGTTGCCAAAAATCGAAAGAAGCTTCCCGCTATTCCACGGTTTGCCTTATGCTGTTGTTTCATAGTTATAGATTAAACATTTTAAAACGGATTTCAGCATATTATTGCTATGGATGTTAATATTTGCTAGCACCTGGCTATGAAATATCTTTTGATTATCGTTGCCATTTTATTGGCGGTATACGGCGTCATGCAGCTGGCTGACAAGACTATGCCAAAATCTACGCAAACATCTGAGCCCTTCTTTCCGCAATTAAAAGAAAAGTTGGCTGATATTGATAGCATAGAAGTGAAGAAGGCGGGGCAGGAGCCTTTTTCCATTAAGCTACAAAATGATCAGTGGGTTGTACCGGCGGTTTCCAATTACCCTGCAGATGTTAATAAGGTGCGACAGCTTTTGTTAGCCATGGCACAATTACAACCGGTATTGAAAATGACAGCGATGCCCGATAATTATCAGAAACTGGCCTTGCAAGATATTGATAAGGCAAACAGCCAGGCCATCTTGCTGAAACTGAATGATGCGTTTCCTTTATTAGTTGGGAAAAGAGCTTATTTAGAGCAGCAACCACAACAATATGTGCGGCGCCCCAACGAAAAACAAACCTGGTTGGCCGAACCTGCCCTGGAAGTACCTGCACAACCCATAGAATGGGTGAATAGAGAAATTATTAATGTGCGAGAGCAGGGTGTTAAATCCATTCAGATTTTGAAAGATGGCGATGAAAAGCTTTATGCGTATCGTGATTCAAAGGATAGTGGTTTTACTTTAAAAAGTATGCCGAATGTTGATGCGTCAAAATTAACGGCGCATTTAGGCGGGGTGTTGGAATACTTTCAGTTCACCGACGTAAAACCGGCTACGGCTATTAATTCAAAACCAATGTCACTTATAATAGTAGATACGTTTGATGATATTAAAATTGACGTGGCTTTACACCCTTATCAGAATAGAACCTGGGTTGTTTTAAGTGCCCGGCATTATGGGCAAAACCCGCAAAATGCACAGTTTACAGAATTAATAAACCAACGCCAGCAATGGGCTTATGCATTACCAGATGATCGGTTAAGTATGTTGGCAGCAAAGCCAGCGGATTTCAAGAAGTAGACTGATGCCCTGCCTTTAATTGGAAAAGTAAGAAGAACTTTTCTAATCATTCCTTGAAATGCTGAATGCTATTCCCATATGAAAAACATTGAATAATTAACAAAAGGGTATTGTACTTATGTCACGTGTTATTGGAATTGATTTGGGAACCACCAATTCTTGTGTTGCCGTAATGGACGGCAAAGAAGCAAAAGTTATTGAAAACGCTGAAGGTGCCCGGACAACCCCTAGTATCATCGCTTTTACAAAAAGCGGGGAACGTCTTGTTGGAATGCCCGCTAAACGCCAGGCAATTACCAACCCGCAAAATACTTTTTTTGCCATTAAACGTTTAATTGGTCGTCGCTTTGATGACCCGCTAACGAAAAAAGATCAAGATATTGTTCCGTATAAAATTGTTGAAGCCGATAATGGTGATGCTTGGGTAAAAGCCAACGACGAAAAATATTCGCCTTCACAAATCAGTGCGTTTCTTTTGCAGAAAATGAAAGAAACAGCCGAGGCATTTACAGGCGATAAAGTAGATAAAGCTGTTATTACTGTGCCGGCCTATTTTAATGATTCTCAGCGTCAAGCCACGCGCGATGCCGGTAAAATTGCAGGCCTGGAGGTTTTAAGAATTATCAACGAACCTACAGCGGCGGCACTGGCCTATGGTTTAGATAAAAACAAAGAAGGTTTAATTGCTGTTTATGACCTGGGTGGTGGTACATTTGATGTTTCCATTCTGGAAATTGGTGATGGTGTTTTTGAAGTAAAATCTACGAATGGTGATACATTCCTGGGTGGGGAAGATTTTGATAACCGTATTATCGACTTTTTAGCGGATGAATTTAAGAAAGAGTATTCTATTGATCTGCGTAACGACCCCTTAGCCTTGCAACGGTTAAAAGAAGCAGCAGAAAAAGCGAAAATTGAACTTTCCAGCACTAGCACAACAGAGGTAAACCTGCCGTTTATTACGGCTGATCAGACTGGCCCGAAACACTTGGCTATTTCTATTAACCGCGCAAAACTGGAAGGCTTGGTAGAAGACTTGGTTAAAAGAACCATTGAGCCCTGCAAAAAAGCCATGAAAGATGCAGGCGTTACTGCCAGCGAAATTAAGGAAGTTATTTTGGTTGGCGGAATGACACGGATGCCAAAAATTCAGGAAACTGTTAAAGATTTCTTTGGCAAAGAACCACATAAAGGCGTGAACCCGGATGAAGTGGTTGCCCTAGGTGCCGCAATTCAGGGTGGTGTATTACAAGGCGATGTGAAAGACGTTCTTTTACTAGATGTAACACCTTTATCCTTGGGTATTGAAACATTGGGCGGTGTATTTACACGATTAATTGATCGTAATACTACTATTCCAACGCGGAAAGGCCAGGTTTTCTCAACAGCAGAAGACAACCAAAGCGCCGTGACCATTCGGGTTTTCCAGGGGGAACGTGAAATGGCTGTGGATAACAAACTGCTAGGACAATTTGATTTGGTAGGTATTCCCAATGCACCACGCGGTATGCCGCAAATTGAGGTGACATTCGATATCGATGCGAACGGTATTGTGAATGTTTCTGCTAAGGATAAAGCCACCAACAAAGAGCAGCAAATTCGTATTCAGGCTTCTGGTGGATTATCAGAGGATGACATTGAAAAAATGGTGAAAGATGCAGAAGCCAACGCCGAATCGGATAAAAAGAAACGCGCGCTGGCAGAATTAGAAAACCAGGCTGAATCATTGATCAATAGCACAGAAAAATCTTTGGCTGATTATGGCGATAAGCTGGGCGAATCTGATAAGCTGGCCATTGAAACTGCTTTGGATAAAGTGAAAAAAGAAAAAGAGCGCGAAAATCCTGATGACTTAAAAGCGGCGATTGATGAACTGGCCAAAACTTCTATGAAGTTAGGCGAGGTTATGTACCAATCGCAACAAGAAGAAGATGAAAGTAATAGCACGGCAGAAGAAAGCGAAGCGGATAGCGACGGCGTTGTAGATGCTGATTACGAAGAAGTAGAAGACGATAAAAAAGGCGCTGCTTAAATAATTGAAAATATTTTACCACCCGCTATAAACCCAACATGCGTTTAGTCATGAAATTTGGCGGCACGTCTGTGGGTTCAGTAGATCGAATCTGCCACGTTGCTAATTTGGTAGAGCGTGAGTATAACGCTGGAAACGAAGTGGCTGTTGTGGTGTCTGCCATGAGCGGCACCACGAATCAGCTGGTAGAGCATGTCGATGCACTTGCAAAAGTTTGCGATGCACCCCTATATGATGCCCGAGAGTATGACACAGTGGTTGCAGCAGGCGAGCAAATTACCAGCGGTTTATTGGCCATGGCCTTGCAAGCCAAGGGAATTTTGGCACGTTCATGGCTAGGCTGGCAGATTCCCATTCAAACGGATAATATGCACGGCCGGGCACGTATTCAGGATATTGACGCTAGTGTAATAAAGCAACGTTTTGAAGAAAAACAGGTGGCCGTTGTTGCTGGCTTTCAAGGCGTTAGTGAAGAACAACGCATAACGACTATTGGTCGGGGTGGTTCTGACACTGCTGCGGTTGCCTTGGCAATTGCATTAAAAGCGGATCGTTGCGATATTTATACAGATGTAGATGGTGTATACACCTGTGATCCGCGTATTGTGCCTAGCGCGCGGAAACTGGAAAAAATTTCATTTGAAGAAATGTTGGAAATGGCCAGTTTGGGGGCAAAAGTCCTTCAAACACGTTCTGTGGAACTGGCGATGAAGGGGAATATTAAATTACAGGTGCGTTCAACCTTTGATGACGTGCCAGGAACTTTTGTTGTAAACGAGGATGACATTGTGGAAGAAGAAGTTGTAACCGGCGTTGCCTATAGCCGTGATGAGGCGAAAATTACCTTGCTGGATGTACCTGATAAACCAGGTATTTCAGCGGCTATATTTACGCCCTTGGCCGATGCCGGCATTAATGTAGATATGATTGTGCAAAATATTTCAGAAGCAGGCGCAGTGACCGATGTAACCTTCACTGTTTCTAGAACAGATTTACAGCGCACCTCCGAAATTCTGCAAAATAATAAAGAAAAAAGCGGTATCAATCGTATTCATACTGATAGCAAAGTTGCCAAAGTATCCGTTGTTGGCTTGGGTATGCGTAGCCATGCAGGTGTTGCCGGCAAAATGTTTCAGACACTGGCCGATAAAGGTATTAACATTCAGGTCATTGCCACTAGTGAAATTAAAATTAGTGTTTTAATTGATGAAGACACGATGGAACTGGCGTTAAGATCGCTGCATGCGGCTTATGGGTTAGATAAGTAAACATATAATGCTTCCAAAATAAAACCGTGAGGGGCTATGAGCGGCGCAAAATTTCGCTTGTGTATGAAGAATACACTGCGCTCAACTTTACTTGCTCTCGCCTCCACACAGATTTATTTTGGGAGCACTGTATTGAGAAATTTTCTACTAGTTGAAAAATAAATTATCCTGAACAAGCGCACTGTAATCGTTCCGCTTTTGCTGCAGTGCAGTATAATTTTCGCAGCCTCCTATTAAAGCCAGTTTTTGTTTTAAACGATCGGAAGCTTTTTCATCCGGATTCGCCTTGCCGATGGTAAGACGTTGTAAAGATTGTATAGACTGATAAAAATTATAGGCTGTTGCCAGGTCGGGCTTGTCGAATGCGATAAGTTTCTCGGTAATAGTTTTACTGGCACCAATATAACCGTTTGTTAATTCCAGGGCTTGTACAATAAATTCCAGGTCTATCATACCGCCAGGAATATGCTTTAGATGCCAGGGGTGGCGTGGTTTTTTTGATACACATAGCTTTTCGTGCATACTGGCGATATCGGATAAAACAGTGGTGGTATCCTGTGGCACCTGCATGACTGTTTCAATAATCTGCTGAACAGGCTGTGCATTACCATAAACAACGCGCGCCCGCGTTAAAGCCATGTGTTCCCATGTCCAGGCATCATTTAATTGATACTTTTCAAAAGCTGTCAAAGTTGTGGCAATGGGGCCTTGATTACCACTTGGTCTAAGACGCATATCTACATTATAAAGTGCCTCGCCCATAATCGGCTTGGCCAGGCTATTGATAATTCTTTGGCATATCCGGGTATATTGCTGTGCCTGCTTAACATCCTGATAAATGAAAATTAAATCCAGGTCAGAATTAATCGTCATTTCCCGACTGCCCTGCTTACCCATGGCTAATATCCAAAATTGATCGGCGGGCAAATCAAGCTCTTTTAACAGAAAGGGAACAATAAAGTTTATAGCGTTATCGGCGATATTAGTTAAAGCCTTACAAAGACTAGAAATATCTTGAGGGGCTTTTAAAAGCTTTAAGCCGGTTAGAAAACGTGCTTCCATTACATAACGAGAAAGCTCTTTTAAGTAATCTTCGTAAAATTCTGAGGTAGGTTTAACCAATTGGTTTTCTGCACCACTTAATAATAAACTATCTAGCAAATAAGGATGATTGCCTAATTGGCTGGCCAATAGGGGGGCTTCTCCCATAATATTTACAATGCGGCGCAATAAAATAGGGTTGGCTTTTAATAAGGAAAAAATTTGCACGCCAGCGGAAAGTTTGGAAAGCAAGGTATCAAAATTAATAATAGCCTGTTCCGGTTCGGAAGTGGCCTGTGCTGCTTCAATAATAGCAGGAATTAATTCTTCCAGTAAGTCCTGTGCTCGCGAGATTTTTGTCACCCGATGCCCACCATTACGCCACTTTTCAACAATTTTTTGTATGCTGCCGTCTATAGGTTCTATCTTGTGAACTGTCTCGCTGTCATCAAATAGCTTTTTGTAAATACTTTCTACTTCTTCAAAAACAGGCAATAGGGTTTCTGCCATAGCAGTAGAATCTTTATAGCCACAAAAAAGCGCATAATTTCCCAGCGTTTCATTATCAGGAATCGTATGTGTTTGTTGATCATTTAACATTTGCAAGCGGTTTTCATGCTGACGTAGCGTAAAATAATGCTGCTTTAAAATATTGGCATTGTTAATGTGGCCGGCGGCTTCCAGGGTATTCAGGGCTTCATCTGTGCGCCGTGCCCTTACGTTAATATCCTTACCGCCCCAAATAAGCTGTTGTGTTTGTGCGTAAAATTCAATCTCCCGAATACCACCAGCACCTGTTTTTAAATTATGACCGGCTAGGCTTATTTTATCACCGCCCAATTGTAATTTAATGGCATGAATCTCATCCATTGCAGCAAAATCAAGATATCGACGCCATACAAACGGCTGAATCATCTTCATAAAGCGCTGGCCTACTATGCTATCGCCACAAACTGGCCGGGCGCGAATAAGTGCGGCGCGTTCCCAGGTGCGTCCCATACTTTGATAATAGGATTCCGCGCCTTTTAAGCTGATAGCAATCGGTGTCATTGCGGGGTCAGGCCTTAAACGAAAGTCGGTGCGCAATACATAACTCTCGGCCGTATGATCAGAGAGAATACTAATAAAGCCCCGAATGATTTTAATAGCCTTTTGGGGTTCCATCAGATCACCGTCATAAAAAGCCATTAAGTCCACATCGCTGGAATAATTCAGCTCCTGTGCACCCAATTTTCCAACCGCAATAATAGCTAAGGGCGCATCCGGTGCATCAAATTGCAGGCAGGCACTTTTAAAGGCGGTATCAATACAAAAATCAGCAAAATCACTTAAATTTTTCAGGCTTTGCTGTATATTCCATGTGCTGGATAAATCTTTTTGTGCGGCTAATAAGGCAAATTGTTGCCGACGCATGCGCAAAGTAGGCATAACACTGGCGGTAGAATAATTTTCCAGCGGTGAAACCAGCGTTGTGAAATCAGGTAAATCAGGATACTTTTCTAATAGTTGTTTCAGAAAAGGGGCATACTGGAAGATTTGCATCAATCAAACAAATGCATGAATTTACTTTTATACTGGGAAACTTTTGAAAGCTTGCGATTAGCAATAATGCCGCGATTCTGAATATTTTGGTAAAGCTGTAGATATTGCTTTACGGTTGAATCAACGGTGTAGTCTTGCTTAAAATGACTGTAACCATGCACCACCAGGTGCTCAGACAGTTTTTTATCGCTTAGTAGACGTATAACGGCTTGTGATAAACCGTCTACGTCATCAATAGGTACCAGCAAACCGTCGGTTTCGTGCTCAACAGTGGCGCGAGGCCCCGCGGCCATGGTTGCGACCAATGGTTTTTTCTGTGCCCAAGCTTCCAAGATTACCAGGCCAAAAGGTTCATAACGGCTGGGCACCATAACAATATCACAGGTGGCAACAAAGGGGCGAATATCCGGTTGCCAGCCAAGGAATTTTACACGGTCACTGACGCCAACCTGTGCTGCAAAATTTTCCATACCCGGGCGTTCATCGCCGTCCCCTAAAATCCACAGATAGGCATCAGGAATATGAGGCAGTGCTTGAATGGCTGAATCAAAGCCTTTGTGCCAATGGAATCGCCCGGCACATAAAATAATAGGCACATTTTTGGGGGTGTCGTACTGTGCCTTATCAACGGGTTGCATCGTCTCATCATTGGCAAATGGGCGAATATGATGAATGCGATCCGCTGGCCAGCCTTGCTCTACAATACTGGAAACAACACCACTGCTGATACCAATTAAATGGTCGCATCGTCTATAATCATTTAAGTGATCGTAGCCGCGCAGCCAGCCTATTTGTAAATATTTACCAGAAGGCGCCATTCTGGCCGCTTCATACATCCAGGTTTGCACAATATCGGGTTTAAAATCATTAATAATTTTTTTAATGCTGTTGTCAGTGGCTTTATCAAAGGGGCCTGAAAAAGATAAGGCCGTAACGGGCACATTTTTTTCTGTTAATCTGGCCACACGTTTATTGTGATGCCGAATAATAGCGTGTTGTTCTATTTCGTCGCATTGTTGCAGTGCGGCAACTGTTTCAATAAAATGATTTTCTGCTCCACCAGCTTCTTGGCCAGCCATTATCTGCAATATTTTTAACATAGGAAATTAATATAAGGCGGAATCAATAAGTTTTCTAAAACGGGAGGTAACATTTTTCACAAAATATCCTTATACTAGTTTATTTGTTCACATAGACGAGTTGGTAAAATATCAACATATCGTCTTCAGTTTTAAAACACGCGCTGTTTGGAATATCCTGATCCTGTATAAAAATGGCTCTGGCATTATCAAAAGCGGTTTCCCATTCTGCTAACGTTGCAATAGCAGATTCCAGTATTTTAGGGCAGTTCGCTTCACTAGTTTCCGCAATATAAAACGCAACGTCGGGGGCATCTATGTTGATACTACCAATAAGCTGGCCTTTACCTATTTTCCAACCTTCTTTAATGGCATCTTTATTAATTAATGTGGGCTCCGCCAATAAGCCCTGTGGCTTTTCCTCATTAAGGGTAATATCTTGCACATCAAAGCCAAGGCTATGTTTTCTAAGATAAGCCGTTTTAAGATAAGCGGCTTGCTGTTCAAGTGTTTTTAGTTCGATTGTTGCAGGCTTGCCAATGAGTGGAATATTAGCCAGTGGCTTCTCGCCAGAAAAAATCTTGTAGCCAATTAAAACAGCAAGCAGAATGATAATGAGTAAAAAAATTTTAAAGCGCATTTTTAAGACGATAATGTTTTAAGATAGTGCATGGCGGCAATAACCGGTTGCTCTCGGTTCATACCATAGAAATGAAAGCCATCAACGCCATGATCATATAAATCTTGGCACTGTTGCAAAAATAAGTGAGATGCCAGTATTTGCCTTTCTGCCGGGGGAATATCTGCTGAAAGTAATTGGTGGTAATGTGTGGGGATAACCGCACCACAGGCTGTGGCAAATTTCAGCGTTTGCACCAGATTATGAATTGGCAAAATGCCCGGAATAATCGGCATCACAATGCCTTGCTGCACAGCCAAATCCCTGAAATGATAGAAATCTGCGTTATTAAAAAAGAACTGTGTTAAGGCTCGGTTGGCTCCGGCGTCTTGTTTCTTCTTTAGGGCGATAAGATCGTCTGCCAGTGTTGTTGCCTGAGGGTGCTTTTCAGGGTAGGCTGCCGCGCTTATGTCAAAATCAGCTATTTTTTTAAGCCCCAGAATAAGGTCTGAAGCATAAGCATAACCATTGGGGTGCGGCTTGTAAACGCCATCTACTCCGGTTTTGGGATCGCCGCGCAAGGCAACAAGGCGTTGAATGCCCATTTCCCAGCATTGTGATGCAATAGCATCAATTTCATCGCAACTGGCATCCACACAGGTAAGATGCATGGCCACCGGAATATTGTATTCTTGTTGCAAACGTGCCGCAATGCGCATGGAGTTTTCTTTGGTGCTACCCCCGGCACCATAGGTAATAGAGATGAAATCAGGCTGGGTTGCTGCAACGCTGGCCACCATTGGCCAGAACGAATCCTCAGCCTGAGTCGTTTTTGGGGGAAAAAATTCAACAGAAAGTTCCATAATACGTTTAATTAAAAGGGCGCCTTAGCATAATTTTGAAAGTTTTAAGTGTATTGGCTACAATTTGTAAACCTCTATTGTTTAAAACTGCTAATGTGACTATATTTTCTGCTATGCTACGCCCCTTAATTTTAAACGCGGTTCTTGTCATGGGAATGACATTAGCCAGCAAAGCCAATGCGCAACAGATATATGATCCTCTGGAGCCTTACAATCGGGCAATCTATAAATTTAATTCCGTTATTGATTATTATGCACTGGAGCCGATAGCCAGGGGTTATCGCTATGTGGTGCCTCGTTACGGACGGGTGCGTATTGATAATTTTCTGGATAATCTTTCTATACCCATTTCAGCAGTGAACAGTTTATTGCAAGGCGATTTAAAAAATACCGGTGATACTATTGCGCGTTTTGCGCTAAACAGCACGTTTGGGCTGTTCGGTTTTTATGATCTTGCCTCTTATGAGGGGATCAAAGTAAGAGAAGAAGATTTTGGTCAAACGCTGGCTGTATATGGCCTTAAAAGTGGCCCTTTTGTTATGCTTCCTTTACTCGGGCCTTCTACAGCGCGTGATACGGCAGGGCGCATGATTGATGGTATTGCGCTGGATCCTGTTGACTATGCAATAGACTATTATGGTGTTGAGCGCGAGCGATGGATTGTCCGAGGGGTTCGAGTGATTAATTACCGTGAAAAGAATATTGAAAATATTGAAGCTCTGCGCAATGGTAGTGTTGATCCTTATGTTTCTTTACGAAGTGCTTACCTACAAAAGCGGGAAAATGAAATTTTAAACGGACGCGGTACAGAACGTTTGGATGATGCTTTTAGCGATGCCTATGCCGATACGTTTTCTGAATAGTATTTTTATTTAAATGACGTATAATGTTTTTATGAAATATCTATTTTACAAGGGTTTAGCGGTAAAATCAGTAAGTGTGGCTTTGGCTGCACTTGTTGTAACAGGTTTTATTGCTCATAATGTGCAGGCACAGTCTGTTGCAAAAACCACAGCGCCTACATCTTTGCAAAACCAAGGTGAGCAATTCATTAATTCACTCGCTCAAAAAGCTATCGAAAATCTTGTTGGCGATAATCTTAGCCAGGCGCAACAAAAAGCACATCTAGAAGAGCTGTTGATGCAAAATTTCGATATGCCGCGCATCGCTCGATTTGTTTTAGGGCGCTACTGGCGCATTGCAACACCAGAGCAGCAAACAGAATTTACTGATCTTTTTCAGAAGAATATAATAGAAGCCTATGGCAATCGTTTGAGTGAATATAGCGGGCAGGAAATTGATGTTGTTGGAAGTCGTTTAAGCAGCAATCAGGATTTTATCTTGGTAGATAGTATTGTAAAAGATGAAGCTGGCCGAAACATTGCCGTTGAATGGCGCATCAAAAACAGCCAGCCTTTCAAAATTGCTGATGTTTCCATTGAAGGTGTAAGCATGGCCGCCACCCAGCGTTCCCAATATGCCTCACTAATCCAGCGTAATGGCGGCTCTATCAATGCCTTTTTAGATATTTTGAGAAAGAACAACGCCGAAGCTTTAGTTGTTGCACCTGATGAAGTGTAAGAACTAGTCACCTAAAACTATCACAAGTTTTAGGTGACGGATTCTTATAATTGCGAAGAGCCTACGATGCTTGCAGTAAACTATCTAGTTTACCTGAGCGTTCCATGGCGTAAAGATCATCGCAACCACCAATATGCTGGCCATTTAAAAAGATTTGTGGAACGGTTGTTTTACCAAATGCCTTGCTAATCATTTCAGACTTTCTAGCAGGGTCATTTGAAATATCGATATCCTGATACGAAATAGCTTTATCGTCTAGTAAATGCTTGGCACGAATACAGAAAGGACAAGTTGGTTTGGAATAAATTACGGCGTTCATGGACATCTCTTATTATTAATCTAGCGCCAAAATTTTTTTGTTCAAGGGGTTAAAAGTAGGCCACCACTTGCTTATTTAAATCCTGTTTATTTGCTGCATACATAACAGCAGGATGAATTGTTACCATGATGGTGCCGGGCTTTAACAAAAGTCGCTTTTTAGGCCAATACTGCCCCGCATTGTGGGAAACGGGTACGACAGGGCAATGTAATTCTTTATATAAGGCATACAGACCGCTTTGTAGTGGTAGTTTTTCATAGGGATTGGCGCGGGTTCCTTCAGGAAAAATAAGAATATTATTGCCCTGTTGAATGGCTTCTATAGCTGCGTTCTGCATTTTTCGCAGGGCACGTTGACCCGCTTTGCGATTAATGGGAATCATGCCGCTGCGCATGGCATGCCAGCCATAGATCGGAATCCAACGTAGCTGCTGTTTCAATACGACTGAAGAAGGTGGCAGCAAATAAAGAAAAGCCATCGTTTCCCAGGCGGATTCATGACGACAAGCATAAATAGCCTTCGTGTTTGGGGGGAGGTCAGCAAGGTTTTTAACCGATACTTTTAGGCCACAGATATACCGACATAAAACCAAAAAACCATGTGCCCATTGGGTTTGAAACCATTGTGTTATAATACGCCCCCATCTACCGGGAATAAGATATGCTGGTAAACTGATCAGCCAAACAGAAATGGTTAGCAATATTAAAGTTATCCAGAAAATAGTATTACGTAAATATAGCAAAATGCACCTATATCTTTGCCAAATAAATTGCTTTTAAAAGTTCGTTGGCGGCAGCCTCATAATTTTTATTCTGATAATGTTCATCAAATTGCATCATCGTTTGATCAAAGGCCGCTTTTGCTTCGCACTGAACGCTCACTTTATTTTCTGTGAGTAAACGCTCACGCCAGTGCATGCTTTCTTCTAACAAGGCTGTATCTTGTGTCGTGTGTTGATGATTTTCCACACCGGCTAGTCTTAGTAAATGCTGTGCCCGCCTTAAAGGATCATTTATCGCCTGGTAAGCATCGTTAATGAAGGCGGCCTGTTTACTAGCATTCAGCTTTTCGGCGGATTCTGTAAAATTATCAGGATGCCAGTATTGTTGTGCTGTGAAATAATTTTTACGCAATTGAATCGTATCCACAGACCATTGCTGAGGAATTTTTAGTAAGGAAAAGTAATTTTGCACAGGTTCTTATACCTAATGCATTGGCAGAAGCTAGCGCAGATTTTGCCCGATAGAAGCTTGTCTAACCTTCATTTGTGGAATAACGCCATCGTGCTCTAGTAATACAACGATTTCGTCTGGTTCGGCATAGCTTAACAGCAGGCGGGCTTGTTCATCTGCCATGTCAGGGTCAACAGAAGCACTTCGAAGGCGAGAAACGCGGTGATGAATAACATTTTTTTCAGCACTAAGTGCCTCTAAACGTTCTTCTGCAACATTTAACTCGCTATGAATACCAACGTAGGATAAAACGCCTTTCTGTCCAGCCATTAAGCTGGATAATGCAAATGCAAAAACTGCAAAACAGGCAATAAAGCGCAAATTATTCTCCGATATAGTAATGTTAAAAACCTTGAGCCCCTGGCATATAGCTTTACAGCTAAGTTTAGGTGAACGTGCCGTGTTGGTGTTACTGGTATGTTCAAAATAGCAGGGGTTCATTGAACCATCCTCTTGATAGTATTATATTATTGTTATTTTTTCATTAAGAACTAACCGTTTATTTATAAAAATATCATAAAGTGACATTTTTTGGTGAATGAGCGGTTATTCACAATGTTAATATTTTCTTAATAGATTTTTTATGGGATTGGCAAGTAGTTTTATGAAAATTTTGTAAAGAAAATTTCCCTGCTTTTTATACTAAAAATTAGTATAAAATTTACGAGCCGTTGGCGCGCCTTATCCCCAAAATTGCTTGCCCTATAATAGCAGATATTTGTTCTGTTGGAACCGTTTTTAGGCGTTTTTCTAATTTTAAAAGCTGACCATTGATAACTAACAATTTTGTGCTGCTCCAGCGTTGCAATAATGCAATAAAACGTGGTTTCAGCTTGAAAAAAAGCGGTGGTCTTAGCTGATTTGCTGCCATGGCTGGTGGTTGGTTACTATTTAAACATTTTAATAATTGTTGTGATAAATTTAACGTGGTGCGTACTAAAACCAAAGCGGGAATACCGTCTTGCTCTAAACGTTTTAGCGCATTCAGGGCGTTGGCAACATTGCCTTCTAAAACGTTATAGCTAAAATCATCAAAACTAGCCTCAAACAGGCCGGAACAGCAACGTTCAACTTGTTGTAAGGTTAATTGTTTTGTTTCTCCCGCATATAAAGCGAGTTTTTCCACTTCCATTGATAAAAGCTGGCCATCACCTGGTAAGATGGCATTTAAATATTGGATGGCCTCAGTTGGTAAACTTAAGGATTGTTGTTGTAAAAGCTGTTGAATCTGCTGTTGTTTTCCTGATCCTTCCGGCACATAACAGGGAACGGCAACAAGACTGTCGGTGTTTTCTTCAAACAGTTTTTGTAGGCTGCCTTTTTTAGTCGCGTTAGAATCCACTAATAGTATAGCGTCCTGTGCCGACCATTGGCCTAAAACATCCTTGATGTACTTTGTATGACTATGCCCTGCTTCACGCAGGCGCACAAGCCGCTTGCCGCCCATCAGGGAAGGAGAGAGCAGTGTATCACTTAGCAGCCCCGGTTCTTTATCTAATTGTGCCGCGTTTATTTCCTCATAACAAAAAGTATCACCATTCGTAACTGTTTGGCGCAATAACTTGGCAAATTGCTGTATTTGCCCTTCGTCACTTCCATACAGCAAAATACCAGTTGTTTGGCCAGGGTTTTGTAAAAATTGTTGAGCAGCAGCAGGTTTTTTGATCATAAAGTAAAATAATGTGTAATCTATTTTATACCTTAATAAAAATTTTACCATAGCAATGCCAAAATTGCTGTATGAGTGAAGAAACCGAAAACGAAGTAAAACCTAAAAAAGGTAAAAAGAAATTAATTCTGATTTTGGTGCCGCTGCTGTTAATCGGTGGTGGTGCCGGTGCCTATTTTGGTGGTGTGTTCGGCGGTAGCGAGGAGCCCGCTGATGCCGAACATGCAGAAGCGGAAAAATCTGATGATAAGCACGCTGAAGACAAAGACCACGGTAAAAAAGAGGACAAAGGCCATGCGAAAAAAGATGACCATGGCGGCGACCACAAAAGCGGTGAATACGTTTTTATGGAATTGCCAGAAATTATTGTTAACCTAAGCAGCCCAAACCAACGCCGCAGCACCTTTTTAAAAGTAAAAATTAATCTGGAGTTAGCGGATAGTGACGCCATTGAAAGCGTTGAAACAGTTATGCCGCGGGTGATAGACAGCATGCAAAGTTATATGCGCGATTTGAGGGTAGAAGATTTACAAGGCTCTGAAGGGTTATATCGTTTGCGAGAAGAATTAATGCACCGGGTAAACATCGCCATTGGCGGTGAAAAAGTGAATGACGTTTTATTCGCTGAAATGATCATGCAATAACTGGCATAATAACTGCATAATAAAAAATAAAGAATATGGCAGAAGCACAACTAGATAACATCGATGAGCTAGAGGATCAAAATATTGATTCTGTGCAAGAAGACGATCCCTTTGCTGATATTACCGACGAAAAAATCACCGATGACGATGATGATTTAGCCGATTGGGATGAATTGGGCGATGATGAAGACAGCGAAGGCCGCATTCTGAATCAGGACGAAATCGACAGCTTGCTTGGTTTCGATGATATGGGGGATGGCCAGGAATTGTCTGGTATCCATGCAATCGTTAACAGTGCGCTGGTATCATACGAACGGTTGCCAATGTTGGAGGTGGTCTTTGACCGCCTGGTACGCCTGGTTTCTACGTCTTTAAGGAACTTCACCTCTGATAATGTTGAAATTTCACTGGAAAACATCACTTCTGTTCGTTTTGGTGATTATTTAAATTCTATTCCTTTACCAGCCCTAATTTCCGTCACAAGGGCAGAAGAATGGGATAACATGGCGTTGCTTACAGTTGATAGCAACCTGACTTACTCTATTGTTGATGTTTTGCTAGGCGGGCGTCAAAGCAGCAGTTCTCGCAGTATAGAGGGGCGACCTTATACCACTATTGAGCGTAACTTGATTCAGAAAATGATTAAACTGATTCTGAATGATATGAGTAGTGCCTTTGACCCGTTATCCCCTGTTACCTTTCATTTTGATCGTTTAGAAACAAACCCGCGCTTTGCAGCCATTGCCCGCCCGGCTAATGCGGCGGTATTAGCCAAATTCCAGGTTGATATGGAAGAAAAGGGCGGAAAAATTGAGATTTGTTTACCTTACGCTACGCTGGAACCTGTTCGGGAACTGCTATTACAGATGTTCATGGGGGAAAAATTTGGGCGAGATTCTATTTGGGAAAACCACTTGGCCTCAGAATTATGGTATACCGATGTGGCGGTGGACGCGGTGCTAAGCCAAATGACAGGCTCACTTGATAGCGTGCTGAAATGGAAGGTAGGCACCCGTATTGAATTGCCGGTAACGCCTGAAACACATGTAAAACTGTGTTGCGGTGATGAACCACTCTTTAGTGGTCCATTAGGGCAGCGTAACCATAACATTGCCGTAAGCATTAATAAACGACTGATAAAAGGAAGCAGTAATGTGGGATAAAGTAAACCTGACACTGGTGCTGAATATTGTTGTTATTGCAATGTTGGTTATCACCATTGCCTATTGTTATATTCTGAATAGAAAAATTAAAAATTTTCAGGCGCAATCCTTTGAATTACAGCATCTAACAGATCGTTTTGTTGATGCGACCAATACCGCGCAGCAAGCCACGCAGGCTTTAAAACAACAGGGCAGTACTCTGACTGCCGATTTAAACAAGGCAGTGAATAAAGGCGAACGTCTTTATGCCGATATAGATTTTCTACTCTGTCGGGCAGAAAAGGCTGCTTTATCAATGGAGAATAAACCAGCGGCTAGTAAATCGCCGCCGCCAACCGCACAACAAATACCTGTTGATGAAACGGTGAATAGCCGATCTAAAGCCGAGCAAGAATTATTACAGGCGATTGCTGATGCCAAAAATAAAGCCGCCCCCAAAAGTGCTGCTTCATAAAAATATAATTTTTTGCTGATATTATAATATGATGCGTCTTCTTCCCTTACTGATTGTTGTTCTAAGCCTGACCGTTTTGCAAAAAACTTGGCAGGTTTTCAGCGTACAAGCCGTGCAAGCAGAAAAACAGGCGCCAGAACCTGCTGAAACCGCGATTGCAGAAGACAATACCACCGCAACAGAAGCCGTGATGGGCGATGTTCCTGAGAAAGTAGGGAAATTAGAAGGAAAAGAAATTATTGATTTTACGCCTTCTGAATTAGATTTATTGCAATCTCTACGTGAACGTCGCGAAGAAATTCGTCAACGTGAAGAACAATTGCAACAGCAACAACGCGTACTAGAAGCCATGCAAAAAAGGCTGGAGGACAAAGCCGAGGAATTAAATAACATCAAAACGAAGGTAGAGGATGTTCGCACAGAAATTACCTTATTATCAGAAAAATTTAAAAAGAATGAATCTTCTCAGATAGAATCCTTAACGCGTATTTATGAAAAAATGAAATCTAAGGATGCTGCCCGTATTTTTGATAATCTGGATACAGAGATCGTTATAGATGTTGTAAAATCGATGAAAGAAGCCCGGGTCGCGCCTATTATAGCGGCAATGGATCCCAAAAAAGCCACAATTATCACTGAAAAATTGGGGGAAAGAACGGAATTACCAGATATTGGTGAGAGTGAAGAAGCCGTTGCCGAACCTGTTGAAGATCAACCAGAGCCTACCCCTGCTTTATAGAAGCCATCTGACAATTAATGTGCGATTGATTTTCAGTGGCTATTAATTGTCAAATGGGTTCTATACGTGGGTTTCCGCGCAAGCTCTGATTAACTCAACTGCTTTAAAGAGCTAACCGCCACCATTAACATGGGAATATCCAAAGTTGGTTGCTGTTTATAATCTTCTATTAGTTGATGCAGCATGACAATTTGCATGGTTTGCTTTTCCTGCCAGCGGTGGATGCAATCGGTCACATCAGGGCAGGTGCCCTTGGTTAACTCCAGCACCTGGCTGGTGATGCGGCGATGCACATCGTTTAAGTCATTTAAAACACTTTCCAGGGCTTGCTGCTGCCAGTTATTTTCTGGTGTTATTTTTTCTGCTCTTTGCCTTAACCAATCTATACCGAGCTGTTGTTCCACACCAAAATGAACGCGGGCAGTTGTTTCTACATCTATGTCACGGTTATCAGCGACATAAACAATATCACAGCAAGAGGCCAATGGCATGGCGTAGGCAATAATTTTGGCCAATTGTGGTTCTACGCCGGATTCAGCATAACGTTTGCGACGATCTTCGTAAAATACTTGTCGTTCAGGACGCATTAGTTCTGGTAAAATCGGGCGTAATCTGCGAATCGGCTCCTTATATTTTTTCACCAGGTCTGTAATAGGAATAGGTGATGATTGATTGCGAATAAACCAGCCCATGGCATAGGTAATCATCTGATTTAGGCGTTTAATCAAATGCAACTGGCGAAATGCAGAAACCTCGTTATCTAAAGCTTCGATGCCAGACCATAAATCACGCAGGCCAAAACTATCACGCGTGGTAATATAGGCGCGCACAATGTCGCAAACTTCTGCCCCTAATGATTGCTGTAAATCGAGAACAAAATGTGCCCCCATTCGATTAACAATACTATTAGCAGTGGCGGTTACAATAATTTCACGGCGTAGTGGGTGTTGCTCTATATCCTTGGCATACTGTTTTTGTAAACTTTGCGGAAAATAACGCAGCAGCTCTTTTAGCATTAAAGGCTCATCTGGCAACTTGGAACGTAACAGCACATCAACGATATCAATTTTGGCATAAGCCAACAGCACAGAAAGTTCTGGCCTTGTCAGGCCGGTTCCTTTTTTAAAGCGCTCTTCAATTTCTTCATCGGAAGGTAATTCTTCAAGATTGCGATTTAAGGTGCCTTTTTTCTCCAGGTATTTAATGAGAGCCTTTTGTTGATGCAACAATTGACTGCCGCGGAATTCAGCATAGGATAACGCCTGTGTTTGCAGATAGTTATCACGCAACACCAAATGTGCCACAGCTTCTGTCATACTTTCCAGTAGGGCATCCCGATTTTTCAGGTCTTTAATCTGTTTTAGAAGAATTTTGATGTTTACTTCATGGTCGGAACAATCAACACCAGCAGAATTATCAATGGCATCGGTGTTTATTTTGCCACCAAGTAAAGCAAAATTGATACGTGCCGCCTGTGTCATTCCCAGGTTTGCCCCTTCACCAATAACTTGGGCGCGTACTTCACAAGCGTTCACCCGCACCGCATCATTAGCCTTGTCGCCGGAATCAAGATTGCTTTCTTCGCGTGCTTTAATATACGTACCAATACCGCCAAACCATAATAATTCTGCATTGGCTTTTAGAATAGTTTTGATCAGTTCGGTGGGAGAAACACTATCCACCTCTAAACCAAGCCATTGCTTGATTTCCGGTGTTAAATCCAGCGATTTGTCGTTGCGGCTGTAAATGCGGCCGCCTTTTGAAAGCAAGCTTTCATTGTAATCAGCCCAGCTGGAGCGCGGTAAATCAAACAAACGTTGCCGTTCAGCAAAAGAAGTTGCTGCATCGGGGGAAGGATCCACAAAAATATGCATGTGGTTAAAAGCCGCTTTTAGCTGGATGTGAGGTGATAGCAGCATGCCGTTGCCAAACACATCGCCAGACATGTCGCCAACGCCAATAACAGAAAAGTTTTCTTGCTGAATGTTTTTACCCAGCTCTCGGAAATGCCGTTTCACAGCTTCCCAGGCACCACGTGCCGTTATGCCCATTACTTTATGATCATAACCAGCAGAACCACCAGAAGCAAAGGCATCATCCAGCCAAAATCCGTATTCTTGTGATATAGCGTTGGCGATGTCAGAGAATGTTGCCGTGCCTTTGTCAGCAGCTACCACAAGATAAGGGTCGTCGTCATCAAGGCGTACAATATTTTTTGCCGGGATAACTTTTCCCTGTTGCATGTTATCAGTAATATCCAACAGCCCACGCATCATTGTTTTATAGGCTTCAATACCTTGGCTTTGTAAGGCTTCTCGGCTAAGCCCCGCTGTTGGTTTGCGTGAAATAAATCCACCTTTGGAACCTGTGGGTACAATCACGGCGTTTTTAACCAGCTGTGCTTTCATCAAGCCTAGCACCTCGGTTCGGAAGTCATTATGTCGATCAGACCAACGGATACCACCCCTGGCTACCTTGCCACCACGCAAATGGATGGCTTCCATATCGGCCGAATAAACATAAATCTCGGCAAAAGGTTTTGGCGCTGGAATATCATCCAAGCCCATAATCTTGAAGGAAATATAGGATTTATTCAGGTAAAAATTAGTCCGCTTAGTGGCCAGAATCGTATCTAAAAATGTATACAAAATACGGTCATCCATAATGCTGGCAATAGGAATCAGAATTTCACGAATTTCCGCTTCTATGTTAGCCGCTGTTTCATGATGATGATTTTCTGGGTCAAATCGGGCATTAAATAAATCAATAAATAGTTTGGCTACCACCGGATAGCGTCGCAAACTGTTTTTTATTTCTGTCTGGCTGTAGGCAAAATTAATTTGCTTAAAATAGTGGCTGTAGGCGCGTAAAATAACCACTTCACGCCAGCTTAACCCGGCATATAAAACCAGGGCATTTAAACCGTCATTTTCTGCCTGTTTTGACCAAACTTGTAGCAAAACCTCGGCTAGTGGTTTCTCCAGTTTTTTCAGGTCAAGCGCCTGCTGATTATCGGTAATAACGTCAAAATCATGAATCCAGGCGACGGTAGTACTGTGGCTGGAAACAATTTTGTGTGGAATTTCCCCCATAATGCGCAGGCCAAAATTTTCCAGCACTGGCATAATGTCAGAAAGGGGCAGGGCATTATCTAGTGCGAAAACATGCAGTTTAAAATGGTGCGGTACAGCATTCTCGTCTTGATATAAGCGAACTTGCAGCCGCTCTTCTTCATATAATCTATCCAGATACGGTAAATCTTTTAAGCTGTCATGCGCTTGAAATTTTTCACGGTAACTGGCCGGAAAACCTTCGCCAAAGTTTTTATAGAGTTTTGCTCCATCTTTTATTGCATGCAAGGCATACATTAATTTATCTGACCATGATCGGCTGGCATCTGCCAGTTTTTCTTCCAGTTCTTGTTTGTCAAAGTTTTGCAATTTATCATTTAAATCAACGACAAAGTACAGGCGTACTAGCCCCACTTCCCCTACATTGGCGTGGGTAATAGTAGTAGTGCCGTCTAGTTCTTCTTCCAGAATTTGTTGTAAGCGGCGACGGATATTTAAAGAATATTGTTCGCGGGGCACATATAGTAAGCAGGCGACAAATCGTTCATAGGGGTCTTTACGCATAAACAATGCCAGGCGTTGCTGATCTTGTAATTGTAAAATGCCGGTGCAGGTTTCTAACAATTCTGTTGTTGAGGCCTGAAATAATTCATCCCGCGGATAGGTTTCAATAATGTGTTCCAGCGCTTTACCGTCATGGCTGTTGGGGTCGATACCTGAAAGGCTGAATAATTGCTGGATTTTGCTGCGAATGACCGGCAAATTTGTAGCGCGCGTATGATACGCTGCCGAGGTAAACAAGCCCACCAGCCGGTGTTCGCCCTCTAAATTTCCTTCTTCGTCGAAGGCTTTTACACTAATAACATCCATCGGTACTGGGCGATGCACTTTAGATGTTTCATTAGCTTTTCTGAGGTGTAAAATATCGGGGCCACGTAGAAATTCTTTAATGTCATCTGGCAGTGTTACAATATCTCTTGCGCCAGAGAAAATACGCCGTGTATCATCTTCTAAAATACCTAAACCACCACCAACGGTTGTTTCACCTTGTTCATTAAAGCCAACTTTTCGGTAGCCAAGAAACGTAAAATTATCTTCCTGTAACCAGCGCAGAAAAGCGACAACCTCCTGTTGCTGTGGCTCTGGAATATTACCCAGTTTTTCCAGGTTATTGGCGATTTCCCCTGTTGCCCTGGATAATAGCGGCCAAGCGCGGTAGGCGGCATGGACATCTTTTAAAACCATTTTCAAATCTTGCTGTAGGCTGCTAATAGCTTCCTTGCCGATAACCGCCGGAATGCGCACATGCATTAATGAGACGGCCTGCTTCGCCTTAATCTCGATTACCGGGTGAATAACTAATAAAACCGTATAGCCGTGGCGGTTAATTTCTGCTGTCACAGAATCAACCAGGAATGGCATGTCGGGTTGCACGATTTCTATGACAGTGCGGGTGGGAATGCCTTTAACCACCTGGTCGGTGGATTCACGTAACCTAATGATGGCTTCTTCTAATGGCTTTTTACCGTTTTCTGGTAATAGCTGCCACAAGGATTCAGCCATATTATTGAGCTTACTCTGTCCCATCTCTTGGGCGGCTTCTGCTGGAATATTCTCACTAAATACTTCTTGAAAGCCTTTAATACTACTAATGGTTGGTAAAACCACTTCACTAGTTCCCAGAGATTTTTTGTCAAACTTAGTGTGCGGAATGGGTGCAAACATGCCACTCTTTATCATGCTTTTGCATAGAATGAAACATGATCTATAGGTGCACTGCAATATTATCGAGAATATTTTATCGTTTTATAACAACGCATTAAGTTATTGAAATGGATCGCGGACTAATATTGTGTCTTCTCGTTCCGGGCTGGTGGAAAGCAGGGCAACGGGAATTCTTACCAGGTCTTCAATCAGCTTAATATATTTGATGGCGCGGGCAGGAAGATCACTCCATTGTCTGGCACCAAAGGTGCTTTGGCCATTCCATCCTTCAATAGTAATGTATTCCGGTTCTATCTCTGCCTGTGTTTCCGCCAGGGCAGGGAGGTAATCCAAAAGTTCACCACGATAACGATAGCCGGTGCATATTTTGATTTCATCAAAGGCATCTAGCACATCTATTTTGGTCAAGGCCATGCCGTCTATACCAGCCAGTGTACAGGCTTGGCGCACCATTACCGCATCAAACCAGCCACAACGTCTTTGTCGCCCCGTCACGGTGCCAAACTCATGGCCGCGTTCGCCCATCAGTTGCCCAGCCTTATTATTTTGTTCTGTCGGGAAAGGGCCACTGCCGACACGTGTTGTATAAGCCTTGGTAATGCCTAAAATGTAGCCCGTTTCGCGTGGGGGAATACCGGCGCCTGTGGCTGCTTGTGCAGCAACTGTATTAGAAGAGGTAACAAAGGGATAAGTACCATGATCGACATCCAGCATAATGCCTTGTGCGCCTTCGCACAAAATACGTTTTTGCACGCGGCGTGCCTGATCCAGCTCTTTCCACACTGGTGCACTGTAAGGGGTAATTTGCGGGGCAATATCTAACAACTGTTGCGTCAGTTCATCGCTGGAAATCTCCTCGCCGCCATACCCCTTAATTAAGGCATTATGATGATTGACCAGCAATTCCACTTTTGATTTTAGCGTTTCAGGCGCGCTTAGGTCACACAGGCGAATGGCACGCCGAGCCACTTTATCTTCGTAAGCAGGGCCTATACCACGGCCTGTGGTGCCTATTTTTTCTGCTTTATAATCATTACGCGCCTGTTCTTTTGCTTTATCAGAAATGCTGTGTAATGGTAAAATTAAGGGTACATTTTCAGCGATTTTTAGGCGCTCGGGGTTAATTTCAACGCCCTGTGCCTGCACTGTTTCAATTTCTTTTAATAATGCCCAGGGGTCTAACACCACGCCATTACCAATTAAAGACAAGGTATTTTCCCGCACAATGCCAGATGGCAGTAAGCTAAGTTTATAGGTCTTACCGTCCACAACCAGCGTGTGCCCGGCATTGTGGCCGCCCTGAAAACGCACCACCACATCGGCACGCGAAGAAAGCCAATCAACTATCTTCCCTTTACCCTCATCACCCCATTGGGCACCAACTACTGTGACATTAGACATGAGGGCGTTGTAGCAAGGGTTTTTAAAGAAGGAAATAGTATATTGAAAAGCTAAGAACCAGTCACCTAAAACTGGTAATTTGTCTTTTAGCTCAAAAATACCTAGATCACTGCCCTAACTTCGCTATCAACAGAAAGTCTAGCTATATTCTGCATAATTCTTTAAAAGGCAGACATGCCTACTTCTGAAAATATTCTGATCATCGACTTTGGCTCTCAGGTAACCAAATTGATTGCACGACGCTTGCGGGAAGCCAATGTTTATTGTGAAATTTTCCCCTGCAATGTTTCCGAACATAAAATAAAAGAATTTAACCCGGCGGGTATTATTTTATCCGGTGGCCCCGCTTCGGTGCACGATACAACCGCTGCACCTTATCCGGCTTGTGTATTTGAAATGCAGGTGCCCATATTAGGGATTTGCTATGGTCAGCAACTGATTTGCCAACATTTAGGCGGGCAAGTAAACCCCGGTCAACAGCGGGAATTTGGCCGCGCAATGGTGGAAAAAACTATGTCGTCACCTTTAACAGAGGGAGCCTGGCAAGTGGGTGAACACTACCAGGTGTGGATGAGCCATGGTGACCGGGTAGAAAGTTTGCCTGATGGTTTTGCTGTTATTGCCAAAAGCCAAGGCGCTCCCTTTGCTGCTATTATGCATCGGGAACAACAAATATATGGCGTACAGTTTCACCCCGAAGTGGTGCACACCCCCGATGGCCAAAAGCTTTTAGAAAACTTTGCCTATCGTATTTGTGGGCTTTCCGGCAACTGGACGATGGCCTCTTATAAAGAGGAAGCGATTACGGCCATTCAGGAACAAGTTGGTGACAAAAAAGTTATTTGTGGTCTTTCCGGCGGTGTAGATAGCAGCGTAGCGGCCATGTTGATTCATCAGGCAATCGGTGATCAGTTAACCTGTGTTTTTGTTGACACCGGCCTGTTACGTAAAGATGAAGGCACGCAAGTGGTGGAACTATTCCGCCAGCATTATCATATTCCCTTGGTGCACGTGGATGCGGGAAACACTTTCCTTAATGCCTTGAAAGGGGTAGCTGATCCGGAACAAAAACGTAAAATTATTGGGGGTCTATTTATAGATATCTTTGAAGCCGAAGCGCGCAAAATTGAAAACGCCACTTTTTTGGCGCAGGGAACTTTATATCCTGATGTTATTGAATCTGTTTCTTTTGATGGAAGCCCCAGCGTTACAATTAAATCGCATCATAATGTGGGGGGCTTACCGGAACGCATGAATTTACAATTGGTTGAGCCATTACGTGAATTGTTTAAAGACGAAGTGCGTTTGTTAGGAAAAGAACTCGGCCTACCCGCCGCGATGGTTGAACGCCATCCTTTCCCAGGCCCCGGCTTGGGCATTCGTATCCCCGGCGAAGTGACATCGGAGAAAGTTTCTATACTGCAACAGGCCGATGCTGTTTATTTGCAGGAAATTCGCAAAGCAGGTTTATATGATGAAATCTGGCAGGCTTTTGCTGTGCTATTACCCGTTAAAACCGTTGGTGTTATGGGCGATGGGCGCACCTATGAATATGCACTGGGGCTTCGCGCCGTCACTTCCGAAGATGGCATGACAGCCGATGCCTATCATTTTGACGTAAGTTTTTTGACACAAGTGGCAACGCGTATTATCAATGAAGTGAAGGGCGTAAACCGGGTGTTGTATGATGTAACCAGTAAACCGCCCGCAACAGTAGAATGGGAATGATGCGTGACTAATATTGCCATTGTTGGCTGCGGTATTGCCGGCTTATCAGCCTTATATTATTTAGATGAGGCTGGTTTTAACGCGCCCGGAAACCGCATAACGTTATTTGAACAAAACAATTATATTGGTGGCCATGCCAATACGATAGAGGTTGAGGGTATACCGGTTGATACCGGTTTTATTGTTTATAACCCCAATAACTATCCAGAATTGATTCAACTATTTGATAAATTAAGGGTTGATACCATCCAAAGTGATATGTCATTTGCCGCCAGTATTGATGGCTTTGAGTATGGTAGCCGAAACTTGAAAGAAATTTTTGGACAGCGCAGCAACATTTTCAATCCTAGTTTTTATAAAATGCTGTTCGATATTTTGCGATTTTATAAGGATGCACCAAATATACTGGATGCACCGACAAACGAAACGTTAGGCACTTATTTAAGTATTAATAATTATTCGGATATATTTATTAACAAGCACATTGTGCCTATGGGGGCTGCTATTTGGTCTACCCCCAGTGCGCAAATGCTGAACTTTCCGGTAAAAAGCTTTATCCAGTTTTTTAAAAACCATGAATTATTGAAAACAAAAGAACGCCCTGTTTGGCGCACAGTTAAAGGTGGCAGCCGAGAATATGTTAAAAAAATTCTGGAACAATGTTGTCAAACAGAAATTATGAAAAACACAGCGGTGCAACAAATAGAGCGTATTGATGGCAAAGTTCTAGTTAAATGGCAGGCAGAATCACGGTTATTCGACCATGTTATTCTGGCAACCCACAGCGACCAAAGCCTGAAAATGCTGAAAAATCCCACGGAATCAGAGAAAGAAATTTTAGGTAGTTTTCGCTATCAAATAAACCATGCCTATGTGCACCGCGACGCACGATTAATGCCGCAAACAAAAAAAGTGTGGTCTAGCTGGAATTATATTTCTAATAAAAATAGCACTCTTTCTCTAACGTATTGGATGAATTGCTTGCAGCAAATACCCGGGGAAGATTTATTTGTAACGTTAAACCCACCATTTGAGCCACAAAAAACCATTAAAAAAATCACTTATGAACACCCTGTCTATGACCGCCACGCCATAGATGCCTGGGAAAGAATTCATGAGTTGCAAGGTAATGGCAACTTATATTTTGCTGGTGCTTGGCAGGGTTTTGGCTTTCATGAAGATGGTGTTGTGGCTGGCAAAAAGGCAGCACAGGAAATTATCGCTGCCTGATTGTATTTTTATAAGCCGTGCTTGTAGGTTGTATCTGGAACTACAAGGAATATAAAATGTCATCAGCGCTAAAAAAATCTAACGATAATCGTAAAACTGTTGAAACGAAAAACCCGGCAACCGGTGAAATAATCCATCGATGGACATGCCATTCCCAGGACGAAGCAGAGCTGCTTATTGATCGTGCTCACGGGGCATTTTTAAGTTGGCGCGAACAGCCAATGCAGGACAGAGTTGCTATCATCGAAAAAATTGCTGACTTGTTGGAGGCTTCTAAACAAGAATTGGCAGAGATGATGACGCGTCAAATGGGTAAACCTATTGCACAAAGTAAAATGGAAGTTGATAAATGTGTGGAGATTTGCCGTTATGTAGCAGAGTCTGGCCCCAACCAGTTGCAAGATGAAGAACGCGTTTTAGAATCTGGCGTGGGTACAAT
This sequence comes from uncultured Alphaproteobacteria bacterium, assembly GCA_963706365.1. Classification (GTDB taxonomy): domain Bacteria; phylum Pseudomonadota; class Alphaproteobacteria; order JAJTHO01. Next base: position 945,614 of record OY970150.1, on the reverse strand, counting down.
TATTTATCAGCCGCTGGGCGTTATTTTGGCTATGCAGCCCTGGAATTTCCCACTTTATCAAATGATTCGCTACTGTATTCCTAACATGTTGGCCGGAAATACAACCGTTTTAAAACACGCCGAAATCGTTTGGGGAACAGCAAAAAAACTGGCCGAAATTTTTCAACAAGCGGGCTTACCCGAAGGGGTGTTTAATGTAGCACTGGTTGACAATGAAACGGCCGATGCACTAATTGCGCATCCATCTGTGCGCGGTGTCACCCTTACTGGCAGTGCCGAGGCAGGAAAAATAGTTGCTGAAATAGCGGGAAAAAATTTAAAGAAAAGCGTTTTAGAATTAGGCGGCAGTGACCCATATATCATTTTAGAAGACGCTGATTTAGACCTGGCCGTTAAAACCTGTGTACAGGGGCGTATTAGCAATGGCGGGCAAACATGCGTTGCCGCCAAACGTTTTATTATTGTTGAAAGTTTATACGAAGCATTCCGCGAAAAGTTTGTGGCAGCCATGAAAGCGGTTGCCTGGGGAGACCCCATGGATGAAGATAATCTAATGGGCTCTCTAGCCAGAGAAGATTTACGCAATAAACTGCACGAACAAGTAAAAGAAACCATCACAAAAGGCGCAAACTGCATAACGGGTGGGGAAATTCCTAAAGGCAAAGGTTACTATTATCCACCAACTGTGCTAGAAAATATTCCAGAAGACAGCCCAGCCTATAAAGAAGAACTATTCGGCCCTGTTGCAGCCCTTTTCAAAGCAAAAGATGAAGCAGATGCCATTCGCATTGCTAACGATCATCGCTATGGCCTTGGCGGTGGTGTCTTTACCGAAAATAAAGAACGTGCCGAAAAAGTAGCCCGCCAAATGGAGACAGGCATGGTCAATATGAATTGTTATCTGCTTTCTCAACCAAAATTACCTTTCGGTGGTATAAAAGACAGCGGTTGGGGCAGAGAGCTCGGCGGCTTTGGTATTCGGGAGTTTGTTAATATTAAGGTATTGATGCGCAAGGGATAACTATTCAACGCTAATTATACCCAGGGCGCCTATGGTGGTGCGCTCAATAATACCGTCTACACTTGCCAATAGTAGGGGGCAATCATCAGGGGCTACTGTCGGCAACACCATTCTTAAATAAGGCGATACATAAGGTGCCTGCTTTTCTTGCGGGTTATACAGCAAAATAGCTTTTAAACTTTTTTTCTTTAATAAAATGCGTTGTGCCAGAGTAGGGGGATAACGGCTGTCTTGATAGCTGTTGGGTAAAGTACCGGCCAGAATTAAGTCGCCATCCGTGCATTCGGCAACCACCACTTGCATTCCCATACTTTCTGCGTGGTATTTTGCCAATTCATACAAGCCGGGATTTTGCGGCTTTTCAATCGTGGCTGTTATCTGATTTTGCGGCAAAATATGCGGCATTAGATCGTGTGCCTGTGCCATATAAAATTGCTCTTCTTCACCCGCAATAATAACTGGCGTATCAGGGCGGCTGAAGGGAATAATATGACTGCGGCAAAAACCGCAGGGGGAAGCTTGGCTGCCGGTTAATAAGTGACCGTTAGCATCTTCAATTCTCAATAATAGTGCTAAAACGGATTCTTGCGGTTGTAGTTTATGTAAGGCAAATGTTTCAGCACAACTAGGCATACCTTTGGTGGCATCAATCATTACATTTGTACTACTAATCACCCTGTCTTTATTTGTATATGCTGCGGCCGCGCGCCTTAAACCAAAAGTATTCTGCTGCAAGGCTATATCAACCGCCTTTTGCATGCGAGTGAGCGTTTGCTCACCTCCTGTGTAGCTGTATAAATCTTGCTTTGATACAAGTTGCCAAAGCGATTCTGTATCTGTTTTAAAAGGTGTATTATGCGATTGATAGCCACCAGGCAGCAAATCGCTCAAATGATATCGTTTGTAACCACAGGTAATTTTTAAATTTGGCGGGAAAAAGCGCCGAAGTATCTGCAAATCTCGGCCACTAAAAGGGCATATGTTTCTATTGACTCTTATTTCTGTAACTGGCCAAGGTTGATCTTCATTCGGGATGCCAAAGTGTTCAAACATATCAGCACAAAAAGCCGCAACAGGTGTAATGCTTGTCGGGTCACTAAATGGTAATACTGGGGTGCAGGGGTAGGGCTTCTCCATGGCAACTAGTGTCCAAGTTAATGGCGGCGGCATTTGCTGTTGATATTTTAAATAATGCTCAATAGTGAGTGAGTGCCCATTTACTACCAGTCCTCCTAAACTGTAATAGTAAAGCGGTAATAAATCTCCCATAGTTAGTGAGTGATCGCTCACTATACAGCACTTTCGAATATAAGGCCACTGTCCATACCGATGGCGATATTGGTATAAAACACGTTGTGCAGCACGCACCGAAATCATCATGCTGGCAAACCAGGAGCTGGCCACATGTGTTTGACCACTAATATCTTCAATAGCAATAGTTGTAAGAAAAGATGCAAGGTCTTGTTTTGGAATAGCCTGCTCCTGGTGATGCTGTTCAGCAAGCTCTTTTAAGGACATTCGACAACCATTCCATCAAAAGCAGGTTCTACATTGTTGGGAAGTATTTTTACCAAAGCATCATAATCAAGTTCATGATTCATATGGGTTAGAATAGCTTTTTTAGGTTTATATTTCGTAATCCAATCCAATGTTTGTTCTAAATGTGCGTGGGTATTGTGTGGTTTTATTTGCAAACAATCTATGATCCATAAATCCAGATCGAATAAGTAAGATTCTGATTTTTTGGGGAAATTAATAACGTCCGTAGAATAGGCCATATTATCAATCCGATAACCAATGGTTTCTACGAAGCCATGGCCTTGTGTAAAAGGGCGGATGTTAATTGAGCCTACCTTAAAATCTTCATAGGGTTTGAATATATTTAAATCTACAGCTGGCTTATAAAATGTTTGCAGCGGGAATTTAGGATGATTATCAAAAATATAGGGGAACATTCGTTTCAAATGTTCAGCGCAAACCGTATCGGCATAGCCTTGTAAAACTTTTTGTGCATTAAAATTTACCGCCCGCAAATCATCTATGCCATGCATGTGATCTGCATGCGCATGGGTAAATAATACATGATCTACAACAGTTAAGTTATTATGCAAAAACTGCTCTCTTAAATCAGGCGATGTATCAATGAGTAAACGCTCACTCATTTCCTCAATGTAAATGGATGCACGGGTACGCCTGTTTTTAGGGTTGTCAGGATTGCAATTTCCCCAAAACCCCCTTCCTTCTTTTCCACCTATTAAGGGAACACCACCAGAACCTCCACAACCAAGAATCTTTATTTTCATAGGTTAAATAACTGCTCTGCATTAAAAGTTGTGGCCGCCGCAAATTCTTCAAAAGATTCACCGCGTAAGTCTGCTAAAAATTTTGCTGTATGTTTGGTGAATGAGGGCTCATTCCGTTTGCCGCGATGCGGAGCAGGCGCTAAATAGGGCGCATCTGTTTCAACAAGTATTCTATTTAAAGGAATAGAGCTAGCAACTTCCTGTAATGCTGTGGCATTTTTAAATGTAACAATACCTGACAAAGAGATATATAGCCCTAAATCTAGCACAGCATCAGCAAACTGCTGGCTGGCACTAAAACAATGAATTAGTGCCGGAAAAGTTTTTTGCTGCATTCTTTCCTGCAACATGGCCAAAGTATCTTCTTCCGCATCGCGCATGTGAATAATCACCGGCTTTTGTATTTGCTGTGCCAGGTCAATATGCATATTAAAATAGTGTTGTTGTAATACTTTACTAGCTCCTTTATCATGATAATAATCTAGGCCTGTTTCTCCTAAGCCTACAACACAGTCATTAGCAGCCATTTCTGAAAACGTATCACTTGATAGTGAATGCTCATTCACATAGCAGGGGTGCAGACCGGTACTACAATATATATTTTCATACTGTGTAGTAAGCGCTTTTATGCTAGGAAAAGCCGTAGGATTAACGCTAATGGTAATAATTTTTTTGATGCCATTATCTTTGGCACGTTGAATTACCGCATCCCGATCATCATCGAACACATCAAAATCTAAATGACAGTGAGTATCAATTAACATTAGGATGGGTTCATCAATTGGCTGGCGGGCACTAACTGTAGTTCTTGTTCTGGTAAAGTTTTTAGCCATTCTTGCAACATTTTAAGCACAATAGGATACGGTTTAACCACAACAACCGCGCCGTCATTGGCTTTAGCAACTTTTACAACGGTATCAAGTTGTTGTTGTAAACCAGTTTTAGATAAAGCGGTTCCAACTTCTAGGCTGTTGGCATAAGGAAGTTTTATTTTTTGCAGCAGTTTTGTGGTTTCGGCGCTTGCAGGTTGGTTTGTGTTGTTAATAAAGGAAAGTCCGCGTTCAGATAGCTCTTTTAAAACACCACCAAATGCCTTGTTGTCCGGTATAAAACCATCACCAAACATTGAAACAAAGCCGATATATTGAGCGCCTTGTGCCATATTCCAATAAAGTAACTCGCGGTTACGTTCCGCATCATAAGTTATTTTTAGACTTTTATTGCCCGCATCACGATTTGAATCTGTGGCAGGTTGTAAGGGCAAGCTTAAAAATATTTCCAGCCCCTGCTGGCGAGCCATATTAAGAGACGGGTTTATATCCGGTGCATAAGGATTAAACGCTAGGCCAGTGCTATCCGGCAAACCACGTAAAACTATATCCAAAATAGGGTCGCTTAGCCCCATATCTTCAATAATAAGGCCGATAGGGGCAAAGCCTTGTTCCACCGGAATAGGTTTTTGTCGATAAGCCTCAAAAGAAGTTAGCCCCGCTTTGGCAATTTTAGGAATGGTTAGGTCATTAACGGTTTCGGTTAAATTTGTTTGAGCTGCATCCGACTCTGGACTATTTTCGGCTGATTTTCTTACTTCCTCTTCCAAATCTTGAACCAGTTCAGCCATTTCAACAACAGGTACTTTTTCTGGCAATTGCTTAGAAGCCTGATAAAAAATATTGGTTGTTGTTAACAACATGAAGGCTGTTAAACTAATAGGCAGCCAACGATGTTTAATGGCAGTAGCATCCATCATAGCGTCACTTTAAGGTATACTTTTTTGTGCTGTTTTGTTCTCTAAAATTTTGGGCTGCCAAGTTTGATAGAGAGATAAGCCGTTGATTAAATCAAGCGCCCTGGCCAATTGGTAGTCCACCTCATCGTCATCTTCTTTCTTGGCTGATTTATCGTCTGTTTTATTATCGTTGGCGGGGGTAATTTTAGACTTTGGCTTCATGATAATTTTATCAACAGATTGCTTGTTATCGATATTTTCTAAAGCGCCTCGCAGGTCAGCTTCTGAACGCAACCAGCGTTGCTGCACCGTTTCAATTGTTGCCTGTTCAACAATAATATCAGGCTCAATTCCCTTGGCCTGGATAGATCTGCCAGCCGGTGTATAGTAACGTGCCGTCGTTAGGCGCATTGCCCCTTCTTCAGAAAGCGGAATAATCGTTTGAACAGAGCCTTTGCCAAAAGATTTTGTACCCATTACAATGGCGCGACGATGATCTTGCAACGCACCGGCCACAATTTCTGAGGCCGAAGCGGAACCACCGTTTATCAAAACAACAACTGGCAATTCATCTGCTAAATCACCTTGCCGGGCATTATAGCGTTGCATGTCTTCTTTAGAACGGCCGCGTGTTGAAACAATTTCACCCTGGTTTAAAAAGGCATCCGCAACAGAAACCGCCTGGTCTAGTAAACCACCTGGGTTATTACGTAAATCAAGCACATAACCTTTTAAAGACTCGTTCTCTTTTTGCAGCTTTTTGAAAGCTTTTTTCAAATTTTCGGTTGTTTGTTCATTAAAGGAACTGATACGAATATAACCGATATCTTTTTTAAGTTCCTGTTTAACGGCTTTAATCTTGATAATATCCCGCGTGATCGTCACATCAAAGGGATCTATACCTTCTCGTGCAATGGTAACAACAATATCTGTTTTAACCAGCCCGCGCATTTTGTCTACGGCCTCAGAAAGGGTTAGTCCCATTACAGCCTCACCGTCTATCTGAGTGATATAGTCACCGGGTTCGATGCCTGCTTCGGCGGCAGGGGTGTCATCAATAGGGGAAACAACTTTTACAAGGCCGTTTTCCATCGTCACTTCAATTCCTAGCCCACCAAATTCTCCTTTGGTTTGCACCTGCATGTCTTTAAAATCTTTAAGGTTTAGATAACCGGAATGCGGATCTAAATGCGTTAGCATACCGTTAATGGCGGCTTCGATTAATTCTTTTTGAGTAGAATCTTCTACATATTCTTTTTGAACACGTTCAAAAACATCGCCAAATAAATTTAAATATTTATATGTTTCTGTTAGATCTTCTTTTTTAACTGCGGCGTCTGCCTCGGGCTTAGCAGCAATTGGGGTTGATAATAATGTTACACTTAACACACCGGCCAGTGCGGTTGTAGAAACTAATGTTGATAGTCTTTTTATCATAGTGATATCCATAGAATAAGCTGGCTAAATTGTAAACGGCCTAGTTCATTGTTTAAGCAACAAGACGATACCCTATGCCGCGCACACTTTGAATATGGGCATCCGGTAATTTTTTGCGCAACCGATTAATTTGCACATCAATGGAACGTTCTTCTATACCTAGTTGTTCCGCCAATTTATAGCGGCTTACATCTTCATTTAAATGCGTATAAAGAATAGAAATGAGTGAACGTTCATTACTAGATAAGTGAATAATCACATCATTTTCGTATAATTCATGTGTTTTTGTATCAAAGCTATACTTGCCTAAATGAACAACATTATCCTGTCGGGTGGTTGTGCGGTTTAGAATAGCTTCAATTCTTAGTAAAAGTTCCTCCGGTTCAAATGGTTTAACAAGATAATCATCGGCACCGACTTTTAAACCGGTCAATACGTTGGCTGGCAGCGCCTAAAGCTGACAAAAACAGGGCAGGGCAGGGTATATGCTGAATAAGTTCAATGCCAGATTGATCGGGCATCATGATATCAATAATCGCTAAATCAAATTGATAACCAGTTACTAAAGCCATTGCCTGTTCACCATTGGCGGCGACTGAAACAATAAAATATTGTGATAAAAATTTTTCTAAAAGGCAGGCGCAGTCTATCATCGTCATCAATAACAATATGTGTGCGGCATCTTTTAAAGATGCATTGTCCCTGACGCTTGTATTCACCACTCTAACAGACTAAATTGTGTTGCTATGTCTTTCAATATGCCTTTTAATAATCGCAGCGGTAAAATCTGGATGGATGGCCAGTTTGTGCCATGGAACGAAGCCACGGTGCATTTCTTAAACCACACCATGCATTATGGTAGTGGTGTTTTTGAGGGAACGCGTGTTTATGAAGGTAAAATTTTTAAGCTAGAGGAACATACCAGCCGTCTGTTTCATTCAGCAGAAATACTGGATTTAAAAATTCCTTTTACCGAAGCAGAAATTAATGAAGCCACCAAAGAGGTTGTAAAAATACATGGTATAGATTTTGGTTATATTCGTCCCTTGGCTTGGCGCGGCTCTGAGCAAATGGCGATTTCTGCCCAAAATACCACTATCCATGTGGGGATTGCCGCTTGGGAAAGTAGTAAATATTATTCCCCGGAAGTTATTGAAGAAGGGCTAAAATTAACCATGGCCAAATGGCGGCGGCCAGCGCCAGAATGCGCGCCCGTGCATGCCAAGGCCTCTGGCTTATATATGATTTGCACACTTTCCAAGCATGCTGCGGAAAGAGCTGGCTTTAATGATGCCTTAATGCTGGATTATCGGGGCTATATTGCAGAATCCACCGGTTCTAATATTTTTCTAGTACAAGACGGTGTGTTGCACACCCCTACACCCGACTGCTTTTTAAACGGTATTACCCGGCAGACAGTGATTAAACTGGCGAAAGAAATGGGTATAGAAGTTGTTGAGCGGCATATTCTGCCAGAGGAATTAGCAAAAACCCAGGAAATATTTTTAACGGGTACTGCGGTTGAATTAACCCCGGTGGGCAGCATCGACGATCATAAGTTTACTGAAAGAGAAATTACATTTAAATTAAGGGACGCTTATCAGGAACTGGTGCGTAAAAGTCTTTAGAGCTTACCCCAAAACCCACGTCATTCCGCAAAGTATAATATTAACTGGATACGGCCTTCTAGCAACTCTATCAACTGGCCATTTTCCAGCAGATTAATGTTGGCGTAATCGGGCTCTCGTTTTTTTATTAATTGTAGTTCTTTAACATATAAAGGTTGTGGTAATTCTTCTTTTAGCTTTTCGAGAAAATTAAAAGCGTATTGATCAAGAAACGTATAAAAATTTATGTCTAGCCGGGCACGTTGTAAGGTTATGCCATTTTCTGTAATCGGCTCTTGCGGGGATAAGCGAAAAGCTGGTTTATAGAGTAAATTTTGTTCCGCTAAATCTATTAGTATCTTTTCCAGAATTTTTGCATCGGTTGGTGGGGCACTATAGGCTGCATTAGCTAAGTACGCTTGCTTTTTTGATTGCTGGCGCAACTGACTAATTTTTTTCTGCAACTGCCTGGTTTCGGTTTCTGAGGATTGTAGGTAAGATCTTTGGCCCAAAAATAGCAACAAGGTTAGCACGCTGCCTGCTACAATTATCCATTTTAAGGGTATCTTCATGGCTGACTCCCTTTAAATTGTACAACAGCTTCTTGTGGCTGCTGATTATTATCAAGTTTCCCCCAAACATCCTGGCTGGAACCGATATTTTCCAGTACGATATTTTCTGTTGATGAAAAAATATCTGTATTTTTTAAAGGTGTATCTAGTTGCAGGCGACCATAAAACGTTTTTGCGGTATTAATGGTAATATTGCCAAATTTTAAGTTACTGCCCGCACTATTAAACTCCGATGTATTGTCTTCATCACTACGCTCAATACTTAGGCTGTTCAGTAGATAATTGTTATTGGGTAATAGCTGCAAAGTTTTGTAAAGCACCAGCCAGTCTAGTTGGCGTTGATGCAGGGAATCTATTAAAACCTGTTTATTGAAAGCAGCTTCTCGATCCGCCACATCAGGGAATTTTTCCGCTAAAAATCGATTATGACTTCGATTCAGGCGTTCAAATTGTTTGCCATATTGTTGTTTTTTTTGCCATGTATCATAGCCGTTCCACAGTAAAAAAGCCCATAGAACAGGGAAAGCCAGCAGTATATAAGGCCGTAATTTTGTGTATTGTGGCCGTTGACTAATTGTAAAAGTTGGTAGTTTTCTTTTATATTTTATAGCCGCCTGGATGATATCGGGCAGAGCTGTGCTGAAAATGATCGGGGTAATGTTTTTACTATTTTCAAAATGATGTCGACAATAATAGCGTGTTTCCTCCAGCGCCTGCTCTTTATCTTGTTTTGTTGGAAGATAGCGTGCGAACGTAAGAGTCTGTTGTTGGAAGTAAGCAAACGATTTAACGTTTAGGTAATCTGCTGCAAATAAAAGATTGCCAAGTTGCAAAGTTTTTTCCGGTTGTTTGGCTGTTTTAAGATAAGGAAAAACAAAGGGAACGACGGTTATAGCGCCGATTTTAAGGTTTGTTTGCAGCAATTGCCACAAGGGGCGCCATTTTAAAGGAATGGCTGCTGTATAAATTTTTTGTGCTGCTTTAGAATAAACTAAGTTCTCATTAGTTTGATAGGTTTTTCCTGGTTCAAGGCGTTCTATGGCGTCGCTATCTAAAAGGATTTGCAGGCTATTTTTTTTTACCAGGCTATGTATCTGTTGTAATTGTTCCGGTATCGTATGACGATCGTGTAGCGATAAAACCTGATTAGCGTTATTGTTTTTGTGCTGGAAAACAGAGGCATCAGTGGGTGAAAGATAGAGAATATAACTCATAGTTTTACCCTTGTCTGAATCTCTTCCATCGAAGTAACACCTTGTCTTACTTTATCAATGCTATCTTCAGCCATGTTTACAAAGCCGTTTTCTTTTGCGGCTTGTTTAATTTGGCTGCGTGGTGCACTGGCGGCAATTAAATCATCCAGTTCATCATTAAAGGTAAGAATTTCAGACACACAAACCCGACCACGATAGCCGGTATGGTGGCACTGCTCGCAACCCTGTGCCACGTAATAGCTGTCTTGTTTTAAAATACTTTGTATATATTCATCGGCATGGCGTTGTATTTTGCAATTAATGCACAGCCGCCGCACCAGCCTTTGTGCCATAATAGCAATCATATTCCCGGCCAATATACCCGGCGAAACACCTAAATCAATAAACCTTGAAATAGCACTTATAGCATCATTGGTGTGCAAGGTGGTGAAAACCTGGTGGCCGGTCATGGCGGCGCGTAAGGCCATGTTGGCGGTTTCTTCATCTCTCGATTCCCCCACCAGAATAATATCAGGGTCTTGCCGCAAAATACTGCGAATACCATCCGCAAAACTAAATTTTGCGGCGCCCTCCGCTTCGGAATGTATTTCTGTTTGGCGAATAATATCCAATTGATATTCCACTGGTTCTTCCAGTGTCATAATGTTTTTTTGAATGTCATTGATGTTATTGAGCAGGGAATAAAGTGTTGTTGTTTTTCCCGAACCTGTGGGGCCGGTAATAACAATAATTCCCTCAGGTTTTGAAAGCATCTGCTGCATTTGCTGTACTTTTGTTTGTTCAAAGCCCAGTGATGCCAATGGCATAATAGATTTTTCCCGATCCAGCACCCGAACCACAATATTTTCGCCATGAATGGTCGGGTGGCTGGCGACACGCATATCAACTTCCCGCAAGCCATTGTGAATGGTAATGCGGCCATCTTGTGGAATACGCGGTTGTGCGATATTCATGCCGGCAATAATTTTAAGGCGCAAGCAAAGTGGCATCCAGAATTGCTTGTGAAACGTGGTAAACTGCTGCATCACGCCATCAATACGGTAACGCACCCGTACAAACTTTTCATCCGGCTCCCAGTGAATATCAGAAACGCCTTTACGAATGGCATCTAGTAAAATTCCCTCTACTAAACGCACGGCTGGGCCCGCCTCGGCTTGCACGTTTAAAACAGTATTTTTCTTATTGTTCTGGTTTAAAGACTGCTGTTGCCAGTCTTCCATCTGCTGAATTAATTCCGGTACCTGAACATTGTGTTCATAAACATTATCAATAACCGTATTAATGGCAGTTTTATCGGATGAAAGTGGAATAACGGTTAGTTCAGTACCATAAATTTGCCGCACAGCATCAAAGGCCGCAATATTGCGTAAATCTTCACTCGCCACCCGAATACAGTTATTTAAAATGGATAAAGGCAATACCCGATGCCGCAAGGCCATTTCCTTGGGAAACCGCTGTATAAATGTGGCATCCAGCGACATGTTGAGTAAATCAAGCTTGGAATCATCCTGTTGCAGACTCAGCGCCATCACTTTTTCGGTAAGAAAACCTAGCTCTACTAAAATAGTACCCAGTTTTTTACTGGTGCGTTCCTGCTCCTTCAACGCAACCTGCAATTGATCTGCTGAGATCAGACCTTGTTGTACAAGAAGCTCTCCTAACAGCGGGGCATCGTTTTCCGGTGATGATTGCATAGACTCCTAATACTAACATCATTATAGTTTCGTAGCTGTTAATAGGTCTTGTATAATATAGCACAGTTTTTTAGTTTTAATTATGCTAGTTTAAAATATGTTACCTGATGATAATACGCCTGCTAAGGCTCCTATACGGAAGTTTTTATCTAATCTATTAGAAGCAATTGATGTAACAAAACCAGTACCTGATCAAGAAGGTGCATTCTTTACAGATGACAAGCGCGTCAAACCACCACAAGAATATGATCGACCTCCTAGTAAGTTGCCTGATAAAGCCCCGAAAACTGATAGAGAAATAAAAGCAGTTGTGGCTCTGGGTGCTTTATCACTTATACCATTAGCAGTAGTAACCAGGATTTTTAACCAAAATCTTTCCTTTTGGAACAATCTGGAACAAATTGAGGCTACTAGTCCCGTAGATACTAATGAAGATTTAGCAAGAGAAGAACTGCTCCAAGCAACGCAAGAAGTTTTAGCCGATTTAAAACCTTTGGGTGCGCGATTTAATAGTGAATTTTATGATTTTATGACTTCGGAAGAAGCCAAAGATTTGGGCGATAGCACAGAAAATTTGTTGAAAGTGGCTAAAAGCTACTCTGAATCCGTGTACCAAGATTTAAAAACTTTGAATCCTGACGAGCAGCAGCAAGTATTAAATGCTATTAATACAATTCAGAAAACCATAAAGAACGCCCCTGAAGAAACTTGCGAGTTAATAGAAGAAAAATTTACTGCTGATTCAGAAATGTATAAATTATTTCAAGATTCTTGTCGGCAATAAATAATCTACCGCAAATACCCCACCGGATTAACTGGCTGGCCATTGCGCCGCACTTCAAAATATAGGGTTTCACTATTACTAGCTGTGCCTACGGGTTCCCCCTGGTTTAGCCATTGGCCGGTGCTTACGTCTATGCGTCCCATATTGCCTAAAACGGTATGCAGGCCAGTTTTTTTGTGTTCTAAAATTACCATTTTGTCATAGGCGCGAAACTTGCCAGCATAGACAACTTTGCCGGTTGCAGGGGCACGCACAACAGCCTGGTTGCGGGTTTGATAGCGTACACCGGTTTGTCGAACGCCGCGAATGGTCTCGCCAAAATTACTTTTAATTTTTCCTGCCACCGGTTTTAGTAATTTACCGCCTTTGGCCGCTGTAACAGTGCGTTGCTTTTTCGGAACCGTTTTTTCAATGCCTTTTTCAACATGTGGTGGTTTTTTAACCGCCACAATTTTTTTAGGCTCTTTTATTTCTTTAAAACCATAAATCTCTCGCAAGGTGAGGGCGTTTGGTTTGGGGAGTGCCTGTAATTTTTCTTCTATTTGTTTTAAAAGTGCTTCGATGGTTGTGGCTTCTGAGGCAATTAGCTGTGCTTGCTGCTGTTTTTTGGCGATGTCTTCTGTTGTTTTTTCTAGCGTCTGCTGCTTTTCTGTTTGCAAATCAGCAATCGCCAGGCGCTGTTTTTCCAATTCTTCCTGGCGTTGCCGCACGGCAATTGTGTTACGGCGCAGCTGGTCTTCTGCATTGGCCAAAGCGTTCAAACTATTACGCAAGTCTTCCAGTTGCGCGTCATGACGTTTATATAAACCGGTTAACAGTTGCCCGGCACGGCCAGCGGCAGCAGGGTTGTGGTGCAATAATAGCAACACTTCGGAAGGTGCACGGGCATGGCGTTGCAAGGCGCGTAAAACCTGCTCCAAATCTTGCCGGTCTCTATCCAGTTTTTCTTTAATAACTTTGGTGTTTTCCTTCAGGGTTACCTGTTGATGCTCCAGTTCAAGGAGTTGCTGTTCTAATTCAATGGCCTTATTGGCATGAGACACAGCTTTCAGGCGGGTTTTCTCTAATTCTTCGGCAATTTTGTCTTGCTGTTCTTGTAAAACTTTGGCGGCTTGCTGTTCTTTTGCAAGTTTTTTTCTGGTGGCTTCCAGTTGTACTTCTATGGCATCCGGGTCGGGAAGGGTGTTGCTTTCAGCTAGGCTGCCGATGGGCGCAAGAAAGGTGGCACAAACGACTGTAATTTGGCAGGCAGTTTTAAAGCATCTGCAATGCGGCGGTCTAAAAATTGCCATGTTTCCATATGATCATCTGAATAATCCTGCAGCCAGAATAAAACCGTAGAGCCATAGACACCAGACAATAATGCCCTTTTTGTGTAATAATTAAAATCTGTGGACGTATCACCCGCCAATTTCCATATTTTATCCATGGTTTGAAAAAACTGTCGACTGCGATCAACACCCATATGTGGCATAGCCGAACGCACCGCATCTTTATAGGGCGATAAGGCTTCCAACCGCCACCGCACCGCTATGGTAATCTTTTCCCGCACTTTCATGGCTTCGGTTTCTTCCTGTTCCCAACGCGCCAACATTTGCTCGTCTGCCCACTGGGGAAAATGGCGAACCAAATCGCGAATACCATCGGGGTAGTAAATTAAAGTGGTTCCAGCCGGTAAATTTAACTGTTGTTCGGCCTGCTCAATTGTTTCCAACGTCCAGCCAGTGAATATCACTTGTTCCAGAATGGTGGGATAAAGATTTTTCATATAGTACTAAACTTAAGACAGTCTTGTTAAAATTCCTATGTTTTAAGTGACTCGTTCTTACTTCTCCTGCAAACTCCGAACCCCTAAACTATCCTTCCGCAACGCCTGATGGCCGCGCCGTCGCCTTCGCGCCACTTAAGGTAGTAATTGCGGTAACACTATTTTCAACCGCTGTACGGCGGATAGAATAACTATCTTTCACGGCTTGCACGCCTTCAGTTGTGTTAATAATTAAATCAACGGAACCGTCTTTAATGGCGTCGGCGATGTGGGGGCGTCCATCGGCGACCTTGTTTATTTGTTGCACAGTAATGCCATTGCTTGTTTAAGTGCTTGGTGGTTCCTGCTGGTAGCAATGATTTTAAAGCCTAGTGCGGAAAATTCTTTAGCAACGTCTATCAACCCTTTTTTATCGGAGTCTTTTACAGATAAAAATACGGTGCCGGAAGTTGGTAATTTATTGCCGGCGGCAATTTGGGATTTGGCAAAGGCACGTGCAAAGGTATTATCTGCCCCCATTACCTCGCCCGTTGATTTCATTTCGGGGCCAAGGATGGTATCAACGCCCGGGAAGCGGGCAAAGGGAAACACCGCTTCTTTTACCGCAATATGCGGTTGAGAGGCATGACTGGCACCCTGATTTTCTAGCCCCTGATGCTTAATGCCCAATGCTTTTAATTTTTCGCCCATCATCACTTTTGCCGCAATCTTTGCCACTTGCATTCCCGTTGCCTTTGCAACAAAGGGAACAGTTCGGCTAGCACGAGGGTTTACTTCTAATACATAGATGTTGCCGTCTTTAACAGCAAACTGCACATTCATTAAACCGACAACCCCAAGCTCCAAAGCCATAACGGTCGCCTGGCGCGTTAATTCTGTTTGAATATGCTCGTTCAAAGTATAGGGTGGAATGGAACAGGCGGAGTCACCAGAGTGAATACCGGCTTCCTCAATATGTTCCATAATGCCAGCCACAAGAACATCTTTGCCATCACAAATAATATCCACATCCACTTCCACCGCGTTTTGTAGATACGTATCCAGCAAAATAGGGTTATCGCCCAGTGCATCAACAGCGCGTTGCATATAACCTTTTAGGGCAGGCTCATCATAGGCGATTTCCATGGCGCGTCCACCAAGCACAAAACTAGGGCGCACCACAATAGGATAGCCCACTTCCGCCGCTTTTCCAATGGCATCTTGCGCATTGTTAGCAATAGCATTTTTCGGCTGTTTCAGTTTTAATTTCTGTAAAAATGCCTGAAAACGTTCGCGGTCTTCGGCCAGATCCAGTGCATCGGCTGGCGTGCCCAGAATTGGAATACCGGCAACATCCAAAGCATTGGCCAGCTTTAAAGGTGTCTGCCCGCCATACTGTACAATAACGCCGAGTAGTTCACCGTTTTGCATCTCTTTATGGCAGATTTCCAGCACGTCTTCATCGGTTAATGGCTCAAAATAGAGGCGATCAGAGGTATCATAATCCGTGGAAACTGTTTCGGGATTACAATTCACCATAATAGCTTCCAGCCCCAACTCTTGTGCGGCAAAGGCCGCATGCACACAACAGTAATCAAACTCAATGCCCTGGCCAATACGATTGGGGCCACTGCCCAGAACAATCACTTTTTTACGATTGGTAGGGGCTGCATTCACAGGCATTAGGGGGGCTGTTCTCGCCTAATGCCTGATGCTTAAAGCCTAACCCCTCATAACACCCATACATATAAGCGGTTTCTGTTCGAAATTCTGCAGCACAAGTATCAATGCGTTTATAAACCGGGCGTATGTTTGCTTTGTGTCGTAGGCTGCGTACGGAATCCTCTGTGTCGCCTGTTACCAAGGCCAATTGCGCATCACTAAAGCCTTGCATCTTTAAATGCTTCAGGGCGGCAGGCGATTGGGGCAAGACCATTACTTTTTAATTTTTGCTGTAATGCAATAATGCTTTGCCATTTCCCTAAAAACCAGGGGTCTATTTTTGTATAGCCATGCACTTCTGCAACGGTCATGCCTTGTTCAAAAGCAGCGGCGATATAATGAATTCTGTCAGCTGATGGCCGGGTTAGTTTTTCCGGTGTTAAACGTATCTGGTGTATCTTCCAGGTTATTACCGAAACCGACATGACCGGTTTCCAGGGATCGTAACGCTTTTTGAAAGGCTTCGGCAAAACTGCGGCCAATGGCCATGGCTTCACCAACTGATTTCATGGAAGTCGTTAGGGTTGTATCTGCGCCGGGCAGTTTTTCAAAAGCAAAGCGCGGTGCTTTTACCACGATATAATCAATAGTGGGTTCAAACGCCGCGGGCATAGAAGGGGTGATATCGTTTTGCAGTTCGTCTAATGTATAACCAACAGCCAGTTTAGCCGCCACCCTGGCGATGGGGAAACCAGTCGCTTTACTAGCCAAAGCAGAAGAGCGAGACACGCGTGGGTTCATCTCAATAACCGTCATCCGGCCATTTTCAGGGTTCAGGGCAAATTGCACATTGCTGCCGCCTGTTTCTACACCAATTTCGCGTAATACAGCCAGACTAGCATCACGCATAATTTGATATTCTTTATCTGTCAGCGTCATTGCCGGGGCAACGGTGATGGAATCGCCGGTATGCACACCCATGGGGTCAATATTTTCAATGGAACAAATGATAATACAGTTGTCGTTTTTATCACGCACCACCTCCATCTCAAATTCTTTCCAGCCTAGAACAGATTCTTCTACCAGCACTTCAGAAACGGGCGATAATTTCAGGCCGTTTGAAACAATCGTTTCAAATTCTTGCTTGTTATAGGCAATGCCGCCACCGGTGCCAGCCAGTGTAAAAGAGGGGCGAATAATAGAGGGGAGACCGGTTTTTTTAACGGCTTGCCAGGCTTGTTCCATGTTATTAACGACAAAACTTTTGGGGCTATCCAAACCAATTTTATCCATGGCGTCGCGAAACAGCTGGCGATCTTCGGCTTTCTTAATAGCATCGGCATTGGCACCAATCAGCTCAACGCCATATTTTTCCAGGGTGCCATCGGCTACTAATTCCAGTGCCGTATTTAGGGCTGTTTGCCCGCCCATGGTGGGTAATAGGGCGTCGGGGCGTTCTTTTTCAATAACCATGGCGGCAAATTCAGCCGTTACCGGCTCAATATACGTTGCATCCGCCATTTCAGGGTCGGTCATAATGGTGGCTGGATTGGAATTTATAAGCACCACCCGATAACCTTCTTCTCGCAAAGCTTTGCAGGCTTGTACGCCAGAATAGTCAAATTCGCAGGCTTGGCCAATAACAATTGGCCCCGCCCCAATAATCATGATGGTTTTAATGTCAGTACGTTTTGGCATTAAAACGGTTATCTATCAGATATTTTTTTAAAATGATAGAAAGGATTTTGTTTTTATTACTAATTTTTAGCAATAAGTAGATTTTATTGCAAACCAGTGCTGACTTCGCCAAATTTATTACCTAAACTTTGACCGACAAGTCTTACCGCGCCGATAATTATAAGGGCAATTAGTGCAATAATAATAGCATACTCAGCCGCTGTAGCACCGTGCTCTTCTTTTAAAAATATTTTAAACAGGTTCATATTCAATTCTTTATAATACACCAAAAACCCTCTACCTTAATGGGATAGAGGGTTTTTGACGTAGAAGTACTTTTACTCTATTGTAGAGCGTTACTTACGTCAGTAAATCTAGCGTTCAAGTTTGTTCCAACAAGTCTAACTGCACCGATGATGAAAACGGCAATTAATGCAATTAAGATCCCGTATTCAGCAGCTGTCGCGCCAGACTCTTCTTTTAAAAATGTTTTGACCAAGTTCATGTTTGACTCCTTTAATTAACTTTGTGTCTCAAGTACTTGCAGTTTACTGCTATAAGTATTAATAAATAGTTAACGCTTTTTAATAAAACGAATTTTATTAAAAAAAGCCGTAAATGAGCCTTAAAGGGTTGTACCCAAACACCAGCAAAGTATAGCTTTTTGCACATGCAGACGATTTTCTGCTTCATCCCAAACAGCCGATTGTGTGCCGTCAATAATTTCAGCCGTTACTTCCTCGCCGCGTGTTGCGGGCAAACAATGCAGAAAAATAGCGTCTTCATCGGCCAACTGCATTAATTCTTTATTGACTTGATAAGAAGTTAAACGTGCGCGACGTTCCTCTGGATTTTCAACACCCATGGAAATAAAAGTATCCGCAATAACAACGTGTGCATCTTTCACAGCCTCTTTGGGATCTGTGAATGATTTTATATAAGGGCGCACGTCATCGGTGATAAATTCGTCAGGGCAGGCCAGATGGAAATTAAAATTAAAAGCCTTGGTGGCCTCTGCCCACGAGCGGCACACATTGTTACAATCCCCCACCCAGGCAACCGTTTTTCCAGGCAGGCGGCCAAGATATTCTTCTATAGTCAAAATATCAGCCATAATTTGGCAGGGGTGGCTTAAATCAGTTAGGCCATTAATGACTGGAATATCGGCATCGTTTACCAGCTCTTCCATAGTATGATGTGATAAGGCACGTAACATAACGATGTCTACGTAGCGTGATAAGACTTTGGCTGTATCAGAAACGGTTTCGCCACGCCCCAATTGCATATCGCTACTTTGCAGAACAACACTGTGGCCACCTAGTTGCTTAATGGCAACTTCAAACGATACGCGGGTGCGGGTAGAAGGCTTTTCAAAAATCATCGCCAGTGTTTGGCCATTTAATAGCGTATTATAATGGGTGCGGGGATGGCTTTTAAATAAAGCTGCCATATCAATAATACGACGTAGATCATCAGCCGGTACATCTTTAATGTTGATGAAATCTTTAATTTTTGGTTTGGTTAATGGCATAATCAGTTAATATATTGATGGCTTCGATAATATGTTGTTCTTCGATAATAAGAGGCGGCAACAAGCGAATGACGTTATCGCCTGCCGGTATGACAAGCAAGCCTTTTTCTGCAATCTGCCTTGCCACTGTAATATTTTCTTCTACACACTTAAGGCCCAGCATTAACCCAGCCCCCCGGACAGTGGGGAATATAGAGGGGTATTTTTCTACTAATTTAACAAGTTTATACCATAGTGAGCGAGCGTTCACATCAACACCATGTAAAAAACCAGGCTTTGTAACAATGTCGATAATAGTTTTAACGATAGATGTTGCTAGATGATTGCCACCGTAAGTGGAGCCATGCATACCTTTATTAAAGTTAGTGAGTGAATTTTCACTCACTAGGCAGGCGCCAACAGGGAAACCACTGCCAAGGCCTTTTGCGCTGGTTACAATATCGGGTTCTATCTCTGCCCATTCATAGGCAAATAACTTACCGGTACGACCTATACCTGTTTGAATTTCATCGAATATTAATGTAAGTGAGTGTTCATTCGCAAATTTACGCAAGTCTTTAAGGTATTTTAATGTGGCGGGGTGAATTCCACCTTCGCCCTGGATAGGTTCTACTAATATTGCGGTAGATTCATTTGTGAGTGAACGCTCAATATATTCAATACTGCCATAATTTACATAGTCAAAACTGGGGATGACAGGGCCAAAACTATAATCGTTTTTACTGGAAACCTCTGTTAAAGTACGACCGTGAAAACTTTTTTTAGTGGTTATGATACGGTATTTTCCCTGTGCTATATAACGGCGGCGGGCTATTTTTATAGCACATTCGTTTGCCTCAGCACCCGAGTTGCAGAAGAACACGTAATCAGCAAAAGTATTGTCTGTTAGTGCTTTTGCAGCAGCCTCTTGTGGCGGAATATGATACCAATTGGAACAATGCCAAAGTTTTGTTGCTTGTTCCTGTAGCGTTTTTATCAAGGCAGGGTGTTGGTGGCCAAGGCTGGAAACAGCAACACCGCTACCAAAATCTAGATAGCGTTTGCCGGATGCCCCATACAAATAGCACCCCTCACCGCGAATAAATGGATCGCTGGTAATAATATCAGGATTATAAACGGGTAAAACACTGGACATTCAGGCTTGTTAAACCTTATTTTAGCAACAAAATCAATGCGTCGCTTTAAAATATCTTTAGAATACCAGGGAACTTCCTTTCACGGCTGGCAACGGCAAAATGACTGTATTTCTGTACAACAGGTTCTGGAGGAGGCAATTTATAAATTTAGTGGCGAAAAAGCGAGTGTTTTTGCGGCAGGGCGCACCGATGCCGGTGTACATGCGCGACAGCAGGTATGCCATATTGACCTAGCCACAAAGCTTGGCGTTTTTCGCATCCATGAAGCTATTAACGCTTTTTTATTGTGCTGGCCGGTTAGCGTGCTGGCTGTTGAGGAAGTTAGCCAGGAATTTCATGCCAGATTTTCCGCAAAATGGCGGCGATATGAGTATAGTATATTTAACCGCCGTGCCAAGCCGGCGTTAGGCGCAGAACTTGTTTGGCATGTTACGGAGCCTTTAAATTTGGAAGCTATGCAGCAGGCCGCACAAATTTTTATCGGGCAGCATGATTTTAGCAGTTTTCGTGCCAAGGAATGCCAGGCAAAATCACCCATAAAAACACTGGACTATTTTGATTTAACGCAACAAGAGCATAGAATTACCGCTAACATTCAGGCGCGTTCTTTTTTACACCACCAAGTACGTAACATGATGGGAAGTTTAGTGAAGGTAGGGAAAGGAAAGTGGACGAAGGAAGATTTACAAAAAGCCCTGGAAGCCAAAAATCGTTGTGCTGCCGGGATTACCGCGCCTTCAAGTGGCTTGTTTTTAGTGGAAGTTGGTTATTGAAGTTTTTCGAGCAATGCCAAGGCTGTGTCATGAAATTTTTTAACAGTTTGGCGTTGATCGATGAGAGAGCTTAGCTGATTTTCTAAGTCTTGCTGTTCTTCCTGCAGTTTTTTCAACTGATTTTCAAAACTGTTGCTTTGTAAGTTTCTAGATTTTTCAAGGAAAATATTCTCGCGTTCAGCCAATTGAGCTTCAAGCCTATCAACGCTTTTTTCGCGTTTGGCTAATTCTTGCTCTTGAAGTAAAATTCCTGTGGTGGAATTCGGAACTTGCTCTGCGGCTAAGGCTATGGCCGCGTCAATATCACTTTCATCTATCTCTTCTTCTTGGTGACGAAGGATATTTTTCTCAGCAGTAGGAGGGGTTTCTTTTAAAATAGATTTGCGTTGTACAGGCTCTGAAATAGTTTCCGGCTCAGCAGATTCTTGAGATAATCGCTCGTTTTCATCTTCTGCGTCAATATCAGCAAAGAAATCTTCCAGCTCTTTGGGGGGATTAAAAACATTTTCTGATGCAGGCTGGCTGGCTTCGGTTGGTTTTTCTTCAGGCGGTTCTTCTGCTACTGGCTCTTGCTCTTGAATCAAGCTTTCAAAACCAGAAGCTTCTATAACAATGCGTTTGTCTCGATTCATGTATTTAAGATCAAGATCATTACATGCTTTTAAAACAACTTCATAGCGCCCATCATGTTCATAAATATAAACAGATTTCCCATTAGGCATGTTGTCCTGGTGAAAAGCATCTTGCAACAATTGAATCGCGTCCATGCTGTAACCTTACATTGCTATGGTAAACTTTTTATTTACAAAAACGAAAGATTAGGGCGTGTCATCAAATTAATATAATGACACGCCCTAGCTGCGAATTTCTATAACAGGTGGTTTGTCGATAAACATTTTTAAGCCACCTCTGGGAAACATAAAGCCCCGCGCCCGAATTTTGGTACCCACCTGTTCAAATAAATCGAAACCATTTTCTTTCATTTCAAAATAAGTATCCCTTAAAATTAAAAGACAAACGCTTTTATAGGGATCTTCTGACATACATGCCAGAATAACGCGGGCGCGGTCTCTTACATAATAAAGATTTCCTTCAATAATTTGATAGGCATTATCGTGCTCGGTTTGTTGTAGTTCATCGGCCTGCACCACTAGACTGTCCTCAAATTCCCATACGCCTGCCTTTTCTTCCCGGCCTTCTATTTCCATCATCAAAAGGCTTTTTAAATATTTATCAGAACCTGGTTTATCTGTAACGATCGCCAGACCTTCCTTAATGATTTCTTCTTGCACCCATTCTCCATTAGAATTAACAACTTGAGCATAACAGTCTGTATTGCGTTCTATTTCTGTAAAATCCAGCCGTAAGGGGGCGGCGGAAAGCAATTCATTTAGGCGCTCTGTAATACGGCTTTGAATATCAGGGTGTTGTTGAATAAAAGATGGCTGCATATACAAAGAGGTTAAGTTAATAACGGTTCCTTCACTTGTTCGAAAACTGTAACCACTATCAAGACCTGCGAAGGCAGTTTCTTCACTACCGCAATTGGCGTAAACCTCTAGCGTGGTAAGCAACAGCAAAAGCATAGTTAAAAAAGAAAAGGATAAAGTGCGCATTATTTTTGTAATAAAATTGTAATATTTAAAGCGCTGAAAATCAATAATATATTTATATATGGCTCTAAACATTATCTAATGAATTATAAAAAAGCCATTTGCTTAAATAGCCCACGTTTAATAGATTGATCTGGCATCATTTCTGTCATGAGATGATGAAAATCAGGGCTATGATTTTGATGTTTGATATGGCAAAGTTCGTGCAAAACAACGTATTCTATGAAGTCAATTGGTGTGTGAATCAGCCGCATATTCAGGTTGATATCCCCTTGATGCGAGCAACTACCCCATTGCGCTTTTAGATCTTTTAGCGTGAATTGGCCATTATGTTGAATATCAAAACGGGATGCTATCGGAAGCATTAAAGCCATTGTTTCCTGGAATTGCAGAATCGCTTGTTTTCGTAAAAATTCTAAAATCGTGCGATGAATCTCACTATTCTTGATAGTGAAAATATTCTTGTCAAACTTTAGGTGCTGTTCGCTGTGTTCCTTAATGGTATAGCATTTTCCTTTGAACCACAGCGGTGAATCCAAGGTATAAATTTGCTTGTGTAAGTTATACAGCGTTACACTATTGCTTTTTTTCAGGTGCTTCTCAATCCAATCAGCACGCTGTTCAATAAATCTTTTTATTTGTGCAGGTTTTATTTTTTTAGGTGACCTGACTTCCACGCGTTTATCGGGCATAATATGAATAGCCAAAGTTTTTCTATGGCTATAAACGATCTCGTAAGGGATAGACCGCTGCTCGGTTTTAAGGATGTGCATGGCTGATATAATTTTGAACTTCTTTATCAAAAGCAATTATAGAATCAACGTTTTCAAAACGTGGTTGTTGGAAATGGTTTAATGCCTGTGTGATTTTTTCTGCAATGGCGGCAAAAGAAATTTTATGCTGTAAAAATAGTTCTACAGCCTTTTCATTGGCAGCATTTAGGGTAACGCATTGCTGCGTTTCAAGGGCTTTATAAGCAAGATCAAGACAGCGAAAAGTTTTTGTATCCGGGGCATGAAAGGACAATTCCGTCAAGCTTGGCGGCGGTAGACATGGTTTGGGGTGTTCAGGGTAATAAAGCGCATAGCTTATAGGCAACTGCATATCTGTTGCCCCCATACAGGCAAATATGGTGCCGTCCTTTAGTGTAGCCATGGCATGAATGATGGATTGCGGATGCACCAGCACTTTGATGCGTTCAGGCGCCAGATCAAATAAATAAGCAGCTTCAATAACTTCTAAACCCTTGTTCATGAGTGTTGCAGAGTCTATAGAAATTTTTTGCCCCATAGACCATTTTGGGTGTTTTACAGCTTCTGCCGGTGTAATATCGGCTAAGTTTTTACGATGCAGAAAGGGGCCGCCAGAGGCTGTTAGGGTTACTTCCGCAATGTTTTCGCGCGGGGCATTTTCCAACAGTTGGAATAGAGCACAATGTTCGGAATCTACGGGAATCAGTGTCGTGCTACTATTCTTGATGGCATCCATCAACAAATTTCCGCCGCACACTACCGATTCCTTATTGGCTAATGCCAAGGTTTTACAGTGCCCAATACTTGCCATAATTGGTCTTAAACCAGCCATGCCACTGATGCCTGCGACCATAACATCCACTTTATGCTGCGCCGCAGCAATCACAGCCTGCATCCCGGCATGGCTTGCTATGGAAGGCGCAAAATGCAATGCTTCCTTTAGCTGTGGATAGGCTGTGTCATCTGCAATAACAACGTGTTTTATAGCAATATTAGCTTGTTGTAAGGTTTGAACACATTCAACAAGACCCTTAATGTCCTTGTTCGCTACTAAAGTGTCTATGCTAAAATTATCAAAATCATTGAGCAAAACCTTGATTGTTGAGCGGCCTATAGAGCCGGTGGCACCAAAGATACTTATGCTACGCATGTTTTTCACCTGTTTGGCTTAAATGCTGTTCTTTTAAATGCTGTCGACCTGTTATAACGGCCAGCGATAAACCTGTAAGAATTAACAAAACTGTACCGCCTCCATCCGAGTTAAACATGCCATTGACTGCCATGGAAGCATAAATCTGTATCATGCTTAATCCCGCTAAGATAACTTTCCAAAAATATTGCATTGTGTCGAAGCTTTTAAAGTAAGGATGATAGGCGCCCAGGCGAAATAGATAGAGAATCAACAGGCAGTAAAGGATTAGCCCCACTAAACCGCTTTTTAGCATGGCATAGGCATAACCATTGTGAAGCACTGTGATTTTTTCAAAAATATGTTTGGCGTCCCCCGTGCCTAATTTCATCTGCATACCTAGGGATACACTGCTGCCTAAACCTAAACCCAAAGCTTGGTAAAGAGGGGAGGCCTGTTCAATTTCTTTAAAGGTGCGCCAGGCTTCATAACCGCGCCAGTTTTCGTTAATTTGTCGAAGTCCTTGATGCTCGTAAACTAGTGACTCTTTAAATATTTTTGGTGCATGTGTATAAATTTCTTTACGTTCTTCCTTGGTTGTAAACGCATTTAATAAGGGGGTTGAAATAAGTAAGGTGAAAATAAAAAGCGGAACCGCAATAATACCTAAAGCGAGTTGAAAGCGATATAAACCGACAAAGCCAAATAGAAGCAGAAAAAAAATAGGAATAAAGCTGCGGGATTGGGTTAACAGCATGGCTGTAATCAAAATAATATTGGCAACAATAATAAGGATTGTTTGGTTGTTGAATAAACGTAATTTCGTAAACAATATCCCAAACATTACCGCACTGGCCACTGGCATTAAAACGGAGCCACCGCCAACCACGTCACGAATATATTGGCGTGAAACGTGAAATAGGCTAGGGTCAATAATAAATTTTGAAATATATTCCACGGCCATAATAACGCCAGCAATAAGCAGCATTTTTAATATACGCTTGGGCTGTGGAAAGCATTGATATAAAAAATAGCCCACTAAAAAATAGACCGGAACTTTTACAATATACCAGGCATCCTTGATAATATCGTAAAAAGGGTTTTGCCGAATTGTTCCGGTTAACAAACCAAACAATAGAAATATAATAAAACTGGCAACAAATACGCCTGCCTGAAAATTAATCTTTTTGCCTATTAACAAGGCGAAACCAACCATTAGGATAGCCGGAATAAAAAATGCTTCACGCCCCACGATGAAGGGAGCCAAGAAAAAAAATAGCAGTGTTAAATTCGCTAAAACATTAGAGCGTTGCGATTGCATAGCTGTTAAGCAACGTATTTTTCAACTGTAATGTGCAGGCAAGTAGCGGGAAAAGAATCTACTATGTTCATTTGATAACATGCCCTAATCATGCAAAACTTTACCCACCCTTAAAACAGTTTGCTCATCAAAGGCTTTACCAATTAATTGTAAACCCAGCGGCAACCCATTGTTTGCCTTTCCAAAAGGAACCGACATAGCGGGTAAACCCGCCAAACTGGCAGGGACAGTTAAGACATCATTCAAATACATTTTAACCGGATCATCCTGTTTCTCGCCAATTTTAAAGGCGGCGTCCGGTGTGGTGGGGGTTAAAATAGCATCTACTGTTTGAAAGGCTTCGGTAAAGTCTCGGGCGATTAGGCTGCGCACTTTTTGTGCCTGTAAATAATAGGCATCGTAATAACCGGCAGAAAGTACGTAGGTGCCAATCATAATCCGCTTTTGTACTTCCTCACCAAAACCTTCGGCGCGAGAATTTTCGTACAAATCAATCAGGTTTTCGCCCACTTTTGAGCGATGCGTAAAACGAACGCCGTCATACCGCGCCAGGTTACTGGAGGCTTCGGCCGGAGCAATAATATAATAGCATGGTAATGCATATGTGGTATGGGGCAGGGAAATATCCACCAGTTCCGCACCCGCATCTTTCAAGGCCTGCTGGCCATCCTGCCAAGATTTTATGACAGCGGCGTCCATGCCGTCCACCTGATATTCTTTTGGAATACCAATTTTCAGACCTTTAACGCCCTTGTCCTAGTAATGCGCTATAATCCGGGACGTTGCAACTGGGGCGCTGGTAGAATCTTTCGCATCATGGCCTGTCATGTGTTGCAACATAAAAGCGGCATCATCGACCGTTTTGGTCATGGTTCCGGCCTGGTCTAACGAGGAGGCAAACGCCACAATTCCCCAACGAGAACAACGGCCATAGGTAGGTTTTAGCCAACAATACCGGTAAAAGTGGCCGGCTGACGAATACTGCCGCCGGTATCTGTTCCCGTTGCAGCCAGGCACATATTAGCTGCCACTGCGGCTGCACTTCCCCCCGATGAGCCACCGGGTACGCGGCATAATTCTGTGTCATCATTGGCCTTTAACGGGTTTAAAACATTGCCATAATAACTGGTGATATTGGCCGAACCCATGGCAAATTCATCCAGATTTAATTTGCCCAACGGTAATGGCCCCAGCATCTTTTAAATGTTGGCTAACGGTAGATTCATAGGGTGGAATAAAATTTTCCAGCATTTTGGAAGCCCGCAGTGGTGCGCACACCTTTGGTGCAAAATAAATCTTTCATACCAATGGGCAAGCCGCCCATGGGTAATGATAAATCAGCCTTTTCTGCATTTTCTAAAGCAGCTTCGGCGGTAACTGTAATAAAAGCATTCAGGTTACGATTTTTTTCGATAGATTCAAGGTGTGCAGCAACCAGTTCTTTTGCCGTAAAATCAGCCTTTTTCAGCCCGTGTTTTGCAGATAACAGACTATGATTTAACAATTCACTCATATGCAGGCTTGTCTAGCATGCCCGCTGTTAGAATAGCAATAATCTATTCGCGTGGCTGACGCATCGTAACAAACTCCTCGGCACTGCCCGGGTGAATGCCAATAGTATGATCCATTACTTTTTTGGTAACACCGGCGTTTAAGGCAACGGCAAAACCCTGGATAATTTCTGCAGCATCTTCCCCCACCATATGCACACCCAGAACGCGATCTGTTTCTTTGTGTACTACCAATTTCATGAATGTTCTTTGGTTGCGTTGTGGCAAGCAATGTTTCATGGAACGAAATTCACTGCTGAATATCTCAATATCATTGTCATGTTCTTTTCTGGCCTCCTCTTCTGTTAAGCCAACGGTTGCCATTTCCGGGGTAGTGAAAACGGCAGTAGGGATATTATATTTTGAAACAGTTGTTTTCTGACCTGTTGAAAAATATTTTGTTAAAGCACGCCCTTGGCTAATAGCATAAGGCGTTAACGCCACATCGTCTAAGACGTCGCCCACAGCAAATACATTGGGCAGGCTTGTTTGCATATATTGATCGGTTTGGATGGCGCCGTTGTGGGTTTCAATTTTAACAAGATCGAGGTCTAACCCATTAATATTTGGTTCACGACCTGTTGCATTCAGTACATAGCAATCTTCTAACGTTTCTGTTTCAGTGGTAATGCTATGGGCGCTGGCCGTTTTAACGGGGCTGTTGAAATGAAAAATAATGCCTTGTTGTTCCAATTGCTTTTGTAAAAATACAGTACATTCTTTTTCCATGCCGCGCAAAATGGTATCACCACGCAAGAAAACATGTACTTTGCTGCCTAGCAAATTAAATATACTGGCAAATTCCATCCCAATATAGCCACCGCCAACGACTGCTAGCGTCTTTGGAATTTCTTCGATGTCTAAAATTTCATTAGAGGTGTGCGCTTGCTCTAAACCGGCTGGCCGTTTAGGGTGGCCGCCAGTGGCAATTAGAATATTTTTGCCTGTTACGGTTTTATCGCCCGCAACAATCGTGTGTGCGTCCTGAAAGCGACCTTCGCCATAAATTACGTCAACACCGGCATTATTCAGCATGTTTTGATAAATGCCATTTAGCCGATCCATCTCATCGTGTTTATTCTGCATAAACGTTGACCACTGTATGGTGGCATCAATCTTCCAGCCAAAGCCGTTTGCCGCATCTTCCACCGTATGCTGCACGCGGCTGGCATAAACCATCAGTTTTTTGGGTACACAGCCACGTAACACACAGGTACCACCAACGCGATCACGCTCAATAATCGCCACTTTTGCGCCGGTTGCCGCATAGCTACGCGCACAGGCAACACCGCCAGAGCCCGCACCGATTACAACAAGATCATAGTCAAATTTATCCGCCATCCCTATAAACTAGGCTTTATGAAGCAAATCACAAGTGTAAAGGATTGTAAGGAATGGTGCCAGGCGCACAATAACATTGGTTTTGTGCCTACCATGGGTGCCTTGCATGCCGGTCATTTAAAGTTGGTTGAAACGGCCAAAACACATTGCAAAACAGTGGTTGTCAGTATTTTTGTAAATCCAAAACAGTTTGACAATAAAGCGGATTTAGAAAAATATCCGCAAACACTAGAACATGATATCACACAATTGGAGGCGCTGGGTGTTGCTATGCTTTTTTTACCGAAAGCAGCAGAAATATATCCTGATAATTTTCAAACAATAATTGGCTTACCTAAATTTGATACCTTTTTATGTGGGGTTCACCGGCCTGGTCATTTTAATGGTGTTGCCACTATTTTAACAAAATTTTTTAATATCATACAGCCACAAAAGGCATTTTTTGGCGAAAAGGATTTTCAACAATTGATGCTGGTTCAGCAGCTTGTACAAGATTTGGATATTGAAACAGAAATTATTGGTGTTGAAACCATGCGTGAAGGTGATGGACTGGCAATGTCTTCGCGAAATAGGCGGCTTTCCAAAGAGGGACGACAGCACGCGACGGTTATTTCTAAAGTGCTGCAATCTATAAAAAGTATAGATGATATTCCTGCTGCAAAACAACAAATTTTAAACGCCGGTTTTTCATCAATAGATTATTTTGAAATACACGGAGTAAACGAAAAACCCCGTATTTTCGTTGCCGCAAATATAGAGGGAATTCGTTTAATAGATAACATGCCCATAAAATATTAACGCCACCCTATAAAATAAGATGGCGTTAATAAGTATTTGAATGGTTTAGCAAAAATTGCTAAACGCCTGCTTGTCAGCATGTCGTTGACCCCTGCCAAAATCATAAGGTAGGTAGAAGCTGCCTTATAGGTGGGGTTAAATCTCTAAGTAAAAGGAGCTTTTATGAAAAAGCAACCATACTCTGAGTCAGTTAGAATACTGGAATTGTTAGCTGCACTTCATATTATAAGGAAATTCAATAGGTTAGTCAATGCTGACAAAATGAGTGGCTGTTTCAGAAATGAGGCAGCCACTTTTTAAAAAAAGGTATACGGATCAATATCAACTTGTGCCTTGATGCCATTGGGAAATTTACCAGGTAGCCACTTTGTAATATAGTTTTGAATTTTTACAGATTTGCTGCACCGCAATAAGAATCGCATGCGGTAAAAACCATGCAAGCGATACATCAAAGCCGGGGCAGGGCCAAGAATACGCATATTTTCTTGCACAGGTGCATGGCGAATTAACTGTTGCGCATACTGCACCACATCCTGTTCTTTTTTTGCTTTTAAGGTAATTGCGGCTAATCGATAATAGGGCGGTAATTGAAAATCCTGCCGTTCTTTATTTTGCTGTGCAATAAAGCCGTCTCGATCATACTGTTTCAGGGTTTGCATTACTGGATGATCTGGTAATGCGGTTTGGATATAAACATGGCCTTGCAGATGTTCTCGCCCTGCTCGCCCCGCCACTTGATGCAACAGTTGCCAAGTCTTTTCTGCCGCGCGCGGGTCTCCGCCTGTTAGACTGGCGTCACCATCCACAATACCAACCATATTTAAGTTGGGGAAATGGTGGCCTTTGGCAATTACCTGGGTGCCAACCAAAATATCGACCTGATTGTTATGAATTTGATCCAGTAATTCTTTTGCCTGTTTGCGATTTTGCATCGCATCGCTAGACAGCATTAATACGCGATGGTTGGGATATAGATTTTTGATCTGTTCGGTTAACTGCTCAATACCTGGCCCGCAGGAAACAATATTTTCTGTTTTTTCACATTGCGGACAAGCTTTCGGCATCCGCCCGCCATAACCACAATGGTGACATTGCAAAAAACTGCCTTTGGCATATTCATGACGCACCAACCAGGCACTGCAAGACGGACATTGCCAGCGAAAACCACAATCCCGGCATAAGGTTAAAGGCGCATAGCCCCGCCTGTTTAAAAATAGTAACGCTTGTTGCTGTTTGGCTAGCGTTTCTTCTATGGCTGATAATAGGGGAAGGGATAGCCATTGCTGGCTTTTCAACTTTTGTTCGCGCAAATCAATTAAATGAATTTGTGGCAATTTTACTTCGTAATGTCGCTGCGGCAAATGCGTAGTAGCATATTTTTCCAAGGCGACATTGTGCAGTGTTTCTAGGCTAGGCGTTGCAGAAACCAGTACCACTTTTGCCTGCTCCATTTGCCCACGCACAATGGCCATATCGCGGGCATTATAGATAATCTGCTCTTCCTGCTTGTAGGTGCCGTCATGTTCTTCATCAATAATGATAATACCTAAATTCTTGAACGGTAAAAACAGACCAGACCGAGCCCCGATAACAATAGATATTTTGCCAGTAGCAATACCCTGCCAGGTGCGTTGACGTTGCACCGTTGTCATTTGCGAGTGCCAAACAGCGGGTTCAACGCCAAAACGTTTGGCAAAACGTTCGGTCATTTGTACGGAAAGGGCAATTTCAGGAAGAAGAACCAGGGCTTGCCCGCCTTGTTCTAGTGTTTGAGCAATAGCCTCTAAATAAACCTCTGTTTTCCCTGAACCGGTCACGCCGTCTAATAGCACCGGAACATTATTTCTGGCTTGAGGCTTCCCGGTTAGTGTTGAGGTCTCTGGCATAGACCCCAGCTTTTGCTGGAATGATGGGCTTATGGCTGCCAAGGCAACTGCCTGCTGTTTTGACAATATATTCTTATTGCCAATATCATAATCAACCTTGCCCAAAGATTTCTTTAATGGTTCCAAAGCCCCCGCAGGAATAGCCGTTCTGGCCAGCATACCAATTGGCGCCATATTATAATCTGCTACCCATTCCAGAAATTTCAGAAAAATTGCTGACATGCGCTGCAGTTCTTCTACAACCTCAATAACTTCTTTGATTTTATCTGGGTTTTCTGGGGTAGGGGCTATGCCAACAATAACGCCGCGTGTTGTTTTGTTTCTGAACGGAATTTTTACGTATCGGCCTGTCCAATTCTCACTTTCGTTAAAGCCTGTAGATTCCGCAAATTCAGGCGGGATATTAAACATGTAAGTTAAAGGATAACTCATGTTCTCTGTCGGAATGACTTTAAAAAAAACTAGCACTTTATAAAAATAACATAAAAAAAAGTTATAGCTACCCTTGACGCTGATAATTACACTACCTACCTATCGTGCAACAAGCCACAAGCTTGTTAAACAATTGTAACATTTAATTAAATAACTGGAGAACGAGACATGAGCTTTAGACCTTTACATGATCGTGTGCTGGTGCAGCGTATTGAAGCTGACACCAAAACCAAAGGCGGTATCATTATTCCTGATACAGCCAAAGAAAAACCCATTCAGGGGAAAATTATTTCCGTGGGTAGCGGCGCCCGTAACGAACAAGGCCAAGTTCAGCCAATGGACGTCAAAGCTGGCGACATTATTCTATTCGGCAAATGGGCCGGTACAGAAATTAAGATTGATGGCGAAGACTACGTCATCATGAAAGAATCAGACATTCTGGGCATTGTCGAAGGCGACACCATCGCCGTCGCTGCATAAGTATATTAAAGGAGAATATTATGACTACTAAACAACTATGTTTTGGCAGCGCCGCCCGCGATCAAATGCTGAAAGGCGTAAACACACTGGCTGATGCCGTATCTGTAACCCTGGGGCCAAAAGGCCGTAACGTGATCATCGAAAAATCATTTGGTGCTCCGCGCATCACAAAAGATGGTGTATCCGTTGCCAAGGAAATTAAACTAAAAAACAAATTTGAAGACATGGGCGCACAAATGTTGCGCGAAGTGGCTTCTAAAACCAACGACAATGCTGGTGATGGTACAACAACCTCCACTGTTTTGGCACG
Organism: uncultured Alphaproteobacteria bacterium; assembly: GCA_963706365.1. Taxonomy (GTDB): domain Bacteria; phylum Pseudomonadota; class Alphaproteobacteria; order JAJTHO01. Next base: position 913,115 of record OY970150.1, on the reverse strand, counting down.
TGCTATTGGTAACCGAAGGCGTAAAAGCTGTTGCGGCTGGCATGAACCCAATGGATCTTAAACGCGGTATTGACCTTGCTGTTGAAAAAGTAATTGCTGAGTTAAAATCCAGTGCCAAAAAGTTTCTACCAATGAGCAAATTGCTCAGGTTGGTACAATTTCTGCCAACGGTGATACCGAAATTGGTGCGAAACTAGCCGAAGCCATTGAAAAAGTGGGTTCTGAAGGCGTTATTACCGTTGAAGAAGGCAAATCTCTGGAAAACGAACTAGACATCGTTGAAGGTATGCAGTTTGACCGTGGTTACCTGTCTCCTTACTTCGTTACCAATCCCGAAAAAATGGTTGCCGAACTGGAAAACCCGTACATTTTATTAAATGATGGCAAGCTTTCTAACCTGCAATCTTTGCTTCCGATTCTGGAAAGCGTTGTACAGTCTGGCCGTCCACTGCTTATTATTGCTGAAGATGTTGAAGGCGAAGCCTTGGCAACATTAGTGGTAAACAAGTTGCGTGGTGGTCTGAAAATCGCTGCTGTAAAAGCGCCTGGTTTTGGTGACCGTCGTAAAGCAATGCTAGAAGATATTGCTATCCTAACTGGTGGTACTGTAATTTCTGAAGAAACTGGTATCAAACTTGAAGCCGTTTCCATGGAAATGTTGGGAAGTGCTGCGAAAGTGCGTATTACCAAAGACGACACAACAATCGTAAATGGTGCTGGCGAGAAGGCTGACATTGAATCTCGTTGCAGCCAAATTCGTGCCCAGATTGAAGAAACGACTTCTGACTACGACAAAGAAAAACTACAAGAACGTTTAGCTAAACTTTCTGGTGGTGTTGCCGTTATCCGCGTTGGTGGTGCAACAGAAGTAGAAGTGAAAGAGAAAAAAGACCGTGTGGACGATGCCTATAACGCAACCCGAGCTGCGGTTGAAGAAGGTGTGGTTTCCGGTGGTGGTTCCGCATTGCTTTATGCTGCTAAAGTTCTAGAAGACTTAACGGCTGAAAATGATGACCAAGATGTTGGCATCAAAATCGTTCGTAAGGCTTTACAAGCTCCAGCACGTTGCATTGCAGAAAACGCTGGTTACGATGGTTCTGTGATTGTTGGTAAACTGCAGGAAAAAAGCGATAATAAGCAAGGCTTTAATGCGCAAACAGGCGAATATGTAAACATGTTCGATGCTGGTATTATTGACCCTGTAAAAGTTGTGCGCACCGCCTTGCAAGATGCTGCTTCTGTTGCGGGTCTGTTGATCACGACAGAAACAATGGTTGCTGACGAGCCTGAGCCTGCTAACAACAACGCCCCTTCTGACCCAATGGGCGGCATGGGTGGAATGGGCGGCATGGGCGGTATGGGCTTCTAGTCTAAATCGTTTGTATCGTTTAAAGAGAGCCCCCAATTTCGGGGGCTTTCTTATTTTGGAGGCACTATAGCTTTTTTGGAAGGTCTCAATTTTCAAAGGGATTCTTATAGATTTTCAGAGTGTTTACAAAAGGTCTTATCCCGTCTAACTAAGGCGGCTATGCCTCCTCCCGTTCTATTTAACCTGGAAAATGTCTCACTCAATATAGGTTTAAAAGTCTTATTTGAAGATATCACCTTGCATATCGCTCAATACGACAAAATTTGCCTAGTGGGTAAAAACGGTGTGGGAAAAACCACATTGATGAAGCTTATCACCGGCGATTTGGAGCCTGATACAGGCAGCCGGTTCGTTTATCCTGGCCTAAACGTAGGTTATCTGGCGCAACAGTTTGAAGCCGATCCGGAACAAACAATTAAAGAATTTGTTCTGGATAATATTCCAGAAGAGCAAAACTATTTAGCCGATATTATTCTAGAGCCACTCCAAATTGATCCGAATGCTAAAATGGGTGAAATATCTGGTGGGCAGCGCCGAAGAGCAGGCCTGGCCAGGGCGTTAATAGAAGAGCCGGATATTTTATTATTAGATGAGCCAACCAACCATTTAGACCTATCCGCTATTCAATGGCTAGAAGAATACCTTGCAAATTATCGTGGTGCATTGCTTTGCGTTAGCCATGACCGCGCCTTTCTGAAAAACGTTTCAAAAAAATGCTTTTGGCTAGATCGCGGCATCATGCGCACCCTAAATCAAGGTTACGCACAGTTTGAGGATTGGCAGGCTGAGCAAGTGGAGCAAGAAGCCCGTGAGTTGCACAATATGCAGAAAAAATTGCAAAGTGAAGTAGACTGGACGCAGGGCGGTGTAACCGGTCGGCGCAAACGTAACGTGCGTCGTATGCGTGAATTACACGCCTTGCGGGAAAAACTAAGAAACGATAAAGCAGCTTTCAACCAAACTATGCGTACCATTGAGCTTGATCCTTTGGCTCCAAGCCAGGCTTCAAAGCTAGTGGCGGAGTTTAAAAATGTTAACCATGCCTATGATGATTTAACCATTCTGGATAATTTTAACTTTCGCATTATGAAAGGTGATAAAATCGGTATTTTGGGGGCTAATGGCTCTGGTAAATCAACATTCCTGAAAATTTTGACAGGCGAGCTTGAGCAACAATCCGGCCATATTCGCCGTTCAAAAACACTCGATATTTCCTATTTTGATCAAAATAGAACAACCTTGAACCCGAAAGAATCAGTCTGGAAAACACTTGCGCCGGAAGGGGGAGACTATATTTATATCGGTAGCGGTGAAAATCGAAAATCTCGCCATGTGTGTGGCTATTTAAAAGATTTTTTGTTTGATCCAAAAATTGCCCGAGATCCTGTAGGGATTCTTTCTGGCGGCCAACAAAACCGTCTATTATTATCGGTTGTACTGGCTAATCCAGGAAACTTGCTAATTCTTGATGAGCCAACCAATGATTTGGATATGGATACCCTTGATATGCTACAGGAAATTCTTTCAGACTATCAGGGCACTTTACTACTAGTAAGCCACGATCGAGATTTTCTGGACAGAACGGTTAGCAAGGTTTTGGCTTTTGAGGGGCAGGGCAGGGTGCAGGCGCACGTAGGAGGCTATACAGATTATCTAGAAGCCAAGGCAAACAATACGTTTGAAAAGGATAAGTACCCTGTCAAGCAGCCCGTGGCAAAACGTCAAATAGAGGGAAGCTTTAATGCCACCAGCCCAGAAAAAAAAGAATTAAGTTTTGCAAAACAACATGAACTGGAAGAGCTTCCGGAAAAAATGATTATGTTCGAAGGAAAAATTCAGGAAATTCAAAAACAGTTTGGGGATAGCCAGTTTTATCATAAAGATCCAAAGGCGTTCGATGCTGCACAAAAAAATCTAGAGATTTTTCAAAAGGCGTTAGCCAGGGCAGAAGAACGCTGGCTTGAATTATCCGAAAACGAGACTTGACACAACCGTCATTCATTGCCTATAAGCATCGAACATTTATAAATAGTTAGATAACAGTATTACATGCCAACCATTAACCAATTAGTCCGCAAAGGCCGCCATGTTGAGCCCAAGCGTAACAAAGTACCGGCTCTGCAAGAATGCCCGCAAAAGCGTGGTGTTTGCACCCGTGTTTACACAACCACACCGAAAAAACCGAACTCCGCGCTGCGTAAAGTGGCGCGTGTGCGTTTAACCAATGGTTTTGAAGTGATTAGCTACATTGGTGGTGAAGGCCACAACCTGCAAGAGCACTCTGTTGTGATGATTCGTGGTGGGCGTGTAAAAGATTTACCCGGTGTGCGTTACCACATTATTCGTGGAACGCTAGATACCCAGGGTGTAAAAGATAGAAAACAACGTCGTTCGCATTACGGTGCGAAGAAGCCGAAGTAGGGTTTAAAATATGTCACGTAGAAGAGCAGCCGTAAAACGCGAAGTACTCCCCGATGCCAAATATGGCGAAGTAGTCTTAACGAAATTTGTCAACAGCATGATGCTGGACGGCAAGAAATCTGCCGCAGAGCGTATTATTTATGCCGCACTGGAAAATGTTGAGAAAAAACTTATCTCGCCCTGCGCTAGAAGTTTTCAAAGAAGCGTTAGACAACGTGAAGCCGCATGTAGAAGTGCGTTCCCGCCGTGTTGGTGGGGCAACCTACCAGGTGCCGATGGAAGTGCGTCCCATCCGCGCCCAAGCATTGGCGATTCGCTGGATTATTATTGCAGCGCGCAAACGTTCCGAAAGCACCATGCGCGATCGTCTGGTTGGTGAATTAATCGATGCTGTAAACAACCGTGGTATCGCTGTGAAAAAGCGGGAAGACACCCACAAAATGGCCGAAGCCAATAAAGCATTTGCCCACTTCAAGTGGTAGATGTCCTCACTGTAATCTAAATTATTCCCTTGGCATTTCGTCAGGGAATTACCTATACAGCCCTCGATAAGGATTATATATTAGTTATGTCAAGAGAATCCCTCTAAGTAAATACCGTAACATCGGCATCTGTGCACACATTGATGCCGGTAAAACAACAACCACTGAGCGTATTTTATACTACACAGGTCGTTCTCACAAAATTGGTGAAGTGCACGAAGGTGCCGCCACCATGGACTGGATGGAGCAAGAGCAAGAGCGTGGTATTACCATTACTTCTGCGGCTACAACCTGTGCCTGGGGTGAGCACCGTATTAATATTATTGATACCCCAGGCCACGTTGACTTTACCATTGAAGTAGAGCGTTCTTTGCGTGTGCTTGATGGCGCTGTAACAGTGTTTGATTCCGTTGCCGGTGTAGAGCCTCAGTCAGAAACGGTATGGCGGCAGGCTGATAAATACAACGTGCCCCGCATGTGTTTCATTAACAAAATGGATAGAACCGGTGCTGATTTTTATCGTTGCGTTGATATGATCATTGACCGTTTGGGAGCAAAACCACTGGTTATCCAGTTGCCTATAGGTTCAGAAGCTGAATTTGCTAGGTGTTGTTGACCTGGTAAGAAATAAAGCATTGATTTGGGAAGAGGAGTAAGCTGGGTGCAAAATTTAACGAAGTTGAAATTCCTGATGACCTGAAAGAAAAAGCCGCAAAATATCGTTTAGAAATGATTGAGCTTGCTGTTGAGCAAGATGAAGCGGCCATGGAAGCGTATTTAGAAGGTGAAGAGCCTTCTTTTGAAACGCTAAAAAAATGTATTCGTAAGGGTACAATTGGCAACGAGTCTTTGTGCCTATCCTGTGTGGTACAGCCTTTAAAAATAAAGGCGTGCAGCCAATGCTGGATGCTGTAGTCGATTATTTACCTTCTCCAATAGATATTGGTGCAATCAAAGGTGTTTCCATTGATGAAGAAGAGCCAGAAGCCAATGGATCGCAAGCCTAGCGATGAAGCGCCGTTCTCTGCCCTGGCCTTTAAAATCATGAACGACCCATTTGTTGGTTCGCTAACTTTTGCACGGGTGTATTCCGGTGTTATTGAATCTGGATCCTACTGTTTCTAATGCTACCAAAGGTAAGCGAGAGCGTATTGGTCGTATGCTGCAAATGCACTCTAATAACCGCGAAGAGCTCAAAGAAGCCCGCACAGGTGATATTGTTGCTATTGTTGGTCTAAAAGATACAATCACTGGAGATACGCTTTGTGATTCTGCTAATCCGATCATTCTGGAGCGCATGGAATTTCCTGAGCCGGTTATTGAAGTGGCTGTAGAGCCAAAAACGAAGGCCGATCAAGAGAAAATGTCTATTGCCCTGGGGCGTCTGGCTAGCAGAAGATCCATCATTCCGTGTAACGTGTTGATCATGAGTCTGGTCAAACCATTATTAAAGGAATGGGGGAGCTGCACCTAGATATTATTGTCGATCGTATGAAGCGTGAATTTAAGGTAGAGGCCAATGTCGGTGCGCCGCAAGTGGCTTACCGTGAAACCATCACACAGAGCCTTCTGAGACCGATTATACTCACAAGAAGCAATCTGGTGGTTCTGGTCAATTTGCCCGGCTTAAAATTCAATTGGAGCCAAGAGAGCGCGGCGAAGGCTTCGACTTTGAAAGTAAAATTGTTGGTGGTTCTATTCCAAAAGAATTTATTCCTGGTGTGGAAAAAGGTATTCAATCTGTACTGCAACCACCGGTGTTGTTGCTGGTTACCCAGTCGTTGATCTAGGTGTTAAGCTGGTTGATGGTGCCTACCACGAGGTTGACTCATCTGTCATGGCCTTTGAGATTGCTGGCACGTGCCGCTTTCCGCGAAGCCTTTAAAATAGCTGGCTCTCAAATTCTTGAGCCTGTAATGAAAGTTGAAGTGATTACCCCTGAAGATTACATGGGTGACATTATTGGTGACCTGAATAGCCGTCGCGGTCAAGTGAGCTGGTATGGATCAACGAGGTAACGCGCGTGTGATTACTGCAAATGTACCCTTGTCAAGCATGTTTGGTTATGTTAATACCCTACGCTCAATGAGCCAAGGGCGGGCGCAATATAGTATGGTTTTTGATCACTATGCGCCTGTGCCAAACACATTTAGCTGACGAAATCATGGCGCAAAACGCGGCATAGTACAACGAAATAATAAAACTAACGGAGACCTTTAATGGGTAAAGCAAAATTTGAACGCGGCAAACCCCACGTAACATCGGCACCATTGGCCACGTTGACCATGGTAAAACAACACTAACAGCTGCGATCACTAAATATTTTGGTGACTTTCAGGCTTACGATCAGATTGATAAGGCGCCTGAAGAGCGTGCTCGTGGTATCACTATTTCCACCGCACACGTAGAATACGAAACAGAAGCCCGTCACTACGCCCACGTAGATTGCCCAGGTCACGCTGATTATGTGAAAAACATGATTACAGGTGCGGCGCAAATGGATGGTGCCATTCTAGTGGTGAATGCAGCTGATGGTCCAATGCCTCAGACGCGTGAGCACATTCTGCTTGCTCGTCAGGTTGGTGTGCCGCACATTGTTGTGTTCCTGAATAAAGTTGACCAGGTTGATGATGAAGAGCTTGCTAGAGCTTGTAGAAATGGAAGTGCGCGAGCTTCTTTCTTCTTACGACTTCCCTGGTGACGATATTCCTATTATTGCTGGTTCTGCTCTTGCTGCCCTTGAGGGGCGTGATCGAAGAAATTGGCGAAAAGAAAATTCGTGAGCTAATGGATGCTGTAGACTCTTACATTCCGCAGCCTGAGCGTGAAATTGACAAGCCATTCCTTATGCCTATTGAGGATGTATTCTCTATTTCCGGTCGTGGTACAGTTGTTACTGGTCGTATCGAGAGTGGTGTTGTTAATGTTGGTGAAGAGATTGAAATTGTCGGTATTGCGGACACAACAAAAACGACTGTTACTGGTGTAGAAATGTTCCGTAAATTGCTGGATCGCGGTGAAGCTGGTGATAACGTTGGCGCACTTCTACGTGGTACAAAGCGTGAAGACGTTGAGCGTGGCCAAGTTTTGGCTAAGCCGGGCTCTATTAAGCCGCACACGAAATTTAGTTGTGAAGTCTATATTTTAAGTAAAGATGAAGGTGGTCGTCATACACCATTCTTTAGCAACTACCGCCCACAGTTTTACTTCCGTACAACAGATGTTACTGGTTCTATTGAGTCTACCGGCTGATAAAGAAATGGTAATGCCTGGTGATAACTTAACAATGGACGTTGAGTTAATTGCCCCGATTGCTATGACTGAAGGTCTTCGTTTCGCGATTCGCGAAGGTGGCCGGACAGTTGGCTCTGGTGTGGTTTCTAAAGATCGCCGCTTAAATATTAATAGATGACTAGGTGGGGGTCATTATGTCGTTCCCAACCTCTCCTCTGCCACTTTAAAGGTAACGAGAGTTATAATGCAAAACCAAACAATACAAATTTTATTGCGTGCTTTTGATAGCACGATTCTAGATCAGTCTGCCAAGCAAATTTCTGCTACAGCTGATCGAACAGGTTCAAAGTTACGCGGGCCTATCCCTCTCCCGACCCGTATTGAAAAATACACGGTGAACCGTTCTCCGCATGTGAATAAAAAGTCTAGAGAGCAATTTGAGATTCGAACACATAAGCGGTTGATCGATATTGTTCGCCCTACACCACAAACAGTTGATGCTTTAATGAAACTTGATTTGCCTGCTGGTGTTGATGTAGAAATAAAAATTGCGGTGGCGGCAATAAGGCAGCTTAGGAGAGTAATATGAGAACAGGATTATTAGCTCGTAAATTAGGCATGTCTCGTCTCTACCATGAAGATGGTGCGTGGCGAAGCTGTTACTGTATTAAGTTTAGATAATTGCCGTGTTGTTGGTCAATGTGAGCAAGATAAAAATGGTTACACCGCTTTGCAAATTGGTGCTGGCATCGCTAAATTAAGCCGCGTTAGTAAAGCAGAAAAAGGTAAATTTGCAGAACGTAACGTTGAGCCTTGTAAAAAAGTCGTTGAGTTTCGTGTCAAAGAAGATGCCTTTATTGAGACGGGCTCTATTTTCAAGGCAGATCATTTTATTATTGGTCAAAAAGTAGATATTACTGGAACTAGCAAGGGTAAAGGTTTTGCAGGTGCAATGAAGCGGCATAATTTTGGTGGATTGCGCGCCTCCCACGGGGTGTCTATTTCTCACAGAAGCCATGGTTCCACTGGGCAATGTCAAGACCCTGGTAAGGTTTTTAAGGGTAAAAAAATGGCCGGTCATATGGGGCAGGAGCGAGTTACTACACAGAATTTGCAGGTTGTTTCGGTGGATGTCGAAAACGGCCTTATTTTTATTCGTGGTAGCTGTGCCCGGTGCAAAGAATGATTATGTGATGGTTCGCGATGCTATTAAAAAAGCTGCTAACCAGGATTTACCGTTTCCTGGCTCTTTTGAAAAGGCCAATACTGAAAAGCATAAGGCTAAAAAAGAAAAAGTTGTAGAAGCAGAAGTTGTAGAAGAAGAAGTTGTTACCGCGGGCTCCTCAACAGAAACAACTAAAGAGGGAGATGAATAATGGAACTAAAAGTTATTGATCTGAACCGCAAGGAAACAGGAACTGTTTCGGTAAATGATAATTTTTTTACTGTGCAGCCTCGTCAGGATATTCTTGAATCGTGTTGTCAATTGGCAAAGAGCCAAGGCGCAGCAGGTGGACTCATAAAACAAAAGGGATTTCTGAAATCTCTGGTACAACTAAAAAGCCTTTTAAGCAAAAAGGTACGGGGAACGCTAGACAGGGATCGTTGCGTTCTGCTCAAATGCGCGGCGGTGCTACTATCTTCGGGCCTGTTGTTCGCAGTCATGCCTATAGCTTGAATAAAAAAGTTCGTAAACTAGGTATTGCGAATGGCTGTTTCTGATCGCAGTTGCCTCTGAAAAACTACTGGTGCTAGATTCAATCAATGAGAACATTAGCAAAGACAAAGCAATTGGCTGAAGTATTAAAAGGTTTTGATGCGCGTAAGTGCTTAATTATCGCCGACGGTGAGCACCAGCAAACGTTACTAAGGCTTGCGAAAAATATTCCTAATGTAAATATTCTTCCATCAGCAGGTTTAAATGTTTACAGCATTATTAAATCATGATCTTTTGATTGTGCAGAAAGACAGTGTACAAACAGTGGAGGCTCGCTTAGCATGAACCCGAATCAAAAACGTGCTGTAGCAGCCAGTACAGCAGCTAATCAAATTACGAAAAGTAAGTGCCTATGGTATTATTTTAGAACCAGTTATTACAGAAAAAGCACTAGGGTTGGTCTGCATACAATCAGATTGTTTTCAAGGTAGCGAATGAGCTAACAAGCCGCAAATCAGTAGAGCAATAGAATTGCTGTTTGGTAAGAAAGTTGAAGCCGTCAACACACTTAATCAAGTGGGGAAAAACAAACGATTTAAAGGGCGCCTTGGTAAACGTCCTGGGTATAAGAAAGCGATTGTCACTTTGCAGCAAGGCGAAAGTCATCGACGTGACAGGATCAGTGTAAGGAAAATGATTATGGCACTAAAAAAATTTAGACCTATAACACCTTCCACACGACATCTGGTGATGGTAGATCGTAGTGAACTATGGTCTGGTAAACCTGTTAAAACATTAACTGTTGGTTTGCCTGCAACTGGTGGACGGAATAACAATGGCCGGATGACGAATCGTAATATTGGTGGTCGTCACAAGCGTCGCTACCGTTTAGTTGATTTTAAAAGACAGAAATTTGATGTTGAAGGTACTGTTGAACGTCTGGAATATGATCCCAAACCGAACAGCTTTTATTGCTTTGATTAAATTACTCGGATGGCGAGAATGCCTATATTCTTGCGCCACAACGCTTAAAAGCTGGCGATAAAGTTATTGCTGCTGAAAAAGCGGATGTGAAACCTGGAAATGCTATGCCCTTAAAAGCATTGCCGATTGGTACCATTGTTCATAATGTTGAAATGAAAGCTGGAAAAGGCGGGCAGATGGCTCGTTCGGCTGGTTCTTATGTTCAGCTGGCTGGCCGTGATGGGCAGTATGCCTTAGTGAAATTGACTTCTGGTGAATTGAGAAGAGTGCCAGCTGATTGTATGGCAACGGTTGGTGCTGTTTCAAATTCTGATCATCAAAACCAAAATTTAGGTAAAGCAGGTCGCAGTCGCTGGCTAGGTCGTCGTCCGCATGTGCGGGGTGTCGTAATGAACCCAGTTGATCACCCGCATGGTGGTGGTGAAGGTAAAACTTCTGGTGGTCGTCATCCTGTAACACCTTGGGGTAAACCAACAAAAGGTGCTAAAACACGTAAAAATAAATCAACCGATAAATTTATCGTAAGAAGACGGAAGAAGAAATAATGCCTAGATCAGTCTGGAAAGGCCCGTTTGTTGATGGCCATCTTATTAAAAAAGCTAAAAAGGTAAAAGATAGTGGTCGTAAAGACGTTGTAAAGACCTGGTCGCGACGTTCTACTATTATTCCTTTATTTGTGGGTTTGACATTTGCTGTTCATAACGGTAAAAAGTTTATCCCTGTTGCGGTCAATGAAAATATGATTGGGCATAAGCTTGGTGAGTTCGCGCCAACGCGTACTTACTATGGCCATGCAGCAGATAAGAAAGCGAAGAAGAAATAATGAATACAGACAGCTATTCCAACCGAAGCAAAAGCGATCGGTAAAATGATCAAAGGTAGTCCTCAGAAGCTTAATCTCGTGGCTAAAGAAATTCGTGGTTTGCGTGCAGAAGACGCATTAAACAAGCTTTCATTCATGACGCGCCGAGCCGCCGTAGATACACGACAAAGTTTTGGCCTCTGCTGTTGCAAATGCTGAAGAAAATTATGGCCTTGATGTCGATAGTCTTTACGTGAAAGAAGCGCATGTTGGAAAAAGTATGGTGTTGCGCCGCTTTCGCCCGCGGGCGCGTGGACGTGTTGGAAAAATACAAAAACCATATAGCCGTATTACTGTTATAGTAGAAGAGCGTGAGGAAGCATAATGGGACAAAAAGTACATCCGATAGGCCTGCGCCTTGGCATTAACAAAACATGGGACTCACGTTGGTACGCCGATAAAGATTATCGTGAAATGCTCGCTGCGGACATGAAAATCCGCAAATATTTACAGGATAAATTAAGGTCAAGCTTCTTTAAGCAAAGTTATTATTGAGCGTCCTTCAAAAAAACCGCGTGTAACCATTCATACGGCTCGTCCAGGTATTATCATTGGCCGTAAGGGGACTGAAATTGAACAGTTGCGTAAGCAACTGAACAAAATAGCCGGTGAAGAAGTTCAGTTAAATATTGCTGAAATTCGCAAGCCGGAAATTGATGCACAATTAACGGCTGATAATATTGCTCAGCAACTAGAGCGTCGCGTAGCCTTTCGTCGTGCTATGAAACGTTCTGTTCAAAGCGCTATGCGCTTAGGTGCTGAGGGTATTCGTATTAACTGTGCTGGTCGTTTAGGTGGTGCTGAGATTGCCCGTACAGAATGGTATCGAGAAGGTCGTGTGCCTTTACATACGTTGCGTGCTGATGTCGATTACGGAACAGCGCGTGCCAATACAACTTATGGTGTGATTGGTGTGAAGGTTTGGGTGTTTCAAAGGTGAGGTGTTTGAAAATGAAGAGATGCAGCCATCTCTTAACTGGTATCACCGAGGTGATGTAATGTTAAGTCCTAGAAAAACAAAATTTAGAAAAGCTCATAAAGGTCGTATTCATGGTGATACCAAAGGTGGTGATCGTCTGAATTTTGGTGAGTTTGGATTAAAAGCTCGTCAACCAGAGAGTATTACAGCACGACAGATTGAAGCCGCACGTAGAGCTATCACCCGGCATTTGAAACGTTCCGGGAAAGTCTGGATTCGTATTTTTCCTGATCTACCTGTTTCCAGTAAGCCTGCAGAGGTGCGTCAGGGTAAAGGTAAAGGTGCGCCAGAATATTGGGCTGCTCGTGTTGCACCAGGACGTATTATGTTTGAGGTTGATGGTGTTCCAGAAAGATTGGCACGCGAAGCTATGGAACTAGCGGCGGCAAAGCTGCCTATTAAAACAAAGTTCGTAAAGCGGCTAGCCAGCGAACAATAGATACAATTTAACAAAAACAATGTGTTGCTTGTTGCCGTAATAAGTATTATTAAACTGCGGCAGTAAGGTGAATGGACTGAAGACAATGAAACTAAGTGAACGTAAATCAAGCGCTTATCGCAATAAGTCGAAGGACGAATTGAGCCAGGAAATTTTGGAGCTAAAGCAGGAAGCGCTTAATTTGCGATTTCAGAAGGCGAACAAAGAAATGCAAAGCTCTGTTCGAGTGCGTTGGGTTGCGTCGAAAGATTGCTATGTTAAGCACCGTTATTAAATGAGAAAAAGAGGAGGCAGTATAATGCCTAGACGAGTATTAAAGGGGAAGGTAGTCTCCGATGCAGCTGAAAAAACAATTGCTGTCTTGGTGGAGCGTCGGGTGAAGCATCCCTTGTATAAAAAATATTTACCCGTTCGAAAAAGTATCTGGCGCATGATGAAGATAATCAGGCTTCATATTGGTGATATCGTTTCTATTAATAGAGTGTGCACCCATATCGAAAAGAAAAACTTGGATGCTTGACACGAGAGAACGAGGTCCAGTCATGATTCAGATGCAAACACGACTAGACGTTGCAGATAATTCAGGTGCTAAAAAAGTTCAATGTATTAAAGTATTGGGCGGATCTAAAAAGCGGACAGCTACAATTGGTGAAATTATTGTTGTTTCTGTTAAAGATGCCGTTCCGCGCGGCCGAGTAAAGAAGGGTGATGTGCATCGTGCGGTTGTTGTTCGAACAGCTAAAGGTATTCGCCGCCAAGATGGTAGCGTGATTCGTTTTGATGGTAATGCCGCGGTATTAATTAATAAACAGGGTGAGCCAATTGGTACACGTATTTTCGGGCCTGTAACAAGAGAGTTGCGCGCAAGAAAATATATGAAAATTATATCATTGGCACCGGAGGTATTGTAATGGCTGGTTTAAAAGTTCGCAAAAATGATGAAGTTATTGTTTTAGCTGGCAAGGATAAAGGTAAAACTGGTAAGGTTCTTAAGGCTTTTCCGAGTGAAAATAAAGTTTTGGTTGAGGGTGTTAACCAAGTTATTAAGCACCAAAAACCTAGTGCGCAATCAGAAGGTGGGCGTGGTTACTAAAGAAATGCCGATTCATGTTTCTAATGTTGCGCATATTGATCCTGAAAGTGGTAAGGCCACGCGGGTACGTTTTGAAATTCAAGATGGCAAAAAGGTACGTGTTGCTTCTAAATCAGGCAAAGTAATAGGAGAGTTAATATGAGTGCACGTTTAAAAGAGAAATATCAGCAAGAAATTAAAGCGCAGTTGATGCATGATTTTTCTTATGGCAACATCATGCAAGTTCCACAACTTGAAAAGATAGTTATTAACATGGGTGTGTGGTGATGCTGTTCAAGATAGCAAGCGTGTCAAGGCTGCTGCAGAAGATATGAAACTTGATTGCTGGGCAATCACCTGTTATTACAAAAGCACGTAAATCTATTGCAGGTTTTAAAGTGCGGGAAGAAATGAATTTGGTTGTAAAGTAACGTTGCGTAAGCAACGAATGTATGAATTTCTTAGACCGGCTTAGTAACTATTGCACTGCCACGAGTTACGAGATTTCCAGGGCTTAAATGCTAAGTCTTTTGATGGTCGCGGTAATTATGCTATGGGCATTAAAGAACAAATTATTTTTCCAGAAGTTGACTTTGATAAAGTAGAGCGTGTACGCGGCATGGATATTGTATTTGTAACAACAGCAAAAACAAATGAGGAAGCGAAAGCGTTACTGACTGCTTTCGGTCTTCCCTTTAGAAATTAAGCAGGATAATAGTAATGGCTAAAAAAGCAGCAGTAGAGCGCAATAAAAAGCGACAAAAATTATCCGAGCAATATCGTTGGAAGCGTCAAGCTTTAAATGATATTATCAAAGATAAATCAAAGCCAATGGATGAGCGTATGGCAGCCGTTCAAAAGTTGGCAAAGCTACCAAAAAATTCGGCACGTATACGCATTAGGAATCGTTGCCTTATTACGGGACGTCCACGTGGATATTATCGTCGTTTTGGTATGTCACGAATTGCGCTTCGCGAATTGGGCTCTCAAGGGCTAATTCCTGGTGTTGTAAAGTCTAGTTGGTAAAAGAAAGTTATATATGTCCTTATCTGATCCTATTGCCGATATGTTAACCCGTATTCGTAATGCCTGTATGGTGAATAAGCATAGCAGTACCTGTTCCGTTTTCAAACTTTAAGAAAAATATTCTTGCGGTGTTTGGAGCGTGAAGGTTATATTCGTGGTTTCTCTGTGAATGAGGTGCGCCAAGGTGTTCAGCGAATTGCAAGTTGAACTTGAAATACAGTGAAGGTATACCTGTTATTCAAAAGTTAGAGCGCGTATCAAAGCCTGGCCGTCGTTCGTATACAGCTATTGAAGATTCACCTGCTTACTACAATGGTTTGGGTACTTATATTTTGTCAACATCAAAAGGGTTGCTGTCTGATAGAGAAGCGCGAGAGCAAAATGTTGGCGGCGAAATTATTTGCCGTGTATTTTAATAGGTTTAAGTAAATTATGTCAAGAATTGGTAAAGCTCCCATTACTATTCCCAGTGGTGTAACCATTGCAATTAACGATAATGTTGTTGAAGCTAAAGGAAAATTAGGTAAAGCAAGTTACGTACTTGCCTGAATGACGTTTCTATTCAGCAGGAAGATAATGTTTTAATTTTAACCCAGCTGGTAAAAAACGTGAACAGCGTACTAGTTGGGGCACCAGTCGCAGCCAAGTGCAAAATATTGTGCAAGGTGTTTCAGAAGGTTTTGAAAAGAAGCTGGAGATTAATGGGGTTGGTTATCGGGCTGCTATGCAGGGGAATGAACTGGTTTTGCAACTTGGTTTTAGCCACGATGTGAACTTTCCCGTACCAGAAGGTATTTCAATAAAATGTGAATCACCAACAGCTATTACAGTTAGTGGTGTAGATAAACAAAAAGTTGGACAAGTTGCTGCAAAAATTCGTAGTTATCGTCCACCAGAGCCTTATAAAGGTAAGGGCGTTAAGTATGCAGGTGAGCAGATATTACGTAAAGAAGGGAAGAAGAAATAATGGGACAAACTAATCAAAAGCTAGACAGGCTTTAAACGTCGTCAAGCAACGTAACCCGCTATCGTCAAAGCGCAGTTAAACCGTAAAACCGATCGTTGCGGTTATCTAGTTTTTCGTTCTAGTAAAAATATTTACGCACAGCTAATTGATGATGCTGAAGGTAAAACTATTGCTGCTGCTTCTTCATTAGATAAATCTATTGGTAAAGATACTAACAAAGGTGTTGATTGTGATATGGCAACAAAGTTGGAAAATTAATTGCAGAACGAGCATTAGAATCAAACATTAATACAGCTTATTTTGATAGAGGTGGTTATAAATACCATGGTCGTGTTAAAGCATTAGCCGATGGTGCGGAAGAAGGAAGTGCGGGATTAAAAATATGAGTATCAGAACTTACATTGAAAAACTGGTTCATATTAACCGTGTTGCCAAAGTTGTAAAAGGTGGTCGTCGTTTTGGTTTTGCTGCACTTGTTGTTGTTGGTGATGGCAAAGGGCGTGTTGGTTGCGGAGCTGGAAAAGCCAAAGAAGTGCCAGAAGCAATTCGTAAAGCAACAGAGCAAGCCAAACAAAAAATGATTAAAGTGCCGATTCGTGAAGGTCGTACACTACACCATGACGTAGAGGGGCGTTACGGTGCAGGTAAGGTTAAACTTGCGTTCAGCGCCAACAGGTACAGGAATTATTGCCGGTGGGCCGATGCGTGCTGTTTTTGAAGCGCTTGGGTATTCACGATGTAGTGGCAAAATCTATTGGTACGTCAAACCCGCACAACATGATTAAAGGCAACCTTGCAAGGATTAAGTAATTGCCGCTCACCACGTATTATTGCTAATAAGCGAGATCGTAAAGTTGGTGATATTGTTGGACGACGTAGCCACGCTGAAGGTAGCGGAAGTTACCTGAGGTTAGCATAAGCAATATTATTAGAATAGTAAATGAAATGTCAAAAAATACAGTTACATATAAAATTAGGCGCAGCACCATTGGCTGTGTTAAAGAAACAGAAAGCTACTATACGTGGTTTGGGTCTAGATCGTGTCGGCAGCACGTAGTGTCTAGAAGATACACCAGCGGTACAAGGTATGATCAACAAAATTAAACATATGGTGGAGGTTTCCTAATGTTACCAATTAAATCGAATTGTCTGATAATGAAGGTGCCCGGCATCGTCGTATGCGAGTGGGTCGTGGAACCGGATCCGGTAAGGGTAAAACTTGCGGACGTGGTGTTAAAGGTCAAAAGTCACGTTCTGGTGTTGCTATTAAAGGTTTTGAGGGTGGGCAAATGCCTTTGCATCGACGTTTACCGAAGCGAGGGTTTGTTAGCATTTTTAAAAAGCAATATGCCTTTATTAATGTTGGTCAGTTACAAGCGGCAATAGACAGCTCAAAAGTTGGACAGCTAAAGTAACTATCAGCTATGATACACTTGACTTGATTTGGCATTGATTAAAAAGGCAAAACATGGTTTGCGTATTTTAGGTGCATGGTGAAATTACTGCTGCATTACAGTTAGAGATAGCTGCGGGTCACTGCAGCAACAGCAAAAGCCAAGAATTGAGCTGCTGGTGGTTCCGTTACTGTATATTGAAAACAGTTAGTAAATAGCCTCCTGTTCTATTAATGTTGTCCCCATCTTAAAAAAAAAACCTGTTTAAGAGTGCAATAGGTCGCGCTAGTTATGAAGTAAAGCTGCAAGTACTACCTCTAGTAATTCTACTGTCTCTAGTTTTGCTAAAGCTACGGAACTTAAGCAACGATTATGGTTTACGCTATTGGCTTTAATTGTCTACCGTTTAGGAACTTACATTCCTATTCCCGGTATTGATAGTAGGCTATTAAAGATCTGTTTACAGGCAATGACAGTGGTATTTTTGGAGTTTTTGATGCTTTTGCAGGTGGGGCTTTGGGGCGAATGTCTATTTTTGCCTTAAGTATTTTTCCTTATATTTCGGCTTCAATTGTTGTTATGCTAGTAGGTGCTTCTTCTAAACGTATTGCGGCTTTGAAAAAAGAGGGCCCAGCTGGGCAGCGAATTATTACGCAATATACGCGATACTTAACTGTCATTATTACTTGTTTTCAAGCCTATGGCGTTGCTGTTGGTTTAGAGGCATTCAATACTTCTGCTGGTGTCGCCGTTGCTGACCCTGGCTTGTTTTTCAGAATTACGACTATTATTACATTGCTGGGAGGTACAATCTTTTTAATGTGGTTGGGAGAGCAAATTACGAGCCGAGGCATTGGTAACGGTATTTCATTGTTAATTTTTGCCGGTATTGTTGCTAATTTACCTATTGCTTTAGCAAGTACTTTTGAACAAGCTCGAACAGGAGCGCTAGCAACATGGATATTAATGGCTTTGCTGGTTCTTTCACTTGCAGTAACAACCTTTATCGTATTTGTTGAACGATCTTACCGAAAAGTTGCCAGTACAACATCCTCGACGCCAGGTAGGCAATAAAATGTATGGTGGCGATAATACGCATGTTCCTATTAAGGTTGAACCCTGCCGGTATTATGCCTCCAATTATTGCCAGTGCGTTGCTATATATGCCGTTAACCTTTATGAATTTTGTTGGCGGCGCGAGTGAAATAGAGTGGATTAATACAGTTATTGTTATGTTAGGGCGTGGGCAGCCATTATTTATTGCTATCTACGCCTTGATGATTGTTGCTTTCTCTTTCTTTTTCGTGCCTATTGCGTTTAACATTAAAGATACTGCGCAAAATCTACAGCGTAGTGGTGCATTTATTCCGGGTATTCGACCGGGAAAAAGTACAGAACGATATTTGGATGCTGTGTTAAATCGATTAACAACGGTAGGGGCGCATATATTTGACAATAGTCTGTCTACTGCCGGAAATATTAATTTCACAGTATAGTATCCCTTTTTATTTTGGCGGTACAAGTTTGTTAATTGCTGTAACTGTTCCATTAGATACTGTAGCGCAAATCCAGTCGCATTTAATGGCGCAACGCTATGAAGGGCTAATGCGTAAAACAAATTTAAAAGGTAAAACTAATGCTAAAAATGGGTTTATAATGCGTATTGTTTTATTTGGGGCGCCAGGGGCGGGAAAAGGAACGCAGTCTGCTATATTTACAAGAAAAGTTCAATATTCCTCATCTCTCTACCGGGTGATATGTTGCGGAAGGCAGCAAAGCAAAAAGATACTTTAGAGTGTTAAATTAGTAGCCTTATGAAGCAAGGGAAATTAATTTCTGATGCATATTATGATTGAAATGATTGGTCAGCGTATTAGCCAGCAATGATTGTAAAAACGGTTTTATTCTAGACGGTTTTCCACGTACTAAAGAACAGGCCAGAAGCATTAGATAAATTGCTTGCTGAGCAGCACACTCCGCTGGATGCTGGTTTTTGAAATTAGAGTTAGATGATGCAGACAATTATTGATCGGGTTACGGGCAGATTTCACTGCGTATAACTGTAATGCCAGTTATCATAAACTATTTTGTCAGCCTAAAGCAGAAAATATTTGTGACCAATGTGGTGCAACGAACTTTACGCAGCGTGCGGATGATACCTTGGAAACAGCAGAAGACTCGTATTGCCTCTTATCACAATAAACACAGCGCCTGTATTACCTTATTACAAAGAACAAGAAATTCTATATAGTGTTGATGGTAGTCAAGATGTGGATAGCGTAACGCAGACACTTGTTGGATTATTTAAAGCAGATACAACAAGCAAAATTGCTACAGCGTAGATATCGTATATAATATTATTGACAAATGATTGAAAAAATTTATTATTCGCATTCTTTATAAAAACAGGAAATGATAATTAAGTGGCACGTATAGCAGGGGTTAATATTCCCACCGGAAAACGCGTAATTATTGCTCTAACCTATATTCATGGTATTGGTCGATATCAGGCGCAGCATAATTTGTGAGAAATTAAATATTCCACCTCAGACACGAGTTCGGGAATTGTCTGAAGATGATACCGTTAAAATTCGTGAAATTATTGATGCGG
Source organism: uncultured Alphaproteobacteria bacterium (assembly GCA_963706365.1). Lineage (GTDB taxonomy): Bacteria > Pseudomonadota > Alphaproteobacteria > JAJTHO01. The sequence goes on along the minus strand of OY970150.1, from coordinate 893,618 downwards.
ATTACCGGGTTGAAGGTGACTTGCGCCGTGAAGTTGCTGTTAACATTAAGCGTTTAACTGATTTAGGTTGTTACCGTGGTTTGCGTCACCGTAAAAGACTTGCCTGTTCGGGGGCAACGGACACATACGAATGCGCGTACCCGTAAAGGTAAAGCCGTTGCAATTGCAGGCAAGAAGAAATAGGATATAATTATGGCTAAAGCAAAAGCACAGTAAAGTTAAAAAGCGCGAACGGAAGAATATTTCCACTGGAGTTGCACATATTAATGCAACCTTTAACAATACAATTGTTACAATCTCCGATCATCAGGGCAATGCTATTCCTGGTCTTCTTCTGGTATGCAGGGCTTTAAAGGTTCTCGTAAATCTACGCCTTATGCTGCGCAAATTGCTGCTGATCATGCTGGACGTAACGCAATGGATCATGGAATGAAAACCCTAGATATTGAAGTTAAGGGGCCAGGTTCTGGTCGTGAATCTGCATTGCGTGCCTTGCAGGCAGTTGGTTTTACGATTAATTCTATTCGTGATGTTACTGGTATTCCTCATAATGGTTGTCGTCCACCCAAAAGAAGACGTGTTTAAGAAATAGGTATTACGCTATGATGCAACAAAATTGGCAAGCGCTTATTAAGCCAAATGCGCTGGATGTAAAACAAAATGATAATAATGGACAGATTGCCACTATTATTGCTGAGCCACTAGAGCGTGGCTTTGGTAATACGTTGGGTAATGCCTTGCGTCGTATTTTGCTTTCCTCGCTACAAGGTGCAGCGATTACAGCTGTGCAATTTAAAAATGTTTTGCATGAATTTTCTTCTATTGAAGGTGTTCGTGAAGATGTTACGGATATTATTTTAAATATTAAACAGGTTTCTTTATTGAGTCATTCTGCCGATCCAAAGCGATTAACTTTAAAAGTTGATGGGCCTTGTGTTGTAACAGCTGGAATGATTGAATTACCTGCAGATGTTGAAATTAAAAATCCTGAGCAAGTGATTTGTACGGTTGACGAAAATGCTACACTGGAAGCTGGAATTTATTGTTGGTATTGGTAAAGGGTATGTTGCTGCTAATCAAAATAGACCAGAAGATGCGCCTATTGGCTTAATTCCGATTGATTCTTTATTTAGTCCGTTAAGCAAGTTTCTTATCGAGTTGATAATGCTCGTGTTGGGCAAGTAACGGATTATGATAAGTTAACCTTGACAGTGCATACAAATGGTACGGTAACGCCAGAAGATGCTATTGCACTTAGCAGCACGTATTTTACAAGATCAATTGCAGCGCTTTATTAACTTTGATGAGCCTGAAGTTCAGCCTGTTCAGGAAGAAGATACTGGACTACCATTTAATAAAAACTTATTGCGTAAAGTTGAAGAGTTAGAGCTTATCTGTTCGTTCTGCCAATTGTTTGAAAAATGACAATATTGTCTATATTGGTGATTTGGTTCAAAAATCAGAATCAGAAATGCTTGCGTACACCAAACTTTGGTCGTAAATCTTTGAATGAAATTAAAGAAGTGTTAACGCATATGGGGTTAACTTAGGTATGGATATTCCTGATTGGCCACCTGAAAACATTGAAGAGTTATCTCGAAAACTAGAAAACCCTTACTAGGGATATAGAATAAGGTATTATTATGAGACATGGAATTGCTGGAAGAAAGTTAAACAGAACCTCTAGCCATCGTAAAGCTATGTTTGCTAACATGGCTTGTGCACTTAGTAGAGCATGGACAAATTAGAACAACGCTGCCTAAAGCAAAAGAGCTGCGCCCTATTGTCGAAAAGCTAGTTACAAAAGGTCGGGATAGGAATTTACATAGTCGTCGCATCATTGGCGCTGCATTGCGCAATGATATTTTGGCTAAAAAGCTTATCGAAGAAATAAGCCCTAAGTATAAAGAACGTAATGGTGGCTATACACGTATTATTAAGGCAGGTCTAAGACCTGGTGACAAATCGACCATGGCTTTCATTAGCTTTGTGGAATAGATTTAATATAGCAATTAATTAGTTTTTCCACTATCAGCCAAAATTTTACTTTCAAAAAACATTTATAATCATTGATATGGCGGCTTAATACACTAATGTGCCATCTGAGCCTATTTAGTCGTTATCTTATTGAAAGACTGCAAGAAGCAATTGGCATTGCAAGTGTCGCCCAAGTAGTGCATATCTCCCCTCTTAGATAACCTATGGCAGAATACATTTATCGAATGGAATCGGTGCGCCATGCTGAGGAAGTAGAGCAGTTCCTTCGTCGTCTTATTGATGCTGATTCTAAATCTGAAAACATGATTATTCAGAAGTTAGGCGTTAGTGGGAAAGTTTACAATTTCGATAGTAGCTACCTCAAGGGTTTTCAGGAAGAATATGGCAAGGAATTTTCTCCTACGTTATGGTTCGATTTCTGGTTACTGTCTGAGAGCTTACGCCAAAACTAAGAAGCGAATAAGAAGGAAGAATACATCGCATATAGATTATAGTATGGCTGTGTGAGATATTTTATAAGATGTTGTAAGATAACATATAACTGGGAGTAGACGATGTCGTATAGAACAGATTTAACAGATGAGGAGTGGGCTCTGATCGCGCATGCTTTTCCGGTATATAAGACGGGGCGTCGCAAAATATATTCAAATCGAGAGATAATGAACGCTATACGTTATCAGCAGCGCACGGGGTGTCAGTGGGATATGCTGCCGAATGATTTGGTGCCGGAAGCGGTGGTGCGGCATTTTTTCTATGAGTGGCGTGACAATGGCTTGTTTGAACGTATACAGGAAAAGCTGCACAGGCAGTTGCGGCGGCTGGAAGGCCGGGAAGAGAAACCGTCACTGGGGATAATTGATGCACAGTCTGTCAAGACGGTGCAAAAAGGGGGGCGCGCGGGTATGATGCTGGCAAGAAAACTAAGGGTCGAAAACGCCATATAGTTGTTGATATCACCGGCCATCTGATGGCGGCAAGCGTGCATAGCGCTGGCGTTCAAGACAGGGACGGCGCCAAACCGCTACTAGCAGAATTGTACAAACAGCCCCGGTTACAGGCTGTTTTGGCCGATGGTGCCTATAGCGGCAAACTGCAAACATGGTTCTACCGCAAAAGCCGGGGGAAACGCCTGATAGTCGTCAAACGCCCTGATAGCAAAAAGTTTATTGTTATACCAAAACGATGGATTGTCGAACGCTTCTTCGGCTGGATCAACTGGCAAAGACGCCTCTCCAAAGATTACGAACATAATCCAGATACCTCCCGCTCTAGACTCTTTATTGCCGACATTAACCTCCTGTCTAAGCGAATTCTGAAATTATATTCTACTTAGGGTTTTGGCGTAAGCTCTGAAACCAATGAACAGTTCTCTCAAAGCATCACTACAATGGTTCGCTTATGGGATGTACTCTTAACTAGGTTTTTAGAGAAAACTTTGATAGAGCTAGACGATGACCCTGTATTAAAGCGATTTGAAGGAAATACTTTACTATGGAGCGAAAGGTTTGACTGGCTATTAGAATATTTTCGTGAAGTGAGCGACCTCAGTGTCAAATTAGTCCCTTATGAAATGATAGTAAATCACTAAAACTGCCTGTTTTTGACCGCATGGAACCATCAGCGGGGCATTGACGTAATATTGTCCGTTTCCAAAGAAACAAGAATTATGGAGTTTTTATAAAGCATCATCAATAGCCTGATCAAGTGAAGGTTGGCTATCGCTGGCGAGTAATTTTGATATTTTATTTTTAATAGGGCGTGTCATCAAATAGGATTGACATAACAAGCAGATTTTGTTTTTTTTGATAAAAAAGAAGAAGTCTATGAGCAAACGCTATGCATTAAGTGTTTAGTCCCAGGCTATGATGGTTAGGGTTGTATTTAAACCTTTCTGGTTCAGATTGCCAGCAGGAAATGATGTGCTCATAGGGTGTTAAACCTTTGAGTGTTTTAAGACGTTTGGCGAAGTTGTAGGCGTTGATGAAGTTGTAGAGGTGTTGTTTTAGTTGCTGGTGTGAATCATAATGGTAGCGTTTGGTGGTGGCTTCTTTAATGGTTCTGTTCATGCGTTCTACTTGTCCGTTTGTCCAGGGGTGCGCTGGCTTGGTGCGCCTATAGTCGATATCTTCTTTGGCACAAATGAGTTCAAAGGCTGTGCAAAGAAACAGCTCCTTATTTGCCATGCACTCCTGAATTTCTTTTGTTGTTCTGTATTGACCTTTAGTATCGGTAAATTGCACGCCGTTGTCTGTTAGAATGGTATGAACCTTGTAAGGAATAACGTTCAGGAAGGCTTTCAGAAAGTCACCTGCAATGCGTCTGGTAGCTTTCTCATGGAGCTCGACGTAAACAAACTTGCTGGTTCTATCAATGGCCACAAACAGATAGAGCCTGCCTTCTGCTGTGTGCACCTCCGCTATATCAATATGCACATAACCAATCGGATACTTCCTAAACTTCTTCTTCGGCTTCTTCTCACCATCTACGTCAGGTAAGCGGCTGATATCGTGTCGTTGCAGGCAGCGGTGCAATGATGAGCGTGTTAAGTGTGGAATGCTCTCTTGTAGGGCATACAAGCAATCATCCAGCGGCAATAACGTATGTTTGCGAAAGGCCACTATAGTCGCTTCCTCTTCTATACTTAAAACTGTAGACCGCTTCTCTTTCGGCCCCATGACACTGTCATGGGTATACGTACGGCTCTTCCATTTCTGTACTGTCTTAGGGTTTAAGCCATAGCGCGCTGATAACTTCGCTATGCTTTCTTCGCTGCTTTGGATGCTTCGACGCACTGCCTCAGTCGTGCGGGCGCTCCCATGTAATACTTGTCCCATATCTCCTCCCTCGATGGTAGTTCACTGTAAAATATACCATCATATCCTGAGACTAAACAATTAAGAGATGATCAATGGGAGAGGATAGAAGGTTTATTACCTGGGCGCCCTGGCATGGTTGGTCGGAACGGTAAGGATAATCGAACATTTGTAGAAGGTGTAATATATCGGTATCGTGCGGGTATACCATGGCGAGATTTGCCAGCACGGTTTGGAGATTTTCGGGTGGTTCACACGCGGTTCAGCCGCTGGGCGGAACGCGGTGTATGGGCGCAAGTGTTTGAAATATTGTCAGAAGATAGTGATAATGAATATCAGATGATAGATAGCACTATTGTTCGGGCGCATCAGCATTCTGCTGGTGCAAAAGGGGGGGCAATGAAGCCATTGGCCGCAGCGCGGGCGGTTTAAGCACAAAGATTCACGCCACTTGCGATGCTTTAGGAAACCCGACAGGCTTTTGTTTAACACAGGGGCAGGCGCATGATTTAAATGGTGCGGATGTTCTTATCGCTGATATTGAAGCAGAGTTCTTTCTCGCTGATAAAGCCTATCATTCAGATTCAAGAGTTAAACAGGTTTTATCAAATCAGGATATTGTTCTCGTTATTCTACCAAAGTCTAATCATCTAAACCCTGTTGATTATGATAAAGACCTCTACAAAGCCAGACACCTTATTGAAAATTTCTTTCAAAAAATTAAACAATTCAGAGCCATAGCTACCAGATATGACAAAACCGCCAAAAATTTCCTCGCCGCCGTTCACTTAGCTGCTTCTTGTATCCTTCTTATTTGATGACACGCCCTAACAGACCAGTAGGGCTCAATATCATTCATAAACAGGCAGTACGGTGGTAGCCATAAAATAGAGCAACCTACCGCATCAACCATGCCTTCCAATACCGATTTTCGGTGAAATACAGCGTTGTCCATGATGATCACCTTGCCGGGTTTTTGAGGTGGACCCAATCGACTAGACAGGTAGAAAGTAAATTCGTTCTCTAGGATCCCTGACGGTTGGTTAAAATCAGGCGGCTAATTTTGTTGGCCTGATTATTTGGTTGTTTATTAGGTTAGTATTTTTGTTGCGACTTGCAAGATAAAATTCATTGGGTGTTTTATAGTGCAGAGCTTGGTGTAAGCGTCTTTGATTGTAGTAGCTAAACCATTGCCTTAAAACATGTTTTAAGGAGGAACCTGTATTGGGTGCGTGGATGTAGATGCATTCGTGTTTAACGGAACGCCACAGCCGCTCAATAAAAATATTGTCTAAATATCTGCCTCGGCCATCCATAGATATTTTTATATTAGCATTTAACAGGGTGCTGGTAAAAGCCTCACTGGTAAACTGGCTGCCCTGATCTGTATTAAAGATTTCCGGCTGGCCGTGAAGCTCTAAGGCTTCTTGCAAAGCCTCTACGCAGAAGTCAGTATCCATCACATTGGAAAGCCGCCAGGCCAGCACTTTGCGGCTATACCAGTCCATGATCGCCACCAAATATAGAAAGCCTTTCTGCATGGGAATGTAGGTTATGTCCGTGCACCAAACTTGATTAGCTCTGTTGATATCTAGCCCCCTTAGCAGGTAGGGATAGGTCTTGTGCGCTGGATGGGGCGCACTGGTATTGGGTTTGGCGTAAATCGCTACAATGCCTAAATCCCGCATCAGCCGCTGTACTTTCTTGCGATTGATGACGTAGCCCTGACGACGCAAAACCATCGTCATCCGGCGGCTGCCTAAATTAGGGTCCTCAAGAAAATGCTGATCTATTAATTGCAATAATTTCAAATCTGCTGGGGGGATCGGTTTGGGCTGGTAATACATACTGCTACGGCTGATTGACAACAAGCGACACTTGGCCGACAAACTCAAATTCGGGGTTTCTATTTTTATCATCTTCATGCGCTCAACCCTCTCTAGCCTTTGAGCGCTCTGGACAAAAAATCCCGCTCCACTGTCAGCTCACCCACCTTGGCATATAGCTGTTGTAGCAGTATCTCCTGCTCACCCTTGTCTGAATGCCGCTTCTCACCAGGTTCAAACACCTGCGCCGCACCCTGCAATAACTCCCGACGCCACTGGTTGATGGACGTGCTATGAATCCCATATTCGCTCGATAGCTGCGCGATCGTCTTCTCGCCTCGAATAGCTGCCATAGCCACACGCGCCTTGAACTCAGGCTTATATCTCTTCTGTTTATTTTTACTCATATCCTGCTCCTTCTAGCATTTTGCCAGAGGACGCTAGAGCTCTTTCCACTGTCTAGTTTTTGGGGACCACCTCAGTTCAAGATTTTGACGTTCCCAGGTGTTGTCCTTGATCTCATCTACAACAATTTCAAGACAATCAGAACGTTTAATGTCCTTTGGAATGTCAAACTCTCGACGTACTACCTCTATATCATATTTTGAACAGACAAGGCTCTAAATCACAAGTTTTAGGTCATTGGCTTTAATTATTTTGGAAGGAAAAATTTAGGGATAAAGGTTGTTTTGAAATAATATCAACAAATTCGTCTGGTACAATATCTAGCAGTGGCTGAATTACAAAATTTCTTTCTAATCTTAAGGGGTGGGGAATGGTTAAGTCTGCTGTTTCTACTATTTCATCCCCATAGTAAATAATATCTAAATCTAATGGTCGGGGTTGATAGCGTTGCTGGGTATTTGAAGTTCGGCCAGCCAAAGCTTCTTGCTCTTTCAGAACAGTCAATAGGTCTTGGGGTGAAAGAGAAGTTAGAATTTTCAGGGCTCCGTTAATGAAGTCTGGTTGTGCTGTGTTGTACATTGCTTTCGTGCGATACAGCGGGGAGTGCTTTTTTATTAAAATTCCTTGCTGTTGTAAATTTTCCTTTGCTTGTTGAAAAATTTTTTCGGAATCCCCTAGATTTCCACCAATAGCTATGTAAGCTTCTACTAACGCCATGGCACATTGGTGCTTGGTTTTGCAAATAAATAACCTTGCATTAAGCTTACACCTTCTGCCGTTAATAAATCGCGTTGTTGTGGTGTTTCGATTCCTTCGGCAATAACCTTAAGATTAAAAGCTTGCGCTAAATCTAGGATTGTACGGATAAATAACTTATTATGGTAATTGTATTCAAAGCTTCGCACCATATCGCCATCAATTTTGATATAATCTAGTGGTAGCAATTTAAGTTGTCTGAAAGTAGTATAGCCTGCACCAAAATCATCTAGGGCAACCATGCAGCCATAACCTCTTAGTTGCTCAATAAAGTCGATAGTATTCGATGTTAGGCCAATAGCCGTGGTTTCCGTTATTTCAATAATCATACGATAAGCAATCGTGGGATCCAGCTTGATTTGTTGCCTTAATAAATGCATCCAGCGTGGATTGCCAGCGGTACGTGCTGAGATGTTAAAAGCCAGTGTCATGCCATTGTGGCGCCGTAGTTCCCGACAAACGAGTTTCAAAACAGTCGCATCAACCTGCCACATCAACTCAGTTTTTTCAGCAATGGGAATAAAATCTGCAGGCCCCTTGATATTATCTTGCGGTTTTTTTAGTCTCAGAAGGCATTCATAAATGGGGTCAACCACTTCTTTTCCGGGCTCCATATCCAGAATAGGTTGAAAAACCAGCATGAAACCGTCGTTTTCCAGAGCATCCTGCAGCATTTCCTCAACATGCTTGGTGTAATTGACTGAAGAAGATTTATGCCGCGTATCTTCATACATAACCAAACTATTGGTGCATTGATTTTTATCTGCTTTCTTTAGCTGTCGGCTTGCCTGTTTAGCGTGTTCTAAGGCTACTTCCGCATATTGCCAAGCATCGGGAACGGTATCTGCAATCTTAGGAAAGCGTACAACGCCAATATTTAACTGCACTTTTATTTTATGATCATTTACCGTTACAGGCTCTGCGGTTACAATATTCATCAATCGCCTAAAGGCAATTTCTGCATTTTCCTGTTTGCAGCAAGATAAAACAATACCCATCATATCGCCATCTAACCGGCCTAAGGTATCAGCTGATCTTAAATGGGTTCTTAGCCTGTGTGTAACGGAAGCAATCACCACATCCCCCACCTCGTGGCCATACTGCCTGTTAACTTTCTTAAGGTTTTGCACATCAATAATGGCAAAGGCTCCTGAATTTTCGTAACGGCGACTATAGGCCAACGCATGTTCCAGCATTTCTTTAAGTCTGAACATGCTATAGGCGCCGGTTAAGTCATCAAAAATTGCCAGTTTCCCATAAGATTTTTCTTGCTGCTTTAGCGGTGTAATATCTTGCAGCGTTCCGAATAACTTTAGAGGGGTGCGATCTCGTGTAAATGTTGCCTGCCCAGATTCTAATAGCCATCGCCGACTGCCATCCGGCAGTATAATGCGATACTCGCAAATGAAAGAAGTATTAAACCGAATATGTTCACTTAGGCAATCTAGCCGCAAAGCCAAATCAGAAGGTTCAATACACTTATGAAAATCTCGACTAGTTTTTAATTTTTCAAGGATTGGCAATAATTGATAAGTTGATTTTTCGGCTTTGAAATGATCTTTTCGGATGTTCCATTGATAGGGAATAATACCGCTGGCAATGGCAGCTTGTTGCAACATAGTTCTATCGAGTGATGACCATTTGCTTTTTTGTTTAATCCCCAGGGAATGCTCTGAATCTTTTTGCCCAGGTTCGTTTGATTTTGAGGTGAAACGGCGTCCGGGTAAAAACATGGCAATAGGTTTTCTTTACGATGTTTTTATGTCATAAAGCAACTAAATATAATATAAAGAATATATTATACTAAAAATATATTAAAATAACCTGTAATATTTGCACCATCTGTGTTATAAAGAATGAGGAAACTCTCTTTTTACTTGCTTTAAAATGCATTGAACGCAACATTATGATAATGCCTAAACAAACCGCTCGCACCGCTTATACTCTTAATCAGCCAGACTCTCATACCGTAGATTTACATGTTGGCCAGCGTATTAGGGAACGTCGCACAATGCTGGGGCTAACACAACAACAGCTTGCTGATCTTATTGGTGTTACTTATCAACAAGCGCACAAATACGAAAAAGGTATAAACCGTGTTTCTGCTGGGCGGTTATATGAAATTGCCCAAGTTCTTGGTGTTGAAGTTGCTTTCTTTTTTGATGGTTTAGACTCTCCCAAAGACTTGCGCCCTACAACTGAGCGACAGCGCCTTTGTTTAGAGCTTGCTCGTAATTTCTCCCTAATAGAAAACCCCAAACACCAAGAAGCTATTACGACCATGGCCAGAGCCCTTATTGCTGAACAAGCTTAGAACCAGTTACCTAAAACTCGCAATAGCGGGCTATTTCGCATCTTTTTCAAAGAAATTTGCAGCGAAAAAGACACAATTCAACTTGTGCGTGGGTTTTGGTGTAAGCTCTTAGAGGAATAGGTTCTGGCCGACACTGGAACAGCGATTTGCCTTTTATATGGCTATTCCTTGTTCACGTATCTTGAGCTTGGCTCTTTGAAACAAACCGTAGCCAAGCATACCCTAGAACAGCAGAAATAGCGGAACCACTTAACACACCCAAGCGTGTGTATTGGGTAAATTCATTGCCATCATAGGCCAGATTACTAATGAACAAACTCATGGTGAAACCGATACCTGTTAAGATGCTTGCACCGTAAACATGGCTCCAGGTTGCTTTACTAGGCATTGCTGCAACACCCGATTTAATAGCGGCATAGGCAAAACCAAAAACACCTATTTGCTTTCCAATAACCAGACCTGCGGCAATACCCAAGGGTATAGGTTCCAGAAGTGAATTGATACTCATTCCTGCAAAGGACACACCGGCATTAGCAAAAGCAAAAAGTGGTAAAATAATAAAATTCACCCACTGAGCCAAACCGTGTTCTAGCGTTTCTAAAGGTTCAACAATCGTGTTATGGCCATTCCGACCGGCAATAGGCACAGTAAAAGCCAGAGCCACACCAGCCAAAGTTGCGTGTAACCCTGATTTATAAACGAAGTACCATAATACGGCACCCGTCAACAGATATAATGTTAGGTTTACAAACCGCGCCCGATTAAAAGCAATCAGCACCCCTAGCGTAATCCCTGCATAGGTTAACATCTCTACATTTAAACCTTTAGTATAAAAGAGGGCGATAATAACAATGGCCGCTAAATCATCAATAACAGCTAAAGCCGTTAAAAATATTTTTACTGATACTGGAACGCGAGAGCCAAGTAAGGAGATAACCCCCAAAGCAAAGGCAATGTCTGTGGCGGCTGGAATAGCCCAGCCGTGTACCGCATAAGGATTATCCCTGTTTAGCATGAAAAAAATTAAAGCAGGAAAAACAACACCACCAACGGCAGCGATGGTGGGTAATAAAAGTTGTTCCTTGCTAGATAAATGGCCGGTAACAGCCTCTCGCTTAATTTCCAGGCCAACAAACAGAAAGAATAATGCCATTAGACCATCATTAATCCAATGTTCAATACTTAGTTTAAAAGGTTTTTCTATGCCGCCCAGGGGAATATATGTCGATAAAAAATCTTTATAGACTGTATTATATTCGCTGTTCGCAACCAGCATTGCAAAAATTGTTGCCAGGATTAACCCAATTCCCGCAGCACTTTCATGGTGCATGAATTTAAGAAAATCGCCTAAACCTTTTGATGTTACTTGTTCATGCGAGACAGGTTGTTGTATATTTTTATTGGCCATGCATGCGATATGCCGCAAAAGATACTATTTTTCAACTTGAATCGATTATAATCAAATTAAATGGAGCCTATTACTGTCACATTCCAACCAACGCGCCGATGGATTTATCGTGCCTATTGGTTGAAAAATGTTGTTTGCAAGACAGCAAGGAACCTAAATTTCCTTAATATTCTTACAGTTGTAAGTACCAGTTTAATCCTGTGGCTGCTGTATAGAGCGGTGCATCCTGATAAATTAATGTTCTGGTCATCGCAGCCAATTGGCAATGCACTATTTGCTGTAGTTGTTCTGCTTTTTTATACAGCTTGGGAATATGGCCGCTTGCTGGCGGTGCCTTTTATCCACCATCATTCTAAAGATACAATTGGCATTGATATTGTTATCGGTGGTAATTTTACCAGCTATGTTGAAACAAAAGGCAATACGACAAGTAAGACGCAAACGTTCACCGCCCGCTGGCAAGATTTAGCGGAGCTGACACTTGGTAAGCACAGCATTTTGTTCTCGTTTCTTAGCTATACCAATGGGTATCATGTTATAATGATCCCAAGAAATACTTTAACGGCTGATCAGTTAGAAGAATTACAAAATTATCAACCTCCTTCAGCTGGTTTCAAGCATTTGCTGCACTGGTATTTTCATTATCCGGCGCGTCACCATGTTTTAATTGATGGTGTAGGGCTATTAATTACTGTTATTTGTGCTGACTGGGTTTTCTTTTAGCTATAGGCGCGGCGTAACCAGCCTTTTAAAAATACCTGCTGGCTGGCATTATATTCTGTTAAGCGACGATAATGATTAGCGCATTCGGCTTTATAAGCCGCTAAAAAAGTATTGGCATTAACCTGTTTTAGCGCTTGCCGCGTATTATTGCCTAAAATCCCGTCTTCTTTTAATACAAAGCCACAGGCTCTTAAAGCGCGTTGCGCATAAAGGTGTGCCTTGTAACTGCCCATATTGATCGCCGTATCAAATAACTTTTCAGCTATTGCAGTGGGTAGTAGCTGATAGTTATAGCGCTGCCACCAGTCAGTATAGTAAATTTCTATGGCTTGTTGCTTCGTTAGGTTTTGAATGTCTAGATGTGGATAGCTTCGGCTGGAGATGCCATAACGTGTTTGCCCACCTTTATCGTGCGGATGATTACTGTACCCACCTTCAAATTCTAAAACTTTTTCAACGGCCTGTAAAAATATTTGATCCATAAAAAAAGATTATCATAGCTTTGATCTTAGGTCGTTAAGCAAGGGTTAAGGGGCTATAGAACCCATTTGACAGTTAATGTGCGATTGATTTTTAGTGGGTATTGAGCCGAAAATTATATCTCAAAAGTTGAGCATAATAAATTATGTGATGCTTTTGAGATATAATTTGCAGGCCAATAACCGCAAAAAGCAACGTGCATCTAATTGTCCAATGGGTTCTATAGTGGATGATAGCCGTTAATTTCTAGCCCGTAACCATCAATCCCGACAATTGCTTTAGGATGGTTGGTTAATAAAGTCATTTTCCCCACGCCTAGTTGCTGTAAAATTTGCGCGCCCGTACCGTATTCTTTCAAGGCCGGCGGGTTGCCTTTTAAGGTGTTTGATAATGCATCGCCTCTGGGTTCGCGCAGTAAAACCAGCACACCTTTTCCCGCTTTATCAATTGTCTGCATGGCCTTGTGCAGGTCATAAGCATCACCACTGCCTTCTTGCCCCAAAACATCGCGCAAAACATTTAAAGAATGCATGCGTACCAATATTGTTTCCTCGTTCGTAATTGCGCCTTTTATTAAGGCAACATGTTCTACGCCAGAGACAGTACTTTCAAAAATTTTCAACTGGAATTCGCCACCGTAAATACTGTTAAAAGTGGATTCTTCTTTTAACATCACAAGAGTTTCTTGGCGAGAGCGGTATTCTATTAAATCGGCAATACTGATAATTTTGAAGTTATGATGTGTGCAAAATCCCATTAATTGCGGCAACCGTGCCATGGTACCGTCTGGGTTCATAATTTCACAAATGACTGCTGATTCGCTGCAGCCGGCCATGCGTGCCAGATCGCAACCGGCTTCTGTGTGCCCGGCACGCACCAATACACCGCCATCACGAGCCGCAAGCGGAAAAACATGCCCTGGAGATACAATATCCTGGGGTTGCGTGGCTTCTGAAATAGCGGTTTGAATGGTATGGGCGCGGTCGGCGGCGGAAATACCGGTTGTGATACCTTCTCTTGCTTCAATTGAAATAGTAAAACCAGTGCCATGACGGCTGGCGTTTTGTGCTGCCATGGGGGGGAGATCCAGGTGTTTGACGCGTTGTTGCGACAAAGTTAAGCAAATTAAACCTCGCCCATAGGTAGCCATAAAATTAATAGCTTGCGGTGTGGCAAACTCCGCCGCCATCAACAGGTCTCCCTCATTCTCCCGGTCTTCGTCATCAACCACAACAATCATTTTGCCAGATGCAAGATCGGCTAGGGCTTCGGGAATGGTGTTTATCATCGACTATTATGAATAGGTAATTGTTGTAAATTAGGTAGACTTAGAATGGTTAATATTTCTTGAGGGCTATAGGCAGTACAAAAACTAACATTATCTAAACTTTCAGCCAGAGCACAAGACCTGAAAGAATTTTTAGAATAATAAGCTGCTTCAATAAAGTTTACCTCAGCTGCATGAGCTGCTTGTAAGTCAGTTTGCAAATCGCCTACATAAATAGTTTCTTCGGAATTTCTACCTAATTTATTCATAGCTTCAATTATTAACTTTGTTTTTGGAGGGGATGTAGCCGCATGATTAGGGGTATCAGTTGTTCCAAGAATAATTCCAAAATAGCTGTTTAGCCGTGATAAATTACCTGTAAAATAATCATCACTATGTTTTCGACTTGTTATAATTCCCAATGTATGGCCTTGTTGTATCAGTGTATTTAGCATTTCCATTACACCAGGTAACACATACTCTATTCTACCAAAATTTGCGTTTTCCTCACTGGGGTATAGATTATTCAAGTTTACTACCTTGCACGCAAATTCTAATTCATCTTCAACGTCATCAAAATTTGCAATTTTCCCTTGAAAATTAGCAACTAGCGTTTCATCTAAGTCAAACAATATCAATGACATATTGATTTATATACCCTCTATTTAAAAATATGTACATAAATCCGCTGCTTAAAATATTAGCAGGATATGTTCTGCGCAACATATCTTGCCAACATATCCGCTTCTAGATTCACTTTATCACCTGCTTTAATATACTGTAGCGTTGTATGCGTCCAGGTATGCGGAATGATCATCACTTCAAATGAGTGAGCGTTCACATTATTAACGGTTAGAGAAATACCATTGATAGAAATACTACCTTTCGGTGCTACCAGTTTTTGAAGTGTTTCGGGTAATTTAAACTTTAATTGATAACATGTATCCACTTTAGATGTGAGTGATAATTCACTCACGCAATCTACATGTCCAAACACAAAATGCCCTCCCAATTCATCTCCTAACTTTAGCGAGTTTTCTAAATTAATAATCTGGCCTTCGCACCAGTCTTTTGCAGTAGTTTGATTAAGCGTTTCTAATGAAACATCAACAGTGAATGATCGATCACTCACATCATTGGCGGTTAAGCAAATGCCGTTACAACAAATAGAAGCGCCTAGAGATTTAGTAAAAGTAGCGTTGTCTTTCAGAACATCAATCTTAAGCTGCCGTGATTCAGCGCCATCAATACAGCGCGTAATTTTTCCGAGATGGGTTATAAGTCCGGTGAACATAATTTAAATTGACCAAATCTGCGTTAGTTGAGTGTATAGATTTGCGACATCTTCTTTATGTAATAGACCAACTTTCTTTATTATTAAATCTTTGTGCAGGGTAACAATTTTAAAACGCATAACCGATGGTACTTTTAAACCAGTGTTATCAATGTGTTGAATAGGAATATCCGTTAACCAGTGACTATTTTTAGCGGTAGCTACCATCAGTAAATGATAGTGATGTTCTTGTTTCGCAAAGCTTTCGGTATTTAATACAATTACAGGACGTTTTTTTACCGCCAGCTTATCTGTAAAGGGAAATGGTACCATTAGAATAGACCACTGCTGCATAATATTTTTAGAGGTCATTGTAGGCGGCGTCATCAGCAGCGTTATTCCAATCCTGCATTGTTGCTGATAACGCCGCTAAATATGTTTCTTCTTGTGTGACATGTTGTTTACGCAAAATAATGTCATCGTTACTTTGAATAAATACAATTTTATCGCCTTTATGCAAGTCTAGTTCCTTGCGGATAGCCAAAGGAATGGTGGCTTGATACTTTTGAGTTAAGGTGCTGGAAGCGCTTTCGTAATACGTATTACCCATTATATTATTGTATATATTTCTATTAATTAGTCAATTAATAGCATGTTCAGCAGTATCTCAGCTTGAGAAAAATTTTTAAAATATGGGGTGGGGCACGATGCACTAGGGGTAATATTTAACGCAGATGCCTACTGGAAAAGCAAATTAATCAAATATTCGTAGAAATCCCCATGTGCCGCGTGCCTAACCGCTTTCGTTATCCTAAACAGATTTTTGTGAACTGAGGCACCACTGTATGTTCAGCTAAGTTTTAAGCCGCATCTACGTAAACCTCACTGCCCATTGCTTTAAACTTTGCACTCATTTCCTGCATACCTTTTTTGGCTTCGTCACTCATGCCGTCGGCGTAATCGCGCACTTCTTGCGAGATTTTCATGGAACAGAATTTGGGGCCACACATGGAACAGAAATGTGCAACTTTATGGGCATCTTTCGGTAAGGTTTCATCGTGATAGGCAATGGCCGTTTCAGGATCCAACGAAAGATTAAACTGATCTTCCCAACGGAATTCAAAGCGGGCCCGGGAAAGGGCATCGTCTCGTTCCTGTGCATGGGGGTGGCGTTTTGCCAAATCAGCCGCGTGTGCTGCAATTTTATAGGTTATTACACCAGTCTTTACGTCATCTTTGTTGGGTAATCCCAAGTGTTCTTTGGGGGTAACATAGCAAAGCATCGCGGTGCCATACCAACCAATCTGCGCGGCGCCAATGGCGCTGGTAATGTGGTCATAGCCGGGGGCAATATCTGTTACTAGTGGCCCTAGGGTATAAAAGGGTGCTTCAAAACAATGTTGCAATTGTTCGTCCATATTTTCCTTAATTTTATCCATTGGCACGTGGCCGGGGCCTTCGATCATCACCTGTACGTCATATTCCCAGGCAATTTTCGTTAGCTCGCCTAGGGTGCGTAATTCGGCAAATTGCGCCTCATCATTCGCATCGCGGATAGAGCCAGGACGCAAGCCATCCCCTAAGGAAAAGCTAACATCATATTGTGCCAGAATTTCACAAATATCGCGGAAATGCGTGTATAAAAAGTTCTCTGTGTGATGCGCTAAACACCATTTGGCCATAATGCTGCCGCCGCGGGAAACAATGCCTGTTACCCGTTCGGCTGTTAAGTGAATAAACGGCAAACGCACACCGGCATGGATGGTGAAATAGTCAACGCCTTGTTCGCATTGCTCAATTAAGGTGTCGCGGTAAAGTTCCCAGGTTAAATCTTCTACCACACCATTTACTTTTTCCAGTGCTTGGTAGATTGGCACGGTACCAACGGGAACGGGACAGTTACGAATAATCCACTCTCTAATGTTATGAATGTTGCGGCCTGTCGATAAATCCATCAGGTTGTCAGCGCCCCAACGGGTGGCCCAAACCATTTTTTCCACTTCATCGCCTACTGAGGAAGTGACGGCAGAATTACCGATATTCGCATTAATTTTAACATGAAAATTGCGGCCAATAATCATCGGTTCCGCTTCGGGATGGTTGATATTGCAGGGGATGATGGCACGGCCTTCTGCTACTTCTTTACGCACAAATTCTGGCTCGCACCGCTCTCGAATGGCAATAGCCTCCATTTCAGGGGTAATAATTCCTTCTTTGGCATAGCGCATTTGTGAAATATTTTTAGTGCCTTTTAACGGCTGATGCTGTTTGGGAAAAGCGGGGACGAGTCGATTTTCGGCTGCATAACCGTTATCGGCGGCTGTTACAGCCCGGCCTTCATAGGTTTCTACATCGCCGCGTTCCAAATACCATTGCTGACGATTGCGCGGTAAACCTTTGCCAATATCAAATTGTTGTGATTGGTCGGTGTAAATGCCGGAGGTGTCATACACATCAATGCTTGGCATTTGCTCATCCGATAGCGTAATCTCGCGTACAGGCACCTTAATGCTGGCCTCACCAAAAATATTTCCCTGCTTATACTTTTTACGGGATTTAGGAAACGGATAACTGGTGACGCTATTTAGATTTTTTAAGAGATCATGTTGCATAGTTGCACTATAACGCCTCAGCCCACAAGCGCAATGCTGCTTTGACTTTGTGCGTAAAATCATGTATTATTTTACAGAGATTTTATATACTTATATTCTATGGATAATCAGCGAAACCCGTTCGCAGTTTTGGGGCTTGAACCAGGCGCGACCAACAAAGAAATTCAATCAGCTATGAAGCGTCAATCAAAAGCGCTTCACCCAGATCTCCACGCTGGCGATAAAGAGAAAGAAGAAAAATTTAAGCAAGTAACGCTGGCCTATGAGGAGATTTCCAACCTGCCGGGTTTCCAAAGGCATGGGGCTGATGAAGTAAAAATTCACCTGCCAGGCTCATATCAACCAAGTGGGGATCGGACTTTTTATACAGGGGAAGATGGTGCTGAGTTAGATGAAGTAAAAGCATCATTTCATAAGATGAATGACTATTTTGCTCAGAAAAAGGCTGAAGCGGCAAGTAAATTCGAGGCTGAAGGTGGTTTCGCACGCATGGAAGAAATAATGTTTGGCGGTGAGAATAAAGTTGTGGATCCATCAAAAAATTACAAGGCGCCAGCAGATTACAATAATGATGAGGTGATTGCAGAAGCCAAGCGAAAGTTGGAGCAAAATAAGAAAGACAATGAGGCTTATGATGAAGCTAGAAAGGCACAAGAGCTAAAAATTGAGCAATTAAAAGAAAATCAAAAAGACCGAGATTTAAAGCGCCAGCAAGAGAAGGGTGAAAGTAGCAATTCTGAACTTACTTCTCAGAAGCAAAAACCAAAAAGAACACCAGAAGATCGAGCACATCGAGCCGCCAGAAAAGAAGCGCTGGTTTTACGGGCTGCCGAACAAGGAAAAGAACAAAAAGCTATTGACCTTGAAATAGCTGGCAATGTAGTGAATGACACAGTCAATAACCTTATTAATAGGTTAAATCGTATTATAGATATTCGTTATTTTTACGAATTAAACGAAAATAAGCCAGAGCTTACAACGCTTATTACTACGGCTGATATATCTGATAACGGTATGCTAACAGATGCCTTGGCCGAGGAGTTAAAAGAACCGGTAACAGCTAAAAGTCTTGCCACTATTTTGGAGGCGTCAAAATCTCCTGAAGGTAAAGTAGCGATAGAGCAACAGCTTGGAAATAATACGGCGGTGGCGCTTGAGTTAGCGGGAGAAGCAGCTCGCCCTGTTGAATCACAAAATGCTGTGGAGTATCTTAATAAAAACACCGCTTTGAACAAGGCGGTAAAAGAGCATTCTGAAAAAGGTTTTCAGCAGTATAAACTGGATTATGACCAAATACAAACGCGGCAAAAAACCGAGCGGTTAGAAAAAATTACAAGTTTATCTTTTAAGTTAAATACAGAAACTGTTAATAAAGCAGTAGCGCTTGATCTTAAACTATTACAAGCACGTTTTGAAAAACAAAAAGCTGTAGAAGAGCGTAGCGCTGCCAATGTTGCAGGGGATTTACATAAGTGTTTTCAGGAAGTTTATATCAATAAAGGCCAATTTGCGCATAAGCAGCAAGTGCAACAACATGCTCATAATGCTGATAAGTTCGTTGATAGCTATGCTTCGCAGGCAAATCTACTAAAAACACAGTTGCAAAAAGCTTTCGGTAATGATGGTAAGGCGCAAAATGCGATGAATCGTATTACCACTGCTATTGCAACAAGCAATAGTGGTGAGGCTGACAAACTTATTGACCGTGAATTGCGCGTTGGCATTTTGCGTGGCGTTCAAGGAAAAGGCGATGATTTTGCAGCAGCAAAAGAAACGGCAAAGCAAATGCGTGAAAGCATGGCCGTTTACCGACAAAACCCCGATGGGCGATTAAAAGAAACAGGCAGTTTTTCCGAGTTTATGCAGAGACCTGCTGACAAGCTTCCAGAAAAGGCTAAAAACGCTATCAACGCACAAGTTAATAAAGAAGTGGGGGACGATAGTTTTGGTCGCAGCTTCTCAAAACTGCAAGCACAAGTGCAGAAATCAACGGAAGATTATGATGTTAAAACAGTGAAAAATGCTTTGAAGTTGCTTCCCGATTCTGAGCGTGCTGCTATTCAGGAGCTAACTAATAACCCGCCGTCAAAAGAGGCAGCAATCCATATGATGAGTGACGACCATTTGGAATGGAATCAACCTGTTACATCAGCGCAACTGAAATCAAAAAGTAATGATAGCCACAAAGTAGTTTTGGATTCTATTGCGCAAGAGCGGAAAGTAGCTGATCAAATAAGTAACTTAGAGTGGTCTCGTAATGATTTCAATGAGAGCCTGGTAAAGTTACGGGAGCAAATTGAAACTTCTAATGCAGCTTTGAGTCAACAAGAATTTGATGAGACTTTTGAGGCGTTTAGTAAGCGTTCTGAGGCTATTATAGAAAAAGCAACAGTCGGTTACAGGTCAACTGATGCTGAGCGACTTAATAGTACAATGGATGCACGAGATTATTATAAAGTTCGAAACCATTTAGTAGAGCAAAGAGCTTAAGATAAAACATCTTCAAACATGAATAGGTAATCCCTCAACGGCTAAGGCCGCTTCCTTCACGGCCTCGTTTAGTGTTGGGTGTGCGTGGCATGTTCTGGCAATATCTTCAGAGCTGGCACCAAATTCCATAGCTATGGCTAGTTCTGCGATCATGGTGCCGGCATCATTGCCTAGAATATGTGCGCCTAGCAGCCTATCTGTTTTGGCATCGGCCAGCAATTTCACAAAACCCTCTGTTTGGCCATTGGCGCGGGCGCGGCTGTTGGCCTGGAAAGGGAATTTCCCAACTTTGAAATCAACGCCTGCCTCTTTTAGTTCTTGCTCGGTTTTGCCAATGCTGGCGGCCTCAGGGGCGGTGTAAACCACGCCAGGAATGGCATCATAATTTATAGATACATCATGGCCGGCTAAGCGTTCTACTAATACAACGCCTTCTTCTTCGGCTTTGTGTGCCAGCATAGGGCCTTTAATAACGTCTCCAATTGCATAAATACCGCTGACACTTGTATTAAAGTGCTGGTCTACATCAATGCGACCGCGGTCATCCAGTTTAATGCCTACATCTTCTAGGTTTAAACCTTCTGTAAAAGGTTTTCGGCCAACTGAAAGCAAAACAATATCGGCAGTAATCTGTTCGCTATCGCCGCTTTTGGCAGAACTAACGGAAACAACCGCAGAATCTTTTTCCACAGTAACAGATTCAACCTTGGTATTTAGTTTAAATTTGATACCTTGTTTTTTCATGGATTTCATCAGGCCGGCGCTAATATCCTTGTCCATTCCTGGTGTAATGCGATCGGCATATTCTATTACAGTTACATCGCTTCCTAAACGCTGCCAGACAGAGCCAAGTTCCAGACCAATATATCCGCCGCCAATAACAATTAGTTTCTCCGGAACTTTCTCCAAGGATAAAGCGCCTGTGGAAGAAACGATAACTTTTTCATCGATTTTTATGCCCGGCAAAGTTACTACATCAGAGCCTGTTGCAATTAAAATATGTTTGGCCTGATAATCAGTGCCGTCTACTTGCACAATGCCACCTTTTTTCAGTGTGGCCTTGCCGGTGATTTTGGTAACTTTATTTTTCTTAAACAAAAAGTCTATCCCGCCGGTAAGGTCATCAACCACTTTTGTTTTGCGTTGCATCAGCTTTTCTAAATTAAGTTTTACGTCACTAACTTCAACGCCGTGCTCTTTTAAATCGTGCTGTGCTTCTTCAAATTTATGCGAAGATTGTAATAACGCTTTTGAGGGAATGCAGCCGATGTTCAGGCAGGTGCCGCCAAGAGATTTTCGTTTGTCCACACAAGCGGTTTTCATACCTAGCTGCGCGGCTTTAATGGCGGCCACATAGCCACCAGGGCCGGCACCAATAACAATTAAATCGTACTGTTCACTCATAATAGCGCCTTATAAAACAATATATTGCTTTTTTCCATGAAATATTGTCTAGTATTTTTGTGCCGATATTACAAACGCATACCGTAAAAGCCTATGATACTGATCTTCGTGATGTTGCAGAGCTGGCGGCTCGTATGGGCAGCCTTGTTGAGCAACAGTTTGCTGCCTGTATTCAGGCCATTCACGCACGCGATAATGCCATTGCGGGTGAAACATTTCATGGCGATGACGAAATTGACAACCTTGAAACAGAGTTAAACCGCAAAGTTTTAAACATCCTTGCCCTTAGGCAGCCTATGGCAATGGATTTGCGCACCTTGGTTGGTTTTTTACGCATTAGTCGTGATTTAGAGCGCATAGGCGATTATGCTGCTAATATTGCGAAACGCGCCCGCACCCTAAATACGGCATCGCAAATGGATATTACCAATTCTTTTGTGCGCATGGCCAACTTGGTTGCGCCTATATTAAAAGACGTTATTGATGCCTTTATTAATCATGACGTAGAGCTGGCCAAAGATGTTTATCGGCGTGATGACGATATTGATGATGCCTATGACATTATGATTGAAGATTTAATGTCTTATATGCAAAAGCATCCAAAGGATATTGAGAGTTGTACGCATCTATTGTTTATGGCTAAAAACTTGGAGCGGGTAGGGGATCGTGCCACCAATATTGCTGAAACAGTATTATTTATTGTTTCTGGTGAAACCAAAATAGAATAGTTTTGATGCAGCCGCTTGTTCTAATTGCTGAAGATGAAACAGCCATAGCAACATTGCTGGAGTATAATCTGGTTAAAGCTGGTTTTGATGTAAAAATTTTTCCTGATGGTCAACAATTATTAAATGCCTTGCAGCAGCAAGATGCTAAGGCCGTGATGCCTGATATAATTTTGCTAGATTGGATGCTGCCGGTTTTATCGGGCATTGAAACCTGTAAAGCGATTCGGAAAAATGTTGATACAGCCATGCTGCCCATCATTATGATTACAGCGCGTGGCGAAGAGGAGGATCGCATTGCCGGTTTGGAAACCGGGGCAGATGATTATATCACCAAGCCATTTTCACCCAAAGAATTAGTGGCGCGTATGCGGGCTTTATTGCGACGTAGTAAACCATCGGAAGTGCCGGAAGACCTAATCAAGGCGGGTGACCTTAGTATGGATAATCGTACAAAACGCGCCTGGCGAGGGCATGGGGAGCAAAAGCGCGAGCTAGTGTTAGGGCCAACAGAATTTCGTTTGTTAAGGCATTTTATGCGGCACCCCGAAGAAGTTTTTTCCCGCGAGCAACTTTTGGCTGCCGCCTGGAAAGATAACGTATATGTTGAAGATAGAACCGTTGACGTGCACATTCGACGCCTCAGAAAAGTACTAAATAAATCCAATGAGCCAGATATTATTCGTACCGTGCGTTCCGCCGGGTATTCTTTAGTTAATGCTAGTTGAATTTTTTCACCAGCGGCTGTTTTAACCAATAGGGCAAAACACTAACAAATTTTAGGCCATAAGTCATTTTTTTAGGAAAATGCACCTCAAAACCTTTTTTGTTCAGGCCTTTGATAACATAGTCAGCGGCTTTTTCCGGCTCAATAATAAAGGGCATTTTGAAATCGTTTTTATCTGTTAGCTTTGTTTTTACAAAGCCGGGATTAATCATTTTAATGTCAATATCTGGGTATTGATTGGCGCATTCAGCATGCAGTGTTTCCATCAAATTAATAACTCCCGCCTTAGTGGCGCCGTAAGGCTGACTATTGGGCAAGCCTGTATAGCCAGAAATACTAGCAGTAAAAGCAAATTGCCGGCGATAACGGCCTTGGGTAGTGGCCTTGAAATACTGCATGGCCATGTCCGTGACGTTAAACGCGCCCTGTAAATTAACACTAATAATTTTATCCACCACAGGCATATTAAGGGTAGTCATCGGCATCGGTTCATAGGCCGCGGCAAAGCAGATGATTCGGTTTATAACCTGCCAGTCTCTGGAAAGTTGTTCTCTGGCTTGTTGCAGCGTTTCACGATTGGTTATATCGCAAACTGCTGGTGTAGCATTAATCGCCGCAGCAACATTTTCTGTTGATTCTGCCGAAGCGCCAGAAATAGCCACTTTATGTCCATCGGTAATATATTGTTGTGCAACCGCCTTGCCAATGCCGCTGGTTCCACCGATAATCCAAATGTTTTCTGCTGTCATGCTAAAGTCATAACCTAAATGATGATAAAGATTACATATTTCTTTTGTAAAACTGGCGATAGGTATACCCGCCCCAGCTAACTGTAATAATGAAACAAACCAGGGCACGGCTTAATAAAGTGGCTGGCGTCATAAATAAACTTATAACCGCTATACTGATGCATAAAAATGCTGGTATAATATTTTTAAAGTAAACTAATTGTCCGCTTAGGTAGAATAGTAAAAAACAATCGATTATTAAACGTACAGACCAAACAGCCGCAGCCCCCATAACACCGTAATGTTGCACTGCAAAGTATAGCAGAATTAGATAAGGAATAATTTCTATTAAATGCAGTTGTGCCACAACTTTTGGCCGACCTTCTGCCTGTAATTGGCTATAGGGAATAAAGGCCAAGGCATTCAGCCAGGTGCCAATAAGCATTATTTGCGCCACCGGTGCCGCATTGGCCGTAAAATCTGGTTCCCGAATCCATAAATCAATAAAGGCCTCTACTCCCACAATGCCACAAGCAATTAGCGGGGTCATAATATGCAATAGAATCTGAAAGGATTGTGTGGATAATTGATCGTTATTGTCACCTTTGGAAAATCGCGGGAAAACAGTTTTGCCCAGCCCCAGAGGGATGATTCTTACGGCACGAATCAAATTATAGGCCACGGTATAATAGGCTACAGGAATAGCGCCGCGCAATGTTTGAATCATCAATCTATCAGCCATTTCCAGCAGCGGGCTGATAATACCAGTTAAGGCCACCCAGCCACCATACTCCAGCATTGTTTTTGTGGATTGCTTGCGAAAACATGGCGTGTGCTGGATAGAACAATATTTTAGAACTGCTGTTATATAGCCTATCAACATGACCAGCCGAACCAATACACCAACCTGAATAATAAGGTCTAAAGCCGGACGATAGTGCCAGGCAAAGTAAAGTGGTAAAAACTGATAAAAGCAGGAGGCAACAGATTGCAAAATATTCGATAAATCAAACCGCCGACACCCCTCTAGAGCACCATTGCAGATGAGTGTCATTAAAATAACCGGCAACCCGATGGCCAGCCAGGGCAAGGATTTTAACAGTTCGTACTGTAATGCGGGATCATCAACATATTTCGATAAAAACCAATCTCCGCCTGCCCATATGGCTATACCGACAATAATGCCAACAAGCATACTTGTTATTAATGCACTCCAAAACAAAGCGCCGCGCTGTTCTGTTGCTGATACTGGCAGCTTTGCCAGCTGGTTATTAACTGCCCGGCCAAAGCCGAAATCCATAAACGCCAGGTAACTAAGCAATAACCAGACTATGGCAAGCAAGCCATAGCGTTCTGCGCCTATAATATGAATGTATAAAGGCGTGCTGATTAGCACCATCAATACCGGTACAGCCATGCCAATAAGGTTAATAGTAAAATGCCTAGATAAAGACATTAGGCCGTTTTAAACACCCAGGTATATTCCTGTATTCCTTCTATAATAGGAATAACCAGTTGATGAGATTCATGTTGTTCGCCGGTATGGTCAAAATAAATGCTGTCTTCCATTTGGAATGGAATGGAAGCGGAGGCTTTCCATAACATACCGTTTGGTAAATTTAACAGCACCGCGGCATCCGGTGTTTGCGGCATGCTAATGTCAATTTCAGGATTTATGTGAAAGCGTATAAAACCATTATGATTCCCTTGCACCAAATCATAACCTTTAATATAGTCTCTATCCGTCACCTCTATAACGCGACGGTGATGATTCTCATTGTTTTGCAAATGCGCTACTAATCGTTTTTGGCTAATTTCCTCAATTTCAATAGAGGTGTTCCAGTCTTTATCAAGAGTGGAGGCCGCAGCAGCGCAGCGCAAGGCTTTTTCCCAGTTCGCATTGGCTTGTGCAGGCATGCCGCAGCAGGTTATCAGGCGCTGCTTGCCTACGGTTGCTTCAAAAGATAACGCGCTGCTGCCCTCTAAAACATCAATAACAACTTTTGTGTTGCGACCAGATAACACCGCAAACCCCAAAGGAAATGTGGGGAAGTCAGGAAAAGCTGATCGATGAGTTTCCCCTACCAACAATTGCAGATGTTTTAACAGCATGTGCGGAACGCTACGCAATTGTGGTAATTTATTATCGCCCATTTGCAGCTGTTTCAAAATAACCGCCGCTTTGTAAATGGCATCCATTAAAAAAGCAGGTGTTTGGTTATCCCGATTCAGTAAGGTTCGTAAGGCGATCATTCTGCGCAAGGTCAAGACCTGTTTTGCAATGCAAAAGCTACTATGCTGCCCATTTTCTAAATATTCGGGCAACGTTGTTTCCAGCACTTCCAGATATTCTGGCAAATAGGGTGCAAACGTATGGCTGCTACAGGCGGCATGTATCAGTGCATTCAAGGTCAAAAATCGGGCAGAAGCATTTTGAGTTGGAAACATTTTTTCCAGCCAAAAAAGTTGTCGGTGCAAGCTTAGGCAAATTTGATCTTGCAATCGTGCTTCTGCCCCATAACCGTAAAAAGAATAATGCCGAAACAGGTGAATTACCCGCAAGGCGGTGTCTTCTACCTCCCAATTTAACAGGCTGTCTTCTGTTTTGTTGCGGCGCATGGAAAATTGCACCATTTGTAACCATTGCTCAATAAGTTCGCGTGCTTTTGTGCGTGCATCATTGCCGCCCATGGCATGCAGGTGCCGTAACTCTTCTAAATTATTTGAAGGAGTTGTTTGATGCTGAACGATGGCCTGGCCTTTTTTTATGTCACCGGGCCAGGGGTCATTAGGTACAGTTGTAAACTGTATAGCATCCAGGCTTTTTAGAATCCATTTTTGGTAAATGCGCGCCGGTAAGGAGTCATGCTGCCAGATCATTTGCCTTAGGGAAGGGGTGCGATTATAATCTTCCGGCAGGATAAGTCGCCGCCGTGCTAATTCATGATATGCCGATTCTTTCAAAACGGCATCATCCTGCATCTTTTAAAGCCTGAATATTCTGCTGATAATTCCCGTCATGAAAAACAGCCGTACCCGCCACCAGCATGTTGGCGCCAGCAGCCACCACCTTGCCGGCATTTTCTGGCGTAATACCACCATCCACTTCCAATAAAATATTTTTGCCTAAGGTATCAATCATTTTGCGAATGTTTTGAATCTTTTGTAGTTGGCTTTCAATAAACTTTTGCCCGCCAAAACCGGGGTTAACACTCATCACTAAAACAAGATCAAGTTCAGGCAATAAATATTCCAGCACCGATTCTGGTGTACCCGGGTTTAATGAAATACCGGCTTTTTTGCCCAAGCTTTTAATAAATTGAATGCTGCGGTGTACGTGTGCGCCAGCTTCGGCATGGATGGTAATAATATCTGCCCCGGCTCTGGCAAAATATTCGATATACGGGGCAACCGGGTCAATCATTAAATGCACATCCAGTGGCAATCGTGTGTGTGGTTTAATCGCTTTTACAACCATTGGCCCAATAGTTAAATTAGGCACAAAATGCCCATCCATTACGTCTACATGCACAAAGTCTGCCCCGGCTGTTTCAATGGCCGTCACTTCTTCGCCCAGCTTTGCAAAATCCGCCGACAAAATGGAAGGTGCAATATATGTCATGTTTGAATACTTTCTATAATATAGCTTGCCAGTTGTGGTGTTACGCGCGGCGAAATATTAGTCTGCAATTGTTGATGTAGCCCATCTGTATTATTTATCAAATCTTTATACTGTGCCACCCGGCCATAAAAAATTTCTGCCATACTTTTGACACGTTTTCCAACCCCCAAGTCCCCCACGCCCATTTCGCGCAAATTATCATCCAGCCCGAAAAAAGTGCGGGTTAACAGGGCTTGTGCCAGTTCATCCTGCTTGCCTTTCAAACCCTCAATTTCAATAAATAAGTGAATATAAAGGCTTTCCAGGCGACCATCGCGATTATCGGGAATGCCATATTGCTGATACAAAACAGGGTTACGAGAAGCCGTTACCATACTATGGTGCAAGGCTTTTACATTTTTTTGCATGGTTTTTCTGTTTTCACTGTTAAAAATACGCGATAAAGAAAAGGCCATGACCTTTCGTAACGCATGTATTGCTGTTTTGTCTATTATTCTCTGTGCAGGTTGCACACCAATGAGCGACCTGCATGGTAATTTTGTAGATCCTTTCCTAATTAACCAGTTGCAAGTGGGCAGCACCAGCAAAAGCCGCGTCAAAGACATTCTAGGCGCCCCCAGCAGCACCAGCACCTTTAACGACGATATCTGGTTTTATATTGGCCAACGTACCAATCAGTATGCCTTTCTAAAACCCAGAGTCGTTGCGCATAAGGTTGTGGCTCTTTCCTTCGACCAGCAAAACACTCTAGACGCCATCGCCGTAAGAGGCCTGGACGAATACACCCCCATCAGCCCCATCAACCGCGCCACCCCCAGTGCCGGTAAAAAACTTTCTATTCTGGAGCAGTTGATAGGCAATGTGGGGAAATATAACACCAATAAAAACCCTGCCGGGAATTAAAGTTTTTCAAACAGTTACAGTATCTAAAATCCTATAATTCCTTGTAAATTTTTACCAAAATGTGATATATTTCATGGTGAAAATCCGCTTTTATCCCCATATTAACTATTAGGAAAGTGGGTAAACCACAGAAAGGAAATTTAATATATTATGCCAGTAATGACAGTTAAAGAAATTACACAACGTAGCGGGCGGCAAACATCTAGCCCTGATGAAGTTGCGGCAAGATTGAACAGTAATTACAACTATCGAACGGCTACCCATGTTTTGCCCGCGGAAAACGAACGCCAGGTAACTAACAGACAAAAAAGATTAGAATCTCAATACAATAAAATAGATGATATTCTTGAATTGCAGCAGTCTGAAAGCGGTTTTAAGAGAAATACGGCAGAAGCAAAAGCAGGTTTTGGCGCTCATCTACAGGCACACAGTAAATTAGGTAAATGGGGAGCAATTGCAGGATTTGTATTGTCAACAGGTGTTATTATCCTTAGCGGCGGTATGGCTGCACCAATTGCACTTCTGGCAATGGGAGTATCTACAGCTGCAGGAAGCACTTTTGCATGTGCGGCTCAGTCAACAGAATATGAATTGATGGTTGCTGAAGCCAAAGAAACTGCATGGGATAACGAGCAATTAGCAGTTCAAAACACAGGCATGAAATTAATTGAAAAAATGGCTCAAAATGCTATTCGTAAAGGTGATGCAGAAGCATTTTTAGATTATTTGGAAGCTTCTGGCGTGGGGTATGCTGCAACTACAGAAAAATTACTTTTTGATAACCTAGGCTTAAAAAAAGATCAAAACGATAACGTTATAGTTTCCGAGACAGGTGAACCAAGACAACAACCTCTCACATCAACACAAGGTAATAGTAATTCCAATGCATCAAATAACAGAGAATCTGAAACTGATTCTGGAAACGCGGCTGCCAACCAGTTGGAAACTAAGTTTAGTGAGCTTTTTAAACAAAATCCATCATTTTTTGTCAAAGATGACAATGCAGAAAGTAACACTGCTTCAGCTATTTGTTATAGCTTGATTGCTATGCTAGGGGAAGATTTGGGCGATGGTGTTCAATGTTCAAGAACGGTTGAAATTGAAGGTATGCCTGAATCCTACAATGGCTTTCAGATTTATAGTTTGCCTCTAGATGAACATGAAGAAAGTATACCTTTAGCCAAAAGAGCAACTGAAATATATAACTTTGTTTCTAATGAAAGTATAAAAAATAAAGGAAAAGGTTTTGGTGGTAAACTAGAGCTTTTACTGCAAGATGAGAATGGTGAACATTCTTTATCAACAAAAGGTATTAATAACTTAGAAAACGCTGTTAATAAAAGAGAGCTCAATCAACTTCTTGAAGCTAAAAAACAAACTTTCGAAGGTACCGACTTACAAAAACAAGAAGCAGTATATAATTGGGCCAAAGAGAAAGCTGTAGAGGCTACGAAAGAAGGTTCTGACGGCGATGGCAGAAGAGATAAAATGTATATCTTTACACAAGCTCGTATACTAGCTCATCAAGATCTGAAAAAAATGGAAGCTAAAGTTGAAATAGATAAAGATAGAGATTTAGATGATAAGAGCTTATCTAAAGAGAAATTAGCTAATCAAATAAAATTTCATGCGCTAAAAATTCAAAATACTGACCTTGAATTAATACTTGACGATGCTGAAAAACTGGAAGCGAGTAAAACTTTAGTTAAGTTGATAGCAGCCTACGAAGAACAAACTAAATCATCCGTTACAGTAGACTTAGCAGATTATACAGAGACCTTGTTGGGCATAAATATGGCTCAAAAAGAAGTTAGTATTGATAAACAGGCAAAAATAGATAGAATTAAGCAGAATATTCGATACAGTGAGCCTAACTTTACCATATCCGAAAAACTAAAAGCAGATTACAGAAGCACAGCGTCTGAACTAGCTAAAAATTTTGCACAGGAGTATGGAGAGGAAAACCTACCTAGTCAAATTCGAGAACAACTAGATGGCTTTTCAATAGAACAAACTGAAAAATCAAGTATCATAATTACAGGTAAAGATGAACCTGAAATTGCAAAAATTACCGCTATTTTAAGTGAAAGAGAAACTTCTGGAGCAAGAACCTAACCAACCAAAACCCATCCTCCCGTCGGAACCTTCAATGTTCCGACGGATTTTTTTTGGTTGAATTGCTCGGGGTCTAGTTTTTCTAGTAGTAGGCGGATGATGCCGTTGCTGGTTGTTATGATGGCTGCGGGGTTGGCGGCTGGAGTCTTTGAAAGCGTTTTATTATAAAGGTCAATTTGCGTTTGAAGTTCCTTTAAAAAATCATCCAGCCTGGCGCGAATTTCTGCTTCGGTTTCACCCCAGCCACAATTTTCCGGTACTTTGCTCTCACTATTCCAGCGTTCCAACGCTGCTTCGCCATATTTTTCATTAATTTCCTCAGTGGTTTTGCCGCCCCAATAGCCATAATCCACCTCTGAAAGACGTGGATCAATGGTTAGCGGCACATCCCAATCAAGCTTTTGCCGCATAATTTCTGCGTATTCACGGGTGCGCTTCAAAGGCGCTGCGAAATATAGTACAGGGGTGATTTCATCTTTTTCAATTTGCCCTGCCATATCTTTCGCTTGCTGGCGGCCTTTGTCTGTTAAGGCTAAATCCTCATGCTTTCCCACCCAAACAACCTTATCTCCCTTATCAAATGTATTCCCGTGTCGGCACAAATAAATTTTCATGCTGTGTCTATGTGATAAATTCTTTGACAGTGCAACCACTTATCCGCTAGAAATAGCCAGCAAAAAAATTAGGATATGATATGGCTGTTGCAACAAATTTGGGTTTCCCACGCATTGGTTTAAAAAGAGAAT
The DNA here is from genome assembly GCA_963706365.1 of uncultured Alphaproteobacteria bacterium. GTDB lineage: Bacteria > Pseudomonadota > Alphaproteobacteria > JAJTHO01. The sequence continues at coordinate 862,283 of OY970150.1, read as the reverse complement.
TAAAAAAGGCAACAGAAGCTTTCTGGAACGGAAAAAGTAGTGAGCAAGAGCTGCAAAACACCGCTAAAGAGCTGCGTTTGCGCCATTGGAAATTGCAACAAGACGCTGGCATTAGCCACATTCCTTCCAACGATTTTTCATTTTACGACCAGGTTTTAGACACCACTTGCATGGTGGGTGCGGTGCCAGAACGCTATGGCTTTAAAGGGGGCGAAACCGATTTATCCATCTATTTTGCCATGGCGCGTGGCGAGCAAACAAGCAACCGCGATGTAACCGCCATGGAAATGACCAAATGGTTCGACACTAACTACCACTACATTGTGCCGGAATTTTCCAGTAAAACCGAATTTTCTTATGCCAGCAAAAAGGCCGTAAACGAATACAAAGAAGCAAAAGAAGCGGGTATTCATACACGCCCGGTTCTGGTGGGGCCTGTAACTTATTTGCTATCTGGCAAGGCTGTGGAAAATGGTTTTAACCCGCTTAGCCTACTAGACAAGCTGCTACCTATTTACCAGCAAGTTATTGCAGAGCTAGTGGAAGCTGGCGCCGACTGGATTCAAATGGATGAGGCTATTTTGGTAACTGATTTGCCAAATGCCGCCACAGAAGCTTTTGAAAAAGCCTACAAAGTATTGGGGGAAAGCGAAGCACAATTGCTGCTAACTACTTATTTTGAAGGATTGGGCGACAATACAAAACTGGCCACAAGTTTGCCTGTAGATGGCTTGCATATTGATCTAGTGCGTGCACCACAACAACTAGACGATGTTTTATCTTCGTTGCCAAAAGGGAAAGTTTTGTCTTTGGGGGTGGTCGATGGCCGCAACATCTGGAAGACTGATCTCAAAAAAGCTTATCAACTGGTGGAAAAAGCTGCTGGCCAGTATGGCGCAGAAAACCTGTTTATTGCGCCTAGCTGTTCTTTGTTACATAGCCCGGTTGACTTGACGGCTGAAACAAAACTGGATGATGAGTTCAAGAATTGGCTAGCCTTTGCGACACAGAAACTGAGCGAAATTACTGCTTTAACGAACGCTGTTAATGGTAAAAAAGATAAAGTTGCTTTTGAAGATTCTGCAAAAGCTGTTGAAAGCCGTAAATCCTCTAGCCGTATTCATAACCAGGCTGTTAAACAGCGTTTTGACAGTATCAACGCCGCCATGGCCAAACGCCAAAGTGGCTTTGATCAACGTGTAAAGGCACAGCGCAGCAATCTGAATCTGCCACTTTTCCCCACCACAACCATTGGTTCTTTCCCGCAAACACAAGACGTGCGGAAAGCACGTGCAGCGCATAAACGCGGTGATATGAACGATACGGAATATAATCAGTTCCTTAAAGAAAAAACGCAAGAATGTGTTGCCTACCAAGATAAAATTGGTTTGGATATGCCTGTGCACGGCGAGTTTGAGCGCAATGATATGGTGGAATATTTCGGTGAATTGATGGAAGGGTATGCTTTCACGAAGAATGGCTGGGTGCAAAGTTATGGTAGCCGTTGTGTGAAACCGCCTATCATTTTCGGTGATGTTCACCGTCCCAATGCCATGACTGTGGAATGGTCTGCTTATGCACAAAGCCTGACAGAAAACCCGATGAAAGGGATGTTAACAGGCCCGGTTACTATGCTGCAGTGGGCATTTGTGCGTGATGATCAACCACGCGAAACAACCTGTAAGCAAATCGCGCTGGCATTACGTGATGAAGTAACAGATCTGGAATCTGCTGGAATTCGTGCCATTCAAATTGATGAACCTGCACTAAGAGAAGGTTTGCCACTACGCAAAAACGACCAGGCTGCTTATCTAAAATGGGCGATTGAAAGTTTCCGCTTATCCGCCAGTGGCGTTAAGGACGAAACCCAAATTCACACGCACATGTGCTATGCGGAATTTAATGACATTATCGATTCTATTGGCGATATGGATGCGGATGTTATTTCCATTGAAACCATCCGTTCTAACATGGAGCTACTGGCGGCATTCGAAAACTATAACTATCCTAACGAAATTGGGCCAGGTGTTTACGATATTCATTCGCCACGCACCCCCAACAAAGACTGGATGGTAGGTTTACTGCAAAAGGCAACAAAGCGTCTTAAGGCCGAACAAATTTGGGTGAACCCAGATTGTGGTCTGAAAACACGTAAGTGGGAAGAAGTTGAACCAGCTTTGGAAGCAATGGTACAGGCGGCGAAAGAGGTGCGTAACAGTTTGAAGAAAGCGGCTTAGGCTGTATCATTTTCAAGTTAGCTGCCCACCAGAAACGGTAGAAGCCGTTGAGAATGTTTTAGTATTATTTTTTGAAGCAGTAAGCTGCTTTCAGATTAAGAATTCTGTTCAAATTGATGCCTATAATGCCGATGCTTTGGAAGATTGGCAACAGCAACATTTACAACAAGTATTGTCTAATTTATTAGGCGATACATATATTGTTGATGTTGAAAAGTTGCCGGACACAAATTGGCTGCAAGAAAATCAGCAACAATTTCCGGCTATGCGTTTGGGGCGTTTTTATATTTATGGCAGCCATATAAAACAACGCTCACTGGCAGGATATATACCCCTACATATTGATTCTGCCACAGCATTTGGCAGCGGGAACCATGAAAGTACCGTTGGCTGTTTGCAGGCCATGGAATGGTTATATAAAAAAGGTTTGCGGCCACAGCGCATTTTGGATGTAGGATGTGGCAGTGCCATTCTGGCAATGGCGGCGGCTAAAATTTTTAAAAATAGTAATATTCTAGCCGTTGATTATGATAAAGAATCTGTGCGGGTTAGTAAAAATAATATTCGGAAAAACCGTGTGCCGCACATACGTGTTGCTTGTGCAAAAGGATATAGACCACCTGTTAACAGCCCATATCAATTGATTTTTAGCAACATTTTATCGAAGCCATTATGTGAACTGGCACCCGCTATGCAAAAGCATTTAGCGCCCGGCGGTTATAATATCTCTGCAGGTTTACTAATAGAACAATCAAACCAGGTAGAACAGGTATATAGAAAACAAGGCTTAAAATTACAAAAACGCATCAGTTTGGGTGAATGGCAGACGCTAGTTTTCAAAAATTAGGGCGTGTCGTCAACATATTTATAATCACCATTATTCCACTCATAAACAACATAGCCGGGTGCTTCTATATCACCTTTACTATTAAACGAAACTTCGCCACGAATAGTGTCGAACGTGGACGATTTTAGAGCTTTAATAACGTCTTTTGTATTTGTACTGCCTGCTTTTTCAATTGCTTGGGCGAAGGTTTGCACAACACCGTAATTATAAAGTGTATAGCCTTCAGGTTTGAAGCTGATTTTCTTAAAATCTGCTACAATAGGTTCAGCAGCAGGGTTCAGACGTGGATCAGGGCTGAAAGTAATCAAAGTGCCGGTGCCGGTCTTGCCGGTAATATCCCAAAATTCTTCGGTAATTAAGGCATCGCCTGAAAATAATCGTGCTTTTAGGTTTTGATCAGCCGCTTGTCGTACTAACAAGCCTGCCTCGGTATGATAACCGCCAAGGTAAATAATATCAACTTCCCGCGCTTTCATACGTGTAATAAGCGCATTAAAATCACGTTCGCCGGGGGTAATGGTTTCATACATCACCTCTTGTATACCAGCTTTATTCAGATTCAGCTTTGGTTTGATCCGCCAGATCCTTTGCCATAAGCTGTTTTATCATGTCAGGATGGCAATATTGGCATTGGGAAATTTGCGCGCAATATATTCGGCAGCAACAGCCCTTGTTGGTCATCACGGCCACATAACCGAAAGATATTGTCTAATCCACGTTCCGTTAAATTCGGTGCTGTGGAAGCCGGGGTCATCATAATAATACCTTCTTCGGCATAAATTGTAGAGGCCGGCATAGAGGCACTGGAACAAAAGTGCCCGGCAACAAATTTTACATCGCGACTGGCTAAATTATTGGCAATACTGGTGGCTTGTTTAGGGTCGCAAACATCATCCTGCACATCTAAAACCAGTTTTTCGCCCAACACACCGCCGCTGCGCATTAATATGCTTAACGGCCATGGCCGCGCCTTGTTTCATTTGCTCGCCAATGCTGGCGTAGGGGCCGCTCATGGGGCCAACTGTAGCAATAGTAATATCAGCAGTAAGCGGCAGTGCTGAGATAATAATGACAAGAAGCAAATAGTGCAGATTGAAATTCATATTATATTGACCTGCCATTTAGGCATTCTGGCTGCGCATTAAACTTTGAGGTACTGGTCGGCATGTGATTCTTCGTCGTCTTTAATCTTCTGGGCAGACCAGCGCTATACAGCCACCTTTGCGGCTAATATGGTCGGCCAATTCGTCAAGTTCCATAAAATGGTCAGCCTGGCGACGTAATTCATCGGCCACCATCGGCGGGTTTGATTTAATGGTGCTAACAACGGTAAAGCGCAAGCCTTTACGTTGCATCAGATTCTACCAGGCGTTTAAAATCACCATCACCAGAAAACAAAATAACATGATCCAGCTCATCAGCCATTTCCATCATGTCAATGGCCAGCTCAATATCCATATTGCCTTTGACTTTGCGACGGCCATAGGCGTCAGTAAATTCGCGGGTTGGCTTTGTTACCATGGTAAAACCGTTATAATCCAGCCAGTCTACCAGTGGGCGAATAGGAGAAAAGTCCTGATCTTCTAAAAGAGCCGTATAGTAAAATGCCCGCACCAAACGGCCACGCTCAGCAAAAAATTTTAATAGTTTTTGATAATCAATATCAAAATTTAAGGCGCGAGCGGCGGCGTATAAGTTGGCACCATCAATAAAAAGAGCAGTACGCTCAGTCGGGTACACAAATGCAGTTTCTAAAGTTTTAACGCCATACAAATATTCTTTTTTATCTTAATTTGAATATACAAGTTCTTGTAAAGCAAAGCTCTCATTAAAAATACAAGTGGCAACCTAAAAAAAATCTCGCTTGTTTTCCAGTGCTTTAAACGTGTTATGTAAGCAACACAAATTTAAAATAAGGAGATATTAAATGGCACGCATTACCGTAGAAGATTGTATTGAAAATGTGGATAGCCGCTTTGAGTTAATTATGCTGGCCTCACGCCGCGCACGTGATCTGGCTAGTGGCGCTATGCCCACCATTGCCGCGTCGAAAAGACAAAAACCCGGTGGTGGCCTTACGTGAAATTGCCGAGGAAACCATTAATTTAGATGAATTGCGCGAAAATCTGGTTATTAAAGTATCAGCGTATTGCGCCCACTGGAAGAACAGGAAGAAGACCTGGAAAGCATTTTGGCGGCTGATGCTGCTTCCCTTCGCACGCCCAGATTGCCTCTGATGTCCACAATCAGCTGAATTGATGGTGCTATTGGTGGTACGCGAAGCAGCCTGCCAGAGGATGATGACTCAGATGATTGGTTAGAGCCACTGCTTACTCGGTTAAAAAATTCCTAACATAGCTATTCTTGATACAATATTTTTGATAGATAACAGCACATGCTGAATGCTTCTGTGTGTGGTGCAATTTTACCGGCCTTTTTGACTATTTTATTAGGGTTTTTTCTGAGAAGTCAGCGTTTTCCGGTTTATGGATTTTGGCGACAAGCCGAACGCATTACCTATGTGGTATTTCTTACCCACATTACTATTTCGAAGTTTGGCCACTACCATCTTGAACTGGGAACAATTTTTAGGAATCGGTACGTCATTTTACTGGGATATGCCCTGCAAACAGCGGTTTGTTTTGTCCTGAAATGGGTACCCTAATATTGCCGAGAAAAACCTTTGCGGCGCTTTATCAGGGGCAATTCGGTTTAATAACTATATTGGTATTTCCCTGGTAGTGGCGCTATATGGCAACGTGGGCATTAGCATTTATGCGGTTATTATTGCCAGTGGCTATTCCGTTATCAAATTTATCTAAATATTGCGGTGATGACGCATTATGCCAGTGAAGGTGATTTTAATCATTGTGGCTGGTGTTAAAACGAATTATGCAAAACCCACTAATTATTGGCACCATGGCGGGGATTGCGGTTAATATTACCAGTGCGCCAATTGCCTTTAGTATGCCATTTATTGATATTATTGCCAATGCCGCGTTGCCCATTGGCTTGATGTGTGTGGGGGCAGCCATTAGCCGACAAGAGGTGCGAACAATACGCTTGCCTTTGTTAATGGTTACCGTGTTAAAACTGGCAGTGTTCCCAATAGTCATGTACCTGGCCATATTAGCGCTGGGAAAATTGGGTATGCTTAACAATTGTTGAACAACAAGTGGCGATTCTCTTTGCAGCCTTGCCCTGTGCGGCTTCGGGCACCACCATTGCCCGGCAGTTTGGCGCCAGTGTGACACTGGCGGCCAATTCCACAGCCTTACAACATTATTATCTCTGTTATCTCTACCTTTTATTATTTGGATACTTTTATGACCAAATTTATACCCACACTTTCTGATTTGCCAAATCCACACTTGGCTAACGCTGAAAGTCTGGCCATTGATACCGAAACACTAGGCCTAAACTTGCACCGTGACCGACTATGTGTTGTACAAATTAGCAACGGTAATGGTGAGGCGCATTTGGTGCATTTTCCAACAGCCTGATTATGATGCCCCAAACTTAAAAGTCGTATTAAACGCGCCCAAACAACATTTATTTCATTTTGCCCGGTTTGATGTGGCGGTGTTACAACATTATTTGAACGTAGAAAACACGAATATTTATTGCACGAAAATAGCCTCAAAACTGGCCCGTACTTATACTGACAGGCATGGCTTAAAAGAGCTGTGCAGCGAACTTGCTGAGGATTGAACTGGATAAACAACAGCAATCCTCCTACTGGGGACAGCAAAGCCTGAGTGAAGATCAGCAAAAATATGCCGCAAGTGATGTCTTATATTTGCACCAATTGCGTGATAAGTTGAACAACTATTTAGCACGTGAAAATAGGGAAGATAAATTGCAGGCCTGCTTTGATTTCTTGCCGACTCGTGTGCAAATGGATAGGGAAGGCTGGGATATAGATATATTTCACCATTGACGCAAAATGCATTTCTGCTTAAAAGCATAACACATTTGGCGGTGTAGCTCAGTTGGTTAGAGCGGTGGAATCATAATCCATGTGTCGGGGGTTCAAATCCCTCCACCGCTACCAAATTATTCAATTCTGTGCACTATCTTCGTATTCTTTCCTGGTTTGTAATTCTAAGCATCGTCTTTAGAAGTTTGGTTCCCTTTGGCTATATGCCTAATTTTAAAACAGGGAAATTAGGTGCCGTAATTTGTAACGGCCACAGTGCCGTTGTTTCAACGGAAAGCCAAACGGATCATCAGCAGGAAAAACCAGAATGCCCGTTTAGTTTAAATAGTTTTTCCCATACTTTTTTAGCTATTGAGACAACGCTTTTTATCGCGGCGCCCATTATTTTATTAAAGTATCAAAAAGCAACGAGGCTGTCGATTATTCCTGTTGTTGCAAAAACAATAGCGGCACGCGCACCGCCTATTTTGTAGCCTATTTTTTATATAGCGACGGCGCATATATATGCGCCCAGCTATAGGAGGCTTTGCAAAAGTTAAGTCGTTACAGACAAAACACTGCTTTGTAGTATTTTTTAAAATGACGCAATTTTTTCAGAGTTAATCCGGTTATTCTAGGTTCTGTGTCAAGCTGATACACCGCTTGGTGCACAAGGCGAAAATAGCGACACCAACTTATACACAAATTGAAAATTAAAGCTGACGATGGGCAGCAGGGAATACGATAATGGTTAAAAATACAATTATATGCCTGGGCATGGTTGCCTTGTGCAGTGCAACAGTTCAGGCACAGGATGCTGAGCTTTCTTACGGTAATAAAGCTTCGGATCATGCCCCTATAGGTGTGATGGGCGATCATATGCATAAGCAGGGAGACTGGATGTTTTCCTATCGCTTTATGCATATGAATATGAATGATAATCGACAGGGCAGAAATAATGTTGAGCCTGCGACTGTCGCAACCACCGTACCAAACCGTTTTAGCAGTACAGCAGGACAACCCCCAACATTACGCGTTGTGCCATTGGAAATGACCATGAATATGCATATGCTGGGTGGTATGTATGCACCAACAGATTGGCTAACATTAATGGTAATGGGGCAATATCTTGAAAAAGATATGGAACATGTAACCTTTGCTGGTGGTATGGGAAGTGCGCCATTGGGGCGTTTTGATACAGCGAGCAGTGGCTGGGGCGATACAAAAATTTCAAGTCTGATTCGTTTGTATGAAGACGATACCCACCATGTGCATTTAAATGCAGGCTTAAGCCTCCCCACTGGCTCTATTGATGAAACGGATGATGTGCTGACTCCCATGAATATGCGTCCTACATTAAGGATGCCTTACGCCATGCAACTGGGGAGTGGTACTTTTGATGCCTTGCCGGGCATAACCTATACAGGCAGGCAAAATGTCTGGGGTTGGGGGGCACAATATACCGCCCAAATTCCGCTAGAAAGCGAAAACGATGAAGGTTATCGTTGGGGGGACAAACATAGCGTTTCCGCCTGGGGAAGTTATGACTGGCAACAATGGCTAAGCACTTCCGCCAGGTTAACGGGCACGACACAAGATTCTATTCATGGCATTGACCCGAATATTGTTGCCCCTGTCCAAACAGCGAATCCAGACAACTATGGTGGTGAACAAGTGGATTTGAGTGTGGGGATTAATTTACTGAACCCCGGCGGAAAATTACAAGGGTTGAGAATGGGTATTGAAGGCAGTGTTCCTGTTTACCGCAACTTAAATGGTACACAGCTTGAGACGGATTATACCGTTACTGTAGGGCTACAAATGGCATTTTAGCAAATGCTGATTATTGCTAGAAAAAGTATTGACCGCGCACTTATTGCGCGGTCTTTTACGTGAGGGGCTGCGCGCGCCGCAAAATTCGCTTATGTATGAAGAATACACGGCGCTCAATTTTGCTTGCTCTCGCCTCCACACGAATTTATTTTGGAAGCACTATAGTAATCATAACTAAAAAAAGACCCTGCCTAGGCAGGGTCTTTTTTAAAGTATTTGTTTTTAGAATTATTTGTATTCAAATAATACTTCAACACGACGGTTTTCACGGAAACATTTGATTAGGTTATCGCCACGCAAACCATTACAAGATGCGAATGCATTGGTTTCACCCATGGCGCGAACGTCAACAGCTTCGGAGTTGGTTACGCCTTTGCCTTGTAAGTAGCTCTGTACGGTATCAACACGACGTTGAGAAAGGCTTAGGTTGTAATCGTTGGTGCCGATAGGGTCAGCATAACCAACCACTTTGGCATCCACAATTTTTTCTGCGTTTTGTAGTGCGCGTGCAATAACATCTAGCTTGGCTGCTTGAGAACCGATTAGGTTAGATTTATCAAATTCAAAGTAAACAATAGTTTCTTCTTTAGAAAGTTGTGCTGGCATAATAGGCGCAGGTTCTTTAACGGGGGCAGGGGCTTGAGCCACCTCAGGTGCACAAACATCGCTGCCGTTTTTCCATTGAGTTCTAACGCAATTACCACGCGTGTCTAAAACATTAGGGTAGGTAAAATCATTAGATGTCTTCAAAGAATCATTGTGAGGGGTATCAGCCATAACCTGATGAGCCGTTGAAAGAGCAATGACGGCGCTAGTGGCCATTAAAATTTTTGTAAAACGCATTTTTATTCCTTTTACCGTTTATGAACAGTTGATAAAAACCTTATACAGCAGGCTGTAAAAAAGCTGTAAGTTTTTTGGTGGTTGTTCGCAGCCTATCTTAAAACCGTGGCTGATTTGCAACGTTTTATGATTTGATGGTCTTTATGAAAAACTTTTTAAAACTAATTTTACTATTTATAGTGCTTGCCCTAGTGGCGGGCGCGAGCTTCTTTTGGTTTGGTAAGCAATACTGGCAGCGCCCCCTAAATAACCAGGAACAAATCGTTACTATTCCCAAGGGTAGTGGCTTTAACGCTATTGTTAGCCGGCTAAAGCAAAGTGGTATTGTTAAGCGACCAGCCGCCTTTAAACTGGTAGAAACTGTACAGCACAACCATAGCCAGTATAAAGCCGGCGAATATTCAATTCCCGCCAACGTAACACCCCGCCGCCTTAGTGAAATTATTCGCAGCGGAAAAAACTATCAGCGACAAGTGCAGCTGGTAGAGGGAACCACGGTGCTGTCTTTTATGCAGCAGAATAACAATTTACCCGGCTTAGTTGGCGAATGGCCACAGGTGGCGGAAGGCAGTTTGTTGCCCGAAACCTATAATTATACTAAGGGTGAGACAAAAGAGAAGCTAATCCGCCGCATGCAGAAAGCGATGCAAAAAGCCGTTTTGCGGGAATGGGAAAACCGAGATCGTGAAATTCCGATAAAATCACCTGTTGAGGCGGTGATTCTGGCTTCGATTGTGGAGAAGGAAACGGCAGTGGCCAAGGAACGGCCTCTGGTGGCTTCGGTTTTTCATAATCGTTTGGCCAAAGAGATGCGCTTACAATCAGACCCCACCATTGTTTATGGCATTGATAAAGACGGGGTGCTGGATCGTTCGTTAACGAAAACCGATATTAAAACAGAGACAGATTATAATACGTACACCATTGATGGCTTGCCGCCAACAGCAATTTGTAACCCGGGGCTGGATTCCATCAAGGCTGTTTTGAAGCCTGCGGAAAGTAATTATTTTTATTTTGTGGCTGATGGCAGTGGGGGACATGCCTTTTCCCGCAGTTTGGAAGACCATAATAACAATGTGGTGCATTGGCGAAAATTAGAAAAAATTCGCAATGTGCCAATGGCGCCAACGGATACACCATCGATTAATTTGCCTTCACCGGCTGATCTGGTATTACCAGCGGAATAAAGGATATTTTGTGAAATTTTTAGACGAGGCCAAAATTTTTATCGCCAGTGGCCATGGCGGTGTAGGCTGTGTCAGTTTTCATCGAGAAAAATTCGTTGAATTTGGTGGCCCGGATGGCGGCAACGGTGGTGATGGCGGGAATGTTTATGCAGAATCAACCAGCAAATTAAACACGTTAATCGACTATCGTTATAAACAACATTACAAAGCCAAACGTGGCCATGGTGGAATGGGGCGCAACAAAACCGGGGCAAAAGGCGCCAGCGTTACATTGCATTTACCCATTGGCACCCAGATTTTAAGCGAGGACAAGGAAACACTGCTCTATGATTTGGTAAACCCTGAGCAGCAAATTATTCTTGCGAAAGGCGGCAAAGGTGGCCTGGGTAATGCATCGTTTAAATCTTCGACGAATCGTGCGCCACGCTATGCGCAACCGGGGGAGCCTAACACAGAATACTGGATTTGGTTGCGCCTAAAACTACTGGCCGATGTAGGCCTGGTTGGCTTGCCTAATGCGGGAAAATCAACATTTTTGTCTGTGGTGAGTGCGGCCAAACCAAAAATTGCTGATTATCCTTTCACCACCCTGCACCCGCAATTGGGTGTTACAAAGTTTGACTTTGTTGTTGCTGACATCCCCGGCCTTATTGAGGGTGCAAGCCAGGGAAAGGGGCTTGGAACACGCTTTTTGGGGCATGTGGAACGTTGCAAAGTTTTATTACATCTTGTTGATGCCACCTCGGAAAATATTATAGATGACTATAATACGATTGAACGCGAACTGGATGAATACGGCATGGGCTTGTTAGAAAAGCCTAGGTTGCTGGCATTGTCTAAAATAGATGCATTAACGGATGCTATTATTGAAGAGAAGCAATACGCCTTGCAGGAATATACCGGCAAAAAAGTCTCCTTAATTTCTTCGGTACAGCAACAGGGAACGGATCAACTGTTGGGTGCGGCTAAGGAATTGATGTAAGAGTTTACGTGGGTTTTCGGGTAAGCTCTTAGAACCAGTCACCTAAAATCAATCGCACATTTATTGTCAAATGGGTTCTATACGATAAGAATGTTAAGATTCATCATCAGGGCACTCTGAAAGCGCGTGCTCTTTTATCTCATTCTGCATGTACTGGCATAGTTTTTCCAGTGTTCCCGAGAATTCTGTTGTGGTAGGTTGCTCTTCTCTTTCCAGCCTGCGCAATTCTAAAACACGTTTTAATCTTTCTGCTGGCGTTTCATGTTCATAGTGATTGTGTTCCTCAAAATCATTATCGTCAACGTCAAGAATAAAACTGTCTTCATCATCACTATAATCCTGCGATTCAGACTCTGCTTCAAGTTCCTCTGTTATTCTGTGGATAGTATCATCAACCGGTAAATTTAGGCCGAGCCTTTCCTCACAGCTGTGCATCCAGGGCGTAAGGCCGTAAAAATTATCATCTTGAATAGATAAAGTATTCTGGTTTTCTAGAGGGATTAGTGCATCTAACAATACGTCTGCTGGTTGTGCTAAAGTATAACTGTTACCATTATTCAGGTAAATACCATGCAAAGGATCACCTAAATCAAGGCGAGCGGCAGGCATTTTTTGAAATTTATCAGCTTCATGAACCGGTTTTGATGTTTCATGTTCCGTTATTTCCACCGGTTCATTGTATTTTGAAGTAGGTATTCTACGGCTTTTAGACCAACCTTGTTCATAACCAAATAATTGTTCCGCCCACATGGCGGTATCATAATCATCTAGTCGTAAAATGGCCTTATGGGCAATTTGCCCTAGAATGGCACTAGCTTCATTCTGGGTGTAGTTACGCTTTATATGGGCATAGCTTTGGAAACCTAGTGTTAAACTAACACCCTTTTTGCGGCCTTCGGTGGCTAATTCCAAAAGGCCTTGCAGATGATTAAGGCTACCGAGTTCGTCTAAAATGATAAAGCTTTCCGCCTGCTGGATATTGGGGCCGTTTAACAGAATTTGCATTAATCTTGTAACAATAACCTGATTCAGGGCGGCCATTTGGGTGGTGGCCTCTGTATGCCGACCCAGTAGTAAAATTTTATTACTACTCGCCCATTCTTTAAGGCTGATTTTCTCTGGTAATTGATGCCAAAGATCGGCAATTGCTTCATAGCGTTCACATCGAGATGCTAAATCAGAGATAATACTTTCTGATGTTTTTTCCGCTTCTTTGGGAAAACGATTGTAGAAAGACATGGTTCTATCATCTTGTATCAACAGATCCATGCACCGTTGTTGGGAATGCAACGCCAATAGCAGTGAGGTGGACCCCAAAAATTAGACAGTGGAAAGAGCTCTAGCGTCCTCTGGCAGAATGCTAGTAAGGAGCAGAATATGAGTAAGAGTAAACAGAAAAGATATAAGCCAGAATTTAAAGCTAGGGTGGCTATGGCAGCTATTCGAGGCGAGAAGACGATCGCGCAGCTATCGAGTGAATATGGGATTCATAGCACGTCCATCAACCAGTGGCGTCGGGAGTTATTGCAGGGTGCGGCATTGGTGTTTGAGCCAAGGGAGAAGCGGCATTCAGACAAGGGTGAGCAGGAAGTGCTGCTACAACAGCTATATGCCAAGGTGGGTGAGCTGACAGTGGAGCGGGATTTTTTGTCCAAAGCGCTCAAAGGCTAGAGAGGGTTGAGCGCATGAAGATAATTAAAATAGAAACGCCAAAATTGAGTTTGTCGGCCAAGTGTCGCTTGTTGTCAATCAGCCGTAGTAGCGTCTATTACAAGCCCAAACCGATACCCCCAGAAGATTTGAAATTACTGCGATTAATAGACCAGTGTTTTCTGGAGGATCCGAGCCTTGGCAGTCGCCGCATGACAATGGTTTTACGCCGCCAGGACTATGCTATCAATCGCAAGAAAGTACAGCGGCTGATGCGGGATTTGGGTATTGCGGCTATCTACGCAAAGCCTAATACCAGTGCGCCACATCCGGCTCATAAGATTTATCCATACCTGCTAAGGGGGCTGGATATCAACAGGGCTAATCAGGTATGGTGCGCGGATATAACCTACATTCCCATGCAGAAAGGCTTTCTGTATCTGGTGGTGATCATGGACTGGTATAGCCGTAAAGTACTAGCTTGGCGGCTTTCTAATGTGATGGATGCTGACTTTTGTGTAGAGGCTTTACAGGAAGCCTTAGAGCTTTATGGCCAGCCGGAAATCTTTAACACAGATCAGGGTAGCCAGTTTACCAGTGAGGCGTTTACCAGCACCCTGTTAAACACCAATATCACAATATCCATGGATGGACGTGGCAGATATCTGGATAATATTTTTATAGAGCGGCTTTGGCGTTCTGTTAAACACGAATGCATTTATATCCATGCACCTAACACAGGATCCGCCTTAAAACATGTTTTAAGGCAATGGTTTAGCTACTACAATCAAAGACGCTTACACCAAGCTCTGCACTATAAAACACCCAATGAATTTTATCTTGCAAGTCGCAACAAAAATACTAACCTAATAAACAACCAAATAATCAGAACAGCAAAATTAGCCGCCTGATTTTAACCAACCGTCAGGGATACTAGAGAACGTTTTTACTTTCTACCTGTCTAGTCAATTGGGTCCACCTCACAGATCTCGTAGTGTCCAGGCGGGCTCTATACCTTTATTGTTGGCAGCAATAATAAAGCTTAAAATAACACCTTTGGTTAGTAAGATAGAGGAATTGCGCCAGAATGGGTCTTGGTTGCCACCATCATAGGGTAGCAAGGCATTGGCAAAGGTTTCTGCCTGAGAAGCCGACTGTATATCAGCCGCCATATCCCAGCCTTTGGCATCTGTTGCAAAAGGGTTTAAGACAACAAGGCGATCTTCTGCAATGCCCATTGACTTTAATAGTGCATAATATTCACCGTGCGGGTCGTAAACCACGCCACGTGTGTGACTATTTCGTCCATCGCCCCATAATGATTGTAGCAATAAGCGGATGCTAACCGTTTTGCCGCTGCCGGTGGAACCGGCGAACATAAAGTGTTTGCAGGCGCTTTTTAAATCAACCGGCAACCCGCCAAACTGTATGCTTTCATCGGGGGTAGGGTGGCTGTTTGTCCAGCGAATCAGCATACTTTTACTGTGGGTGCCGTGTTGCTTTTCTAGCCAATGCTCATAAGGCTCTTTTACAAATGCAATAGGCTGAATAACTACTTCCTTGTTGAAATATTTGCTGGTTTTTTCCCAGCCCCTTTGGGCAGCTTGAAGCGCTAAACGGCCTGCAAGGGCTTTTCCCAGGCAGCGTTTTGCCTGCTCAAACCTATACTTTTTAAAATCGGCATCATTAGTAAAGTACAGGGCAGCGAAAATTTTATCGGGATGACTCGTTAATGTATCTAATATTCTCAATCTTTCTGTTTCTATAACACTGCTAATAATTTGAACTTGTTCAATAACCGCGGTTGGAATTGGCTCCTCTCCTGCTTCCCAGGCCTTAATAAGGCTGGGTAGGGAATGATGTTTCGTTTCTATAGAATTGAAAATCGTTGCTGCATGTAATAATTGACAAAAAATATCAACAGAGCAATCAAGCTGGTGTCGAATATTGGCTAAGGTTTTTGAATCCATAAATCTCCTAAATAAATTAAAAGTTGCAGTAATAAGATGAAAGCCAGCATACGCCTTGCCAAAGCGAATATAATGCTTTGGTAAATCTTTTAGCGCCCTGGAATTATCACAAGATTTTAGCTTTCTATCAACAAGGCGTTTAAGCCCTGTGTGATAACCTTAACAATTGTTGTAAAGCCGTGCTGTGTTTTTATGCACAATATACGAATAATGCTTGTGGTGCTTATACCGCACTGCATCACAGCCTCTATTAGATTTCTTAAGTTTTTTATGACATAAGAGTGCATGCCCAAAAACCCTAATGCTACTTCTAATATTGGTACTTCCGCCGGAGACGAAGAATCGTTCCGCGAGGCGGCGTTAAATTACCATGCCAAAGAAGAAGGAAAAAACAGGCATCGTTCCAAGGCAGGAAAGCTGGAGGTTGTTGCTACAAAGCGCTTAGACAACCAACGCGATTTGGCTTTGGCCTATTCACCCGGCGTGGCCTATGCCTGTGAAGAAATTGTGAAAGACCCGTTAAAAGCCGGGGATTATACGGCACGGGCTAATCTGGTAGGGGTTGTAACCAATGGTTCTGCTGTTTTGGGGTTAGGCAATATTGGTGCCTTGGCTTCTAAACCAGTCATGGAAGGAAAAGCCGTCCTTTTTAAAAAATTTGCGGGTATTGATGTTTTTGATATTGAAGTTGATGCCGCCGACCCACAAAAATTTATTGATGTGGTTAGCAGTTTAGAGCCAACCTTTGGCGGTATAAATCTCGAAGATATTAAGGCACCGGAATGTTTTCAGATTGAAAATACTTTAAAAAATAAAATGAAAATCCCGGTTTTTCATGATGACCAGCATGGAACGGCGATTATTGTTGCTGCGGCTGTAACAAATGCCTTGCGATTGGTTGAAAAAGATTTAGCCAACGCCAAAATCGTTACCAGCGGGGCAGGGGCAGCAGCCATTGCGTGTTTAGATTTACTGGTTAGCATGGGGGCTAAAAAAGCAAACATTTGGGTGACGGATATTGAAGGTGTTTTGCACAGTGAGCGTCTGGAAGGCCTGGACGAAAAACAGCGTCTTTATCGCCAAGTAACCGATTACCGAACACTGGGCGATGTTGTTGGTGGTGCAGATATATTTTTAGGTGTTTCTGCCCCGAAAGTGTTGAAAAAAGAGATGGTGGCCAGAATGGCACCAAAACCGTTTATTATGGCGTTGGCTAACCCCACCCCGGAAATTTTGCCAGAAGAGATTAAAGAAGTGCGGCAAGATGCGATTATTGCCACTGGTCGTTCCGACTACCCGAACCAGGTCAATAATGTTCTCTGTTTTCCCTATATTTTTCGCGGTGCTTTGGATGTAGGCGCAACCCGTATTAATGAAGCCATGAAAATTGCTTGTGTAAAAGCTATTGCTGATCTGGCGATGGCAGAGCCTTCTGAAATTGTGGCGAAGGCCTATAGTAGTGCGGAAAGTTTAATTTTTGGCCCGAATTATTTAATTCCTAAACCGTTTGACCCGCGGTTGCTGGCGGCGGTTGCGCCGGCGGTTGCTAGAGCTGCTATGGAATCAGGCGTTGCTACACGCCCCATAGAAGATTTTTTAGAGTATACTAGTTCCCTGGAAGAGTTTGTGTTCCGTTCTGGCCTGGTGATGCGCCCCTTATTTGAGAAAGCCCGGCAAAACCCCAAGAAGGTATTATTTGCTGAAGGGGAAGAAGAGCGTATTTTACGTGCGGTACAGGCCGCAGTAGATGACCGAATTTGTCACCCTGTTTTAATTGGTGATCCCACCATAATCGCCCGAAAGATTTTGCAGCTTGGCCTGCGTATTCGCGCTGGACGTGATTATGAAGTGATTGACATGGTCAACAACCCTGGCTTTAAGGAGCATTGGGAACTATACCATAAAAAAATGCAGCGGCGCGGTATTTCCCCCGATTATGCCGAAGCTGTTGTGCGTTCCCGGCCAACGGTGCTAGGAAGTTTGATGCTGGAAAATGGTGAAGTGGACGGCATGATCTGCGGCAGTATTGGCCGCTATCACCGTCATTTGGCACACATCAACGATATTATTGGTAAAAGCCGCCTAGCGCCGCAATTTGCTGCTATGAATGCCTTGGTTTTAAACCAGGGAACCTATTTTATTTGCGATACACATGTAAACCCGGAACCTTCTGCCGATGTTATTGCTTGTAATACGGTTATTGCCGCCGATTATGTGGAACGTTTTGCCATTACGCCTAAAATTGCGCTTCTATCGCATTCTGATTTTGGCAGCTACGACAACGTTTCGGCACGTAAAATGCAGCGTGTCAAAGACATTGTTAATGAAATGCGCCCCGATTTAGAAATTGAAGGCGAGATGCATGGTGATACGGCAATGGAAGAAAATATCAGGGAACGGTTATTTCCTAATTCAGCCTTATCTGGTGAAGCAAACCTGTTGGTTATGCCTACGTTAGATGCAGCCAACATCGCCTACACATTGCTAAAATCCATGACCGGTGGTCAAAATATTGGGCCCCTTTTGCTAGGCGCTGCTAAACCGGTGCATATTTTAACGCCTAGTACAACCGTGCGAGGTATATTGAACATGACCGCGCTGGTGGTGGCAGATGCGAAACGGTTGTATTAATTTCCAAAAATCCCGCGCAATTTCCTTCCGGCGATAAAGCGGGCAAAGCCAGTGTCTTTTAAACCAATGGCCGGTTGTTCTAAATTACCATTAATGGTTAATTGCAATGGGGGAGCCTCGGCGGGCAGGGTGTTAAACTTTATCGCAAAGGTAATATCTGTGGTTTGGGTAAAGGGGGACAGGGTTCCGTTCATTAACACACTGCCGCCATTAAATTGTGCTTGGGTATCTTGAAATAATAGCTGCTCATTTTGCCAATAGGCTTCTGTTTGAATATTGCCTAAATTAGTCTGCCCATTTAAATAAGTACCGCTGGTTAGGCTTTGCATAGAAACATCGCCTCTAACATCTTGCGCTAATTTTGGTAAATTCAAATTATAGATAATTAACTGGCTGATTTTTATATCAATGAGGCCATTTGATTGACGCACCGCTTCAAGATCAGGGCATTGTCTGGGCGGGGCTTTGAACATACCTTGCAAATTTGCAGCCCCTGATAAAGGGTAAGGCAGTTTAATATTTCTGGCATTAAAGCTGGCTTCTCCTGCATTATTATAGATTCCCTTAACAGAACTGATTGGTGATAATTCAGAGGAAAACTGAATGCCCTGGTTCGGATTATAATTAATAACAGGGGCGGGTAACACAAGCTCTTGAATGGCCAGTTGATTCGCCCGGAAAAGCACCGGCTGTTCTGGGCAGGGCAGTTTGCTATCTAAAGTATCGGTGTAAACAGATAGCGGATTGCCCCAATTTTGCCTAATCTGCCAGCTTTTGTTAAAGGCAACAAGGTTAGCCTGTAAAGATTGATCATTAATAGTGCCCTGCATTTGCAGTTGCGGGTGTGCCAATTGAAATTGTTGGCCAGACAGATAGAACTGCACCGTATTTTCTGCTGCTTGGCAAGAAAAAAGACTGGCTGTTTCGTTAAACTCGCCAGATACATTGGTGCACGGCTGTTTTAAAAATGTGGCATTATCGGCTGTAAAAGTATTATCAGAAAATTGTAAATTTGTAAAAGATACAAACCTGGGAAAATTAGGACGTTCAAAAAGCATAGAACTTTCAGGCTCTTCCGGTAGTTCAAACGTAGGCGGCGCCGTTGGTGTTTGATTGCGTTCTGTGGTTTCAGGTAATTTGGGTTCTTTGGATTGATAAACCCAAAACACTATGATGGCAGCAGCCGCAATCAATAAGATTAGTAAAGCTGCTAGGAATCGACTTCTTGCCACACAATAGTTATAGCAAGGCAACCACGCTGTTGTTAGGATATTACGCACATGCTGCCGAATAATTTACGCCCCTATTGGCATTTATGCCGACTGGATAAACCAACGGGTACATTTTTATTATTGCTTCCATGCTGGTGGGGCTTGGCTTTGACGGGTTCTACAACGGGGAAATGGTATGCGCTGTTTGCCGTAGGGGCATTGATTATGCGCAGTGCAGGCTGTGTTATCAATGATGTATGGGACAGAGATATTGATAAAAAGGTGGAACGCACCAAAACCAGGCCGTTGGCCAGCGGTGCTGTTTCGGTAAAAGGGGCACTGATTTTATTAGGGCTGTTGTTAACAGCCGGGCTAATTGTGCTATTACAATTCCCCACAAAAACTATTGTCCTGGGCATCGCCAGTTTGCCGCTTGTTGCCATTTACCCACTAATGAAACGATTTTTCCCCATACCACAACTGTTTTTAGGGCTGGTTTTTAACTGGGGTGTTTTAATGGGCTATCAGGTTGTAACCGGAAGTATTACAGCAGAGGCTGTAGGGCTTTACCTTGCCGCTATCTTCTGGACGTTGGCCTATGATACCATTTACGCCCTGCAGGATGTAGAGGATGACAGGAAATTAGGGGTTAAGTCTTCGGCTTTGTTTTTTGGGAAGTCTGCACAACCGGCTATTGTAACGTGCTATTTTATAATGGCCGCAATGTTTTTTTATATCAATCTACTATTGCCTTTTGTTGTGATATTACTATTCAGCGTCTATTATAGTTTTCAGAATTTAAGGCCAGGGCTGTTTAAGAAAAATGAATATTTTAAACTCTTTAATATCAACGCATATGTTGGTTTTATCTTGTTTATAAGTATATTAATGGAACAAACATGATCCTTTTAATAGACAACTACGACAGCTTTACCTGGAACCTTGTGCACTATTTACAGGCTATTTCCGAAGAAGAAGTTGTAGTGCACCGAAATGATGCCTTAAGCGTTGAGGAGTGTCTTGCATTAAAACCAACGGCTGTTGTCATTTCCCCTGGCCCCTGTGACCCGGATAAAGCGGGTATCTCCCTTTCCTTGATTCAGGCTTGTGCGGACAAAAAAATTCCGATGTATGGCGTTTGTTTGGGGTTTCAGGCCTTGTGCCAGATGTTTGGTGGCAAGATTGTTCGTGCGCCAGCACCGGTGCATGGCAAAACGGCAGTTATAGAACACACTGGCGATAACATGTTTGCGCATGTTCAAAACCCCTTTACAGCCACACGCTATCATTCCCTGATTGCAGAAGTAGAAACTTTGCCAAAATGTTTTGACATCACGGCAAAAGTTGATAATTTAGTAATGGCTGTACGCCACAAATCCCTCCCCCTCTTTGGCGTACAGTTTCATCCTGAAAGTATTGCAACCCAATCTGGCCATCAAATGCTGTATAATTTTTTGTGTTTGGCAAAAAGCAAGGCGCCTGAAAGATTAACCAAAGAATTTGTTCTCTAATTGGGGACACAATCTTAAAATTATATGAGCGTTTAGTGAAATCAGTAACCGAACAACAATTTCTACAAATGATGCAAGGGCAAATGCCTGAGCAGGAAATAGCAACATTATTAAAAAAACTGGCGGAACGCGGTGAAACCGCAGATGAAATTACGGCGGCGGCTGATGTTCTAAAAAGCTTAGCTTTGAAACCGAATATCAGCATTCCTGATAAGGCCATGGATACTTGCGGCACTGGTGGCGACGGGGCACAAACATTCAATATTTCTACCACGGTGGCCATTGTGCTGGCAGCTTGCGGTGTGCCCGTGGCTAAACATGGTAACCGCGCTGCTTCCAGTAAATCTGGTTCTGCTGATATGTTGGAGGCTTTAGGTGTCAATATTAATGCCACCCCTCAACAAGTGGAACGCTGCATTCAAGCCTGTAATATCGGTTTTCTATTCGCCCCCAGCTATCATCAGGCCATGCGCCATGTTGCGCCTGTCAGAAAAGCGTTGGGGATTCGCACTATTTTTAACCTGGTGGGGCCACTGGCTAACCCCTTAAATGTTAAGCGCCAATTGTTGGGGGTATATGATAAAAAATGGCTGCAACCCATGGCAAAGGCGTTAAAGAACATGGGTAGTGAAAAGGCCATCATCGTGTATGGCGGTGGTGGCTTAGATGAATTTTCCTTGGACGGAGAACAATATTATTGCGGTTTAGATGGCGAAATTAAAGTGATTCGACCGCAAGATATTGGTCTAACCCCCGCACCTATCGAAGCTTTAAAAGGTGGCACACCACAGGAAAATGCAAAAATAACGAAACAAATTCTTTCTGGCGAATGTCAGGATGCCAAGCGGGATGTTGTTTTATTTAATGCGGCGGCGGGGCTAATGGTGGCGGACAAAGTGAAAAACTGGGAGAGGGCATTGCCTTAGCGCACAGAATTATTGATGAGGGCAAAGCACAAAATACATTAGAACAGCTGATTATATTATCTACTTTCTAACCTCACTAAAACGGCCTACATCATCCCTATGCCGATGAAAACAACAACGAAGCCCGTAAACCTAGCCCTGCAGGGTGGCGGGGCGCATGGGGCTTTTTCTTGGGGGCTTTTAAATGCTTTTATAGCCGATGAACGTATTACTATTGAAGGGCTGTCCAGCACCAGTGCAGGCACAATGAATGCGGTGGCTTATGCGGCTGGTTTTGCTGAAAATGGGCGGCAGGGTGCCCATGATAAGCTGAATGAACTATGGAGCCGCATTGCCAAGGCCGGACAATTTTTTAGTCCGGTGCATCAAAACCCACTGGAGAAAATGGTTAATTACTTTACGCCGGGTGGTTCTAAATGGAATATGAATCATTCCTCCAGCTATCAACTGTTTGAAGCCCTAACACGCCTGTATTCACCTTATCAGTTTAACCCTTTAAATATCAACCCCTTGCGAGACTTATTAGAATCAATCATTGATTTTGATTTATTGCCGAAATGTGATGATTGTGAGGGTGGGGTAAAATTATTTATCAGTGCCACAAATGTACGCACCAGCAAGGTAAAAGTTTTTTACAACAACGAAATTAATTTGGATGTGGCGATGGCTTCTGCCTGTTTACCCTATCTGTTTCAAGCCGTGCAAATTGAAGGCGAGTATTATTGGGATGGTGGTTATATGGGGAACCCGGCACTCTACCCCTTTTTCTATCACACGCAAAGCCGCGACGTAATCGTTTTGCATATTAACCCCATTGAGCGGGATGAAGTGCCTACCGAAGCCCTGGACATTACCAACCGCATTAACGAAGTTAGCTTTAATACTTCATTAATGAAAGAATTTCGTGCCATTGCATTCGTGCTGAAGCTATTGGAAGAAGATTGGTTAAAAGATGAACATAAAGACAAGCTAAAACATGTATTAATGCATTCTATTCGTGCCGATCAGGTTTTATGTGATTTAAGTGTTGCCAGTAAATTTAACACAGACTGGTCTTTTCTGATAAATTTGCGAGATCGCGGTTTTGAATCTGGAAAAGCATGGCTGGATGAAAATTATGATAAAATTGGTGTAGAAGCCACAGTTGATTTAAGGACTGAATTCCTAGAGCGCTAGGCATTGTTGCATAAAAAAGTCATTACGCATGTAATAGTATTGCATATGCACAGCCTATTTCCAGTAAAAATCTGCATCCATCTGGCGGATTTCTAACGAGGTTTTGGCTGCTGCCTGCTTATTATAATCTGCCAAAATATCAAAAAGAACCTGCCCGGCATTTTTTAGCTGCTGTTCTGTTCTGCCCGCTAAAACGGCCAAAGTTAGGTGCATAAACGGCGGGTCATTTTCTGCTGCATGATAATGTGACAAGGGAATCGCACGGCTTTTTATGGCTTGAATATCAAAACTATCTTGCTTGGCTAGTGTTATATGAAGTTTTTGCAAAAGCTTTTTAACGTCAATACTGTTTGGCAGTGGGGTATGTTCTAAAATAATATGGGGCATGATTATATTCCTTTTTGATACGTTTCACCGGCACCACCCAAACTGGTGCGGCTGGCGGCGGAGGCTTCAACGCTTAAAACGTCAAAAATATTCTGCTGAATGGACGGGTGGATATTTTGATAATCTTCCAGGCTTAAATCTTGCAATTCAACGCCTTTTTCTTCTGCCAACTTTACACAAGTACCAGACACATGATGCGCTTCCCGGAATGGTATATTATGTTCACGAACCATATAATCTGCAATATCAGTGGCGGTAGAAAAACCATAGGCGGCCGCCTGGCGCATGGCTTGGGGGTTGGCTTCTAAATCTGTCAGCATCCCAGTCATCACGGCCAGGCACGCATCCAAAGTATCGGCGGCATCAAACACTGGTTCTTTATCTTCTTGCATGTCCTTGGAATAGGCCAGTGGTAAACCTTTCAAGGTAACGGCTAAGCTTACCAAGCTGCCAATAACGCGACCGGTTTTGCCGCGCACCAACTCGGCGGCATCGGGGTTGCGTTTTTGCGGCATGATAGAACTGCCGGTAGAAAAAGCATCGGATAGACGCACAAAATTAAATTGCGGGGTGCACCATAAAACCAGTTCTTCCGCCAATCGTGATAAATGTAAGGCACAAAGGCTGGCGCAACTTAAATACTCTAGCGCAAAATCGCGGTCAGAGACAGCATCTAGAGAGTTGGCCATGGGCTTATCAAAGCCCAGTGTTGAGGCTGTTTGTTGCCGGTCAATGGGAAAAGCAGTTCCCGCCAGTGCCGCCGCGCCCAACGGGCATTCATTGAGGCGTTTTAAGCTATCGGTAAAACGGCCTTTATCACGGCCAAACATTTGCCCATAAGCCTTTAAATGATGCCCGAAAGTGACAGGTTGCGCCGTTTGCAGGTGTGTGAAACCAGGCATAATAGTTTGTGCATGTTGGCTTGCACGCTTTTCTAATGTGGCCTGCAAAGTATCTAGCTGTTTAATCGCACGCTCTGTTGCTGCCTTTACCCACAATTTAAAATCGGTGGCCACCTGATCGTTACGAGAGCGTGCTGTATGCAACCGCCCGGCCGCATCGCCCATAATTTCACGCAACCGATTTTCAATATTCATATGAATATCTTCCAATTCGGCTAAAAAGGTAAAAGTGTTGTTTTCAATTTCAGAGGCTACTTGATCAAGCCCCTCTTGAATTTTATCGCCGTCCAGCTTTTCGATAATACCTTGTTGCACCAGCATCGCTGCGTGTGCTTTTGAGCCCGCAATATCTTCGCGATACAATCGTTTATCAAAATCAATAGACGCATTAATACGCGTCATCACTTCTGCAGGCTTCTCTGAAAAGCGCCCGCCCCACATCGTGTTACTGGTCATACAGTGTTTATAGCGATTGTATGAATTTAAGCAAATTGGTTAAACTTGCCCCAATGTCTGAATCTTCACTTTCGGTGATATTTCATTTTGTGATAACACTGGTGTCATGGGGCGGAATCTTTCTACAACACTGCGCACATAGGGGCGAATGGCGGGGCTGGTTAATAAGACCGGGAATGCACCCATGGCCATTTGTCGTTCAAAAACCATTTTGATGCGTTTCATAAATTCTTGTAATTTCGTAGGCGCCAGCGCCAGGGTGCGCATTTCCGCATCACCAACCAGGGCATTCATAAATTCTTGTTCCCACTCACTGGAAAGGCTAACGATAGGGACATAGCCTTTTTCATTTATAAAACTTTCGCTAATCGAGCGAGACATGCGGCTTCTTACATGTTCGGTAATCAGCATAATATTGCGGGTGCTATCGGTGGCATCGGCAATGCCTTCCAGAATTAATGGTAAATCCCGAATAGAAACACGTTCACCTAACAGATTTTGCAATACACGTTGCAAGCCACCCAAAGAAATTTGATCGGGAATAACATCATCTGCCAGTTTTTTATGTTCTTCCGGTAGTTGATCCAGCAGCTTTTGCGTTTCAGCATAAGATAATAAATCTGGCATATTATCTTTAATCACCTCGGTTAAATGGGTGATTAAAACGGTAGAAGGCTCTACTGTTGTGTAACCCTTAAAGTCGGCTTCTTCTTTCAGTTTTTCGCTGATCCACATGGCCGGTAAGCCAAAAGCTGGCTCAACCGTGGGTTCACCAGATAAATCAATTTTTTCGCCGCTAGGGTTCATCACCATCCACTGATCTGGTTTGATAACGCCATCGCCTACCTGAATTTCTTTTAGCATAATACGATAGTTATTACTGGAAAGTTGCAAGTTATCCTGAATACGCACACTTGGTACGATAAAGCCCATTTCTGCTGCTAACTGATTGCGTAAAGATTTAATTTGATCTGGTAGCGTGGCACCAGCAGCTTTCCCATTCACCATGCCCAACAAGGCATAACCAATTTCTACCTTTAATGAATCAAGGTAAAGTATATCAGAGATTGGCGCATCTTGCGGTGTTTCTTCGCCGGCTTGTTCTGTTCCTTTAGCAGATGCACCAGGCAAAGCTTTTGTCGCAGGTGGCTTAGCGGCCGCGGCTTCTGCTTTCGCGCCCTTCTTAATAAAGTAAGAGGCTGAGCCCATACAAACAGATAACAACAAAAACGGTACCATGGGGATGCCGGGCAATAAGGCAAGACCTCCCATTAAGAAACTACTCATGCCTAGTGCAGCAGGGTATGCCCCTAGTTGCGCAAAAACCGCTTTGTCAATGGAACCACGAGAACCGGCTTTCGTTACCAGCATACCGGCGGCAACGGAAATAATCAGGGCAGGAATCTGTGTTACCAGCCCATCACCAATGGTTAAAAAGGTATAGGTGCGCCCGGCTTCAGCAAATTCTACATTATTATAGACCATGCCGATGATAATACCGCCGATGACATTAATCAGTGTAATAAGTAGGCCGGCTACGGCATCCCCGCGCACGAACTTTGCTGCACCATCCATGGCACCAAAAAAGGTGCTTTCATCTTCTAAATCTTTCCGACGCTGCTTTGCTTCTATATCAGTAATAATACCAGCGGATAAATCAGCATCAATGGCCATTTGCTTGCCGGGCATGGCGTCTAAACTAAACCGCGCAGAAACTTCGGCAATACGCCCGGAACCTTTGGTAATAACCATAAAGTTTACAATCACCAAAATCGCGAAAACAATGATACCAATGACGGTATTCCCCTGCATCAAGAAATTACCAAATGCCTGAATTACTTTTCCGGCGGCATCAGTGCCTTCATGCCCCTGGCTTAAAATTAAACGGGTAGAGGCCATGTTCAAGGCCAGCCGAATCATCGTTGAAATTAATAATATAGTTGGAAAGCTACTGAAATCTAAAGGTTTATCAATAAATAACGCTGTCATTAAAACCAACACCGCCAATGTAAAGGAAATGGCCAATCCCATATCTAGCAACCACGAAGGCATTGGAAGAATTAGCACAGTAATGGCAATAACCAGCCCAAGTGCAAATAAAATATCCGCACGCCCCCGCAAAATATCGCCAGGCTTGGGGAGAGAGAATTTAGGGGATGCTGATTCAGCCATATTAACTTGACTATGGCAAAATTAAGGTTAATTTATTATGAATTTTTTAAAAACTAACTCCCTTAATATTACTAATTATATGTACAAATTTGTTTTAGGTTATATTAACGATACAGTTTCTTATGAGCAGATAAGAATTAACGGGCAGCAAAATGGCCATCCCTTGGTGGAAATAAACATTCCTGTTTATGATAATAAAGAGTCTATTCCTGTTGTGGCAGAAGCAGAATTTGATGCCTTTACAGGCATGTTATCAAGAATTCACAATATTTCGTTCGATGGCAAGCAGATAGAAGAAATAGATATCATAAAATCTATAGGGCTTCCTG
Source organism: uncultured Alphaproteobacteria bacterium (assembly GCA_963706365.1). Lineage (GTDB taxonomy): Bacteria > Pseudomonadota > Alphaproteobacteria > JAJTHO01. The sequence goes on along the minus strand of OY970150.1, from coordinate 835,114 downwards.
AAGAAAAAGAATTGATGGTTATATCTGCTTTAGAAAATGCTGATCTGATGAATGGTATTAAATCGGGAACAGATGAATTATATCAAGGTAACCTTTGGGAATTTCTAAAAAAACAAGAGCCTGATTTAACTTTTTGTCCTACAAGCCTTGCTTTGTCCTTGCAAACTCCTGAAAGTGATGAATTTACAGAATGCTATGGTTACAGAATGCATCAAACGCCTATAACATTTGGTATTACTCAAGCGGAGATGATCACGGCGGCTAGTCAATCCCGCTAGTATTAATGGCACAAATCTTGCAACCTATTCAATTAGAGACAAATTTATGCTAAGATAAACTATGGACAATATTATAACGGGTGATTTTGGACAACAATTTTTGAATGGCCGACAATTGATAACGGCAGAGATTCTTTACCGCTTGCCAGATTATCAAGATTTGCTGCAAACCTATATTTGGCAACATCTGGATATCGCGCCAAAATTTCCGGAACTGAATCATTTCTTGTTCTATTGGCAAAATAATATCGAGGGGCCGTTACATTCGGTTACTGTTAGTTGCAAGGAATCCTTAAAACCAACAGCGGTTACCATTGCTTTAGATGAAATTACGTTTCATTAGCCATATTTTCATAAGCTTTTTGCTGATAATCCGCGAACCATTGCTGTTCGGCATCATTTAACAGCTTTTCATCTATCAAACGTTCGTCCAACGGTGCCAATGTTAGGGTTTCAAAATGCAGGAAACCTTCTTTCTTATGCTCTTGAACTAACACTAAATTTTCAATGCGAATGCCAAAGGCTCCTTCTTCATAATAGCCTGGTTCATTGGATAAAATCATGCCAGCCTGTAAGGGGGTGAGGGCCCGCTTGCTAATGCCTTGGGGGCCTTCATGCACGCCTAAAAAACTACCGACGCCATGCCCAGTGCCGTGGCCGTAATCAAGCCCCGCTTGCCATAAATATTGCCGCGCCAGCACGTCTAATTGTGCCCCCGTTGTTCCTTTGGGGAATATGGCAACGGCCATGGCAATGTGGCCTTTTAAAACGCGGGTAAAGCATTCTTTTTGCCAGTTAGAGGCCTTGTCGCCTAATAAAACTGTGCGGGTCACATCGGTAGTGCCGTCATAATATTGCGCGCCTGAATCTACTAGAAACAGTTCATTTTTTTGTAGTTTTCGGCTGTTTTTGGGCGTTGCTCTATAATGTACGATAGCGCCATTTGCACCACTGCCAGCTATGGTTGGGAAACTAAGCGAATGATAATTTGGCTGTTGAGCACGACCAGCATCCAATAAGGCGGATACCTGATGTTCCGGCTTGCCAATATAATTACTGATATGGGTTAAAAATTGAGACAGTATACGACCATCGCGCTGATGTGCCAGGCGTATGCCTTGCTGTTCTACATTATTTTTAATAGCTTTAGGTAGCAAAAGCGGATTTTCTATTAACTGTGACTTGCCATATTTTTGACTAATAGCAACCGGGCAGGTGTCTTTATCTAAAACAATATTTTCTGGCAAATCTTTTAATAACTCCGCCTCCGGCTTCCAACCCACCGCTTTACCAAAATGATTTTTTACGGTTTGTGGAATCTCATGATTAGAATACACGGTGATATTATCGGCTGTAACTAATCCAAAGCCTAAAACCAGTGGCGTGTATTCAAGATCATTACCACGGATATTCAACAGCCAGCATAAAGAGGCAGGGTCAGAAATAAGTATACTTGCGTGGTTTTCTCTTAAATCAGTAATTTTCTCCTGCCAGGGTTTTCCAGAAAATTCCAGTGGATGTATAAAAATTTCACCATAGAAAGGGGCAGGGCGGTTTTCCCATAAAACATCCAGGCTGTGATAGTTAATGGCTATATTTTCTTTTACAAAAGGGGCTAATTGCTCATCTGTAACAAGCCAGGGATCAACTGTAAGTGTTGTAATCGCTTGCTTTTGCAGCCATTTAAGAGGCGACTCATCAATATAAACCGCAATATCTTTAGAAACTTCCTGTTTTGCCTGTACGGCATAGCGATTATCTGTGAACAAAGCTGTTTGTTGTGGTGTGATAAGCAATTTGCCAGCCGAACCTGTGAAGCCTGTTAGCCATTGCAAACGTTCTTCACTGGCTTGCAGGTATTCGCTTTGAAACCGGTCAGATTTAGGCAGGTAATAGGCTTCAATGTTATTTTCTAACAGAAATTTTTTTAACATAGAATAATTGTAACACAATATACTGTGAAAACGCTATTCTCCTGTTCCCGGAACAGGGTTGCCGCCGGGTATATACTCCTGGGTAATTATTTCTGCACCAAGGCTAAAAATTTTGGGGCGATAGGCTTTCATAGGCAAGTTAAAGGTTGTTTTATTGCCAGATTGTAATCGTGAAACAGTATAATCTTCTGTTGTGGGCGTATAAAAGCTGTTAACAGGCCCTTCCCAAATTACCTGATTATTCCTTTCCATGCGTAGGCGATAGCATATCCAGCCTTGCTTTTGCCAATTGGAACAAAACATACCGTCATCAGTCACTGTCCAAACCCCTGTTTCATGGTTGCCCTGGGCATCCTGAAAAATGGTAAGGCCGCTGCTATCAAAAAATTGATATTGTGTCGTATTATTAATATTCCAAACTGCTGTTTTGTGCAGTAATCGTGCACGAATTTGCTCAGCCGTAAGCGGCTCCGCCAACAGGTGCACAGGGATCAACAGATACAAAATTAGAAGCAACAATTTATGCATTATTATTTTAGTTAGAACACGTTATGATGCGCTGCAACAATAAAATAGATCACATTTTGGAAATTTATTTCATTAATAGCTGACGAGATTTTTCTTCTAAAACGCGCTCATTTGTTTCAGCTTGCTCAAAATTGCCTTGCATTCTGGAAAGTGTCACCAGAAAAATTAGGCTGATAAAGGCCAGTAAGGCAATTAGAATAGCATAATTTTTGCGCCGCGTTGCATCTGAAACACGTGCCTTTTTAACAGGCTGTTTAGAGGAAGATCGTTTCATTATTATAAATGTAGCTCATTAAAATAGAAAACAATAATCCTTTTTGCTATTTTTCATAAGATATGGCATGAACGCTTTATGAGTGTACCTACGTATCAGTCTCCCCATACACCCACGCCGCCGGCGGTAGAAGTACTTACTGTCTTTGATAAAAAAGTTTGGTGTGATGGTACACTAAGGCCAGATGGCACTCAAAGAAGTAAAGCCTTGGGGCACCCTAAAGTTTACCTGAATATGGGCAAACAAGATTGGGTCGATTGTTCTTATTGTGGCAAAAGATTTGCTTTGGAATCCTATTCTGCCTCTGAATAATGGATTTACCACCCCTTTATAAAGGAACACTGATTAAGCGCTATAAGCGCTTTTTAGCGGATATAGAGCTGGAAACTGGTGAAGTTACCACCGCGCACTGCCCCAATTCTGGTAAAATGCTGGGTGCCGCTTCACCGGGTATGCCCGTATATATTTCAAAAAGTGATAACCCTACACGTAAGCTAGCGTATACACTAGAGATGGTCGTAGCTGATGGTATTTTAACAGGCGTCAATACGGGTAATGCAAATAGAATTGTAAAGGAAGGCTTGCAGTTGCAACACTTTCCGATGTTGAGCGGCTATGATACTATAAAGCCGGAGGCGAAATACGGTAGATCAAGGATTGATTTCTTATTGACTAAAAAAGAGGAACAATGCTGGGTAGAGGTAAAAAATTGCCATTTAAAACGGCAAGATAGTTTACTGGAATTCCCCGATGCGATCACAAGCCGCGGCGTTAAACATCTAGAAGAATTAATAGGGATAAAACAAGCCGGGCACCGCGCTGTAATGTTGTATTTAGGGCAGCGATCTGATTGTGAACGTTTTACAATTGCTGCCGATCTTGACCCTGCTTATGCCAATGCGTTGGAAAAAGCTGTAAAAGCTGGTGTAGAAGCCTATTGTTTTACTTGTTATTTATCTGAGCAGGCTATTGCGGTTAATAAAGAAATTCCGATTGTGATATAGGGGCAACAGAATATATTATGGCGGTTTTTACAAAGGTTACCACGGCAGATGCCGAACGGTTTTTAGAGCAGTATAATTTAGGAAAACTAACCTCTATTCATGGCATCGCTGAAGGGGTAGAAAACAGTAATTTCCTTATTCAGGTTGATGATGTTAATTATATACTTACCCTCTTTGAAGGGCGGAGCGATGTTGCCTCCTTACCTTATTTTATAGATTTGATGCAACATGTGCATCAACACGATATTGCATGCCCTAAGCCCATAGCTGCCACCGATGGAACAATATTACAGCAACTTAATAATCGCCATGCTGTCATAAGTAGTTTTTTGCAAGGTACAAGTATTACCAATATTGATGCTATGCACTGTAAGCAGCTAGGGAAATTTTTAGGCCTTTTTCATAAAGCAACCCAGTCGTTTTCTCAAAAAAGAAAAAACCACATGGGGCTTGAGCAATGGAAGGCATTACTGGAAACATGCTCCCATAAAGTGTCAGAAAGTGAGCGTTCATTCATTTTGGATGAATTGCTATTTGCGAATGAATACTCACTTTTGTCGTTGCCTTTAGGTACTGTGCATGCTGACTTATACCCCGACAACCTATTTTTCCAGGCTAATAGAATTTCCGGTATTATTGATTTTTACTTCAGCTGTTATGAAGTTTTGCTTTGGGATATTGCTATTTGTATTAATGGTTGGTGTTTTAAAAATAATACAATAGACCTGCATCTGGCAGGAGAGATTGTTAACAACTATAATAATGAGCGCTCACTCACAGAAAATGAGCGCTCACATTTATCGAATATTTGCCGATTAGCCGCCTTGCGTATTTATGCTACCCGATTGTATGACTGGCATTTTGGTGACAATACAAAAATGGTTGGAAAAAAGGATCCTGATGAACCAAAACAGCAAATTCTTTATTACAGGCAAAACCAATTACCTGTAGAAGAGTGGCTATTATGATAACAATTTACACAGACGGTGCCTGCAGTGGCAACCCGGGGCCCGGTGGTTGGGGCGCTTTAATTATAAAGGATGGACAACAGGAAGAGTTATTTGGCGGAGAGCCACAAACGACCAACAATCGTATGGAAATGCTGGCAACTATCAAGGCATTATCTGCGTTACCCCCTTCTAGTGTTACACTGTATACCGATAGCACCTATGTGCAAAAAGGTATTACAGAATGGCTGAATGGCTGGAAACGTAATGGCTGGCGCACAGCAGCGAAAAAGCCGGTAAAAAATGTTGATTTATGGCAAGAACTGGACACCGTTTGCCAGCAGCATCAGGTAAGTTGGCAGTGGATAAAAGGCCATGCCGGGCATGCAGGCAACGAGCGTGCCGATGCATTGGCGCGTAAAGGTATCACAATTGCACATACCACTGCAAACAACCGATAGCACTAATGAACATGCCAAACGTTTAATAGATGCAAGTTTTAGTGCGCCTTTTTGTTTGACCGCTGTATCACAAACAGCAGGTCGAGGGCAGTATAATCGCCGATGGCAATCGCTGACAGGGAATTATCATGGAAGCTTTGTTATCAAAGGAAATGTGTCCCCCTTTTTGGCCGCTGTAGCAACTTATAAAACTATTACTAAGTATAATGAGTATTCACTCACAAAAATTAAATGGCCTAATGATATTTATCTAAACCATAAAAAAGTGGCCGGTATTTTAACGGAGGTCTACAAAGGTCATACCATAATAGGGATTGGTATTAATTGCTTTCAAAAGCCTGAGAATGAACATACCACTAATTTTCAATTTGCTGTATCGAGTGTGAGCGTTCACAATAGCTTGTTAGATTATCTGAGTTGTGTAAACAAAGTGAATGAGCGTTCGCTTTATTTGAAAAATTTATTATGGCTAGGTCAAGTCGTACAATTAAAATATGCTGATAACATCTATTGCGGAAGCTTGCAGACGGTGAATGCCCATGGCGGCGTTGTTATAAATGGCCAGCCCTTTTATAGTGGCCAATTAAGCCTACATGAATAGCATGCAGAAAATTGTATTAGCCGGAGGGTGTTTTTGGGGAATGGAAGATTTGTTTCGCAACCAGCCAGGTGTCATAGAAACCATGGTTGGATACTGTGGAGATAGCGAAGAAACAGCTGCTTATAAGCATGTAAAAACAGGGCGCACCAACCATGCCGAAGCAATAGAAATAACCTATGATGCTGCCCAAACAACGCTAAAAGATTTACTCGATTTTTTCTTTATTATGCATGATCCTACAACCGTTAACCAGCAGGGAAACGACCGAGGTAAACAATATCGCAGTGTTATATTTGCCAATAAAGAACAGCGGCCAATCGCCGAGCAAGCGATAAGAGTAGCGGTACAAAAATGGCAAAAACCTGTGGTCACGACTGTTGAACCTGTTCAGCCATTTTACCCAGCAGAAACCGAACACCAAAATTATTTACAGCGTTATCCCAATGGTTACACATGTCATTGGATTCGTAAATTCTAGGCGTTGTTTCTGTGAATTGTAATTGTTATAAGAGCAGCAAATGTCTGATTCTTATAATCCTTTAGCCAACTGTATTCGCGCCCTTACGATGGACGCCGTTCAAGCCGCCAACTCTGGCCATCCTGGTATGCCCATGGGGATGGCTGATATTGCAACCGTATTGTTCACCAAACATCTGCAATTTGATGTGAAGCACCCGGAATGGCCTAACAGGGATCGTTTTGTACTTTCCAATGGGCATGGTTCAATGCTGCTTTACAGCTTAGCCTATTTACTGGGGTATGATAGAATGCAGTTAAAGGATTTGAAAGGCTTTCGACAGCTTGGCGGCCATACTCATGGGCACCCGGAACTTGATAAACAAATGGGTATTGAAACTACCACTGGCCCATTGGGTCAGGGCATTGGCAATGCAGTTGGAATGGCCTTGGCAGAGCGCCATATGAACGCGCAATTCGGAGACATTATTAATCACTATACCTATGCTTTCTGTGGCGATGGTTGTTTGATGGAAGGCATTAGCCAAGAGGCGATTTCACTGGCTGGGCATTTAAAACTAAACAAACTAATTTTGCTATTCGATGACAATGATATTTCAATTGATGGTGCGGTAAGTTTAGCTTCTTCAGAAGACCAGCTGGCACGGTTTCAGGCAGCAGGCTGGAATACAAGCCGTATTGATGGGCATAACCATGATGCCATTGATAACGCGATCCAACAGGCGAAACAAAGCGACAAGCCAACCCTTATTGCCTGTAAAACAATTATTGGTAAAGGCGCCCCCAACCGGCAGGGGACAGCAGGGGCGCACGGGGCTCCCTTAGGTGCTGAAGAAATTGCAGCCACGCGGGCGGTGATTGGCTGGACACATGACGCGTTTGAAATTCCAGATGGTTTATTACAGCAATGGCGCACTGCCGGTAAGCGTGGCCATGACATTTATCATGCCTGGGACAAAACGTTTGCAGAAGTAGAACCGAAAAAACAAGAGGAATTTATTCGCCGCTTGCGCAAGGAATTGCCAGAAGAACTACCAAAAGCAATTAAAGACTATAAGCAACAATTGCTGAATGATCAGCCTAATTTGGCAACACGAAAATCTTCACAAATGGCCTTGGAAGTTTTAACAAAATATTGCCCTGAATTAATTGGTGGTTCTGCTGATTTAACCGGTTCTAATTTAACTAAAACAGGACATTTGCAACCTTTAACTCCTGAAAACTATGGCGGGCAATATATTTATTACGGCATCCGTGAACATGGCATGGCGGCTATTATGAATGGCCTGGCTTTGTATGGCGGTTTAGTGCCATTTGGCGGCACGTTCCTTGTATTTGCTGATTATTGTCGTCCATCCATTCGGTTGGCGGCCTTAATGCAGCAACAGGTTATTTATGTGATGACGCATGACAGCATTGGTTTGGGGGAAGATGGCCCCACCCATCAACCAGTAGAACATTTAGCCAGTTTGCGCGCGATTCCAAACCTGTTAGTATTCCGCCCAGCCGATGCCATAGAAACACTGGAATGCTGGGAACTCTCCCTAATAACCAAAAATGCGCCTTCACTGCTTTCTTTATCGCGCCAAAATTTACCGGCTATTCGTAGCGGCAACAGCATGGAAAACAAATGCGCGCGTGGCGGCTATGTTGTTCAAAGTATGGAAGAGCCGGATATTACATTACTAGCCACTGGTTCCGAGGTTTCTTTGGCATTAGAAGTAGCCAAGGCCTTAAAAAATAAAGGGATGGCCGCACAGGTTTCCTCCATGCCTTGCCTAGAATTATTTGACGAGCAAGATTATGACTATCGTGAAGAAGTTTTAGGTGAAGGCTTGCGCGTTGCCATAGAAGCCGCCAGCGCACAAAGCTGGTATAAATATGCTGATATGGTTATCGGTATGGATACATTTGGCGAAAGTGGTAAAGCAGAAGAACTGTTCAAGCATTTTGGTTTTGAAGTGGAACAGATTGTATCGCGTATTGAGAAGGCATTGTAGGTTTTATAGTGATTCCAAAATAAAACCGTGAGGGGCTGCAAGCGGTGCAAAATTTCGCTTATGTGACTTTTTAAATTGAAACGACAATATATCAAAACTTCAACTTAACACCAACCAGCGCTGTTAATGGCAATCCAGGTCTGGCACCGGCGGGGCGGCGGGCGGCTACATATTCGGTGTCAGTCAGATTTTCAACATTTAAGAATGCGCGAACGCCTTCAACTACTTCATATTCACTAGCCGCATCTACAATAAAGCGGCTATCGGTACCTTCACCCGCGGGAATGGAACCGCTGCCAGCCTGTGTACGCATTTCATCAACATAATTACCGCTTAAATGTACAGCCCATTTGTCGGCAACCAGACCACCGGAAACAAAGAACTGATGTTCGGGAATATAGGGTAATGCATCGCCGGAAGTTACGTTGCCCCATTCATCAAAACTACTGGTAAAACTGTTCTGAAACTCCGCTTTTGTATAAGTATAGTTGAATAGCAACGGTACACTAAGGTTGCTGATATTTAAGAATGGCGCAGCGTCGTAGCCTAAGCTTAGCTCAAGCCCATATGCATCGACTTCACCGGCATTAAACTGCTGGCCATCAAAAGCATTGGTGCAGCCGGAAGAAAGTGTGCATTCACCTAGCAGGTTAGAATAATCATTAAAGAAACCGGCAATTTCTGCTTTAAACAGGTTTTTATTATAGCGCACACCTGCTTCATAGTTGATGCTTTCTTCTTCTTGATCATTTGTGCTGCCGGGGGAAGGGGGAGCAAAACCTTTGTGAATGCCACCAAAGGCCGCAAGGTCATCTGTAAATGCATAAGCAACACCTAATCCAGGCATCAGGGCACTAACAGTATTGTCACGTGTTTGCCCACTGTTGAAATCCTGGCGTTCCAGCTCAATGTATTCATAACGTAAACCTGGAACCACTGTCCAGTTTCCCCAGTTAATTTCATCCAGCAAATATAAAGCCGTGGCCTTGGCTGTGGCATGACGATTTGCATTCGAGCCGGGGGCACCGGAACTTGTTAATGCTGTTATACCATTAATAATGCTGTAATCATCTTCCTGTTGAAAACGATCTTCTTTATCATAGTGATAGCGGGCACCAAACTCTAGGGTATGAAAAGTATTTCCCATATCAAACCCGGTGGATAGGTCGGTTTGCACCCCAGTGGCGTAATAATCGCGGTTATTCGCACGTAATGTCAGGCGATTATCAGCAGAGCCATCCAGGTCGATGTCGCCTTTTAACGCACTTAAATAGGTTGGGTCTTCCAGTGCATCACTTAAACTACTGCGGGTGCCATTCACGGTTAAATCGTCCAGTTTATACCAGTTTCGAGAGAACTTGTTGTGGTATACTGTTGTTGTGGCATCAACCACATCAAGGTCAATATAATGGCGCAAGTGAATTTGGCGGTGTTTGGCTGTTAAATTGTCCTGTTGTGTGGAAGCATAGCGGCTGAAAGGATCAGCATCAAAATCAGCATTGGAAAGACCTAAATACGTTTCGTCGGAAACTTCATTGGTGGCTCCTAATTTCAATTCCAGTGATTGATAAATATCATGCGACGGGTCTGTATTGACCCGAAATTTTGCCATAACATCCTGAATAGAATACCCTGTATCACCGTCTACTTTGTCTAAATCTTTAAAACCGTCTGTTGCTTCGTTGCCGGCGTCAATCACAAAACCAAAGTTACCGACAGCTTTTCCGTAATGTGCCTCCAGACGACGTGTATTATAGCTTCCGTAACCTGCCAACAGTTCTGCTTCTTCTGTCTGGGGGATAGAACTGGAAACCAAGTTGATGGCACCACTGGTTGTGCGTGGCCCAAACTTGATTGTGCTAGAGCCTTTCCGAACTTCTACAGCTTCCATACGGTATAAGCGTGGAAAATAGTAGGCAGAGGGTGAAGCATAAGGCGCCGGGGCAATTAAAATGCCATCTTCCATCAGGGTGATATCGGCACTGCGCTCTGAGCGACCACCACGCAAACCGATATTGGGTCGATTACCATAACCATCTTCTGTTTGCACGTTTACCCCTGGTACACGCTGCAGCACACGGTCGATACTGGTGTAATCATGAATTTCCAATATCTCTTTACCCAGATATTGGGCAGATCCTGTAATGTCTTCAGCGTTCTCTGCACTACCGATTACCATTATTCTCTCCAAAACTTTTGTTTCGGGGGAGGTATCTTGTGCACAAACGCCAGTGGCGATAACTGTGGTACATAGAAAAGTGGATAAAGTGTATTTTGAAAGTTTAGACATAATTAATATCTCGTATTGAAAGTGCGAATGATTCTTATTATATTGGGCTTTATATATTTATTTGTAACGGTGTCAATGAGACTTACTATTAACTGCAACAATTTTTGGGAAACAGAAAAAAAAGCATTTTTTATAGCTTTCTTTTGTGCTGTTTCCATACATGTTGTTGGGTTGTTAGCTTTGTTACAATACGAAAAACCGGTATTGTTACAAACTAAACCACCTGTTATTCCGATAGAGATAACCTTAATTGCCGAACCCATCCCGGATACTTCAGAGGCTGTTCAACCAGTTAAGTCTGTGGTGCAAAATCCTGTTTTATTAAAAAAGCCGACACCTCTTAAAAAGCTCGTTGAAAATCCTGCAAAAAGGGTTGTCAAAAAATCTGTGGTTCCAAAGGCTAATACCGCGGAAAAACAGGTTGTTGAGCCAAAAGTTATTAAACCTGTTCTTGAAACTAAAACTGGTGCTGCTGTTAAAGAGCCAGTAAGTGCCGCTGTGGAAAATAATACTGAAACCTCTACGGATGTTACTGAAACTGAAAATAGGACTATACCCATTGTACAGCAAGTGCGCCTGAACGGAAAACGTGTTGCGCCTGTTTACCCGAAACGTGCATTACGTCTGCGCCAGGAAGGTGTTGTTTGGGTACAGGTATTGGTTGCTGAAAGTGGCAAACAGCAAAGGCTCAAAATTGTTAAGAATTCTAATTACCCTTTGCTAGATAAAGCCGCGTTAGAGGCTATAAAACAGTGGCGTTTTAAACCTACGGTGCGCAATGGTACGGAAATTGCCAGCTGGGTTGAAGTGCCCATTGAGTTTCAGATACGCTAGCTGATAAAACTTGCTGCTTCCTCAAGATGGCGATAGCATACCACCATGCTGCCTTACCACAATATTGACCCTATTCTATTCTCGCTGGGGCCACTGGTTATTCGCTGGTATTCTTTATCTTATATCGCAGGAATTATCTTGGGCTGGCTGTATGCTGGTAAATTAATTGAGCACTGGCAAAGCCCTTATACGAAAAAAAATCTGGATGATTTTATTTTATGGGCAACAGCCGGGATTATTTTAGGCGGCAGGTTCGGCTATGTGCTGTTTTATAATTTTGCTGATTACCTGTATTCGCCGTGGCAAATTTTTGCGGTGTGGAATGGCGGTATGTCGTTCCATGGCGGTATGTTGGGTATGATCGTGGCAATGTACTTTTTTGCCAAAAAGCAAAATGAATCATTCTTGCACTTCGCTGATATCATTGCCTGCGTTGCCCCAATTGGTCTGTTTTTTGGGCGTATCGCTAATTTTATTAATGGCGAACTTTGGGGGACAAAATCAAACCTGCCCTGGGCGATGCCTTTCCCGCAAGCAGGGGCTGAGCCGCGACACCCTAGTCAACTTTATGAAGCCTTATTAGAGGGGCTTATTCTATTCTTTTTATTGCGCTTTATTTTCAAAAGAGTGCCTCCACTGCAAAACACCGGTCTGTTATCTGGTATATTTTTAGCCTGGTATGGATTTAGCCGCTTCTTAGTGGAATTTGTCCGAGAGCCAAATAAAACAAACAGTGGCGATTTGCTGATTTATGATTTTTTTGGCTTACAGTTTACCACGGGGCAGCTTTTAAATTTTCCGATGATGATGATTGGAGGGTATTTAATTATCAGGGCATTACAGGGGCGGGGCCAAATATAGGTTGGCATCGGTGGGAATAATCCCTAAATACAGGCTATGCCGATGCACGCCCATGATATTGAAGCTTTGATTAAAGAAGCCCTGCCGGATGCCACTGTGCAGATAAAAGATTTAGCTGGTGATGGCGACCATTACGCCGCCTATGTTTCTTCGGAACAGTTTCGCGGGAAAAGCCGTGTACAACAACATCAGATGGTTTATAAGGCATTAAAGGGCAATATGGGCGATGCATTGCACGCCCTGGCTTTAACCACTACGATACCGCAATAAATTATGACAACAGAAGAAACTATTCAAAAAACAATCGATGAAAACAAGGTTGTCTTGTTTATGAAAGGCACACAGGATTTTCCTATGTGCGGGTTTTCAGCAGCAGTTGTAGGGGTGCTGGAAGACTTTAATGTTGATTTCAAAGAAGTGAATGTTATGGCCGATGAAAATTTACGGCAAGGCATTAAAACATTTTCTGACTGGCCAACCATTCCACAGCTTTATGTAAATGGCGAATTTATTGGCGGCTGCGATATTGTGCGCGAAATGCACGAAAATGGCGAATTGCAGGATATCTTAAAAACCGGCTAGGTTATACACGGTGTAACCATGCGTATAGTTTACAAACTTATTATCTTTCTAACGCCATTGCTTGTTGCTTTGTGGTTGTTGGAAAACCAGCAAATTATTGATATTACGCATGCTGGCTTTATTTTACTGGCGGCATTGGTGGGGGTTTTACCTTTGTTAATTGGCAGCAATCAAAGTGTTAATTACCAAGCCATAAAATCCATTTTAAACAGAATGGAAAAACAATTGTCTATTCCCTCCGAGGGGCGCTTGGTTGATACAACAGCAAGGTTGCAAAATGTTGAATACAAATTGCAACAAAACCAGGCACGATTACGCAATCGATTGAAAGGCCGCTTGGCAATTTTAGAGCATTTGCCACAACCGTTGATTATGCTGGATGATCGCTTGCACATCGTGCGTATAAATTTGGCTGGTCGCACGATGTTAGGATTGCCACTGGATAAAAAAGCCGCGCTGGTTAAGGGGAAGGCCTTGGCAACTATTTTACGGCAATCGCAGATACTAAAAGCGGTACGCGCTTGTCACGAACAAGATGCTCATCATGAACTGGAGCTGCAATACAATAAAAGGCATTATGCCGTACAGGTTGAGCCTGTGCCACAACGCCCTTTTTTAAACACCCGAATTATTATTGGCTTTACGGATATAACCGCCATTCGATTGAATGAAGAGGCGAATGCCAGCTTTGTGGCGCATGCCAGCCATGAATTGCGCACGCCTTTAACAGCCATTATTGGCTTTATTGAAACCGTACAGAATGCAGCAAAAGACGATGCGGCTGCTATTCAACGTTTTATGCAGTTAATGCATGAAGAAGCGCAACGCATGCGCCGTTTAATTAATGATTTGCTGTCCCTATCTAAGCTAGACTCTTGTCAGGCTGATTTGCAACCGGTTGCCCTTAACGCCATTGTAGCTTCGGTGGCCAATGTTTTGCAAGGGCAAGCCGATAAGCGGCAGATGCGCATCACTATTGAAGAAGAAAATGCCATTGAACTGCATGGTGATGCAGATTTATTGACGCAAATTTTTCAAAATCTTATCGATAATGCCATCCGATATGGCAAGAAAGATAGCGCCATTCAAGTGATTTTAAACCAGGATAAAACCTATGCTATTATTGATGTCATCAACGAAGGGCAGGGAATAGCCCGGGGGGAAATTACCAAATTAACCCATCGTTTTTATCGATCATCTAATGCAAATGGCATTGAAGGCACCGGGCTGGGGCTGGCTATTGTAAAACAAGCTGCTGAGCACCATCAAGGTAAGTTGACTATTGATAGTGAGCCAGGAGCCTGGAGTAAATTTACCGTGACATTACCCCTTGTTCCACCAGCCGCGCTTTCTTGATTTTTCATTGTCATCGTTATTGTCTTGCTGATTGTCAGCGGGGGATGATTCCTGTACGGACTTAGGTTTTTCCACTGGTTGTTCTAATGATTTCGCCGGTTGCTCTGTTTCAACCTTTACTGGTTTTTGCTCAGAACTTTCTTGCGGTACTTCATTATTATTTTCAGCCGTTTGCCCTTCAGTTTGCGCTTCATTTTCTTTTGCCTTGGCGGGTCTGCGGCGACGACGGCTTTTGGGCTTACTGGCTGGCTTTTCTGATTTATCGCCGTTGTTATCTACTTTAGCTTCGGTTTTAGCTTCGCTATCTTGCTCTTCCGATTTGTTGCCATTAGGACGGCGACGGCCACGACGGCTACGCTTTCGATTTTTCTCAGCATCCTGTTCTTCGTTGTGTTTATTGTTATTGCGCAGCACAGCGAGTTCATCATGCGCTTCGGTCTTGTATTCTTCTTGTTGCTCGCGGGTTAAAGCGGCTTTTGATTCCAGAATAAAGCCGATGGCTGGCAGGTCTGTACCTTCAGTAAATATTACTTTCAGATGATAGCGCGTTTCAATACTTGCCAACGTGTCACGTTTTTCGTTTAGAATATAAAGGCCCAGTTCAGGCGTGCTTTGCACTTCCAGGATGGCGGTACGATTATGCACGCCCTCTTCCTCGATGGTGCGTAATGCCCTTAACGCCTGTGCCTGCACAGAAAGACGCTGGCCACTACCTTTACAATTTGGGCAGCTTTGGGTACTCATTTCTGCCACGCTGGAGCGTAGGCGTTGGCGAGACATTTCCAGCAAGCCAAAAATGCTGATACGCCCCAATTGAATGCGTGCACGATCTTTTTTCAAGGCATCTTTTAGCAACTGCTCAACAATTCGGTTGTTGCGCCGGTCGTCCATGTCAATAAAATCAACAACGACTAAGCCGGCTAAATCACGCAAGCGAAGTTGCCGTGCTAATTCTACAGCGGCTTCTTTGTTGGTTGCCAGCGCTGTTTCTTCAATATTACGCTCTTTATTTGCCTTACCAGAGTTTACATCAACCGCTACCAGGGCTTCTGTTTGGTTCATTACCAGGTAACCACCCGAGGGTAATTGCACCACGGGGTCATAAATATTATCCAGCTGGCTTTCTACGCCATAGCGGGTGAAAAGGGGAATAACCGGATCTTTATAGGCGTGGATCCTTCGCACATGGCTGGGAATCATCAATTTCATTAAGTCCCTGGCCTTTTTATAGGCCTCATCGCCAGCCACCTGCACGGTTTCCACATCGCGTGTGTAAAGGTCTCGCAAAGCTTTCTTTACCAAATCACCTTCTTCGTAGATAAGCGAAGGCGCGGTAGATTGCATAGTATCTTTGCGAATAGTATCCCACAATTTTAGCAAGTATTCATAATCGCGTTTAATTTCAGCTTTGGTGCGCCCTGTACCCGCGGTGCGGATAATCAATGAAATACCATTCGGCACTTCCAGTTCCTGAACGATATCTTTAATACGCTTGCGTTCTTTGGGGTCGCTGGTTTTTTTGGAAATGCCGCCCACCTGGTGGCTGTTTGGCATTAAAACACAGTATCGGCCGGCAACAGACAAATAGGTTGTTAACGCCGCCCCCTTGTTGCCGCGTTCTTCCTTAACAATTTGCACCAGCATAATTTGGTGTTTTTTGATAACTTCCTGAATCTTATATTTGCGTTTTAGGCTGGAAAGTTTTTGATACCGGCGTTTTTGTTCGGCAATTTCTTCTTCTTCATTCAGCTGGGTAGAAACTTCTTCCTCTTCTTCGGAGTCCTCGTCTTCTTCATCAACGGCCTGTTGTTCGGCCAAAAGGGCTTCTTTGTCGGCCACGGGCACCTTAAAGTAATCCGGATGAATCTCTGAAAAGGGCAAGAAGCCTTGTTTTTCGTTACCAAACTCCACAAAAGCGGCTTGCAGAGAAGGTTCGACGCGGGTAACTTTTGCCAGATAAATGTTGCTTTTTATCTGTGAAACGCCGCTGTATTCAAGGTCTAGTTCTGAAAGCTTAAAGCCGCCATTTTTGTTTTCAACAATGGCAACGCGTGTTTCCTCCGGGTGGATGGCGTCGATCAACATGCTCTTTGGCATGCTGGTATTCGTGTTGGACATAAGGGTAATTCCTGTTGGGAATGCAACGCCGTACTATTAATGATGCCGTCACTATATCTATAGGAGGCTGAAAATTATTTAAAAAACCGGTCATTGCATTCTGTTATTATGGTTATTGCAAAAGATTATTGCGAATTGATACGACAGAGCGTTCTATTTATGTCGTATTTATCACTATATAGTTTTTAATTTGTTAATGAGCAATGAAAAAGGTATTGGTTTAAAAATTTCAGTTCTTTAGCTATATTATAGCTGACTGGTTCTAACCTTTCCTAAATTTGGTTTTGACAAATTATTTTTTTTCTTAAGTATTAAAATTTAGTGATGTATATCAATGATATAAATAATATTTAATGTATATTAAATGCATTATGAGTGAAGTTTTACCTGAGAAAATTGATTTAAAAAGTTTGAGAAAAATATACCAAGATAAAGCTCAAGTACAACTTTTAGATAATGAAGATCTTTTAAGACTAATGCAGCATTATCAAAAGTTCCAGCGACAATCTACTCCAAGAAACCTTATTTTGGGGATTTTTATGGAAACTTTTGAAAAGCAAATAAATAGACGTACTAAACCTGCAATTGACCAGCCTATGGATCAAGATGATTTGAGGAGTTCACTAAACGAAAAGATTTTACAAATTTTAGAGGATTCATCATCTGCGAGTCATATTGGATTGCCAAAACAATTCATCGGCACGAGTATCAATAATGCAATTAATGATTTTTATAGGAAGCATGGCCGTAAAAACGGTGTTCATCTCTTGATGCGCCCCAGTCAAGGCATTCAGATGAAGATTTTACCTTGGGTGATGTGCTTGCTTATTCAAATAGGCCCGATCCAATTTTTCTTGACGAAACCATGCAAAATTTAGATCAAGAACTAGGAAAATACCCCCCGCAATTTATGGAAGCGCTGATATTGCGGGTGAGCGATTATACCTATGACCAGATCAGCGAAACAACAGGCGTTAAAAAAGGCACCGTAAAATCTAGAATTAGTAGGGCTAGAGATAGTTTTAAAGAATGTTTGGAACGATCTGTAGTAAATACATCTAAAGGACAAGCATTTACTGAAACTGATTTAGTGGAATAGTGTAATGAACTTGCGTCGATGTGCTTTCTCTATAAATCATCACAAAGTGCCATGACACAATAACATTTGTAGTATTTATTTTTATGGCTAAATTTTGCCGGGTTACAAGTAGTTTTCTATGAACCATCAATCCCCCGCCCTAATTATCGCGCAGAAACCATTTGGTGAAAGTAAAATTTTGCTGACGGCTTTTACGGAAGATTATGGTAAGGTAACCGGGTTGATTCGGCGGCCTAGAGACCTGCTAAAGAAGCCGGCTTTGTCTGTTGGTTGTTTCGGGCTTTTAAGCTGGCGAGAAAAAGAATCGTCCAGTTTGCCATGGCTGGTGATGGAAGATTTTACCGCGTTGCATGCGCCGTATCTTTATGAGCCACTGCAATTGTTACAAATACAAAGCCTATGTGCGTTGCTGCATCTGGCATTGCCAGACAGAGAAGCGCACCCGGTTTTATTTGAAGAAACAATACAACTATTACATATTTTAAAACTGGAATATTATATCGCCTGGGAGCATGATTTTTTAAAAGAATTAGGTTTTGAGCTGGTTTGGGATCGATGTGCCGTTACAGGGGGAACAGAACAGTTAAACTATCTTTCCCCCCGCACTGGGCGAGCCGTTAGCCAGGAAGCCGCGCAACCCTATATTTCCAAACTTATTCCCATGCCGCAAACATTAGCGTCAGAATTGCATGTTATCGGGCAATTTATGGAGGTGTGGCTGTTCAGTGAACGAAAGGCTGAAAAGCGCTTGCCGTTGCCACGCCGCCAATTATATTTAGCCGTTCAAGAATCTTGTCGAACGCCTGCCCCTGAATCTTGCGTAATGTAGTATGGCTGCGGCCATCCATGTCTTCGAGTTTACGCCAGGGCACGCCACAGGCGCGCGCCCAGATAATTTGCCGTTCGTCCTGTTCCAGGGGTAATAACCAGGTTAAAACGGCATCCATGCGGGTAATAGCATCAGGGGCTGCCTTATGTAGTCTGTTGCGGGCATATTTTTCCATATGGAACAATTCCACCGAGGATCGAACCACTTCCGGCCAATAGGTTAAACGATTTTGTACGGTATCCATCGGCATACGTTTCAATGTTTCTGATGCTTCTGAAAATAATTCCTGTAATTTGGCGCGGCTTATTTGCATGGCAGTTCCTCTTTATAATTGGTAATTTTCATGGTTAGGCCGTCCTGATGATTTGGGCGCAAGCCGGGATAGCAAATATATTGCCCGCCCATTTTCCGCACATAGCGATTGGCCGCATCGACAATTTCTTTAATGCAGGCGGGTTCACCATCCAGTTCAAACGTGATGTCATCAACAATCTTTAGGCGATGTAATAAAATTTTCTGTGCGGCGCTGATAACGGGCGGCGGGCATTTAATTGCATCCCATTCCGCTGGCAATTCATCGGGCAGGGCAATGCTGCGCGCACTAAGTGGCAGTTTTCCAGACGCTTTTAAATAGTCATAATAGCGTCGGGTTGTGTTATTAATACGACAAACCATGGGTCTCTCCTTTTTTCTAATATTTATTAAGGTATCCATAATGGATACTTTTTCGGGTTAGGAAGCTAAAAATTACATTTTAAAGCTTCAGTAATTAGAAATATAAGGAATTATAGTTTAAAAATTATTAATTTTGTAACCAAAATGGATACTAACCTAGTTTAGTATTTTTTGCGCAAAATGAAAGTATTGGGTAATCTCAGCTTTATGGGTAAAAACATAATGTCATGAAGGAGCATAAGCGGATCCGCCAATTACGTCTGGAACAGAATTTAACGTTGCAAGCCTTAGCGGATAAAGTTGGCACCACTAAATCGCAAATAGATAAGCTGGAAAAGGGAGAGAGGCGCTTAACGACCGATTGGATCAACCGATTGTCAGCAGCTTTGGATGTTGAACCGGTTATATTTTTTCAGGAAACAGATAATATTATCGGTATTGCCGCCGACCCTTTAAGGGAACCTTACGTTGCGGCTTATGGGAATGACGATCTTACCGAATTCTCGCGTTATAACCAAAATATTCCCGTATATGGTCGTGTGGATGCCTTAACTGGGCAACTGAAACAAATGCAGACCGTGGTTGATAATGTGGCGTGTCCTGCACCATTACATAATGTTAGTGGTGCGTATGCTGTTTATGTTCCTGACGACAGCATGAGCCCAAGATACCATATGGGGGAAACGCTTTTCCTGCACCCCTTGAAACCACTGGTGGCAGACTGTTATGTACTAGCCATTTTTAAAGATAATACGGCGGCTATAAGGCGTTTTATCGGGCGCGGCCAGGGTATTGTATTATTACAAAAAGCCGATGTCGTGCAGGAGGCTGTTGCGGTTAATGAGCTCAATAGCTTGCATCGGGTTGTTGGGTGTTGGGAGTAACCGCCAGCACCTTGTTTAAAACTTCTTATCAAACAATCCGTTGGCGACTGGTGCTGTTGGTTTTTCTTTGCTGGTGCCTTCTATTCCGCCAGCCTGGGTTTTTTGATAAAGCAGTGTAATACTTATACGGCGGTTAACAGCAGAATAGGGATCGTCCTTGTTTAACAGTTCTTTATCGGCTTTGCCTTCAATACGTTGCAGGCGGCTGGCGGATACGCCGTAGTCCCCCAAAGCACGGCGGCTGGCGTTGGCACGATCGGCGGATAATTCCCAGTTGGTATAATTGGTGTTACCATACTGTTTGGCATCGGTATGGCCGGTAATAGTAAGATCATTGGGTTTTTCGGCAATAACTTTACCGACTATTTTTAATAAATCATACATCGGCGGCAAGGGGCGGGCGCTGCCGGGTTTGAACATCGGTTTTTTATTGCGGTCAATAATTTGAATGCGCAAACCTTCCGGTGTTAATTCCATCAGCAAGCTTTGCTTCAATTCTTGCAATTCCGGGTTGGCTTCTAAGGTTTCTTCAATTTCTTCACGGACGCTGGCCAAAGATTCTTTTTCGCTGTCACTAACAAAGCCCTCGTCTTCGCCACCGCCTTCACCTAGTGATGTGCCTTGGCGCATGGAATCGGGAGGTAAATAGTCATCGCGTAAATTTTTCTGGCTGGATAAACTTTCTCCCCCAAACATGCCGCCACTACCTGAAGTACCGCTGGCGGCAGAGGGGGCAAAGTAATCGGCAATACCATCGCGTTGTTCTTGCGTCGTGGAATTTAACAGCCACATCAACAAAAAAAATGCCATCATCGCGGTTACAAAGTCAGCATACGCCACCTTCCAAGCACCCCCATGGTGCCCGCCGCCTTTTTTAATGACTTTCTTAATGATGATTTGTTGGTCGTCTGCCATATAAGAACCTATAATGCAAAAGTTAGGTTAATTTTTGGTAAGGCAGTAGCATTTAGATTGAAACTAGTCAGACTAGTCTGTATTATGATCGTATGAAAACATGGGCACTGCAAGACGCAAAAGCAAAATTTAGCGAGGTTGTTCGCCGCGCTATTCAAGAGGGGGCGCAGGAGATAACCTTACGCGGCAAGGATGCTGTGGTTGTGGTGGCAAAAAAAGATTATCAGCAGCAGCAAGAGAAAAAGCCTTCATTTATTGAAATGATGCAGTCTTTTCCTTGTCCGGATATTGAATTGGATTTGGAAAGAAATAAGTCTACCAGCCGGGATATTGAGCTTTAATGTATTTAATAGATACAAATGTTTTGTCAGAAACGTATAAACGTAAACCCAATCAGCGGGTTATAGACTGGTTTCAAACAGTTGATAGCGCGTCCCTTTATACGAGCGTTTTGAATGTCGGTGAAATTAGGAAGGGGGCTTTAAAGCTGCAGCCTGAATCTAGAAAGTCTTCCATCAATATATGGCTTGATGAAGTTTTATGCCACTGGTTTAGCAATAGAATTTTAGGAATTGATACCCGTGTTGCAGAGCAATGGGCATGTTTAGAGGCTTTTGCCAGCCAAAAGTTATCAACCGTTGATACGCTATTAGCAGCAACCGCGCTTGCTCATAAGCTTTCAGTTGTTACGAGAAATGTAAAGGATTTTCAGTTTGAGGGGCTAACTGTGGTTAATCCCTGGGAAAGTTGCGCGTGATTGTTTTTACATACATAATAAGACGAATTTAGTAATCTTGCTCAATGAGCTTATTAGAGAATTTAGTACACACCGCAGCAACTTCGAATAGTTCACCTAAGATACTTAAAGAAGTTGCTAGTTTTTTTGATGAGGTAATACGCACTAATCGTGATACAACACTGCCTTTAGACACACTTGCTAAATATCATGAAGATCACCCTGGTGTAGATGCGTTTAAGCATTATGCTGAATTATATGCTGCCCATGAGGGAATTGATCAAGATACTGATTTAAATCAATTGTATCGTGACTTTTCTGCTTATTTGATAAGTAAACCTATTGTAGTTATAGATGATAAACCATTGACGCACACTATACTACAGGAGATAGATCCAAGTCTACCTGAAGATAAGTCAGTAGAATTTTTTCGCCTTATCCGGCCTGTAGTAGAACGGGTTCACTACAATCAGTTGGCTGACCCATTAAAATTCGTCGAATCAGACGCTTTTCATTCAACAGGACAAACCTGTACACTCAATGAGGAGAGTAGATATGACGAATCATATAATAAACCAGAAGCTAACAAAGTATACACTGCAGATACATTTGTGCAGATAATGCAAGAAGAACTACTCGCCCGCTAAAAAACTCTCCTCAAGCCAATGAATGTCATAATCACCCTTTTTAAAATCTGGGTCGTCTAGAAGTTTTTGGTGTAGGGGGATGACGGTGTTGACACCGGAAATAACGTATTCTTTTAGGGCGCGTTTGCAGCGGGCGATGGCTTCTTCGCGGGTATTACCGTGCACGATTAATTTCGCAATCAAACTGTCATAGTGTGATGGCACCTGATAGCCAGCAAAAATACCGGCATCGACACGCACACCAATACCGCCAGGCGGGTGGTATTCAATAATTTTTCCTGGGCTGGGCAGAAAGGTTTCTGGATGCTCGGCATTAATGCGACACTCCAGGGCGTGGCCGGTGAAAACCACATCCGCTTGCTTGAAAGGTAAGGGTAGACCGGCTGCAATTTTGATTTGTTCTGTCACCAAATCAATGCCGGTAATGGCTTCGGAAACGGGGTGTTCTACTTGTAGGCGGGTGTTCATTTCAATGAAATAAAAGGCATCATTTTCAAATAAAAACTCAAAAGTTCCCGCGCTGTCATAACCAAGACGCTTGGTTGCTTCTGCAGCTATCTTACCGATTTCCTTACGTTTTTTATCCGATAGGGCAGGGGAGGGGGCTTCTTCCAACACTTTTTGATGGCGCCGTTGCAGCGAACAATCACGCTCGCCTAAATGAATGGCGTTACCATGTTTATCGCCTAAAACCTGAATTTCAATATGGCGGGGTTTTTGTAAATATTTTTCAATATAAACGGTGGCATTGCCAAAACAGGCTAAAGCTTCGGAACTGGCCAGATCAAAAGCATCCTGAATTTCATCGGCGTTCAGTGCCACTTTCATCCCCTTGCCGCCACCGCCACCGGAGGCTTTTACAATAACCGGATAACCGATTTCAGCGGCAACTTCGGCGGCTTTTTCCGGTGTATCCACGGCACCATCTGAGCCTGGAACCACAGGAATGCCCGCCTTGATCATTGCTTCTCGCGCCGCCACTTTGTCACCCATTGTGGTAATAATTTCGGCAGTGGGGCCAATAAAGGTAAAGCCATGTTCCACCACCATTTGGGCAAAGTCGGCATTTTCTGCCAGAAAACCAATGCCAGGGTGAATTGCATCGGCGCCGGTTACTTCAGCCGCTGACAAAATAGCATGAATATTTAAATAGCTGTCTTTAGAGGCTGGTGGCCCAATACAAACACTTTCATCGGCCAAATGCACAGCCATGGAATTACTATCAGCAGAAGAATGCACCACCACGCTTTCAATACCCATATCACGACAAGCGCGCACAATACGTAAAGCCACTTCGCCACGATTGGCGATTAGAATTTTTTTAAACATTTATAGTATCAATTTCGACTTTAAAAAAATTGGCAAAAGTTTCCTTGCAATATTGCTTGAGTTTTTTTGCTCTTTGATGATCATTATAGGATTCAGAGGAAATATCGCTAAGACGTGTATGTTCTGTGATTAATTCTAAAAATAATAATACGTGCGACAAATATCTTATGGCACGTACGGCTCCTTCGTTAAGATCATCATTTACATTTTTCGACTTAATATTCGTTTGTTCCAGCACTGCCCTGTTAATACAGTAATATTCAAACCAATAGATACTTTCAGATATGGGAATTGCTGGTCTGATGTCAGGATATTTTGCGCTTAAGCTAACTATTTGTAGGAAAAGTTTGCTGGATACTTGAAGTTTACTATCTGTAGACATATGAAACCTATTCAATAACAATCAACGGTTCGTCATATTCAACTGGCTGGGCATCAGCAACCATAATTTTTGTTACCACACCATCGCGGGGTGAAGGAATAGGGTTCATGACCTTCATTGCCTCTACAATTAACAGGGTTTGCCCTGTTTTAACTTGGTCACCCACTTTTATAAACGCATCTGCGCCGGGTCTTGGTGAAAGGTAGGCATTGCCAACCATGGGGGAAAGAAGCGCGTTTTTATTATCAGCTGGGGCAGGTTCGGGGGAAACTAAGGGGGCAGAGGCAGGTACCGCCATCGGGCTAGCATGCGTTTTAGGTTTTGCTACCCGCACGCTAAAATCGCCTTTGGCTAATTCAATTTCTCCTAAACCGGTTTTATCCAGCAGATCGGCTAAATCTTCGATTAGTTTTTTATCTAAAAAATCACTGTGCATTAAAATTTACTTTTACGCGGCTTATGATTTGTTTGCAAGCAGCTTACCGAAGCAGATTATTAATGGCATCCAGCGCCAAAACATAGCCATGTCCGCCAAAACCGAATATACCGCCATTCACTTCGCTTGAGACATAGGATTTATGGCGGAAGGATTCCCGCTGATAAATATTCGATAAATGCACCTCGATAGCAGGGTGTGGATACATTTTTAAGGCATCATGCAAGGCCAATGATGTGTGTGTATAAGCCGCGGCATTGATAATTAGGCCTTCCGAATTTTTAATACCCTCCTGCACCCAATTAACCAGGGTTCCTTCATCGTTGGTTTGACGAAAATCAATATCCAGCCCTAAAACTTCTGCATGCGTTTCACATTGTTCCTGAATATCTTCCAACGTATCTGTGCCATATGTTTCAGGCTCTCTGCTGCCAAGCAAGTTTAAATTCGGGCCATTAAGAATATAAATCATATGAAATTATAGCATGATAATTATGCCAGGCAATGATCGGTTATGGGAATTTAGTGCCACACGCTAATAAGAAACAACCAACCAAATGGCCAGTAATACTAGCGCTGCGCCCAGTATCATATTAATTATACGCATCTGTTTTTCAGAGCGCATAACGGCACGCAGCCCCACACCACCAAAAATCCATAACATGCCACAAGGCAGAAATGTTGCGGCAAAGGCAACTGCAATTAACAGGCTTGCTTGCCAAAGGGGAATGCCGGTGGGCATAAATAAACTGGTTGATATAATGCCCATTGTCCAGGTTTTCGGGTTGATGAATTGTAAGCTTACAGCCTGCCAGAAACCAATAGCCGGCTTGCTGCTTAATTCCCCCTTTTGAAGAACAACGGTGCTGGCGGCAATTTTATAAGCCAAATAGCATAAAAAAGCCGCCCCAACATAGAGCATAACACGCTGTACTGCTGGGTATTGTGCTAAAAAAGTCCCTATACCAAGGCCGCATAATAGCACAAGCAGGCCAAAGCTGCAGACAATGCCGAAAAGGGCAGGAAGTGCTTTTTTGAAGCCGTAATTAATACCGGTGGCCAACAATATCGTATTATTGGGCCCGGGGGTGATGCACATAATGAATGCAAACCACAGAAATTGAGACAGGTTCCACTGCATGTTTTATGCTGTGCGCGATTGCTAGCGTATTGTCAACAATCCGCCTATCACAATAAAAAACAGGGCGATAAAAAATGATACTGTGAGGGGGATATCTGCTAAAACAGAACCCAGCACCACCACAGAAACAGGCACCATACTGCCCGCAACAGAAGCCAACAACGCCCCGCCATTTTTTAAAATATAGAAAAATAATAACGCAGCCAAAAGTGTTGGTATTAAAGCTAAACCCGCGATACTGAATAAGGCTGAGTCTGTCATGGTTGGCCAACCATTCTGTGCTATCATTACCACAGTTGCCATAATTAATGGTAGGGATGCCGTGTTAAGCATCATGGTGGTTAATTTTAAACCACTGTAAACCTGTGATTGCCCGGTTTGTAAAGCACCATAAATATTGACTATACCAAAACATAGTACACCTGCCAGCACCCAAAACACGGCAGTAATTCTGTTACTATCAAGATCACTGCGAAACATCCAATAGACGCCAAATATAATAGCAGCCACCCCAAGAAATTCTGACAAGCGAAACCGCTGCTTTAAAAAACAGAATGATAGGAGCATGGTAAAAACTGGCACAGTGGAGGCAAGTAAGGCTGTTAGACCCGCGCTTAAATCTTTTTGCCCGGTCGTGATAAATAAAAATGGCAACAAATTACCAATAACGCCCAGAATTAAACCTTGTTTTGTATAAATTGGTGGTAAGTGTTTGTAAATTATGATATAAGCCGCACTGGAAAGTAAGGCGGCCAGAATAATTCGACTGCTTATAATCCACCAAACGGGTAATGTTTTTAGTGCAACGTCGTTCAAAAGAAAGGCGCTGCCCCAGCAACAAGATAATAGCGCTGCCAATAACCAAAAATGGAAACGCTTTTTTAACGATAGGTTGGATACAATACCCATAATAATAATGACTGAGCGATTCATACCATGAAAATCACTTTTTTAAACACTATTAGTCTTGCGATTCTAATAACCGGTTTGCAATCGGCTAATAGCCATGCGCAGTTGACGCCTAAAACAAATACAAATAGCGCTGTAAACAAGAAAATGGCACCGGCCACAGCGGCAAAACCGGCTATGAGCCTGGAAGAATTATTTGGTGTGCAGAGCAAAAATAAACCGGCTGTACCACCTGTTAACGCCACCACAGATGATTCCACAATGGATTCTTTGAAAGAATTATTTGCAGAGCCTGCGCCTGTACCGGCACCGGAATTAGCACCCGCATTATCGACATCAGAATTACCTGATGTTGCTGACATTCCTGCAATAGAAGACAGTGCACCAACTATTATTTCCATAGATCAAAATGGAACGGCAAAGGTTATTACCCCTGATACTGAAACGATTGTAGATACGACTACTAATGTTAATGACAGCGCGATGGAAAATATGGCTGAGCCTGTAGAAAAACAAACGGATACAGCCATTCCCTCTATGCGGGAAATGATGCAACAACCGAAAGAAGAGTTACCTGTTGAATCAGCTGTAGCAGAACCTGCCGTTGAGCAGAAAGTTGTTGAGCCTGCGCCCCAAAAACCAGCTGCTGCTGGAACAGTCACTACTATTGCACCGAAAGAAATTAAAACACCGGTCAAAAAAGTTCAGAAAGCTGCTAAAACACCATACAAGGCTGTAAAACCTGGCATGCCAAGTTTACTGCCTTCACAGTTAGCGAATTTACAGGCAGAAACCGCCAATAATATCCGCTCAATTGCCCCTATAGACCAGTTGGAGATTACCAACCAGTTATCAACAACACAGTTGCCTAATCAACAATATGGCATGAACACTTCACTGGTCGATACTTCGTCGGTGGCCACCAGCACCGGTTCTTTAAATAGCCTGCTAGACCAGCAAGCTGCTGCGATTAATGCACAGCAAAGTGAAGACCTTCGTATCAACGTTCCCACAATTAGTGCGGTAGAATCTGTAGAACTGATGCAGCCGCAAGTACAACAGCCTCCGGCAATGATGGCAGATGAAGACCCGTTAACAGCGCTTTCCAACGCCATAAAAGCTGCCAAGCAGCCACTAACATCATTATCTGCTGATATGGTAGGTCAAAACCCGGTAGAACAGCCTGTAGAAGATATTACTAGCCAAACAGCTATTCTGCCCAGTGATGTAGTTGAGGCACCAGTTCCGGCCAATGCCGACATAGCTATTGCCAATATTACCCCTATTGACATTATACCTGTTACAGAACCAAAACCGCTAAAAATATCAAATGAGCCTGTTTTATACGATCAGCCAGATTTGCTACAAACGCGCGAGCAAAAACAACAAGAAGAAAGCCGTATGGCTTTGGCATCTGTGCCAGAAACAGCGCGGTTAATGCCTATTTCAACCATTTTATTCCCTGCTTTTCAAAGCCAGTTAAACTTATCAAGCCAGCAAAATATCAAAGCCTTGGCACAACAGCTAAAAGCTTCAAACGCCACTGTTGTTTTAAATGGCTATGCCGACTGGACAAGCAATGGTTCTATGGATGCCACCAACTATCTTTCTGAGCGTCGCGCCGAAATGGTAAAGCAGGCGTTGCTAGATCAGGGCGTTAGCGCCAGCCAAGTAGTTGTTACTGGTAAAGGTCTGGATTTACGTGGTGGTCTTTCCAAAGATCGCGTTGATGTATTGCTGGTCAATTAACCGCTAAGCTTGCTATAATGAGGCATGGTTGATTCCTTAAAAACGCATGCCCATTCTTTTGGTGCTAAAAATATTGAGGCAGAAACACGCCAAACACAGGTGAACTCTGTTTTTAACAGCGTTGCCAGCAAATACGATGTGATGAACGACGCCATGAGCCTTGGCGTGCATCGGTTATGGAAGCGCGAAGCCATTCGAAAGCTAAACCCCAAAACGACAGAAAAGCTATGGGATTTAGCGGGGGGCACTGGCGACATGACCCTAAGAATGCTGGCACAGTGCCCTGATATAACACACCCTATTACCTTATGCGATATCAGCCCGGCCATGTTAGCCGAGGGTGAAAAAAGATTAACTGATAAAGGCTTGGCTCAGCAATTTCGCACTGTCGCGGCCTCCGCAGAACAACTGCCATTCCCTGACAACAGCTTTGATGCTGGCATTATTTCTTTTGGTTTAAGAAACGTGACGCATATTGATAAAGCCCTGGCGGAAGCTTGGCGCGTAACAAACTGGGGCGGGCGCTTTTATTGTCTGGAATTTTCCCATGTTGCCTTGCCCTGGTTGGCCAATTTATATGATCGGTTTTCTTTCGACGTTATCCCGCGCCTGGGCAAAGCCATTGCCGGTGACAAAGATTCCTATCAATATTTAGTAGAAAGCATCCGCGCCTTTCCCAAACAGGAAATTTTAAAACAAACCTTCCAAGATGCGGGTTTTAACAGGGTAGGGTATCAGAATTTCAGCGGTGGTATCGTGGCACTACATTGGGGCTGGAAGCTTTGATCTGAAAAAGGAATGGTGGGCCCGGCAGGATTTGAACCCGCGACAACACCGTTATGAGCGGTGCGTTCTAACCACTGAACTACAGGCCCCCTGTTATCTGATAAACTTAAATATCAGGGCTGCAAATTGCGCTTCTCCTCAGTTGTGGACGAAAGTCCACGGCCTTCGGCGCTTCACAATTTTCGCTTCCTGCTATTTAAATTTCTCAAATAACAGGCAAGCTGTTGGCTATCTATATACTACGTATGCTGATGTCAAGACTACCATAATCAAACTTATAGGCAGAAAGATTTTCCAGCCCAAACGCATCAGTTGGTCATAGCGGTATCTTGGCAAGGTGGCGCGTACCCATAGGAATACGAACAGTACCAGCGCGATTTTTAGGATAAACCAGATAACGCCGGGAATGAAACCAAGAAAAGCAAAAGGGGGAAGCCAGCCGCCCATGAACAGCAGTACAGTCATGGCGCTCATCAGGAACATGTTGGCGTATTCACCCAGGAAGAATAGGGCGAAACTCATGCTGGAATATTCCACGAAATAACCAGCCACCAGCTCGGATTCACCTTCCGGTAAATCAAACGGGGCGCGGTTGGTTTCGGCCAGGGCGGAAATAAAGAAAATAATAAACATGGGAAACAGCGGAAACATAAACCAGCCGTCTTTTTGCGCCAAAACAATCTCTGAAAGGTTCATGGAACCTACCAGTAACAGCACGGTGACAATCACAAAGCCAATAGAAACCTCGTAACTAACCATCTGCGCGGCAGATCGTAATGCCCCCAAAAACGGATATTTGGAATTACTTGCCCAACCAGCAATAATAATACCGTAAACCCCCAGCGAGGATACGGCGAACAGGTACAAAACCCCCAGATTAATATTTGACACCACAATCGGCACGCCGTCTTCATTTACCCCAAAGGGAATGACAGCCCAGGCGGTAATCGCCAATACAAAGGTGATGATGGGTGCCAGAATAAACAAAAACCGGTTGGCATCATTGGGGATAATCGTTTCCTTGCTCAGCATTTTTAGCGCATCGGCAAAGGGTTGCATCAGGCCAAAATACCCCACCACACTAGGCCCCTTTCGCAGTTGAATTGCCCCAATAACCTTGCGCTCTGCATAGGTTAAATAAGCCACGCCAATCAACAACGGCCCGGTAATCATCAAAATCTGCAACAATTGCCAACCTAAATAGGTAAGTGTTTCCATAAGTGCGTTATGGGGTTTTTAGGCGGAATGGTCAAGATATTGGTAAAACCCTACAAACCGTCACTCCAGCGCAGGCTGGAGTCCATGCCTCTGAGCGTGTTGTTTATGCGGTGATGCAGAATATGTTTCAAACCCCACGGCATGGGTTCCAGCCTTCGCTGGAACGACGGAGTGGTGTATGTTACAACCATATTTCAAAACACAAAACCGTCACTCCAGCGCAGGCTGGAGTCTATGCCTCTGAGCGTGTTATTTGTATGGTGATAGAGAATATGTTTCAAACTCCACGGCATGGGTTCCAGCCTTCGCAGGAACGACAGAGTGGTGAATGTTAGAACCATACTTTTCAAAGCACAAAACCGTCACTCCAGCGCAGGCTGGAGTCTATGCCTCTGAGCGTGTTATTTGTATGGTGATAGAGAATATGTTTCAAACTCCACGGCATGGGTTCCAGCCTTCGCTGGAACGACGGAGTGCTGTATGTTAGAATAGCTATATGCAACCTTGTGTTTACATAATGTCTAGCCAGAAAAATGGCAGCTTATACATTGGTGTTACAAGCAATCTGATAAAAAGAGTTTATGAACACAAACACAAAATGGTCAAAGGCTTTACACAGCAATATGGCATAACGCGCCTAGTTTGGTACGAAACACATGACAATATGTACGAAGCCATTACTCGTGAAAAACAACTAAAAACATGGCAACGACAGTGGAAAATTAATTTAATAGAAAAGCAAAATCCAAACTGGAATGATTTATACACTACTATTACATAAAACCGTCACTCCAGCGCAGGCTGGAGTCTATGCCTCTGAGCGTGTTGTTTATGCGGTGATGCAGAATATGTTTCAAACCCCACGGCATGGGTTCCAGCCTTCGCTGGAACGACGGAGTGTTGAATGTTACAACCATATTTCAAAACACAAAACCGTCACTCCATCAAATGCTGGAGTCTATGCCTATGTACTACTAAGTTGTGTTTTCTTAAAAACAGATGATAGAAGAAAAACACGTATTCAAAGACACTGAATGACGATTTACAATTAAATATATATTAATTTATGTGCGAAATATCACTATTTTTGTTGACTGTGGTGTGGTGTTAATGTTATATTAATTGTAACTCTAGCTTTTAGCTTTTCACTTCAACAGTTCTCTATTCATCTATGGTAGCTGTTTTAAATACTATTCAGTTTTAATAAGATGCGCATCTTTGGTTGCCATTTTGAAGACTGTATTGCTGTTTGTGATTATGTTAGGCGAAAGTTTTTCAAGTAAATCTACTAGCCCTCATTCGAAAGAACGAGGGAAAATTTCATGAACGTTAAATTTTTGACTGGTTTAGGTGTTGTTGCTATTACTTTTGCCTCAGGAGTCATTTCTCCTGTACAGGCGCAAATCAGTGCTGCAGAAACCTCTCAATACTATCGAGCCGTTTTCGGAGAAACTCCGTTTCCCGAGCATGACGGTAAGAGAACATTCGAGAGAGAAGGGTTCGAGTTTCCAAGGATCCTACGTGATGTCGACCCGGTGGAGCTTTACGGTCGCCCGCTTACGCGCGTGGAGGCCATGGAATGGAATAGAAACGCTGAGCTCCGCAATCAGATTTCCGGCGCAAGCTCACCCGCGTCAACAGCTTTCGTGAGAGCTGTTGTTCCGCCTGAGCAGCCGCCCGAACAGACGCCTGAGCAGCCGCCCGAACAGACGCCTGAGCAGCCGCCCGAGCAGACGCCTGAGCAGCCGCCCGAGCAGACGCCTGAGCAGCCGCCTGAGCAGCCGACTACGCCCGTTAGCAGCAATGCTAGCGATTTGTTAGTCTACGCACCAGAGACTCAGCGACTACCACTTCCCAAAACAGGTGGTTCCGTTGTTGCAATTAACGGTGGTGTAGGTAATGGCACTAGCGGTTTTGGAGAAGCAGCTGCCGTAACGGCAGCCTTCCCCGCAGGCCAAAATGCAATCATCACTCTGGGAGGGGACATCAACCCTTCCAACAGCACGGTGTCGTTGGCAGCTGATTACTTTTTCTCGGGTAACACCGAAGAAAGCTTCGGCGTGGCTATGACCGGTGTCCTGGGAGAAACCTCAGGAATTTGGCCAAGTGTAGTGTACGCTAATGCTGGGGACATCACCCAGCGTGAAATGTATTACCGGCTCTCGGCTCGCCTTGGTTATGCCGATGACGGCACTGATGGCGAACCGGGGGGGCTGAATACTGGAATTAACGTCCAGTATATTCAGCCTTTTGCTCGCAACTTGGCTGCTACTGCGTCAATAGACCAGCAGTTTTTTGGAGATTGGAGTAATACTTCAACTGTCGGAATTCTAGCTTTCTTTGGCGGTGCACCTGAAGGCAACCCTGACCCTGACACACAGCCAGACCCAGACCCAGACCCAGATCTTGAGCCAGATAGCTGCTCTCCTGACGCTATTAAGATCATCTTTGACGCATATGCAGGCTTTCGAGTTTCAGCAGAGCGTTGGATGATTATCAGGAATTGGGTGTGTTACTCTAGCTTTAGCGACGTTGAAGCAGGGATTCTAAAGTATGGTGATGGAGTTGCTAATAGCTCTGTTATCGCTGATACGGTTCGCCGGGAGGCGGTAGAGCACTTGCTGCGCCTTTATGGACGGCAAGAGCTTTATGAACAGTATCTAGCACTACCTGTTGAGGTTCAAACTCTTTACATGGATCATATGCGTACCCTCCGGTTGGATGCCGGTGAACGCCTGACTTATGTAATTGACTAGAACTTTTTTGTCGTAGTTTCCTCTTTCTTCTCTCTTGAGAGGCACTGTTAACCCAGTGCCTCTTTTCTTTTTGTTTGGATTAAAACCATTGCCCCAACCCACCACCTCCCCTAAAACACCACCATGCCCAAAACTCTCTCCATAGCCACCTGGAATGTAAACTCTATCAAGGCGCGGTTGGGGATTGTTGGGGATTGGTTGCGGTCTGAAAAAGCCACGGATGTGGTGTTGGTACAGGAATTGAAATGTGAAACGGAGGCTTTTCCTTATTTGGAAATTGAAGATTGTGGCTATAATTGTGCGGTGTTTGGGCAGAAGGCCTATAACGGCGTGGCGATTTTTTCGAAATACCCGATTGAAGATATTAAAACCGGTTTAATTAGCGCCAGTTTCAACGCCGAAGCGGCACGCTATATTGAGGGCTGTGTGCAGGGCGTGAAAGTGGCCAGTATTTATGTGCCAAATGGTGAAAGTGTTACGTCTGATAAATTTCCCTATAAAATGGAATTTTATGAAAATTTACGCACCTATCTGGAACAGCAACTTTCAAAAGAAGAAAAATTTTTACTGGGGGGGGATTTTAACGTGGCGTTGATGGAACAGGATTTATATGACCCGGCGAAATTTCAAAAAGACCGTATTCTATTTTCCCCACTAGAACGACAGGCATTGCGGCGCATTTTAAACCTTGGGTTAGTTGATTTATACCGTCAGCATAACCCCCACAAAAACGGTTTCAGCTGGTGGGATTACCGCGCCGGGCGGTTTGACCGCGATGAAGGCGTACGGATTGATTATCTGTTCGCCAGCCCGCAACTGGCCGATTGCGTTGTTTCCAGCGATGTGGATCGAACCCCGCGCGGCTTGCCAAAACCGTCTGACCACACACCGGTGATTTGCACTGTAAATGTCTGATGTTCTAATCATCACCGGTTGCACGGCTACCGGAAAATCTGCAATGGCTGAGGAATATGCGGCAAAACATAATGGTGTTATTATTAATGCCGATAGTATGCAGGTTTATAAAGGGCTGGAAATTATTACGGCGCAACCGCAACCGGCCAAGCATCACCGGCTGTATGGTTTTTTAACACCGGAAACCGCCTGTAATGCCGCATTGTGGCGGCAGGTGGCGTTGAAAGAAATTGACCAGGCACTGGCGCATAATCAAAGGC
Organism: uncultured Alphaproteobacteria bacterium; assembly: GCA_963706365.1. GTDB lineage: Bacteria > Pseudomonadota > Alphaproteobacteria > JAJTHO01. Next base: position 800,903 of record OY970150.1, on the reverse strand, counting down.
CGATTCTGGTGGGTGGCACGGGCATGTATATTAAATCTTTAATCGAAGGGATTGCCAAAATTCCTTCGCCGCCGGATGAACTGTTGGCAAGCTTGATGCAGCAGGATGGTGCAGAAAACTATCAACAGTTAGAAAATCTTGATAAGATGCATGGCTTAAAAGCGGGTGATAAACAACGTATTATTCGTGCCCTGGCCGTTTTAAAACATACGGGCAAACCCTTGCGCCACTGGCAACAAACAGCCACGCCGCTACCTTATTCAACCCACACTATTCAATTAACCATGGAGAGAGAACGCCTCTATAAACGCATCAACCAGCGATTTGTACAACAGCTAAACGATGGCGCACTAGAGGAAGTTCAACAACTTAGCCAAAAGAAACTGCCCTCAACCTTGCCCGCCATGAAAGCCCATGGCGTGCCAGAACTCATAGACTATCTAAACGGCCATAAAACTCTAGAGGAAGCCACCAGCAAAGCGCAACAGAATGTAAGAAACTATGCCAAACGGCAAGCCACCTGGTTTCGGCATCAGATGGTGTTTGATGAAGTTATATAGTGCTTTAACCCAATTCTCCAAACGAAATACCCAAACCTTTTGCTGTGCGGAATAGTGCGCCGTTTGTATCCACTTCCTGATTGGCGGCAATCGCATCGGGAATTGGCACGGCCACCACTTCGCGGTTTTGCCAGCCTACCATGTGGTCAAACTTGCCTTGTGCAACCAGGTCAGTGGCATATACACCAAAGGCGGAGGCCAACACACGGTCATGTGGGGAAGGTTCACCACCACGTTGCACGTGGCCTAATACTGTAACACGCGCTTCTGAGCCGGTTCGTTCAGATAGTTCTTCGGCCAAATATTGCCCAATACCGCCGTAACGAGATTGGCTGCCATGATAATTTTTCATTAATGGCGTACCGTCTTCTTTTTTTACCGCTTCGGCGACAACCACCAAGGCAAAATTGCGGCCTTCGTCCATACGAACACTTTCGATTTTTTTTGCTAATACATCCAGATTGTAGGGAAGTTCGGGAATCAAGATAATATCGGCACCGCCGGCAATACCGGAACTTAGGGCGATATGGCCAGCATCGCGCCCCATAACTTCCAAAATCATCACGCGGTTGTGGCTGGCGGCGGTGGGTTGTAAGCGATCCAAAGCCTCTACAGCCACTTGCACCGCCGTTTCATAACCAATGGATGTTTCAGTGTGGCAAACATCGTTATCAATGGTTTTAGGAATACCCACCATATTAATGCCTGCGGCCTGTGCCAGTTTGCGCGCAATGGCCAAACTACCATCGCCACCAATAGTGATCAGTGCATCAAGACCTAACTGTCTGTAACCATCGGCAATGTCTTGGGTGCGATCTTTTTTGGTGCCGTCTGGCATCGTATAATTAAACGGATCCCCACTGCTAACGGAACCTAAAATAGTGCCTGCCTTACGCAAAATAGTACCGTCAAAATTATTCAGGGAAAATTTTATGGCCTCAACCGGGCGTTTCATCAGCCCAACAGTGCCGTGTTTTAGGCCGTATACTTCCCAGCCATATTCAACAATGGCACGGTGGACAATGGCGCGAATGGCCGCATTTAAGCCAGCGCAATCACCACCGCTTGTCATAATTCCTATTTTTTTTATCGGTGCATTTGTCATTTTGGTTATATTCCGTAGAAATTTATTGTTTTTTGTGTTATAGTCGCCATCTTGATTTAACAAATTAATTCATAAGGTAAAGGCTGAATTTTGCTACCACCCGCAGATTGTGACCAACATCAACAAGATTTCTTGAGAAAAAAGCTAACATCTTTGTATGATGAGCATCGCCGTTTGGATGAAGCCGTTGTTAATTTGTCGCGCCAAGGCATGGTAGATTACCTGCAATTACAGCGATTAAAAAAACAAAAGCTGACCCTTAAAGATAAAATTCATCAAATCGAAAGCGAATTACTGCCTGATATTATCGCCTAAGAGCTTACCCCAAAACCTACGCACAAGTTGAATTTCGTCTTTTTCGCTGCAAATTCCTTTGAAAAAAGATGCGAAATAGCCCGCTATTCCGCCCTTTCCCAAAGAAATTTTGCAGAAAAATACTTCTATCAACTTATACGTGTGTTTCCGCGTAAGCTCTAACTAATTATTATTATTTTATTGTTATACCTTTTACAGGCAATTTAGTTGCCAATATTAACAATTTTTGGTAAAATTTTATATAATGTTGCGGTATATATGTTTATGGCTGTTTTTTAGTGTATTGTTCACCGGTAATAGTACTGCTGTAAAAGCACAGGGAATTGCGCCAAATATTATCGATCCTGACTTAGCCAATTTTATTACAAACCTTTATGTTGTAAAAGACATACCCTATTGGGACAATGGTATGGTTGCCAGCTTGGGGGAAGGGGAAGAACTGGCACCGATGAATCTAGGGTGGTCAGATCAACAGAAATTTAGGCGGCTGCAAGTTAATGATACTACACGATTTCCGTGGGTGTATGTTGGCTCTTTAAAAATTGATCGTACAGAGCGTAGTTATGGCACCTGTACTGGCACACTCATTTCCCGGCATGTGGTGGTAACCGCTGCGCATTGTTTATACACCAAAAAACATGGCTATCATCGTAAGGCAGAATTTACCCTGGGGAAAAATGGTGATTTTGATTTAGGCACTTATAAATCTAAACAGGTTATTTTTATTAATCCTATTGAGGGAAATCTGGATAATAATTTTGATATTGCGTTTGTTGTTTTAGAAACATCACCGTTTTCGCGCGCCTACTGGCAAGGGGTGCAGCGGGTGCCTATTTCCAAGGTTGGAGCCGCACACTTTGAAAAAGATAATCTACCATTGTCAATCTTGGCCTCAGGCTATCCGACAAATATAAACCATCTGTTTGTTTCTGGCAGCACGGAATATAGAAATTCTATCGCCGCCAAAAAAGAAAACCAGTTTGAACACAAGGCTTTCTCCCCCCGCGGCACCAGCGGTGGCCCCATCTTTACCTACGACCCCCTCTATAACCAGTTCGCCATGATCGGTATCATCAGCAGCCAGCGCCTCTGGAGCGACGGCAACACTTGGGCCGTTGGCATTAAATTCAATGAATATACGTTGAGTAAGATTAATGAGGTTGTTTTAAAGTATGAGATGGATGGCGGGCGTTAATATTCATCACCTAATATTTAATAAATCCAGCATATAGTATTTAAGTGGTTGCGCATTTTAGAGAACAAAAATTTAGCGAGGACACGCCTCCTGATGCGCTTTTAAGGGTAGGTATTGACCAAAATTTATTAGGATTACAGGCTGCAAAGTCTGCCTTGTATTTTGAAAAGCTATTATCTCCTCTTCAAACAGAATCAGAAAGCAGTAAGGCTCTTGAGGCTGTTGTAAATTACTTTGTTAGACATGACCCTACCACAGGCCTAGTTAGAGAAAAGCGGGATCCGCTAAGAGCTTTTATTGGTGCCCAACTGGAAAATTTAGGGGAGGATGATGCGTATAGAAAAAATTTTCTACTAGAACGCCACGGGGGTGACGAGGGTGGCATACTAGGCATTGTATATAATGCATATAGAAAAGTCGGTATCGTTGGTGAATATGATGATAGTAATCTAAAGAACAGGAATTTTTATTTTGCTGCTAAATCCAATAAAAATACCCGAGAGGCGCATGCCCTAACGGACTCCTTGATCTATCGAGATAGTCAAGAAGAGCTTGCTATATTAACAGCGGCGTTTGAACTTGATACCACAAATTGTGAATCCATTCTTACGAATCATGAATGGATTTGTAAGAATCCTACTCCCGTATGTGATGGTACCACGGAAAGTATACAATCCTTAGAGAAATATTTAAATGCGCACAGTGTTTACAACGCTTTATATGATGGTCTCGCCTTTCTTAACCATACTAAAGACTATTATAAGGACAATAATTTAACAGGCTCTGGCCGTGGAATTTGTTTGAAACAGGCTGTTGTTGTAAATGGTGACGCTGTTCTTCCTGATCAGAAAACTCTTAGCGATGGAATAAAAGAAATAAAAATAAACGGAATTTTTTTTACACAAGATGAACGCGCAGCGTTTCTTGCAGAGGAAGACGTAGAAAAGTTTGGATATACGTTTAACATAAAAGATTTCCCCACAGATGCACCGTTAAAGAAGTTATTACAACATGAAGATATAAGAGATAAAATACCGCAGGGATTAAACCCTGGCGATGTATCAATAGATATTATAAACGAAATTTATACAGTTGCGGCAGGTTATTGTTTACCTGAAAAAAAACGAAAGTGATATACTGGATGAGCAGATTGAAGGTTATATTGATAGTATTTCTAGCGAATCAATTTCAAATTATGAGCTTTTAAGTTTAAGGGAGCAACGATGTGCAAAACTAATAAGTGGACTGTATCAACAACATGGCCCGGAAATTATTAATGAGCAGTATCTTGAAAGTTTAAGTAATTTAATCCAAGATACGGATTTATTGCGCCCGTTTAAATTATTTTTTCAATCAATTTATAAGGCCTCTAATGCGCCTCAGGATAGGCCAGGCGCATCAACCGTGCACTCTTTTAGACAAATTGGTCGGGTAGAGGATAGCGGCTACATAGGTTTTATTGTTCCAACAGGAGATAAAGGGAAACACAGCGTGGTTATGTTTCACAACGATGGCCGAACTGGCTTAAATGATGAACATGGTGAAATTGTAACGGATGCGTGGATAGAACTTAGCCGACAGGAAATTGAAAAAGTATTTCATCAAGCGCTGGAAGGTAAAGATTATCTTGAGGCAGAAGAACTTAAGCAGACTATTAGAAATGCTATTTTGGCTTGCTCTAGTTTAGAGTATATTATTGGCCTTCATATACCAGGAAATCCTCGCGAAGGCCTTCAAAATATAGGGGTTCCTGTTTTTTGCCAACAAGCAGACATTCCCCATGGAATATTTCAGGAAAATAAAGATTATACAGAAATACAACAGTGGTTAGATAGTTGCATATACACGCCTTTAGATGCAAAAATAAAGCACAGAGAAGCTTTAGGGACAATAAATATAAGAACATCACATGATGATTTAGCAGCCTTATGTGCTTTTCCAGAAGACTTTGAAAATTTAGATGATTTTGAAGATGTATCCGATCTTCGAGTTTCTTCTGAAGATTTAGATCTTATGCAACAGATGGTAGATGGTTCAGAAATAATACTAATGCTGTTGGAAAATGCCATAAGTACAGACAGCATAGATGAATTTCGCAATGAGAGTATATTTCGAACGATTCAAAGAAAAACAGGTGATGATTTATTTTATATTCCTGAAGCACATTTTATCCAAAATTTTGAACGAGAATATAACTAATTTACTGTTACTTAATCAAGAATAACCTATTATGATAGTTTATGACACCTCTTTTCAACCGAGAACTTTCCTGGCTGGCATTTAATCGTCGGGTGTTGGACGAAAGTAATAATACAGCACATCCGTTATTGGAACGGGTACGATTTTTAGCCATTTCCTATTCTAACCTGGAAGAATTTTTTACAGTTCGGGTTGCGGGGCTGAAGGCGCAACAGCAGTCTAATTTTTATTTTAACAGTGCCGACGGTATGACCGTGATTGAACAACTGGCTGCTATTTATGAAGAATGTCAGCGGTTGCTTGCGGCACAACAAGAACATTGGCTGTCACTTAAGGCGCAACTGGAAGAAGCAGGGCTGCTTATTCATCAGGCATCTAATCTACCTGCAGACGATTTAAGACAACTAAGACGCATTTTTCGTCAGGAAATTTTGCCGCTTTTGACGCCGCTGGCGATTGACCCGGCACACCCATTTCCTTTTTTGCCCAATAAAGGCTTGGCATTGGCATTATTGCTGAAAGATAAACATGGGCAGGATTTAGAGGCGGTGGTGCCGTTGCCGCATCAACTGCCGCGATTCATTAAACTGGATTCCGGCTATGTGATGCTGGGGGGTGTCTTGCTGGAATTTATCGATTATCTTTTTCCAGATTGCACCATACAAGGGCATGGCATGTTACAGGTTCTGCGCGATTCAGAGCTAGAAATTGATGACGAAGCAGAAGACCTGATGCGCGGCTTTGAAATTGCCATTAAGCGACGGCGACGCGGCCAGCCTATTTTATTGATGGTAGAAGAAAAAATGCCAAAAATTCTGCGACAAATGGTAACCACGGCCTTGAATATTGCGCCACAAGATACCTTTGTATTACAGGATATTGTTTCGCTTTCTGATATTGACGAGTTGTTGCAAGCCCCTTTTCAGGAATTGAAATTCCCAGATCATACCCCGCGTTTTCCCGAACGGATTAGAGAATACAACGGCGATTGTATGGCGGCGATTCGCGCCAAAGACATTTTAGTGCATCATCCGTTTGAAAGCTTTAATGTCGTCATTCGTTTTTTGGAACAGGCGGCGCAAGACCCGGAAGTTTTAGTCATTAAACAAACCCTCTATCGCACCAGCAAAGATTCCGCGATTATTAAAGCGCTGATTCAAGCAGCTGAAAATGGCAAACAGGTAACAGCGGTTGTGGAATTAAAAGCCCGTTTTGATGAAGCCGCCAATTTACAATGGGCGCGGGATATGGAGCGTGCCGGCGTGCATGTGGTTTTCGGTTTTATACAACTTAAAACCCACGCTAAATTATCTCTGGTCATCCGCCGGGAAAATAATAAACTAATTAATTACGTGCATTGTGGTACCGGTAACTATCACCCGATTAATGCAACCATTTATACAGATTTATCCTACTTTACAACAAATCCCAGGTTAGCAGAGGATGTACGGCGGGTGTTTAACTACTTAACAGGCTATGCCGAACCAAAGCGCCTAAAGCAATTAACCATTGCCCCGCATGGCCTGCGAAAGCATTTGTCTGACCTGATAGAAAAAGAAATTGCCTTTGCAAAAGAAGGAAAGCCCGCAACAATTTGGGCGAAAATGAATGCATTGCTAGACACACAGCTTATTGAAAAACTTTATGAAGCATCCAACGCAGGTGTTAAGATAGAACTGGTTGTAAGGGGTATTTGTGTATTAAAGCCGGGGGTGGAGGGTTTATCAGAAAATATTCGTGTAAAAAGTGTGATCGGTCGATTTTTAGAACATTCTCGCTTATACTGTTTTGGTAATGGCCACACAATGCCAGATAAAGAAAACCTTGTTTACCTGGGTTCTGCTGATTGGATGCCGCGTAATTTTGATTTCCGTGTAGAGGCTTGTATTCCCATTACAAATGAAACAATTCATACGCAATTATTAAAACAAATTATGGCTGCTTATTTAAAAGATAACCAGCAAAGCTGGTTATTGCAATCAGACGGTACCTACCAGCGCATCTACCAAAAAGACGCTGTACCGTTTTCTGCTCATAATTATTTCCTAAATAACCCCAGTCTTTCCGGGCGCGGACACAGCTTGATGGGCTGGGCACCGGGGGAAGTTAACTAGGCGTTGTTGAGATAAAGATGAAAAGCATATTTCTCAAACTGAGGAGCTATCTTGTCTTTTAATTATTCCTTCTAACCCATTTACAGCAACCACTATCGCATGAGATAATGCCTAAATGAGCCAGGAAAATGTCTCATACCCTCAAACCTTAATGAATAGTGCTTTTCAATTACTGGAAGAAGTAATTGATGGCCGGGGATTTGAAGGCAGTGATGAGAACCCGTTAAAACAGTTGGATATGCGCCTAAAGGCCGCAACCACTTTATTAGGAAAATTAGCTATGCTAGAACAAAAAGCCGAGGAAGAGGATGGTATATACCTCAGTCGACAAGACATTGAAGAAATGCGCACCGCCATGCTTAGAAAGCTGGCAAACCTTGCTGAAACAGCACTTATCGACCAACAGAACCAGAAGACGCCAGCGGATACAGACATTTCTGAACCAGTTGACCGATGCTGAGGTTGCCAGTGCATTTTATTATTGGCCATTGTGGGCAAGAGCAGCGCAATTGCCCCCATCGACACACTGGCGTATCTGGTTAATTTTAGCCGGACGCGGTTGGGGTAAAACCCGTACCGGAGCAGAATGGATTCGGGAAATTGCTGAAAGTAATCCAGACGCCAGAATTGCCTTGGTCGGTGAAACGTTGCATGATGTGCGTTCGGTTATGGTTGAAGGTGAAAGTGGTTTACTGGCTATTGCACCCCCTTGGCATTACCCCACTTTCATTCCGTCTAATCGGTTGCTTAAATGGCCAAATGGGGCGCAGGCACAATTGTTTTCAGCAGAAGACCCGGAACAGTTGCGTGGGCCGCAATTTACCCATGCCTGGTGTGACGAATTGGCAAAATGGCGCTATCCGGCCAGCTGGGATAATCTGTTAATGGCACTTCGCCTAGGTGAAATACCGCAGGTGTGTGTAACCACCACCCCCCGGCCCGTGCCACTTTTAAAAGCACTGCTAGAAGATCAAAGTGTGGCAATTACCCGAGGTAAAACCATTGAAAATTCGAGCAATCTTTCAAAATCTTTTATGAAAGATATGCAACATAGATATGCTAATACTAGGTTAGGGCGACAAGAATTAGAGGGTGAAATGCTTTCTGATGTACCCAATGCCTTATGGCAGCGAAAACTGTTTCGCTATAGTGAAAGTCGATTACCCGAATTCCAACGCATTGTCGTGGCCATTGACCCTGCGGTTGGAAAAGGGGAAACAGGCATCAGTGTTTGCGGTATAGATAGTGAAGGATTATTTTACGTTCTAGAAGATGCCACCCAGACAGGCAGCCCTGAACAATGGGCACAGCGTGCAGCAATATTATGCAAACAATATGGAGCAGATCGATTAATTGCTGAAAAAAACAATGGTGGAGACCTGGTTAAGGCAACCTTAAAAGCTGCTAATGTGCCTATTCCCGTTACACTGGTTACGGCAAGCAAGGGAAAAACCAGCCGTGCGGAGCCTGTTGCCACATTATACGAACAAGGCAGAGTGTTACATAAACAACACTTTTCAGCATTGGAAGATCAGCTATGTAGCTATACTGGTGCTAGTGGCCAGTCTTCACCAGACCGTATGGACGCCCTAGTATGGGCACTAACGGCATTAATGGAACAGCAGAACAATAATAAATGGCGTATACGTTCTTTATAGAAAATCAAGGATATAGATGTGAATTCACTTGCATTGCCTTCACTATATTTTAATCAATTTGAGAGATACCTCTCGTTGCATTGCAGTATATCGTTTTGCAAGTGGTTAATAATAAGGAATAAGTAAAGTGACTCTATTTAACGGAACAAATGGCCGGGATATCTATGGTGGTACTATAGATGATGACATTATTAATGGCCTGGCAGGCAGCGACTTTTTAGCCGGTGGCTCTGGCGACGACATTATCAATGGTGGCGATGATAGTGATACTATTGTTGGCGGCTTTGATGGCGGGCGCGTGGAAATTAGCGCAACAGGCGAAGCAACACTTGTGCACGGTGGCGATATTTTAACAGGCGGTGCCGGTTCTGATATCTTTAAATATACTGTTAAGGGAAGTCAGGACGAAGGCGCAGATATTATTACCGATTTTGAAGATAATGTTGATACCCTTGTTTTGTATGGTGCTGAAAAGAAATTCGTCAATATTACCAACGGCACATACATCGACTACGGTGACCAGCGCGGTATCATCGTTGAAGGTATTTCTGCTGCTGATTTAATGGATGATATTATTGATAATACACCTAATAAAGTTTTTACACCTTTCGTTGCAACTGAAGCGGGCGGATTTTTGGCCGGTATTGATAATGATGATGTAATTATCGGTAAAGGCGGTAACGATCAAATTTATGGTAAGGGCGGAAACGATATCATTACCACAGGGAATGGCCGTAATGAAGTAGCCGCAGGAAAAGGTAATGATACAATCACCGGCGGCAACGGCAAAGATTTTATAGCTGGTCAAGGTGGTGACGATGTCATTAATGGCGGTGCTGGTATTGATACAATATTTGGTGGCCTAGATAATGGTACTGTGGTTATTGATGCAGCAGGCAATGCTATTCTACAAGGTGGCGGCGATATATTAACAGGTGGTAGCGAAACAGACTTTTTTAAATATTCTGAAAAAGGCACTCAAACGGACGGCGCAGACTTCATTACTGATTTTGAAGACAACATCGACAAACTTATTCTTTATGGTTCTTACGTTCTAACTGACGTTACCAACGGTACCTTTGTTGACTTTGATGGCGAGCATGGTGTGATTGTAAGCGGTATATCGGCAGCCAACCTAACAAATGATATTGTAGATATTACGCCGCCGGGTGTTGCTTAAAGGTTTTTGGAAAAACGATTTTAAAATACTGATATTTCATTTTTATGGAAGGTTCTGAGTAGAATCTGTCATATATTGCGCAAATGCAATATCTTTAGCAGTATGTTCGGTTTCAGTTGGAGATACATCTTCGGGGGCTGCTTGTACTGAATCAAGTTCGCTTTGAGTTCTTTCAGTTGTTGGAGAATAGGGATTTGGGGAAGCGTCAATTGAATCTTCGGATGTTTTAGAATTTTGAGATTTTTCATTTGTCATATATTTAATATATACGAAAAACAGAAGTTTTTGAAGTATTATCCAGCAACTAATATGTTGTCTTTCATACAATCCATTTAACATTATTTTGCAATAATTGTTCCCACACCTTCTTCCGTGAAAATTTCAAGCAGTAGGGCATGGGGTACGCGGCCATCCATGATGACGGCGCCTTCAACGCCTTTTTCGATGGCATCTAAACACGTTTTGATTTTGGGAATCATGCCACCGCTAATGGTTCCGTCTTGTAATAGGGCGTTCACTTGTTGCTGTGTCAGGGTAGGGAGAAGATTTTTTTCTTGATCCAGCACACCTTTGACATCGGTTAATAATAACAATCGGCAGGCAGACAGGGCACCAGCGATGGCACCAGCGGCGGTATCGGCATTTATGTTATAGGTCTTTCCGTCTTTATCACGCCCAATCGGGGCAATAACCGGGATAATATCGGAAGCGGCCAGTACATCTAGAATATGCGGATCAACGGCGGTGGGTTCGCCGACAAAACCTAAGTCTAGCACTTCTTCGATATGGGAATCTGATTGTTGCCTTCTGTGTTGCAGGCGCTGCGCGGTAATCAGGTTGCTATCTTTGCCCGATAGCCCCACGGCATTGCCGCCTGCCTGATTAATACTGGAAACTATTTCCTTATTAATGGCGCCGGATAATACCATTTCCACCACTTCAACGGTGCTTTCATCTGTTACGCGCAAACCATCAATAAAATCACTTTTAATTTTCAGGCGTTCCAGCATACGGCCAATTTGTGGCCCGCCGCCGTGCACGATCACCGGGTTTATACCTACCTTTTTTAATAGCACAACATCGCGGGCAAACATTGCCGCCAGGGCATCATCACCCATGGCGTTTCCGCCATATTTAATGACAAACGTTTTGCCTGTATAGCGCTGCATATAGGGCAGGGCAGCAGTTAAAGTGGCAGCTTTAGAATTGATTATAGTATTCATTGTATCATCTTGGCCAGAGTATAGCGACATGTAGATTTCCGGACTTACTTGGAATGGCAGACTTAAGCCGATTTTTTTGGCAATAGCTCCTGTTGATACACATGCAAATCGCGCTGCGGGAAAGGAATGGTAAGGCCAGCATCATCGAACAGCTCTTTAATTTCTTCGTGTAATTCAAAGTGCGCTTTCCAGTAATCTGAGCTATTCACCCAAGGGCGTGCGGCAATGTTAATACTGCTTTCACCCAACTCTAAAACAGCAACAACCGGTGCAGGCTCGTCTAAAATATAGTCTTTAGATTTTAGTACGGTTTCCAATATTTCTTTGGCTTTTTTAATGTCGTCATCATAACCAATGCCAAAAACCATATCCAACCGACGGGTTGCTTCAGCTGAAAAATTGGTGATGCTTGAACTTGTGATGTTAGAGTTTGGCACGATTACAACCCGATTATCGGGGGTTTTCAATTTGGTTGTAAAAATGTTTACTTCTTCAACACTTCCAGCTGTGTCAGCTACTTGTACATAGTCACCTTTGCTGAAAGGGCGGAACATTATTAGCATAATGCCCGCGGCAAAATTTGAAAGGGAGCCTTGCAAAGCCAAACCAATGGCCAAACCAGCGGCAGCAATGGCGGCGGCAAGAGAATTTGTGTTAACCCCCAATTTTGTTAGGGCGGCAATAATGACAAACCCCATAAAAATGGCCTTGGCAATATTGCCAACAAAGCCAACCAGTGTTTCATCAATAGCAGAGCGACGCATAAGACGGCGCATAACTTTCACCGCACGATTGGCTATCCACTTACCGATAAAAAAGATTAACAGGGCAAATATAATATTTTTCCCCCAGGTTAAAGCGACTGCCTCAAGCGCGGTGGTGTCGGTTTCTGCTAAAAATGCTTTTACACTATCCATGGCGCTTTTATTAATAAATCCATATAAAAAAGTCTATAAATAATGCTGCGCTGCAATTAACACTTGCCAAATTAGTTTACAGCGCTAGTTTCAGGTTCCAGTTAATTGAAGAATTCTGGAGATTTTTATGGCCAACCCATCACATGTTTTTGATCTTATTAAAGAACATGAAATTAAATGCGTTGATTTTCGCTTTACCGATGCTCGCGGTCAGTGGCATCACACCGCACAGTATGTAACCACCATCAATGATGACATCTTTCAAGATGGTATTATGTTTGATGGTTCTTCTATTGAAGGCTGGAAAGCGATTAATGAATCTGACATGATTTTGATGCCAGACCCGGCTAGTGCTGTGCTTGATCCGTTTTCTGCTCAGCCTTCTTTAATTCTGTACTGTGACGTGCTAGAGCCGTCTACAGGCCAAGCTTACAGTCGTGACCCGCGTAGTATTGCTAGAAAAGCCGAAGAGTATGTAAAATCTATTGGCATTGCTGATACCATTTACGTGGGGCCTGAGGCTGAATTCTTTATTTTTGACGATGTGCGTTTTGAAGTTTCGCAAAACCACACGTTCTACAAAGTAGATTCCGAAGAAGGACCCTATAACAGTGGGCGTGAATATGCCGAAAAGAATCTAGGGCATCGCCCAGGTGCTAAAGGCGGTTACTTTCCCTGTGCGCCAATTGATTCCATGAGTGATGTTCGTGCCGAAATGCTAACGATTATGGAAGAAATGGGTGTGCCTGTTGAGAAACACCACCATGAAGTAGCACCATCACAGCATGAGTTAGGTTTTACTTACGGAAAATTGCTTGAGACAGCTGACCGTATGCAAGCTTATAAATACGTTGTGAAAAATGTGGCGCACAGCTATGGCAAAACAGCCACCTTTATGCCAAAGCCGATTTACAATGATAATGGTTCCGGTATGCACGTTCACCAGTCTTTGTGGAAAGACGGCAAGCCATTGTTTGCGGGTAACGAGTATGCTGATTTATCAGAAATAGCACTTTACTATATCGGTGGGATTATTAAACACGCCAAAGCCTTGAATGCGTTTACAAACCCCTCTACCAACAGTTACAAGCGTTTGGTTCCTGGTTTTGAAGCTCCTGTGCTATTGGCTTATTCTTCCCGTAACCGTTCTGCCTCTTGCCGCATTCCTTATGTGGCGAATGCAAAAGCCAAGCGTGTAGAGGTTCGTTTCCCTGACGCAACAGCTAACCCCTATCTGGCATTTACCGCCATGGTGATGGCCGGTCTAGATGGTATCCAAAACCGCATTCATCCGGGTGAAGCGATGGATAAAAACCTGTATGACTTGCCAGCAGAAGAACTGAAGGACATTCCAACAGTTTGTAGTTCACTACGTGAAGCATTGGTTTCTTTAGATCGTGACCGTGAATTCCTGAAAAAAGGTGATGTATTTACCGATGATTTAATCGACGGTTATATCAACCTGAAGATGGAAGATGTTGTAGCTTACGAGCAAACACCGCACCCTGTTGAATTTAAAATGTACTTCAGCAGCTAAATGGATATTGAAACCGTTAAAAAAGTGGCGCGATTGTCTCGTATAAAAGTAACAGACGATCGTGCTACTACCCTGCAAAATGAATTGTCAGGTATCATCAAATTTGTTGAGTTGTTAGAGGAAGTAGACACAACGGGCATTGAGCCACTCTCCAGCGTTGCGAACGTAACACTTCCCTTGCGAGAAGATGTTATTAATGATGGAAACCAGCAAGAAGCTATCTTGGCTAATGCACCCGAAAAAAGCCATGGCTTTTTTGTCGTGCCAAAGGTTGTTGGTTGAAAATTTTTCAAGTGATTGGTTTTATTTTGGAAGCACTATATTACTCATACGCGACTGGTTCTAACTATAAGCATCACTACGTAATTGACGAGGAATATTAAACGCCACGTTTTCTGCTTCTCCCCCTGTCTCTGTAATCGTTGTTGTAAACCATTGTTTGCATTGGCTTATTAAATCAATAACCAGTTCTTCCGGTGCCGAAGCACCGGCGCTAATACCCAGCGATTGAACGCCTTGTAGCCAGTCTTTTTGCAGAAATTTTGCTTCTGATAGTAAAATAGCTTTTTCGCAGCCATATTGCCGTGCGGTTTCTACCAATCGTTTAGAATTAGAGGAGTTTTCTGCACCAATGACAATAAAGGCATCAACCTGTGGCGCAATGTTGCGCACGGCTTGTTGTCTGTTAGTTGTCGCATAGCAAATATCGTCTTTTCGCCCTGATTGTATGGATGTGTACTTTTCTTTTAGCTCGGCAATAATATCGGCGGTTTCATCTAAAGAAAGGGTTGTTTGGGTTGCATAGGCTAATTGCTCTGTCTGTTCCCTGGAAAGTTGTAAGGCGGATACATCTTCCACGGTTTCAACCAATGTTATGGCACCTTCTGGCAATTGCCCCATGGTGCCAATTACCTCAGGGTGGCCGGCATGGCCAATTAAAATAACATGTGCCCCCGCCTTGTGCCAACGTTCTGCTGCTTTATGAACCTTGCTAACCAACGGGCAAGTGGCATCAATATATTCCATGTTACGCAATGCCGCATTGGCTGGCACACTTTTAGGCACGCCATGCGCGGAAAAAATCACCGGCGCTTTTTTAGCAATGTCTGTATCGGGAATATCTGAAAGTTCTTTTACGAAAATGGCACCGCGCTGTTTCAAGCTGTCTACAACATGTTTATTATGCACAATTTCATGCCGCACATAAACCGGTGCACCATATAAATCTAGCGAACGTTCGACAATTTTAACGGCACGGTCTACCCCGGCACAAAAGCCGCGTGGTCTTGCCAGTAGAATATTAAGTTGATTTAGCACAGTATGCCTAACATAGCAGCTATGTCATTAAGGCAGCAAATATAAAAAACATCACCCAATAAAGGATGATGCTTTTTATGATGTGTTCTGATTCAGAAAATATTACATTTTCTTTTCGGTAGCATCTAACATTTTTTGTTTTTGCAGAAGTTGCTCTACGGTCATGTCTAGCGTAAGCGCCATTTTATCGTCGCTCCAACCAAACTGCTCGTAAGGGATGGCTAGCTTGTCATTTAAGACCATGCCGTCAACATCAATAACAATGTGGCTAATTTTACCATCTTTGGTAATAGCCATGTCTGTAACTTCAGCAATTGTTTCGCCTTTGCTGTTAATAACATCCTGACCAATACTTTCACTGGCGGTATACATTGACTTGGTCATTGTTTTCAGGTTTTTCGGCAGAACGATTTCTGATTTATACATCATTTTGTCGTTTTTCATGTGGTGCTCTTTTTTGCTGCCATCTTTCATGTCATGTGTTTTACCTTCATGCATATCTGCCATTGCAGCTTGTGATAAAGTAAAGGCTAAAGCAGTTGTTAATAGTAATTTGTTCATGTCGTTTCCTAATTGTTTCAATCAAACACATTCTAGCGATACACTTATAGGAATACGATATTGATCCTCTGCAGACTTGTAAAAAAGCTATAAAACCTCAATATCGGCTTGCAAAGCACCCGCAGCCTTAATGCTTTGAAGAATAACAATAAGGTCTCTAGGCCCAACGCCAAGGGCATTAAGGCCGCTAACTAAATCCTGTAAAGATACGCCGTCTCTAACAATCCCTAACTTGTTTTGTTCTTCTTCTGCGGTAATATCTGTTCTGGGCACAACAACTGTTTCTCCTTCTCCAAAGGCATTCGGTTGTGAAACTTGTGGCTGTTCTGAAATTTTAATAGTCAGGTTTCCTTGTGCAATGGCTACAGTACTGATCCGCACATTTTCACCAATCACGACCACGCCAGAATTTTCATCGACTACCACTTTTGCCATGGTATCGGGCTTTATAGAAAGTTGTTCAATTTCTGTCATTAACCGAATAGGGTCAGCCTGGGGTAAAACAGGTAGGGAAACCGTGCCGCTATCTGTGACTCGTGCAATATTACTGTTAAATTTCTTGTTGATCGCCGCGGCCATACGCTCAGCTGTTGTAAAATCGGGGTTGCGTAAAGCCACCCGAATGGTTTTCATTTGCTGTATGTCAAACTCAATTTCTTGCTCAACAATAGCCCCATTGGAAATACGCCCATTGGTTGGAACACCTCGAGTAATGCTGGCGCCGGCACCTTGTGCCGTAAAACCACCAACAGCAATAGAACCCTGTGCCACCGCATAAACTTCGCTATCTGCCCCCATTAATGGGGTTACAACCAGCATGCCACCCTGTAAACTTTCAGCATCGCCAATGGCTGAAACGGTCACGTCAATACGTGTTCCTTGTCGCGCAAATGGGGGTAGGGTGGCGGTTACCATCACAGCGGCAACATTATTAGTTCTAAGCGCATCATCCCTTGCATTTACGCCTAATCGTTCCAGCATGGCAATAATACTTTCTTTGGTGAATGCGGAGGTGTTTAGCATATCGCCTGTGCCGTCTAGGCCAACAACCAGGCCATAACCAACCAGCATGTTGTCTCTTACCCCTTCAAAGTCTGCAATGTCTTTAATGCGTACTGTTGCAACACTTTGGGTCGCTATCATTAAAAAACATAGCGTAAAAAATTTCATAATAAACCGGTTCATAGCAGGCTAGTATGCAAGATTGGTGCCAAGTCTAGCCGTAAAAATATTTCTAACAACCAGTCCTATACAGCCAATTCATGCTGCCACAATGTCGCGGGGGCGACTAAAAATCAATCGCACATTTATTGGCAAATGGGTTCTATAGTGCTTCCAAAATAAAACTGTGAGGGGCTGCGAGCTGCGCAAAATTTCGCTTATGTATGAAGAATACACGGCGCTGAATTTTACTTGCTCTCGCCTCCACACGGATTTATTTTGGAATCACTACATAAGGCTATCCTTAATTGTTTGTATCAATAGTTTGCGCGTAAGCTCTTAGTGCATGTAGTCACAATACTAGATCGTTGTCTTTTTCCTCTTCGCGTGTTTCATCATGGGTAGATACGGCGATGCCGAATGTCAAAATTCCTACACGCCCCACAAACATCAGTAGAATAATTACCAGTTTTCCAATGTTGCTAAGATCACCAGTTAACCCCATACTCATCCCTACTGTGCCTAAAGCAGAAATCGCTTCAAATAGAATAATTTCAAAAGTAGCTGTTTCGGTTGTAAGCAATAGTAACATCGCCACAAACAGGATGCTCATATAAAATGTAAAACTCGCTGTTGCTATTTGTAATCGATCTGCAGAAATTTCCCGTTTATTAAAACGAATGCTATCACGGCCTTTTAATGTACTGCGCATTAAAGCCCATAGAGCCGCTAATGTTGTCGATTTTAACCCGCCTCCAGTGCCGGAAGGTGATGCGCCAAAGATCATTAGGAAATATAATAGCATTACCACAGAACTTGATAGTCCGCTTATGGACAGCGTATTAAAACCTACTGTAGTTGTTGCAGTCATCACTTGAAAGAATGATGCCACTAAGCGTTCCCAGCGTGGAATAGATTGGATACTTGGTTCCATAAGATAGAACAGGCCAATACCAAGCACAGAAAACCAAAGCGTTATTTGTAATATAACTTTACTGGCAAAATGCAGATAACGCGTCTTGCCTGCCATATATTGCCACAAATCCATCACAACAATAAATCCTATGGCTCCTAAATAACTTAAGGTAGCGATAATAATGTTGAGATAAACGTTATTAACGTAGCTTTCAAAGCTATTGGTGTTTAAGCTAAATCCAGCTGTGCAAAAAGCAGATATACTATGGAATATTGCAGACCATAAGGCACCGGGAACATTATTGTAACTAAAAATTGCATACAGGGCTAGGGCCCCTATAAACTCTGCAACCAATGTAAAAATAATAACCAATTTTATAAATCGTTTGACATTGAAGTCTTTAGGGAGCGCAAATGTTTTACGGCACATTTCTGTGCGAAAACCTGACATTTTGTTTCTAATTGAAATAATAATAAACGAACCGAAGGTCATGTAGCCTATGCCGCCTAACTGAATTAAAATCAGAATAACAAGTTCGCCAAAAAACGAATAATGTATTGCTGGATCAATCGTTACTAGACCAGTCGTAGAAACGGCTGATGTAGCTATAAACAAGTTATTGATGGCGCTAACCCCTGCTTCTTGCGCTAATGGCAGGCACAACAAAACCCAACCTAGAATAACATATGATAAATATCCCAAAATAAGAATCTTTGCGGGATTGGTACGTTCAAATAAAGTTGGTATTCTGCCCATCAACACGCTTATAAAATACAGTTATCAATAAAAAAAGACAGTATATTTTTCTGCATTTTATAAAAGGGCGAAATAGCCCTCTATCCCGCCCTTTCCCAAAGAAATTTTCGCAGAAAAATACTTCTTTCAACTTATACGTGGGTGTCCGCGTAAGCTCTTAGAAACGAAATTGCAAACCTATTAAATATTGTGAGCATCGCTGAAACAAAACCAACTTTTGCAACCATTTGGGAACAAAAGAAAATAACAAATGCTATTCTTCATAGTTGTAATATAGTCATTCCACTTTAAAAAGTCACATGGCTGCAAATGGCGAAAAGCTCTTATATCTTTAAAACAGCCAAGCAATTAGCTAATTGTTGGTAGAAGAGGGGAGAGAAGCCGTAAAAGCTCTGTGCCTGCGAGGCTGTTGACCAGATACCGCATCTGGGCACCTACCAAATGTAGGCTTCCGCCGCTTTTCGCCATTTTCGCTGATGTGACTTTTTAAATTGAAACGACTATAATATTCAATATGCTATCAACCAACAGACAAATGCAATTGAGAAAGCTATAGTGATCCCAAAAAAAAACCGTAAGGGGCTGCGAGCTGCGCAAAATTTCGCTTATGTATGAAGAATACACTGCGCTCAATTTTACTTGCTCTCGCCTCCACACGGATTTATTTTGGAATCACTATATATTAAAAAGTTCAGAGACTATCAGAACTGCAATTCACAGCACTAAAAATCAATCGCACATTAATTGTCAATTGGGTTCTATAAACTAACAACTTCCACAAAAGTACGGTTTTTAAAACCTTTGGAAAATTTTACCTGACCATCTGTGGTGGCGAAAATTGTGTGATCTTTACCAAGACCAACATTAGTTCCAGGATAGTATTTCGTACCGCGCTGGCGGATAATGATATTACCGGAAAGAACGGATTCCCCGCCATATTTTTTAACGCCTAAGCGTCGGCCAGCGGAATCACGACCGTTACGGGAACTACCACCTGCTTTTTTATGTGCCATTTTATACTCCTGTAGTTTTGCCTAAAACTAGGCTGCTTTGATTTCTTTAATGCGCACCACGGTAATGGGTTGCTTATGACCGGCTTTACGACGGTAATTTTTACGGCGTTTCTTTTTAAAGATAACGATTTTTTTGTTGCGCTTTTGTTCCAGCACTTCCGCAATAATGCTGGCGCCACTGACGGCAGGTGTACCAATGGTAATATCATCACCGTCCTGCACCGATAAAACGTTATCGAAGGTTAGTTTTTCCTCAGCCTCAGCTTGCTGGCGCTGTATTTTAAGCACATCACCCTCGGCTGCGCGATATTGGTGACCACCTGTTGAAAAAATTGCAATTTTAGACATGTCTTTTCCTGAAATTAGAGCAAATTTATAGGAAATTTAGGCGCCTGTGTCAAGCTGCGGTTTTACCTTTAAACCCCATGGCCATTAGAAAAATTTCTTTAGACGTTTTGCGGCTGGCGGGTGGCTTGGCATGCTTCACCATTTCAAAATTTTTCTTAATGTCATTAAGCAATGACGTCTCGGTGCCACCTTGGAATACCTTACAAATAAAACCACCGCCAGTGGCCAAGGTTTCTTCTGCAAAGTACCACACTTCCTCAACCAGTTGCATGATGCGTATATGATCGGTTGCGGCATGGCCGGTGGTATTTGGCGCCATATCACTTAGAATTAATGCAGGCTCTGTTCCTAAAAGGCTTAGCAGTTGCTGTTGAATAGCGGGCTCCATAAAATCGCCCTCAATAAATTCGATGCCTTCTATGGGGGTAATAGGCAGTAGATCAACACCGACAACCCTTGCCCCCAGCCGATTACAAACCTGTGACCACCCCCCTGGTGCCGCGCCTAAATCTAAAATAGGCATGCCGGATTGAATAAATTGATGTTTTTCATTTAATTCTAAAAGTTTATAAGCGGCACGAGAATGGTAACCATCCTGCCCCGCTTGTTGCACATAAGGGTCATTAAGTTGCCGTTGCAGCCAGCGTGTGGAGGATATTTTCCGACCACGCGCTGTTTTTACTTTTTGTTTTTTAGTCATACATGCCCATTGTTGCTTCATCGGGTAGATTATTTATTTTATACATAACGCGATTATATTGCTCTTGCGTGCTATTTTCGCGCTGTTGAATGAGCCTCAATGCTCTTTCTGCTTTCATATAAAGCTTATAACTGGTTTGCAAATCATACGCCTGATTAATATCACCAGAAATTTCATAAAATTTTGCTGCTTTTGCTTTGAAACCATATTGCAGATAATAATCAGCCACAATATTGTAAACCAGCGCAGCATGGGTGGGTTTATCTTGTTTGCGTAAATTGGCCCCCAGTTGCGATGCTTCATTAGCAGCCTGGTTAACTTGATCTAACGATGCGAATAAATCTAATCCTTCTTGCAGATTTTCTACCCCTTCTTCTATCAAACCATTTTTAAATAAAATTCTGCCTATTCCCAGTTTATAAGACGCCTTCGCCAATGGGGTCGTATTAAAAATATGGAGTGGTTCTTCAATTTTTTTGTTTAAATTCGTTAATTTTTTTATGGCTTCTTCACGGTTGCCACGTTCAAAGGCAGCCTCTATTTGTAATAAAAGGGTTTTAACCTGTGCGGAAACATCGCCAATACTATAGGCCTCTTCCTGTGCTTGCTTGGCTAACTTTTGCGCCTGTTTTGGCTTATTTTCAAGCAGGCTCTCTTCTGTTTTCTGGGTTAAGATTCTTGTTTTGGTTGAATGATCCGGCCTGTTTTGCAGCCAGTTATTACCAAAATAAAGCACAACAATGATAACAGTGGGAACAGCAATAATTTTATACCAAAAACCTAGGCTGGTTTTGTCTTTTGGCTGCATCGCTTTCAGGCGATGTTGATGGCGTTCCAAAAATTGTCCAACGGGTTTAAAAAGTTTTTTAAGCTCTTCTTTAATAAAATTCATGATAGCTGAGACCGAGTCATATTTTAACTAGCGTTAAGAGAGTATTTATTGTTAACATAGTATTATATATTAACATATAATACTGCTAAAAACCAATAATTTGCAAAGTACAACACCAGTGGCCGTAAACGTTCCCGACTATGATTTGACAAAAAATCATTACTTTATGCAAGTAACGAGCTCGGAAACGCTGTCTATCCTGAATATTGAACACTTTACCGATGTGAAGTTTTCAGCCCAGGGGCGGGATTTACTAATAGTGGATAATGAGCAGCGAGTTTTCATTAAAGATTATTATCAGTTCTCCCCTGTTTTAATGGATAAAAATGGCCATCGTCTAAGACCTATCGATATTGCTGAACAGGTTGCCATGGCACTTTATGTTGTTTGGGGGGAGCAAGCCCAGGTTTTTAATAGCCAGTTGCCGCTAGATTCCATCAACGAAAAAGTGGGCGTTATTCTGTCTAAACAAGGGAAAAGCGGCTTTTTGACCGCTGACAACCGGGTATTAAGAGAAAATGATATTTTTCATCTATATGAAAACCTGGTGTATTATCACAATGAAAAAGGCCAGTCAGAAGATCAAATTATTGTAGAGCAGTTGGGTCAAAAGGGTATTTTGAGAATTATTGCCGGTTGCTAAAAATTTTTCTCAGGGCTTTTTTCAGTGTAAGAACCAGTCATCCCTAATGCACTGTAAATATTAACCCGCCCTAGCCATAATTCTGATAAATTATTTAACCGCTGCTGTTCCGCATCAAATCGCTGTTCCTGGGCAGATAGAACATTTAAAAAATCGGTAATACCTTGCTGATAGCGTTTTAAAGTTATTTCCTCGCGATGACGGGTAGAAATTAGAATTTTGTTGCTTGTTTGCAGTTGTGTTCTAGCTGTATTTTCATTCAGTAATGCCGTTTCAACCTCATTTAAAGCGGCTAGTATATTTTGCGCATAGTTGTTAATAAGTTCTTCTACAACGGCCTTCTGTAATTTAATATTGGCACGCAATCGCCCGCCTTCAAATAAACGCGCTGTTAAACTGGCGACAATACTTGTAATCAGTTGATCCGCGTCAAACAACTGCCCAAAATCGTCTGCCTGAAACCCTACATCACCTGATAAAATTAGGCTAGGGTAAAGATTTGCAACAGCAACTTTTACATCATATTCCGCCGCCATAATACGAAAAGCATCAGCCTGTAAATCAGGGCGCTTGTCTAATACCGCAGCAGGTAAATTAACAGGCATGGCATCTGGTACTGCCTCTAAAGCAAATTCAGTGGTAACGGCTTGTGGCGATTGTCCTAGCAGTAAGGCCATATTATAATAAGTAGATTTCAGCTGCTGCTGAAAATTTTCTTGCTGGGATTCTATCGTGTAAAGATTAGCCCTGGCCGCATGCACATCTGCTGCACTGGTGTCACTTAAGCCACTACGGTATCTTAAATCCACCACTTTCAAGGCACGCTGCCTGGATTTTATAATATTTTCTGTAACCGCAATACGCTCTATTTGCGTTGCTGCAATGATATACTGCCGGGTAAACTCCGCGCTTAATGCTTGTTTCAGTGCAGCTAAATCGTATTCTGATGCCAGCGCCTGTACCGCCGCCGCCTTGGTGGTATTTTGCAACCGCGCAAATAAATCTATTTCCCACTGGCTGTTAAGGGTGGCTTGCGCAATGTTAATATATTGCCGGTTTATTTGGGTGCCAAACTGAAAAACATTGGCACTGCGACTCGCCTGTACGCCAGCGCCTAGTGTGGGAAAAAGCCCCCCTTTGGCAATTTCATAACGGGCATAGGCCTGCTGCAAGCGTGCCGCCGCCGCGTCTAGTTCCTTGTTGTTTTTCGCAATAATTTTCAAATAATTGTTCAGTTGCGCGCTGTTAAACGCCGCCAGCCAATCAACACGGCTAGAGGATGGAAAGTCCGTATTCTGATAGCTTTCCGGCACATCAACTGGCACCACCACTTGTGGTTTTTTATAAAGGCTACAGGATGTTAAAAATAATAATACAAAAAAGCCGCAAAACTTCATTCTATATTTTCCCCACCCGAATGGGCTGAATAGATTTTCCTTTACCTGTTACAGGGTCTGTTTCAATAACGACCCCACATAATACAGCATTCTGTGTCGCGGGACTAAAGCGTTCACCGGGTAGTTTACTGACATAACGCTGAATGGCATTAGCTTTTTTCATGCCTATAATCGAATCATAATCGCCGCACATACCAACATCTGTTATATAACAGGTACTGCCGGGCAACATGCGCGCATCGGCAGTAGGCACATGCGTGTGCGTTCCCACCACGGCACTTACCCGGCCATCATAATAGTTGGCTATAATCTGTTTTTCACTGGTTGCTTCGGCATGTACATCAATCAAAACAGCAGCATTCAGGGGCTTGTCTTTTAATATTTCATCCAAAGCCGCAATAGGATTTCCGATACCCTGCATAAACAATTGCCCCATCACGTTGATAACGATTAACGTTTCGTTATTCACTGTAATTCGACAATGCCCTTTACCAGGTGTCCCCTCTGGATAATTGGCCGGGCGCAGTAAGCGTGGAAGATTATCAATTTCTTGCAGCAATTCACGCTGATCCCACACATGGTTGCCCGTGGTAATGACATCAATGCCGCTGTCAAAAAACTGGTTGGCAATTTTGGTTGTAATACCAAAACCACTGGCCGCGTTTTCACCATTTACAACAACAACATCAAGGCTGTGCTCTTGCCGCAACCGCGCAATATTTTCTAAAACAACAGTACGCCCTTCGCGCCCCATAACATCACCGCAAAACAGGATTTTCATATATATAAGGTAGTGCCTTCCCCCAGGAATGTCATTAAGCTATTATCAGGCAGTGTCCACAGAATGGTTTTTAGATACAATTGATGCCTGGCAAAGGCATATGACAGATGTGCGTCGTCTCTCTAGTCTTACGGTTAAATCCTATCTTTACACCGTGCATAGCCTGGAGCAATTTCTGGATAAACCCCTAGACGCCAAACAATTTCAAAATCTGAAAGTGAAAGATATTCGTGGTTTCAACAGCAGCTTGCTGGCAGACAAGCAAAGCCATGCCAATATTGCCAAAAAACTTTCTGCCATCAAAGCATTTGTGCGGTTTGTGCAGCAAAGCCAGCGACTGGAAAATACCGGCATTCTTTCCATGCAAAGCCCGAAAATTAGCAAGGCCTTGCCCCGCCCGGTTGATCAAGCAGACATGCCCCAACTACTGAAAGATATAGAATTATTACCCACTATTGAAGATAAACCTGGCTGGCTAGGCGCAAGAGACAAAGCTATTTGTCTGCTTCTATATGGCTGTGGCCTGCGTATTTCTGAGGCACTTTCTATCACCCAACAACAATGGCAACAAAGCAACGATTTCTTGCGCATTACTGGTAAGGGAAAAAAGCAACGTGAAATTCCCTTGCTGCCTATCGTGCGTCAGGCTGTTGAAAATTACCTAATGGACGTTCCCCATAAGATTAAGGCTGAAATTTTTTTAGGCGTGCGTGGAAAACCCTTGCAACCCGCGGTTTTTGGTAAAACACTCATTCAAATTCGGCGGCAAATGGGGCTAAGTGAAAGCACCACTCCCCATGCTTTTCGCCATTCTTTTGCCACACATATTTTACAAAACGGTGGCGATTTGCGTACGATTCAAGAATTGCTAGGGCATGAAAACCTCACAACCACCAGCCGCTATGCCGATGCTGATATGACATTCCTAACAAAAGTCCATCAGGCGGCTCATCCCAGAGGAAAGTAATTTTTATTGCAAAAAGGCATCTTTCTGTTTTAAATTTACTTAGCATTTTTAATAAATATTTAATCCTATACTGGTTTAATCTATTAAA
Organism: uncultured Alphaproteobacteria bacterium; assembly: GCA_963706365.1. Classification (GTDB taxonomy): domain Bacteria; phylum Pseudomonadota; class Alphaproteobacteria; order JAJTHO01. The sequence continues at coordinate 775,360 of OY970150.1, read as the reverse complement.
ATAATAAAAAGGACTATTTGTATTGCAGCGACACAATAGACCATTATTCCAGTGCTTTAAATTTGCGGCACTGATATGGTTTTTCACAATAGGCCAGACAGCCTACAGTCAAACCCTTCCGGGTGCCGCTGATGCTGGACGGATTAATCCCCTAGAAAATGGCAGTATTCCTATTGCGCCTAATGGTTTACCTGAACGCCCAGATGTCGAAGTACAGGTCAATATTCCCGAAGGCAGCAAAAACATTCGCTTTGTTTTGAAAGATCTTCAAATTAAGGGCGCAACAGCTATTAACAAACAAAAATTAGCCAAGTTTTACGAGCCCTATATTGGTAAAAACGTCAGCCTAGAAACAATCTGGATTATTGCGGGTCAAATTACCGCCTACTATCGCAACCAAGGATACTTCTTGTCGCGTGCCTATGTGCCTGCACAGGAAATTGCTGATGGCCGTGTTATAGTCAATGTTGTGGAAGGCTATATTGAGGACATTGAACTGGAAGGCGAATTGAGCGTGCATCCGGTGGTGCAACAGCTAATTCAGCGTCTAAAATCACAACGGCCAGTAAGTGCTTATCAGTTAAAATCTTTCATGCTGCAATTAAACAGCCTGCCCGGCTATGAATTTAAAGCCTTGGTAGAACCAATCGCTACGCCGGAAATTGATGGCATTGATAGTAATGCCGTGCAACTTTCCCTGGAAAGTATAGAAACTAAAGGCGTTGGTTTTGTTGAGGTAGACAATTACGGTTCCCGCTTCTTGGGCCCTGTTCAAGCCGCGCTTACTTATCAAGATAGTTTTCTTCCTTTACAACTCACAACACTATCCACCCTGGCCAGCGTACCAACGAACGAATTGAAATACTTTGCCCTAAGACATAGTGTGCCGGTTTATCCTGACTGGAAAGTTGATCTTTCCGGCAGCTACGTTACAGCCGAACCAGGCGCCACGCTGGAAGACAGCGATCTAACCAGTAACTCCGTTGAAATGGGTGTATCGGTTATCTGGCAGCCAATACGGCAGTGGCAGGAGAACCTTATTGTATCTGCCACACTAAATGGCCAAAACACCAATGGTGATGTGCTGGATAATAATCCGCTAACAAGAGACCGTATCCGCGCGGTTAGAACACAACTAAGCTATGATAAGGTTGATGAATGGAATGGCTACAATTTTCTTTCTTTCAAATTAGATCAAGGTTTAGAGTGGCTGGGTGCTAGTACCGAAGGTGCTAATAACCTTTCTCGAGCCGAAGCTGAGGCTGACTTTACCGTTGCCGGTTTTAGCTATGTGCGCCAACAAGCTGTTGGTGGCAACTTTTTGTTAATTGGCAAAGCCGCCGGGCAAATGGCTTCGGCTCCACTTTTTTCCAGCGAAGAATTTGGCTATGGCGGACAAGACTATGGCCGAGCCTATGATCCTTCAGAAATTACCGGTGATCACGGTATAGCGTTAGGGCTAGAGTTACGTTATTTGGAGCTTGACCCCTGGCATAATATTTCTCTTACCCCTTACGGTTTTTATGATATCGGCAAGGTATGGAACGAGGATAGCGACGGTGAAACAATATCCGCCTCCAGTTTCGGTAGTGGCTTGCGCCTAGCACATACCACCGGCATAAGTGCCGATGTAGGCATTGCCTGGCCGTTAACAAAAAGTGTTAACAACCCCCTCTACGGTAACGGCAAAAATCCACGTTTCATGCTACAGCTTGGCTATAGCTTTTAGAACCAGGTACCTAAAACTTGTGATTTAGGTGACTGGCTCTTAGAGCTTACCCCAAAACCCACGCACAAGTTGAATTTCGTCTTTTTCGCTGCAAATTCCTTTGAAAAAGATGCGAAATAGCCCGCTGTTCCGCCCTTTCCCAAAGAAATTTTCGTAGAAAAATACTTCTTTCAACTTATACGTGGGTTTTCGCGTTAGCTCTTAAAACCTTGCTAAAAAACTAAAAACTGCTGTTTCAATATCGGCTGCTTCGTATATATTATTGTGCCCTACATTTTTGGCAGTAAAAAATGTTTTCGGTTGGGGAAGGGCGGTGCAGAGTGTTTCTCCGAATGCAAGAGGAACGATTTTATCGTTTTCAGCATGAAGCTGTAATACTGGTACCTTTAATAAGGGGGCAATGGATAGGCTGTTATATTGATCCCGAACCAATCGTGTAGCAAAGCTTGCGATGGGATAATGTTTTTTAGCAAGAGCTGGAATCGTGGTATAGGCATTCTCTAAAATAACGCCTTTTATTTTGTGCTTAACCGCTGTGTCTAGTGCCAAATGGGTGCCCAATGATTCGCCATAGGTAACAATATTGCTGCCGACTTTGTTAGAGAGGTAGTTGTAATGTGCCTGTGCATCTTGCTTTAAACCTGTTTCAGAAGGTTTTCCGGGATTACCGCCATAACCACGGTATTCCGCCAAGTAAACGCCATACCCCTTTCTAAAAACCTTTGCACCTTGGGCAATCGCCATTCAATAGTGGCACCGTTGCCATGAAAATATAGAATAACCGGTTTATTTTGTTTTGAAGGGGCATACCATGCGCTTAAGGTTAAATTATCGGCTGTATTAACGGTTACAGATTGAAAGGGCGGGGGCGCTTTTGGCAGTAATTGTTTGCCAGGGTAGTATAAAAAATTCCGCTGAAAAACGACAAGACTTATCACTATGGCGGCATAAATGCAGGCTAGCCCCAATAATATTTTTAGCATTTATTCGTAAAAAGCATCAGAGCTTTCATGTTCTTCGACAACAGGAACGGTATAATATTCGTTGAACCATCTGCCCAAGTCTACATCTTTGCAGCGGGGAGTGCAAAAAGGGCGAGCCTTATTTTCAGAAGATATAACAGCTGGCTGCCCGCATGTGGGGCATTTGCGTTTTGGTCTGGCCGCTGTCTTGGCGGTGCGGCCTTTTACAGCGTTAGCCGCCAAAAAGTTCGCCATATTTTTTGTTAAAGCGTGATAGCTGGCCACCAGTATCCATTAGTCTTTGGTTGCCACCATTCCAGGCAGGGTGTGCCGTGGGGTCAATCTCAAGTTTCATGGTTTGGCCTTCAGAACCCCAAGTAGAGCGGGTTTTAAAGGTAGTACCATCTGTCATCTGGACGTTGATTTCGTGGTATTGTGGGTGGATATCAGCTTTCATAGCATGCATATTTTAAGGGTTTGTCCTTTAAATTACAACGACTTTTTCAGCCTGTTTATTAACTGATTGTCGGTGGCTAATCATCAGGATGCTGCCTGCATGAGTGTGCTGAATATTTTCCAGCACAGCTTGCTCATTTTCCGGATCAAGTGCCGCGGTGGCTTCATCTAATAACAGAATTGGTGCATGGCGTAAAAGAGCCCGGGCAATAGCCAGGCGTTGCCGTTGACCGCCCGATAATTCCGTGCCTTTTTCCCCAATCATGGCTCGATAGCCGTTATCTAGCGATTCAATATGTTGATGAATTTTTGCTTGTTCAGCGGCTGTTCGCAACGCCATATCACTGGCGGTCCCATCACCATAGCGCATATTTTCCTCTATACTGGTGCTGAATAACGGGGCATCTTGTGAAACAAGGGCAAATAATTGGCGATATTCCTGCAGATCAAAATTTTTAATATCTATACCGTTTAATAAAACTTGGCCAGATTGCGGGTCGTAAAAGCGTAGTAATAGTAAAAATAGCGTCGATTTCCCCTTGCCGGAAACACCGGAAATAGCCGTAAAACTATTGGCAGAAAATTCTAGTTCCAGATTTTCATAAACAGGTTGCGGGGTATTTGGGTAAGCAAACGAAACATTTTTAAACGTAAGCGTATAAGGCGCAACCGGTAAATCTACGGGGTTTTCAGGGCTTTTAATAGTAGGCATTAACTGTAAAATACTGAAAATCCGTTCGGCTGCTGCAGAAGCCTTTTGCAACTCGCCATAAAGTTCTGACAAGGCATTAACCGATGTTGCGGTTAGCAAGGCATAGAACAAAAAGGCGGCCAAATCTCCACCTGTCATTTCATTATTTATAACCAGTCTGCTGCCTTGCCACACCATCCAGACAATGGCGCTGAAAACAAAGGCGATGACGGTGGATGAAAGCAAGCCGCGAAAAAGATTGCGCCGCGCTGCTGTTTGAAAAACATTATTGGTAATATCGTTATAATGCTGCTGGTCAATCGCTTCGTGGCTAAAGGCTTGTACCGTTTTGATGCCGGAAAAGGTTTCTTCTGCATACATATTTGCTGTCGCCATTTTTTCCTGCACCAGTTTGGTTTGTCGCCGCACATAGCGGCCAAAAACGATAAGGGGCAATAAAACCAGCGGAATAGTTATTAAAATAGCCGCCGCTAGCTTCGCACTGGTAACCCACAACATAATAAAGCCACCGGTAAATAAAATAGCATTTCGTGCCGCAACAGGGATTGCGCCACTCACCACGGTTTGAATAACAGTGGTATCGGTAATCAATCGTGCCGATAAATCACTGGTGCGGTGTGTGCCAAAAAACAGGGCGTCTTGTGATAATATATGGCTAAAAAAATCCTGGCGAATATCGGCAACCAGTTTTTCCCCCAGCCAGGCCACCAGATAATAACGAAAAAAGCTGGCCACTGCCATAAATAAGCTAATCGCCAGTAGTATCAACGCCCCATAATTTGGGCTCGCATACGAATCGTTAAAACCACTATCAATCAACAGCTTTATACCCTGACCAATTGCCAAAACAGCCACAGCTGCAATTAGCATAGCCAGCAGGGCGCCTATCAGGTGTATAGGATAGGGTTTAAGATAGGAGAACAGGGTTTTTAGGGGGGATAAAGGACGTTTTGCTGCACCAGCCATAATAAAGCTTATAGCAGTGTTTTTATAAATTACTTGTAATATTGTTTAAATAGTATAAGTCCATGACAATTATAGATATTACTTGTTATGGAATTTTGGGATTTTTTAAAGTTTAGTGGGGGTGGCCGTATCAAGAAGCAAGCGCCAGTTTTGGATCAGTTAATTCAGACAACTGCAGTACTTCCAGATTCTGGTTTAGTTGACAAAGGGCAACTGGCTAAAAAATTATCCGCAGAACTTTACAAAACTAAACCTGTGAATTTACCGAATGGGCAGCAAGTAAACATTGTTGAGATTATTAAATCTGCCATGTTTGACCCGCATCAACGTGAAGTTTTAGATCTAGCTTTGGATGGAAATACTTTCAAGGGTATTATATCTAATATCATTGAAAATAAGGAATCAGTATTTCATAGAACCGCCGATGATAGTGCATCATCTACCTTATGTTCAATAAGAAACAAAATTAGTAGTGAACGCCCATTAAACGCCATGGAAGAATATGTCGTTAGCAAGGTTAGCACAGAACCTGAAATCCATAATTTTCTTATGTTTTCTGAAGATCAAGTCAATCTTATGCATAACTTGCTAAAAGGGGCTTATATTGAAGATCATATTACGAATATTCTTAATGATAACGGCTTTCAATTTATTTTAGAGCGAGCACTTGCAGGGGATATGCTTCAGGATTTAGCTGATCATCATATTGAAAAACCATCGCCTGAATTAATAGATGAGGCAAATGCTTTTCTAGGGCATCTGGATGTTAATCATCAGACCATTTCGCAAGCACCACAGTTGAGATTTGCACTTGAAATACAGGCAGGAGCAAGCGCCAAAGAAGGTTCTTCGATTGATAAAACACGAAATTCAACAAGCAGTGCTTTAAAGTTCGAAGATGAGCCTAATGCATTAAAAAGTATTGAACGATATATTGAAAAATGCACTTTTTTCCCTACTTTAGAAAATATTGCAGCTTTGCATGGCGTTTATGATTTTCTAAGTGGAAAGCCTTCCAGTGAAACGCCTTATCAATCAGATTATAATGATCTAATAGATAAAATTCAAACAACCAGTAAATACCAAAACCTGATGATATCAGAAATAGGCGGAATAGAATCTATCAATGAGGGGGGAAAAGCATAACTTCAAGATTATCCGCCAAATTATCAAATCTCGCAATTCCCTATTAAGACTGACATGAAAAACTAGTATTAGTGATCCATGTAACTGAAAAATAGTCAGAATATCTGTATTATTAAAACTATGAGCACCAATGAAATCACGATTGATGGGAAACCAATTGAAATTACTCTTTCAGAAGATAAAGACCTGTTATTTGATGGGGAATTATTAGCAGCCAAAAACTGGACAGGTGAACAACAAATTTTGGTTGCTAAACAACTTGTGCACTTGTCTCAGCAGATTGCTAAAGATAATGCTGGAGAAGGGTGGGAAAGCCCCGAAACTGCGGTTAATAACCCATCTGATATAGCTGTTTCCGTTGATGATCAAAACCCCGCAATACTTAATGCTATTGCTAGCCATATAGTTGAGTTAACTAGAAACCCTGACATTGTTGTAAGTAAAGAAGATACAGAATTTTTATCATCTTCAGAAGTATTATTTACAACTTTAGAATTATCTGAAGTGCAACGAAAGATGATTGCCGATCCTGATGAACATGAAGATAGTGGCGAATTAAACGACAAGGATTGAGGTGGACCCCAAAAATTAGACAGTGGAAAGAGCTCTAGCGTCCTCTGGCAGAATGCTAGTAAGGAGCAGAATATGAGTAAGAGTAAACAGAAAAGATATAAGCCAGAATTTAAAGCTAGGGTGGCTATGGCAGCTATTCGAGGCGAGAAGACGATCGCGCAGCTATCGAGTGAATATGGGATTCATAGCACGTCCATCAACCAGTGGCGTCGGGAGTTATTGCAGGGTGCGGCATTGGTGTTTGAGCCAAGGGAGAAGCGGCATTCAGACAAGGGTGAGCAGGAAGTGCTGCTACAACAGCTATATGCCAAGGTGGGTGAGCTGACAGTGGAGCGGGATTTTTTGTCCAAAGCGCTCAAAGGCTAGAGAGGGTTGAGCGCATGAAGATAATTAAAATAGAAACGCCAAAATTGAGTTTGTCGGCCAAGTGTCGCTTGTTGTCAATCAGCCGTAGTAGCGTCTATTACAAGCCCAAACCGATACCCCCAGAAGATTTGAAATTACTGCGATTAATAGACCAGTGTTTTCTGGAGGATCCGAGCCTTGGCAGTCGCCGCATGACAATGGTTTTACGCCGCCAGGACTATGCTATCAATCGCAAGAAAGTACAGCGGCTGATGCGGGATTTGGGTATTGCGGCTATCTACGCAAAGCCTAATACCAGTGCGCCACATCCGGCTCATAAGATTTATCCATACCTGCTAAGGGGGCTGGATATCAACAGGGCTAATCAGGTATGGTGCGCGGATATAACCTACATTCCCATGCAGAAAGGCTTTCTGTATCTGGTGGTGATCATGGACTGGTATAGCCGTAAAGTACTAGCTTGGCGGCTTTCTAATGTGATGGATGCTGACTTTTGTGTAGAGGCTTTACAGGAAGCCTTAGAGCTTTATGGCCAGCCGGAAATCTTTAACACAGATCAGGGTAGCCAGTTTACCAGTGAGGCGTTTACCAGCACCCTGTTAAACACCAATATCACAATATCCATGGATGGACGTGGCAGATATCTGGATAATATTTTTATAGAGCGGCTTTGGCGTTCTGTTAAACACGAATGCATTTATATCCATGCACCTAACACAGGATCCGCCTTAAAACATGTTTTAAGGCAATGGTTTAGCTACTACAATCAAAGACGCTTACACCAAGCTCTGCACTATAAAACACCCAATGAATTTTATCTTGCAAGTCGCAACAAAAATACTAACCTAATAAACAACCAAATAATCAGAACAGCAAAATTAGCCGCCTGATTTTAACCAACCGTCAGGGATACTAGAGAACGTTTTTACTTTCTACCTGTCTAGTCAATTGGGTCCACCTCAGATATCTACTATGATCGGCCAGAATTAGGTGAGAGAATTTGGGATGGTGGACTGATTATGATTACGATTGCAGGAATTGCATCTATCGGGTTTACACTAAATCATATAGTAGGTGAAGTCTGGAAAGATTTAGGCCTTAAGTTTGCAGATACAGTCGAAGATGTCGTACCCGCAGACAACTACTATAGCCGAGATCCGTTTCTATTAATGCTGGAACAGTGTATGGAGAAGCAAACAGATCAAGAAAACCAGGCGGCCGTTAGAGAATACTGCTCTGGTTTGAGTAATGATGCAATGATCCGATTTGAAGAAGGCTTGGAAGGCAGGTAAAACTACCCTTTTAACCGCCGAACTGCACCAACCCCGCGATTGCCTCTTAATGCGGCCATGATGCGGTTGATATGGGCGGTGTCGTGTACGTCTACATCTAGTAATAATTCATGCATATCCTGAGTACGATTAACAATTTTTAGGTTGTGGATATTGGCATGCTGCTGGCCGAGGATGGTGCACACGCTGCCCAAATTACCGGCTTCGTTTTCCAGCACCACCATCAGGCGGCAAACATGGGCTTTGTCTTGGGCGTTGGCTTGCCAGCTTACGTCTATCCAGCGTTCCGGTTCTTCTTCAAAATTTTTCAGGTTTTCGCAATCAATGGTATGAATAGAAACGCCCTTACCGGTGGAAACAATGCCAACAATTCTGATCGCCGGGGATGGGGTGACAGCATTTGGCATAATGCACAGCCATACCGGGAACCAGACCATTGATGCCTAGCGCGCGATTGGATTGTAGTAGCCTGGTTTTGCTTGCGGGCAATAAATTTGTCCAAGCGTTCTTCCTGCTGCTGAATTTTTACTTCGGGGTAAATCGCCAGTAAAACTTCTTTAGCCTGAATATGGCTTTGGCCGACGGCGGCAATCAGCATATTCAACGGATTCTTTGTGAAAGCGCTCAATAACTGTTTCTAGCAAATTATCAGCATAGGGCCGGCCAACACTTTTAAAACTAGCTTCTAATAGCCGACGCCCAAGGGCAACAAATTGCTCGTGCCGCTGGCTTTGGATGAATTTACGAACATGGCTTTTTGCCTTGGCTGTTACAACAAACTGCTCCCATGAAGGGGAAGGCCGGTGATTTTTTTGGGTAATAATTTCCACCTGATCACCATTTTGTAAAGGTGTTCTAAGGGGAACAATACGCCCATTAACGCGTGCGCCAGTACAGGCATTGCCCACCTCACTATGCACGGCATAGGCAAAATCCACTGGTGTTGCACCGCGAGGCAAGGAAACCAAATCACCTTTAGGAGAGAAACAGAAAACCTGATTCTGATACATGGCGATTTTGGTTTGTTCCAAAAACTCTTCTGCGCCTTCGGTGGTTTCCAGTAAATCTAGTAAATCACGCATCCAGCGGAACTGCTGACCATCATGGCGGGATTCTGTTTGTTTGTCCTGTTTATAAACCCAATGCGCCGCAAAGCCCAATTCCGCAATTTCATGCATACTGCGCGGTGCGAATCTGCACTTCTATTCGACGATGTTCCGGGCCAATTAGCGTGGTGTGTAAAGATTGATAGCCGTTTTGTTTGGGAATACTAATAAAATCCTTAAACCGACCCGGTACAATTTGATAGCGACTGTGTAATTCCCCCAAGGCGGCATAACATTCCCCCACACTATTAACCAAAATACGAAAGGCATAGATATCGGAAAGTTCTTCCATCGTAATATCTTTGCGCTGCATTTTGCGCCAGATAGAATAAGCCTTTTTTTCTCGACCATAAACAGCTGCATGAATATCAGATTTGCTGCAATTGGCTGATTAGAATTTTTTCAATACGCGGGAATTAACTGAGGATCATTTTTTTTCATGAAAGCCAGCCGCTTGATAATAGAGGTTCGAGCCTCTGGCTGCATTTCCTTAAAAGCCAGATCTTGCAGTTCGTCTTTTACGCCGTGCATTCCCATGCGTTCTGCCAGCGGGGCATAGATTTCCATGGTTTCCTTGCGCAATACGAAAACGTTTTTCCGCTTTGATATATATGCAGCGTCTGCATATTGTGCAGTCGATCCGCCAATTTTACCAACAGCACACGAATATCGCGCGACATTGCCAGAACCAGTTTACGAAAGTTTTCTGCCTGTTTATATTCGGTGGGCTGATCTTCTAGTTGCGTTAGTTTGGTAACACCTTCTACTAAATTGGCCACATCGTCACCAAACAGGCGTTTAATTTCTGCTTTGGTGGCGTCCGTATCTTCAATAGTGTCGTGCAGCAATGCGGTGATGATGGTATCCGTATCCAGCCGCATATCAGCCAAAATACAGGCAACCTGTAACGGGTGTGTGAAATAGGGTTCCCCCGATGCCCTTATTTGCGGTTCATGCTTTTTTCTAGAATATTTATAGGCACGAATTAATCGTTCACCATTTACCCGCGGATCATAGGCGTGTACTTTGTCTACCAACTGCTGTGCAGTTAATATTTCTACCGTTGGTTTTTCTAAAACAGCATCCACAAGTTATTATAGTATACAGGGTTTTAAGGATTGGTAAGTGTTTTTACACAGACTTATGTATTTGTTTTGGTATAAAATCTGTTTTTTACGAAACACCTGTTTTCTAGCTTATTATTAAGCGCTAATAGTGTAAACCATGTTAGAGCCTGCCTACGACCCCGCGCGTGTTGAAAAAGAAAGTGTTGATGATAATCAGCAGAACACAGGGAAATCCTTCACTATTTTAATGCCACCACCCAACGTAACGGGGCGGTTGCATGTGGGGCATGCTTTAAACCATACGTTACAAGACATTCTGTGTCGTTATCAACGCCAGCAAGGCAAAGATGTATTGTGGCAGCCGGGGGTTGACCATGCGGGTATTGCCACGCAAATGGTGGTGGAACGCCAGCTGGATAATGAAGGAACCAAGCGTAAGCAATTGGGGCGCGAAAAATTTCTTGAGCGGGTTTGGCAATGGAAAGAACAATCTGGTGGTATGATTGTTGATCAATTAAAGCGTTTGGGGGCTTCAGCCGATTGGAATAGACAACGTTTTACGATGGATGAGGGGTGTTCAGCAGCGGTGCGCAAAACCTTTATTGATATGTATAACGACGGCCTAATTTACCGTGGTGCCCGCCTGGTAAATTGGGATTGCGCCTTGCAAACAGCAATTTCTGATTTGGAAGTAGAGCAGCGAGAGGTGGCAGGCGCTTATTATCATATTCAATATGCCCTAGAAGATGGCAGCGGCCATATTGAAATAGCAACAACAAGGCCGGAAACGCTATTGGGTGATACGGCTGTTGCTGTAAACCCCGATGATGAACGCTATCAGCATTTAATTGGTAAAAGAGTTATTGTTCCCATTGTTAACAGAGTTGTTCCCGTTGTGGCAGATGAATATTCTGACCCGGAAAAGGGAACCGGGGCAGTAAAAATAACGCCCGCCCATGATTTTAACGATTTTGAAGTTGGCCAACGGCATAATCTGGAACAAATCAACATATTAAACAGGGACGGCACGTTAAACGACATTGCGCCACAGCAACTACAAGGGTTAGATCGTCTAAAAGCACGTAAGAAAATTCTGGAATTATTGGGCGATGCACTGGTGGAAACAAAACCAGTGCAACATACGGTTCCTTACGGGGATCGTTCCGGCAGCGTGATTGAACCTTTTTTAACTGAGCAATGGTTTGTTGATGCAGAGCCATTAGCGAAAGCAGGACTAGAAGTTGTTGAGGCTGGCTATATAAAATTTGTGCCTGAAAATTGGACAAAAACGTACAACCAGTGGCTGGAAAATATCCAGCCTTGGTGTATTTCCCGCCAGTTGTGGTGGGGGCATCGTATTCCTGCCTGGTATGATGAAGAAGGCAGCATCTATGTAGCCGAAAACGAGGCGGATGCACAACAACAGGCCGGTAATAAAATGTTGCGGCAAGATGAAGATGTTCTAGATACCTGGTTTTCCAGTGGGCTGTGGCCATTATCCACTCTAAACTGGCCAAAAAGTTTTGAGCAGCATCGCTATCCGACACAAACGTTAGTTACTGGTTTTGACATCATCTTTTTCTGGGTGGCGCGGATGATTATGATGTGTCTTTATGTGCAGGCAAAAGAACGGGGAATTGCATTGACAGACACCGAAAAGCTTAAAGATTTAGTACCTTTTCGAGACGTCTATGTGCATGCCCTGGTGCGCGACCAGTATGGCCAAAAAATGAGTAAATCGAAAGGCAATGTAATAGACCCCATCGAAATGGGCGATCAATTTGGCATTGATGCCCTGCGCATGACCCTTGCCAGTCAGGCCGGGCATGGTCGCGATGTAAGATTATCCGAAGATACCGTAAAGGGGTATCGTAATTTCTGTACAAAGCTTTGGAACGCAGCACGCTTTGGGGAAATGAACGAATGTTTTGAAGCGGAAAGTATAAACAATGTTTCCAACAGTATAAATATCTGGATATTAGAAAAACTTGTCGAAGCACAAAAAAATATTAATATTGCAATGCAGCAATATCAGTTTAATTTAGCTGTAAACACCGCCTACCAGTTCACCTGGAATATATTTTGTGACTGGTACATTGAATTAATTAAGCCGTTACTCAATAAAAAAGATGCAGAAACGCAAGCAACCTTTCAATATGTTTATTTCAATATTTTAAAAATGCTGCATCCGGTTATGCCGTTTGTAACAAGGCATCTGCAATCTCAGCTTTACAATTATTCTGAACCTGTTTTTACCATGAACAGCGCACCTAATGTTCAGCAGAATATAGATAGTTTAATTGATTTAATTAATAATATTCGTTCCATTCGTTCACAGGTAAATGTTCCCGCCGCTGCAAAACTAAAGGCTTATACTGTTAATCCATCGAGCCAGTTCCAGGCTGTTCTAAACGATCAGCAAGAAGCGCTATTGAGAATGGCGAGGCTTGAAACCATTACACGCGTTCAGCAAAAACCTGACACACGTTGCCTTCAGGTCGTCATCCCGCAAGGCACACTATTTCTGGAGGTTGAAAATATTGTTGATATGGATGTTGAGGTTCAGCGCCTGCAGAAAACCTTGGAAAAATCTATAGCAGAAAAAACGGGTATAGAAAAACGGTTAGCCAACTACAATTTCGTAGCAAAAGCGCCTGATGAAGTGGTGGCAGAAAATCGGCAGCGTATTAAAGATTTAACAACGGTGATAGAGAAACAGCAAGCCTTTTTAAAAACACTTTAATGTTGGCCGAAAAATCTTTAAACATACGGCCATGAATACACGCATAGAATCTGATTCCATTGGCAAAATAGATGTTCCCGCCGAACACTATTGGGGTGCACAAACGCAACGTTCTTTGGAAAACTTTCCCATTGGTGTTGAGAAAATGCCCGTTAGTATTATTCGCGCACTGGGGGTGCAGAAAAAATGCGCGGCACTTGCCAACAAAGAGTTAGGCATCTTGGACAGTAATATTGCGGATGCCATTGTTCAGGCGGCGGATGAAGTGATCGCCGGAAAACTGGATGCAGAATTTCCATTGGCCGTTTGGCAGACAGGTTCTGGTACGCAAAGTAATATGAATGCCAATGAGGTTATTGCCGGACGTGCCAATGAAATTTTAAGCGGCCAGCGTGGCGGCAAAGACCCGGTGCACCCGAATGATCATTGCAACCGCGGTCAATCCAGCAACGATACTTTTCCCACCGTTATGCACATTGCCGCAGCCAGCGAAATTAAAAAGCATCTACTGCCGGCTATTAAAATTTTGCAGGCTGTATTCGCTGAAAAATCAGAGAAATTTAATGATATCGTTAAGATTGGCCGCACCCACTTGCAAGATGCCACGCCATTAACCCTGGGGCAAGAATTTTCCGGTTATAAACACCAGCTATACAAAGCCCGCCAGCGCATTAAGGCCACTTTGCCAGATTTATATGAATTAGCGCAAGGCGGTACAGCGGTGGGCACTGGTATTAATACAAAGGCCGGTTTCGATACGCTTTTTGCTGAAAAAGTAGCACAGGAAACGGGTTTGCCATTTGAAACTGCACCTAACAAATTTGAGGCACTATCGGCACATGACGCCATTGTAAATGCCTCTGCTGCGGTTAGTGGTGCAGCTTCGTCTATTATGGCAATTGCCAGTAATATTCGCCTGTTGGCCTGTGGCCCGCGTTCCGGTTTATCAGAATTAATTATTCCGGCGAATGAGCCGGGCTCTTCTATCATGCCGGGCAAGGTGAACCCTACACAAATCGAGGCTTTAACAATGGTTTGTTGCCAGGCTATTGGCAACCACACAGCCGTAACAGTGGCCAACACGCACAGCCATTTGCAACTGAATGTTTACAAGCCTTCTATGATTTATGCGTTGTTGCAATCGGTGCAATTACTAGGCGATGCTGTAAATAGCTTTAGAGAACGCTGCGCCGAAGGTATTGAAGCCAATGAACAGCGTATTCAGCAATTAATGCAACAGTCGCTGATGTTAGTTACTTCTTTAAACCCGCACATAGGCTATGACAACGCCGCTATTATTGCCAAAACTGCCCACAAAGACGGTACAACCCTAAAAGAAGCAGCGGTTAAAACTGGCTTATTAACTGCTGAGCAGTTTGATGAATGGGTAGTGCCTCAAGAGATGGTAAAGCCTGCGGCTTGATGCCGCTTATGAAACCCGTGTAATCATTTCTTGCTAAAACCGAGGCTGCCCTGAATAAAGTTAAAAGACGTTACTTTATTCAGGGCAGCATAGGCTTATCAATGGTTGCTAAATAACAAGATAAACGTAACTGGTTTTAAGCCGCATTCGCGTGTTGTGCCGCACCAGGGATGCGTAAAGTTTGCCCTGGATAGATTTTATCAGGGTCGCTTAACATAGGCTGATTGGCCTTGAAGATTTTCTGATAATCACTGCTGTTGCCGTAAAATTTCTTGGCAATTAAAGACAAGGTGTCGCCACTTTGCACCTGGTAAAAAGTTGGCTGATAACCAGCTGAGGAAGCAACCTGAATGTTTGATTGATTAGCAGCCGTAGAACCAGAAGTTTGTTGTTTTGATTCATTAACCTGAATATTGGCAATTACTTCTTCAATTCCTTTAACATTTCCGGCGGCCAAAATAGCTTTTTCACGATCATCTTGGCTATTAGTTGTGCCACTGATAGTCGCTTTTTCGTCATCTACAGCTACTTTTAGATTGTCGATATCAAGATTAAGCTGCTGGATACGATTTTTGATGGCATCTTCAACTTTTCCATCACCACTGATGAAATCAGAAATGGCTGCACCCGCTTCTTTTAAAAATTTAAATCCTGTGTTCATGATTTGCTCCTTTTGTTCGCTTAGTGCAAATTAGAAGCTGGAATATAAATTTTCTATACCCCTTGATAGGCCGTTAACTTATTGCGCAGTGTGCGAATACTAATGCCTAAAATGTTGGCGGCGTGGGTACGGTTGCCTAGGCAATGGTCTAAGGTGTTTAGAATTAATTGTTTTTCTACATCGGCCACTGTGCGACCAACCAGGTTTTCTTCTTCTATTTGAATAGGAATACCAGAGGTGACAGGCGTTGGATCCTCGGGAACTTTTAGGCTGGTCATCAGCATAATAGCATCGGGGTCTATGGTGCTGCCGCTGGCTAAAAGAACGGCACGGTGCATGGTATTTTCCAGCTCACGCACGTTACCACGCCACTGGTGTTGTTCCAGCATTTGAACGGTGGCATCATCAAATTTTCTGGCTGGCATGCCATTAGCTTTGGCGTATTTATCGGCAAAAAATTCTGCCAGCGGCATAATATCGCCGGGGCGTTTTCTTAGGGGAGGAAGTTCCAGATTAAAAACGTTTAGACGAAAATATAAATCTTCGCGGAATACGCCTTCTGCAACAGCTTCGGCCATATTTCGGTTACTGGTTGCAACCAGCCGAATGTTAATGCGAACAGGCTCAGTACCACCAACCCGATCAATGACACGCTCTTGAATAGCGCGTAATAATTTCGCCTGTAGGCGCGGATCCATTTCCGTAATTTCATCTAATAATAACGTGCCGCCATTGGCTTCTTCAAATTTACCAATGCGTCTTGCCGCAGCGCCGGTAAAAGCGCCTTTTTCATGACCGAATAATTCTGATTCCAACAGGTTTTCTGGAATAGCGGCACAGTTAACAGAAACAAATCGGGCAGATTTGCGTTTACTGTGCTGGTGAATGTAACGCGAAAATACTTCTTTACCGGTTCCAGATTCACCCGTGATAAGCACGCTGGCATCGCTAGGCGCAATTTGCGCGGCGAGGGCTAATACTTTTTTGGTTAAAGGATCACGATGAATAACGGTGTCATTTTCCTGTGTTACGGCTTCTAAAACAGCGGCGATAAGCTCAGCATCCGGCGGCAAGGGAACGTATTCTTTTGCACCGGCTTCAATGGCGGCCACGGCTGCATCGGCATCATTGCCAATACCACAGGCAACGACTTCCACCGTAATGCGTTCTTCTGCTAAGCCTCGGATTAATGTGCCAACAGGTTGGGTAATATCAACCATCACCAAATCGGCGCCATTACCATTACGTAGTGTTTTCAAGGCATCCTGCACTGTTTCGGCATGTGCCACTTTCGCGCCGCGTGCCACCGCTATTTTTGCCGCGGCTGTGATGTGGCCTTCCAGTTTTCCAACGATTAATAATCTCATGATAATCCCTCTATTCCGATGCTTCTGATTTGATGATTTCTGTCATCGTTACACCCAAGCGATCTTCTACAATTACGACTTCCCCCCTGGCGACCAGGCGGTTGTTGACGTAGATATCAATGGGTTCGCCAACTTTTCTATCCAACTCCACCACGGCACCACGCCCCAGTTTTAATAGCTGGCTTACTTGCATGGTGGATTGTCCCAGCACGGCTGAAATATTAACCGGAATGCCATAAACCGCTTCGAGATGTCGAGATGTGATGGTTTTTTGCATACCATCGTCTTCCTCCTCAACGAAAGGCTCTTGCCCGTTTTCCTCTAGTGGATTCAGGTTTAGCTCTTCAGCTGTATCCTCGTTATCATCCATAACACCGGCAAATGGGTCATTAGGATCTACGATATTTTCTTCGTCACTCATGGTTATTTTCCTTAGGCTTTATAGGGTTGTTTTCCGTCAGCACCTGGCTGATGGTGGTGATTTGATTTAAGTATTGTTGTGGCAGATATTCTGCGCCGCCGCCCGACCAGCGCACCTTGATATCGCCAGGTTGCAAGTCGGTATCTTCCTTAAGGATTAGCTCGGCTTGCAGGGCGAAATCTTCTATAATACTGGCAGTAGTTTGCTGAAAAAATTCCAGGTCATCCGGGTGCACGCGCATTAATAATCGTTTTTCCTGTTCTGTTTGTGCCAGAATGCTTTTTAGGGCGCTAATAGCCTCCGTTTTTCCATGCTGCCGGTGCCATTCGGGAAACAGCTTTTTAATATAAGCGGTGGCTAGTTGCAGGCTGTAACTTTTTAAACCGTCACAAAAATCAGTTTGTTGTTGTCGTAATTCCTGCAATTGCATCGTCATTTTTTCTAATAGTGCTTCTTGCTGTTGTTCGTGCTGTATTGCTTGTAACTGTTGTTGAAATTCTGCTGTTAACGTTGTTTCAGCTTCTAGCTGGCCTGCTTTAAAGCCATCTTCATAGGTTTTAATGACAGGGGGGGGCGGCGCTGGTTGTGGTGCTGCCTTTGGTTTGGGTGCCACGGATGGCTTTTTGGCCTGACGAGGTTTGGCTTTCTCATCAGGATTGTCAAAATGACGGTCAAACAGGAATTTCTGTGGACTCATATCCCTATATTGGCGGGTTATCCTTAAAAGTTTATTACCAACCAGGCAAAAATTGCCGCCTTTGATTAATGACACAGCATTTAATATGGCTTATTACCTATAACGGCGATATGGCAGATACTTTACAACACCTGGCTATTATTATGGATGGTAATGGCCGCTGGGCAAGCAAGCGCAATTTGCCACGTATTATGGGGCATCGTGCCGGTGTAAAGGCGGTGCGTGAGGTTATTGAAGGCTGTGTAGAAAACGATATTGCCTATTTAACCCTTTATGCCTTTTCTACTGAAAACTGGCAGCGCCCGGCAGAAGAAGTTTCAGAATTAATGAACTTGTTACGCCGCTATATTAAATCGGAATTTAAAGAATTACATGAAAAAGGCGTTCGCCTACGCTTTATCGGTCAGCTAGATAAATTATCGGATGATATTCAGGAAATGCTGGCAGATGCCACAGAAAAAACGGCTGAAAATACGCGATTGAACTTACAAGTTGCCCTTAGCTATGGTGCAAGACAAGAATATGTAGATGCTACCAGGGCGATAATTAGTGCAGTGCAACAAAATCAATTATCTGTTGATTCAATTAATAGTCAAACAATTCAACACTATCTCTATACGGCTGATATTCCTGATCCTGACGTTATTTTTCGCACCAGTGGTGAACAACGGCTTAGTAATTTTATGCTGTGGCAAGCGGCCTATAGTGAATTAATGTTTACCGAAAAGTTATGGCCGAATATTACACGGCAGGATATTGCCGATGTAAAACAGGATTTTTTAAAGAGAGAACGACGTTTTGGTGGCCTTTAAAAAATATTGGAAGGCCATTGGCATGATGAGTGGCACTTCCTGTGATGGGGTGGATGCTGCATTGATTGAAACAGATGGATTGAACCATATAAAGCCATTAGACTTTTGCCATATTCCCTATGATAAGGCCTTTCAAAAAGAACTGATCGTATGTGGGCAGACTAATAAAGCCAGTGATGTTATTGTTAAAAAGTTGACAGATTATCATCTTATGGCCTTGGCAAAACTAGGTAATGATGCAGATGCTATTGGTTTACATGGCCATACTATTGCCCACAATCCAGCAGCCGGTATTACAACACAAATTATTGATGCAGAAAAAATTGCAAAAATTACGCAGAAAACTGTTATCTATGACTTCCGTAGTGCCGATGTAGAGGCAGGCGGGCAGGGGGCACCACTGGTACCGGTTTACCATCAGGCGATTGCGGCATCATGTTCTATTTCACAGCCAATTGTTTTTATTAATTTGGGGGGTGTTGCCAATATTACCTATTGTGGTCAAAAACTACTGGCTTTTGATACGGGAATGGCCAGTGGCTTACTGGATCAATATATGCAGACACTTGGCCAGCGTTTTGATTTAAATGGTGCATTGGCGGCACAAGGCATGGTGGATGAAAGTTTACTGGAAAAATGGTTGCAGCATCCTTACTTCCAGCAACAGCCTCCCAAATCTTTAGATCGTTTCGCCTTTGATCATTTATTATCGGACGTTGCCAATCTTTCTTCCCCCAATGCCGCGGCAACGTTAACCGCCTTTACGGTGTATAGTCTTAAAATGGCAGAGCAGTTTTATCTTAAGCAGCCAAAAAAATATGTTTTATGTGGTGGTGGCCGTTATAACAAAACATTGGTAAAGTTTTTAAAAGATAAACTTTCTGCACCTGTTAAACCCATAGAAGATATTGGCTATAACGGCGATGCCATTGAGGCACAGGCATTTGCTTATTTGGCTATTCGTGGTATAAAAAAATTACCGATTACTTTCCCTGAAACAACAGGTGTGAGGGAAGCATTATGTGGCGGTAGGAAGATTATATTAGCGGATTAAAATGGGCAAAAAGCAAAGCTTTTTAGTAGCATATGCGCTTGAAGGGAATAAGGATATCAAGGTTCTTACTTTTGGTGGGTTTTCAGATTTAAAAAGGGAGATTATCCTTCAAAGAAAGCGTGGTGGGAGAGCAGAAGATAACAGACTTGCTGGCCTTCCGTACCAAGATAGTAATACTAATGTAGGGACTGTTTATAATGGATTAATGAATATTCTTCAAAAAAATGGCGTAACAAATCAGTTGCTCTATTCACCAAATGGAAATGAGCTTTTTAAAACGACCGCACGTTATATTAGCTTTTGTAACAATGTGAAATTTAAAGGAGATTTTTTTAACCCCTCTAGTAACCCTCAAGTTGTAACGGGGATATTTTTGTTTAATAAAGAAATTCAAGAAAAAAAAGAAGCAATAGACCTTATGTTTCTGCAAGAGAATCAAGCAGATAAAACTAGTTCATAAAAGGCACTTTAAACACCAGCCATTTATTCTCAAAAAACGCAGGCATACAGCCGTTGGCGGCGTAGTGCGCAGGATGGCGCATAAAGGCATATTTTTTACCAGTGTAAATGGATTCTTCCGGGCAATAGGCCGGTAAGGTCATCACGTTCCAGGCAACCAGTGCGCCGATGATAAAACTGAGAGAAATAGCCCAGCCATCAGGAGTAATACCCATTTTTTCGTACCATTTGCCGAATATAAGTGAGGCCGGAATCAGGATGAGCAGATAAGCCACTGCCACAAAAAGCAGGGCGGCAATGATCCACATGCCGATAAACCCAAATGTATAAAGCCAGCTTGCTAACGCTTGAAACATACTTTAATCTAACATACTTCTAAAATTTTATCAATCTTGCGTATGGATTCTTCATATTCTTCCAATGGGTCGGAATCCGCCACAATGCCGCAACCGGCATGCAAGTATAATTTTTTATAATCTGTATAAAGGGTGCGTATCATAAGGTTACTATCCATACTGCCATCATGCCCCCAATAAAATAAGCTACCGCAATAGGCGTTTCGGCTGTATTGTTCCCGTTCTGTAATAATTTGCATGGCGCGTACCTTTGGTGCGCCGGTAATAGAACCACCGGCATAGCAAGCAGCCAGTGTATTTATTGCAGTTAGGCCTGGTTTTAGTCGTCCCTCTATCTTTGAAACCAGGTGGCATAAATTAGGATAGTGCTGTAATTCAAACAGCTTTGTTACCTGCACTGTGTTGGTATGGCAAACGCGTGATAAATCATTACGCAATAAATCAACGATCATTAAATTTTCTGCCTGATTTTTCAGGCTTTGCTGTAATTTAAAGGCATCTTCTGGCGCGGCAGTGCCCTTAATCGGGCTGGTGCTAACTTTATTGCCTATCAGCGTTAAAAAGTTTTCTGGTGAACAGCTAAGAATTGTGCCCTGATCAAAACTATAATAACTGGCATAGGGGGCAGGATTGTGTTGCCGTAATTGGCTGAAAAGCTGTGGCAAATTATAACCTTTTGGCAGGTTAGCTGTTTGTCGATGGCTGATATTTGCCTGAAAAATATCACCAGCATAGATATATTCTATGGCCTGACTAACATTTTTTATGAAAGCTGTTTTGTCTGGCGGGCTAAATCGTATTTTTGGCAGTTTTACGATGGCAGAATTTTGTATTTTATTCAAAAAATTGATGGCTTCGCGAATACGTTGTCTGGCTCGTTCTTGCCTTTTTTCTTCTTGTTGGTAAGGAAAGCCACTGGCAATGATCCACATTTTTTTTTCAACGCAGTCAAAGGCCAGCACTACATCAAACAAACCAATGTTATAAAGGGGTATATTCAATGGCTTACAGGCAATATTTTCTACAAATTGCAAGGCTTCGTAAGACAAATAACCTAGCCAACCTGTCTGAAAGGGGGGTAAACCTTCAATAGTATCTAAGGGATAATCTTGCTGCAACCATTCAAAAGGATTAACGCCTTGTGGCACTGTTTTTATCGGGTTCCAGGCTAAAAAAGCATAGCGACCATAGGGTGGTTGCCTGTCCAGAAAGGCAATATTTTTTGTATGCGCAGCAAGGTATTGAAAAACCTGTGCCGGCGGCTGGTAATCACAGGCTTGAAATAACGGAAAACGCCGCATAAGGTTGTATGATGTCGGTTATTGCAAAAATCAATGAAAAACTCATTCCTGCCTTACAGCCAGAAATTTTAACCATTCGGGATGATTCCCATCTACACGCTGGCCATGCCGGTGCCAGGCCAGAGGGTGAAACGCATTTTCATTTAACTATTAAAAGCGATGCTTTGAAAAATAAGTCGCGTCCGCAGCAGCATCGTATGATTTATAAACTACTAGAAGAAGAATTAGCCAATGGCCTGCATGCTTTGCAGATTAATGTTTTGGATAATTAAAACTAGCCCTTAACCGGTGGTAAATTTTCTAGGGCGCTTTCCAGTTCATAGAAAGTTGGCCGCAGGTGGGAAGGCACGGCTTTTCGGGCGAACTCGATGGAAACCTGTGGTGCCTGGCCGCCCAGATGTGCCAGTAAACCGGCTTTAATGGAGGTAAGATATTTTGAATCAGAATCTAGAGACATGCCCACGAAACTAGCCATGGGTGCTAGAAAACCGTAGGAAATCCATACCCCTAGGAAGGTTCCCACCAGGGCGCCACCAATCAGTTTACCCAAAACTTCGGGTGGTTCTGAAATAGAACCCATGGTTTTAATAACCCCCAACACCGCAGCCACAATACCCAACGCAGGCATTCCATCTGCCATATTCTGGATGGCGTGAGCAACGTTATGGTCGTCTTCATGATGCAGTTCCAATTCTTTATCCATTAAATCTTCCATAATATGCGGCGTTTCGCTACCTAGAGAAACCATTCTTAAATAGTCGCACAAGAATTCCACGGCATGATGATCTTTGTAAAAATTGGGGAATTCTTTAAATAAATCACTGTCATGCGGGTTTTCAATGTGTGATTCCATCGCCAAAATACCTTTGGCCTTAATGGTGCGAAATACTTGGTAAAGTAATGTCAGCAATTCCAGATAAGCGGCTTTTTTGATTTTTGCGCCTTTGAAGGCAACGCCAAAACCTTTCATGGTGCGTTTTAAAACCACACCAGGGTTTGCAATTAGCATGGCACCAATTGCCGCCCCCACAATAATGACAACCTCAAATGGCTGCCACAGCACTTTCATTTTACCGCCCATGGCAACGTATCCCCCGAATACGCAACCTATAACTGTAATAATACCAAGAATTGTTTTCATAATTATATCGCTCTTGCAACTGATTATGACAATGGATGGTTAAGAAAGGGTTTTTTAAGATATCCTTTGTAAAACTATATTGTGGAAAAAATAAAAATAATTGCGAAGCTATTGCTTCCGTTCATCACAATTGTCAGCTGTCTGGGTGGATTGCTGGGGTATAAGGCCTGGCAAGTGGATGATAAATTGACGGCTGATACTATCCCTCTCGTGGGGCAGTTGCTGTTAAGCAAGACACAGGATGCCTTGCAAACACGCAATGTAGGTATTTTGCAATCTACCATTGATACTGTTTTACGAAACCATCCCGTAGAAGCTGTGAGTATTCAAAATAATAAAGGATTCAATCTTTTACAGGAAGGAGCAACAAACCCGAAGTATGCATCTAAGCGGTTTGCTGGGAAATCTTTCAATATCGTTATACAATATAAACAACCTAAATTAGGTATCTACCTAGCTATCTATGGTTTACCTATTTTATTAGGTGGCAGTTTGTTGCTTGGATATATTATTAAAAACCGCCTCAAGCAAAAACAGCAAATTGATTACGCCTTTTCCTACACGGCGGATCGTTTAATAAAACCACACGAAACCCTGAAAAATGACAGTATTATTTTGCCAGGAGATGTTCAAGCGAGTTTCAGAAAATTGGACAAAGCCATTGATAACCAGCTAAACCACCATATTACCAGTGAGGCACAATTGCATGGTATGCATGAAGTGACCCAGGAAGCTAACAAGGCAAAAGGACGTTTCCTGGCGCAAATGACCCATGAAATTCGTACGCCTATTAATGGTGTGTTGGGTATGATAAATTTATTACAAGATAGTGGCTTAAATGAGCAACAGGCTCGCTTGGCTGCTACCGCAAAAAATTCTGGCTTAACGCTCTTGAACATTATTAACGACCTTTTAGATTTTGCCAAAATTGATGCGGGGCGCATGGATATGGAAAACAACCCCTACAATATTCGGGATGTTATTGAAGAAGTGGTTGAATTGGTTAGCCCCAGCGCTTTTCAAAAAAATGTAGAGGTAGGCTATGTTGTTGACCCGGAAATTCCTATTACGCTTGAAGGCGATGCCGTAAGGATAAGACAAATTTTGGCAAACCTTGCTGGCAATGCTGTAAAATTCACAGCCAAGGGGGAAGTGGGGATTTATGTAAAACTTGATAAACAAAAAGAAGACGAATTTCAGCTACAGTTCAGTGTGCGGGATACAGGTATTGGTATTCCGGAATCAGACAAAAAATATATATTTCAGGCTTTTTCACAAGGGCGCGACTCGAAATCTAAACATCAGCAAGGGACGGGTCTTGGCCTATCGATTGCCAGCCAATTGGCTTCCCTATTGGGCGGGGATTTGGAGTTGGATTCGCAACCCGGCATTGGTTCAAACTTCCACTTTACGATTAACCAGAAAGAAACCGCGCAAACAGAAGGTGTTTTTGAGCCGTGTGCGATTAGCCGCGTATTGGTTGCTGCCAATTCCAATATTACACAACAAAACCTGGAAGCCTCTTTAAAAATTCTAGGGGTGGCCAGCATAGAAGTGGTTGATCACCTGGGTGAGGCAATAACCTTCCTGAGGCAAGCCAAAAAAACTGCAGAACCTTATGATGTGATATTCAGTGATTTCTCTTTAAAAGACGTAGATGGCGAAGAGCTATTTGACACCTTGCAAGAAGAAGCCAGGCAAAATAACAACCCGATGGTGGTGATGGCACCCGCCGCCACCTTAACCGTGGTGTACGACTATGTCGATGTTGAAAGAACACCAGTTTTAATGAAGCCAGTAAAAATTGTTGATTTGCAACAGGCCATTGCACAGGCAATTATTATCCAACAATCGAAAGAAGTAGAAACAGCGCCAGTTGTACGGGAAACTATTTCTGCGCCCGCTAGCGAGGTTGTGCAACCAGCTGTCAATGCCAAACCAGTACCGGCAAAACCAGCATTATTACTAGAACCAGTGGAAATAGCTGAGCCAATAGCATCAGCTGGCTACATTCTGGTTGCAGAAGATAACCCGGTAAATGCCGAGGTTATTAAAAGTATGCTAGTGAACAGCAATTACAAGGTTAAAGTTGTTGAGAATGGCAAGCTGGCGGTGCAAGCGGTTCAAGAAGATGCTTTTGATGCCGTACTAATGGACGGCCAAATGCCAGTTATGGATGGGTTAGAAGCTACCCAGGAAATTCGCCAGTCAGAAGAAATGTTTGATATGCCCAGATTGCCGATTATTGCCGTTACGGCCAATAAGGTTGAAAGTATTCGCAACCAGTATTTACGTGAAGGCATGGATGATTTTATTACGAAGCCTTTTGATAAAGAATTTCTTATTAAAGTTCTACAAAAACACTTGCCTTCCAAAGAACCGGAAAAACAACCCGCCCCTACAAACCCACAAAGTAGTAAGCCTGCAAAGCCTACACCTCCTCTTGTTAAATCATCTATTGCCCCTAGAATCGATGGCATTACGGAACGTCCGGCAGCGCCCGCAAATGATAGCAGTATACCTTTACCAAGAGCCGTTGAAGTTACCAGCCCTTCGTTTAACATCGATGATTATATAGCCGATATAACGCATCTTGAAACCAAAACGCTGTCAACAATGCGTTCCTTGCAACCCCACGAAGGACAACAGTTTGTTGAGAAAATTATTGGTATTTTTATTAAAGATACGGAAGAAACTATTGATCAATTGGTTAGTGCAGCCGACCAGCAAAACCTTGAGTTTATAAGCCGTACGGGGCATAAGATAAAATCTAGCAGTGCCAGTATTGGCGCGTTAAGGCTTTCAAAAATTGCCCAATGGCTAGAAAAAAACGCCCTTACAACACCTGGTTCTGTTCCAGAAGTGGTACAGGCTTTGGAATATGAATTTTATTCTGTCGAGGAACTGTTAAAGCAAGAAGTTGCAGCCTAGTATTTTATTTTTATGGAAAACAATACCAACAACAAAAAGCCGCATGTTTTAATCGCCGAAGATGATATGATGCTGCGGATTTTAATTCGCAAGTCTTTAGAGCAAGCCGGATTTGAAGTGATTGAAGCGGAAGACGGGCAGGAAGCTGTAGAACTATTTAAAGCAGCGCAACCGGACATCATTTTGCTAGATGTTATGATGCCCAAACTGGATGGGTACGAGGCCTGTAAAAAAATCAGGCAATTACCGCATGGCCAGCAAATTCCTATTATAATTGTAACCGGGCTGGATGATATTGATTCTATTAGTCGTGCCTATAATATCGGTGCAACAGACTTTATTACCAAGCCCATTAACTGGATCGTGTTAATTGAGCGAGTGCGCTATACGCTGTATGCCAATGAAGCCTTTACGAAACTGCGCCGCAACGAAGAACGTTTATCAGCCGCGCAACGCATTGCCCAATTGGGCAGCTGGACATGGGATTTAAAATCAGGCCGGATTGATTTTTCTGAAGAGGGCAGCAGAATTTTACAACTACCCGAGGGTGTTACAAGCCTGATGTACCAAGATTATATTTTGCGTGTTCCCGAAAAGGACGCCCACCGCGTAAAAAGTTTATTCAAAAAAACTATTTTCGAGAAAAAATCCGGTTCCCTGGATCATCATTTGCTTTTACCGGACAACCAGGAAATTATTGTGCAACAACAAACCAATATTGATGCCCAGCAACCGGATCAAATATTAGGAACCTTGCAAAATATTACCCGCCGTAAACAAGAGGAAAAGATTTTACGCAAAGCCAAAGAAGAAGCGGAAATTGCCAGCAGAACAAAATCAGAATTTTTAGCCAACATCAGTCATGAATTAAGAACCCCCTTAAATGCCATTATTGGTTTTTCTAACATTATGCTGCAAACAGACTATTCTGAAAAAAGTGCTAGTAAGCATCAAGAATACACACAGGATATTTTAGATAGCGGTAATCATCTGTTAAGTGTGATTAACGATATTCTAGATCTTTCCAAAATTGAAGCTGGCAAATTTGAACTGCATGAGCATGAAGTAGATATTATCCGGGTTATTGAAACATCGAATCGCATTATTAACGAACGCGCTCAAAGCAACCAGATTGAAATAATAACCAAGATAGATAAAGATATACCGGGTATATTGGCTGATGAACGTGCGTTGAAACAAGTTTTACTGAACTTGCTTTCTAACTCTATTAAATTTACTGAGCCAGGCGGTTCTATCACTATTTCCACTTATCAGTCAGATAACGATAACATTATTATTGGCGTAAAGGACACTGGCGTTGGAATGAAAAAAGAAGATATTCCTAAAGCGATGGCTGCTTTTCAACAAGTGGATAGTTCCCTTTCTCGCAAATATGAGGGCACTGGCTTAGGCCTGCCGCTATCAAAAACACTAATAGAATTACATGGCGGTACTTTCCGTATTGATAGCGAGGAAGGTGTAGGCACCGAGATTATTTTAGAATTACCAGCTAGTCGAATTTTGCAGGACTAGAAGTATAGCCCTGCCAGGGTAATTTCCGTTCCCCCAACACCGCGTTTAAATCGGCTGATGCCAGCCATTTTTTTATCATCTAGCCCCCCCATATCTAGCCAGTGAATATCTTGTTGTTGTAGATGCTGCATAGCGTGCCACAACAAAATATTATGCGCATAGCTTTTGCGCCCTGCATTTGTCGTCACGCCCATGTGATAGGTGGCGCATTGGCCGTGTTTTAAGACCAGTATTCCCGCAATGGCCTGGTTATCCTGATAGGCGATAAGTGGCATCGCATCTTTTTGCAATTGAAAAGCTTTAAACGTTGTCTCCATAAAACGGCCAGAGGGTGCGGCCATTTTGCGGCTTTTGCGAAAGGTGGCATACTGTTGTAAAAGCCAGGCTTGTTGTTCACTGGATTTGGCGTGTTTTACGACAATATTATTGCGTTCGGCCTTATGCAGTTGATTGCGCCATTTGCCTTGTAAATTTTCTCGCAAGTTATCTTGCTGTAAATCTAGCCAGATCGTTTTATAGCCTTTTTGCAATCGCCACAGGCGACATTGCTTTAAAAGCGCTATATTTTCTGGTGTACTTTCCAGCTCAGGTGTCCAAAACAAAAAACCGTCTCTACGCCAGCCATAGCGCGCCCGTATTAGAGTATAAATTTGTTGTATTTCTTCTGTGGTTAACCGGTCTAAAAGAACGGGCCCGCGCATTAATTGCGATAAACCGGCTTTGCGCATTATTTGCACGAGGGCAACCGGCTTTTTTGCTTTATAAATAACACCGTGTTCTATTTTAGTGCCAAAATAATTTTGCATAGCAGCGCCATAACACCATGATTGCTCCAGTGCCGCGCGTGGGGCAGAAACCAGCCACTGCCGCCATTGCTTTTGCCAGCATTCATTATAAACAATATGAAGGTTAGTCTTGTCGGCCACTTTTAGGCACATTACCACGTAAACTATTGCCCGCAGTAAATAAATTATCGAAGGCGGCGCTAAATAAATTTCGGCTGCCAGAAGATTGTCCAATGCCATTTTGCACGGCCTTTTGCAGTTCCGGCAATACAATGCTATTCAACACTTGGTTCGCCAAATTTTTGGCAGCCTGTTCAAAGAGATCGGTTTCTTTATCACGAATATCATTCAGATTGCGCTGAAAATCACGTTGCAATTGAGCGGCGGTTTTTTCCAGCGAGCGGTTAAAGCGGGTATCAAAATCGTTTTCTGTTTCCATACTATAGTTTCTCACAGGTGATGCCGTTTAGGAATAGAAAGCGGAAAATTTTCTACGCCGAATTGCTTAATATTGAATTAAACAAATACTGTTATTCTGAAAGAGATGGCATTAACAACGCGTGGAAATCACATCCTGCGGTATAGCAGCAGCATAGCAGCGCTATGCGTAGCACAGGGAAGCTATGCCAATCCGCAAGGCGGGCAAGTGGTTGGCGGCAGTGCAGAGATTAAAAGCCCCCATGCGCAAAAACTGGAAATCCATCAGCATACAGACAAAGCCGTTATCGACTGGCGAAGCTTTGATATTGGGGTGGGCGAGCATACAGAGTTTAAGCAACCCTCTAAAACATCGCATACATTAAATAGGGTTGTGGGTTTAGGCGCGGGGCACGAGGGAAAAGCCTCAGAAATACTAGGAAAACTTTCCGCCAATGGTAAGGTTACATTAGTAAACCAGAATGGGGTGTTTTTTGGTAAAAATGCTCAGGTAGACGTAAATGGTCTGATTGCCACCACGGCGGATATAGACAACAAAGCCTTTATGCAAAGTAAAGGAAAGCTGGATTTTAACAAAGCCAGCCCGAACCCGAATGCCGCCATTGTTAACCATGGGACGATAACGGCTAAGGAAGCTGGCCTGGTTGGCTTAGTCGCCCCGCATGTTGAAAACCATGGGGTTATCCAGGCCAAGCTGGGCAGTGTACATTTAGCTTCTGGCGATACAGTTGGAATTGATCTGGGGGGGCACGGGCTTTACAATTTAAAAATTAGCGACAGCTTAAAACAGCAGCTGGTTTTAAACACTGGTAGCATCCAGGCCGATGGTGGCACCATTAACATAACGGCCGCCGCAGCCAAAAATATTGTAAATTCTTTGGTGCAGATTGAAGGCGAACTAAATGCCCCGACTGTTGAACAAAGTAACGGTAAAATCATTATCCGTAACCAGGCCAAAGGTGGTAAAACGGTTGTTAGCGGAAAGGTAACCGCCGCAAACAATCAATCTGTCGCTAAAATGGAACCCGCTATTACCGTTTTAGGCGAAGAGATTACTATTTCCGGTCAGATAACAGCCGATGGCAAAACCGGTGGTGGCACGATTCTCATCGGGGGGGATTATCAAGGCGGCAAGAATGCTAACATACAATTTAGTAATGTGCCGTTACCACCAGCACAAACTGTAAAAATAACAAAAACCGCCAGTATTACTGCCAATGCTATTGAAAGTGGCGATGGCGGGAATGTGGTTGTTTGGGCAGATGGTCATACAAGCTTTAAAGGTACGCTTGAGGCGAAAGGGGGGATACAGGCCGGTGATGGAGGCTTTGCAGAGGTATCTGGCAAGCAAACCCTGGATTTTGCTGATGG
This sequence comes from uncultured Alphaproteobacteria bacterium, assembly GCA_963706365.1. GTDB lineage: Bacteria > Pseudomonadota > Alphaproteobacteria > JAJTHO01. Next base: position 745,492 of record OY970150.1, on the reverse strand, counting down.
AATTTATGATCTAACCGCAATCAATGGTAAGGTAGGCCATATTCTTTTTGACCCCGCCACATTTACATTCAATGAAGGGGATTTAGAAGGCATAAGCGGTAATTCCACTTTTCAGGCTGACAGCCTAATCACTATTAACGATAATACTAACGATGATATTTTTAGCATTGGTGCCTACGACGTAACATTTGAGATATTAGTTGGCGGCAATATTACCATGGCCGATACAAATGATACCATTCGCACCCAGGGTGGCGACCTAACTTTTATTGCCTATGGCGGAAACCTGTCGTTAGGTAGCCTTGATACAACAAACAATGGCGGCACTGCCGCTGGTGGTAATATTACGTTAATTGCTGATGAGCTAAGCAATATTGTTGGCCTTAACGCAGGTACAGGCGGCACGATCACAATTAAGCCCCATAGCAGTAACATCGACATTAACCTAGGCACAGCCACGGGTGGCCTTAATTTAACACAAAGCATGTTAGATGCCGTTACTAGCGCCAATAAACTCATTATTGGCGATACCATAAATACCGGTTTGTTGACTATTTCCAGTATTATTGATCTTTCCACCCCCGCTTTCGCAGTGGATTTAATTGCGGATAGTTTTAATTTTGCAAGTGTCTTAACGCTAGATACGAACAAAGACCTGTCTTTAACAGCAGATACCGGCGGTATAACGTATACGATGGGGGTAACAACAGCCCGAAATATCACGATTAATGCTGCTGGTGGGGTTGGTAGCGCCGCAAACCATCTTGGCTTGATTGCTGATAGTGTTATTTTAACTGCCGGGGGCAATAGCTTTATTGCTGAATATGATGATGGGCTGGATTTTTCAGGTACTGTAACCAATAATGGTACTCTAGATGTGCGTTCGGCAGGCGTATTAAACATTAATAGTGCCAACTTTACCAATGCAGCCTTATTTGCGTCTTTGGATACACTGACCGTTCAAAATTCAGATATTGTTGTTAGCAGTGGCACGGGAAATATTAGCTTCGTAAGTGCCAGCGATATTCGCTTTTTAACCAGTGTTCAACACCAAGATGCTGGTGCAATAAATATCGTTGCCGGTTGGGATGGCACCACAGAGGCCGCTAGTACTGCGGCTACCGCAAATGTGGCTAATATTCTTGCTGCACCAAGCAGCTATGGTAATGACAATGACGGTGCTGGCAGTAACACAGGCAGTATTTTTGTGAACAAGGCTGCTGGGAATGCTGATCAGGCCGTGGAAATTTCCAGCCGTGATGGCGATGTTACTTTGGCCGGATATAACCTTAACATACAAGCTGGCGATAACAGTAATGAGTATTCTAAAGTTGGCTACAGCAGTGGTGCCGCTACTGGAAATATTAGAATTGATTTAAAAAATCAGGCCAACATTTATGGGGGAACGAGCACTGCCGCCTGGGCGCAAATTGGCCACGGCCTAAAAGATGATAGTGCTAGCCGTTCTGGCAATATTATTATTAATGCAGCCAGTCTAAACCTGGCTTCATCAACCAGCGCCACCACCTATGCCCAAATCGGGCATGGCGGCCAAAACAGTGATGGTATACATGGCGGTGATATTACGATCACCTTAACCGGCGATGCCTCTATTGCTGGTGGTACGGGAAATGACGCCTATGCCATGATTGGCCATGGCGGCAGAATTCATGATGGTGATGTATCGGGTACTATTGCTGTAACAGCTCAAAATATTCGGTTAGATGGCCGAGGTGGTAGTTCTGATGACGGTTTCGTACAAATTGGCCATGGTGGCCATGAAGCTGATGGAGATTTTAGTGGTGGTATAAATATTGATACCGGCAACCTAACCTTAATTTCTGGTACTACCTCAGAAGATTATGCCCTGGTTGGGCATGGTGGCCGCCCTAATGCCCCTGGTACGGGTTCAAGACAAGGCAATATTATTATTAATGCCAGCGGTGAAATCAGCCTCGTTTCGGTGGCTGACGATTGGTATATCGGGCATGTTACCAACAGTTCTGGTACGGTATCGAATGCGAACATTCGTATTATGGCCGGTTCACTAGATTTTGACGACGATGTGGTCGATAGCAGTGTATTTGAAATTAACGAGTCTGACTTTAGAATTGTAATGGAAGATAATCTGGATGGTGGCGACGTTACCTTACTATCCACTAGTGCTGATCTTAGCTGGGATCGTGATTTATCTAGCAATTCAACAAACACTTTTACCCTTGCCTCAGTTGGCAATCTTAATGTCATAGGCGAAGTGATAACAGATGGGGTTATTGCTGTATTTGCTGGTTGGGATAGCACCACTGGTTTAGGCAACACTGACGGAACTTTTAATTTAAGTGCTGCGCGGTTAACCGCCGCGGGGGCTGGAAAAGATTTATTTATTGATGACGAAGATTATCTTGCTTCCGATGCTACTGGCACGGCCATTATTGCGGCCACGGCCAATAACTTTTTAAACAGTCGCGGTGCCAGCGCCATTTCAACCCCCAATGGCCGCTGGGTATTGTATGTAGATGACAACTATGATAATGCAGATATTACCTCTATCCAAAGCCAGGGTAGTATTTATTCGCCCTTATCTTATGGTGATGACATCAGCGCCTACAGCGGCAATTACACATTCTACAAAGAAACCATCACCAATGCCGTTATTGATTTAGATACATTGATTGCTACGGGTAATGGCACAAATAGTAGTGGCCTGTTTGATTATGGCAGCCTAACAACCATTGAGCTTATTGATAGTAATACGGGAAATACGAACACCACGATTAACGAAAATATCAGCATTATAAGTGGCGGAACTATTAGCTATATTACCCCTAGTGCCACAACCCTTTACACCAGCGGTAATAATGTGTCTTTCCAAGCCGTGGGTGCTATTAATCTTACCAATTTAACCATTGATACTACAGCAGGTAGCACGCCCACGGGTGCCGATATTTACCTGGCTAATGATGTGTTGGGGAACGTTACCGGCGGGGTTTATAATGCGGGTACTGCCGGTATCTTTAGTCTTGGGCAAAATAGCGATTTAACTTATGATTTGGCTGATTTTGGCACCACTGTCGGTAAAACGTTTAATGGCTACACGATTACCAGTAATAGCCTGGGGATTCATACCACCGCTGGAGATTTGCTATTAAGTGGAACTGGGGCAACAGGTGGCACTAGTGCCGTTTTCCATGCTGATGAAGATTTACTAGATAGCGGTAATATCAGCTTCGATTCTGATGTGGATGGCAGCAGCATTATCTTGCGGGCAGATCGTTATATCCATTTAGATGGCAGTGATTCCCAATTGACCAGCAGCGTGGGGATTAGTGATATTACCCTAAACAGTGATCGGGATAATGATGGTGCGGGTGGTATTGTAATTGACGGAACGGATATTAGCAGTGGTGGCGGTGATATTGTTTTAGGGGGTGGGCTAAACCCTATAACAACTACGGCAAAAGGTTCTGATACACTAGATATTGCTCATGAAAATGGTGTTGATATTGATAATGCTATTTTTAATGCGGCGGGTGGCGACATTACCTTTAACGGGCAAGGACTGGATGGCTCAACATCAGCCTTTGTGGGTATTAATTTAAATGACAATACCACTTTTACCACTTCCGGCACTGGGAATATTACCATGACAGGTATTGCGGGTAATAGCGCAAGCGGAAATGAGTGGGGTATTTTACTAGAAGGAACGACCCTTCAAAATACAGGCTCCGGCAATATCACACTGACGGGCACCGGGCAAAATGGTGATAGTGGCATAGAAATAAATTCCGGCACCACTACCATTGGCCACGCCAATATGGCTGGTGATGTTATTTTTAGAGCGAATCGCTTTAATGCCCCTAACCTGAATGTAATAACCAACACCACCAGTGGCCGGGTGATTTACAAAGCCTTGAATGACGGCACCACTTTGGGTGTTAATGCTTCAAGTCAAACAGCAAGTTATAACAACGCCAATACCCTGGATGTTATTACAGCCACCAGCAAGGTTATTTATGGTGATTTGAACAGCGGCGCAGTTACGATTGCGCCTAGCTGGGGGCTGTCTTCTTATGGCTTTGAAGTGGAGGTTCAGGGCGATACCATCAGTGCCGGTACCATCACAACAGGTGGCTCAAACCTGGGATTATACACAACGGGTACGGCGAACGTAGGCAGTGACATTACTTATACCAGTATTGATATGGGTACGACTGGCATTCTTTCTATTGGGGAAACAGGCAACCGCAGTTTAAATGTGGCGAACATCGATTCCATTTACAGTACCTTCACCAATATCAGCAACGCAGCATCAGTGCAAATTGCCGCCACCGGCGATATGGGCTTGTCTGGCACCGGTAACATTAGCCAGGACATTTACCTTTATGCGCAAGGCGATCTTGACCATAACAGTGATACAATTTTAGATTCTATTGTTGATGGCGCTGATATGACGTTTAGAGCCAATAGAAATATTGTGTTCAATGATAATGGTAGTTCTATTGATAGCTCTGTAGGCACCAGTGCCCTTACCTTTAACAGTGATCGCGATGGCGTTAACGGTGGTGCTATTTTCATTAACGATGTCAGCATTAGTTCTAACGGTGGTGATATTATTATGGGGGGTGGGCTTAATCCGCTTACCACGGCTGCCATTGGTGTTAATGGCTTGGGCACCACGCTGGATAGCGGGATTACCTTTCAAGGAAGTGATGAAATTAATGCCAAAGGCGGTAATATTTATATTCGCGGGCAAGGAGCAGATAATGCTATTTCATATGCCGTAGGCGTTAATGTAGACAGCACGGTGCGCACTTGGACAGATGGTACCATCGACATTACAGGAACTGGCGGTAACTCTCCTGGCCAGGATGCCTATGGTATTCGTATAGATAATGGTGCCAATATCAGAACCACCAGTGACCCTGTTACGTTGTCAGGTATCGGCCAAAATGGCAGTGTTGATATTTATGCCTCTGGTAATGGCGATATATCAGGGGAACCTGTCATTTTTAATGCAGATACCATTGACCTTACCAACTTTGGCAGTATCAGTACCAGCACCAGTGATGGCAGAATATTTTTTACGCCCCGCACGGCAGGCACCGCTATCAATATTGGCACCGGCACAGGAGGGCTGGATCTAACACTTGCTGAACTTTCGATTATTAGTAGCAACAACCATGTTATCGTTGGTGCCTTAGTAACTGGCACCGGCCTAGTTTCTATCGGCAATGGTGGCTTTGACCTTTCAGCCCAAAATTTAGATCTGAGTGTTGCAGGTGGAAATATTGTAACCGGCGGGAATATAACAATGGGTAGTAACAGTTTGCTGTTATTCTCCGGCGTAGATGGCAGTACCAGAAACCTGACTATTGATCACAGTATTAGCAGCAGCAGTGGTAACAATTCTTTGATGTTTCTGGCTTCTGGGAATGTAACTATTAATGCCGCTATTAATAATACAGGTGGTACTATTACTGCTATTGCAGGATTTGATTATAGCACTGGACTATTAAGCAATGCTGCAACTGGCAAAGACTTAATTTTTGGAGCCAGTGGTTCGCTAACCTCTACAGCAACCGGCGATGCCATTATTGCCGCAACTGCAAATAACCTGACCAATAACCGGGGTGCCAGTGCCCTAGCCGCAGCCAGTGGCCGTTGGCTGTTATATGTCGATGATGATGCCGATAATACAAACCTTACATCACTGCTAAGCCAGGGTAGCATTGCTTCGCCCCTTACCTATGGTGATGATATCAGTAGCTATAGCAGCGGCAACTATACCTTTTTCAATCAAACGATTAGTGCTATAGATATTGACCTGGATCTACTTACCGCTACCGGCAATGGAAGCGGTGCGGGTGTTTTCAATTATAGCGGTATAACAGCCCTAAACCTGATTGACAGCAATACAAGCAACACCAATACAACTGTTAATGAAAACCTTAGTATTATCAGTGGCGGCACCATTACCTATACCACGCCCGGTGCCACCACTTTATACACCAGTGGCAACAGCGTTACGTTCACCGCCGCAGGGGCAATAGATTTATCAGGTTTAACCATTGATACCACTGCCAGCAGCAGCACGGCAGGAGCCAATATTAACATTACCGCTGATAGCCTGGCAATGGCCACCGGTTTAAATGCCGGTACAGGGGGAATTGTTACCTTAAAGCCTTACAGCAGCAGCCGAAATATTAATCTTGGCACCGCCACTGGCGGGCTGGATTTAACGCAAGGTGAACTGGATGCTATTACCTCCGCCAACAAAGTTATTATCGGGGATGCTACCAACACCGGTAACATTAATGTTTCCAGTGCTATTGATTTAACATCTCCCGCGTTTGATGTGGAGTTGTTGGGGGATAGTATTGCGCTAAATGCTGACTTAACGCTGAGTGCTAGTAAAAACCTGACGCTCACCGCCGATGCCGATGCTATTAACCGCACCGATGGTGTAATAACGGCGAATAACATTGTAGCTAACGGCGCTACAGGCATTGGCTCTGCCGGTAACCGGTTACTTGCCAGTGGTGCCAGTCTAACAGCCACAACAGGCGGCAATAGCTATTTTACCAATAGCGGGGCGTTGGAACTCAAAGCCTCAACCATCACTGGCTTGCTTGATGTTTTTACTGGTGGTGCCCTAACCGTTTCTGGCGCGGTTTCTGCTGCCACCGCTGTGTTTAACAGCAATACGGAACTGTATGACTTTATATTGGGTGCCGGCGGGTCGGTTGCAACCACGGGCACAGGTGAAGCACTGGTCATCCGTGCCAAGGACTTTATCAACAACAACTCGTCCACCAGTGCCCTGAATGCCACAGGCGGTGGCCGCTATGCGGTTTATACCAACCGATCAAGCGAGAACACCACCGGCAATCTGCTAATCGCCGACGGTGGCAGTGGCCAGCAACAGCATGGCATCAGTTATGGTGATACCATAAGCGGATTTAGCGGCAACTATTTCTTTTACACACTGGCAGATGGCACGATTCGGCTGATTCCTATCGACCAAACCTATACCTATAATGGCAGTAGCCAGTTTTCTACGGCTTATACGGGTGGGTACACCATTCATGCTTCAGATGTATCCACCATTACCGGTGCCGGTTACACGGCCAGTGATTTTATTAGCAGTTTATCAGCCGGGCCAGGCCTTAATATTGATGGCACTGTTTATACCAGTGTCAACACCACTGATGCCTTTACCCCGGCAAAAGACATTACCCTCACAGGCTCCTTAACGTCTGCACTGGGGTATACTGTATCGTTGGATAACGGCACTGCCGGGGCTTATCTGATCAACCCTAAAGCCATTAGTGCCATCACTGGCATTACAGCCAGTAATAAAATTTATGATGCCACAACAGCTGCAACATTAAGTAGCGGTAGCGCCAGTTTTACTGGCATGGTAGGAGGTGATACGCTTGCAGTTGCCACTTCTACTGGCGCGTTTAACAATGCGAATGTGGGAACGAATAAGATAGTTTCTGTTACAGGTTTAACCTTGGGTGGGGCGGATGCTGGTAACTATACGTTAAGTAACACCACGGCTTCCACCACCGCAGATATTACGGCTCGTGCCCTAACTGTAACAGCCAATGCTGGCCAGACCAAAGAGTACGGCGATGCTGATCCTGGTTCGTATACCTATACGCTTAGCAGCGGGGTATTGCAGGGGGCTGACAGTTTTACCGGTGCGTTAAACCGCGATGCTGGTGAGAATGTGGGTGCGTATGCCATCAATCAAAACACACTAACCGTTAGCTGACGGCAACAGCGGCAGCAACTATAATATTACCTATATTAGTGATGACTTTGACATTACCGCTGCTTTATTAACCTTAGACCCCACCGCCCAAACCTATACCTACAACAGTGATTCTAACTTATTTAGTAACATCGCTTATGACATTACAGGCTTTAAGAATGGTGAGAATGCGGGAACTGCTGCTGGCTTCAGCGGTGCAGGTGTAGTCGATAGCATTAACAAGACCGCCGCCGGTATCAGGGATATTAGCGGTTCTGTTGGTACGTTATCAGCCACCAACTATACATTCGTTAGTAATAACCTGAGCAATGGCCTTACTATTAACAAGGCAGCACTAACTTTTACTAGTTTGGATCAAACCTACAGCTATGATGGTACCGATAGCCAGTTTAACACGAGTACCCTCAACACTGCTTATAGCCTTACTGGTTTGCAGGGTTCTGATACCCTGGTTAGCCAGGTTGTTGGCAGCGCCAGTATTGTTACTGATGCCAGTGATAAAACTACCGCCACCGGTGGCAGCCCACGTACCATTACTATTAACTTAAGTGGTGCTAGCTCCGGTAATTATACTTTAGCCAAGGCTGAGTCAGGTCAGCTAATCATTGATCCCGCTTCTCTTACTTTTACCGCCGATAACCAATCCTTTGTCTATGGTGATGCCTTCAACACCAGCGGCTTTACCTATCAGCTAACAGCTGGCGGTCTCATCAGCGGCGATACCCTTACCGATGTTGTTGGTGGCGATGGCGTGACCTATGCCATCAGCGGCGTGGCGCAGGGCGATGATGTTGGTACCTACAACAATGCCATCAGTATTAATAGCGGTACTGTTGATGGTACCAAAGCCGGTAATTACATTATTAATTTAACTGCTGGTGATTTAAATATTACACCGCGCGCTATTAGCAATATCAGTGGCCTACTGGCTAATGATAAAATTTATGATGCGACAAACCTGGCAACTATTAATAGCAGCAGTGCCATTTATAATGGTATTATTGGTGGTGATAATCTGAATATTGCCACGGCTACGGCAACATTTGATAATAAAAATGTGGGAACGAATAAGTTAGTTTCTGTTACAGGTTTAACCTTGGGAGGCAGTGATGCCGGTAATTACATACTTGCAGATAATACATCGAATGCGACGGCAGACGTCACCGCGCGTCCAATAATAATCCAAGCGAATGGTAATCAGGGGAAAGTATATGGCGATGCGGAGCCTATTAACTTTAGTTACAGTTTAATAAATGGTGCATTACAAGGTAGTGATGTATTTAGTGGTAATTTAAGTCGTGATAGTGGTGATAACGTTGGTAGCTATGCTATTAATCAAAATACATTAGGGGCTGGAAGCAATTATATAATTAATTATCTTGGGAATAATTTTGATATTACCAAGGCACCGCTAATTATTGATGTGCAAGACGCACAGCGGCAAATAGGGCAGCCTGAGCCGATATTTACCTATCTTATTACAGGTTTTAAGAGGGGTGATACACAATCTGTTATAAATGGTTTGAATGCGACTACTTCGGCAAATGGAAACAGCCCTGTTGGTAATTACAGCATTACCGCCAATGGTGCCAGCGCCTTGAATTATAGTTTCAGTTATCAGGATGGTATATTATCAATTTTACCAAGTCCAGATATAGAAACGAATAACCCACCCACACCTTCTGTAATTAAATTACCGAATACTGTCTTGAAATATAGCCAAAGACCGGAAGAATATAACAATATTACTAAAAGCCCAGCAAAGAAAAAACAGGAAAGCCGTCATTCTTTGTCAGCCATTCAATATGATGTAAATATTAAAAAAGATAGCCAAGAACCTGTTGCAGCCACTGAACTAACGCTGGAAGAATTGATCCAGCAAATTGTAGATGATCGAACAGAAACTTCGGGGATAACCGATATGCCTCCGTCTGTTCTATATACAGTCGCGCCAGAACTTTTGAGAAAATTGGGCTATAAAAACAAGTATGCAGCCAATTTACGATAAGCTAAATATGGCGCCAATAACACCACCAAAAATAACCCCCCAGACCACCAGCCAGCCCAGGTGTTGATGAATCAATTGATAAACCAAATCTTTCACCAGTTGCGGGGTGAGTTCAGCCAGTCGTTTATCAATCAAGCCACTAATAGCCAGCGGGATTTTTTCAACAGATTGTTGTTTTTCTTGTTCTAGGTCATCTAGCACTTCGTTAATAATAACGGTTAGCTTTGCATTAACCGATTCACGCATCGGCTCTAACGCTGCAATACCGCCAACCATATTAAGCATATTGCCAAGGGAAGATTGTTGCACCGCTACCATCAAGCCATCAAAAATTTTATCAAGATCAATTTTTTCCTGAATGGATGCTTTTCCAGGAAGCTGTTGTGCCGCCATTTTTTGCACGGTGTCATTGCTAAAAAATTGTTCCATCATCATGTCGCGTAGCGCGGCTTTGAATGTATTAAAATTACGCGGAATTATACCACTGCCATACAGCCCCGGCACACGTTCAAACAACATATGAATCGCCAGCCAGTTGGTTATGCCGCCCGATAAACCAAACAGCCCGGCAGTGAACAAAGGCTCACTATAGAAATAGCCAATGATTGTTACAAGAAAAGCCAGGAAATTTGCAACGAATGATTTGGATAGATGCATGTCGCCACATTAATGAGTTTTTTGTAGGTGGCAACTGTTGTGGCTGTATAATAGATCACTTAATAAATGTATTTGCTATGATATGTTAGCAACAGAATTAGTAAATTTTTACTTTTTCGTACCTACAAGGTACATCTACAGACAAGCCGTTGGGAAGGATAGCGGCTTATGCTGTTATGGTTTGTTAAATTTTTGCTTGATAGTTTTTACTACGTTGAGGATCATCATGGCTAAATCAAAAGAACAGATTAAACAAGAAGTTTCAAAATCATTGGAACTAGACACAAAGGAGCCTGCTGCAAATGAACTAGCCGATGTTATCACTGAGTCAGTGAACGAGGCACAGAATCAATCTAATAGTAGCTCAGGAGATAGCACAGCCTCTAGCTAAATTTTTCACCTACCTTCCCAGGTGATGAAAATTTAGACAATAAACCCTAATGTAACATCTACTAAGTTCTCAACTAAGCCGCCTTAACCCCAGCCCCATCACTACCTGTCGCCAATCGGCGCAGCACATAATGCAAAATTCCGCCATTTTCAAAATAGGTTACTTCATCTGCGGTGTCTAAACGACATAGCAGCTCAATTTGCTTTGTGTCACCACTTTTGTAATGAACAGTGCATTGCACTTTATCACCGGCTTTCAGGCCATCGGCTATGCCGGTTATGTCAAATTTTTCCGTACCATCTAATTTAAGTGTCTGGCGTGTATCGCCGTTGGTAAATTGTAATGGCAACACGCCCATACCCACCAGGTTGGAACGGTGAATACGTTCAAAACTTTCAACAATCACGGCTTTTACACCCAGTAAATTGGTGCCTTTCGCTGCCCAGTCCCGGCTGGAACCAGTACCGTATTCTTTACCACCAACCACAACCAATGGCACATCAGCGGCCTGATATTTCATAGAAGCATCATAAATAAACATTTGTTCAGCAGATGGTTCATGGCGTGTCCAGCCGCCGGTAACATCGGGGGTCATTTCATTTTGCAAGCGAACATTGGCAAAGGTGCCACGCATCATTACTTCGTGGTTACCACGGCGAGAGCCATAACTGTTAAAGTCGCGCTTTTCTACGCCGTGCTCTTGCAGATATTTCCCGGCAGGACTGTCTGCCTTGATGGCACCAGCGGGGGAAATATGATCGGTGGTAATACTATCCCCTAAAATAGCCAAGGGTCTTGCGTTTGTGATATCCTCTAGGGGGTCTAGTGTGGTGCGCATACCTTCAAAATAAGGCGGGTTTTTGATGTAGGTGCTGTTGCTTTCCCAATCGTAGGTTTTTCCGCCACTTACTTTTACATCGCGCCATTCCTTGCCACCGGCAAAAACGTTTTCATACCGTGATTTAAACATGGCTGGTGTCAAACTTTGTTGCACTACTTTGGCAATATCTTCAGAAGATGGCCAGATATCTTTCAGGTAAACCGGGTTGCCGTCTTTGTCATTACCCAGGGAATCTTCCATAAGGTCAATACCCATAGTGCCTGCCAGCGCATAGGCTACTACTAAAGGTGGAGAAGCCAGGTAATTCCCCTTGGTTTGCGGCGAAACACGGCCTTCAAAATTTCGGTTGCCAGAAAGAACGGCACAAACCACCAAATCATTTTCTTCAATGGCCTTAATATATTCATCCGCCAAAGGCCCTGAGTTCCCAATACAAGTGGTACAACCATAGCCCACCAGGTTAAACCCAAGAGCATTTAGATCATCCTGTAAATTGGCTTTTTCCAGATAATCCGTAACCACTTGTGAGCCGGGTGCCAGTGATGTTTTTACCCATTCCGGCACTTTCATGCCTCTGGCTACGGCGTTCTTGGCCACTAAACCGGCGGCAATCATGACAGAAGGGTTACTGGTGTTTGTACAGCTGGTAATAGCGGCAATCATCAAGGCGCCGTCTTTTAGGCTATGGCCTTTAGAAGTTTCTACTTCACGCTGTTGCGCCCATTTTAAACCAGAAAATGCCGGAAAATCTTTTTCTCTAAACTGATGTCCGGCTTTGTCTAATCGAATGCGATCTTGCGGGCGTTTTGGCCCGGCAATAGAAGGCACAACACTAGATAAATCCAAACTTAATATACTGGTAAAGGATAATTCCTGGTTAGGATCAGCCCATAAGCCTTGTTCTTTGGCATAAGCTTCGACCAGCGCAATACGTTCTTCCTCGCGCCCAGTGAAACGCAAATAATCTAACGTTTTATCATCAATCGGGAAGAACCCACAAGTGGCACCATATTCTGGTGCCATATTGGCAATAGTGGCACGATCAGCTAATGGTAATTCGGCTAAACCACTACCATAAAATTCAACAAATTTACCCACACAACCATGGGCGCGCAGCATTTCTGTTACCGTTAAAACAAGGTCAGTGGCGTTAGAACCTTCGGGTAGTTTACCTTTTAATTCAAAGCCCACAACCTCTGGAATCACCATAGAAATAGGTTGGCCAAGCATGGCGGCTTCGGCTTCGATACCACCAACGCCCCAACCAAGAATACCTAAACCGTTAATCATCGTAGTGTGACTGTCAGTGCCTACCAGGGTGTCAGGGTATGCAACGGTTTCGCCATCAATATCTTTTGTCCACACACATTGCCCCAGGTATTCAACATTCACCTGATGGCAGATGCCCGTACCGGGGGGAACAGCACGGAAATCCTGAAAGGCGCTTTGCCCCCATTTTAAAAATTTATAACGTTCGGCATTGCGCTGGAATTCCAGACGCATGTTAGCTTCAAAGGCAGATTCGTTACCGTATTGATCCACCATTACAGAGTGGTCAATTACCAAATCAACAGGTGAAAGCGGGTTAATTTTTTCTGCATCGCCACCTAAATTTTCCATGGCATCACGCATAGCGGCCAGGTCGACCACAGCGGGCACACCGGTAAAATCCTGCATCAAAACGCGGGCAGGGCGATAAGCTATTTCTTGCTCAGAAGTTTTTTTATCCAGCCATTTTACTACGGCCTCTACATCCGCTTTTTTGACGGAATTACCGTCTTCATAACGCAGCAGATTTTCTAATAATACTTTAAGAGAATTTGGCAATTTTGCTATGTCTCCCACAGTGTTTTGCAGGGCGTAATAGGTATATTTTTTACCGTTTACAGTTAATGATTTCTTGGCATCAAATGAATTGGTCATGGGGTATGTTTAACAGGGATTGGTAAATTTTCTATAACGAAATGATTGATTTTTTGGTTGCAAAGTGAAAATATGGTATTTTAAATGGAGTATAATTTTGAGTGGGATGATCATCGGAATCGTAGTAATTATTTAAAACATGGGATAGATTTTGAAACAGCCCAGTATGTTTTTATGGATAAAAGACGTTTAATTGTGTATGATGATAAACACAGTGAACAAGAAAAACGTTGGTTCTGTGTTGGGTCAGTGGATGATAAAATTATAACTGTTCGTTTTACATATCGTGAAAACCGTATTCGTATTTTTGGTGCTGGTGAATGGAAAAAATTATATGAACGATGATAGTATTTTAAATAGTCCTTACCCTATTGATGAACCAGTAGGCAATGTAACTATTGTAGAAGATTTCTTGCCACTGCCAGAACATCTTGTTCCCAGACCACGCAAAATTTCTATAGTGCTAAAACTTGCAGAAAGTAGTCTGGAAGTTCTTAAACGGTATGCAGATCAGCATCATATATCTTGCGAGGTAGTTATTGGAAATTTAGTCGAAAATTATGCCGATAAACTTTCTCTAGATCAAAAACTTACCTAAAGTGCCCAGATACTGTCTTTAAGTTCAAGCAAAAAATGTGTTAGTCAGGCAGTTTTATGGTGCTTATTTAGCATAGGGCAGAAGTTTATCAGGGTTGAACGGCTGTTGGTGTTTTAAGATACCGAAGACAATGTGTAGAAGTTTACGCATTACAGCGATAATGATAACTTTGGGTGGTTTTCCTTTATATTCTAGTCTACTGCAGAAATCAGCAAAATGTTGGTTTTTATTTTTGATGACAAGCGCGGGCATATAAAGGAGTTTACGTAGGGGCGCGGAGCCTATTTTGGAGATATGAGATTTTCCCCTAAGAGACGACCCCGATTGTCGTTTGGCGGGGTTAAGGCCAGCGAAAGCGGCAAGCTCTCTGGCCTGCTCAAACTGTGACAAATCAGGTAATTCTGCCAGTAATCCCAAGGCTGTCAAAGCGCCAATACCTTTAATGCTGGTTAAGTTATCAAACGCCAATTGCAAAGTGCTGTCGTTGCTAATAGTCTTTAATAAGGCTTTTTGTAGGCAATCTATCTTTGTTTGAAATGATTTGATCAGGGCGCGCAATTGCTGCTGAATGATGGGCATTAAGTTGTCTCGTTCCAGCCTATTCTGCAGCATCTGTTGCTGGTTTTTCAACGCTTGCATTGTTCTGTACAACTGCCGCAATTGGCGATGTTCAGCAGATAACGGTTGCCACAATGGTGGGTTTTGTTGCCAGCAAAACAACGCAATCAAGGCTGCATCACTCTTATCTGTCTTTGTGCGGCAACCACGACTTTTGCCAAACGCTTTGATACGGGCAGGGTTGATCAGACTAATTTTATAATCCCGCTCATACAAATAGTCACACACCGCCTCACTATACCAACCCGTTGCCTCCAAACCAATATGAACGCCTTCTATTGACTGCCCTTGCAGCCATTGGTGCAACTGCTTAAAACCAATGACTTCATTGGGAAATATCTTATGTTGCTGCCTTTGTTCTCCTGATAATAAACACACGTCTAGCTTATCTTTAGATACATCTATCCCCAAAATACGCTTGTTCTCCATACTACTAACCTCTACTATTTTATTACATTGCAAAAAAAACATGTACGGCTAACCTTATGAATACTGGCTCCTATGCCTCCAATACTGTCCTGCCTCACACATGCTCGAAAAGGAGAGATGCGGTATCTGGTCAACAGCCTCGCAGGCACAGAGCTTTTACGGCTTCTCTCCCCTCTTCTACCAACAATTAGCTAATTGCTTGGCTGTTTTAAAGATATAAGAACCTTCAATTAATAAATCAGTTCATCACCATCTTTACCGTCAGAAATTTCAATCTCACCTTTATCGGATAAATCCTTGGCGAGGCGCACAAGATAGTTTTGTGCTTCTTCTACGTCTTTTACTTTTACAGGGCCACTGCTTTCCATATCCTCGCGCAGGATTTTTGCGGCGCGTTCCGACATATTGCCAAAAAATAATTCCTGCAAGCCACTGTTGGCGCCTTTTAGGGCAACGCTTAGTTTGTCTTTATCAACTGTGCGTAAAATGGTTTGTACGCCTGGTGCATTCAAACGGTTCAGGTCATCAAATGTAAACATCAGAGCCTTAATTTTTTCTGCAGAATCTTCATTCACTTCTTCCAGAGTGGCAATGAAGCGCTGTTCGGTGGAACGGTCAAAACCGTTAAAGATTTCCGCCATCATTTCGTGCGGGTCGCGGCGGTTGGTTCTGGCCAGGTTGCTCATGAATTCGGTTCGTAGGGTGCGTTCAATATCATTCAGTACTTCTTTTTGCACCGCTTCCATCTTCAACATTCGCTGCACCACTTCCATGGCAAATTGCTCGGGTAACATGGCCAATACCTTGGCAGCATGATCAGAATCTATTTTAGATAACACCACGGCCACGGTTTGCGGGTATTCGTTTTTCAGGTAATTAGCCAAAATTTCTTCGTTTACATTGCCCAGTTTATCCCACATGGTGCGCCCGGCTGGGCCACGAATGTCTTCCATAATCTGGCTAACACGGTCACCATCCAAAATGCGCCCAAGCAAACGCTCGGTGCTTTCAAAGGTTCCGACAAGGGAACCAACACCGTTAAATTGCTCAACAAATTCCAGAAACAATTGTTCCACAAATTCAGAATTAATTGTTCCCAATGTCGCCATGGTTTGTGAAAGTTCCCGAATTTCTTCTTCTTCCATCAACTGAAACATTTTGGCGGCATATTCTTCCCCCACGGAAAGAATAAGCATCGAAGCTTTTTCTGGCCCGGTAAGGGAACGGTAATCGTCTTTTTTCTGCGCTAACGCCATAGCATACTATGCGACGAGTATGGTTAAATTATAGTTAAAAGCGTTGGCAGGTATTTAATGCATCACACAAGGCTGCTCTTACAGCAGGTATTTCTTCCAAGTGCTTATTATCGCGGCTAAATTCTGCGGGGTGATGATAACCTTTATCACTTTCTGCAACGGGCATTTGCCCTGCGTAATGACCGGCATTCAATTCTATCAATAGGCCTTTGTGCTCTAATTCTTTGGGTAGCGCCTTGATGCGTTCGTAGTGTTCCTGCAGTTCTGATAAATTCATATCAATACGCACTAGTTCTTCGGATGGTATGTTTAGTAACCGCAAATTTTCAACAACAGTTTCACGGTTATCTAGAATGTTTAGCATGGCGCGCATTAGCTCTGTTTTAGATTTTATAGAAACACCGCTATACATATTTGAAGCGACATTTTCTGCCCCCAATGTGCTTGCTAAAGACTGTATAATTAGGCCGCTTTGCTCAGGATAAAGCATATATGGCGCATTTTTATCTGTAGGTATAGTATCATTATATAGACCTCCTGTACCAATGTTGACTTTTGCAAATGGTATGGGATTATCTTTTAAAATTGGTGATGCCGTTTCTGCCCCGGAAGGCAGGTTAGGATAGGAATGTGCCGCGACAAACATATCAATCCTTGGCATCGCTAGCAAACCAGCTGTTACAGCCATTGTATAATCTAGCCCTGCCAAAGCATATTTTGCGGCAATATTTTTAACCGAATGATTGCCTAACCGTTCTTCACCGATCATACTTTTCTTTTTATAAACATCGTCATCACTGATAAGTTCCCAGAAACTTTCGTCATCCAGAATGTACTTGCCAGAAATTAAAATTCCTTCCAGCTTTTCGGCGTTAATGCGGTTTAGATCAGGGCCTGTACCACGGTTTGTACGTCCCTGTATAATAACATCCCCTAATGCAGCTGTTTGTTGATTGGGTAAAGTATGCAAGCCATAAGCAGCCATAGCATTACGATCCGTTTCCCCAACGGCATAACGCAGGCGTCTAAGAGCTTACGCCAAAACCCTAAGTAGAATATAATTTCAGAATTCGCTTAGACAGGAGGTTAATGTCGGCAATAAAGAGTCTAGAGCGGGAGGTATCTGGATTATGTTCGTAATCTTTGGAGAGGCGTCTTTGCCAGTTGATCCAGCCGAAGAAGCGTTCGACAATCCATCGTTTTGGTATAACAATAAACTTTTTGCTATCAGGGCGTTTGACGACTATCAGGCGTTTCCCCGGCTTTTGCGGTAGAACCATGTTTGCAGTTTGCCGCTATAGGCACCATCGGCCAAAACAGCCTGTAACCGGGGCTGTTTGTACAATTCTGCTAGTAGCGGTTTGGCGCCGTCCCTGTCTTGAACGCCAGCGCTATGCACGCTTGCCGCCATCAGATGGCCGGTGATATCAACAACTATATGGCGTTTTCGACCCTTAGTTTTCTTGCCAGCATCATACCCGCGCGCCCCCCTTTTTGCACCGTCTTGACAGACTGTGCATCAATTATCCCCAGTGACGGTTTCTCTTCCCGGCCTTCCAGCCGCCGCAACTGCCTGTGCAGCTTTTCCTGTATACGTTCAAACAAGCCATTGTCACGCCACTCATAGAAAAAATGCCGCACCACCGCTTCCGGCACCAAATCATTCGGCAGCATATCCCACTGACACCCCGTGCGCTGCTGATAACGTATAGCGTTCATTATCTCTCGATTTGAATATATTTTGCGACGCCCCGTCTTATATACCGGAAAAGCATGCGCGATCAGAGCCCACTCCTCATCTGTTAAATCTGTTTTATACGACATCGTCTACTCCCAGTTATATGTTATCTTACAACATCTTATAAAATATCTCACACAGCCATACTATAATCTATATGCGATGTATTCTTCCTTCTTATTCGCTTCTTAGTTTTGGCGTAAGCTCTAAGATATTCCTGCTCTGTTTCTTTTAAAGCGGACTGTTTTGAAGCGCTCCATAGTGCATCTAAAACATCTTGATCTAACTTTGAGCGTGCATGCGGCATTTCCAATATGCGCCCGCTTAAACCCTGAGAAAAATCAATGTGAATAGAATGTTGATCCGTAAATTCTTCAGATGTTGCAAGATCAGTTGCGCATCTTGCCACCCAAACAACACCGGCTGTATTTTTATAATTGGGTACCCAGATTAAATCTTGTTGATAATAATTAATATAATCGCTGGAGTGATTTTCCATGCAGCTTATATTTTACACTAAGCTTATCAATGTCCAGTATTTTTAAAAATAACGCCGCCTTAATTCTAAAAGGCGGCGTTACAATTGACTATTATTATTAAATCTAAGCAGCGTCATCCAACTGCAAGGTATCTTCACCTTTGTTCCAGTTACATGGGCACAGCTCATCGGATTGCAGGCCGTCAAGAATACGCAATACTTCCTGTGGCGAACGTCCAACGCTTAGGTCGTTTACAGAGGCATGGCGAATAACACCATCGTTATCAATAATGAAGGTGGCGCGTAGGGCTACACCGGCGTCTGGGTGAATGATACCCAATGCTTCGGCTAATTCACGCTTGATGTCTGACAACCATGGAAATTGCATGTTGTTCAGGTCTTCGTGGTGTTTTTGCCAGTTCAGATGCACAAATTCAGAATCGGTACTGGCACCTAAAAGCTTTGTATCGCGGTCTTCAAATTCACCGGCTAAACGGTTAAATTCAGCAATTTCAGTTGGGCAAACAAAAGTAAAATCTTTTGGCCAAAAGAAAACCACCGCCCATTTCCCATCAATGTCTTGATTGGAAATGGTTGAAAATGCTGTGTTAGGGTTGGTGCCCTGAACGGCATCTAGAGAGAATTCGGGAAATTTTTGTCCGACAGTTAGCATTGTAAAGCTCCTTAATAGTTGAGTAATTTAGTTGGTTATTATCTATATGATAATTCTTATTATTATTTGCAAGGTGTTTCTTCAAAAAAATGCCCTATTACCAATGGAAATAGGGCACTTTTATGAAGTTACAAAATCTATTCTACATCTGCTGTTGGAACAGTAATTGTTTTCTCTTCCATTTCAACGTCAACTTCAGGAACTTCTGGAAGGTCTTCAGGAATATCAACATCAACCTGTGGAACCTCAATTACTTTTTCTTCCATTTGAATGGTTGGAACTTCAATTGTTTTTGGTTCTGTCGTTATATTAACTTCGGGGCCTTCTACATTAACCTCAGGCAGGGAACCGCCAGTGGCAGAAACATCAACATCCGGCAAGCTGCCGCCACTGATATCGCCATCAAAGAAAATCATTGCGCCAATAACAACTAGGGCTGCAACAATCAGAATTATAATCAGGTTTTTCATGTTTTAATCTCTCAAAAATTTAAAATTACGATGATAAATCTAGTAAATTTTCACATAAATAAACCATTATATTTTTCGAACCCCCATTTTAACGAATAGTGTTACATTTTTATGATACATAACTGATAAAAACCTTTTTAAACGCATAAATGTTGGCTAAGAACCTAAGGCATGACATTTGACCCCAAAAATTGTGATCCGAAACAAATATTAGTGGCCTCAGCTTTGCGCGTTAAATTGGCGGAAGAAACCAAGACAGCCATGAAGGCAAAGCAATCAGAGCGTTTAGGCACCCTGCGGCTTATTTCTGCAAAGATTAAAGACCAGGACATCTTAATTCGTGAAAAAGGCCAGTGCGCAGTTGACGATGCAAAGATTCTTGCAACGCTACAATCAATGATTAAACAACGCCGGGAAAGCATTGCAATGTTTGAAAAAGGTGGCAAGCAAGAGGCAGCGGATAAAGAGCAGGCTGAAATTGCTGTCATTGAAGAATTTTTGCCACAGCAACTGCAAGGTGAAAAGCTGGATGCTGTGGTAGAAGCCGCTATCAAGGATTCTGGCGCTGAATCTATAAAAGATATGGGCAAAGTGATGGCAGAATTGAAAACAAAATACGCTGGCCAAATTGACTTTGGAAAAGCTGGAGGAATAATTAAGACAAAACTTAGTTAATCCCCCCCCTGTAGAAATAAGGAATATTATGAGAAGAATTCGTAGAGCGAAAATTGTTGCAACCCTAGGCCCAGCTAGTGATAGCTTTGAAATGATCGAGAAATTGTATCTGGCCGGCGCTGATGTGTTTCGTTTAAATTTTAGTCATGGCAGCCATGAAGATCATCGCCAGCGCGTTGATACCATTCGTGAAGTGGAAAAAAAACATGGCCGTCCTATTGCTATTTTACTGGATTTGCAAGGGCCAAAATTGCGGCTTGCGACCTTTGAAAAAGGGAAAATATCTCTAAAGGTAGGCGATCCTTTCCGGCTGGATTTAGATTTAACGCCAGGCAATCAGGACCGTGTGGGTATGCCGCATCCGGAAATTTTTGCAGCTATTCATGAAAGCAATATCTTGCTGCTGGATGATGGAAAAATGCGTTTGGAAGTGCTGAAATGTGGCCCCGATTTTGCGGAAACAAAAGTGCTCACCAATGGTACTTTATCAAACCGTAAAGGTGTAAATGTTCCCGGTGCCGTATTACCCATTTCAGCAATTACCGAAAAAGACAAAGCTGATCTTTCCTTTGGTTTAGAGTTAGAAGTTGATTGGGTAGCGTTATCATTCGTGCAGCAACCGCGCGATGTCGATGAAGCGCGTGGCCTGATTGGCGATAAGGCTTCTATTATTATTAAACTTGAAAAGCCCTCTGCCATTGATTGTTTAGATGCTTTGATTGAGCGTACAGATGCAGTGATGGTTGCAAGAGGTGATTTGGGGGTGGAAATGCCGCCGGAGGATGTGCCAGGATTACAAAAGAAAATTGTGCGGGCTTGCCGCATTGCCGGGAAACCGGTGGTAGTGGCCACGCAGATGCTGGAATCAATGATTACCGCACCTTCACCAACACGGGCAGAAGCCTCGGATGTGGCGACAGCTATTTATGATGGGGCAGATGCCGTAATGCTTTCCGCTGAATCGGCGGCTGGTGAATATCCGGAAGAAGCTGTGGCCATGATGAACCGTATCATTCGCCGGGTAGAAAAAGACGATCATTATCGTATAATTATCGAAGCGACTGACCCGGTGGTGGAAAGCACAGCCGCTGCTGCCATTAGCAATGCCGCGCAGCTTGACCGCAGAAATTATTGATGCGGCGGCTATTGTTACCTATACCAATTCTGGTTCCACAGCCTTGCAAGCGGCACAACAACGCCCCATTGTGCCTATTATTGGCATAACACCGCGCCTGAATATTGCCAGAAAATTGGTTTTAGGGTGGGGAATACACAGTGTTTTCGCAGACGAAGTGTATGACTTTCATGCTATGGTTGTCGCGGCTTGCGACAAGGCCAAACGAGAAGGTTTTGCCGAGGCTGGCGACAAACTGGTTATTACGGCTGGTATACCGTTCGGAACGCCAGGTACAACCAATGTTTTAAGATTGGTTGAAGTGCATTAGGGCTCTAAGAGCTTACCCCAAAACCCACGTAAGTTCGTAGAGCCTGTTCTAAAACTTCCAGAACAACGGAATAACCAGCATGGATACAATTAGGCAGACAATATTCATGGGGGTGCCGATGCGCAGAAAATCTTTAAACTGATAGTGCCCAACATTATAAACAAAGGTATTGGTTTGATAGCCAATAGGCGTGGCAAAACTGGCGCTGGCGGCAAACATGATCGCCACGATAAAGGGGCGTGGATCGTATCCTAGTGATTGCGCCAATCCGATAGCAAGTGGCGGTAATAATACAGCAACGGCGTTATTGCTCATCACTTCTGTTATTAGGGTTGCTGACAAATAGACCATAAACAAAATGCCCATTGGCCCAAAAGGTTCGGCTATTACGGCCAGCTGTTCAATGGCTATTTTTGCCAGGCCAGTATTTTCCAGCCCTTTACTAACCCCCAACATCCCAAAAATTAGCATCAAAATACGCCAATCAATAGAGTGATAGGCTTTTTCAGCGGTTAGGCAGCCGCTGGCGATTAAGGCCATCGCGCCGATAAGTGCTAAACCGGCTATGGGCATTATGTTAAAAGCGGCTAAAAGCACTACGGAAAATAGTGTTAGAATAGCAAATGTGGCTCTTGGCTTATCAAGCGGTATTGATCTGGTTTGGGTTAATGGCTGAATGTCTTCTCGTTCAAACAGCCGTATTAAATCTTCTGCGGTGCCCTCTAATAAAATAATATCGTCATGTTCCAGCACAATATCCTGAAACTGGCTGGTGATATTTTTTCGATCCCGATGAATTGCAACAATATAGCAATTATAAGAACGTCTTAAGCCTAGCTTGGCAGCAGAAAGGCCAATAAAGCGTGAGTTATGATTAATAACCGCTTCTGCCAGCTTTGTTTGCCGCATAGCCACCGGTTCCACTGTATGACCCGTATTGTTTCCTTCGTTATCAAATGCCAAGCCAATTGACTGTTTTATTTCCATCAACTCTTTTAGGTTCGATTTAAACAATAATCTGTCACCAGCCAGCAATGGCATGGTGCGCAGGCTGGTGATGCCGCTATTTTCCTTAAAAGCATCTTTGAGTAGTTTATAAGCCAACAGTAAACCATTCTGGTTGCCAATATCATTACGAATAACATCAATTATTTCATAATCTTCCTTTTTGCTAAATTGTACATCTTGCAGTGTTTTGCCAATCAGGGGGGAATCAAAAGGAATAATAGCTTCCGCAATATAATGCTTGTTGTCGACAACACCTTGTTCGCCAATAAAATTATATTTTGGTAGTGATTTATAACCAAACAAAGCCATATACGAACCACCCGCAATGGCGATAAGAACACCGGCGCCAGTAATTTCAAACATCGAAAAAGGCGGTTGTCCATACTGTTGGGCAATGCCATCAACTAATATATTCGTGGAGGTTCCAATGAGTGTGCATGTGCCACCTAGAATGGCTGCATAGGACAGGGGGATTAAATAGCGTGAAGGATAATCTTTTAAATTCTGTGCAACTTTAATAATTAGGACTTACGCGAAACTTCCCTTGATTCTGATTATTGATTAAAGTGGATCAAAAAAAAAGGGGGGGTAGGAATATGCGACCCAGAACCATGACTAGGCTGGCGTATGGTCAGTATTTACTGAGCAGTCAGATCAATTATACCCAAACATATATGGGGGATCACCATCCCGATATAGGGCATGACGCGGTAAACCGTTGGATGCGACAGGAGAAGTTTACAGCATCAATATTATGGGAACATGCCAAGCCCGAAGTTATTACCTGCAAAGATGGCTGGCTAGTATTCGACGACACCGTTTTGGATAAGGATCACAGCCATAATATTGAACTGGTACGCAAGCAATATAGCGGTAATGCGCATGGTTTGGTGAAAGGGATTGGCGTGGTGAATTGTGTTTACGTGAACCCGGCGCTGAATAAATTTTGGGTGATAGATTACCGGATATTTGCTCCGGATGATGATGGGAAAACCAAGCTGGATCATATGCGGGAAATGTTTGATAACGCCATTCGGCAAAAGGAAATCCCATTTCAGGGCGTATTGATGGATACGTGGTATGCCACCGCCGGTATGATGCAACATATTGATAAAAATAAGAAGTTATTTTACTGCCCGATCAAAACCAACCGCAAAGTGCAAGTTATCTGCCATTATCAAACTGTTGATGGCCTTGAATGGTTACCTGATGAAATAGAACAAGGCCGTTATTGCAACTTGAAAGGCCTGGACAAAAACATTAATCTGAAATTGTTTCTAGTAGTGCGTTCTACCACGCAGAACGAAACTGTCGTGACAAACGACTGCCTCCAGTCTTCCGCGCCCGTGGTTCAAAATGTGATATCACAGCGCTGGAAGGTGGAGCAATTTCACCGCGAACTTAAACAAACTACCGGCATCGAAAAATGCCAATGTCGTAAACAACGCGCTCAAAGAACTCATATCGCCGTCTGTATGTTACTCTGGCTGAGACTCACCAAACTCGCTCATCAAACTAAATCCAATATCTACCAACTAAAACAAGGACTCCTTGATGATTACATCAAACATGAATTGCGATCTCCCAAAATTAGTTTCGCGTAAGTCCTAATAATAACTGGCGCCATAATCATTACTAATGGCGTATTATTCATAAATGCTGATAAAACCATTACCCCCAGCATAATACTTAATAACGCGCTAGCTTTGTGGGTTTTAACGCGTTCTACCAGATAATTCCCCAATGCATCAATAACCCCCGTGCATTGTAGTGCAGCAGAAATGATAAACATACAGGCAATGGTAATAGGGGCGTTGTTACTGAAAACACTTAAAACCTCATCAGTGCTAACAACGCCAAATAATAGTAAACCAGCCATTGCCCCCATAGCCGTTAAATGAGCCGGTACTTTTTCCGATAAAAAAAGATAAATAACTGTTATTAAAACAATTAATGTTGCAATTGCCGACAGGGAGAGCATTAGATTATCTATAAAGTAAATAACCCCATCTGAAAGAAAATTGTTTTGAGGGAAGCACTATATTAAAAGCTGTTTTTAGCTTTCATTAGGCGCTGTTCGGCATGGGCTTTGGCAATGCTGTGCAAAACGGTTTTATGGCCGTCTGGGTTGGGATCGGCAAATTGTATGTTGCCGATAATCGTTTGTATAATAGGGTCGTTGCCACCAATGAGCGGGGCAGGGGTGGCGCTGCCGCGGTTGTGACGGTAAGTGGTGGTTTTAATGCCTTTGCGCAAAGAGTTTTTGATGCGTTTGATGGCTTTATCAGATTCCACACCTGTATAGGTTCGTTGAGTTGTTTCAATGGCAACGTGTTCAACAGCCTTGGCCGCAGCAGTTTTTAACCACGGTGCCGTTAGGGATTGCAGCAATCTAGAATCTTGCAATGCCCATTCAGCCAAAAGCACCGCAGCGTCACTAAGGTCATTATCAGGGGCGCTGCCCAATGCCTCCAAAGTACGCTGCTTTAAATAACTGTTCATAGTAGAATTTTAGCCCTAAATTACTTAAGAAAGCGTTTATGGTTAAAAAAGTGATAAATATTGTCGGTGCCGGCTTAGCTGGTTCAGAAGCTGCCTGGCAGGCTGCACAACAGGGGGCAGACGTTGTTTTGTATGAAATGCGTGGCGATGCTGCGGGCAGTAAAACCCCTGCCCACCAAACCACAGATTTTGCAGAGTTGGTGTGCTCTAATTCGTTACGTTCTGATGATGTTTATGGCAATGCTGTAGGGCTGTTACACGAAGAAATGCGCCGCTGTGATTCTCTGATTTTACAAGCAGCGGATAAAGCCAAGGTGCCAGCGGGGGGCGCGTTGGCTGTGGATCGTGCAAATTTCAGCCAGGAAATTCACAGCAAGTTGCAAAACCATTCCAATATTACAATTAAACGAGAACTTGTAAGCAGTGTTTTTAACACAGGTTGGGATAATGTTATTATTGCCAGTGGCCCCTTGACAGACAAAAGCCTGGCTAATGAAATATTACAGCATACTGGCACTGAATACATGGCATTTTTTGATGCCATAGCACCAATCGTATATGTTGATTCTGTTGATATGGAAAAAGCGTGGAAACAATCGCGCTATGATAAAGGCGACGGCAGCGACTATATTAATTGCCCTTTAACAGAGGAAGAATATGAAGTTTTTTTGCAGGCATTACTAGAAAGTGATACGGGCGAATTTAAGGAATGGGAAAAAGATACGCCTTATTTTGAAGGTTGTTTACCGGTGGAGGTAACGGCTTCGCGCGGTAAGGATACACTACGCTTTAGTTGTATGAAACCTGTTGGTTTAACCAATCCACACACCGGGAAACAGCCTTATGCCGTGGTGCAACTGAGGCAAGATAATGCCTTGGGAACGCTTTATAATATGGTTGGTTTTCAAACCAAGTTGAAATATGGGGAACAGGCCGATGTTTTTCGTTTAATTCCTGCTTTGAAAAATGCCCGATTTGCACGCATGGGCGGCATGCACCGCAATACATTTATAAATAGTCCTGTTCTACTTGATAAAGAATTGCGCTTAAAAACGGCGCCACATATTCGGTTTGCTGGGCAAATGACAGGCGTGGAAGGCTATGTGGAAAGTGCCGCTATTGGTTTATTGGCAGGACGCTTTGCGGCAGGATTTATGCAACAGCCGTTGCCAGAAACTGCTTTAGGCTCGCTGTTAAACCATATAACCGGTGGTCATATCAGTGATAGTAAAAACAGTTTTCAGCCCATGAATATAAACTTTGGCCTGTTCCCCGGTATCGACCCGATTACTACGGTTAATGGCAAGAAACGTAAAATTAAAGGCAGGGAACGCAAACAGATGATGGCAGAACGAGCATTGATTGCATTAGATGACTTTATTAAAGCGGCTTGATTAATTTAACCCCGACGACAAAGCCCGCGCTTGGAGGGCTCTAGAATAAAATCTATGAAATGTTGTTCCGCGGCTGATTGCGGTTGATGCTGTTCGGCTTTTTCTTTAATGGCGTCGTTACCATCAAAAATATGCTGATAAAGATCTTTAATATTCTTAATATCGTCGCGGCTAAATCCTCGGCGTTTTAGGCCGATTAGGTTGAGGCCTTGTAGGGTTGCCCGGTTGCCGGTTGCCACTGTATAGGGGGGGATATCATGTTCTATGCCAGCCAAACCGCCAATCATGGCATGCTGGCCAATACGTACAAACTGGTGCATAGCTGCCAGCCCACCAATTACAACATGATCTTCAACCACCACATGCCCGGCCAGGGTGGCATTATTAGCGGCAATAACATTATTACCGACGATACAATCATGTGCCAAATGCACCCCAATCATCAGCAAACAATTATCACCCACACGCGTTTCCATGGTACCGCCTTCGGTGCCTGGATTGATAGTTACATATTCGCGGATGGTAGTATTGTTGCCAATAACAACGGTAGATTGCTCGCCTTTAAATTTCAGATCTTGGGGGGCATGGCCGATACTGGCAAACGGATAAATAGTGCAATCCTTGCCAATTGTTGTTTGGCCGTGCACCACAACATGGCTGTGCAGAACGGTGCCGCTGCCAATAGAGGCACCGGCGCCAATAACGCAATAGGCGCCAATTTTACAGGAGGGATCAACGCTAGCGTTATCATCAATGATCGCTGTGGGGTGAATAGTCATAAAATTTATTGCGTTGTGTTTAATTTGGCTTTTAAATTATCGGCCAAGGCATCCATGAATTCAAAAGTGTTTAAATAGGTTTGGTCTTTTCCTACGAGCAAAGCCAAATCTTTGGTCATTTTACCACTTTGAACAGTTTCAATACAAACTTGCTCTAGGGTTTCAGCAAAATCAATTAGTGGCTGATTATTATCAAATTTGCCGCGAAAACCGAGACCGCGTGTCCAGGCGAAAATAGAGGCAATAGGGTTTGTAGACGTTTCCTTGCCTTGCTGATGTTGGCGATAGTGGCGGGTAACGGTTCCGTGGGCAGCTTCTGCCTCCACTGTTTTGCCGTCTGGTGTCATCAATACGCTAGTCATTAAGCCAAGCGAGCCAAAGCCCTGTGCAACAGTATCAGATTGCACATCACCGTCGTAGTTTTTACAAGCCCAAACAAAACCACCACTCCATTTCATGGCGCAAGCAACCATGTCGTCAATCAGGCGGTGTTCATAGGTGATGTTGGCTTCTTTAAATTTATCGGCAAATTCGGCATCAAAAATTTCCTGAAATAAATCCTTAAAGCGACCATCGTATTTCTTTAGAATGGTATTTTTAGTAGAAAGGTAAACCGGCCAGCCTTTTTGCAGACCATAATTCATGCATGAGCGTGCAAACCCGCGAATAGATTCGTCCAGGTTATACATACCCATGGCAACACCCGGTTCTTCAAAACGGAATACTTCATATTCCACAGGTTCACCCTCATCAGGTGTAAACGTCATGGTTAGTTTACCAGGCTTTTCCACTAGAAAATCTGTCGCACGGTATTGATCACCAAAGGCATGCCGACCAATAACAATAGGCTTTTTCCAGCCGTCTACATAGCGTGGAATATTACTGCAAACAATGGGCTCTCGGAAAACAGTGCCACCCAGAATATTACGAATCGTACCATTCGGGCTGCGCCACATTTTTTTCAGGTCAAATTCTTCTACGCGTTGCTCATCGGGGGTAATTGTTGCGCATTTAATACCAACACCATGTTCTTTAATAGCATTGGCGGCATCAACAGTAATTTGATCATCTGTTTCGTCCCGTTTTTGCACACTTAAATCAAAATATTTCAGATCAACATCCACATAAGGCACAATCAGTTTTTCCTTGATCAGCGCCCAGATAATGCGCGTCATCTCATCGCCGTCTAGTTCTACGATGGGGTTTGTTACTTTTATTTTATTCATGCGCTATAGTTAGCGGCGAGCAAGAAATTTTCAATAGACATTCTTGCGATGTTTTATAGCTGTAACCCAGACAACATTGCCATCTACCTTGTAAACAACTCGATAATTCCCAACCCTTATACGGTAATGGCCTTTTAAATTACTTGTAAGTGGTTTACCAAATATAATTGGATCAGCGATTAACTTATCTTCAATAGCTTTTTTTATTCTTACTGAAATTGGCTTTGATAAGGCAGGTATATCTTTTTTGATAACATCTTTATGATATTTCAGTTGATACATAAACTAGCTTTCTAGATGCGCCCAAGCCTCTTCGTGCGTATAGTATTCAGCGGTTGGATCATTTAATCTTGTGTCAGCTAGCCTTACAAGCTGTTCGCTATCTTCATCATGCATGGCACGCTGTGTAAATTCTCGTACAACGGCTGCAATAGAAGACCCCCTATGCTTTGCCCAAAATTGCAGTTCCTCAAAGTCGTCTTTGTTGAAGGTAACATTTACACGAGGATTATGAGTAGGCATAAACAAGTGTAACACTTTTGCGTCATTTTTAAAAGTAATATCTTGCATAGTGTTGTTGGCACAAACCTTGCATCACTCTTAACAATGCAAGGAAATCTTATACAAAGCCAGCTGCAAACAGCACAGATTAAAGCCACAGAACAGACGGGACGCAAGAATGCGTTACCGAAACAGAATGATGATGTTCAAAAAGCGGCAGAAGAATTTGAATCGGTGTTTTTGGCGCAGGTATTACAAAACATGTTCACGGATATCAGCACCGACGGTGCCTTTAGCGGCGGGCATGCAGAAGAAACATGGCAAAGTATGATAACCGACCAGTATGGCCGCATGATATCAAAAAGCGGTGGTATTGGCCTGGCTGATCATGTGCAGAAAACCTTATTAGAAATGCAAGAACAGGGAAGCGTATAATGACTGCCGAAATTTTAGAAAAACCCGAAGTACAACAAACCGTAGATCTTAGCACCGCGTTAACGCAAGTAGCGCAACGCCTGTTAGATATTTTAACAAAAGAAAATGCGCTGATTAAAGAACGCAACATTGATGCAATTATTCCTTTGCAGGAAGAAAAGCAACGCTTGCTGGGCGCTTATGAAAACGCCATTCATCACTTAACAGAAAGCCAGCCGGTTGTTCTTTCTGAAGAATGCCGGCAGCTTTTAAAAGAGCTACATGCCATTTTAAAAGAAAACAAAAAAGTGGTAAAAGCGGCACGTGATGCCCGGCGCTTTGTTGTGAAAGCCATCCGCGATGCAGCAGCGGCAGTGCAGACAGCTTCTGTTGGTTATAACCCCGCGGCACGCCCGCGCCAGTCTTCTATGGCGTTTGCGTATAATCAGCAGGCTTAGGAACGATAAATGTCTTTAACCCTTGCCCTTCAAAACGCCCTAACAGGTGTAAGCGTTAGCCAGGTTGGCTTGTCCGTTACTTCCGGTAACATTGCCAATGCCAATACTGAAGGCTATACACGTAAAATTGCCAACCTGGGAACCCGGGTGGTGGGGAACCAGCAAGGGCAGGGTGCGGGGGTACAAATTAACAGTATTACCCGTAATATTAATCAGACCGTACAACAAGAAATGCGCCGCCAAACAGCCACTGTTGGCCGATCAGAAGTGATGCAGGAATATGCAGGCAGAACAGAATCACTATTCGGTTCCGTTTCTTCTGATGATTCTTTATCAGCAGAAATTGTTGAATTCAGCAATTTGTTAGATGCCATTGCTGTGGCACCGGACGACCCGATTCGCCACAACGAATTAATCAACATGGCGCAACGCCTGACCAATGATATTCGCCAGGCCAGTAAAGATATTCAAACCATCCGGCGCGATATTGACCAGGAAATTCAGCGTAGTGTGCAAATAATCAACCAGGACATTGCCCGCATTGAAGAACTTAATGGTAAGATTACTAAAAATGAAGCACTAGGCTTACCTAGTGGGGATATGCAGGATCAGCGTGATACAGCTATTTTACGCGTTAACGAGCAACTAGATATTAATATTTTTAAACGTAGTAACGAAGAAGTTGTTATTTACACCAACAAAGGGGTGAAACTGTTAGATAGTTCTGCCCAGCAATTAACGTACACCGCCGTTAGTGCCATTGATTCCAGCAGTAGCTTTATTGAAGGAAACTTCTCGAAAATTGGTATCGAAAACTATGATCTGGATGTTGATTTAACATCTCAGGTTGTTAATGGTCGTTTAAGTGGTTTGATTGAAATGCGGGACAAATTCTTGCCCAATATGGCCAACGAGCTGGAAAATATTGCGCAACAGTTAACTACTGCCGTCAATGGTATTCACAATAAAGGAACGGCTTATCCACCGCCAAGCAGCCTAACCGGTACACGTTCTATTAATGCTACCGATCCTTTCTATGCCACGGGCAGCATGCGTTTTACAGTGATGAACGAAAAATCAGAATTGATTGACTATGTTGACATCGATATGACAACATTACCTGTTCCTGGCACTGTTAATGATTTAGTTACTGCTATTTCTACAGCAACCAGCCAAATTAATGCACAACCCTTTAGCAATTATATGGATGTGCAGGTGGTTGATCAAAAATTAACATTATCCGCTGTTACCCTGGGCTATAAAGTGGCGGTAGGAACACCTGAATTTCCAGCTACCCAAGCTATTGAAAAAGTAACGGGTAAAAACTTGAACGTTAGCCAGTTTTTTGGCTTGAATGACTTTTTTGTTTTTGATTCCGCCAACAACAACCCCACAAAAATAATCAGTAATGATGTTTTATTACCAACTAATGATATTGCTTCTACCGGCAGTTTACGCCTCTCGGTGACCAACAGTAACGGCACAGTTAAAAACAGTTTTGACCTCGATATGGCAACTTTAGGGGCAAGTGCCACCGTTGCTGATTTTATCGCCGCTGTGAATGGTGCTGTTGGTCTGGATATGACTGCCTCTTTACGGGAAGATGGCCGCCTGAAACTGGAAAGTGATGACGACACAGAAGGTGTGGAAATCAGCTTGTTATCACCGGCTGCGACGCACACCAAAACAGGCGAAAATTTACTTTCTTTGTTGAATTTAAAAGATTTGCGGCACACCAGCAGCAATATTGAAGTGCGGGAAGATTTAATAGAAAACCCCAGTTTAGTAAGCCGTGGCGAACTGAATGGCCAAGTTTACACCGGCTTCCAAACAAAGCCAATAGCAATGGTTACCGCCGGGAATGCCGATATTGCCCAAGAACTAGCCAACGTTTTTAAAGAAACCACAACCTTTGACACCGTTGGAAATATTGCCACCATTACCACGACAATTCCTGAATATGCCTCCTTATTCCTGGGCAGTAATGCAACGCAAAACAGAGATTTACAAGATAGATATGCCGCTGACTTTGCTGTGTTTTCGGAACTGGAATTACAGAATTCTTCTGCCAGCGGTGTGGATGTGGAACAGGAAATGGCGAACCTGATTGTTTTGGAAAATGCCTATAACGCATCTGCGCAGGTTTTGCGCGTTGCACAACAAATGTTTGAAAGGTTAGATGTAATCTTCTCATGATTAATAGAATCGGTACTTTACAGAAAAACGAACGCTCGCAATACTTTATCGGGCAAACGCAACAACGCACGTTTGAACTGCAAACTCAAATTACCAGCGGTAAAAAATCCCAAAGTTATACAGGTATTTCGCAAGATGCGGCAACCCTGGTAAATTTAGAAAATATTCGCGAAAAATCAGCACGCTATGTAAAAAACATAAACCAAACACAGGTGCGTTTAAACACCATGGAATCTTATGTTGGTACGCTAACAGACAATATGATTAGCATGCGAAGTAGTGTTATTAATGGTTTGAACAACGAAAATACCAACTTTATGGCGTTGGGGCAGGAAGCGGAATCGTTATTGACGCATGCGGCTAATATTTTAAACACGCGTGATGGCAATTCTTTTCTATTTGCCGGCAGCCGAACTGACCTGGCACCCGTAGATTTAGATGCTTTTACAGGGCCGCCTGACCCTGTAATATCTGATGATACTTATTACCAGGGCGATAACTATAAACGTTCTGTGCAAGTGGATAAAGATTTTAACCTGGAATATGGCGTAACGGCTAACGACCCTGCTTTTGAGAAATATATTCGCGGGCTGCGCCTGATTGCCGAAAACCCCTTTGACACAGAAAACCTTCGCGGTGCTCTCGGGCTTTTAACCGAATCAATTGACGCGGCAAACAACCTGGTAAGCACCATCGGTGCCGACAGCGCCATTCTGGAAAAAACACTAGATAGCCACAGTGATATCAAGTTAAATCTGGATGCGAGTATCGCCTTAATAGAAGACACTGACGTCGTAGAAGCCACCACCCGCCTAAGCCAGGAAGAAACAATTCTACAAGCCAGCTATTTGACTATTTCAAGATTATCTCGGTTAAGTTTGGTACAGTATTTGAATTGATTGGATTTTTAACTCCAACTAAAAGCCAGTTACCAAAAAGTTGTGATTTAGGTGATTACCTTCTTAGATCTTGCGTGGGTTTCCGCGTGAGCTCTAAGGCTTTGCATACCGCACATTACTCGCCAATCTACGCGGGTTTGGGTCAATTAGTAAAATATCTTCAAAGTGGCTGGCCAATTCATTTTCGGGAATGTTGGTAAGGTCTTTATCTATAGTATCGGAAATTTTTTCCTGTACTTCACTACTTAGCATTGTTCGGAATTCGCCCAAAGTTTTGGGTGCAGCTGCCAGGACTAATCTTTCAAAATCTGCGCTATGTTTATTTAAGTAATTAGCCATCTCTTTGGCAAAGACATGCTTTTGATAGTCATGCGGGTCTGTCGGGTTTTCCATGGCGGAGCGGCCAGGGCCTGCACTGTTAAAGGTGCGCCCACGTTTGTTTTCTACCAAATCTTGGCTAAGTTTGGTTTCTCGTTCTACGGCGCTTAGTTTCTTTAGTGCTGCTTTTTCGCCGCAATATTCAAACAGTTTGGCTTCTGCACCATCTGCAATAAAGATCCATGTTTTTAAAACCGGTTGATTCATGTAGTTGTTTCCTTTCCTGATTGATTTTGAAATCATAAAATATCCGGTATAAAATAACCATAGGTGGTTGATGATTATGCAATCAGCGGCTATAGCATGTCTATGCTAGCAGAATATTTCGGCATTCTTTTATTTATAGGCGTAGCCTTTTGTATTGCGGTGGCGATGATTATACTGTCGTTGTTGCTGGGCGCGAAAAAGCCGGACAGTGAGAAAAACTCCCCCTACGAATGTGGCTTTGAGGCCTTTGACTCTGCCCGAATAAAGTTTGACGTGCGCTTTTATCTGGTGGCGATTCTATTTATTATTTTTGATTTAGAAGTCGCGTTTCTGTTCCCGTGGGCGATTACAGTGGCCGAAAACGGTGTTTTCCCGTTTTGGTCTATGATGGGGTTTTTGGGGGTATTAACCATTGGTTTTATTTACGAATGGCGCAAGGGTGCGTTAAACTGGGAATAGCTTGATTGCCAATAGAATAAGGGTACATTAAAAATATGACAAAACCAAACCGCGCCGAAATTAAAACGACGGCTGAACCTGCTTTTCAGCCCTATGCCGAGGCGGAAAACTTTTTACAGACACAAAAAGACTTGCCACCGGGCAAGCAGCAGGATGCCTTACTCAAAACAGCATTTGATGAGCTGGATAAGCAGGGATTTCTGGTGACAAAGCTTGACCATGCGGTGCGTTGGGCGCGTAGTGGCTCTCTTTGGCCGATGACATTTGGCTTGGCTTGTTGTGCCGTTGAAATGATGCACACCGCTGCCAGCCGCTATGATTTAGATAAAATTGGTACGATCTTTCGCCCCAGCCCCAGGCAATCGGATGTGATGATTGTGGCCGGTACTTTAACCAACAAGATGGCGCCCGCCTTGCGCAAGGTATATGACCAAATGCCCGAACCGCGTTATGTTATTTCGATGGGTTCCTGCGCCAATGGCGGTGGCTATTACCATTATTCTTATTCTGTGGTGCGTGGATGTGATCGTATCGTGCCAGTAGATATCTACGTCCCCGGTTGCCCCCCCACCGCCGAAGCATTAATGTATGGTATTTTGCAGTTGCAGAAGAAGATTCGCGGAACGACGAGTTTTGTGCGGGGATAAATACTAGCGGGCTGGTTCCTTAAGCGCCGCTATTAATCCAGTCATTAAGCTTTCACCATATATAGAAATTGTTCTTTTTTCTTGGTCTGCTTCTTTAGCAGTTTCACTGACTAGGGATTCTAAATCTGTAGGAATTTGAGACTGTTCAGGTGGTAAAACTTCCGCAATAATTGCTGTCTCTATTGGTGGGGCATTTCTCGTGGAATCATTGCCTGGATCATGTGCAGCACCATTTGTAGGTTGTTTTTCTAAATACTCCTTATAGGTAATAGAGCCATGAAATATGATCTGCTCTCTAGACATAGGAGGCGAAATTGCTTTTTTTAAGTCATCAAAAAATCTTGGAAGGCTATCTTTTAGTTTAGAAAGTAATGGCCTAGCTTCCTTTGGAAGCGTTTGACTAGATTTTTTGGTTTGCTTGTCTAAGTTTATATTCTTCGGGCGATATGGAGCCGTAAGCGATTATTTCATCACGAGATAAAGGTTTTACAGACGACATTACATCCTGCCTAATTTTTATCGTTTCTCTTCGCAACTGTTCAGAAGTATTAGCTATTCCAGCGCGCAGTGGTTCTGCCATTTTCTCTGCCCATTCGCCAAATTCAAATGCAGAATGTTGTGCTTTCATTAGATTTTCCTGGATTCTTACATTCTCATTGCCAGTACTGCCAAGTTTGAGAATCATACTGCCTAATTTATCTTTAAATGTAGGGCGTTCAAGATTATCATTTTCCTTTAAATGCTGCACATAACGTTGATGTCTGCTGCTTAAAGGGGCACCAAGCTCCTGTTCAATGGCTGCGGTTAATAGGTTTTTTGGCGTATCTTCAGAAACCAATTTTTGAGCCAATTTTCTGATTTCTTCTTTAGAAGTTTTTGCCGGTTTATTACTTACCGTTTGCTTACTAATAGCGGGTAAAAAAACTCTGAAAGTAAGGGGTAATTTTGTAGGCTCGTCAGTTGAATGAGTAGTAGGCATGGTTAAATATTATATAAATTTCAGAGAAATGTATGTATCTAAAT
Organism: uncultured Alphaproteobacteria bacterium; assembly: GCA_963706365.1. Lineage (GTDB taxonomy): Bacteria > Pseudomonadota > Alphaproteobacteria > JAJTHO01. The sequence goes on along the minus strand of OY970150.1, from coordinate 709,421 downwards.
TCACAAAACTATTTACTTTTCAACAGCTTCCTTAAAATCATATTCCGCTTTAAGGCCGAAATATGGTCAATAAATAGGATGCCGTCTAGGTGGTCAATTTCATGCTGAATACAGGTAGCTAGTAAGCCTTCCGCTTTTAACTGTTGCGCAACCCCTTTCTCATCGTGATATTTCACCACCACCCAGGCGGGGCGAACCACATTGGAATAGTGGCCGGGAACGGATAGACAACCCTCATCGTAATTTGCATCTTCATCCGAAACTTCGATAATGTCCGGGTTGATAATTTTGATGGGGTTAGGGGCGGCTTCTTTTTCACGATACTCGACGTCCATTACCAGCATACGTTGTGAAATGCCCACTTGTGGTGCTGCCAGGCCAATACCGGGGGCGTCATACATGGTTTCCAGCATATCGTCCAACGTACGGCGCACGGTATCATCAATAGTTTCAACCGGTGTTGCCTGTTGTTTCAAAATCGGATGCGGTGCCGTTAAAATAGGGAGCAAAGCCATAATGCAGTATAACAAACTTATTCGTCAAAAACACCTGTAAATTCAGCAGGTAAAGGGGCAGTGAATTGTAATTGATGGTGCGGGTTGGTGCTTGGTAGTTTAATTTGATAGGCATGCAAAAACAGGCGGCTATCTTTTCTGCCATATAAGGTGTCACCGATGATGGGATGCCCAAGATATTGGCAGTGCACACGTAATTGATGGGTGCGCCCTGTTACCGGCGACAATTCCAGCCAGCTGTTCTTGTGGTCACTTTTCATAACTTTGTAATGGCTGGTGGCGGGCTTGCCCGATTTACTAACGGTAACTTGATGCACGCCCGCTTGTTTCAAGAGCGGTGCTTCGATGATACCTTTTGGGTATTTGGGGATACCTTGCACCTTGGCAATATAGGTTTTATGGGTGGTGTTGTTTTTGAAACAGCCGGTTAAATGCCTGGCCATGCCCGCGTTTAATGCCACCAGTAAAACCCCGCTGGTATCTTTATCTAGCCGATGTACCAGTTTGGCATTGGGGCGGCTTTTGATGGCATCATCAATACTGAAACGAATGCCGGTGCCGCCTTGCACAGCAATGCCAGTCGGTTTGTTTAAAACCAGTAAATCATCGTCTTCAAACAAAATCCATTCGGAGGGGATGTGGCTTTTAACCGCCTTTCGTTGTGGCCTTTCCTGCTGTAATTCCAGGCTTTCTGGGTATTGAATAACATCGCCAGTCACCAACCGATAATCAGCATGCTGACGTTTATTATTGACCCGAATTAAACGTTTACGGATCAGTCTTTGTACGGTTGAAAAAGGAAGTTGTTTTTTTAAAAAACGATCCAGACGCTGTTCCGCCTGTTCTTTACCAATAATGATTTCAGCCATTTAAATACCTGCCTAAAGATAGCCCTAGGTAACAGGCCAGCAGCCCGCCCATGGTAGAAATTAGAACATAATCAAATTTGATTGATTTGCCGGAATCTAGGGCATCAATGGCAAAGCTGGAGAATGTGGTGAAGCCACCCAAAACACCTATAACAATGAAAAAATAAACAGGCGTACTTTTTTGTAATGCAATAATAAGTAAGCCTATAGCAAAGCAACCTATAATATTAACAGCTGTTGTTCCCCAAATGCCAGGATAATATAGTTTTAGGACATAGCGCAGCACGGCTCCCAGTCCACCACCCAGCCCCACTACTAAAACGTTTAAAAGTTGCATTGTAATCTAATCAATTTAGAATATGGCCTATTATCAATACCATGCCATTGCAACAAGTTTTAGATATTAATGCGCCAAAAGCCGTTCATTTAACACAGTTTATTGTGTCGGACAGCAACCGCTTCGCCTATGAACGTATTAAAAATGATGCCGATTGGCCGGTGGCCGGTGTGTTTATCAGTGGCGAATCGGGTTATGGTAAGACGTATTTACTAGAGTGTTGGCGGCAAAGAAACCCCGGTGCTCTTTGTTTAGATAATGTGCAAGATTGGCAAGACGAGGCCTTGTTTCATGCCTACAATAAAGCCACGCAGCAACAAAAAAAAATGTTATTTACAGCCGACAAACCACCGGCATTTCTACCTTTTACATTGCCAGATTTGCGCTCAAGACTGAGTGCCATGACGCATGTTTCCATTGCTGCCCCTGATGATGTTTTATTAAAACAATTAATGTTGCAACAATTTCAGCAGCAGCAAATACAAATCAAGCAGGAATACATTGACCATATCCTTATTCATGCACCCCGCCAGCCAAGATTTATCATGGCTTTGGTGCGTTTAATTGATCAAAGCTCTTTAGAACAGCAGGTGCCCATTACCAAAAAACTGATTGATTATTGTATTTTAGATATCAAGAACATAGCTTGATATTAAAAATCGGCTATGTTATAATCGTTGACTCAATTCAATAAGGTAAAGAGAGTGTTAAAAACATAATGATTGTACAAGTTCGGGACAATAACGTTGAACAGGCGATTCGCGTTTTAAAAAAGAAATTACAACGCGAAGGTGTTTTCCGTGAGATGAAAATGCGTCGTCATTATGAAAAACCTTCTGAAAAGCGCGTGCGCGAAGAAAACGAATCTACCCGCCGTCAACGTAAATTTAGCCGTAAGCGTATTGAAAATAAGGGTTTCTAGAACCTGATTAAGCATCGTTACTTGTTTTAATTGCGAGATTTTTACAAATAGCCATTATGGGTAAAAACTTTTAAGTCATGATATATCGTGAAAAGATTTCATAAGCCCTCCTGCATTTTACTAGACTGGGACGGTACTATTATTGATAGTATCCCCACAATTCACCAATCTATCAACGCTGTGATGCAGCACTTTAATAGGCCAGAACTGAGCCTGGAAGATGTGCGCACCGGGGTGCATCGTTCTGGCCGGGAATTATTCCCGATGGTATTTGGTGCCGATGCAGATATTGCCAAACAAATTTATTTTAAAGCCTTTGCCGCCAGACATATGCAGGCTTTAAATTTTATGCCCTATGCCGAAAGTTTTTTAAAATTTGTGCTGAGTAAAAATATCCCCATGGCAGTAGTTAGTAATAAAACAGGTAAATACCTTAGAAAAGAAGTGTCGCACCTGAATTTGGATAGTTACTTTTTTAATGTAGTTGGCGCGGAAGATGCCACGCACGACAAGCCGCATCCTGCTGTTATTCAACATACTTTTCAAAATACAGATTTTAAAGCTGACTCGACTATTTGGTATATCGGGGATACGGAAACGGATATGCAATGCGCGCATCAAAATAATCTGTTTGGTGTGCTGGTGCGCGATTTAACCCCGAAAAAGCAAGAGTTCGCTGAATGTGAACCGCATTTATATGTGGAAAGTCTGCAACTTTTAACCAATTGTTTACAAGAAGCCTGCTAAGAATAATACTAATGATTGCTTTTTTAAAAAGCATTCTTACAAAAGGTGGAAACAAAAGAATAACAATATGTCTAGCAAAATCAGTGGTGACAAAAACAACCTACAGGATTTATTTCTGAATAATATTCGTAAACAGAAAATTCCTGTAACAGTTTTTCTGGTAAACGGTGTTAAACTACAGGGAAAAATAACCTGGTTTGATAACTTTTCTATGCTTTTACGGCGTGACGACTATGCACAACTTGTGTATAAGCACGCCATCTCAACGGTAATGCCCATTGAGCCCGTTAATATGATGGAAGGCGAAGACGTCTGATTTATCAGATATTTCAAAGAAAATGATAGAAAATAAGGAAACGTCCTTACTGGCGCGATTTAGGCGAAACCTTATTACCGGACTACTGGTTGCAGCACCGGTTTTTATTACCTTGTCATTGGCCTGGCTTATCATCAAGTTTGTTGATGGTATTATTCGTGGTATTCTACCAAACCGTTATGAGCCAGCTTTTCTACTCAACATTCCTGGTTTAGGTATTTTAATTGCAGGAATGCTACTGGTTTTTATTGGTAGTATGACCAAGGGAATGATGGGACGTTGGTTGATTGCCGCCAACGATAAGGCCTTGAACCGCATTCCTATTTTGCGAAACATCTATGCTGCGGTAAAACAAATTTTTGAAACAGTATTATCCAGCAAATCGGATGCATTCAGAGAAGTGGTTTTGGTAGAATATCCACGCAAAAATGTATGGGCAATGGGCTTTATTACCGGTGTTACGAAAGGCGAGGTGCAGGCTGCTATTAACGATGAAATCGTAAATGTTTTTCTGCCAACAACGCCTAATCCCACCTCTGGTTTTTTGCTATTTCTTCCCAGATCTGAAATAGTTGTACTTAAGATGAGTGTGGAGGAAGGCATTAAAATGGTTATTTCTGGCGGTATTGTTACACCGCCTATACCCAAAAAAGATTCAATAACGCATCAGGGCGCCACCCCAGGTGAACCCGCCCCCCAAGGCAACCATCAATAAATTATCGCCGCGCTGAATACGGCCATCGCGTATGGCGGTGTCAAGTGCTAGTGGAATGGAGGCGGCGGAAGTGTTGGCATGCTTTTCAACTGTACTAACCAAATTTTCTATCGGGAATGATAACTTTTCAGCCACCGCATCCATAATGCGGCGATTGGCCTGGTGGGGAATAAACCAGTCGGCCTGATGATTTTTCGTTAACTCTCTGGCTGTTGCGGTAAAATGTGCCACGGCCTGTTTGAAAACTTCGCGACCATCCATAATAACATGGCCATTTAATGTTTTGAGGGAATCGTAATATTGGCCATCAGTGGCTAAATGATGGCTAAGAATATGTTGTTGTTGCGTGGTCTGCAAAACAACCGCACCGGCACCGTCACCGAATAAGACACAAGTGCCACGGTCTGACCAATCTAGTAATTTAGACATTTTTTCAGCGGCAATCAGTAAAACATTGTTATAACCGGCTTTGATATAGTTTTCAGCTGTAACCAGCCCAAAAATAAAACCACTACAAACCGCCTGAATATCAAATGCGGGGCATTTTGCATCAAGCTTGGCCTGAATATTGGCGGCCACTGCAGGAAAGCAGTCATCTGGCGTGGTGGTGGCAACAATAATTAAGTCTAGGTCTTTTACATCAATCTGCGCCGTTTTTAACGCATTTTGTGCTGCTATACTGCCCATAAAGGCAGTGGTTTCTGTTTCATTGGCTATGTGGCGTTGCTGAATGCCAGTGCGTTTCTGAATCCAGGCGTCGCTGGTATTAACTGTCTTGGACAGTGCTTCGTTGGTAACGATTTTTTCAGGTAAGTAATGGCCTGTTCCAGCAATTCGTGCAAAAGACATAATATATAAAATTAAGCTGCCTGGCTCAATTCACCAACCATAGTTCGAATTTCTTCCAAACAATGCTGTTCTACCATGTCTACCGCCACATCAATGGCCGCGGCAAAGCCCATGGCATCAGTGCCGCCATGCGATTTTATAGAAACATGATTAAGGCCAAGAAACACAGCACCATTATAATTGCGCGGGTCTAATCGGTGTCGGAGTTTGGCAATGGCTGGCTTGGCAAAAACATAGCCTATTTTTGCCAAGGTTGAATGGTTAAACGCTTGTTTAACGAATTCCCCAATCAGGCTGGCAGTGCCTTCGGCGGTTTTTAATGCTACATTACCGGTAAAGCCATCGGTTACGACAATATCAACAGTACCTTTAGGAATATCATTACCTTCGATAAAGCCATGAAAGTTCAGCTGAGGTAAATCCTGGCGGATTTTCTCCGCGGCTTCTTTAATAATATCGTTGCCTTTTTGGTTTTCCGAACCAACGTTCAGCAAGCCAATAGAAGGATTATCCCAGCCAAACACTGTTTTACCCAATACATGCCCCATTAGGGAAAACTGGCTTAAAATAGCAGGGCTGCAATCTATGTTGGCGCCCAAATCCAGCATCAGGCTTTCGCCGCGTGAGGTGGGGAACAGTGAAGTAATAGCGGGGCGGCGGATGCCTTTTATGGTGCCCAAAACAAGTTTGGAAATAGCCATTAACGCACCGGTATTGCCAGCGGAAACAACGGCTTGTGCCTTACCTTCTTTTACCGCATGAATCGCCTGATACATGCTGGTTTCCTTGCGGTTACGAATAGCAATGGACGTTTCCATTTCGTTCGTGATGGCAACGGCAGCGTGTTGTAAGGTTATTTTTTTCGCTAATTCAGGATGTTTAGATAATAAGGGTTCAACATACTGTTGCTGTCCATACAGCAAAAACTGTAAATTAGGGTGACGAACAGCAGCAATAGCAACGCCTTCCATCACCATTTCGGGTGCTTTGTCGCCGCCCATAACATCAATGGCAATGGTAAAACTGCTCATTTAAATGCCTAAAGCGTTAAGCAGCGTTATTTTCAGTAGTGTCGTCTTCGGTGTCAATGATTTCAGATTTAGGCGTGAAAATTTGTCTGCCACGATATTGCCCACAGGCATTACACAAGTGATGCGGCAATTTTAATTCGCCACAATTGTCACACTCGGCATAAGCCGGTGTTGCAACTCGGTCGTGGGAGCGGCGCATGCCGCGTTTGGAAGGGGTAACTTTTCTCTTTGGAACAGCCATCGTATTACTCTAACTAAAAAATTTGGCGTATTATTAGCTGTTTGCAACTTAACGTGCAAGTCTTTATATTAATAGTATGTTCGAAACCCTCATCAGCTATGATCTTGTTCCCTTTATTTTTGCCTTATCGGTATTAGTTTTTATTCACGAGTGGGGACATTTCATTGTAGCACGCATGAACGGCGTGGCTGTTGATGTGTTTTCTATTGGTTTTGGGCCAGAACTTTTTGGCTGGAATTCCAAGAAAACTGGCATGCGCTGGAAGTTTGCCGCCATTCCACTGGGGGGATACGTTAAAATGCGCGGCGACACCAACGCCGCAAGCATTAAAACAAAAGATGCCAACGTAGGCCTTGATGTTGGGGAAGATGTTATTTCGGAAGAAGAAAAATCTGTTTCCTTTCCGCATCAATCTTTAGGCGCACGCGCCGCCATCGTAGCGGCAGGGCCCGCCGCCAATTTTTTGTTTGCCATTATTGTAATGTCTATTTTGTTTGTAATCGTAGGCAAGCCGTTTGTTGAACCGAAAATTGATCTTATTGCGCCAGATAGCGCCGCCCAAACCGCTGGTTTTGCAGTGGGCGATAAAATTGTTACGATAGACGGCAAAAAAGTAAGTGCTTTTCGAGATATTAAACGTTTTGTTACTTACAACACCGGCGAAGAAATGCAGTTTGTGGTTGAGCGTGATGGCCGCACCCTAACATTGCCCGTAACACCAAAAATTGAAGAAATTGAAAACAATTTTGGCGGTGTAACAAAAATTCCGCTGGTTGGTATTGGCGCCCAAAATGAAGTCATTCAGAAGCTTTCTGTGCCTCAGGCGGTTAAGGCTGCCGGTGTGGAAACAGTGCAAATTGTTGAAGATATTTTTACCGCATTAAAACAAATCATTATGGGTACACGCAGTTTTAAGGAGCTGGGCGGGCCTGTTAAAATTGCACAGATTTCTGGTGAAGTGGCAGAGCATGCGGGACTGGTTTCCTTTATCATGCTGATGGTCATGTTGTCGGTAAACCTGGGGTTGGTGAACTTGTTTCCTATTCCGGCATTAGACGGCGGCCACTTGCTATACTATGCTTATGAAGCGGTTTTCCGCAAACCTATGAGTGAACGTGTTCAAGAAGTGGGCGCCGCCATTGGGGTAGGGCTGCTTCTAACTTTTATTGCGGTGGTTACCTGGAATGATGTAATGGCGTTAATTACTTCCTAAACCTGTGAAGCTTGTTGCTATTATTAACGTAACGCCAGATTCTTTTTCTGGTGACGGGGAAACGGATACAGCCGCCATTGTGGAAAAGGCTAAATATGCTGTAGAAAACGGCGCAGCTGTCCTGGATGTTGGCGGGGAAAGCACCCGCCCTGGTAGTGAGCCTATCACTGCTAAAGAAGAGCAACGCAGGGTTATTCCGGCAATACAGGCAATAAAATCAGCCTTGCCAGATGTCTTGATTTCTATTGATAGTTATCGGGTTGAAACTTCTGAGGCTGCTTTAAAAGCGGGTGCGTCTATTCTAAACGATATTAACGGGGGGGATGATGTAGGCATGTTACAACTGGCTGCTAAAAATAACTGCCGGATTATTTTAATGCATAATTTGGCCAAAAACCGACAGGTTGTTGCAGATAGTTATGTTGCTGATGTGCTTCCTCTAACAGCCGGCGGGGATGATGATTATATTCCGCAATTAAAAGCAGAACTTAACACCATCGCCGAGCGCGCCTTAAAATTCGGTGTTAAAAAGCAAAATATAATTCTGGATCCTGGCATTGGCTTTGGCAAAACAGTGGAACAAAATTTAGCAATTATAACCCATGCCAGCCATATAAAGCAGTTGGGCTATCCAGTTTTAATAGGTGCTTCTAGAAAGTCATTTATTGGTAAAATTACTGGTGCGGCAGTTGAAAATCGATTGCCGGGCTCCCTGGCTTGCGCGGCCAATGTTGCTGTGCAACAAGTTGATTACTTGCGTATCCATGACATTGCAGAAACATATCAGTTCTTGAAAATGCAATCTTTATTGAACGGATAACTCTAAGCCGCTAGTAAGTAGTCATGTCTGGCAAAGGTTTTATTAATACACTTGAACAACGTGGCTTCATTCACCAAACAACGGATCGTGAAGCCTTGGAACAGCAAAAAAAACTAACAGGCTATATAGGTTTTGACTGCACGGCTGATAGTTTACATGTGGGCAGCTTGCTTCCCATTATGTTATTGCGCCACTTAGAACAGTATGGCCATCAAGCCATTGTTTTACTAGGTGGCGGCACCTCTAAAGTGGGCGACCCTTCTGGTAAAGACGAAGCCAGGCAATTAATTGATAGCGAAACAATTGAGCGCAATAAGCAGGGAATTAAAAATGTTATCGGGCGTTTTTTAGAAAACCCTATCTACGTTGATAATAATGATTGGCTGGCCGGTTTAAATTATATTGAATTTTTACGCGATTGTGGCCGCCATTTCTCTGTTAATCGCATGATGAGTATGGAAAGTGTTAAAGGCCGTTTAGACCGTGAACAATCGCTCTCGTTCCTTGAATTCAACTATATGATTTTGCAGGCTTACGACTTTTTAGAGCTGTATAAAAACCAGCAATGTAACTTGCAAATGGGTGGTTCTGACCAATGGGGCAATATTGTGATGGGCATAGATTTAGTTCGGCGTATTACAGGTGACACCGTTTATGGCTTAACAGCCCCCTTATTAACCACATCCAGCGGTGCAAAAATGGGAAAAACAGCGAATGGCGCGGTTTGGCTTTCTGCTGAGAAATTGTCCGCTTACGATTTTTGGCAGTACTGGCGGAATATAGAAGATGACGATGTAGAACGCTTCTTAAAGCTGTTTACGCATTTACCTATTCAAGACATTGACGCCCTGTGTGCCGAAAAAGGTGCAGCGATTAATGAGGCCAAAAAAGTATTAGCCAGTGAAGTGACAACACTTTGCCATAGTAAACAAGCCGCCGAAGAAGCTACACGTACTGCAGAGCAAACCTTTGAACAAGGGCTGACGGCAGAAACATTGCCAAGTGTAAAAGTTGCCCGGCCGATGCTGATATTAGATATTATTCTAGAGGCGGGTTTCGCCAAATCAAAAGGCGAAGCCAGACGCTTAATGCAAGGTGGCGGGGTGAAAATTGATGACCAGCCTGTTATAGATGAGCAGCAATTATTTACAGGCACTGGCCAAAAATTATCAGTGGGTAAAAAGCGACATGCTGTATTGGTGGATTAACCGTACCGTCCGGTAATATACCCCTGCGTTCTTTCATCGCGTGGGTTTGTAAAGATTTGATCGGTGTCGCCGATTTCAACCAGTTTTCCCATATGAAAAAAAGCGGTGCGTTGAGAGACGCGGGCGGCTTGTTGCATGGAATGGGTAACAATAACAATGGTATAGTTTGGGCGTAATTCGTCAATAAGTTCTTCAATTTTTGCGGTAGCAATGGGATCAAGGGCTGAGCATGGCTCGTCCATTAAAATAACTTCGGGGTTAACCGCAATGGCGCGGGCAATGCATAAGCGCTGCTGTTGCCCGCCTGATAAACTAGTTCCAGATTCATGCAAACGGTCTTTTACCTCTTCCAATAAACCAGCCTTTTGCAGGCTGTTTTACCACAAGTTCTTCTGCATCGGTTTTATGTTTTACCATCCCGTGAATTTTAGGGCCGTAGGCAACATTATCAAAAATAGATTTGGGGAAGGGGTTAGGTTTTTGGAAAACCATGCCCACTTTGCGGCGCAAGTGCACAACATCCATGGTTGGGGCATTAATATCTTTGCCTTCCATCTGAATGAGCCTGTCACATGGCAACTTTCGATGCTATCATTCATGCGGTTTAAGCAACGTAAAAAGGTTGATTTTCCACAGCCGGAAGGGCCAATAAGCGCGGTGGCTTGATGATTGGGAATATCGAGATCAATATTAAACAACGCCTGTTTTTTGCCATAGGATACATTGACCTGTCTTGCTACAAAGGTCGCAGGTTTGGTTGCTGAGTTTACCATTTTTTCTCCAGTTTGATGCGCAACCATGCGGCCAACATATTCATACAAATTAAAACTGCAAGCAAAACCATGATAGCCGCGGCGGTTTTTGCTTCGAAACCGCGTTCGGGGCTGTCTGACCAGACAAATATTTGTACCGGCAAGACCGTGGCAGAATCAGTAAAGCCAGTAGGAACATCGGCAATAAACGCCACCATACCAATTAGCAAGAGTGGGGCAGTTTCACCCAAGGCTTGCGCCATACCAATAATGGTACCCGTTAAGATACCTGGCAAGGCAGCGGGTATAACATGATGAAAAACGGTTTGAACTTCTGTGGCACCCAGACCTCGCGCTGCTTGCCGTATAGAATCGGGTACGGCTTTTAAGGCGGCTCTGGTGGCGATGATAATGGTTGGTAATGTCATTAGTGCCAGCACACACCCACCCACCAGTGGGGAAGAACGCGGGAAATTCAGGAACTGAATAAAAACGGCTAATCCTAACAAGCCAAAAACAATACTTGGTACAGCCGCCAGATTATTAATATTAATTTCTATAACAGAGCGCCAAAATCTACCACGAGGTGTTCGAGCAGAAAATTCTTCCAGATAAACAGAAGCCAAAACCCCAATGGGGAAAGAAAGGGCTAAAGTGATGGCCAAAGTCATCAATGAACCGACAAAAGCACCCAAAATACCCGCAGCTTCCGGCTCTTGAGAGCTGGCTTCGGTAAAGAAAGGCCAAGAAAACTTTTTGCGTATCCTCCCTGCCTCTTGCAATTCCTTTAAAACTACTTGTTGGTAGGCTGTTAATTTACCATTCTGATATTTATAAAATTGATCTAATCGGCTAGAGGCAATATACCAGCCATTAGTATTTTTTTCTTGTAAAATAGGGCTAAAAAGATGTGCCAACTGTCGTTTTTGCTTGGCGGTTTCTTCACCATTTAACAAGCCAGTTAAACGACTAACTTTTTCCAACCGGCTATCATTAGTGGTTTCCGGTAAATAAATTTCGGTTTGCTGAAAAGCGTGAATACCCTGGCTGATGATAGTAAATAATAAAAAAGCCAAAATAAAGGTGGCAATGCTGAGGGAAATAATACCATAGGCGCGCAGGCGGCGCTCTTTGAAATGGCGTTTTCGTAAATAACGCTGTTCGGTGGCGGGCTGCAAATCAGTCATATTTTTCGCGGTATTTGCGCACAATCTGTAGGGCAATTACATTTAAAATCAAAGTAATAATTAACAATGTAAAGCCCAAAGCAAAGGCCGCCAGCGTTTTCGGGCTGTCAAATTCCTGATCACCTGTTAATAAATGCACAATTTGCACGGTTACGGTGGTTACAGCTTCTATTGGGTTTGCTGTAAGATTTGCTGCCATTCCAGCCGCCATCACAACAATCATTGTTTCACCAATAGCCCGCGAAATCGCTAGTAATAAGGCGCTAACAATACCGGGCAATGCAGCGGGTAAAACAACCTGCACGATAGCTTCTTGCTTTGTAGCGCCCAAGCCATAGGCACCGTCGCGTAAAGATTGGGGAACAGCACCAATAATATCGTCAGACAAGCTGGAAATAAAAGGAATAATCATAATCCCCATCACGAAGCCAGCTGCCAATGCGCTTTCTGTGGCAATATCCATATTCAGAAAAATACCAGTGTCTCTTAACAGTGGGCCCACTGTTTTTAACGCGAAAAAACCGTAAACCACTGTCGGAATACCGGCTAGTAATTCCAGCACCGGTTTAAAAATTTTACGCGTTCGGCGGCTTGCGTATTCTGACATATAAATAGCAGAAAATAAGCCCAGCGGCGCGGCAATGAAAATAGCCACGGCTGTAATCATAAAAGTGCCGGTAAATAAGGGAATAGCACCAAAGTACATACCAAGATCTTCCTCAGAAGCACTAGCCGCCCGTTGCGGACTCCAGTGAATGCCGAACAGAAAGTCTTTGACAGGAACAAATTGAAAAAAGCGAATTGTTTCAAAGATAAGAGATAAAACAATTCCCAATGTCGTAAGAATTGCGATGGAAGCACAAAAGATCAGGAGCGGCTTTATAAAACGTTCCGATTTTGCAATGCTAAGGTACATTTATTATTTGAATATCTTTGAGTGAGAAGATTTTTCCAGAACTTTTTTCTCTTCAATTGTTTCACGCTGTTGCTGGCGTAATTTTGGCATTAAAGAAATTAAGCCTTTGTCGGTAAGATAGCCATATTCACCCATTGCCTCATCGCTGGTATATTCCATTAAAAATTCATATATACCCGGCACTTTTTCCATATGAGCCTTGTTTGCATAAACAAATAGCGAACGCGAAACGGGGTAGTCTCCTGTGGAAATAGCCTGAATTGTTGGTTCAACATCATTGATGACACTCGCCTGGATGATGTCGGTGTTTTGTTCCAGGAAGCTATAGCCAAAAATGCCTAAAGACGCCGGATTGCTTACCAGGCGTTGAATAATTAGGTTATCGTTTTCACCAGCTTCGATATAATAACCGTCTTCGCGAATGTGTATACAGTATTTACGTTGTATTTCTTTTGATAAGTGTGGCGAAACAGCTGCGCAGCCAGCTTCCATTACCAACTCTTCTAAGGCATCGCGCGTACCTGATGAAGGTGGTGGGCCATAAATACGAATATTTTCACGCGGCAATTTATCATCAATATCCGACCATTTTTTGTAGGGGTTTGGCTGAAAACCTTTTTCTGTGGGTATTTCAGCCGCCAAAGCCAAGTAAAGTTGTGGCACTGTTAGTTTATATTTATCGCCATATATACTATTACCGATAACAATACCGTCATAGCCAATTTGCATGGCAATAATTTCATTTACGCCGTTTCTGGCGCAAAGCTCAACCTCTGTTTTTTTTATGGGTCGAGAGGCATTAACAATATCGGGCTTGTGTGCGCCAGAAGGCTCGCAAAATAGGCTGATGCCGCCACCTGTGCCCGTGCGTTCTACTACAGGGGTGCGGAAAGGGGTTGATCTACCAAACCGCTCAGCAACTGTCGTGGTGAAAGGAAAAACAGTTGAAGACCCAACAATACGAATACGTTCGTGTGTGAAATCTGCTGCAACCACTTGACCATGGAGAAGCGTAATAACACTTAACAGGGCTGCAAAAGGTGCAGCGATTTTAAAGGAGTTACCTTTCATATCGATAGTATTCGTTCAGTCTGTTAATTATTAGGTAGGTTTAAACCCTATCATTGCTTAACAAATAATAGGCGCAAATACTACTGTAAATTTTATGAAAATTTTTTGACATCTATTTGCTATTCACGAATATCTATTCTTCTTGCCATTGCAGTAACAATTGTTATGGTGTTGGCTATGAATATTCAGTTTGTGTTGCCTGATGCAACAAATAACAAAGACTTAACAATTTTATTTGCGACCGCTGAAAAAGAAGGCAAGAATCTTCGAATATATGCTTCTGGCGATAACGTTTCCTTAGAATCCTCTGCGAAACGCCTGGAATTCAAGGCAGATGAAAATAGCACTATTTTACTAAACAGTGGCAGTGAACAACAGACTTTATTAGTTGGTCTTGGTGAATCAGGTAAAGTGACGCCTTTAAAGTTACAGGAAGCGGGTGGTAGCGCCTTTGCCGCAATTGCCAGCCAGCCTGTGCAAAAAGTTACCTTGCATTCGCCTGAAGGCTTGTTAGTTGATTGCCCGGAAGCAGCTTGCCATATCGCGTTTGGTTTTAAAGTACGTGCCTACACTTTTAACAAATACCTTACAAAGCGTAAGGATAAAACAGTGCCTAAGTTTGACGGTTTACAAGTTGTTTGCCCACACAAGGATAGCGCAGAAGAGCAGTGGCCAGCTTATGAAGCATTGGCTGATGCCCTTTATGCGGCGCGTGATTTACAAAACGAGCCTGCTAATATTATTTACCCTGAATCTATGGCGCAAAAGGCCAAAGAGTTGCTGGAACCGTATGGTGTAAAGGTTACTATTTTAGACGAAAAGCAAATGGCCGAAAAAAACATGGGTGCTTTGCTGGGGGTAGGGCAGGGAAGTGCCAAGCCACCACGCGCTGTTTTGTTTGAATACAAGGGGTTAAATGGCAGTGAAAAGCCAATCGGCCTTGTGGGCAAAGGGGTAACTTTTGACACTGGTGGTATTTCCATAAAGCCTTCTAATGGTATGGAAGAAATGAAATGGGATATGGGCGGTAGTGCTGTTGTTGTTGGCACTATTTTGGCACTGGCCAAACGAAAAGCGAAAGTAGATGTCGTGGGTTGTATTGGCTTGGTGGAAAACATGCCAGACGGCAATGCACAGCGCCCCGGTGATATTGTAACTACAGCTTCTGGCCAAACTGTTGAAGTATTGAACACGGATGCGGAAGGACGTTTAGTTTTAGCTGATGCTTTATGGTTGATTCAGGAAACTTATGACCCACGCTTGATTATTGATTTTGCAACCTTGACCGGCGCTATTGTCGTGGCTTTAGGTGATTTAACAGCTGGATTATTTAGTAATGATGATGCCTTGGCTGCTAAAATTGAGCAAGCGGCAATAGATACTGGCGAAGCTGTTTGGCGTTTACCGATGAATAAAGAGTATGACGCGTTAATTGATGCAGACCAGGCAGACATCAAAAATATTAGTGGTGTACGTGGCGCAGGCGCCATTACTGCGGCACAGTTTTTAAGCCGTTTTGTTGATGAGAATCGTACATGGGCACATATTGATATTGCTGGCACAACCTGGGCAACTAAGCCAAAGCCATTAGCTGGTAAAGGTGCTATGGCCTTTGGGGTACGTTTGGCCGAGCAATTAATTCGTGAGAATTTTGAGGAATAATCTCACTGTTATCAGGATGTATCATCCTGAGCCACGCGAAGGATCTGTCTTTGAACAGGGTTTAAATGGGCTGTATTACAATAGGATAAAGACATGACAAGTCCTGCTTTGCAGCAAAGATTGGATAAGTTGTTAGAGCTGCATCCTAAAGTTATAGATTTATCGCTGGATCGTATTACGGCTCTGCTTGCAAAGCTAGATAACCCGGAAAAGAAATTACCACCGATTATCCATGTTGCCGGTACCAATGGAAAAGGCTCAACCATTGCTTTTATGCGCTCTATTTTAGAGGCGGCTGATTATAAAGTGCATGTTTACACCTCACCGCATTTAGTGCGGTTTAATGAACGTATTGTTTTAGCTGGGCAAGAAGCAGATGATCAAACCGTGGTTGAAGCCATTGATATTATTGAAAAAGCCAATGGTGACGCACCTATTACCTTTTTTGAGATAACAACAGCAGTTGCTTTCTACCTATTTAGTAAACATCCTGCTGATACAGTTCTACTGGAAACAGGACTAGGCGGAAGGCTGGATGCCACTAATGTGATAGAAAATCCAGTTGCTTGCGTGATTACACCAATTTCAATGGATCATCAGGGGTATTTAGGAGATACATTAGAAAAAATAGCGGCTGAAAAGGCGGGAATAATTAAGCCTAGTGCTAAGCTAGTTTTTACCATGCAGCAAGAGGCTGCGACAGAAATACTTTACCAAAAAGGTAATAAAAATTCGTTGCATAACGAAAATGTTATGTGGGGATGGCAGCCTAACCCTGTGGATAATGGGTTTATTTACATAACTGCCGGTACCTCTGCTCAAAATTACGCCTGGGTTTTTGAGGAAATTGGTTTGCAAGGTAAACATCAATTCCAAAATGCTGCATGTGCTATTGCAACACTGCATTTATTAGAAGAACAGTTCCCTAAATTAAACAAAGAGGTTTTTTTAAAAGGTGTCGCCCAAGCAAAATGGCCAGCACGTTTGGCGGCTAGCAATTATAATAACAAGTTTTTTATACTAGATGGTGCCCATAATATATTAGGTGCCGAGGTTTTAGCTAATTTCATGCAGCATAAAAAGTATACTATAATTTGCGGTATGATGGATAACAAGCAGCATAAAGAATTTCTAGAAATTGTGGCGCCTAATATTCATCAACTTATTGCCGTTCCCATTAAAGGGCATAGCTGTGTAGATACTGAAAAACTACAAAATTTAGCGATAAAACTAGGCATTAACGCCACTTCTGCTGCTGATTGGCAAGCTGCTTTAAATAAAGCCGATAACAATGTTCCCATTATCATAACCGGCTCTCTCTATTTAGCAGGCAATGTTTTATCCGAACTGTCCTGAATCATTTTTTGCACCCGTTTGTCAGCTTCTTCCAGCATTTCGGGAATAAGGGCGGTTTCTGGCATCGTGTGCCAATATTTTACAGGCATTTCTGATTTCATCATTTTTACCTTTATACGTGCAGGGTTAAAGATGTGGCGATAAAATGTTTTCCATAACTCTTCCATATCATCACTTTGCGGTGCTGCAGAGCGTGGCATTCCCTTGGTAATATTGAGCTCTTCGCCATCCCATATCGCGCAGGCATCCGGGGTTAAGATGCTCCAGTTCATATTGCTAAATCGACGCACGAAAAAGGGGGCAGTGCACTCAACAATCAGATGAATAGGTTCATGCCAGGCCACATACTGATTTTCTCCTGCTTCCCGAAAGCGCACAAAGGCTTTCATTTTATGACAATCGCGGTTAATTTCCTTGGCCATATGATGCAGTTTTAATACGTCATTATCCGTAGAAATCTGTAAAAGCTGTTTATTTTCATACTGTAAGCGCCATAAAACCCGATAAAGCACTGCCCATTTTTCAATGTTACGGTAACAGGAAATTTTTTTGGCTAGAGAAGGAAATGCTTTGGGAACGCTGATAGGTTTTTCAGGGTTATTGGGAATTTCATCATGAAACAAGCCTTGGCTAGTATCGTCTGACCAAATGACTTGCTCAGGGGGTATATTGGCATTGAATAAGTGTTTGGCTTTTTTGTGCCAGTCGTCATATTGGGCACAATTGACATTTATCATCTATATCGCCAATTCCAACTGCTCTGCCGGTTTTTTAATAATATCCCTCAAATTTAAACGATCCACTAGCCGATGGGGGTGGTAGTCGGATGTGATTACAAAAGGGCGGGCACGGTTTAGGGCGCAGCGCATCTTTTTTAAATCTTCTAACGTCAAAGCCTGAAAACGGCGGATAGAAAGGATTTTTTCGACGCTGCCAGGGCCGATGCCAGGAACGCGTAGTAAGGCTTCTTTACTAGCCTTGTTAATATTTACTGGAAAAAAGTCTCGATTGCGCAGTGCCCAACTGGTTTTTGGGTCGATATCTAAATCTAGGACGGGAGCGCTTTGCGGAACGATTTCTTCTACACTATAACCATAAAATCTTAGCATCCAATCGGCTTGATAAAGGCGATGTTCGCGCATTAAGGGCGGGTTTTTTGATGGCAAACCATGGTGTGCATCGGGAATAGGGCTAAATGCAGAATAGTAGACGCGGCGTAGACTGTATTGATTATACAGCCGCGATGATGTTTGTAGTATTGTTCTATCCACAGTTGGTGTGGCACCCACAATCATCTGGGTACTTTGCCCGGCAGGCGTAAAAGCTGGTGGTTTTAATTTCGCTTTTTGGGCAGATGTTGTTTCCTTGATGCGGTATTGCACACTACCCATATTTTTTTCTAATGATTTCAAATTTTTTTCAGGGGCTAATTCCTGTAAATCATCATCGGTGGGTAACTCTACATTTACACTTAAACGATCGGCATAAAGGCCTGCTTCTGCCAGTAAATCATCGCTGGCACCAGGAATAGTTTTTAAATGGATATAGCCTTTAAAACCGTGCTCTATACGCAGTGTTTTCGCCACTTTTACCAGTTGTTCCATGGTGTAGTCGGAATCGCGAATAATACCGGAGCTAAGAAATAAGCCTTCAATATAATTACGCTTGTAAAACTCTATGGTTAAATAGACAATTTCTTCTGGCTTAAAGCGGGCGCGCTGAACATTGCTGGAAATACGATTAATGCAATATTTGCAATCGTACATACAATAATTGGTTAGTAAAATTTTCAAGAGAGAAATGCATCGACCATCTGGGGTATAGCTGTGGCAAATACCCATACCCTCGGTGCTGCCAATTCCTTTGACTTTACTCTGATCTTTTCGATTGGTTTTTGAGCCGGAGGAGGCACAGGAAGCATCGTATTTTGCAGCGTCTGCCAAAATACCCAATTTTTGTTGCAGATCAAAAGCCATGGTTAATATATAGGCTTTTCAAGCCGAAAATCTACTTTTTAGATGGCTAAAACCTGCTGACCGGCCTCTAAACCACTCTCGATAAGTGCATCGATACATTGATCTATTTTTGGATATGATTGTGCTATTAGGCGATATTCATCTATGGGGAAGTTTTGTAACACGTAGTCGGCGACCATATTCGGATTATGTTGCGTTAATTCCATAGGTGGGCGATCTACCCCGATGCGCAAGCGGAAATAATTTTTACCAATGGCATTATCAATGCTTTTAAGGCCGTTATGCCCGCCATGCCCGCCGCCCTGTTTTAAGCGCAATTTAGCAACTTTAAGTTCTATTTCATCGTGTAAAACAATAATATTTTCAGGAAGGACTTTATAAAAGGCAACGGCGGCTAGTACGGAAGCCCCTGATACATTCATATAGGTTTGCGGTAATAAATAAATGTGATTACCAGCAGCAGCTGTTAAACCTTTGAATTTTTGCTGCCAGTTAACTTGCCCGGCAATATATTCAACCGCTTTTACACCAATATTATGACGTGTATGAACAAATTTTTGGTTTGTTAGGGGATTGCCCAAGCCAACAATTAGCCATTTATTTTCAAACATTATTGAAGTGCCATACAATAGCGCCTTACAAGAAAGAGCATACTGTCTACAGTCAATCGGTTTTAGCTATATTTTATTCTTTAACAGTTTCAGCTTCTTGCTCTGTCACTTCTGTTGGCTCATCTTCGTCCTCATCATCAGCACCCAGGCCACCACGTGGTTTAGCAATGGTAGCAATGGTAAATTCACGGTCTTCAATAGCGAATTTAACGCCTTCGGGTACTTCGATGGCGCTAGATTTAATAGCGTCGCCAATTTTGTATTTGGAAATATCAACGCTGAAATGGTCTGGAATCGAATCAGCCCGGCAGAGAATTTCAGCAGCATGACGCACTACATTCAAGCTTCCGCCTAAGCGTAAACCACGACATTTTTCTACATTTAACAGGCGAACTGGTACTGTAACACTTACAATAGTATCATTCTCAACACGCAAAAAGTCTGCATGTAAAGGTTGATCATTAACAGGATGGAACTGAACAGCCTTGGGAATAACCTGTTCTTTCTGTTTGCCGCCTTCTAGTTGAATAACGGTGGCAAAAAAGCCGGGCTTGTTCATACCGCGCATGATATCGCGCGGGTCGATCGTAATATTGGCAGGGTCTGTTTTGCCGCCATAGACGATGGCAGGAATTTTGCCACTACGGCGAATAGCGCGCGCTTCGCCAGTGCCGGCAGCGTCTCGGCTTTCAATTTGTAAAACGGTGTTTTGCGCGTTGCTCATAATGTATCCTGTCAATGCAATTCAAAAATAGAGGCCTGTTTATAATCAGTTTTGATGGTGGGGTCAAACAATGTATGTTTGTTTTAATGAGAAAATTTTTAGGGCAACATTCTAATCAAACAAACTGGAAACAGATTCATCGTTTGCAATGCGATGCATCCCTTCACCAATGAGTGCCGCGATACTAACATGACGCACTTTGTGGCAATTTTTCACGGCATCGCTTGCGGCAATACTATTGGTAACAACAATTTCCTTTAGCGGTGAATTTAGTATTTTTTCGGTGGCGGAGCCGGATAAAACGCCATGTGTAATATAGGCGGAAACCTCAAAGGCGCCTTGTTCTGAAAGGGCGCTTGCTGCATTGCAAAGTGTACCGCCAGAATCAACAATATCATCAACCAAAATACAGCTTTTACCTTTTACATCGCCAATAATATGCATCACTTCGGAAACGCCAGCTTGCTCTCGGCGTTTATCAACAATGGCCAAATCAGCATTCAGCCGCTTAGCAATGGCGCGGGCACGCCGCACGCCGCCTACATCAGGGGAAACAATACACAGTTTTCTATCGCCATAGTTTTTGGCCATATCCTTGGCGAAAACTGGGGCGGCAAAAAGGTTGTCGGTGGGAATATCAAAAAAGCCCTGAATCTGTTCAGCGTGTAAATCTAGTGTTAGTACACGGCTGGCACCGGCGGTTGTAATAAGGTTGGCTAAAAGTTTTGCGGAAATAGGGGTGCGGGGGCCTGATTTTCTATCTTGCCGCGCATACCCAAAATAGGGAATTACAGCCGTAATACGCCGAGCAGAGCCACGTTTTAGGGCGTCCAGCATAATCAATAATTCCATAATATTATCGTTGGCGGGATAGCTGGTAGACTGTACCAAAAATACATCGCGCCCGCGCACATTTTCGTTGATCTCGACAAAAATCTCCATGTCAGCAAAGCGTTTAATTGTTGCTTTTGTAACGGTTTTATTGAGGTAGGCCGCCAAAGCATCAGCAAGATCAGGATTACTGTTACCAGTAACAATTTTCATTTCAGTGGTCATGATATGAACTGGCGTATAGCATTGAAATTGCTTGAATGTCTACAAATACATTGCACTTTTATTACATGGCTGATAGCAAACGCCATGGCCTCAGGATCAAAAAAAGTAGTAATCGCTGCACTAATCGGTAATGGTTTGATTGCCATAACAAAATTTATTGCTGCTTCCATTTCCGGTAGTTCTGCCATGATGTCGGAAGGGATTCACTCTCTGGTAGATACCGGTAATCAGGTTTTGCTTTTGCTGGGAATGCACCGCGCAAAAAAACCGGCGGATAAAAATTTTCCATTTGGACATGGTAAGGAAATCTATTTCTGGAGTTTTGTCGTGGCTATGTTAATTTTTGCCGTTGGCTCCATCGTTTCAATCTACGAGGGGGTTCACCGTTTGCAGCATCCTGAACCGATGACAAATTATTTACTAACTTATATCGTATTGATCGTGGCCATCGGCTTTGAAAGTGTTGCGTTAACACTGGCACTGAAAGAATTTAACAAGGTGCGTGGTAAAAACTCTACTTTAAATGCCGTGCGCAATAGTAAGGATTCTACACTTTTTGTTGTCTTGTTCGAGGATTCAGCCGCCATGCTGGGGCTTGTTGTGGCGCTGATAGGGGTAACATTAAGCTATTTTACCGACCAGTTGTTTTGGGATGGGCTGGCTGCTATCGTCATCGGCTGTATTTTGGCGATGACAGCTGTTTGGCTGGCCATTGAGACAAAAGGCTTGTTAATTGGCGAAAGTGCTTCACCAGAAATACAGGCTTCAGTCCGGTCTATTATTGAAAGTGAAAAGTCTATTCAGTCAATCAACGAAATTTCTACCTTACATATGGGGCCAGAATTTATTTTGGTGACAATAAGCGTTGATTTTTTGAATGGAATAGCAAGTGAGAATCTTGAACGTTCGGTTAGCCAGTTATCTGATCAGATTAAGCAAGTGTACCCACAAGTAAAACGTGTCTTTATTGAGGCGGAAAGCCTAAAAACACATACAATTGGTTACAAGACAGAGCCGTTAAGTAGTTAGTTGTCAGCCGCAAAAAAAAGTTTTACATAATAGTTATGATAAAAAAGCTGTTCCAATTTGTAACTTTAATGCTAATAACCACACCCATTATGGCTGCTGATAACCCAACATTACATTTAACATTATCAACCGGTGGCACCGTTGATATTGAATTATATGAAGATATTGCCCCAAAACACATAGAGCGTATTACAACGCTGGCAAAAGAAGGTTTTTACGATGGTATTATCTTCCATCGGGTAATTGACAACTTTATGGCACAGGCGGGTGACCCAACTGGTACCGGCATGAGTGGCTCTAGCTACCCTGATTTAAAAGCCGAGTTTAATGACAAAAACTTTGATCGCGGTGTTGTTGGTATGGCACGTAAAGGCCAGCCAGACACAGCGAATTCTCAATTCTTTATTTGTTTCGATGACTGCAGCTTTTTAAATGGCCAGTATACTGTTTTTGGTAAGGTGACAAACGGTATGGATTATGTTGATGCCTTGCCAAAAGGTGAGCCACCGCGTAAACCTGGCAGCATTATAAAAGCCACTATTAAAGAATAGTTATGCAATTTTTAGGGGGATATAATTTCAAAAATCCTTCATTGCTAAGCACTGCTCTAACACATATTAGCGTTGCCGTTGCGCGGCGCAATAAAACAAAATCTTATGAGCGGTTAGAATTTTTAGGCGATCGTGTATTAGGTTTGGTTTGTGCAGAAATGCTGCTGGATGCCTTCCCGCGGGAAAATGAGGGAAAAATCGCACGGCGGCACGCCTCGCTGGTTTGTGGCGAGACGATTGCACTGGTGGTGAAACGTTTAGGTATTGCAGATCATATTGAACTGCACAAGGATACCCATTTAACAGATGCTATTTTGGCCGATGTCGGTGAATCTATTATTGCCTCACTTTACAAAGATGGTGGCTTACCCGCAGCCCAGCAGTTTATTCGTACACACTGGCAGCCTTTGCTGGAAGCTGACCTAACGGCACCGAAGGATATAAAATCAAAGCTGCAAGAGTGGGCACAGGCAAGAGGGCTGGATTTGCCCGTTTATGAAATAACGGAAATAGCAGGAACAGATCATAAGCCTATATTCACCGTAACCGCTTCGTTACTGGAACACCAAGCTAAAGGGAAGGGCGCTTCCAAAAAACTGGCGGAGCGGGTGGCTGCTAAGAATTTATTACAGATTATTAGAGATAGCTAGCTCAACCCACATTAGGTATGGGAGAAGCCCGCCTTCTACTAGCACTTTCACCCACATGATAAACCTGATTTCCCATACTGCTGGCAAGTTCTTCTAATGCCGCAATTCTGTTTTGCGTTGCGGGGTGCGTTGAAAATAATTTGTCCCGGCCGCCGAGATGTAAAGGGTTGCTGATAAACATATGCGCGGTAGCGGGATTTCTTTCTGCTTCTACGTTAGTGATACGTTGCCCGGCATTACTTATGGCGGCTAAGGCGCTGGCTAATCCTAAAGGGTCGCCGCAAATCTCGCCACCCACGCGATCCGCTTCATATTCACGGGTTCGAGATATAGCCATCTGAACCAAACCGGCGGCCAAAGGGGCAATAAAAGCCAAGGCCAATGCGCCAATCATGCCACCACGTTCACGGTTTCCGCCAAATAATAAGCCGAAGTTAGCTAACGCACCAATGGCACCGGCAACGGTTGCGGTCACTGTCATGGTTAAGGTATCACGATTTTTAATGTGGGCTAGTTCATGCGCGATAACCCCGGCAATTTCTCGTTCACTCAGTTGTTCTAGTAAACCGGTGGTAACGGCCACTGCCGCGTTTTCGGGATTTCTACCTGTTGCAAAAGCGTTAGGCTGGAGATTTTTCATAATGTAGGGTTTTGGCATGGGCATGCCACTACGCTGTGCCAGGTCTTTTACAATGGCATAGAGCCTGGGCTGTTCTGCTTCTGTAATAGGCTGGGCACGATACATTTTTAAAACAATTTTATCGGCGTTCCAGTAGGAAATAAAATTACCGATTCCGGTAAATAACAGCGCAACAATCATGCCTGTGCGCCCGCCAATGGCACCACCCAACATCACAAAAAGGAAGGTTATAAACGCGAGAAGTAAGAATGTTTTTGCTGTCTGCATATGGTATATTTAAGAATGGGTGCCTATAATTACAATATGCGTAAACGTTTGTTGGAACAGCCGGAATTGCTGGAAGAAGTAGGCATTACCTGCGATCATCCACACTGTGAACGCCCCGGTTTATATCGTGCGCCAAAGACTCGTGCTTTAGAAGATTACTATCAATTTTGCCAGGAACATGTACGCGATTATAACGCCCGATGGGACTATTATCATGGTATGAATGCTGAAGAGATAGAAAAGTCACGCTGGGATGACTACACCTGGAATCGGCCAACAAAAATATTTGGTAATGTGGCCGAGGGAACCGGCTTTAACTATCGACAGGCCGAAGAATTTATCCGTAAACAAGCCTTTCAAGGTGATAAAAAAGAGAATAATGATGCTGAAAATAACGCGGCTTCCCCCTATGTGCGCGATATTCAAAAAGCACTGGCAAAACTAGGCATAAGATCAAAGCCAAAAAATTTTAAAACCGTACAGGAGCGCTATAAAGTTTTAGCAAAACGCTATCACCCCGATGCCAACCAGGGCGATGCGGAAAAGGAAAACCGCCTGAAGGAAATTAACCAGGCTTATACGTTGTTGCGCGGCTTTCGAGATATGTTTGTTTGATATTGCAATTTTTGATTGCAACGATTACAATGAAATCATGGCTAGTATTACTGTTCGCAACATTCCCGATAACACAAAACATCAACTTCGTGTGCAAGCGGCTGAAGCAGGGCAGTCTTTAGAAGGGTTTGTGCGGAATTTACTTGATGGTGCAGCAAAGAGTAAAACACCCAAGAAAGAGAGTTTGATGGACATTGTTCAGGAATGCTTTGAGAGTGAAGGTGTTGATCTGGATATAAGCCGTTCAGAAAATAACAGACCTACGATAGATTTTAGATGATTATTCTTGATACAAATGTTGTGTCAGAAATTTTAAAAGAAACGCCAGACCCGAGTGTTTTTGCATGGGTTCATGGTAAAAACTTTTCTGAATTTGCACTCAGTGTTATTTCCTTAGCCGAAATAAAATATGGTTTTAAAAAATTACCTGCAGGTAAACGAAAAGCAATTTTGGAAAATAAATTTAATAAATTTCTTAAGCGCGGCTTCAAAAACACTATTTTGTCATTTACAGAAGTAGAAGCGGAAATTTATGCCTCCCTATCTGCAAAAAGAAGGGCGTTAGGGTTAAGTGTACAAGAATTAGATATGATGATTGGTGCAACGACATTGGCAAATAATGCCATGTTAGCCACTAGAAACACCAAAGACTTCACGAGCTGTGAAATTACCCTAATTAACCCCTGGCAACCCTAAACCTCGTTTGACACATCAAGGCGCAAAAGCTATATCCAATACTGATGAGTATTACCACTGCCGACGGCACCGATTTAGCAGTTTTGACGAAGCAGGCTTTGCCGCAAAAGCTTTTAAAGCTGGAACAATTAAATGGCGAGACGGTGGCAACGGCCAATGCAGCACATATTTTAGAGGTGTTACGTTTCTTCCGTGACCATCCACAGTGTCGTTTTAAGTTTTTAGTTGATTTATGCGGGGTGGATTATCCGCAACGCGAACAACGCTTTGAGGTTGTGTATCATCTTTTATCTGTGCAACATAATCAGCGCATTCGCATTAAAGTGCCCTTAAAAGAAAACGAATCCATTCCAACGGTTACAACTATTTTTAGTGCAGCTGGTTGGTTTGAGCGGGAAGCATGGGATATGTACGGTATTCCGTTTTCCGGCAACACCGATTTACGCCGTATTTTAACTGATTACGGTTTTGAAGGGCATCCGCTGCGTAAAGATTTTCCGTTAACCGGCTATGTAGAAGTGCGTTACGACGATGAACGCCGCCAGGTTGTTTATGAACCTGTGCAATTGAAACAAGACTATCGTAATTTTGATTACCTAAGCCCCTGGGAAGGAACAGAATATAATATTCCTACTAATTTACCAGGCGACGAAAAGGCTGCCTCATGAAAAACGCTGCTGTGCAAAATCCCAATGCAATTACTAAATCCTTTCTGGATTCTGTAGAGGAACAACCGGGGCATATTAAAAACACCACCCTGAATTTTGGCCCACAACATCCGGCAGCGCATGGCGTTTTACGTTTGGTGCTTGAAATGGATGGGGAAGTAGTGGAGCGTGCTGACCCGCATATCGGCCTATTACACCGTGGCACAGAAAAACTGATCGAGCACAAAACATTTTTGCAGGCAATGCCTTACTTTGATCGGCTGGATTATGTTTCGCCCATGTGTCAGGAACATGCGTTTGTTCTAGCTGTTGAAAAACTGCTGGGCATCACCCCGCCACCAAGGGCGCAATATATTCGCGTATTATTTTCAGAATTAACCCGCATTACCAATCACATGATGAATATTGCAACCTATGCTTTGGATGTAGGGGCAATGACACCATTTTTATGGCTGTTTGAAGACCGCGAAAACATTATGAATTTTTACGAGCGGGTTTGTGGCGCCAGGCTTCACTCTGCTTATTTTCGTTTTGGCGGGGTGCATCAGGATTTACCGCAAGGTTTGCTAGAAGATATTGACGGCTTTTGTAAGACCACCCTTAAAACAATAGAACGGGTAGACGGCCTGTTGACCGACAACCGTATTTTCCGGCAGCGTACGGTGGACATCGGTATTATTTCGCCAGAATCTGCCCTTGATTGGGGGCTGAGTGGGCCAATGTTACGTGCCTCTGGCCATGCGTGGGATTTACGCAAAGCCGCGCCTTATGACGTTTATGATAAAATGGAATTTGATATTCCGGTTGGGAAAAACGGTGACTGTTTCGACCGTTATCTAATTCGTATGGAAGAAATGAAACAGTCTGTGCGCATCGTTCAGCAATGTTTGGCACGCATTCCGGTGGGGCGTATCATGGTAGACGACCCAAAAATTGCCCCCCCGAAACGCGGTGATATGAAAGACAGTATGGAAGCGATTATTAATCACTTTAAGCTGTATACCGAAGGCTTTAAGGTGCCAGCAGGTGAAACCTATACGGCGGTTGAGGCACCAAAAGGCGAATTTGGCGTGTATCTGGTGGTTGATGAAAATAACCCAAACAAGCCTTATCGCTGTAAGATTAATGCACCAGGCTTTAAATTTCTGCAGGCCTTGGATTATGTCGGTAAAGGGCATATGCTGGCCGATATTGTGGCTATTATCGGTTCTATGGATATTGTGTTTGGGGAAATTGATCGTTAGTTAGGTTAGTGGTTTGACTGCCCACTTAGCTTTTTCAAAACATCATTCCGGGCGCCATCTAAAATAATACGTCCCTGTTCCAGCACGATAATTCTATCGACTAAGGGAAGTAAGCTGGAACGGTGTGTGATTAAAATTAGCGTTTTATCTTTTAAAGACTGCTGTAAAGCGGTTCGTACTTCTGCTTCGGCTTGATTATCATATTGCGCGGTGGGCTCATCTAAAATTAACACCTGTGCATTTCGTGCTAGGGCACGCGCCAAATGAATGCTTTGGCGTTGACCACCAGAAAAGTTTTTCCCCATTTCCAGAACAGGCGATTGCAGCCCTTGCGGCATTCTGTCGGTAAATTGATTGACACGGGCGGTTTTGACGGCTTCTTCAACATAGTCATGCTGGAAAGGGGGCAGGCCTAAGGCAATGTTATCGTAAATACTGCCTTGGAAAAGCGCAGGCTCTTGTGGGGCGAAAGCGACATGTTCCCGCAAGTCGCTTGGGTTTAATTGCCTTAAATCTTTGCCATCTAATAAAATATGCCCTTTTGTTGGCAGCGATAGACCGCATAACAAGCGTGCCAAAGTTGATTTACCGGAACCGACGCGCCCCAGCAAAGCCACTTTTTCGCCCGGTTGTAGCTGAAAAGAAATATCCTGCAAAACCGGCGGCTGTTCGGGGTAGGCAAACGAAACATTATCAACCTTAAAACCGCCCTCGCAATGATTAAAGACAGTACCGGTGGATTCTGCTGGCAAAGCCATCATTTGATTAAGTGCATCTAATGACTGCCACATTTGTTGCAGACGCGTTAACATGCTAGCAATGCTTGCCAGTGGTGCCATGGCGCGCCCGGTTAGAATGGTTGTGGCAATTAGTGCGCCAACGGTCATATCGCCATTACCAATGCGAATAACACCGAAAATAATAATAAGGATCGTTACCAGCTGTGTGGCTAATTGTGTAAAGGTCATCGCTAGGGAACCTGCCATTTTTGCCTTGCGGCCAGATGCACCAGATTCTGCCACCGCTTCTTCCCAGGCGCCACGCATGGAACTGCCACCATTCATGGCTTTTACGGTTTCTAGGCGGCTCATGGTTTCATAGAGGATAGATTGTTTGTGTTGCCCTGATTCACGGCCTTCTGCTACCGCCTTGTTTAAAGGGCGTTGAAAGATGTAACTGGCTAGAAAAATAATTGGAATAGCAGCCAGTGGAATAATAGCGATGGGGCCGGCAATGAAACTGATGATAAGGATAAAAATCAGAATAAAAGGCACATCGATAAAGGTTGTTAGCGTGCTAGAGGTGAAGAAATCTCTAACTTGGTCAAATTCTCTGATATTATTGATTAGGCCACCAGTGGAAGCGGGGGCATGTTCCAGCCGAATGCTTAATGCTTTGTCAAATAAACGGCCAGAAGCTAATACATCAATATTTCGCCCGACTAAATCTGTAAAATAGGCGCGCAGGTTTCTCATTAAAAATTCAAAGCCAAATAATACAACAATACCGAACGATAAGGCGATTAAAGTGCTCCAGGCTTGGTTGGGGATCACCCTGTCATAAACATTCATAATGTATAGGGGCAGGGCAACAGCAAAGAGATTTAATAGCAAAGAAGCTAGTAATACATGCCCATAAAGTGGGCGAAACCGTTGAACATTATGCCAAAGCCAATGCTTTTCTGTTTTGTCTAATTTTTTAGGCTTTGATAATACTAAAACTTCACCCGCAAAATCTTTTTGCAAATCGCTGAGCAATAAAACATTTTCGCCACCTGTTTCTGGTAAGATGACATGGGCATTTTTGCCGTTTATTTTTGTTAGAATACAAAAATGGTTATGTTGCATGACCAGGATGCAGGGTAGAATACCGCTAGGAATCTTTTTCAGCTTATTGTAGGCTAATAATTCTGCATTTAATCCGGCTTTTTCAGCTTCAATAACCCCGTGCCCAGGGGTAATCTCCCCGCCTGGTGCGGAAGAAAAAATAACATCGTGCCAGTTTTTATATTCAGCAAAAAGCCGTAAACAGCGATAAAGCGGCGCATCCATAAACCACAGCATAACTAGAATGTATTAAGACACCGCTTACATAGTGTCGATATGTGAACTTTTATGAAAAGAGAGCTATAGTGCTTCCAAAATAGGTTCTATAGAATAGACTGACCTGTTTTTTTCCAGTCTTCTGTGAAAGCGTTTAGGCCTTTATCGGTTAATGGATGGTTGAATAATTGCCAGATAACCTTTGGTGGGCAAGTGGCCACATGGGCACCGGCTTTTGCAGATTCATAAATATGTAATGGGCTGCGAATAGAAGCGGCCAACACTTCGGTGCTGAAATATTTATAATTATCATAGATGTCGCAAATATCTTTTATCAGCGACATACCATGATAGCCCATGTCATCCACCCGCCCAATGAAAGGGGAAATATAGCTGGCACCCGCTTTCGCAGCCAAGAGTGCCTGGTTAGCGGAAAAACATAAAGTAACATTTACGGCAATGCCCTGCTGGCGAAGATTACGACACACCTTTAACCCAGCAGGCGTTAAAGGAACTTTCACCGCAACATTTGCTGCCAAAGCGGCCAGTTTGTCGGCTTCCTTCTGCATGGTTTCATAGTCTGTTGCCGCCACCTCGGCGCTAACATGCCCGTCGGTAATTTTACAAATTTCTTTAACAGTTTCTAAAAAGTTGCGGCCACTTTGGGCAATGAGGCTTGGGTTTGTTGTTACCCCGTCAATCAGGCCCGAATCTGCCAGTTTTTCGATTTCAGCAATGTCGGCGGTATCCGCAAAAAATTTCATACGCTGGTTGTAATAATTACAACTGTTTATGGCAAGCCTAACGTTTACGTTTGCTTAATCTTTATTATGTACTTTTAACATATATTTTAAATTATTTTTTTAGAGGTTTTAATGACTATTATTCTAGGCAGCATCTGCAACCGTGTTATCTTCCATTCTGTGAAAATTGTCGGCTTTGACTATTACCACGACTGGAAATTAAATCGTGCCGTGCAACAATTGGCACAAAAAACTTATCCCTAATTCAATTTAACTTGCATGCCTTCTACTGCTTCAGGCAGTTGCTGGGGAACAATTTCAAATTCCTGTTTGTCACTAAATTGAACGATAGTCTTCTCGCCGTTTTGTAACAAAATTTCCGGGTAAGCTTTCTGCAATCGGCTTTCTATGACTTGCCAAACAAAGGCTGTGCCGTCATCGGACTCTTGTAACGAATTGCGTGGAATTTCATAAGCCTGTTTAAACTGCCCCGCCACAAAGTATGCGGTGCCAAATTGCCCGGGTGGCAAGGGTTGTGTGGTGTCAAGATACACGTCAATCAACCGCGTTTGTAAATTTTTACTGTTGGAAATTCGCTTGATCTTGGCACTATAGCGTTGATCCTCACGGCTATCCAACGTGATTGTAATTTCCGGATTGCTGGTTTTTTGCAACCAATTTAGTTGCTTGTCGGTCAGAGGCACAACAAATTCTATACTATTGCTAGGGTAAACGGTGCCATACGATTGCCCGGCCACGACAAACTGCCCTATTTCAACATCCGAGCTTTGTACCCGTCCATCATAAGGCAAACTGAAAGTTGTGCGTGATAAATTGGTACGCGCCGTAGAGAGCTGCGCTTTGGCGCTTTTTAAGGCTGCTTCCGCTTCTTGTAACTGTGGTTTTTTCAGCACCAGGTCATTTGGCTTTTCCCCGGGATACAACGTTTCCCATTCTTGCAGTGCTGTTTCAGCCGCTGCTTTTTGCAGGGCAATATTCGTTTTGGATTGTGCGATACTGGCTTTTAATCGTTCAATCTCATTTAAATAGTCAGTTTGCTCTATTTTAAACAACGGCACTTTTGCTTTAAACATACCCCCGGCATAGAAATCAGGATTGACAGACACGATTTTGCCAGAAACTTGTGGTACAATATTAACCAGGGATCGAGAGGCCGTGTTGCCCGTACTTTTAAAGGCAATAGGGATATTGGCCGGTCTAATAACCATTGGGCTAACGCTGGCAATACGTTCTTCTTCAGCAATTGTAATGTCGGTTTTTGCTTCGTTAGAACGTTTCAGCCAAGAAGCTGTTATCAGTGCGCCACCCACAAAAAAAATCACCAGCACCAGTTGAAGGATGCTTTGTTTCGTGTTTAATTTTTCACGCATCAGGGAATAAGCTTTTTAATGCTGATATCTTGATAATATTTTAGGGCGCCGGGATGCAAGGGTATAGCTGGATCCAGCGCAATTCTGCTGATGACTTTATCCATTGATATTTTACTACCCGTTGGGTGCCCGCGTTGCAACAAAGCAATAGAAGAGGGGTGCCAAAAAGCACGCGTTATATCGTAAACCAGCTCCTCTGGCTGATCTGCGGTGGTTAATAATAACGCGGTTATTTGTAATGTTTCGGTGTCTGGAACATTTTTATAGGTATTTTCGGGGATAACCGCTTGTTTAAATCCTTTGGCAGGCACTGGAATCAAGCGAATATCTTTGTGCTCTGAAAGTGTTCTTAGAATTGGAATGGGATAGCCGCCTAAAATAATTAAGGCGTCGATGTTATTATCGTAAAGGTCGGCTGCTGCTGATTGCGCTGTGCCGTATTGCGGGATGATGCGAATTCCCGCTTCTTTAAATAAAGCCTGCGCCGTGGCAGCGGTGCCGGACTGTTCTTCCCCAACACCGACTTTCTTGCCAGATAAATCTTCTAATGTATTAATCTGACTGTTGGCATCAACCATAATATGCAGGGTATCTGGGTAAAGCGGGGTGATAACCCGTAAGTTGCTTTCTGCTTTTTCTTTAAAAGCCGCTTCCGCCATATCTTCCTGTACGATAGCTGCTTGCAAAGCCGCTTTTTCTAATAGTTCCAAATTGTTTAAGGAACCATCGGTAGATTGTGCCACCGCGATTAAATTTTTAACGCCACAACTACCGCCATTTTCACAAGCGCGGGAGCCTGGCGGGTTGCTAATGGCATTTGCAATAATACCGCCAATAACATAATAGGTGCCGCCTGACCCCCCTGTGCCTATCCGGAAAAATTGTATTTTATCATCCGTTTTTGCAATTTGTTTCTTGGCCGCTGTTTCCGTTTGCGCCAGTTGATCCACAACTGGTGCTGCAACATACAGCTGCATCGCCAGCATAATACTTAAAAAAATATTCATAAAATTGTTCTATAAATGCTCGTTTGCATTTAAACCCCAAAGGTATTCGTAGTTTATCCAGCCGCTATAGCCCTCTGCATCCACTTCACACCAGCCTTCTTTACATTGTTCCAGATAAACCGCCACAGAGGGCATTACTTTTACAACGGGGGCGGCGGTATAATTAGCTTCTCGACGTAAAATAAAGCCTTCTTGCCCTTTTATCATTACGCTGCGACGCCCTGAAATTAAGGATTGATGCACCCACCCTTCATAGCCTTCCCAATCCCGAATTTTACGCCAATTATCGTATTCCGCAATAATTTTTACTGGCATGTGTTTACGGGTAAATACCCAGTCAATGGGGTAACGCTTGCCTGGCCCCGTGCGCACATTTACCTTATTAGATTTAAGCGAGGCAAAGCGTGGAATTTCAAAACCCGTTACACTTCCCACATCAGCAGACGCAAAGTTGGCTGTTATAATAAATGAAATGGTGAAAATAACCGCTTTAAACATAGGTTACACATAAACAAAATAGCTACATTTAAAAAGTTAAAACAGCATTTGTTTTTTAATTTTTTTTCGCCTATACAGTGGCAGCCAACCGCCGCCGTAGCTCAGTGGTAGAGCGCGTCATTGGTAATGACGAGGTCGGAAGTTCAATCCTTCTCGGCGGCACCATATAATTTAAACTTAGTATCATTCATTGATTACCCAACTTTTCCCGATTATTACTCAGCAATTTGACGAGGCTTTAGTGTCTGGAAAATTGCATCACGCATGGCTTTTGCAAGGGGAACCGGGAATTGGTAAGCGATTGTTGGCAGAAGCTTTTGCGATAAAACTACTGGGAGATACACCGCAGCATCAACGATTATTTGAGCAGCAAGCACACCCTGATTGCAAGATTATTGACCGCCAGCAAGCCACAAAAACAGGTGTGTTGTCTGTGGATACTATTCGCCAGGTTACACCCTTTTTAAGGGAAACACGGGCACTGTCGCCTTATCGGGTTTTAATTATTGATGCGCTGGATAATTTAAATCGTAATGCGGCCAATGCGGCTCTGAAACTGGTGGAAGAACCGCAGCCGAATACAGTTATGCTGTTGATAAACCATGCAAAGGGGCGGATATTACCAACGCTAAAGTCGCGTTGTTATAATGTTTATATTAATAAGCCCGATATATCCGCCAATATATTTCAAGCATTATTGAGCCACTATTACGTTAAAGATAGTGGCAATTTACAGGAACTTTCTGAGAACAGAATAGCCATTGCCCTGGAACTGGCCAGGCAGGAAGAGAAACACTTAACAGCTTTTGAAACACTGCAATCAAGAAACACTCCCCTGGCACAATTACAGGATGCAGCCGCAGTTTTAAAGGAAAACCTGTTTTTGCAAAAAATGGCCACGGCACGTTTAATTGAACAATTTCAATCTAATATCAGAAAACAAGCCTTGGAAAAAAATCCTGAGAAGCTGATGGTAATTTATGAAGAAGCGCAACAGCGGTTTTATGATGTTGATAGATTAAACTTAGATTGGGCGCAGGTTTTTACACACAATGTACTCGTTTTAAGAGAAGTTTCGCATTTGGCACAATGAACAATCATGTTAATGCGTAATTGACGACATTTATACAAAATTAACGATGCCGCTTTACTATTGTTATAATGGCATCTTTTGCACAATCGATTAAGGGGCTGGGCCCGCAACGTTTAGCCGCGCTAGCCGGGGCGGCGGTTATTCTAATTCTGTTTTTTGGGGTGATGATTAACCAGGTATCAGATGCTGATTTAAAATTATTATATAGCGATTTATCTTCAGAAGATACCAACCGCATCGTTGCACAGCTGGAAACCATGCAAGTAAGCTATGACTTGAATGAAGATGGCACAAGTATCAGCGTTGCGCCTGGGGACGTTGGCCGGGCGCGTATCCGCATGGCCGAACTGGGGTTGCCCGGCGGTGGGAACCTTGGTTATGAACTGTTTGACAAAGATGATAGCTTTGGCACCAGTACCTTTAAACAACAAATTGGCCGCTTGCGTGCCTTGGAAGGTGAATTGGCGCGAACCATCGTGGCGATTGAGCAAATTCGTAATGCCCGGGTGCACCTTGTTTTACCAGAACGCCAACTTTTTAGCCGTGAACGACAACCGGCCAGTGCCTCGGTTTTTGTGCAGGTTATTGGTAAAACATTACAATCAGAACAAGTTTCTGCCATTCGTTATTTAGTGGCATCCAGTGTGCCGGAATTAACACCGGAAATGGTTTCTATTATTGATCAAAAAGGAAACCTGATTGCCCGTGGGGAAGAAGGGAACGAGGCGGAAGCAGCCTTAGAAGATTCCGAAAATGCCCGCGTTTCCTTTGAAAAACGCCTGCAAAATGAGTTGGAAATACTAGTAGAAAGCATTGTTGGTTTTGGAAAGGTTAAAGCGCGCGTTTCTGCCGATATGGATTTTGACCGTATTACCCAAAACGAGGAAATCTTTGATCCGGATAGTGCCGTTGCCCGATCCACCCAACTTGTTGAAGATTCTGAAAGCAGTAATGAGCAGGAAAAATCGGTCACTGTTGAAAATAATTTACCGGAAGCCGCCGGTGGCACCGCTGAGGATGGCACAAAACTAAGCAGAAACAGCAATAGAACCGAGGAAACCATTAATTATGAAATTTCTAAAACGGTGCGTAGCCAGGTTCGGCAAGGTGGCAATATTAATAAGTTGTCTGTCGCCTTGTTGATAGATGGCAATTACGAGCCCATACCATTACCCGATGACGCAGAAAAAGATGCGGTTCCTAGTAACAAATATGTTGCACGCTCTGACCAGGAATTACAAAAAATTGAAACTTTGGTAAAATCAGCTATGGGTTACGATCAGGATCGTGGCGACCAGTTAGAAGTGGTGAATATGCAGTTTGCACGTATTGCAGATGGTGAAGATATTTCCCTGAGTTTTTGGGATAAAATGGACTTTAACCAGTATATAAAAATTGCCGAAACACTGGTATTATCCATGGTTGGCTTGTTGGTATTATTATTAGTTGTTCGCCCAATGATGAATAAACTATTAGAGCCTGCACCAGAAGCAGCCAATGCTGAAAACAGTGACTTAATGCTGGCGGCCAGTGGTTTAGCCCCAGCCTTGGAAGCGCCTGATGGTGGCACGATGCCAGCGCTGGCCAATAGAAAAGGTGGAAGTGAAGACGAAGAAATGATTGATTTGGATCGTGTTGAAGGTAAGATTAAAGCTTCTAGCGTTAAGAAAATTGGTGAAATCATCGACAAGCACCCGGAAGAAGCCATGCAAATTATTCGCGGCTGGATTTATGAAACAACTTAAACCCCCCTTAAGAAATTTTTACCACGATACCAGGGCATTTTCCTTAATAGAAGTTGCCCTAGTGCTGGCGATAATTGGTATTATGGCGGGGGTTAGTTTGCCCATGCTAGGAATTCTGTTAAAAAAACAGACTTTTAGCCTGACGCAGGCAAATATGGAGGCTACATCTTCGGCGCTTATACTTTATGCACAGGAAAATGGACGTCTTCCTTGCCCCGCTGCTACGCAATATATTGAAGATGGGCGGAATGCACAGCCTATTGGCGCTGAAATAGGCAGTGGTTTAAAAGGGGATGAGCCGCCAAAGGAATGTAAACAGTTTACCGGATTAGTTCCCTATCGCACCATTGGCATAGCACCAGATAAAACATTCGATGGCTGGAATCGTCCTCTATCTTATACAGTTACCCCCGTATTCACCGGCAGCAAAAAACTGGTTTCTTTATTACCGGAAGAAGGCGAAGCAGACGAAGAAAAGGCAGATTTATGTGCCATAGAATTAGGGGAAGAAGACGAGAAAATAGAAGTTTTAGACGCGCAAAATCTTTCACTTTCCCCTAACAGCCCTGTTGCATTTCTACTGGTTAGCCACGGTCAAAATGGTGACGGCAGTTTTCTTTCTGAAGGTAGTGGCCAACGTCAGCCGGTTTTATCGCCGCTAGAACGGAGCAATGCAGATAGAGACTTACAATTCATCTATCGCTCCTATCGACAAGATCCGGTTTCAGGCTATGATGATATACTACTGTGGCGTACCTTGCCGCAAATTGCCACGGCATTTGGCGGTAAACTATGCGGCAACAGGGAAAAAGAACCAGAAGATTCGCTAAATCCTGATGAATTAAACCAGAATGACCCTGATCTTATGGAACAAAATACAAACAATATTCCAACGTAAATACTATCATGAAACAATTAACATTTACCGGCAGCACAGGCGCGAAATTAGCGGCCAAACTAGATGAACCTACTGAGTCAACAAAATCTTATGCGCTATTTGCCCACTGTTTTACCTGTGGCAAAGATTTAGCCCCCATAAACAGAATGGTACGCGCCCTTAATCAAGAGGGTATTGCCGTTTTCCGGTTTGATTTTACAGGTATCGGCGAAAGTGAGGGTGATTTTTCAGAAACCAATTTCACCACCAATGTAAAAGATTTGCTTTGTGCCGCGGCCTATATGAAAGAGCATTACGAAGCCCCCAGTATTTTATTTGGCCATAGTTTGGGGGGCACAGCAGCATTAGTAGCTGCCAGTGAACTGCCGGAAACAAAAGCTGTTGCAACCGTTGGCGCCCCCAACAACACGGTGAACGTTTTAAAGCAATTTACCTGTGATCTGGATGAAATAAAATATAAAGGCCATGCTAATGTTTCGCTTGGTGGGCGTAACTTCACCATCCGCCAACAATTTGTTGAAAATGCGCGCCGGCAAAATATTACGGCGGTGATTAAAGAACTGGATTTGCCCTTGCTGATTATGCATTCCCCTATTGATGAAACTGTTTCTATTGAGCATGCCA
This sequence comes from uncultured Alphaproteobacteria bacterium, assembly GCA_963706365.1. Classification (GTDB taxonomy): domain Bacteria; phylum Pseudomonadota; class Alphaproteobacteria; order JAJTHO01. The sequence goes on along the minus strand of OY970150.1, from coordinate 671,926 downwards.
GAGAGATTTACGAGGCTGCCCTGCACCCGAAAAGCTTTTTGTCATTAGATCAGGCCGACCATTTACTGTTAAAAGACCCTAGCGACAGTAATTATATTGCTAAAGTTCTCGCCGCCTGGGCGATACAATATATATAACTGAATTACCAATAAAAATACTTGTGACTTAAACAGAATCTGTTTAAGTCAGCCCATGCAATACAGGGCTGATATAGACGGTTTAAGAGCCATTGCCGTGGTTTCAGTGGTATTATTTCACGCAGGTTTTTCAACATTTAGTGGTGGCTTTGTCGGGGTAGATATTTTCTTCGTATTATCCGGCTTTTTGATCACAACGATCATCTGGCGCGACATACAGGCAAAGCAATTTACCTTCAAAAACTTTTACCAACGGCGAATTCGGCGTATTTTTCCGGCTTATTTGGCGATGCTGTTGGTTACGGCAATCGTGGCTGTAAAGATTTTGACGCCTAATGATTTGGAAGATTACGCCGATAGTTTAATTGCTTCCATCTTTTCTATATCTAATTTCTACTTTGCTGGTGAAATGAGTTACTTTCAGGATGCAGCAGAAGAATTACCGCTGTTGCACACCTGGTCTTTGTCTGTTGAAGAGCAATTTTATGTTATCTGGCCTGTTGCCCTGCTTGTAATTGCGGCCACACCATTGAAAAAACTTCTTCTGCCGCTCGTTGCCTTGTTTATTGTAATGAGCATTGGTATTACGGAATGGGCGATACAAAATAAAAGTAAAACGATGGTGTTTTTCTTTACCCCATTTCGTATATGGGAATTGATGATGGGGGCTATCTTGGCTTTTATTCCCTTATCAAAATTAAACATAACGGGGCGCAATATTTTATCTTTTGCCGGTTTGCTGGCAATTCTTGTTCCTGTATTTTTATACGATAAATCTTCACCGCTGTTTCCTGGTTTTTCAGCTGTATGGCCTTGTTTAGGAACGGCGCTGATAATTTACGCGGGTGGGGGATTGGCTTCTAACCATCAACAGCCGCTTGTTAACAGGCTGCTATCGCTTCAGGCTTTAACATTTACAGGCCTGGTTTCCTATTCCTGGTATCTGTGGCACTGGCCAGTGTTTGCGTTTGATCGTTATTTACAAGGCGCACCGGAACCTACGCATGCCCTAGTCTTGATTATAGCTAGTTATGTTGTTGCTATTCTTTCTTGGCGCTTTATTGAGCAACCTTTCCGATATGTGCGCGCCCAAGCTAAGCCACAACCGCATATTGATTCTGCGGAAGAGCCCCACAAAAACTATTCCTTTAACCGTCGTCCTATAACCTATGCCTTGGTAACGATAGTGTTATTTGCCGGTGTTGGATGGATGTTGCAAGACGGACTGCCAAAACGTGCCGATAAACGTGCTGTGGCGGCCAGTGAGGCAATGATATCAGAATATCATTTAACAGATCAGTGTTTGCGCCAGCGTCGGGACGAAGAAACGATAAATGACAGGCCAGAATGTGTTTTATTTGAAGACAGCAACAATTTGAACCAGCCAAAAGTTGCACTGTGGGGAGATTCGCATGCCAATAGCTATGCACCAGCTGTGGAAGAATTTGCCAAAAATAACAATGCTGCTTTACATTTAATGATGATGCAGGCCTGTAAAACTTATTTTCGCGTAGAGCAAACAAAAGAAAGTGTTGGCCGTTCAGATCGTGCCTGTGAAAAATTTAACAAAAATACGCTACAAGTATTGCAGGACTCTAACATTGATACCGTTATCATTGCTGGCTACTATGGCTCAGTCTTTATGGCAGAACACGGGCTGGAAGACAGAACCGCAACAGAAGCTGTTGAAGAAATACAAAATTATTTGGCTAATCTGATTGTTAAACCGTTGGTAAAAGCAGGCAAGCACGTTGTATTACTTGGCCAGCCGCCTATATTCCCTAATGGGGGTGGCCGGTGTTTGGCTAAACGGGCGTTTCTTGGCAGTGGCTTGGCCAATTGTGATACAGATATAAATTATCAACAGAAAACTGCTGCGTTAAATAATAATGCCTTGGCAGACATTGCCGAAAATCAGCCAAATGTTACATATGTTGATCCTGCCACTGTATTCTGTGACGAGTATCGCTGCACACCATATCCACAAAAGGTTTTTGCCTTTAGAGATAAACATCATTTAAATGTTGCTGGCGCACACTTAATTACACGTCTACTACAAGAAGAATTAGACATATCGAAGCCGTAAAAAATATAATGACGTAAGTTCTATAATTGACTAGCTTACGGTCATGAAAAAGTTTGCCGTTTCTATAGCCTGTGCTGCTCTTTTAAGTGTGGCTGGTTGTCAGTATAAAACAGATTCCTCTGTTGCTTTGGAGCAATCTGATGAAATTTCACCAGAAAATTATCATATTTATCAATATCAGCAACCGGCTGTTGGCAACGCTGCCGGTTTGGCAACGCCGCATCCCATTGCCACAGAAGCGGCTGAAACTATTCTAAAGCAAGGCGGTAACCCGGTTGATGCGGCAGTAACAGCCTCTGTAATGCTGACATTAGTAGAGCCTGTTGCTTCCGGTATTGGTGGTGGCGGTTTTATGCTGGTTTCTGGCGCAGGAAAAGTGCGTAGCTATGATGGCCGCGAAACAGCGCCGGCCAATACAACGGCTGAAATGTTTCTGGAAAATGGTCAGCCCATGGATTTCTATGACGCTGTTGTAGGTGGTAAAGGCGTGGGTATACCTGGTTTATTACGGATGCTTGAAAAAGCACATCAACAGTATGGTGCGCTGCCTTGGCCGCAGGTGATTATGCCAGTCGTAGAACAGGCCAGACGAGGTTTTCCTATTTCTGAGCGTCTGCACCACCATTTAACACAAGACCCGTATTTAAAAGATAACCCCGCCGCCCAGCAATATTTCTTTGATAAAAATGGTCAGCCGCATCCGGAGGGTTATATTCTTAAAAACCCTGCCTTAGCAGACGTACTGGAAAAAGTAGCGAAACAAGGTGCAGATGCTTTCTACAATGAAACAGCACAGGGCATTATTGAAACAGTGGCCAGCACTGATAAGCATCCTAAAAATATTACCTTGGAAGATTTTAAAACCTACGAAGCCCTAGAGCGCACACCGGTTTGTGGTGTTTATAAAATATACAAAATTTGTGGCATGGCGCCCCCAAGTGCCGGCGGTATTGTAACGCTACAAACTTTAAAGATGTTAGAAACTTTTGATTTAAAAAATCAGGATACCGCCACACAAATTCACCTGATCGCTGAAGCATTAAACCATGCTTATGCGGATCGAAATGCCTATATTGCCGACCCTGACTTTATAGAGCAGGATTTAATTTTACTTTTAAACAAGGCCTATATTCAACAACGTGCAAACGGTATTCAAATAAATAAAACAAGTGGTATTGTCGAAGCTGGTAGCCCGTATCAGTTTTCTAAAAATCATTATCAACAGTTTGAGCCAACCTCAACCTCGCACATCAGCATTGCCAAAGATGATATGATGGTTTCCTTAACAACCAGTGTGGAAAATCTTTTCGGTTCTCGCCTAATGCATGCCGGCTTTATTTTAAATAATCAGCTAACAGATTTTGCCTTTGAGCCCACACAAGATGGAGAAAAAGTGAATAATGCTGCCGCCCCAGGTAAACGCCCACGCAGCAGCATGTCCCCAACCATTGTTTTGGAGGCTGAAACAGGTAAACCTGTCATGACAATAGGTTCCCCGGGTGGTTCGCGCATCACACCTTATGTTATTCGTGCCTTATTGATGGAATTAGGCGAAATTCCGGCCGTGGGCAAAAATAGTATAACAAGAGGCAATATCGTTGCCCGCAATACCGGCGTGCTGGAACTAGAAGAAGGATCATTTGAAACAAAAATTGTCCAACAGCTAAAAGAACTTGGCCACCAGGTAGAAGAAATCAATTTAACCAGTGGTTTAAACATGGTGATTATTCAAGATGGTCAATACACTGCTAAAACTGATCCCCGGCGTGAAGGCACGGCGGCGGCTTATTAAGAGCTTACGGCTTCTAACTTAAACTTTTCGTTTCTTCTATTGTCATAACCATTAAGCTATTCAAATATTCCAGTTCTTTTGATTCCATCATACAACAATCATATGGTCTAACTTCTTGCTCCATTACTTGAGAGTATACGGTTTGATCAGAGGTGTTTAAGATACAAACGATTGTAGCGCCTTCATGCGAGCGAGCATAGCCTATCAAGGGTGCTTCTATCATATCTAAAACAACAAAATCACCGTTTCGCAAAATTTCATTTTCGCCTCGTTGTTTATAAACCTCGCGAATTTGATTTAAGACTGATTCAGGATTTTCCTCCTGTTTATTGACGGCATAATGATCATATTCTTCAGGATAAGAAAAATACAGTGCATCAGGTTGGGCATCGGAAAAACCACCATTGGGTTTTGTATTGTCCCATGGCATGGGCGCACGGCATCCATCACGATGTGCCGGGTCAGGCTCTCTATCCCTCACGACAACGTCGCCTTGCGGTATTCCAAGCTCATCGCCGTAATAATGCATATAGGGGCCGGGAAGGCCTGATAAAAATTTTATATAAGGCACTACAATTTCCGGAGAAGTATCTGATTCGAATAATCTTGTTTTTAAACGCGTAAAGTCATGGTTTCCTGCCACATGGCACAAACCACCTTCGGGAAAATAAAGCTCAATATTTTTTAGTAATTTGCTCATGGCCACGTGAGAAATGGCTTCTTCGCGAAGGTGTGCACCGCTATAGACCAAGTGTGACCTGTCTACGCCCTGATGGCTTCGCATAAACCGTTTTCCCATTTGCAAGGAATTATCAGCAACAACAACTTCGGAAAGCATTATAATACCTTTTTCATCAGCGATTTTCCGCAATCTTTCCAGAAAACGCATGCTTTCGGGTCTGTTTATTTGAGACAGATGAAAGGTCGCAATTTCAGAATCATGATGAACCCCATCAGGATTGGCAGCAATTGCTTTAGTGTTCAAATAGCCTTTTCGAGGATGTACTAGGCGATCTGATGTGTCTTTTAAATCTTTTCTTGGCCCCATAAATCCCACAGCATCAAGCCGAATGTCTACGCCCAAATCTGCCCAATACTCAAATACTTCACAAAGGTAATCGCGTACATCAGCGTTATCCAGGTTTAAATTAGGTTGGCTTGAGGCAAACTGGTGCATGTAATATGCTTGGCGTTCTTCGTTAAATGTCCAAGCACTGCCGTTGAAATAAGATTTCCAGTTATTAGGTGGGTTTGCCTCATCACCTTTATGCCACACATACCAGTCTTTATATTTTTCGTGTTCGGGATGATTCGGATCTACACTGGCTAAAAAGCACGGGTGTTGTTCTGATGTATGACCAGGAACATAATCTATCATAAAGCGCATCCCCCGATCTTGGCAGGCATCACGCAAATCTAAAAAATCTTCCATAGTTCCAAAGCGGGGATCAATACTGAAATAGTCAGTAATATCATAACCATCGTCTGTCATGCCGCTGGGGCAGATTGGATTTATGTATACGCAGTCAATATTTAACGACTCTAAGTAGTCAAGTTTTTCAGTAATACCTCTCAAATCGCCAATGCCATCAGCATTACTATCCTTAAAGCTTAAAGGGTAGACATGGTATATCAAAGCTGATTTCCACCAACTTTCAGAAATAGGTTTTTTATCCATATTTTACAATGACAACGTTTATTTAAAAATTCCTGAAAAGTATGCTGGAATTTTTTTATCGTGGAAGTCTTTATTCGACATAAACAAGGAGAGCTTTTTATAATCGTCAGGAAGTTCGTAATGCTCGTCTGAAAGATTGAATAAACAGTATAAGTTTTGGTCTTCAAAGTGCCGTGTGAATGATAAAACATTGCCGTGAAGACTAATATTTTCCACTGTTCCCAACTTCATGATGGCTGAGTTTTTTCTAAAATGTAGTATGTCTTTAAAAAAGTTTAGCAAAGAGGACTTGTCATTGGTTTGTTGCGCAACCGATTGCGCCGTATGCGATGGCCATAGGGGGAGCCACGGTTTATCTGCATTGCTAAAACCTGCATTTTTCTCTTCTTGGTGCCAAGGCATCGGGGTACGGCATCCGTCTCTCGTTTTAGATTTAGGGTAAAGGGCAATACCATAGGGATCTTGCATATCTTCAAAGGCAATTTCTGCTTCTTCTAAGCCTAATTCTTCGCCTTGATACAGGCAAACATTACCCCGCATGGAAACCATCAATATTAAAGCCAGTTTTAAATAATCCTGCCGCAATTCATTGTTTTGAATGCCGCAACGGGAGGCAAGGCGTGGGAAATCATGTGTTCCTGTTAGCCAACAAACCATTTTTTGTGGCATGTGTTCTTCACATTTTATCAACAAGTCGGCAATTTCTGGTGCTTGTAATATACCGTCGTGCACCAATGCGCCACTATAGGCTGTTGCAAGCCCTGTTTCAGGTTCCACATAATATTGCATGGTGTGAATAGGGTTGTTAATGGCAACAATCTCCCCCAGCATAGCACGGCTATTAGGGGTATTGTTAAACCGATCAACACTAGCTCGTTTTATTTCTTGAATATATCCCAGGTTCTTTTGCTGATTAATATTATGAATATGCAGTTGCTGTGCAAAGGGCGTTGCCGGGTCAATACCTAATAATCTCGGGGTTCCAGGCGGGGAGTTAGGATTGTCAGTTAAGTCAGGATTATGCGTATAAAAATTACAGACATCCAATCGAAAGCCATCAACGCCGTTATCAAGCCAGAAATTGGCTGTGTCCGTAATAGCTTGGCGCACGGCGGGGTTATGCCAGTTTAAATCTGGTTGTTCTTTTAGAAAATTGTGCAAGAAATATTGTTGCCTTGCTGTGTGCCACTCCCATGCAGCGCCACCAAAAACCGATAACCAATTATTCGGCATTGCATTATTCTCTTTTGGATCAGCCCATACAAACCAGTCTTTATATAACGCATGATCAGGATGATCGGGGTTTGCACTGGCAATAAACCAGGGGTGTTTGTCAGATGTATGGCTCCAAACCTGATCAATAATAACTTTAAGACCCAGATCATGTGCTTTTGTCGTTAGGTTTTTAAAACCATCAATTGAGCCAAACATGGGATCAACGGCACAATAATCGCTCACATCATAGCCAAAATCTTTCATAGGCGATGGATAGAAGGGGGAAACCCAAACAGCATCAACGCCTAAATTGGCGATATAATCTAGTTTATCTACAATACCTTGCAGATCGCCTATACCATCGTTATCGCTATCCTTAAAACTGCGAATATAAACTTCATAGATACTGCACCCCTGGTGCCAGCTTGTATTTTGTAACATAATGACAAGCTATTTAATGTGTATTTGATTTTAACGCTAGTGGATTAATTGAACAAAAGCACTGCTAAGCAACCATAGCCATGCCACCATTTACGTGAATGGTTTGACCTGTTACGTATTGTGCTTCGGTGCTGGCTAAATAGAGGGCGGCGGCGGCAATGTCTTCAGGAGAGCCCATTTTACCGGCGGGTATTTTGGCTGTGATTGTTTCTTTTTGCTGGTCGTTTAATTTGTCTGTCATGGCAGTGGTAATAAAACCTGGGGCGATACAATTTACGGTAATACCGCGGTTCGCAACTTCTTGAGCTAAGGCCTTGGAAAATCCGGTAAGACCGGCTTTGGATGCCACATAATTTGTTTGCCCCGGGTTGCCGGTGGCGCCCACAACGGAAGTTATATTAATTATTCGGCCATTGCGTGCTTTCATCATGCCGCGTAGTACAGCTTGTGAAAGGCGAAATGCTGCACTTAAATTTAAATTAATGACCTGTTGCCAGTCTTCTTCTTTCATCCGCATGCACAGGGTGTCGCGGGTTAAGCCAGCATTATTAATTAAAATATCAATGCCCTTGCCGGCCTTTTCTTCTGTTTCTTTAACCAGTTTTACGGCGGCATCTGTTTCCGACAAATTGGCTGGAATAATAAAGCTATTGCCTTGAATTTGCTGTTGTGTTGCTGTTAATTTTTCTTCATTCGTGCCTGATAAAGCCACGATTGCGCCAGCATTTGCTAATATTTGCGCAATAGCACAGCCAATACCACCAGAGGCGCCGGTTACTAAGGCAAGTTTATCATTAAGTTGAAACATATAGAAATTCCCTATTTATTAGGATGGCCATAATTTTTCATAATTTAGAACGCTGTAGCGTTTGTTCAATGAAAAACTATGGTGGTGCCCGGAGGCAGACTCGAACTGCCGACACAAGGATTTTCAGTCCTTTGCTCTACCGACTGAGCTATCCGGGCGAAACCATAATTTCAATGGGTGATAGACAGAAAAGCTTAAGCTGTCAAATTTTATTCCTCTAACATTGCCAGTTTTGCGGATTGATCTTCGCTGATTAGGGCGTCAATAATATCGTCCAAATCGCCTTCCATTACCTTATCTAGTTTATAGAGTGTAAGATTTATACGATGATCCGTTAAACGGCCTTGCGGGTAGTTATAAGTGCGAATGCGTTCGGAACGGTCACCGCTTCCTACCTGGCCTTTTCGGTCAGCGGCGCGTTCTGCATCCACTGCGGCGCGTTTGGCTTCGTAAAGGCGGGCACGTAAAACCTTCATGGCTTTTGCCCGGTTTTTATGTTGCGATTTTTCATCTTGTTGCGAAACAACAATGCCGCTGGGCATGTGGGTGATGCGCACCGCACTATCTGTTGTGTTTACCGATTGTCCACCGGGGCCACTGGCGCGGAAAACATCAATACGTAGATCATTTTCGTTAATATCTACATCTACTTCTTCGGCTTCGGGCAGCACCGCCACGGTGGCGGCTGATGTGTGGATGCGCCCTTGTGTTTCGGTGGCGGGTACGCGTTGTACACGGTGTACACCCGATTCAAATTTCAGGCGGGCAAACACCCCCTTGCCAGAGATAGTGGCCGTTGCATCTTTATAACCGCCTACGCCGTTTTCGGTTATGTCCATGCTTTCGAATTTCCAGTTTTGCGTTTCGGCATAACGGGCATACATGCGGTATAGATCTGCGGCAAAAATGGCGGCCTCATCACCGCCGGTTCCTGCACGAAATTCGATAATCGCATTTTTGGCATCGGCTTCATCTTTTGGCAGCAGCAGCAGTTTAATAGACTGTAACAGCTTCTCAATTTGTTGGCTGGCGTCCTCTTTTTCTTCCTGTGCCAACTCTTTCATCTCGGCATCACTATCGGCATCATTCAGCATTTCTTCTACTTCGCGCAAGGTTTCATGCGCGGCATTATATTTGCGAATTTCTTCTGCAACGGGCGATAGGTCTGAATATTCTTTCGAGAGTGCCGTAAATTCCTCCATCGGTAATTCACCGCTGGATAGTTTATCGGAAATATTTTGTGCCCGATCTAAAACTTGCTTGAACTTTTCCTGCATGCTGGGGGTAATAACAGTTTTCGCATGAGGCGACTACTGCAAAGTAGATATTGCCTTGTCGATCAAGCTTTTACTTTCGTTTAATACCGGTGTTAAAGGCAGCCGCACGATATTTTTACAAAAACCTAATTTACTTAAGGCATATTTCGCCGGTGCCGGGCTGGTTTCACAAAACATGGCTTCGTGTAAAAGTAATACTTTTCTGGCAATTTCAAGAGCCTCCCGCGCTTTGCCTTCCTGCCACAAATCATACTGCTGGCGGCAAAGTTTGGGAGCAACATTAGCGGATACGGAAATACAGCCATGCCCACCTTGCGCATAAAAAGCTAAAGCGGTGGCATCTTCGCCAGAAATTAAGGCAAAATCTTCGGGTACTTTTTCGTATAAAGCCAGAGGGCGCTCTAGATTAGCGGTGGCATCTTTTAGGCCTTTTATACGGGGCAGTTTTGCCAGCGCTATCAAAGTAGCATCATGAATGCGGGTAACTGTTCTGGCTGGCACATCGTATAAAATAATAGGAATATTTGTTGCATCATGAATGGCGGTGAAGTGTGCTAATAAGCCCGGTTGTGTCGGTTTATTATAATAAGGGGTGATAACCAATGCGGCATCAGCACCTGCTTCTTGTGCTTGCGTTGTAAATTCTATGGCCTCGGCTGTGTTATTAGAACCTGTTCCCGCCATCACCTGAATACGGCCAGCAACTTTTTGAACGGTGAATTTAACAACGTCAAAATGTTCTTTATTGCTTAGCGTGGCTGATTCGCCTGTAGTGCCGCAAGGGATGATACATTGTGTGCCTTGTGTGATATGCCACTCAATCAGTTTTTCCAGAGCCGGCCAATCGATAGAAAAATCTTCTTTGAATGGTGTAATCAGGGCAACCATGGAACCGATAAATTTTGGGGTGTTTTGAGGCATCCTGCTATAATGCCATTGCAATAGCGAATGCTCAAGCCCATATATAAACTATGTCTACGCCTGAAATTCGTTTAACGGAAAGTGCTGTCAATCGTGTAAAGTTATTACAGCAACGTAAACAGCAGCCGGATTTAATGTTGCGCTTAAAAGTTGATGGTGGTGGCTGTGCCGGTTTTCAGTATTTATTTGAATTTGACCAGACAATTACCGAAGAAGACCAGACTTTTGAAAGAGATGGTGTTAAACTGATTATTGACGAAATGTCTTTGGGGTTTATGGAAGGCGCGGAAATAGATTTTAAACAGCAAATGGTGGGCGCCGCATTCCAGGTTAATAACCCCAATGCCAGTTCCAGCTGTGGGTGTGGTACTTCGTTTAGTGTTTAATGCGCTTCTGCCCAGTTATTACCAACACCAGCTTCGACAGATAGTTTAACGCCTAAATCTATAAACGGTAAACAAGCTTCTTCCATAATCGGTGTAATAATCTGAACTAGTTTTTCTGTTTCGGATGCAGCGCATTCAAAAACCAGTTCATCGTGCACTTGTAATAGCATGGTGGCGTTTAAGCCTGATTGTTTTAAAATATCGGGTACCCGAATCATCGCACGGCGAATAATATCGGCGGCGGTTCCCTGAATGGGGGCGTTAATGGCGGCGCGTTGTGAAAAACTGCGCTGCATAGGGTTTTTGGCATTAATACCATCTAGGTAAATTTTACGGCCAAATAAGGTTGTAACAAAGCCATCGACTTTGGCTTGTTCTATGGTGCTATCCATATATTTGCGAATGCCGGGATATTTTTCAAAATAGGTTTTGATAATTTCCTTGGCTTCGTAATTACTAACCCCCATACGTTGCGCCAGGCCAAACGCGCTGATGCCGTAGATAATACCAAAGTTAATAGTTTTTGCCTGTCTACGTTGATCGCTAGAAACCTGTTCAACACCAAATACAGTTTTGGCTGTGGCGGCGTGAATATCTTCGCCGTTTTTGAAAGCTTCTTTTAAGGAAGGGATATTGGCCATTGCCGCTAAAATACGGAGTTCAATTTGCGAATAATCGATGGAGATTAGTTTAAATCTTTCTTTAGCGATAAATGCCTCGCGGATACGTTTGCCGCTTTCGGTGCGGATGGGAATATTTTGCAGGTTAGGATCATTAGAACTTAGGCGGCCAGTGTTGGTGACGGCTTGGGTGAAATTGGTATGCACACGCCCCGTGTTGCGATCAATTTGTTTTAAAAGTGCCTCAGAATACGTAGAGCGTAACTTGGCAATTTGTCGCCATTCCAAGACCAGTTCGGCAATTTTATGTTCTGCGGATAAAGGTTCCAAAATTTCTACGCCGGTGGCATAGCCGCCTGTTTTACTTTTTTTAGGAACCGGTAAATTTAATTCTTCAAATAATACAACACCCAATTGTTTGGGGGAGGCAATGTTAAATTCATGGCCGGCTATGGTAAAAATTTGTTCTTCAAAGCTTTGTAAATCGGCGGTGAATTCTGCGCTTAACTTTTGCAATCGCTGTGGGTTAACCTTAATGCCTGCCATTTCCATTTCAGCCAGTACCGGCATTAGGGGCTGTTCCAGCGTATAATAAACTGTGTGTGCCTGCTGCTCTTTTAAGGATTGCTGGAAATAATGATATAATCTTAGGGTGTAGTCTGCATCTTCTGCTGCGTAATCACAGGCCTGTTTCAGGGGCACATAGTCAAAGGTGATTTTGCCTTTGTTGGTAACTTCCTTGTAACTTACTGCTGTCTCGCCTAAATAGCGGCTGACCAGGTCATCCATGTTGTGTTTATGGCGGCTGCCATAGGCGGCAAAAGACATGAGCATGGTGTCTTCTAGCCGACATTGTGTCATCCCGGCGGTAGCAGAAATATCCCTAGACGCTGCTGTGGATAACAAGATGTGAAAACCGGCATTTTCCAGAACCTTTAGATCAAACTTAAAATTATGCCCAATAAAGGTTAAATCACTTCTGTTAAGCAGAGGCTGCAAATAGGATTGAACAGTTTGTAACGATAATTGTTCTGGTGCAGGTTCTAGCATTCCCCCATCTGATTTATGAGCGATGGGAATATAACAAGCCTTGCCGGGTTCTATAGCCAGTGAAATGCCAACCAATTCGCAATTCATCGTATCTAGACCAGTGGTTTCTGTATCGATTGCGGCAAAGCCGTTATGATGGATACGTTCGCACCAGTGTTGCAGTTGTTGTTCTGTTGTTACCAGCTCATAATCTTTTTCAAGATGCGATTTTGCTGGTTTTGATTCTATAACACTGCCAATTCTGTTTAATAGGGATTTAAAGCCTTGTGCCTGGAAAAAGTTGGCTAGTTCGTCGGTGCTGGGTCGGTGGTTGTCTGTTACATCTAAAGTAACCGGCGCATAAACATCTAGTGAAACCAGTTTTTTGGAGACACGCGCCTGTTCGGCAAACTCTATTAAACTTTCCCGCCGTTTATTTTGTTTAATGGTATGCGCATTTTGCAGCAGGTTTTCTAAATCGCCAAATTCATCTATCAGGGCTGCTGCTGTTTTCACGCCAATACCCGGAACGCCAGGAATATTATCGGTGCTGTCACCCGCCAGCGCCTGTACATCAATAACCTTGTCAGGCAACACACCAAATTTTTTAATGGCCGCTTCATCGCCCATTAGTGTGTTTTTCATGGGGTCAAGCAATTGCACGCCGGGGCGGAGTAATTGTAATAAATCTTTATCCGCTGAAACAATCACTACCTCATCGCCTCGCTCTGCATAAAGCCGTGCATAAGTGGCGATTAAATCATCAGCTTCAAAGCCTTCCAGCTCAATTTGCGGTAAGCCAAATGCGGCTACGGCTTCTCGAATCAGGGGAAATTGCGGTACTAAATCCTCTGGGGCAGGGGGGCGATGTGCCTTGTATTCGGGGTAGATATCGTTGCGAAAATTCTTACGGGCGGCGTCATGACAAACCAGAATATGGCCTTCACCCTGATAATCCTGGATCAGTTTCAACAGCATAGAAGAAAAGCCATAAACGGCATTTACGACGGTGCCATCTGCCCGTGTCATGGGGGGCAGCGCATGATAGGCGCGAAAGATATAGCCGGAGGCGTCAACCAGATACCATTTATTCATGCCGTGTTATAGAGTGGGCGTTTAGGGCATGTCATCAACTTAATTAACGCCAAGTTTAGGTTGTTAAAGAACCAAGGGGTGGCATTTTTCCATGGTGTCTTTCAACGTTTGTTGCTGTATGTGCGTATAAATTTCTGTGGTGGAAATATCAACATGACCCAGCAGTTTTTGAATGCTGCGAAGATCAGCGCCATTTTGTAATAAATGCGTAGCAAAGGCATGGCGCAGTATATGGGGGGAAACTTGATCTTCCTTGAAACCGCATTGTCGGGCAAGTTGCTTTAGGCAGAGGCCAAATTGCTGGCGTGTCATATAACCATTTTTAGAGCGGCTGGGGAATAGCCAAGTATTGGGTTTTTTATAAATTGTTGGGCGATGTGGAATATATTTTTGTAAAGCCTGGTGTGCCACGTTGGTTAGGGGAACCCCACGCTCTTTGCCGCCTTTTCCTTTTATAATAAGAAACTTGGGTTGGCGAATGACGGCCGCCAAGGGTAAGCTGACCAATTCGCTAACTCTTAAGCCGGTGGCATAAAGCAATTCCAGCATCGCTACCATGCGTAATCCAGCGGCGCTTTTATCTTTTGTGGCTTGCTGTAGTAAAAAGTTTACTTGTTCAATGGTTAGAATTTTTGGTAGGGGTCTGCCAGGTTTGGGGCGTTGAATGGTTGCCGCTGGATTATCATCGCGGATGCCTTCGGTTAACAAAAATTTATGGAGGCCTTTCACGGCAGACAAACGTCTGGCCATGGTGTTGTTTGACAGATCTTTTAAGCTTTCAACAAATTGTTGAATTTTTGCGGTTTTAACATTTTCCGGCGTTTTAGGTTTAATAAAGCCGATATAATGCTGTAAATCATTTTGATAGGCTATCCGTGTATTTAGAGACGCTCCCCGTTCCGTAGTAAGCATGTCTAAAAACAGGGCGATGCTATTCATTAAAATAACTTGGCACTATAAAATTTTACCTTCCAGGGTAACTTCCAGCAGCTCCTGTGGTGGGGACACTAAGAACAGTACATAGAAGATTCCTATTACAGCAATGGCCAAAAGAGAAAGCATGAATTTTGTGTAGAGCGTCATATGGTTAGTCACTTGGTACCGATTCCTGTTCTGTTTCTTGTTCTGGGGCAGGGGATGCATCAGCCGGTTGTTCGGTAGGCTGGGTTGCAGGGGTGCCTGGCAATTTAATAATGTTTTTCACACCGGATTCAAGGCCATCCAAAATATTTTTGCCACTTTTCTCTAAATTATCCAGCGTCTTTTTAGGTGATTGTTGTAATAATTCAGGTGTTACTTGCTGCAAGGTTTCGGATAAATCGCCTTCTTGAATTTCTTGTACGGTGTTGCTGATGGAAGTATCTTTTGCTGCAGCATCACCCAGGGCTTTTTCTACATCTCTATCAGAAGCCTGCTTCAGGTTAATTTGCATGCCATCTAGAACATTATCGCAAGGGTCTTTATCGCCACCCGCACTAAGATAGGGCAGGGCAATGGCTAGTGGGTTTATAGCGCCAAGTGCAGCGGCTTTTAGAACATCTGTGGCAACTTTTGCCGTATCCGGGCGGAATTTTGGTTTTGTGAATGTTCCGCTTACTATAATAGGGGCAGAGAGGCTAACCAAGCTTGGGCTTTTGGGGCTAGGAATCAGTCTAATATCCAGCGTTTCTTTGCCTAGATTAATACTTCCCTTACCCGCAATGGAAATCTGTTGCGTGTCAATTAGGGTAATATCCGTTTCTGCCACACCGTTTGTAATAGGCCAGCGGGAAACAATACAGTTCACTTGCGTTAAGCCAGTTGCTTTGCGGGCAAAGGGAATAATGTTTTGCACCAGATCATCGGCTAATAAATTGACATAACCGCTTTGAATTTTGGCATCTTTTACAACCAATTCAGCAGAACCATTGGCTGATGCGGCCAGTGCTGCGGGGCTTTTGCCATTCGCTGTTAAATCAATGCGGGTAACTGTGCGGCCGTTCTGAATAAGGGTATTGCCTGTCCAGTGGTTTAGGAAACTGCCTAAAATCATATTATCCACCAAAAACTTTAACCGTAGGGCACCGTTTTCATTAATGCCACCCTGACCATTAATGTTGGCGCCACCTGGCAAGGCCGCAGCAAAATTTTCGATGGATGCCTGGCCATTTTGAATGTTGGCGGATAGAATAATATTTTTATAAACGTTTTTGCTGGTGTCTTTTTCTTCCAAATGCAAATTTTTAATATCGGCTTTGGCATTTAATTTTATTTTACTTAGGATGCTTAAGTCCATGGGTTTGGATGAGAACAGCTTGCCGCTTTTGTTTAGGGTGGGCTTTTCTTCTTCGGCTGGTTTAGCCTCATTAATAGCCTGATTTTTCGGTAGAATATCATGCAAATAGATATCATCAGCCGCCAGATCAAAGCGAATGCCGATAGGTTCCGGCTTCAAATTAACAGTCGCCTGGCCGCGCACCAAATTTTCGCCTAGCTTAGCTGTCATATTTTCTGTTTTTATAACATTATCAGCGTATTGCAGGGACGTATCCAGCTCTAGGGATTTATCTTTCAAGGCCTCTGCAAAACGCCCCATTTTTTCAATGTTCGCCTTAATGCTTCCAGATGCTTTTAGCGGCTTTGTGCCGATGTTCATATTTTTACCCGTAATGTCGATGCCGGTACTATCCAGTTTCAAATTTCTCAATTTTAAAACATCGTTATTATAATTCAGGTTTGTTGAAATGGTTAAAGGCTCCCCTTTCAATTGTGGGATAAATAAACCTGCATCTTGTAACGTTAAGTTTAAATCGCCCATTCCCCCGAGCGGTTTCATGCCAATATTAACGCTGTTGGCTTTTAACGTGGCACCGGTTGCATTAATGGAAAGATTTTTTAGGTCTGCTTTATTTTCTGTTCCAGCTACATTTACACTCATGGTAATGGGGAAGAAACCTTTATATTTTTCGGGCACCTGATAAATTTCTGCAGGTACAGATTGTACCTTACCTGAAACTCTTGCCGTAAAACTCAATGGTTTCTCGTTAGCTGGTAAAACTGTCAACACATCAACATCCAGGTTATTGCCGGCATATTGAACATTTCCTTTAACTGGAATCTCGCTTACTTTCTGCATGAATTCTTTAACAGTCGCGGTTTCAATATCCAAAGAAAGCGGCTTTTTCTGATAGCTGCCGTTCAATTTCAGCGTCATGTTTGTAAGGCCTTCATTCAACTTCATGTCTTGTAACGTTAAAGAATGCTTCTTGCCTGTTTGGGCATCACTGTAAGACAAGTTAACATTTTCAGCGGCAATTAAGTTTAAAGAAACAGCTGTTTTTTTAGCTTCCTCCTCATCTACACCTTTTTCTGTTGTTTTATCACTAAAAACCCAGTTGGCATCGCCCTCTTTATTTTTTTCCAAATTAATATCGGCACCAACTAATGTAATTTTTTCCAGAATAATTTCTTTTTGTAGCATGGGTAAAAGCTGTGCCGTTACGATGGCTTTATCAACTTTCAAAAAATCTTCTGCCGTGCCCCATTCTGCATTATCGATACGTAAATTATTAATCTCGACAGTTGGCTTTAAACCTACGGCTAAACCCAAGTTGCCCAGTGCCACTTCGCGGCCAGTAACTTTTTCAATTTGTTTTACAATTTGTTGGCGGCCAGCATCACTTTTTAAATATTGCAACGCGGTGTAATAGCCGGCGCCTACTAAAATGACAAGCAGCAGTAAGCTATAAAGTGTTCTTTTAATAAAGGATTTCGTGCGGGATTTTTTTATGGCATCGTTCTTTTTTTGCATAGGCTTGACTTAGCACGATTAAAATAAAAATCCCATAGCTGTGCCTAAATTATTCGTTTTGCCTCTTCTTCTTGCCAGCGTTCCACCACTTTTACATGCAGAAAAAGATGGCAGGGGCAACCGGCTAAGGCAGCAATTTCCTTGCGTGCGTCACCGCCAATTTTCTTTAGCATCTGTCCCTGACGCCCTACAATAATCCGTTTATGAGAATCGCGCGGGGTAATAATTTGCTGGTAAATATGAATGCCGTTACGCTTTTCTTCCCATTTTTCGGTAAATACGGAAGTAGAGTGAGGTACTTCCTGATGGCAATTTCTTAAAATTTCACCGCGGGTAATTTCCTCGGCTAACATACGCATGGCCGCATCGGTTAAATGCTGTTCATCATAATGCCATTCGCCTTCGGGGGCTAAGCGGATCAAAGATTCTAGCAGGTGGCCAACACCATGATTTTTACGCGCACTGATGGGGAAAACAGGGTAATCAAACTCGGCTAACTCTTGCAGAATGGGCAGTTGTCTGTCTTTTGTCGCGGTATCAATTTTGTTAAGAGCAATAAGCAACGGCTTATTATATTTTTTCAGGCTATGTAAATGAATGCGGTCGCGTTCATAGGTTTTTATATCTAGCAGAAAAATGATAATGTCTGCATCTTCAATCACCCGATGCGCGGCGCGATGCATGGCTTTTTGCACCATATCTTCGGGGCGCTCCAGTAATCCAGCCGTATCGGTAAAAGCCAGTTGTGCGTTATCTTGTGTCATTACACCCGTCACCGGGCGGCGTGTGGTTTGCGGTTTTGCGGAAACCACGGCTAGCGGAGTGCCAATCAATTGATTTAACAGTGTTGATTTTCCGGCGTTGGCGGCGCCAGCCAAGGCGATAAAGGCGGATTTTTTATTCATAATAAGGTTTTAAAAATTCTTGTACGTATTGTTTGGTCGCCTCTTCTAAAGAAGTTGGCTTGTTTTGATAACCCTTATTAAGCAGTTTATCCATAGGTGCCTCTGTAAAATATTGATAATGGCCACGAATTTGTTCGGGCATTTCAATATACTTAATGTTGGGGGCAACGTCCATGGCTGCAAAAGTGGCTAGGGCTAGATCCTTAAAAGAACGTGCCTGGCCACTGCCTACATTATAAAGTCCGCTTACATCTGGGTTCGCTAACAGCCAAAGCATAACATTGCAAACATCCTCTACATAAACAAAATCGCGCAATTGCCCGCCATCTTCATAACCTTCTTTATAAGACTTAAATAATTTTGCCGCCTCACCGCGCTTAATTTGTTGATACAGCTGCGAAATAACAGAGCGCTGCTTGTCTTTGTGCTCTTCAAATTCTCCATAAACATTAAAAAATTTTAAGCCTGCCCATTGCGGTGGGGTAGGGCGGCCTTGTTGTGCTTCGTTGACAACAAAACGATCAAATACATGCTTGCTCCAGCCATAGGCATTCATGGGTTTTAATTGAGCAAGGTATGCAGGGTCTTCACTATCTTTAAACCCCTGTTCGCCATTGCCGTAGGTGGCGGCGCTTGAAGCATAGATAAAAGGAATGCCGCGTTTAACCGCAATATCCCACAATTGCCGGCTGTATTCAAAATTATTCTCCATAATTAGGCCTACATTTTGTTCAACCGTAGAAGATATTGCCCCCATATGAATGATTGCTTTAATATCAGCAAAATTATCATTGAATTCATCGTTATAATCCCAGGGATTTACAGTTTTATAAATTTGAACATCACGTACATTATGCCATTTGGTGCCCTCGCTTAGCCAGTCTGCTATTATAATGTCATGGGTTTGTTGCAAACGATAAGCCATATTACTACCAATAAAGCCATAACCGCCGGTGATTAAAATTTTGCTGGTATTTGTCATGCTCTCTTTATATAGAAAATAGAATGAATAAAAACCTATTTGATGACTTTAACAAAATGATGATGGGGGCGTTTAGCACCGCAGATGCAGCGCGGCATGAAGGGGAAAACTTCATGAAGCAACGCATGAATGAATTCTTTGGCAACTGTAATCTTGTAACCAAGGAAGAGTTTGAGCAAGTGCGCACCATGGCCGCCAATGCCCGGGCGGAGAATGAGGCTTTAAAGGCACGGGTTGAGGCTTTAGAAGGTCAACTTAAAGAAA